>CALOBV010000007.1:0-455273 GCA_942491535.1 uncultured Marinilabiliaceae bacterium
GTATTAGTAAATTCTGACATTTGTTATAATTTTCAATCTGTGATCTTCAGAAGGACTATTTTTGCCTTTGCTAATTTACTAAATCCAAATCAGCTGCCATTACAAAAACAAGAGCAGGATGCTTAAATAAAGTATGGCCGGAGCCTACTTCTTAAAATATACATATATCTCATCTTCGGAAACCTTATTGATCCAGTGCGAATAGCCAAGACCAATTGCCTTATCTATTAGCGGAGCAGGAAGGAAGGGTGTGATTAATTTCAATATATCTTTCTTCTTTAGTTTCTTAACGGAGGACAATACTTCATGGATAGGTTGCTCCCCCTCGTGAAGCATATCGCGTACATCAATTGTTTGGGTGACCCGTCTTTGGCTAAACCAGTCGGGCTTTTGAGTATTGTAATTGGAATCTTGATGATCGAAATCAGATAACTGAGACTGACCGGCTTTCGTTCGCAATACATTAACCAGCTCCTCCACATTTAATCCCCCAACAGCTGCAGCCTGACTTAGTGTTGTGACCTTTCCAATGGTTCTTCGAAGGAGAGGATTCCGGAGTTTCTCAAATTGAGGTGCCTGTTCAATTAGTATTTCCTCCAGATCAGGGAAAGCCTCCAACAGGTCAAATATTTTCGTTTTTGGTGTGATAATTATCTTATTCATTTACTTCATTATTGTTTGCTCCATAGGATAATATCCGTCTTTCTCCCTTCAGTTCCCGTGCATTTGTAAGATCCTGGGAAACCTCAAGTGTGCCATGGTAATCGCCATTATCATTTCTTAATGCATAGTATTCTATAAGAATGAATTTTCCCTTCATCTGAATCCAGAAGGGTGCATGCGATTCTTTTCCTGATCTGAAATCTTCAATGATCTTTTCAACTATATCAACGCTTCCGGGGGGGTGACACAAGCGTACGTCACGGTTTATGATAGATCGACTGCGCGGGAATATTCGGTGCTGGCCCTGACTAAAGTATTTGACCTTGTCGTTTTTGTCAACAAAGGTCATATCTACGGGCAAAGTATTAAGAATAGACAGGAGGTCCTCAGCGCTGAAACTGCCTGAAGGCAGCATTACAGAACCACCATTCTTACCGACCATCTTTTCATCAAGATCTACATCAATTATTCCTTCAGGTTTCCAATCTACTTCAGGATCGTAGAGCGTAAAACCGAATTCAAGAGTTTGTTTGTGAATATTCCACCAATCGTCAAGAGAGAGTACATCCATGCTCATGGGGAACAATATCTCCTCTTCTTTTTTAACCATATCTGCAATGGTTTTTAATACGGGAAAGTAAATTAATTCGAGGGCATCATCAAGATCCTTCTGTGACAAATTCTCTTCCCTTAATAGATCAATACAACCTTTTAACTGATCCCTGATCTCATCATGCTTCCCCCACATTACCATGGGAGGGCCTGTAATATCATTCTTCTCAAGATATGGGAATACCAGGTATTCTTTTCTCTGATAGTGCTTATCAATGTCCATAAGATCATTGAAGCTGGAACGAAGCTCCAGTACGAAATTATTAAAAGTTTCATCAGGTACTTCAGGGATGGATTTCAGAAGATCTGTTGCTTTATCTACCGCCTTATTAATTGCCTTGTTCTCCTGGATAAATACATCAATTGGATGACCGGGCGGAATCTCTTTAGCTCCACTCTGATCCACATGCCCTTCAAGCACTTCACCGTGAATATCGCATAATTTCAGTACTTCCGTTTCGGGGAGACCTTCACTGATAAGCTCCTGTTCAACTTCCACCACTTCGCCATATGGAATTGATTTAAGAGTTGTGATCAGTTCTTCCCGTACTTTTTCAGGAGCTGCCCCTTCATGCAAACTTAGGATCAACTCTTTTAAACGATCTTTTCTATACCTTGAATTGTTAATTAACTCACTCATATCTGATATGTTTTCGAACTAAAATATTTTGGATTACTAAATTTTCAGGGCTTGGGTGATAATTCAAGCATTCGTTGAATAGGCAAGCGAGCCTTTTCAATTATATCAGCTTCCAGTTCAAACCCGTGCTGACTTACAGCTTTTATTAACTGCTTGTTTTGCATCTAAGATTATGCTTTTATTGTATGGCTCAAAACAGCATCGCCATGTAGAATTTTCTCTGAGAAAGATTTTATAGTTTCCTCTTTTTACAATATCAAAGAAACCATCTCTCAATACCTTATATTTTTCATGTGAAAGGCAAGGATTTTTGTCATTGCATTGCTTTAGAACCAAAACCACATTTATGAAAAACAACATCACCTTCAATTACATGAATTACATCATACAGGGATAAGCTGGATTGATTTTCATGAAAAAGAAACCACCACCACGTCCCTTCATTGAGTCCAGTAACTTATTCTTGGTAAGTGTTTGAAGTATTTTGGCCGTGTAGGCTTCCGGTGCTTCAATTTCCTTTGCTATTTCTCCAACACCTGGTCTTTTTTTTTCCCAATTACACAACTGAATAAAAACCAAAGCTCTTATCGCGTATTCTGAACTTTTAGATAACATATTTTAACTGTTTAATAATTCATTCTCCAAAATTAGCGCTTTCTTAAACAATATATTGTTTTCTAAATGAATATGTCGATGAAGGTCGGTCTCAAAATCCTTTAAGGTTTGATAGGTTACCTGGAAGGTTCCACAGCCATCAGGAGGACAGGTATAAGATGAAGTTAGTTTTGAAATTTTCTCAAACGTTCTCCTTCTGTTTGTATGTTCTTCATGCATTAAATCAATGATTTTTTTTACTTCACCAAATTCATTTTTGCAATTTAACTTTCTTTTTTATATTTTACCATCTTCCGTATATAAGGGAAACAGGATTAATTCTTCTTTTTTCATATGAGCACTTAAGATTTTCTGCTGCACCATCAAACAATTCTTTTATTTCAAAAAGTTCAGGATGGTTTTCTCCATGCACATCACATAACTTTTGTAAGTTTCTCCTGAAGAAAAGGAATATTTTCACTTACATAGGTATGATGTCTTTTTTCAATATAATCGCAAAGCTCATTCAATTCTAGTCCGTCAATATATTTTGAATCGGGATCATTAATTGCACTAAAGCTTCTAACTCTGGCACTAATTTGATTAATATCTACATTTCGATTTTTTACATGCTTCTTCAAGGCTTATTCCTCCACCACAGCAAAAGTCAATCTTATTTTTATCGAATATTTGTGCTGTTTTAAAATTGGCTTTTACAATTTCTCCTACGCTTGTATTTGTATTTATTTCCATAATATATTCATTTAATTGTTTGACAAAGATATAAAAATTTTATAAAAGGACATTCGTATGTCCTTTTATAAAATTATTATATATTTGTTTTCGAAAATTTTAAAATCATTTCAATTATGAAGACAAAAAAACTTTGGATTGGATTTATTTTGGTCATGGTTATTTCGTTTGGAATACTAGGTTACTATGGGCGCGAAATATACCGTGAAGCACCACCTATACCAGAAAAAGTAGTTACAAGTAATGGAGAACTACTGTTTACAGGTCAAAACATCAAGGATGGTCAAAACATTTGGCAATCTATCGGTGGACAGGAAGTAGGAACTATTTGGGGGCACGGGGCCTACCAGGCACCTGACTGGACTGCTGATTGGTTGCATCGTGAGGCTGTTTATATTCTTCGATCGATTTGCACAAATCCGAATTTGAACTGGACGTATGATAAGCTTGATGAAGAAAAACAAGCCATGCTTCAAAAAAGACTGCAAAAAGAAATGAGAACCAACACCTACAATAAAGAAACGAAGACTTTACATATATCCGAAATTCGCGCTGAAGCTATCAAATTTGTTGGTAGTCATTACCAAGGATTGTTTATGAATGGTGAAGAACAAGAAGGATTTACGTGAAGCGTATGCCATTCCTGCAAATAGCATTAAAGATGCAGATAGAATGGCTAAAATGAATAATTTTTTTTTTGGGCCACTTGGGCAACTGTAACCGAGCGTCCCGGACAAGAAATTACTTATACAAACAATTGGCCTCCGGAGAAACTGGTTGCAAATGAACCAACAGCGGGTTCTTTTACTTTGGACAGGATTTAGTGTTATTGTTCTTATTGGTTGGTATTGGCTTATTGGCATGGTATTATGCCACACGAAAAAAAGAGGATGATGAAGATGTTGATGTTCCTGCAGTAAATCCATTATCGGGTATTCAGCAAACTCCTTCCATGAAAGCAACATTAAAATATTTTTGGGTGGTAACTGCACTTATTTTGGTTCAAATAATTATGGGGGTTGTTACTGCTCATTATGGAGTGGAAGGTAATGGTTTTTATGGATTGCCACTGGCAGACTTCTTACCCTATTCTATATCGAGAACATGGCATATTCAATTGGCAATTTTTTGGATTGCGACCTCATGGCTTGCCACAGGCTTATTTATTGCTCCTGCTGTTTCAGGAAAAGAACCAAAATTTCAAAAACTTGGTGTAGAATTCTTATTTATTGCTTTGCTTAGTTATTGTTGTTGGTTCCTTAGCTGGACAATGGATGGGTGTGATGCAAAAATTAGGATTAGCTGAAAATTTCTGGTTCGGACACCAGGGATATGAGTACGTAGATCTGGGTCGTTTCTGGCAAATCTTTCTTTTCATAGGATTGTTTATCTGGTTGTTTTTAATGGGCAGAGCATTGCTTCCAGCATTAAAACAGCGTAATGAAAATCGTCATTTATTGTTGATGTTCTTAATAGCTTCAATAGCGATTGCATCCTTTTATGGTGCTGGTTTAATGTGGGGGCAACAAACACATCTTTCTATTGCAGAGTATTGGCGGTGGTGGGTAGTACATCTTTGGGTTGAAGGATTCTTTGAAGTATTTGCTACAGTTGCTATTGCCTTTTTATTTGTACGAATGCAATTATTAAAAGCAAGTATTGCTACATCAAGTGTTCTTTTCTCAACAATTATCTTCTTGTCAGGAGGTATTATCGGAACATTTCACCATTTATATTTTTCTGGAACACCTACAGCGGTACTGGCTCTTGGAGCAACCTTTAGTGCATTGGAAGTTGCACCGCTTGTTTTTATGGGATTTGAAGCCTATCACAATTTAAAACTTAGTCGTGCTAAAGAATGGGTAAATGCATACAAGTGGCCTATATACTTTTTTATTGCTGTTGCATTTTGGAATTTATTGGGTGCAGGTATTTTCGGATTCTTGATTAATCCTCCAATTGCACTTTATTACATGCAAGGTTTAAACACAACACCCTGTTCATGGGCATACAGCCATGTTTGGAGTTTATGGAATGCTGGGTATGGGCTTAATGCTATTTGTATTAAGAGACATGAACTTAAAAGTTCAATGGAAAGAGAAACCAATTAAAATTGCATTCTGGTCTCTTAATATTGGCTTATTATTAATGGTATTGATTAGTGTTTTACCTGTTGGTTTAGCACAAACAGTAGCAAGTGTAAAACACGGATTATGGTATGCACGTTCAGCCGAATTTTTGGGTACTCCAACAATGGAAACCATACGTTGGCTTCGGGTGATTGGAGATACTATCTTTACTGTTGGAGCATTATTCTTAGCCTATTTTATCTTTGGATTAAAAGGAGGATGGTCGATTAAGAAGCAGTAATATAAATCAGTTTTAATAAAGATTCCTCGGATTGAATATCTACTGATTCAATCCGAGGATATAGTCTCTTACGATGAAAGATGACAGTTTACGATAAAAAGAGTGAATTAAGACAATACGTTCAGGAACTAAAAGAAAAGGTGTCGGTCTCTGATAGATTAATATTTTCTCAAGCCATTTTTGACAGAATTGAAGACCTGGAAGTATTTCAACAAGCAAAAACTATTTTGCTCTTTTGGTCAATGGAAAATGAAGTTCAAACCCATGATTTTATTAGAAAATGGAAAGGCAGGAAATCAATATTCCTTCCGGCAATTCAAAATGATGATTTAGAGATAAAGAAGTATACCGGCAAAATGAATATGCTAAAGACTTCAAAGCTGACTTTATTTGAACCTCCTGACAGTGCCTTTTGCCGATCCAAAGGACATTGACCTGGTAATAACACCTGGCTTGGCTTTTGATCATAATAACAACAGGTTGGGTCATGGTAAAGGTTATTACGATAGATTATTAGCAGGAATGCGCGCATTTAAAATTGGCGTTTGTTTTAATTTTCAATTGTTTAACGAAATTCCTTATACCTTGAACGATGTAAAAATGGATATGGTTATTACAAATTGATATGAATAAATTCCCTGACTTGAGAATTTTGACTTATTTTTATGAATAATTGATATTAAAATCATAAATCATGAATAAGCATATTACGAACAATGTTTTTTGGGTAGGGAAAAATGACTGGGAACTAAGACAATTCCATGGATACGAATACTCAACCAACAGAGGATCAACGTACAATTCATATTTAATCAAGGAAGAAAAAAATGTGTTGATAGATACTGTTTATAAACCTTTCTCATCTGAATTCATTGCCAATCTTTCTAATGAGATAGAATTAAATAAGATTGATTATATTATAGCAAATCATGCTGAGCCTGATCATAGTGGTGCATTACCAGAGTTGATGAGTATTATTCCTGATACTCCCATTTACTGCACCTCCAATGGCATAAAATCTTTGAAAGGTCATTACCACAAAGAATGGAATTTCAAAACTATAAAAACAGGTGACAAACTTCCTATTGGAAATGGTAAAGAGCTTGTATTTATTCAGGCTCCAATGTTGCACTGGCCTGATAGTATGTTTTCTTATTTAACTGGCGATAATATTTTATTTAGCAATGACGCATTTGGACAACATTTCTGTTCAGAATTATTATTTAACGATTTGGTTGATCAACATGAACTTTATTCAGAAGCAATAAAATACTATGCCAATATATTAACCCCATTTAGTCATTTAGTAACAAAAAAAATAGAGGAAGTTATTAATCTTCAAGTACCTGTAGATTATATATGCACAAGTCATGGCGTAGTATGGCGTGATAATCCTTTGCAAATAGTTTCAAAATACAAGGAGTGGGCTAACGACTATCAGGAGAACCAGATTACCATAATCTATGACACAATGTATAACGGAACACGATCAATCGCTGAGAGTATGGTAAAAGGTATATATTCAGTTGATAAGAATGTGACCATTAAACTTTATAATGCTGCAAGCAATGATAAAAATGACATTATCACTGAGGTTTTTAAATCTAAAGCTATACTGATTGGCTCACCAACTTTGAACAATGGCATTATGCATTCAATAGCAGGTCTGCTGGAACTTATAAAGGGACTTAAGTTTAAGAATAAAAAAGCAGCTTCTTTCGGATGCTATGGATGGCACGATAAATCAACAAAAGTAATATCTGATATTTTGACCGAATCAGGTTTTGAAATTATTTCCGAACCAATAAAATCAATCTGGCATCCGGATAAAGATATGTTAAGCAAGAGTCATGAATACGGCAAGCAGCTTGTGGCACTCATAAATGATTAAATAATACTCACCTCCAGTTTGAATACAAGGATCTTTCAATTGTTGACATCTCAATTATTGATGCTGTTTTATTGATTCTTGCAACTTACAGAATATCAAGAATGATAGTATATGATAAGGTATTTGGCTATTTCAGATACCTGATAAGAGTTAGATCAGGCAATAGTTTCTTCAATTCTATAAATAATCTTATAACCTGTCCCTGGTGTACCAGTGTTTGGATTGCATTATTCTTTTTTGACATTTACTATATGGTCTCTTATGGAAATTATTTTATTTATCTGATGGTGATATCAGCTATTGCCAGTCCACTGATATTACTAAGCAACTATTTGTCACTCCAGAATGATATTCTTAAGAAAAGGAGAGACGGGTGAACAAGTGTATTGCAAGCGTGCAGAGGAAGCGAGTTTGCAAATACTCTTGTAGTGCGAGGACAAAAAAAGGGTAGGGGAAGAAATCAAAACGAGAATGGGGGAGAATTGGCAATTGAGCAATAGATGCTTTTGTAAGTTATTATAAGAAAAGGAGATATTGCGAGATTTTGGGTAGGAGAGGGGCTATTTAATATAGTGCTAATTATAGGCAAAGGACATTCGTCCAGGTACAAGATTCAAGACACCAGACTTAAGGCTTGCAAGATTATAAGATTATGTTGAAGTATAAATGTTCGCTGCGCTCACGTTAAAAGTTAAAACGATGGAATTCAGATGATTATACTTTAGATCTATAGATTACAAATCTAATAGTCAGGTACTTATAAAGTTACGGTTGATATAATTTCTATTTAACATAATGTTAGAAATGCGGCAAACGACGAACGGCTAACGGCTAACGGGAGAGACTAGGTCTTGTATTAATCTTGAAGCTTATAACTATAATAATAGCCGCAGGCAAACAGATCTAGAATCTTAAATCGTTAATCTGGCGTCTTAAATCAGAAGCTCTTATTTGTTATACAGTCATAGATTTCTCGTCGTTGCACTCGCTCGGAATGACAAACAATTCAACACTTTAACGCTTCAACATTTCAACAATATTCTGATCCATTGTACAGTCTCTAATCAAATATGCGATTCTAATGAAGTTAAAACCCGTAATCCGGTTTCCGGTCTTCGGTCTCCGTTGTCCGGATCTATTTAGCATAATATCACATTATAGCTGCAAATAACCGCATGAGCGAAGGCAAACAAATTGCGAGGGTAAGTTATCCAGGAAACAATATTTGTAAGCGTAGAACAAGCGTACGGTTTATATGAGCCACAAATTGCTTTATCATAAAATCGGTACCGTTATCGGATCTGGCGTCCGATAACTGATTTTATGCTAAATACTGCGTATGCGCAATTTGTTAGCGGATTTGCCTATAATTAATATTATGTTAAATAGGAGATATTCCAAAATACTGCCTTATCACCTATCTGTGGTTTGTTGTCAAAAAACTGTGGAAATCTCTTTAATAAAAAACGGGACCCTTATCAGGATCCCGTATATATTATTATTGTATGATTTATTATCCTTCCAGCTCTTCTATCCTGGCTTTTACCTCGTCGTACTTTTCAGTTAACTTAAGACGATAGTAAAGTTCTCTTAAACTGGTAAGTGTTGACATATCGTCCGGACGAAGATCCCTGGCCTTTTCCATAAATGGAAGTGCATTTCCAAATATTACCATAGCCTTCTCTATTGCCTTATTGTATTCAGTATTGTCCATAATGTCGTTTGCTGCATCAAACATCGCAGATGCCTTATTATAGTAGCAAACACCCATATTAAATTGAGTATCAAAAAGATCAGGCTTAATTTCTATTGATTTTCCAAGAGCAGCTATAGCTTCATCATATTTGTCCTGCTTCATATACAAAACGCCTTCAGCCCAGTATAATGAGAAATTAGCATCATCCTTCTCTTTGGCCATTGTAATATACTCAAATGCATTATCATCCATCTCGTTAACCAGGTAAAAATCAATAAGTTGCAGTAATACCTGATCGTCTTCGGGAAATTTCTGGAATGCCTCAATAAGCGTCTTTTCGGCATTTTCAAGGTCACCCATATCGCTATACGTCATATACTTACGCAAATATGGAGTACCGCCTTCATATTCCATTTCAATACATTTATCATAATACATAATTGCCTTTTCGTAATTCTTGGCGTTATATGCTGTAAGCCCGGCATTAAAAACTACTGCCGTATCCATCAGGCCCATATATTTATCGCTGGATTGAATTTCGAGAAGGGTTTCAAATGCAATAAGTGATTTATCGAAATTTTCAGCCTCAAACTCGGTTATTGCCCATTCCAGGAAATCGTTAGATAATGTGGGGTACTGGAGAATGATCAATTTATCAATCTGTTGTTTATCATCCAGCTCCATGGCCTTTTGATAGCTCTGGTGCGCAATCATCAAGGGGTCAGTATATAAGTTAAGATTCTCATCTTTTGCTTCATAGCTTGCCTGGGCCAGTCTTCCCTGAACATAATATGTTTTAGGATAACCTACCGTCTTCTCGTGAACCAGTGCTTCGTCAACAGCTTCTTTAGCTTTAGAAAGATTATTAGCATCAATCATGTTTAAAGCGGTGTTTACTTTACCCTTCTGGGCAAATCCACCAAGAACAAAGACCGAGATCAATAGTGAAAGAAAAAATCTTTTCATAATTCAAGTTTATAAATTGTTTTTAAAAGTTCGTGTCAAATTTAATATATTACAGATTATTCTTCAAATACTTTGCCAAATTACTCTTACTGTTCCACAGCACCATTTTCAATTTGATCTTCCTCGACTGTATCTTCTTCATTTAGTTTAACTTGCGCCACAGCAGCTATAGAATCATTTTCTCGTAAATGAATAAGACGAACACCCTGTGTAGCTCTTCCCATTACTCTAAGTGAAGAGACCGGTAACCTCAATACCGTCCCTACCTCTGTTATAATCATAAGATCAAAATTATCGGTTACTGCCTTAAGAGCCACCAGTTTACCGGTTTTATCGGTTACATTTATTGTTTTTACTCCCTTGCCACCCCTGTTGGTTATCCTGTAATCATCAGTTTGCGAGCGCTTACCATATCCTTTTTCAGATACAACAAGTAAATTTTCATCACTGTGCTCAACATCAATTGTTACCATGCCAACTACCCTGTCGTTATCATCACGACGGGTAATACCTCTAACTCCTGAAGCCGTTCTGCCCATTGGCCTGACTTTTTCTTCCGGGAATCTTATGGCCCTGCCTGATTCAACAGCTAACATAATATGATGTTTACCATTTGTAAGTCTTGCCTCCAGAAGCTCATCTCCGTCTCTGACAGTAATTGCATTTACGCCATTTTGTCTTGGGCGTGAATATGCTTCCAGAGAGGTTTTCTTAATAATCCCGTTTGTGGTGCATAGGACGATGTAGTTATTATTAATATAGTCTTCATCGTTCAGATTCTTGACATTTATATATGCCATTACTGCATCATCGGGCTCCAGGTTGATCATATTCTGCATAGCCCTCCCCTTCGATGTACGGGTTCCTTCAGGAATCTGGTAAACCTTAAGCCAGAAACATTTCCCCTTTCTTGTAAAGAAGAGCATTGTATTATGCATTGTTGCAATATAGAGATGTGAAATAAAGTCTTCTTCACGCGTTGTACTGCCCTTTGCTCCGATTCCTCCCCTGTTCTGTACCCTGAAATCTGTCAGAGGGGTTCTTTTTATATAACCCATATGTGAGATAGTAATTACCATCTCTTCGTCGGCATAGAAATCTTCGGGATTAAATTCTTCTGCATTGGGAACTATCTCTGTCCTGCGTTCATCAGCATATTTTTCCCTAACCTCAATAAGCTCATCCTTGATAATCTGCATCTGCAAATCAACATTCTCAAGAATCTCCTTAAAATGCTCGATCTGCTTCATTATCTCATCAAATTCACTTCGCAGCTTATCCTGCTCGAGTCCGGTTAACTGGCGCAGTCTCATCTCAACGATTGCCCTTGACTGAATATCAGAGAGGCTGAACCTCTCTATAAGTCTTTCGCGCGCTTCATCAGGAGTCTTTGATGATCTGATAATCTGTATTACCTCATCTATATTATCACTGGCAATAATAAGTCCCTCAAGAATATGAGCTCTTTTTTCAGCCTGATCGAGTTCATAGCGTGTACGACGAAGAATTACCTCATGCCTGTGATCAACAAAATACCTTATAAGGTCCTTTATAGCCAGTGTACGAGGACGACCTGCAACAAGTGCAATGTTATTAACACTGAATGATGTTTGAAGCTGACTGTACTTAAAAAGGGTATTCAGAACGACATTGGCGGTGGCATCCTTCTTAAGGATAATTACTATCCTCATTCCGTTCCTGTCAGATTCGTCGTTTATATAAGAAATCCCTTCAATCTTCTTATCATTAATTTGATCTGCTATCTTCCTTATCATTTCGGCCTTATTCACCATGTAAGGAATTTCCGAAACAATTATCTTTTCCCTGCCACTGTCGGTTGTCTCAATCTCAGTCCTGGCTCTTACAACAACTCTACCCCTGCCGGTCTCAAATGCATCGCGTATGCCCTGCTCACCGTAAATAATGCCCCCTGTTGGGAAATCAGGTCCTTTGACGTATTCCATAATTCCGTCCACGTCGATATCATTATCTCCTATATAAGCTATTATAGCATCTACTACCTCACCCAGGTTATGCGGAGGCATATTTGTTGCCATACCAACGGCTATACCTGAGGCTCCGTTTAACAGGAGTGTGGGTATTCGTGTTGGGAATACTGTAGGTTCCTGAAGAGAATCATCGAAATTAAGCTGGAAATCGACTGTGTCCTTATCCAGATCGGACAGTGTCTCTTCGGCTATCTTTCTCAGCCTTGCCTCAGTATACCTCATTGCAGCCGGGCTATCACCGTCGACCGAACCAAAGTTTCCCTGTCCATCAACAAGTGGATACCTTAGCGACCATGACTGTGCCATTCTTACCATCGCTTCATATACCGAAGAATCACCATGAGGGTGATACTTACCCAGAACCTCCCCTACTATCCTGGCAGATTTCTTATATGAACTGTTTGCTTTTACACCGAGTTCTGACATTCCGTACAGCACACGCCTGTGAACAGGCTTTAATCCATCCCTTACATCAGGAAGTGCGCGTGATACAATTACCGACATCGAATAGTCGATATATGCCGACTTCATCTCCTCCTCAATATTGATCTTTATGATCTTCTCATTGTCTGACATATCAGATATTTATTTATGAATTTTTTATTAATAATATACTCTGAATTTAGAGAGTACGAAAATAGCTATTTTTTGCCTATTTATCGCATCAGGAGCACTCTATTTTTTAACAAATACCTGTTAAAATAAGGCATGCTATTTGCACTATTGATTATGCTCTGCTAAATGGAGTATTTAAACCTTTTTTATGTATTTTTGTCGTATAAAATGACACATTGTCTATTTTTTTTATTAATCCGGCCGCAAGCCGTAGTCTGGAGTATATTATGGATTCGAAATTTTCACAAAAAGTAAAAGATATTTTAACCTATAGCAAGGAAGAAGCTATCAGACTTGGCAATACCCATATAAGTCCTGAGCATCTTTTTCTTGGGATATTAAGGGATGGCGAAGGATTTGCTGTTGATATCCTTATGAATCAGGGGGTCGACCTTGTTATGTTAAAGGGATCTGTAGAGAAGAATATCCGGGTTGAAGAACCTGCTTCAACAGTTAGTGATAATGATATTCTGCCACTACTTAAAAGCACAGAGCGTGTATTAAAACTGGTTCATCTTGAGGCCAGGGCACTAAAGAGTGATGTTATTGATACAGAGCATCTTCTGCTGGCAATTTTAAAAGAAGAGAATACATTTGTAACACGATATCTATCGGAGCTTAATATTGATTATCAATCAATAAGGCAATTAACAGAAAAAGATTATCCTGCTTCAAAAGCTGATTTTCCTCATGAGGAAGAGGATGATGACAGTGGCTTTCAGCGTGGCGGACAGGGATCCGGCAAGGGCGGTCAGCAGCTGGGAGGACAGTCAGGATCAAAATCTTCATCCGATACACCCGTACTCGATAATTTTGGTATCGACCTTACGAGGGCGGCAGAAGAGAATAGGCTCGACCCAATTGTAGGAAGAGAAAGGGAGATTGAGCGACTGGCACAGATATTATCGCGTCGTAAGAAAAATAACCCGATACTGATTGGTGACCCAGGCGTTGGCAAGTCTGCGATTGCAGAGGGTCTTGCACTGAGGATAACTCAGAAAAAGGTATCGAGGGTCTTGTTCAATAAACGGGTTGTTACCCTTGATATGGCATCTATTGTTGCCGGAACAAAGTACCGCGGCCAGTTTGAGGAAAGGATGAAGGCAATACTTAATGAACTGATTAAGAATGAGAACATCATACTCTTTATAGACGAGATTCATACCATTGTTGGTGCTGGCGGTGCCGCAGGATCGCTCGATGCTGCAAATATGCTTAAACCTGCCCTTGCAAGAGGAGAGATTCAGTGTATAGGTGCTACCACACTGGATGAATACAGGCAGCATATTGAGAAAGATGGTGCACTTGAAAGAAGGTTCCAGAAAGTAATGGTAGAACCTACATCAATTGAAGAAACTGTTAATATACTGCATAATATAAAGCAACGTTATGAGGATCACCATAATGTAAATTATACTGATGATGCTATTAAGGCATGTGTTAATCTTACAAACAGGTATATCAGCGACAGGCACCTGCCAGATAAGGCAATTGATGCTCTGGATGAATCTGGTTCAAGGGTTCATATTTCAAACATTGTTGTTCCTGAAAGGATTCTTAGCCTGGAAGAACAGCTTGATGAGACCAGAAAGGATAAGATGAGTGCGGTAAAAAACCAGAACTTCGAAAGGGCTGCCAGCTTCAGGGATAAGGAAAAGGAATTACTGGATCAGATTGATGCAGAAAAGAAAAAATGGGAGTCTGACCTGTCTCAGAACAGGGAAATAGTTGATGAAGAGAAGGTTGCTGAGGTTGTGGCCATGATGACCGGTGTGCCAGTTCAGAGAATAGCCCAGACCGAGGGAACAAGGTTGATTCAAATGGGCGATGAGATGAAAAAGAGCCTTATTGGTCAGGATGACGCTATTTCAAAGATCGTTAAATCCATACAGCGCAACAGGGCCGGACTGAAAGATCCTAATAAACCAATTGGAACTTTTATCTTCCTGGGACCTACCGGTGTGGGTAAAACACAGCTTGCAAAGATACTGGCAAAATACCTGTTTGACAGCGGGGAGAACCTTATAAGAGTTGATATGAGTGAGTATATGGAGAAATTCTCTGTATCGAGACTTGTCGGAGCTCCTCCCGGGTATGTTGGATATGAGGAAGGTGGCCAGCTTACTGAAAAGGTACGCCGCCGCCCCTATTCTGTCGTATTACTTGATGAGATAGAGAAGGCTCATCCGGATGTATTTCATATTTTGCTCCAGGTACTTGACGAAGGTCAACTAACCGATAGTCTTGGACGCAGGGTTGATTTCAGAAATACAATTGTAATAATGACATCTAATATCGGAACCCGCCAGTTAAAGGAATTTGGACAGGGAGTGGGATTTGATACTTCGGCCAAGCATGAAGGCAGAAACAAGTATGCCAACAGTGTTATTCAAAAAGCCTTGCATAAAACATTTGCTCCTGAGTTTCTGAACAGGATAGATGATGTAATTGTATTTGGTTCCTTATCGAAGGAAGATATACGCCAGATTATTGATATTGAGTTAAAAGGCCTGTTCGAAAGGGTCTTGTCGCTTGGTTACTTAATTAAGTTATCAGATGCTGCCAAGGATTTTATTGCAGAAAAAGGCTTTGATTCACAATATGGAGCAAGACCACTTAAACGGGCAATACAAAAGTACCTTGAGGATCCTATGGCTGAAGTGATTATTAAGTCAAATCTTAAGATTGGCGATACTGTAGTTGTAGCTATGGATAAGAAGAATGAGGAGATTACTATTAAGGTTAAGAAAAAACCGAAGAAGATAGAAGATTCTGATACTAAGAAGGAACTACCCCCTGCAGAGTAAAAGGCATGTAGTCGGTGGGCTAGATGAGTAGAGGGTGGATGGGTTGAGGGTGGATGGGTTCCCTGCCCTAAGGCTTAAGTCTTATGACTAAATTACAATCTCGCCGACCAGGTCAAATTCTGAGGCTGAAGTAATCTTTACAAAAGTAAAATCACCAGGTTTTAGATCTGTATCATTTCTGGGGATCATTATTTCCTGGTCAACATCAGGGCTATCGTATTCGCTTCTGCCATAATAATATAGCCCTTCCACCCTATCTATAATTACTTCAAGCTCCTTCCCTATTGTATTTATATTTTTCGACAGGGATATATCCTGTTGAAGGCTCATTAACTCCTCCATCCGGGCCTGTTTAATATTATCAGGAACAGAATCTTCGTATTTCAGCCCTCCGTAAGTATCCTCTTCATGTGAGTAGGTAAACACACCAAGCCTGTCGAACCTGTATTCAAGGATGAATTCCTTCATTTCCTCAAAATCCGCATCAGTTTCACCCGGGTGGCCGGCTATAAGCGTGGTACGAACAGCGGCATCGGGCAGCAGATCCCTTATTTTAAGCAGCAAATCCCTTGTTTCCTGTCCGCCATGACTCCTCCTCATCTTTTTTAGTATACTGTCTGAGATATGTTGAACAGGCAAATCTATATATTTACATACCTTTGAATTACTGATCATTATGTCGATTATATCAAGAGGAAAATTAGCTGGATACAGGTAGTGAAGCCTGATCCATCTTATTTCCTGTATATCTGCTAATCTTTCTACCAGATATGCCAGCTTTTGCTCTCCATACAGATCAATACCATAATAGCTAAGATCCTGTGCAATAAGTATTAATTCCCTCACTCCTTTCCCCGCCAGTATCCGGGCTTCATCAAGGATATCCTCAATTGATCTGCTGGTATATGGACCCCTGATCATTGGGATAGCACAGAAAGCGCATGTACGATTACATCCTTCGCTTATTTTGAGATAAGCATAGTGAGACGGACCGCTCAGAATGCGCTCATTAACAAGTTCCTCATGATAATCTTTTCCCAGTCCCTGAAGTACTTCCATGGGATTATTAACCCCGAAATAATCATCTACTTCAGGAATCTCCACCCTGAGCTTATCAGCATAGCGTTCACTAAGACAGCCCATTACAAATAGTTTATCTATTTTCCCTTCCCTGCGTGCTTCAATAAATTGCAGTATTGTATCGATAGATTCTTCCTTAGCATCGTTTATAAAGCCACATGTGTTAATTATTACAACGTCTGCATCAAAACTATAGTCATCATGTACAACATTGTACCCAGCCCTGCTGAATTGGCTCATGAGTTTTTCTGAATCGACTGTGTTTTTGGAGCAGCCAAGTGTAATAATATTAAGGCCCGGGGTGTGTGGCATGGAAAAGGGAGTTTAGCTAGAAAACAGGGAGTCAACAAATTCGTGTCGGTTAAAGATTTGCAGGTGCTCCATCTTTTCGCCAATACCTATATATTTTACAGGAACCTTAAACTGGTCGGATATACCAATTACAACGCCTCCTTTAGCCGTTCCGTCAAGCTTTGTAATTGCCATTGCAGTAACATTTGTTGCAGCTGTAAACTGTTTAGCCTGCTCAAAGGCATTCTGGCCTGTTGAACCATCGAGTATCAGAAGAACTTCGTGGGGAGCATCAATTATAACCTTCTCCATAACTCTCTTAATCTTAGAGAGTTCATTCATAAGATTTATCTTATTGTGCAATCTGCCAGCCGTATCAATAATTACAACATCATAGTTGCCGGCCACTGCTGATTTCAGTGTATCGAAGGCTACTGATGCCGGATCGGATCCCATGCTCTGTTTGATTAAATCCACTTCTGTTCTATCGGCCCATATCTGTAGCTGTTCGATGGCTGCAGCCCTGAATGTATCTGCAGCTCCAAGTAATACTTTCTTTCCGGCCTTCTTGTATTGATAGGCCATTTTAGCTATCGTAGTAGTCTTGCCAACCCCATTAACCCCAACAACCATAATAACATAGGGTTTTTCAGGCAGGGTCTCATCAAAACCACTTATCTCACCTGACTTATTCTCTTCGAGCAGGGCCTCAATTTCTTCAATTAATATCTTATTAAGCTCGCCAGTATTGAGGTAGTGATCTGAGGAAACCCTTTTTTCAATTCTTTCGATAATCTTGATTGTGGTATCTACCCCGACATCTGATGTAATCAACACCTCTTCCAGCCTGTCAAGAACCTCATCATCAACACTGGACTTACCCACTACAGCACGCGAGAGTTTCTTAAATACGTTCTCCTTGGTCTTTTCCAGGCCCTTATTTAAATCCTCCTTTTTATCCTTGCTTAGAAATCCGAGTAATGCCATTCCTTTTACGTTTAAGCGTTTAAGTGTTTAAGTGTTTAAAGGTTAGAGCTTAGATAATTTGATTAACGAGATAATAAAATTAGCATTTTTTTTCAAGATAGGACTAATTGCTACATGCCCTGTGCCCTCTGCTCCTTGCCAAAACAGCCAGGTTTTGAAAAAAAAAGCTCTCTTCAAAAAGAAGAAAGCTTATTTTATAGCTTGTTCAGGTATTTCTAGTTTTTAAAGAAATCCTTAATATGGTCATTATGAACAACTTCTTCTTTGAAGATATATGCTCCTGACTTCTCTGACTTAATCATCTTTATACACTTTGTAAATGATCTGCCAGTTCCTGATTTAAGTGTTGCAACAACTTTCTTTGCCATGACTTAATATTTACTTGATTTCTCTATGTAATGTATACTTCTTCAAAATAGGATTATATTTCATCCTCTCCAGGCGATCAGGTGTATTCTTCCTGTTTTTGGTAGTAATATACCTGGATGTTCCCGGCCGTCCACTATCTTTGTGTTCTGTGCATTCAAGAATTACCTGAATCCTGTTACCTTTTGATTTCTTTGCCATTTTATCCAGGTTTAATAATTAACAATATATCCTTTTTCCTTCGCATCTTTGAGGGTTGCGTGTAATCCCTTCTTGTTTATTATTCTGATTCCGGCGGCAGAAATATTTAAAGTTACCCAGCGATCTTCTTCCGGATAATAAAATTTCTTGGTAAACAGATTTGGATAAAACTTTCTCTTGGTCCTTCTCTTCGAGTGAGATACGTTATTCCCTACTGCCACTTTCTTGCCGGTTATCTGACATATCTTAGACATCTCTCTGTGTTTTAAATCTCGTTACTTATAAGTGCAAAATTCGAAGCGCAAAATAAGTGATTTTTATTTAATTATGCAAGAATATAATATGTATTTTTTAACAATGCTGTATTGTAAGAGAAGGCGGAGTCTGCTACCTGCTAAAATAGCGACCTGTAAACACGGGTTGGGCTTATGATAAATTAATCTTTATATATCACAATATCAACTATTTATATCGGCGATAATTTGCTTTCTCAGCATATTAAGTGCGGTCAGTGAAGCACGTCTTATATTATGTTCACGGATACTGCCTAAATTGAATCTAAGGGCTATTGAGCCGCTTTCCGAACTTACTGCCACCCAAACTGTACCCACGGGTTTCTCTTTTGTCCCCCCATCCGGACCGGCAATACCTGTTGTTGACACCGAATAATCGCTCGAAAATCTCTTTCTTATTCCTTCAGCCATTGCAATAGCAACCTCCCTGCTTACTGCCCCCTTATCATTAATAATTTCCGGCAAAACACTTAATTCCCTGGTTTTAATATCATTATGATAGGCCACTATTGATCCGATCAGGTATGCTGAGCTTCCTGGTACTCCGGTTATCATACTCGAGATATTACCTCCTGTACATGATTCAGCTATTGCTATTGTCTTATTACTTACTTTTAGAAGTCTGCCTATGCATTGCTCCAGCAGCTCACCGTCATAGCCATAGATAAATTCAGGTATCATCTTCTGCAGCAATTCTATCTGCTGCTCAATTTGCCTGGCTAAAACCGACTCATCCTCACCCCTGGCGGTTAACCTGAGTTTAATAATCCCTGAAGTAGGCAGGTAGGCAAGTGTAATATTCCCGGGCAGCTGGTTTTCGAAAGGTTCCAGTATCTCAGCAAGCTTTGCTTCAAAGGTTCCATAAACCATTACCAGACGGTATGTTATTACTCCTTTACTAAAGTTATTATTTAAGTACGGAATAAACTGATTGGTCATGATATCTTTCATCTCATAGGGCACGCCGGGCATGGCAACCAGTATCTTTTTGTCTTTTTTAAAGAGCATACCCGGGGCAGTACCTCTCCCATTTGGCAGGATTTCGCACACAGAAGGTACCATTGCCTGTCTGCGGTTATTTTCATTCATTTCAAGTCCTCTTACAGAAAGGAGGCTTTGGATATACTCCAGTACTGTGTCATTCACGATTAGATCGGAGTCGAAATATTCAGCCAGTGTTTCCTTTGTTATATCATCACTTGTTGGTCCCAGTCCGCCAGTTACAAGAACAATATCAGAACGATTCATTGCCAGATCAATAGCTTCAAGTATATGATCTTTATTGTCTGATATTGAGGTAATTTGATAAACCTTAATTCCAAGATTTGTTAACTCCTGTCCCATCCAGGCCGAGTTAGTATCTACGGTCATTCCGATTAATAATTCATCTCCTATGGTAATAATTTCTGCCTGCATCTTTAATATGTTGAAGTGTTAAATGGTAAAACGTTAAATTGTTAAATGTTGAAATGTTGAAATGTTGAAATGTTGAAATTGTTGTTAAAAAATTGTGTAAGCGTTAAATTGTTGAAATGTTGAAATGTTGAAGTGTTAAAGTGTTAAATGGTTGAAAGGTTTAGGGTTTAGGGTTTAGGGTTTAGGGTTTAGGGTTTAGGGTTTAGGGTTGTGAATCAAGATTTTAAACTATCTCAAGCACTTAGACCTATTAATTTTCAAAATACAAAGTTATTTTTTGTATGTTCAATGACCAATAATTTGTCTTAATAATGAATAAAGAATTAATAATTAAGCAATCAGTTGAATTTGTTAAAAGGTATATGGAGGATAAGGAGGCCGGACATAACTGGTGGCATATTCAAAGGGTTAGGGAAAATGCCAGGTATATTCTCTCGAAGGAAGGCCGGGGAGATCCATTAATTATCGAACTATCGGCACTTATGCATGATATAGGAGATGACAAAATTGATGCTGAAACAGATGGGATTAAACTTGTTGGAGGCTTTCTAAGCAAGCTCGATGCAGATTCCGGGGTAATTGAGGCTGTTACAGAGATAATGGCTAAGATATCATTCAGAGACAGTTTTGAGGGGTCATATTCACGGAGTACTGAGCTTGATATCGTTCAGGATGCTGACCGCCTTGATGCCATTGGTGCCATAGGTATTGCAAGGGCTTTTGCTTATGGAGGATCAAAAGGAAATGAGATTTATAATCCTGGAAAAGGGATACGGAGCTATAAAACAAAAAAGGAGTACACTGCTTCAGACTCTTCAACCATAAATCATTTTTATGAGAAGCTCTTGTTAATTAAAGGTATGATGAATACAGAAACCGGCCGACGTCTGGCATTTGAGCGGCATCAATATATGGAAGAGTTCCTGGAGCAATTCAGGAAGGAATGGAGTATCGAGGAATGAAGTATGAGTATATAGACCTATTCAGCAAATTTTTCTCCCCTGATTTTTAACTGCCTTAGTGCTTTTAATCTTTTTACTTTTTATCTTTTTACTTTATCTTTTTACTTTTGTCTTTTTACTTTTGTCTTTTGTCTTTTGTCTTTATAAGCGGGAGTAGCTCAGGGGTAGAGCATCAGCTTCCCAAGCTGAGGGTCGGGGGTTCGAATCCCCTTTCCCGCTCAAATATTCTGTTTTAATCGTTAAGGCAATTGTTAAGTTGTTGAATTGTTAAGTTGTTGAGTTGTTGAGCTGTTTTGCTCACAACTCACCTTCCTATCACTACCATTCAGTGGGCCACTCTCCTATTCCATCCTTAAAGAACTGAAGGTGCTCATAATATGGTTTAGCCTTATCTTCGATAGCAAGCAGTTCGTCAGCACTCAGAGGTTTAAATTCCTGAGCGATCTTCATATTTTCTTCTAGCTCAGCGATTTCGTCTATTCCAATGATTATTGTACTAACCGGCAGTGTCATAACATAATCCATTGCCTCTTTCATTGTAATAATACCACCCATATCAAAGATTCTGTCGCGTGCAGGTATTTTCATTCCAACGATACCTATTCCCTGTTCAACAGCGGTAGGCAGGAATTTTTCTATAAATGAGTTATAGTGTTTATCTGCTGCGTTAATAGCAACCAGAACATTATCAAATTCGTATCTTTCGGCCATCATATTCAGTACTTCAGGGTCTTCATGACCAGTGAATCCGATATTTTTTACAATTCCTTCTGCTTTGGCTCTTTCCATAGCCTTCAGTACTCCACCTTCCTGGAAGAAAGTATCGATTATATCTTTTTCCCTGGCTTTTACATTATGCACCTGCCACAGGTCAAGGTGATCTGTCTGAAGATTTTTAAGACTTTGCTCCAGGAGTCTCATTGATCCGTCGTAAGTACGATCGTGAGTCTTGGAAGAAAGGAACACCTCATTTCTTCTGGTCTTCATTACCTGTCCGACATTTCTTTCGCTTGTACCCATTGCTTCACTTCTCGGAATAGTATCTGTTGCTCTACCGTATGCGGCAGCAGTATCGATATAGTTTATTCCCAGGTCGATTGCTTTATTAACAATTTCAACCGCCAGTTCTTCCTTACCTGGTGTTTCGACACTAGCCTGTGCTCCAAGGCTATAGATCCCAACCATATGACCTGTTTTGCCCAGCGGACGCAGAGGCATTCTGGCTACTTTTTCAGTACCTTTACAACCAGCGATAAGGCCCATTGGGCTGACAACAGTTGTTACAGCAGCAGCAGCAGCCATCTTCTTTAGAAATTCTCTTCTTGAGTTAGATGAAGTCTTGTCCATAGTTATAGTGTTATATGTTTGTTTGCAATATAATAAAGTGCCTAAAGTGCCTAAAGTGCCTAAAGTGCCTAAAGTGCCTAAAGTACTTAGAGTGCCTAAAGTACTTAGAGTGCCTAGAGTGCCTAGAGTGCCTAGAGTGCCTAGAGTACGTAAAGTGTCAAGAGTGTCTGGAGCGCAAAGTTTAGATTTAACCCTTACCACTTACCCCTTAGCTCTTAGCTCTTAGCTCTTCCAGGGCATTGAGCCTGTCAAGAAGAGGAGGGTGAGAGTAGTAAATTGAAACAAAAGCCGGATGGGGATTCAGATTCGACAGGTTTTTAACTGAAAGTTTAGTAAGTGCGGAAGAAAGTTCTTTTACACTGTATACTTCAGCACTGAAACCATCGGCAGCAAATTCCTGTTTCCTTGATATATAATTCATTATTATACTAAGAACCAGTGATACAGGGCTATATATAAGAATAAAAGCCAGCAGGCTAATGTGAAATGAAGTCTGTTCGGCGCCCAATGCCAGTGCAAGTCCCTGTCTGCCTGAGAGTAACGAAAATATGTACAGCATAAGTCCTGTTTGTATTATCCCGCAAAACAATATTACAGCATTGTGTTTCTTTTTGTAATGGCCTATTTCATGAGCCAGGACGGCTGCTATCTGATTAACACTTAAATCATTTGACAGAGTATCGAAAAGAACAATTCTTTTTCTGGAGCCCAGGCCTGAAAAATATGCATTGGCCTTGGAGCTCCTTTTGGAACCGTCAATAGTGTAAATATTTGCAAGGTTAAATCCTGCTTTATCTGCCATTTTTTCTATTGCATCTCTAAGCTCTCCCTCTTCAAGTGGTTTTTGTTTGTTAAAAAGAGGAACAATAAGTTCTGAATAGAACATATTCATAAATAATGAAAAGAGAGTTATGACACCCCAGATGAGAATCCAGAAATTTGGTCCGGTTTCATTAAATATCCAGGCTATTAATGCCAGGAGTGGTGCACCTATTACAGCTGCAAGAATCCATCCTTTAAGGTGATCAAAAATAAATGTGCGAGGGGTAGTTCTATTGAAACCGTATTTCTCTTCTATCACAAATGTTCCATACAGGTTAAATGGCATATGCCCTATGTCGGTAGCCAGACCAATAATCCCGAAAAAAAGGATACTGATAAGTAATTCGTTTCCTGATATTGACCTTGCAATGGAATCGACCCATGCGAATCCGGCAAGAAAAATCAGCACCACCACAACCACCAGGTTTATTGTTGATGCAATATTGCTGATATTTTTGTTCTCCCGGTAGTAATTCTGACTGCGGCTGTATTCTTTCTGATCAATAATGTCTTTAAGTTTATCGGGAACCTTGTCAGTCCACATCTTTCCATTGAAGTAATCAAGTATCAGCCCAAATATATGACCAATAATCAAAATGGAAATAATCAGGAAGAAATAAACATTATACATAGTTGCGGGGATGACATAAAAAAAACAGAGCGCCGAGGATTTGAAGAAAAATGTGGAATAAAATGTCTCGCTGCATTCCTCGTGCTGTATGCGCTCTGTTGGACTTACAATATCGGAAAAATAACTTTAATACCAAATGATTTTATAATTTTTAACACTAGGTAAGCATGCCTCCACATACCTGTATTACCTGCCCTGTAATATATGAAGAAAGGTCTGAAGCGAGGAAGAGAGCGGTATCGGCTACATCATTTGGAGTACCACCGCGTTTTAAAGGTATCTTATCAGTCCATTCAGCCTTGACCTTATCGGGGAGCTTATCAGTCATTTCCGTGATAATAAATCCCGGTGCAATAGCATTAACCCTTATATTCCTGGATCCAACCTCTTTTGCAACACTCTTTGTAAAACCAATCATTCCTGCTTTTGAAGCTGAATAATTGCTCTGACCTGCATTACCAGACACTCCTACCACCGAGCTCATATTAATAATTGATCCTGATTTCTGGCTCATCATCGGGAGGAGTACTGCCTTTGTAAGATTAAATACTCCTTTTAGATTTATCTCCATAACCAGATCCCATTGTTCTTCTGACATACGCATAAGCAGTGTGTCGCGTGTAATACCTGCATTATTAACAAGTATATCGATAGAACCAAAGTCCTTCTTAACTTCATCCGCTACTCTCTGTGAATCTTCGTAGTCGGCAACGTTCGACACATATCTTTTTACTTTAACGCCTCGTTTTTCGCATTCATCGCATACCTCGCAAAATTCGACATCTTCGGTAATATTGGTGAGTGCTATATTTGCTCCCTCATCTGCAAATCTAAGAGCTATTGCCCTGCCAATGCCTCTTGAGGCACCGGTAATCACAACTGTTTTTCCCTCTAGTAAACCCATAGTTGAATTTTTAATTTGTATTCGCAAAGAAAATGATCTCTTGTATAAAAGACAAGATTTATTGGTTATTTGTTCGCTGTGCTCACGTAATTGGTTATTGGTTAATTGTTATTGGCTCGCGAAGCTCGCGTTATTGGTTATTGGTTAATTGATATTGGCTCGCGAAGCTCGCGTTATTGGTTATTGGTTAATTGTTGAGTGCTTCAAAAACTGCTTTTCCGATATCGGCAGGAGATTCTACGACATCTATTCCGCATTCGCGCATTATCTCCATTTTTGCTGCGGCAGTGTCTGCCTTACCTCCTATTATAGCTCCTGCATGCCCCATTCTCCTGCCCTTTGGGGCAGTCTGGCCTGCTATAAACCCAATTACCGGTTTCGATTTGTTATCCTTTATCCATAAAGCAGCATCGGTTTCCATGTTACCACCTATTTCTCCGATAACAATTATGGCCTCCGTATCCTTATCTTCCATCATAAGCTTCACAGCATCAAGTGTACTGGTTCCAACAATGGGGTCGCCTCCTATCCCGATGCAGGTAGATTGACCCATTCCCAGTCTTGATACCTGGTCTACTGCTTCGTAGGTTAGTGTTCCCGACCTGCTAATAATTCCCACTCCGCCCTTCTTATGTATAAAACCTGGCATTATACCAACCTTGGCTTCGCCCGGTGTAATTATACCCGGACAATTTGGTCCTATCAGCCTTGCATCTTTACATGAAAGATATTCTTTAACCTTAACCATATCGCTTACCGGAATACCTTCCGTAATGGTTACAATAAGAGATATACCGGCATCTGCAGCTTCCATTATAGCATCAGCCGAAAATGCAGGAGGCACAAAAATAACAGAAACATCAGCCCCTGTTTCTTTCACAGCTTCGCTTACAGTATTAAAAACCGGCAGTCCAAGATGAGTTGAGCCACCCTTTCCTGGAGTTACACCACCTACAACCCGGGTCCCATATTCAATCATTTGTCCGGCATGGAAAGTACCTTCACTTCCTGTAAATCCCTGTACGATTACCCTTGAGTTTTTATTTAAAAGAATACTCATATTATCCTGATGTTTAAAGTTTTATAAATATATTTCAAAGTTATTTGACCAATAAATCATGGCCGTGTCAAAAACAAAAGTACATAAAAATACAGCACTATTTATTATCTTTACAACATATGTTTTATCAGGCTGTAGGCTATAGGTGAAGAGATGGATGAACGTATATTCCGGTTTTGGTGCTTCGATTTGACATGGAGTTATGCAATGCAAAGGATTAATGCACAGAATTAACATTAAATCAAACTGAATGGAAATTATTGAACCCGTAATTTATATCGGTCTGTCGCAAACCTTTTTTGCTGCCCTGTTAATAGTAACTAAGAAACCTGCCAGTATAGCAAATAAATTAATGAGTACTCTGATGTTTATGCTATTCTTCGACCTGGTATTTGTGATGGTAAAGATTAAGATAATTGAGTTCTATTCATTTCCTTTTATTGCTTTCTCCTACGGACCAATACTCTATCTCTATGTGTTATTTATGACAAAGCCGGGTTTAAAATTCTCTTATCTTAACTTGCTGCACTTTATTCCATTTTTAGTTTTCTTCGTTGTTTCTGTGATATTCAGGCAGGAAGAGGTCTTTACAAACCTCTCGAATTTCTTTGTACAGGACAAAATCATTTCCCTGCGAATAGTGTACGGTGCTAGTTTTTTCTTATCAATATCAGTATACAGTATCTTAGCCTTTATTGAAATTAGTAAACACCAGAAGAACCTCAAGAACCTGGTTTCATACACCTCCGGACAGTTAACCCTTAACTGGCTAAAAATTATATCCATAAGCTTTTACACATCATACATTATATTTTTCCTCCTTGGAGGATTGAATATGATAGTTAGCTTTATACCCTTCGACCCGTATTATACCATATTCGTATTTATTGCCCTTTTTTCATTTATATACGGATATTACGTGATAAAGCAGCCAGATCTGCTAAATGCACTGGTATCCAACCAGGATGAATTAGCAGCAGTGGTGAAGGAACCTGTCAAAGGCTATTTAAAAAGCGGTTTAAAGAAAGCAGAAGCACAAAAATTACTGAAAAAGCTTATAGAATATACTGAGGAACACAAGCCCTACCTCGACAGGGACCTTAATATTAATACCCTCTCCCAGCTTACTGCAATACCACGTCATTACATTACCGAGGTACTGAACGAGTACTACGACAGGAATTTCTTTACCTTTATTAACGAATACAGGGTAAATGAAGTTATCGAAAGGCTTACAGACCCCATAAATGATAATTACACCCTGATTGCAATAGCTTATGATTCGGGATTTAATTCCAAGTCAACATTTAACTCCATATTTAAGTTAATTACCGGACAAACGCCTACCCAGTACAGGGGTACAATTTTGCGTAAGTAACAGTGCAATCCTGACGGTCAGGACCACAACTTGAATTATTTCTGTCCGACAGAAGCGGCTTGGACGATTTATTCATTTTCCTTCTTTTTATTTGTGCTATAGCATACCGGCATAAATATGAAGTTATATATCTGTAGCATAGTCTTCCTGACATTCTCATCCACAGTTTTTACTCAGAGCTTGTTCGATACAGTTGGAAAATCCAACTATTCAGACTCTTACAGGATCAGGGGCTTTGCACAGTCCGGTTTTTTTGTAAACCATTTAGCTGATAATCCAGAACTTTCGAGCGGATTCTCCGACTTAGCCTTGCAGTTTACTGCAGAGGACGGCTCATCATATAAGGCCTATGCGGATATTAGATTCAGATATGGATTGGAATTTGGTAATCCTGCTTCGAATTTAAGTATTAAGGAGGCATATATCAGCTGGTACAATAAATGGATGGAGATAAGTGCAGGCCAGAAAGTTATTAAATGGAGCAGGTCGGACTTCTTCCCGGTACAAAATCGGATGAATGCCCGTAACGAACTGTACAGAACCTTTGATGACTCAGACCGGGATCTGGGGAATATAGTGCTCGGCTTAAATATTTATCCCCTTCCCAAGCTGTCGCTTGAACTATTATACCTGCCTTTTGAAAGGTCTTCAACACTATCAAGCGAAATAATGGATCTACCTGATATAGTAAATATTGTCAAATCTCAGGATTTGAGCCCTGGAATAAATAATGGATCATGGGCATTTAATATGGGCTTGAATTTCAAAAATATTGATATAGGTTTTAATTGTTACCTGGGAATAAATCCCATGCCCATGATTTATTATGATACACTGATATTGTATCTGGAGGATGGTGATCAGCCAACAGAACTTTTGCTTAATTCGGAATTATACACTATTTCAATGTTTTCAACAAATATTGAGTTTGTTCTGGGAAAAACTATATTCAGAGGAGATCTAACATACCTTAATACTGACAGGACTGGCTCATTAGCTGATTATATTCCGTTTTCAGAACTGATCTGGACCGCGGGCATTGAACCATCGCTCGGAAATTTAAGCTTACTTATAGAATACCAGGGGAAAAGTATCCCTGGATTTACCGAAGCAGAGTCAGAACCTGCCTTTACCAAAGAAATAGTTATTCCGCCAGGTATACCACCAATGATTGTTCAGGATGCTATAGCACAGCAGGTATCTTCATTTAACAGGCTTTACAATTACCAGTTAAACAAAATGAATCACTCCCTTGCATTACGATTTTCTTATAATAATACCATATCCATTGTGAATCCCGAGCTAAATATTATTTACAATATCACAACAGACGATTTATTGATAAACCCGAAAATTATAATCAGTACCACCGATAATTTCCTGTTGATTGTGGGTTCTGATATCTATAGAGGCAGGGATAATTCATTGTACGAAATGCTTAAACCGGCACTAACAAGTGTTTATGCCGGGCTAAAGGTAAATTTTTAGTATGACAGGACTAATTTTTAAATATCGCTATTTTATTATCGTTATCTCAGTGCTGATATCAATAGCCGGGCTTTTGTTTATGCCTGGAATGGAGACTGATCCTGATATTAAGAATTACATCCCCGAATCCCTGGAATCAAAATTCAACACCTCACTAATCGAGGAGGAATTTGGAAACCAGGAAATGGTTATGATAGTTTTCGAAGATAGTTGCATCCTTACACCCGAAAACCTTAGATCTTTAAAGGAAACAGTCAGGCAGCTTTCGCGACTTGGTTCAGTCGAAAACACAATTTCCTTATTTAGTATCCGTCGAATATATGGTAAAGATGGTATGATGATGGTTGACCCTGCCGTTAAAAAGATACCCGAGAACAGTGGCGATATTAATGCATTAAAGTCTGAGCTAACCAGGAACTCACTTGCCATGGGTACAGTTGTTTCGCGAGACTTCAGGTATGCAGCAATAGCTGCAACACTTGTATACAACAAGCCTGAGAATGAAATTCTTACTGAGATTGAAGATCTTGTTCAGGAAAATAAGGGGCCATCAAAAGTATATTATAGCGGACTACCACATTTCAGAAGAAGCATAATGAAAGATGTCAGAAGGGATGGACTGATACTTGTTCCCCTGGCCCTGATTATTATGCTTATTTTTCTAAGGTTAGTATTCAGGGAGTGGAAAGGTATGGTACTACCCTTCTCTATGGTTGTTCTTGCAATTGCTGTTTCTATGGGGCTGGCACCCTTATTGGGATGGAAGCTATCGGTTTTAAGCCTTCTTGTGCCGATAATGCTTATTGCCGTGGCCAATGATTACGGTATTCATATGATAGCCAGGTACCAGGAGCTTAACAGGGAAAACTTTAAAGGAACAAACAAGGATATTATCAGGGAAACTATCAGGAGCCTGCGCCTACCCATCTTCTTTACAGGTCTTACTACTATTGCCGGCATACTGGGTCTTCTGACACATTCTATTAAACCTGCCAGGCATGTTGGCATCCTGGCTGCAGCAGGTATAGCTTATGCAGTAATTCTGACCCTGTTTTTGCTACCGGCATGGCTTTCTCTTCTGAGGAGATCAAGGCCACTGAGCCTTAAAAAATCAGCTAATTCCTTTACAGTTCGCGCCCTATCATATATTTCAAAAATAATTACAGGGCAGCCTCGCAGAGTATTGATTATTTCTCTGTCGCTCACTCTTATTTTTGCACTGGGCATCCTTAGAATAACAGTTGATGGAAATACGGAGAATTACTTCCCTGATAAACATCCAATAAAACAGGCTTCCCATATAGTGAACGATCATTTTGGAGGATCCCAAACCATCTCGGTTATGATAGATGGTGATATGAAAGATCCCGGCTTGCTTAAGATTATGGATAAGTGGAATATGGAATTCAAAGGTCTACCCGGTGTCGGAGATTCATATTCGCTAAGCACTGTAATAAAGGAGATGTCGAAAGCCCTTTATAATGAAGATGAGGAAGGTTATAATAGCATCCCTCCTACCCGTGATGCAGTGGCCCAGGTACTCGAGCTATATAATATGAGTGGCGATCCTGATGATTTCGATAGGATAGTGGACTTCAGTTATACCAAGGCCAACATAATAATAAGGTTTGATGAACCGGAAACAAAATATGTAAAGGATGCTATTGCTTATATTGATTATCTGTCTGAAAGAGATGGGGTTCCAGTAGTAAAGGGAGGCTATGCTTACATTGAGCAACAATTTGCAGAGAGCATAATAAAGGGTCAGATATGGTCTCTGGTCTTTGCAATAAGTGTTATAATAATTCTATTATCCATAATTTTCAGGTCCGTGAAGGGAGGTCTCATTTCTACGATACCAATTGTTGCTTCGGTGATATTCTTACTGGGTTTTATGGGCATCACAGGGATCACCCTTAATTCTGCTACTGCCCTGCTTTCATCAGTAATGATTGGAGTTGGTGTTGATTACACAATACATTTTTTGTGGCGCTATAAAGAAGAATTAAAAACATCCCCTCATAAGGAGGCTGTTCTAACTACACTTACTACGACCGGACGAGGAATAGTATTTAATGCCTTCAGTGTAATTGTGGGATTTTCGGTACTTGTATTTTCAGGATTCACAAGTATCAGATTTTTTGGTTACCTGATAATTATAAGCATAGGAGTATGCCTTATCAGTGCTTTATTTGTAATTCCCTCATTAATGCTGGTATTCAAACCTGACTTTATTGAACCTAAACTTAGAATTGAACAATATAAACGAAAAACAAATAAGCATATGAAGAGAGCAGTTATTTTGACATTATTACTTGGAATATCATTCATCCTGTCAGCCCAGGAAACTGCCGGGAGTATAATGACTAAAAGCAGGGAAATAATGAAGGTTGGGTCGTTTGAAGCAGTTGCAAAACTTACTATCAAAGATTCCAGGGGCAGAACAAGGGAAAGATCTAATATCACGGCGTCAAAAACCTTTGCGGACGGAACAGAAAAAAGACTTATTAAATTTCTATCCCCTGCTGATGTGGAAGGAACCTCAATGCTGATTTACGATTATGACCAGGGGCAGGATGATATGTGGATCTATCTTCCGGCTTTGAAAAGAATCAGGAGGATAGTGAGCTCAGATAAGGGAAAGAGTTTTATGGGTTCTGAGTTTTCTAATTCAGATATGTCGTCGCCTCCCACAGAAGATTTTAATCATAGTATTCTGGAAGAGAACGATAAGACGTGGATAATAGAAAGTGTACCTGTGGATACTGGTCTGGAAGACGAATATGGTTTTATAAGGAAGATCTCCTATATAAATAAAAACACCTACCTGATAAGCAAGATGCAGTTTTTTGACTTTGATAATGAGATGTACAAAATAATTGAGATCAGGGATACGAAGGCAATTGGCGATAATAAGTATATAGTTACCCATATGATAGCTAACAATACCCTGAAAAGCAGGAGTTCTGAGATTATTATGACTGAAATCAGGACCGGTACAGCAATAAAGGATGAGATATTCTCACTGGCTTACCTGGAACGATAATCAGTGCCTGCTAATTGTAAACAATATCTTTTGTGCTATGAGATTCTCATAAATCAGGAATCCAGATGCTTATCAAGAAAGACAGTCGCGCCACTTTCCGAATGTGTAATGTCAAAACCACGCTTTCTGAACATTTTAATAATCCGAACATTGTCAGTGTTAGTCTGGGCTACAATCTTATTCAGTCCCCATTTTTTTGATATATCGAGACAATAGTCAGTAAGCTTACTGCCAAGCTCCATGTTTTGCCATTTATCCGCTACCAGAATGGCATATTCGACTGTTTCGAACTCAATATCTGCTATAAGCCTGCCCACTCCTATCAGCTTCTTTTGTCCTTCTTCTTCGATCTCAGCTACAATGGCAATCTCTCTGTCATAATCTATATAGCAATATCTTGTTGCTACCTCGTGAATCGACCATGAGAAAAACGAATTAAATCTTGAATAAATAGATTCTTTAGAGCAACTGGCAAGCAGATCGAACCAGAGTGGCTCATCTTCGGGGCGGATAGGTCTGAAAACAATATTAGACCCATTTATTTCCATCGGTTCAGAGACATATTCTTCGGGATAGGGTTTGATTGAGAGATGATGATACTTTTCCCTGTCTTTGCAGTCTGTATTGTCAATCACCATGCGGGCATCAAGAGCGATTATGTCATTACCTGAAACCATCAATGGATTAATATCCAGCTCCTTAAGCTCAGGATAATCAGCAGCGAGATATGAAAGTCTTATTATTACTTCTATAAGTCTTTCAATATTGACAGGTTGACTGCCCCTGTAACCCTGAAGCAAGGGCCATATTCTGAGTTGTTCGAGCATTCTCCTTACCAATCTTTCATTTAAGGGTGGAAATCCAAGACTCCTATCCTTAAATAATTCTGCAGTAACACCCCCTGCCCCAACAAGTATAAGCGTACCAAAAGTCCTATCATATTTTATCCCAATAATCAGCTCGATAGAATCTTTTAATTTTATCATTGGCTGTATGCTGACTCCATCTATCCTTGCCTCTGGAGTTTTCGCCGTAACATTAGCACTTATATTTTCAAAGGCTGCAATAGCCTCAGTGTTATTATTGATATTTAGTATTACGCCACCTGAATCACTCTTATGGCTGATATCCGGTGAGCATATTTTAAATACAACCGGGTAAGATATTGTATTTGAAATCTCTATAGCCTCTTCCACTGTTTTTGCCAGCCGGGGGACAGTAACGGGTATGCCATAGGCTTTCAGTAAGAGCTTGGACGTTTGCTCATCCAGAATTACACCTTTCTGATTAATAATATATTCGAATTCCTTTCTGATACTATCCCTGTCAATAGTGAATTTAAGTGGAATATTTCTGGGGGTTTCGTACAGAGTTTCAAGGTTTCTGGAGTATTCTACCAGTGTCATAAATGCCCTTACTGCCTGTTCGGGAGTATTATAGTTGGCTATCTTATTATCATTAAGTATTTTGACTCCTTCTCCCATTTGTTCTCCGCCCAGCCAGGAACCCAGTATTGGTTTTGAAGTGCTGCTCTGAAGTTCAGAAATAGCTTTTGCTGCAGCCATAACATTAGTCATGGCCTGCGGTGTTAGTATAACCAGTACTGCATCAACATTCTTATCCTTAATCACAATTTCAGTCGCTTTTACCAGTCTTTTATACCTGTCGTCACCAATTACGTCTACCGGATTGGAATGCGACCACATAGGAGGAAGAGCTATATTGAGTTCATCCATTGAGTCAGAACACAATTCTGCTAATTTTCCTCCTGAGGCAATAAGTGCATCGGTAGCCATTACTCCCGGACCACCGGCATTTGTAACTATTGCAAGTCTGTCGCCATGTGGCAACTTATTCCTGCCAAGCAACTCAGCACAGTCGAAGATCTCACCTATATCATATACACGAGCCGTTCCGGTTCTCTGAAATGCAGCATCATAAATAGAATCCTCAGCAGCCAGAGCCCCTGTATGTGAAGCAGCAGCAGCTGCCGATTCAGGGAAACGGCCTGCTTTATAAACAATAAGAGGCTTGGTCCTGGCAAAAGCCCTGGCTGCAGACATAAATTTCCTGGCAAGTGTAATTGATTCGATATACAGTATAATAAATCTGGTATTTTCATCTTCGCCCAGGTAGTCAATCAAATGACCGAAGTCAACATCTATGGAATTGCCGAGTGATACGAAAGTTGAAAAACCAATCTTTTTTTGTTTTGCCCAATCGAGAACCGAAGTGCACAGAGCTCCCGATTGCGAAATAAATGCAATATTGCCTTTCTCGGGCATTGATGGAGCAAAGCTTATATTAAGGCTCAGGGATGGAATTATTATGCCAAGACAGTTAGGGCCAATAACCCGCATTCCCGGATACTGCTGAATAATTTGTCGTATCTCCTGCTCTATCATCTCACCTTCTTCACCAGCCTCACGCATTCCTGCAGTCATTATAATTATGCCATTTATACCGAGCCTGCCGCATTCTCTGATTTGCAGGGGTACTTCGTTTGCCGGTGAACAGATAACAGCCAGATCGGGGATGGCAGGTAATGATTTGAGGTCGGGGAAACACGAGACACCCATAATAGCCTCACTGCTTTGATTAATAGGGTATACTACCCCTTTGAAGCGGCTGCCAACAATATTTGACAGTACCTTAGCGCTTACACTGTTAGGATTAATTGATATGCCAACAATGGCAATTCTTTCAGGTTTAAAGATTGAATCTAGGCTTCTGTTACCGGAACTCATTATAAAATAATTAAAATGCTAAAGGATAAGGAAAAATCTTTTTAAAAGTAGCTAATATTAAGAGTAAGGTTTATGATATTTGCTTGTTATTAAACATTAATATGTATCATGAAACTTGCCGGAATTGATATCGGATATAAATTCAATGATCGGAATTACCTGGCAGAACCTTGCCTGTTTCACTGATTGTTACGTCAATTATTCTTAATTTTGTTGGTATAATTAGTGAGTCTATACTAATGACAATTGACAAATGGCAAAAGGAATAATAAGTTTTGATACAACAATAGTTGCGCCGGCCACCGGTACAGGTGGTGCCATATCGGTGATAAGAATCAGCGGAAAAGATTCATTTACACTGCTTAATAAAATATTCAGACCTAAGGGAAAGGAGGCTAAGGCTATGGCCATGGCAGAGGCCGAGGGCTTCAGGATAATTTATGGAGATATAGTTGAAGGTGAGGAACCTGTTGACGATGTACTTGTCTCATTTTTCAAGAGTCCAAATTCATATACGGGCGAAGACTCCGTAGAAATAAGCTGTCATGCTTCCCCGTATATCCTGCAAAAGATTTTGCAGATGCTTGTCAGAACAGGGGCCTCCCCTGCCCGCCCGGGAGAATTTACTCAAAGAGCCTTTCTAAATGGGAAGATGGACCTTTCACAGGCTGAAGCGGTAGCAGACCTTATTGCAGCCGAAACAGAGGCCTCACACCAGCTGGCATTAAATCAGATGAGAGGAACATATTCGGATGAGATAAATAAACTCAGAGAAAAGATGCTTCATTTTGCTTCAATGATTGAACTGGAGCTGGATTTTGGCGAAGAAGATGTTGAATTTGCCGATCGGAATGAATTGAAAAGCATGGTTCAGGAAATTAAGACCTATACAGATTCTCTTGCCGATTCGTTCAGGTATGGAAATGTTATTAAGAACGGTGTTCCTGTTGCTATTGTCGGAAAACCCAACTCAGGTAAATCAACTTTGCTGAATGCTCTTTTGAAAGATGAGCGTGCAATAGTATCGGAAATACCCGGAACCACAAGGGATGTAATTGAAGATACAATAATAATTGAAGGTGTATTATTCAGGTTTATTGATACTGCCGGACTTCGTGAGACTGCCGATGTTATTGAGAACCTTGGAATAAGAAAAACCTACCAGAAGATAGAGCAGGCAGATATTGTTTTACTTATGGCAGATGCCTCAGATACTCCAGAGATAATAAATAAGGCTTACAGGACTATAAGCGATCAGCTTAGTGATACTGCAAAGGAATTAGTACTTGTTGTGAACAAGGAAGATCTTATATCCGGAAATCAGATGGAAGCTCTGAAGAACAGCCTCACCTGCAAGGACTCAAATTGTGTTATAGTCTCAGCACTTGAAGGAACCGGTGTCGATGTCCTGACTTCATACCTTACAAAGTTTATTGCTAATTCAAGTATGGGAGACTCTACACTGGTTGTTACCAACCTTCGTCATTATGATGCCCTGAGGCAATGCAGTGAGAGCCTGTCTCGTGTAATTGAAGGCATTGAAAATCAAATGGCAGAAGATTTTCTTGCTATGGATCTTAGACAGGCAATACATTTTCTGGGGGAAATAACCGGGGAAATTCAGACCGATGAAATACTCGCTAACATATTTAAAAATTTCTGTATCGGTAAATAAAAAAGATTCCTGATTATCAATTTTGCAGCTAATCATATTTAATTAAAATAAAATCAGCTATTTACGGAACTTTATCCAATTAAATGTGTTATCTTATAGGGTTCCAAGTAAGGGTGTATCGATAATACCCTTATTATTGTATAAATTGAATACGTCAAAATAAAAATAAATAGATGATAGATAAGAAACAAAAATCAGTTTTTCCCTCACCAGATTTATCAAAACTACAGGAAGTGTTTATTGATTTCAGAACCAAAATATATATTCCTCTTGGAAGTGACCCCGAGCAGGCAAGAAAGCGTTACTGGCTTAATATGAAGAATAAGAAATAGCTTTTCTCATTATAATCAATAAGCTTGTATCGATAGGATTTAATTCTTAATATTCTCCGCCCCTACCAAAAGCATCAAAATATCAGACGGCAGCTAGACCTGAGTAAAGCTATGCTCCGTATAGGATATATTTTTTTTTGCTTTTGAGACGCGTGGTTACTAACTTCTTATTATATTTAAATATGAAGAAAATAGTAGTTGCACTCCAGATTGTTATGCTATCTTTTTTAGGATGTGAAAAGAAAGCTGAAAAAGTTAAGTATGAGATTCCTAACTACAGGGTTAGCAGCTTTGGAAATACTCACCCTAATGAAGTATCGATATCAATTAATCCTGTAAATCCCATAAATATTGTTGTAGGATCAAATCTTAATTTCTATTACTGGTCTTTTACATCGGCAACAACCTGGACCCAGGGAGTACTTACTTCATCGGTCCTTGGAGTATATGGTGATCCCGTATTGATGTTCGACGATACGGGTGTAATATACTATTGCCACCTTTCAGATCCTGAGGGTGACCCCAGATTCGACCAGATAGTTGTTCAGCGTTCTTCTGCAGGTGGACAAACATGGGACGATGGAGTTGGAGTAGGACTTAATGGCGTAAAGGTACAGGATAAGGAGTGGATAACTTATGACAGAAGTGAATCTGCCTATAGAGGCAACCTCTACCTTAGCTGGACTGAATTTGATGCATACGAAAGTGATAATCCGGATGATAAATCCAGGATAAGGTTCTCGAGGTCTGAAGACAGGTCAGAAACATGGTCCCCTCCCATTATAATAAGTGATACAGAAGGTGATTGCCTTGATAGCGATGATACTATGGAGGGTGCTGTTCCGGCGGTAGGTAATAATGGTGAAATATATATTGCATGGGCCGGGCCGGAAGGAATATACTTCGACAGGTCTAATGACGGTGGAATAAGTTTTGGTACGGATCAGATAATCAGTGATCAGCCAGGGGGATGGGACTTTGATATTCCAGGTCATTCGCGATGCAATGGGATGCCTTTTACTGTTTGTGATAACAGCGACTCTGACTATAGTGGAAATTTATATGTTCTATGGTCAGATCAGAGAAATGGCACTGGTAATACTGATATCTTTTTGCTTAAGTCTGAAGATGGAGGGACAACATGGAGTGACAGATTAACGGTCAATACCGACGCTACCGCTACACACCAGTATTTTCCTAATATTGTAGTTGATCCGGTAACAGGTATAATTTACGTTGTATATTACGACAGGAGTCAGCATACCGGTAATGAAACAGATGTATGGATGGCCCGGTCGGATGATGGAGGCAATTCTTTTACTAATTTCAAGATAAGCTCTCTGCCTTTTACTCCTTCTGATCAGATCTTTTTTGGCGATTATATTGATATAGATGCTTATTCAGGAATGATTTATGCCAGCTGGATGAGGATGGACGAAAGTGAGATGAGCATATTGTGCGCTAAAGTAGATGAATCAGATCTCAAGAATGGTTTACCACCACAATATATTGATTAGAAAGTTACAGCAAACATAACTGAATAATACCTCTGAGGCTGGATATCTCCCGGTCGGCCCATATATTCTGTATTTGTAAGATTCTTTATTGTAAATGATATGGTACTATTATTTTTTATCTGGTAGCCTGCATTTATGTCTATAACAACATAAGCCTTATTGTTATCTTTCCAATAGTCTATAAAACCCGGTAAGATAGATTCGCCAGTGACAGGATCTGGTTTAAGAAATATATCATCAATTTCCATTAAACCAGATTTATAGAACAGCGAAAAACCTGTGTTAAACTTCCTGTATATAGTATTAAATGACATATTCGCAGAATGCTTACGCCTGTACTTAAGGAATTCGCCGGTGTTTCTATTTGTGTAAGAACTATATTGAACAGGATACATATACGTATAACCGATATTTAAGCTGGTATTCAGGCCGCTGAAATTTCTATAAAGGCTTAGTTCAGTTTCATACCCATAGACCCTTGAATTTTCAATATTTTCTGGTTTGAACCCTAAATCGTATTCTCCGGTAAGCGGGTCAATGTAGTTAGAGAATACATATTCAATCATATCACTATTTTGGGAATAGTACAGGGCAATATCAAATTCACCACTTAGCAGATCCCCCATAATTGATCTCTTTAATCCCAGCTCGGCACTCCACCCTTTCTCTGCTTTGATAGCTTCGTTTGGAAATATTTTAATGGCTCCTACATTAGTATATGCATGTTTCTCTGCAATTGAAGGATACCTGTAGCCCTGACCAAAAGATGTTCGAATAAATGTTTTAGAGCCTGCTTTAATATTCAGACCTGCCCTGAAGATAGGTACCGGATCTTCTGCAATCCCATCAAGTATATATTCCTCGATCCTGAATCCTGAGACTGCGCTTATTTTTTCAGAAAAAGCAAAATCAAACTGAGCATAGCCCGCAAGGTTAAGGCCATTGTGATCGCCGTAAAAGTTGGAATTGATAACACTGTATTGCTCAAGTAATCCAGAAACAACAGACAGTTTATTACTTATATCATAACTATACTGATATTCAAGATAGGCCGAATGTGAATCGCTGTTGTTATTAGTATTGTCGGGCAGGCGGTTAATATTGGATAGCAGTCGGGCCTTAATATCGTGTTCTCCTTCTTTCTTTCCCCTGAAAGAGATAAAAGGGTCAATAGCAGCTGATAATCCTCTGTACTCCATAGCAGTGGATTCACTTTGAATTAGTGCTCCATCTTCTGCATTTTCCCAGAGAAGAAAATCATTCTTGGCATTATAGCTTGTATAAACAGACATTCCGTATATGAGCGATTCATTTTTCTTACTCTTCTGTTTGATATTAATGCTTAACCTCAGGTTACTGTCATCATTTAACTTACGATAACCATTATCATTCATAGCCCTCAGTCCTAAGCCTATCTCAGTATTACCATATTTCTCTGAATGTGAAACGGCAATATTCTGAATCATCCTGGGACTGTCCCACCAGCGCCATTCTTTTCTTGAAGGCACATCATATATGCCCGCCGATACACTCACCTTTGTTAAAGGTTCTTTTGAAGCGTCCCTGGTGATAAAATTAATAACTCCGTTAAGGGCCGAAGATCCATAAAGTACTGAAGAAGCTCCTTTAATAACTTCTATCCTTGAAATATTTTCAATTGGCAGGGTTCCCCATTTTACATTACCGGCATCGGTCGAAAGAGCCGGCAGTCCATCAATTAACGTAATAACCCTGCTCCCCGCACCGTAACTATATCCACTCCCTCCCCTGATCGACACCTGGCCATCCATGATTTCTATACCTGTTGTTTTATGAAGTATTTCCTCGGCATTAATAATATGAAACCTGGCGATTTGATAGGGCTTAAGCACATTCATAGAGACCGATAAATCAGATACTCTTTGTTCTCTGCGACCTGCACTTACAACTACTTCATTTATGCTTGTTATGTCTTCCTTAAGACCAATATCGATGTAAACAGTATCATTGTCTGATACATTTACCTCTTTTACAAGAGTACTATAACCCACAAAAGTAAATACAACCTTAATCTTTCCCGGATCGGGCCTGAAACTGAATTGTCCATCCCTGTTGCTTAATACTCCCTTATCTGAATTATATATTACATGGACACCAGGTAGAGGAAGACCGGTGTTAATATCATACACCTTCCCTCCTACCAGTGACTGGGCATTAGAGGCAGAACATAGTATTGCCATAAGGAGCAGGAAAGAAGAATACCTGAACAGCATCTTTGTCTATTTAGCCTTAAATGTTATTCTGATTGCCAGTTGCCCCAGTATCGGGTCATTAAACGATGTGGTTATTTTAAAGGATGACGCAGTCAGTTCCACGATATTGCATGTAAGAGGGATTGGGAGATCTTCTGTTGTTATAGTAATAACTGTTTCGTTATTAGTGAAATACCAGGCCCCATCATATAAACCAAAAGTACCGGAGCCATCCTTATTAAATGTTGCTTCGCCAACAAACTTTTCAAGAGGCTCCCCTTCTCCACTTGCATCTATACCATTAACAAGCAGGCTGTCGCTTAGCCAGGTATTGTCTGTCAGAAAAATAAAATTTTCCGAATTATCATCTTTTTTGCTGCATGCAAGTACGAGCAATAATACTGTTGCGATTGTTATTACGATATTCCTGCTAACCATGCTCATTTAAGTTAATAATATTTACATATCCGGTGAAAATATACGAATTATTAGCTATTTATAAAAAGAAGAGTCCTTTATAAAATTTATATCATGGTGCCCAAGCTCTTTCTCGACCAGCTCATTCTGGACGCTTTTAATATAGTCTATGGACGGAAGGTAGGGTTTTATATCAAGCACGGGAGTGCCATCAAATGCGTCTATCCCAGATACATAAAGAACGCCTTTTTGAATTTTCTCCAATTTCACAATGGCAAAACCTATTGCATTGGGCCTCTTTGGACTCCTTGTTGAAAAAACACCAAATTTATGCTCATGTGATGATCCGGGGGGATCAACACTAACAGCCCAGTTTTCGACCTTATCAAAATGGTATATAACAATGATATACTCAAATAGTTCGAGTGAAGAAAGTCCTTCATGATATTCAGCGAACAGTTCAATTTCAGCCTTTCCTTCAGGGATCAATATACCCTGGCGAGGAGCACCGGTTGAAGTAGTATAAGGAGAATGAAAGACTCCAATAGCTTTGTATTCGATAATATTATTCTGTGAATTCATCGTAACAGATGTGCATATTAAAAAAAATAATGTAAAAAAATAGCGATTCAGGCATCTCATAAATCTATAAATTTTTAGATTTTCCAGCTATTTGAAGCAAGCCGTTTTTGATAATATATGTATTATAAGCTGAAGTCTTATTTTGAAGTTCGTCGGCTAATACATTAATGTTCTGGTAAAGGATTTGAAGAGTGCTATCCCGATCTTCATCGTAAATTATTACAGGTATAAAGTAATTTTTTATAATCTTAATATTCTTACCAAATTGTTTAGAAACCACAATTGCTGCTTCGCTATCTCTAAGAAGTATTGCTATTGATTCTCCTTTAGATGCAGATCCATGCGTCGAGGATTCGTCTGCATCTCTGTATTTATTTATTATTTCTTCCTTTTCAACCAGGCTATTTCCCTTTATTCTGTATATAACAAATTTATGGGTGTCGCCGAAGTGTTTCTCATCGAATTTTCCTTTGATGTTCAGTGCTACTGCAAATCTTATATTTTCAATATTCATTTACTTTGTTTTATGCATGTTCTGTAATTATATAATATGTTATCTGCATGCGATATGCCAGAAAACGTATAATCTGCATTGTACTAACACCCCTGGTTCAGGATTACCTTCTGATGCATATTATTGAAAATATGACATATTTCTGTCATTTCTTACAATCTATTTTTATAATAAAGTACAATGATGATATGACAATTATACTGAATAGTATAAAGAAACTTGTGTAACCAAAATTTTTAATAAGTAATCCTCCCAACAGGGGGAAAAGGGCGGGTAATACATTGCCTGCACCTGCTATCCCCGTATAAATTGTCCTGTTTTCTTTTCCTGATATCTCAAGCAATATCCCATTCATTGAAATGGAATATATCGAAAAGACTATACCCCCTATAAGAAAAAAGGCTTCAAATGGGATGGAGTCGCCTCCAAAAACTAAAATAAGAGGCGCCAGCAATGCTGCCAGCACGTTGCCTTTCAACATTAAGCCATATTTAATTTGATCCTTCAAGAAAAAAATTGTCAGACCTGTAAGTACTGTTCCCAATACTTTAAAAATAAGATATACCCCGGTATGACCAGCACCTGTATTCAGCACTTCTTTGCTATACAGCAGCAGAAATGGCATCATTGTGATAACTATACCCTGGGTATTAACAAAACCCAGAAAATATTTCAACCTGGGATTTTCTTTTAATTCATTTTTAAAATAATTCAAAAAGTTACGAAAACTCCCGATCTTTAGTGATGAGGGGACTGTTTCCTTAATATTCCAGAATCCCAGCGAGGCGACAGACAGGGAGATAAACCCAATCATGAACATCAATGCAAAATTATTGGGATATGATGCAGAAACCAGGACTTTTTTTGCAAAAAATGCTGACACGAATACGCCAGCTCCCATAATTGCCTGGCGAATTGAAAAAAAGGATTTACGCTGCGAATCAAAAACAGACTTTCCAAATATATCGGTGAAGCTAACATTGGCAAAAGCTCCGCCAAGGGAGAATATGCTTATTAAAATAAATATTAACCATAGGATGTAAGACTCCCCTATACGCTGAGAAAGCAGGAGCAATACAGAAAGTCCAGCCAATGCCAGAATTCGGGAATTAATGCCAAGAAGAAGAAATCTCTTCTTAAATGAGTGATTACTTATATATGGTGCAAAAATCAATTGAGTAACACTGGAGCCCCCCATCATGATAGTAGTCAGAATTCCAATGTGTACTGCCCCACCCCCGGCTTCGAGTAACATCGCCGGCAGAATGGTGTCGACATCCATAAAGTTCTGAGCAAGCGCAAGAAATAGACCATGCCAGATAAATGACAAATAATTATTCCGCGAATGCTCTGATGTTAAAGTCATAGACAGGTGGTAATAAACTGCGAATTTGAGAGCCCAAAGATAACCAATAAATCACTATTTTATTAAATTGATAATGTCCTAAATAATTATTTACTTGACACTCAATTCAAATGCAGAAATTATCCCGATAATTAGATTTATATATGAAAAAATATAGTATAATATTCATTGTTTTATTCCTGGCATTTTCATCATGTAAGAATGAAAGTCCGCCTCTTACCGATGATGCCATTGAGCTTACAATATTCTCAATAAACGACCCGCATGCACAGATAAACAATTTCAGCAAAATAAAATATATTATCGACGAAGCTGAAGTTCTGGGGAATGTAATAGTTGTTAGCGCCGGTGATAATTTCTCCGGCAATCCTGTTGTTGATTACATCGAAGATAAGGGATATCCAATAATCGACCTGATGAATCGGTCGGGTTTTGATGTTTCTGTACTCGGTAACCATGAATTTGATTACGGCCAGGAAATACTTTCAGACAGAATTGAGCAGGCTGAGTTTGACTTTATTTGTGCTAATGTTGATATGACAGGCTCTATTGTTCCTCAATCTGATCCTTATGTTACGCTGACTGTTGATGGTCTTGATGTTACCTTCCTGGGAATGGTAGAAACTTCTTATACATCGGGTGCATATATTCCGGCAACACATCCGCTAAAAATAGCAGGAATAACATTTGAGCCGGCTCAGAATATTATCGGCAGCTACGCTGATCTTAAAGAGACCACCGATGCTGATCTCTTTATTCTTTTGTCTCACCTGGGTACCGGGACTGATTATTATATGGCACAAAATTACCCATATATGGATATAATTATCGGAGGACACAGTCATGCCAGAGTTGATGATTATGTTAACGATGTTTACATATACCAGTGCGGGGGCTACCTTAATTACCTTGGGAAGATCAGTTTAACAATAAAGGGAAAGGAAATTATCTCCGAAGAATTTGAATTAATAGATCTTAACTCCTATGGAAATTACGACAGTGAAATGGCGACTCTTATTGATCAATATAACGATGTCCCTGCATTAGAGGAAGTTATAGGGTATAATGAGAACTATATTAATAGTAATAACGGCCTGGGATGTCTGTATACGGATGCTTTGCGAGGAGCACTGGGTGCTGATGTTTCATTTCAGAATGGGGGTGGAATTCGTAACGACCTGGATCAGGGAGATATAACTGTCAGGGAGATATTCGAGATTGATCCATTTAATAATGGGGCACATACCTATACAATGACTGTTGAAATGATTAAGCGATTCTTTGAAGAGACAGGAGCAGGCCTTCACTATTCAGGGATTATACTGGAAAATGATCCCGCTTCAGGAGTTATTATAAAAGATTTGGATGGAGCTGAATTATCAAACGAGACAATTCTAACGGTTGGTATTAATTATTACATCCCATCAGTATATTATTGTTATTTTCCATCAGACCCGATAATAGATGATGATACCACCGCAGAATTAATAGTTGAGTACATAAGGGCAAACAATATAGTAAACTATAGTTCCTGCAACAGGTATTTTTACGCTTCAAAGTAGCTTTAAAATAAAGTGTTTTACGATAACAATTTTTTACTTTCAGGATTTAATATAAACATCTCTCTGAGGGAATGGGATCTCAATACCTGCCTTTTTAAGTGAGTTATTGATTTGCACATTAACCTCACTCTGAACAATAAACCTGTTATCTGCCCTTGGAATCCAGAAGAGTAATTTAAAATCGAGTGAAGATTCACCAAATCCGGAAAATAATGCAAGGGGCACAGGTTCCTGCAAAATTTCATCATTAGATTCAGACACTTCTTTAAGTATCTCCAGTACCTTATCCGGGTCTGTTCCGTATTTAACACCAACAACCACCTCTACCCTTCTGTTCCTATCTGTCAGGGTCCAGTTAATAAGCTCATTAGATATAAGGTTACCATTGGGAACAATTACTTCAGCTCCATCAAAGGTAAATATTGTAGAGGCCCTGATACCTATCTCTTTAACAGTTCCCCATAGCGGTCCTACTTCAATTATGTCGCCCTCCTGTATTGGTCGTTCAAAGGCCAGGATAATACCTGATACAAGGTTATTGAATATGTTCTGAAGTCCAAAACCTATACCAACTCCGAGAGCACCGATAAGTATAGTTAATTTATCCATACCAAAACCTGCTGCGGCAATGGCAAAAACAAATCCGAGACTTATTATTATTATGCGAAGAACCAGCGAGAGAGCACCTGGTACGCCCCTCTTCATTTTAACCCTGGGAGCAATCTCGCCCTCAATAACAACCTTGACCATACGAGATATCCAGATAGTAAACCAGATAATAATCAGGAAAGAGGATAAGGCTTCCTATGGTTAATTTCACAGTGCCGATATTAAACTCATCTAACAAGAAATGTCTGAGGCCACCCGAAACGATATCCCAGGCATTAAAAAGTTTAAGAGTGATCTTTGTCCAGAATAACCAGACCAGTACATTAATGATCTGACTTATCTTCTTGTATATCGATTCGTGATATTGAGCCACAAGATTCAGTTTCTGAACCATCTTGCTATATACTGAAGTATAAACAATACTGTTTGCTGTAATTCCAAGAGCAAACATTATCAACCCTAATGCAACACTTCTAACCACTGCATACACCAGATATTCTGATAGCATTACTGCACCGGCTATTGAGGCAAAAAGTGATATAGAAAGCAGAATAATGCAGGCCAGTGCCATATAGTATAATAATTTGCCAAAGTTGCGCGCCGATTGCATTGATCTGAATGTTTTACGACGAATAATAACAATAAATGAAACCAGGCTGAAAACTATAATTGCTAACAGGAATAACCTGCTGAAAAGAGCATCTATGCTTATATAACTGTGGAGTTGAACAAGTATTGAAGCCAGGGCTGGAAGGAAAATATAGTGACGGGTATTTACTGGTAATATGTGTGTTAATATTATTAGTACGGGAATCATTAGGAATAGAATATTCAGAGCGCCAATAAACAGAGGTATATTCCCATAGAGTATATAAGTAAGCAGAAATGTCACCAGCAATGAAGCTGATACTGGTCTTTTTACTATTTTTCTTATTGCTTCGTCACCAGAGGTTTTGGATTTATCCAGGGCAAGTTGAATATTTTTAAACAGGGATAATAGAGTAAACAGGATTATTACAAAAAATGTAAAATGAATAAAAATTCTGAAAGGATTATTAGAAACAAATTCTCTTACCTCCTTATTTATATCTTCCACTAAAGAGCGACGTGCATCAAACTTATTTGAGAATGAATCTTCCCTGAATAAAGTCCAGAACGGGGCCTGGTTCAGTTCGAAGAATTGTCTTGTTACAATATCTTTCGAGGCATTTACCTTATCTATTATCTCGTTACAAAATATAAGGCTGTTTGAAATCCGAACCAGGTTTTCCTGTATAAATTCAGAGTCAGATCTTAGTCTTTCACTAACGTCGTTGAGTCGTGAAATAGTAGTTCGGATTTGTATCACCACAGACTGAGAAACCTGAGAAGCTATTGAGTATTTAAGGGTTGTATCCCATACAGAGAGTGAGGTTGATATCTTTATTCTTCGACTCTCAAGATCAACTACTGACGCTGAGTACTCCTCCTGTTTAGCACGAAGCAAGGACCCCAGAAGTTGCCACTCACTCTCCAGGTTAGTGAGACTCCTGAAATTAAGATACTCTATATTTTGTATTTTTGGATCTTCACGCAGAAGATTGAGACGGAAAATCAAAGTATCTGTATTCCTATCTATTATGGATTTCCTGTGGTCTGAAAGGAGCATTGTCTCAACAGCCATGATGTCGCTATTAATCTTTGTAATCCTCTCAGCTATATTTGGAAGAGGAATAGGCTTAGCTAGAACCTTTGTCGTATCCTGTGAACAAAGCTCAAGATTGCTGATAAACAGGGCTAATATTATCCAGATAAGCCTATAGTCTTTCATCGCTGTCATAGGTGTGAAGATTTAGTAATGTAAATATATAAAAAAGAATGAGGCTGCTATACCTCATTCAATTTCCATTTACCACGCCGGAATAATATAAGAGCAATAATAGTTAACTATTGTTTCTGCTATTACAATAGCAATAAATACGCCCTTCTCCTGCATGCCAAAATGTATTGCCAGGATATATGCCAGTGGTATCTCAATAAGCCAGAAAGCAATGAGATTGATTTTAGTTGGTGTTGAAGTATCTCCTGCTCCGTTAAAGGCATTTACCAGGACCATTCCCAGCCCATAAGCCAGAAAGCCCATACTGATAATCCTTAAACCAAGAACACCTGATTTAACTACTTCCGGGTCATCAATAAAAAGCATTATGAATTTTTCCGGAAATAATATCATTACAATTCCGAAAACACCAAGAAGCATCATATTTACAGCCCCCGTAATCCATACCGACCGTTCTGCTCTCTCTGGTTTTTTTGCTCCCAGGTTCTGTCCAACCAGGGTCGCTGCAGCATTACTTAATCCCCATGAAGGCAATAATGCAAAAATAATTATTCGTATAGAGATAGTATAACCAGCCAGTGCTGCACTACCGAATTCAGATATAATTCTCACAAGGATTATCCAGCTTGATGTAGCAATAATATTCTGTCCTATTCCGCCCATGGATATTTTAAGGATCTTAAGAATCAGCTTGAAATTAACTCTTATATGTTCCTTGAGTATTTTTACTCTCTTTTTCCCTGCAAAAAGTATATATAGCTGGTATAGTACTGCTATTCCCCTGCCTATTGTAGTAGCTATTGCGGCACCCTTAATTCCCATTTCAGGGAAAGGACCTAAGCCAAGAATAAGGCATGGGTCAAGAATAATATTGATAATATTTCCTATCCATAAGACCCTCATTGATATTGCTGCATCACCTGAGCTTCGGAATACTGCATTTATTATAAAAAGAAGCATAATAACAATATTTCCGCCCAGCATTATCGTGGTATAGGACGAGAGCTCTTCTACAATTTGCCTATTTGCTCCCATTGCTCTCAGGAGATCTGATGCGAATATTACACCGGGTATCGCAATAAGAAGAGATGCAAAAAAACCTGTAATAATAGATTGCATTGCTGTTCTGGCCGCACTGTCTTTATCCTTTTCGCCAATACGTCTCGAGACAACAGATGTTGTAGCCATGCTAAGTCCTATTGCTATGGCATACACTACTGTAATCATAGACTCGGTAATACCAACTGTTGCAACGGCGTCGGGACCCAGTTTTGATACAAAAAATATATCAACTATTGCAAATACTGATTCCATCGCCATCTCCAAAACCATTGGCACGGACAGAAGAAATATTGCCCTGCTCAGCTTCCCTTCAGTGAAATCCTGTTCAGTCCCTGTTATTGACTCAACTATATCTCTCCAGGTATTATGTAAACGTGTCTTTCTTATTTCTCTATTTAAATTTTGCCTGTGATTCATTATACTTTTACTGTTTTGCGTGTTTGTCTTTATGTTTTAATGTCAGTAAGTATTTTTTTAGACATGGTATTTACAAATAATTCTTTCGTAAAGGTCTTCATGGTGTGATCCTCCTGTAGATTAATAATTAGTACGGTAAATAGGAAATATGAAGGAACCCGTCCGGCACTTAGAATATTGCCGGGTATGTAAACGATATCACAATCAGTGTCTTCATCGGGTATCTCTTTTGTCTTGTAAATATATTAATAAAATCTTAGCCAGCTATAACTTAAGCTCAAAATATTATTATCTTCGACTCCTAAAAATTTGAAATTTGATGAAAAAACACCTTATTCTCTTAATTATCTTTTTCGCCTCACTAACTCAACTTAAATCCCAGAACCTGATATTTAATGTAGGCCTGAATGTTTCCAATACTACACTGAAGTTTTTTGATCCTGTAATAATTACCGACTGGTATCCCATCTTTACGCCTCAATTAATGATTAGTTATGAGTATAAGTTTAACAGGAGTTTTTCATTTCGCCCGGGGATAGCCTACAGTCGCCAGGGAAGAAGAACAGTAAGTGATCTTGGCCCAGGTGCTTACGTTGAATACAGGTACATTATAGATTTTATTGATATCCCCTTCCTTTTTACGTATAACTTCAATACACGGTCAACAGGAGGTTACAGTCTAAATCTTAATGCAGGAGTATATCTTGGATATGGAATCAACGGGCAGAGGATTGAAGATATTACAGCTGTTGTTTCGAAGGATAAGATATTTGAAGGTCCAGATGCCATATACAGGAATGATTATGGATTGATGATATTATCAGGATTTGGTGATACTGAAAACCAGCTTGCGGTATATTTCCAGTATGGACTGAGGAATATGGCTACCACAGATAGTGATTTTACCAAATTTAGCCGGGTAGCTGCAGGTTTAAACTATGTAAGGATAGTAAAATTCGGGCCAAACGCCCGCAGAATGATTAAGAAAAGGTTTTTCTGATTAATTATCAGGATATTAACTTTAACACAAATACAAAAGAGTCAAAAATATCAGGGCTGCTCCACAGTATAGTTGCTTCAACAGCACATATAACAGTTTTTCCTTCATTGTTAATCAGGCGAATCTGATAATTAACAACCTTTATCTCTTTCCTGAGTAGTCTGTCAAGTTGTTTTCTTTCTACAAAATAGTCATCCGGATGACAGAGCTGAAAGAAATTCTCGTTAAACAAATCTTTTTCTTCAATATCTATTATTGAAATAAATCCAGGGTTAGTCCTGATAAATTTTCCATGACCGTCTGTTTGAAGAATTCCCATGGGCAGTATATCGAAAAGCCTCTTATAGTTTTTCAGGCTCCTGTCTACATTCATATCTGTCTCAGCAGACCTGAGTATCTTATAGACTCTGAATACAAACTCATTAACCGTAAAGGGGAAAGTAATAATATTTATCTGGTAATTAAGGAGTTCTTCTGCGGGGGGGACAGTATTATTATCAACAATAAATAGAATAGGTGTATCTGAATTTTTTGAAGGGTATAATTTATCGATCAGGCTAAGGTTTTCAACATCACTTCCTACACCCGAAATAATAAGGAGATCAAATTTATTTCCATCGCACTCTTCAATAAAAAATTCACTGCTTTTGCTGAAGGTAGTTTCAAATCCGTATTTACCAAGTGATTGTTGAAGATGCCCTAAATCAAGATTGTCTTCATAAAATAGTAAGGATTGTTTTGGCACGCTCATCAATTATAATTTGAAAATTCCTTATACCTAAACAAAAATAGTTTTTCCCACCATATTTCAACATTAAATTGGATAATTAATTTTCTTATCTCAGAATATTACATCAGAAATGCAATTCTGATAATCAGCATACTTTACATATAAAATCAGACTAACTACTTATCAATTATTTAAAATAGAATTTATATATAGCGAAACGTTTCTCAGATCAGAAACTTTTATTTTAACACTAAAACTATTGTGTTTATCATATTCTTAAGCTGTGTTAATGTAAATTAATTGACTTATTTGCTTATTATTTTTACATTTATCCTTCACTCACGCCTAATATATCTTAATATGAAAAAGATTTACTTAATGATTTTAATAATCCTGGTGACAGTATTTTCATCACCTGGATTATTGGCCCAGGTTCCGGATGGATTTAATTACCAGGCAATAGCCAGGGATGAAACCACGGGCGAACCACTTCAAAACACATTGCTAAACGTCCGGATTGCAATTTTATCATCTATAAATCCTGACGTTGTTGTCTGGGAAGAAGGACATTCATTATATTCAAATGAATTTGGTCTCTTCACACTTCAGGTTGGAGATCCTTCTGCATCTTATGTTGACGGATCAGCAGGAAGTTTCGCAGCTATAGACTGGACCAGCGGAAGCTATTACATAAGACCCAGTGTTATGAAATCAGGAGCTAGCTGGCAGGTAATGACTCCTTCAAAACTGATTGCCGTGCCATTTGCTATGATGGCCAGGGATGTTGAAAACAAACAAGAAATAAGCAAGTCTGGTGATTTTATACTTCTGACAGAAGGTGGCTCGGTCGACCTGTCGGCTTATGTAGACCCGGATCAGACCATAGAACTTGATGGAACTACCTTATCGATAAGTGGCAGTGGTAGCTCTGTAGATCTTTCAGCCTTTTTAAATCCCGATCAGACTCTGGGTTTAACTGGTAATAATCTCACAATAAGTGGCAGTGGCAGCTCTGTAGATCTTTCAGGATTTATTGATCCGAAGCAGAATATATCAAAATCCGGAAATACCGTTACCCTGGATGGTAATGGAGGATCATTCAGCCTCGGGGAGTATGTAAACCAGTTTGATGCAGATGCCGATACTTTAACAAAATCAGATGGCAGCCTGGTTTTAGGACCCGACAATGCGCAGGGAAGTATACTGAAGGTGGTTGGAAGTGAAGTAGATCCTGTTGCTCCCCTGTTTGAGGTAAAAAACCAGGCAGGTCAGCAGGTATTTGCTGTTTACGATAACGGTGTCCAGATTCATGTTGATGATATATCTACTGAAAAAGGTTCACGGGGTGGCTTTGCAGTTGCCGGTTTTGACAGGGATAAAGCACCCGGAAATTCCCAGGATTTTCTATTAATAACCCCTGACAGTGTCAGGATGTTTATACCAGAAACTACTGCCGCTGTAAAAGCACCTGGTAGTCGTGGCGGCTTTGCTGTAGGAGGATTCGATGCCGATAAAAAGGCTCCTACGTCTCTGTATTTTAATGTATCCGGAAGGAATGAGGTGGATATATATTCTGATGTAGCACAGATGCTATGGTATCCTCAGAAGGAAGCCTTCCAGGCTGGCAGGATTAATATACCACATTCTGATAGTGTAGGATTGAACTCAACAGCCTTTGGTTACCATCCAATGGCAAAAGGAGCATTTTCACAGGCATTTGGAAATCAGGCTAAAGCTACAGGAGATAACTCTACAGCGATTGGAAATAAGTCGGTTGCAAGGGGATACGACTCATATGCATTTGGATCGAGCGCCCAGGCACTTGGAGAAAAAAGTTTTGCCCTTGGATCAATTGGTGTAGACTCCCTTGGTAATCCGATGGGTCAGCCCACTACGGCATCGGGCGATTATTCGATGGCTATGGGTATGAGTTCGGTTGCCTCTGAAAGGGGTTCTCTTGCTCTCGGGGTAGACAGTTATTCTTCAGGCTGGTATTCAACTGCATTGGGCTATAGATCAATAGCCTCAGGCTCATATTCAAATGCATTTGGTCTTAGAGCAAACTCTACCGGATCCTATTCAATGGCACTCGGTATGTATTCCTATGCTAAAGGTTTATATTCGCTTGCTCTGGGATCCAGGGCAACTGCTGAGGGTCAATATTCAATTGCTGTCGGATACTATTCCCGGGTATTAGGGGATTATGCAGTTGGATTGGGATACAATGCACAAGCTGATGCAAATTATTCCTACGCGATGGGCAGGGATGCTCTCTCGGAAGGGCTCTATTCCTTTGCGCTTGGCAACCAGGCCAATTCTGTAGGTCAGGCAGCATATGCCCTGGGAAACAGGGCAAGTGCAGATGCAGACTATTCCTACGCCCTTGGTAATTCATCTACCGCAGGGGCTATTTATGCCTATGCTCTGGGATATAATGCAACTGCAGGAGGTAGTTCATCCTATGCACTGGGTAATGGTGCCCAGGCTACACAGTCATACTCTTATGCACTGGGCTACGGTTCAAGTGCCACAAATTCCTATGCTATTGCATTGGGTACTAACTCAACTGCAAGCGGTCAGTACGGAACGGCAATAGGCAGGGCGGCTGCAGCTTCAAATACAGTATCTACTGCTATCGGATTTTCTGCACTGGCAAGCGGATATGGAGGAACAGCTATTGGTTTGTACTCAAAGGCAATAGGAGATTATTCAAATGCCCTCGGCTGGTACGCAGAGGCCCAGAAGCCCTATTCTGTTGCAATAGGTCTGGCAGCCGTTGCTAACGGGGATTATGCTTTTGCAATTGGAAGAGGTGCTCTGTCTACAGCTAATAATGCTACTTCGCTTGGTTATAATGCAAGGGCGCAGGCTGAGAATGCTTATGCCTTCGGAACTAATGCTTTATCGTCAGGAGTCGCTTCTGTAACTCTTGGTTATCAGAATACAGCTTCTGTTGCTAATGCTATTGCAATTGGTAATTTAAATACTTCCAACGGACAGAATGCTGTCTCCTTTGGTAGCAGCAATACATCATCGGGAAATTATTCTATAGCAATAGGATCAAGCTCGACTGCTACCGCTGATTATTCAAATGCACTTGGTTATACGGCAAACGCCAGCGGAGCGAGATCAACCGCTATTGGATATGAAACATCTGCCCAGGGATATAAGTCTGTATCAATGGGAGCAAACTACTATAAAAACTTATTAATATATAACCCACCATTCTCATCGTTGACCAAAAGCAGTTATCCGTCTACAGTAAAGGCACCAGATGGCGGAGGAGAAGTAATGCCCGGTGAGGGAGGCGAAGAACCTGCCGGTACGAAGCAATTTATTATTCTACCGCTGATTATTGACCGTGATAATGATGCACTAGATAGTTATTCTGTTGCAATCGGAGGTGGAAACCTTTCAGACCAGGGTGGTTTTACCTTTGGTGTGTATAATGATGCAACAGAAGAATATGCCACAGCAATAGGTTTTGCGAATAAAGCAACTGGTTTATATTCTACAGCCATCGGGTTTGCAAATGCTGCTGAAGGTGTTAACTCCACGGCGCTGGGCAAATATACTACTGCCGAATCGTATAATTCAATAGCACTAGGAACATATAATTATTTAAGTCCAAGTTATACAACCGACGAATGGGTAGAAACAGATCCTCTATTACAGGTTGGGAACGGCACATCCTCTAGTCCAAACGACGCATTTGTAATATACAAAAATGGCAAAGCATACCATGAAGCTCGCGATGCACAGGACGGAGTTTATGTATTTAATGAGGCAACAACCAGAACTTCTTCTACATACGGACTGAGATCGTATTTATATAATAGAACCAGTGCTACCACTTATGGTGTCTATTCATATGCTTATGGATATTCAACTTCAACAGGTAGTATTTATAGTGGATACTTTACCAGTTATAACGCTGGAACAGGTGAAAACAGAGGTTTATATGCAACGCTCAGAACCGGAGCGAAAAGCGACCTGGCGGAATATATTTACGATAATAACAGAGAAACAGAGGCTGCTGATGTTGTGGTTGCTGATGAAAACGGTAAAGAGAATATTGTTAAGTCGACAAAACCCTATCAGAGTTCGGTTGTAGGTATTGTTTCAACTGACCCACATCTACTGATGGGTACGGAACTGGTCCTTGATGAAGAATCAGGAGAAGATATCGAAGGGGTTTCTGCTGCCAAACTTGCTCTTGCCGGACGTGTGCCATGTAAGGTAACTGATGAGAACGGATCGATTAAACCTGGTGATATGCTAACATCTTCTTCTACTCCAGGGCATGCAATGAAGTGGACTTTGATTGACGTGACAAAGGCAAAAGACTTCGAAGAGCTAAAAACAATGATGGCCGAGAATGAGAAAAGGAGAAATGCTGTTATTGGAAAGGCACTTGAGAGTCATATTTCCGGAACAGGTAAAATAATTGTACTGGTAAGCTTACAGTAAGACAGATTAAATATTAGGCGTAAAGCGTTCCATGCCTGGCATGGGGCGCTTTTTTTATGTTCTATAAGTATTTATATGCTTAAGCCTGTGATAGCATTTTAATTAATTTAGCAGTGTCATCACTTAAAACCATGACCTTATGAAGAAATTATTACTTATCGCTATCCTGGCACAGACCATAAACCTGGTGGCTCAGGATAACTATTATTTTGACAGGAATGCAAAATTTGATACAAGCATTGATTCACCGGCTAAATTTCTTGGCTACGAGATAGGCATTCATCATACCAGGTACGATAAGATAGTCGAGTATATGGAATATCTTGCAGAAAGTAGCGACAGGGTTACCTTCGAGCAATTTGGCATGTCTGTCGAAAGACGTCCGCAGATAATACTGACAATAACATCACCCGATAATCATAGACAGCTGGATCAGATACAGGAGCAGCATATGAAGTTATCTGATCCGACATCTTATCCCGATCCGGATCTTTCTGTTCCTCTGATTATTCAGCTTGGTTTTAATGTACATGGAAATGAAGCAAGCGGCGGTGAGGCCTCGATGCTCTCTGCCTACTATCTTGCTGCAGTGCAGGATAATGAAATAAATAACATTCTCAGTAATTCAGTAATATTTATTGAACCGGTTCTTAATCCCGATGGCAGGGCAAGATTCGCCAGCTGGGCAAATATGAACAGGAGCAAGAATGCCTCTCCTGATGGTAACGACCGTGAACATACCGAGGCATGGCCAGGTGGTCGGACCAACCACTACTGGTACGATCTTAACAGAGACTGGTTGCCACTTACCCAGCCTGAGAGCAAAAACAGGATGACTCGTTTTCATAAATGGAGGCCTAATGTAATTACAGATCACCATGAGATGGGGACAAACAGCACATTCTTTTTTGAGCCTACCAAACCGGGATCAGAAAATACAATAGTACCGACTGAGAACTACAACAGGTTAAATACTTTGTTTGCAGATGGTTTTTCCAGGGTGCTTGATGAAGCAGGTCATTATTATGATTCAGGACGATCTTTTGATAACTCCTACCCTGGCTACGGCAGTTCTTATGCTGATATAAATGGTGGACTGGCTATATTATTTGAGCAAGCTTCTTCAAGGGGACTTGTTCAAACAACTGACCTGGGATATAATATGCATTTCTCGCTGGGAATTAAAAACCAGTTTCTCTGCGCTATATCAACGGTCACGACAGCGCATGATAACTCAGAGATGCTAAACGAATATATGTACAGGTTTTACAAAGATGCTCTTAAAGAAGCTGCATCCGACACTTACAGAGCATATGTTTTCGGCGACAGTAATGACAGAGGCAGAACATACGACTTTGTAAATTTACTGCTTATGCATGATATTAAGGTTAAGCCACTTACACGCGACATAACAGTGTCGGGAGTAAAATTTCAGGCAGGATCATCCTTTGTTGTACCAACAGAACAGGCTCAGTATAAAATGGTAAGAACAATGTTTGAGGCCAACAGAGAGTTTCCTGATTCACTTTTTTATGATGCAAGTGCCTGGGCTCTTGTCTATTCATATGGTCTGCCTTTTTCAGGACTAACAAAACTTCCATCATGCGGCGACGAAACAGGAATATTAAGTCTTCAGCCCATTGAACTAACTAAGAGTTCATATGGCTATATCTTTGAATGGTCTGATTATTACAGTGCTTCAGCCTTGAGTAAAGTAATGCAGAATGGAATAAGAGTCAAAGCAGCATGGGAGCCTGTCACAATAAATACAGGAGGAATGATTCATACTTTTGGACGAGGTTCTGTATATATCCCGGTTGCCTACCAGGATAAAACCGCAGAGGAGGTGTTTAAGTTGCTCTCAGAAATCTCTTTAAGCACAGGTATAAGCATCTACCCTATTGAGTCGTCGAAGGTACAGGATGGCCCCTGGATAGGCAACAACCTTTTCAAAAGCCTGGAAAAACCAAAGATTCTAATGCTGACGGGTGATGGCATAAGCAGTAGCAGCGCCGGCACAATCTGGGATTTACTGGATACAAGGGTTGGTATTACCTTTACTAAGATTGATATATCGAGATTTTCGAGGGTTAATCTCTACGATTACAACACTATAATATTGCCTTCCGGTAGCTATTCAGATTTAGCAAAGACTGCCGGGGAGAATCTCACCAGCTGGGTGAATAATGGAGGAAGGATAATCTCAGTCGGGAGTAGCATGACCTACCTTAAAGGACTAAAACTGATATCTTACGAAACCAACAGTCTGGACAAGGAAGACCAAAGACTTGACTATAATATATCTGGCCTTGAATCTGGTAAACATTCAATTGGTGGAGTATTTTGCAGCGTAGACCTCGATAATACACATCCATTAGGATTTGGGTATAATACAAGGAATATTACCGTATATAAAAACAACAGGAGCTTTGTAAATGCAGTTAAGGGTCCTACATCGAATATTGCAGTATATAATGATGACCCTCTTATAAGCGGGTACGTTTCTGAAGAAAATCTTAATTTGTTTAAAGGATGTGCATCGCTTGTAAACTTCAGATCCGGTCGTGGAAACATAACAGTATTTATCGACGACCCTGTTTTCAGAGGATGCTGGAGAGGAACCGACAAACTTCTTATAAATGCAATATTCTTTGGCCAGGGCATTTAAGAAAAAAATTAGTCTCACTAATCATCTTTTATTAACTTTGATTATAGAGGACAGCAAATGAATAAGGTATACAATATATTGGTTGCAGAAGACGAGGAATATAACTTTGCCCTGGTTAAATATATTTTCCAGAAGGAAGGTCATAATGTATTATGGGCAAAAAATGGAGAAGAAGCTGTTAAATTAGCACTTACAGATATTGAGATCGACCTGGTGTTGATGGATATAAAAATGCCAGTAATGGACGGATTTGAAGCCGCCAGGTTAATAAAGGAAGCCAGGAGCGAGTTACCCATTATGGCTGTTACTGCTTATGCATTTGCAGAAGACAGACAACTATGTCTTGATGCAGGTTGTGATGAATTTATTACAAAGCCTATAGATAGAAAAGAGCTACTCAACCTTTCATATAAACTTCTTCAAAAAAAATGAATATTGAGATAGAAGAGTCCTGGAAAACTGTCCTGGAGCAAGAATTCCATCAAACATATTTTACTGACCTTATCGACTTTGTTAAGGATGAGTATAAAAACGATAAGATATTTCCACCCGGTAAATTAATCTTTAATGCATTCAATACATGTCCATTAGACAGTGTGAGGGTAGTGATAATCGGGCAGGACCCCTATCATGGCCCCGGACAGGCTAACGGTCTGTGCTTTTCCGTAAATGATGGAGTTAAGTTTCCACCCAGCCTTGTTAATATATTTAAGGAGATTCAGAATGACCTTGGACTGGAATATCCTGCCAGTGGCAACCTCGAGCGCTGGGCAAAGCAGGGAGTGCTATTATTAAATGCCACACTTACTGTTAGAGCACATAATGCCGGATCTCACCAGGGAAAGGGATGGGAAAAATTTACAGATGAGGTAATCAGAACTTTATCGGAAAGGAAAAATAACCTGGTATTTTTCCTGTGGGGTTCTTACGCTCAGAAGAAGGGTGCTAATATAGACAGGGAAAGGCATTGCGTTCTGGAATCGGTTCATCCCTCCCCTCTTTCTGCCCACAGGGGCTTCTTTGGAAATAAGCACTTCACTGAATGTAACGAATATCTTATATTTTCCGGGCAGGATCCGATTGACTGGAGTTAGTATTAAATAAGAATATATATGAGACCTGTAAAGCCATCGATATTTATCATTATTTTATTTATTCCCCTTCTTATAAATAGTTGTAAAAGCAATCAAACAAACAGAGCAGATAATAATATTATACTAAGTGATGATATGAAGACACTTGCAGTATCAGAAGTAATTCATTCAAGAAAAAGTGTGCGAAAGTTTATTGATAAACCAGTGAGTGATAAAGACCTGGGTAAGCTATTGAGGGCTGCAATGGCTGCTCCTACCGGGAAGAATCTTCAGCCCTGGTTCTTCTATGTAATAAAAGATCGATCGGTACTTAATAAACTGGGTGAAGAGCTACCAACGGCTGCCATGCTCAAAGATGTACACTCAGCAATTATGGTATGCGGTGATATATCCAAAGCAGATACCACATCTTACAAAAACTATTGGCTTATGGATTGTTCGGCCGCATCAGAGAATATACTTTTAACAGCTGAATCGCTCGGTCTGGGTGCATGCTGGACGGCTGTTTTCCCCTATGAAAGCAGAATAAGTATAGTTAGAAGTCACATTAATTTACCTGTGCACCATATACCGCTCAATATTATTCCTGTTGGCTACGCAAAAGGTTCCGAGAGCCCAAAAGATAAGTGGAATCCTGCCAATATCTCAATAATAGAGTAATTCCTTCTTGCACGCTCTATTATCTGATAGATTCGAGTGCCTTACTTATAATATCTATCAGGTAATCTGTCTCCTCAAAGCCTACAGATAATCTTATCATACCTGGCTCAGGATACTTATATCCCCATACCGGTTCAACGGGCATAATAATTGTATGAGAATCACCCAGTGTAGGAATAAGCAATATCTTATCGCTTAAAATTTCAATAAGTCTATCCCTGTTTTCTCTCTTTTTATTGCTGTTTTTGCCGACAATATCAAAAGTTATTATTGCTCCATAACCTCGTTCTGAGAATAGCTTTTCTGCAATCTCTCCTGTCGGGTGAGATTTAATATTCGGGAACCAGACTCTTTCTACCATATCGGATTCCTCAAGTAAAGAAGCAATCTTAATGCTGTTATAAAATTGCTGTTTGACCCTCAGGGTGAAAGACTCCATCTGAGTGGTAAGCCTGTATGCATCGTCGGCCGACAGCATATGACCAATAAACTTCCTGTAGTTTGTTGCTTCTTTTCTTAACTCTTCATCATTGCCACATACTACCCCGGCAGTAATATTACCATGACCGCCAAGGTATTTGGTCGCACTGTGGATCACCAGATCGGCCCCCATCTTTAGTGGATTTATTAGATAGGGTGTTGCAAAAGTATTGTCTATAATAACTTTAGCCCCATAGTTATGCGATAGATTAATTATCTTCTCTATATCAGCTACAATCAGAAGGGGGTTGGAAATAAGCTCACAGAATACCAGGTCAGGCCTCTTCTCCTTGAGCATCTCTTCGAAGCTAATCAGATCATACCTTTCTTCAGAGGGTGCAAAGCTGATAATATCCAGGCCTCTTCTATTAATCAAAACAGAATCAATATAAGAATTGGTTCCACCATATATTTCTGTAAAGAATAGCCATGAGCCTGTTTCCTTTCCTGTTTGAAATATTGATAATGCAACATCAATAGCCGACATCCCCGATTGCGTAAGCAATGCCCAGGCACATCCTTCAAGCTGAACTATCTTCTTTTCGGCAGCTATTACAGTAGGATTTCTATAGCGGCTATATATAAACAGATCCGGCTCAACCGGGACATCCTTCTCATCTTCAAATGCCTGCCCCATTGTTGAGGAATCATATAATTTAAAACCTGCATCCCGATAAACCGGGACTCTTGAACTAATTGGTCTTTGCTTTTTCATATTCGTCAATGTTTTTATCAAAGAATGTCTTAAATAAACTTACCGGGTAAAAATGTAAATAATAAAATATCCTTCCTGCCAACTCGGATATCAGTAATAAAATTATCGACACTAAAGTTATATCAACAAGTCCGAGTATCGAGCTACTTAAGTATATAAGCACAAGAGTCTGGATAATGGTAAAAATAACAAAACCCTTTTGCCGTCTATTCTTATAAATATAATAGATAGCAGCTACTATTTTAATTATTCCAACAAAAATAAAAGGCAAGGGAGTATTCAGAAAATATGATGCCATTAGCAATCCTGACAGAAAGCTTTGCCCGGGATGTATCTTAAATGAAAATCGACTATCCGAAGATGTGTAAATAGAATCCACAGATACCAGTAGTAAGAATCCTGCAACAAAGGATATTATCCATAATTCCCTTATATAAAATATATAGGCAGGCACTGAACTAAGAGAAAAAAGCAATAGAGCTGCTATCTCATTACTCAGGGGTGATCTAAATATCCCCGATATCGACCTCCATGCCTTTAAGGGCTTACCCAGGTGGAGCAATGGAATAAGAAGGGTTATTCCCATTGCCAGTGAATATACCAGGGGGCTTATTTTTACTATTCCAAACCAGTTAGAAATATTAGTAGCGAAGAGAAGCGAAGATAAGTATGTGAATATCATAAGGCTCCATTCGCTTTTCAAAGTAACTTTTCTATCATGAGAAACAAATGCCTTTCGAGGATGATGATCATCATCAAAAGGAACAATATCAGGCCTGCCAGTTCCCATAGTATGACACTCAATAACTGACAGCCTTGGCAGTGTACCTGAATCTGTAAAGAGATTTTGCTTTCTTCCTGAATCAATATCTGAGAAGCTAAGTGCTCCTGTAGGGCACGCTGTTACACATGCAGGGTCTATTCCTTCATTTAACCTGTTATAACATAAGTTACACTTCTCAACCTCTTTCTTTTTTGGATTATACCTGGGAGCATCGTAGGGGCAATTCCAGTAGCAGTACTGACATCCAATGCATCTCTCGGGCATAATCTGCACCGTGCCATTTGTCTCATCCCTGTAGTAGGCATTAGCAGGACATCCCGTCATGCAAGGAGCATCCTCGCAATGATTACATGCCATTGAAATATTATGTACCGGCAGGCCCGGATAAGTATCAGCATTATCTCCCACTACCATCCTCCACGGCATATCCTGTCCGTTCTCAAGCGAGCAGGCAATAATGCAGGCATGACATGCAACGCATCGGTCGATATTGAAATTAAAGCCCCTTGCCATTATTTATTTTTTCAATTCTTACAAGATTGTCATGAAATGCTGTTCCATGTCCCATATCTGTTTCTCGTCCTTCCGACAGGAAGTTTCCACCACCACTTTCGCTTATCCACCATCCATTAGGCATTGCAACACAGCCAGGCATTATACGGCTTGTAATATCTGTTTTTACAATTATCTCGCCCCTCCTATTATAAACTCTTACAAAGTCATTATTTATTAATCCCAATTTATCTGCATCATCAGTGTTTATTTGCAGCAGTGGCTCCGGATCAATTTCCTTAATTACCTTAAGGTTTCCGAACTGGCTATGAATGCGGTTTTTAGTATTAGGCGAAAGAAATATATAGGTATTATCCCCTCCTTCTTCATCTTCAAAAGCCTTTTTATAGCCGGGCAGAATATTGCATTTCCAGAGAGATTGAGCATCCTCTGAGAGTATTTCTATCTTTTTTGATTTCGTTTTAAATATAAGATCATGGTAAGCTACCTCTTCGGTATCATCTACAATCCTTTTACTTTCTTTGAAATCGTCAAGACTAAACTCTGTAAATCCCCTTATCCTGTTTTCAAGCCATCTGTCCATATTATCACTACCTGGTTCAGGTATCTCATCCTCAGTAAAGCTGAGTTTAAGTCTTTTTGCCAGTTCGTAAAAAATCTCCGACTCCGGCTTTATAGTCGCTAAGGGATTAATTATCTTAGGTTTAAAGCAGATATATGGCGACCAGTATGAGCTGATAATATCCTGTTGCTCGAACATGTTTTTAGCAGGAAGGATAAGGTCTGCAAGGGTAGCGGTATCAGACATAAACTGATCGACTACAACTTTGAATTCTATTCCGGAGATAGCTTCAATAACAGTATTTGTGTCGGGTGCCTGCGTAACAGGATTGCCTCTTTCAATCCATGCAAATTCTATTTCAGGATTTTTTATTGACAATAAATCCTTACCCAGCCTGGCCATTGAAACTTCCCGCCTGAAAAGAGGGTTTGTATTTATTTCAGGATAATATGATTGGGGTTCTTTTACTTTATCAAACACATATCCCTGGAGGTTGGCATAATTAAAACCTGAGCCTCTGTTCCCAATATTTCCTGTAAGGGCACATAGAGTAAGCAGTGATCTTATTGTCTGACCTCCATTAGTATATCTTTGCATACCGAAGCCGGCAATTATCGTCATAGGCTTAATTTTGCCAATCATTTCGGAAAGAGATAGTATTATTTCTTCAGGTACACCACTAATTTTTTCAGCATCGGCAGGTGTAATTGTAAGTGAATCTGAGAATTCCCTGAAGCCATGAACATGATTTTGAATAAAATCACTGTTTATATAATTCTTTTCGATAATAGTTTTTGCAATTGCAAGAGCAATAACTGCATCAGTTCCCGGAACCGGGCGAATAAGCAGATCGGCTTTATCTGCCGTAGCTGTACGCCTGGGGTCGATAACAACTACCTTCGCCCCTTTCTTCGATGCCCTATCAATAAACACAGTCTCCTGGATATTTGTTTCCGCAGGGTTCTTACCCCAAATTATTATAAGCGAAGCATCCTCAAGGAGCCAGGGTGCATTATGTTTTATTTCCCCGAATGACAATCTGCTTGCCTCAAGTCCGGCAGGCCAGCAAAAGTTACCGTAGCAGGTAGTTGCCCCACCGAAGGAACTAAAGAAATTATAACCTATCTCATTAGTAAGGCCTGCCATACCACTTCCGGTATAGTACAGAACAGATTTCTGATTATTTTTATCACGGATTGTTTTTAACTTATCTGCTATTACATCCAGGGCATCATTATAAGCAATTGGCTCGAACTGACCGTCTGGAAGTCGGATAAGTGGTTCCGTTATTCTGTTTTCTGAATGTGCCCTCTCGATATAAGCCAGGCCTTTGAGGCATGGACCTTCTGAAACTGCCCTGTTTGATTCGTCGGGTAGAATACGAACAATTTTATTGTTTTCAGTAAAAACTCTGAAGCTACATGTACTGTAACAGTTTCGCGGGCAGACTGTGGTATATTCTTTCATAATCAGAATCTGCTACAAATCTAATCAAAAAGAAAAGTCCCGGCACCTCTGCCGGGACAAAAACCAACCAACCTAACCAAAAAACCTAATTTTTGGATAACTAATATGGATAGAATATCTATTAGTCAATTATATAACCAACAGGAATAAAAAAGGTTCAATAAAAAGATATAAATATATTAGAGGTCTGTTATGGGACCGTCTAATGGGTAGACTATATTAACAACAAGAATACCTGAACCAATTGATGTAGGATATACTTCGTAGGTAACTTTATCAGGTCCTATATACGTTGCATAGGTATTATCGGGCTCTCCATTTGTATAAACCATACCATCGATGGTCAGACTTACTTCAATTTCCGGATAAGATATTTCGAACCTGTGATAATCAGATAAAGTAGCGGCATCGATATTACCAAAATTAAATTCTCCTTTCCCGGTATCAACAATTACATTTTCGAAAACCACATCCCCGGTAACATTCTTTATTCTTACATCAGTTGGACCTTCCGGGGTGATCTTTTCTTTTGAACATCCTGCTATGGCAAGGACGAGAGCAATAAGGATAGTAAGCTTCTTCATTATTTAATATTATAGGTTCAACACATTTAAGACTGGATGCGCAGGCGAAAAGTTGCGTCTGTTTATACTTTTGTAAGTGCTTCGCCGGGAATCCATCCCACATTTCCATCAGATAACCTTACCTCATACCATCCTCCCAGTTCGTCCTCAATTCTTACTTTTGTACCTTCATGGATAAGAAACAGGTCTTTACCGCTCTCGTCGGGCGAACTTTTGCCAGTTACAGCCGGTGCAAATATTATCGCGTTTTGCTTTTTAATTGTCAGGATAGTATTCTGATATGAAAGAGAAATTGCAAAAACAGAAATAACAAGCATAAGTAAGCCCGCCAGGAAACTGATCTTTTTTATTCCAATACGAATGGAGAAGAGGTAAATAAGAATTAGCGACAGGGATGCAACAAAGGCTACAAGACTTATTATTGACCATACATTGGAATGAAATATCAGTGATACCATTTTATACCACCTGACCAGGAATAGTTCGGGAAGTGACTCAAAACTATCTGTAATATAGCTCCTTGCTATTTCTAGGTTATACTTTACATCCTCGTTGAATGGTCTCATTAACAAGGCCTTTTCGTAGTATAAAATAGCCCCGGGCATACTGCCGCTCTTAAAGTTTGCATTACCCAGATTATAAAACAAATCATAAGAGGTGTAACCGGAATATACAAGTTTATCCCATTCCTCAATTGCTTCCTTATAATTTCCATCTGTATAAAGACTTATGCCCTTATCAAAAATAGCTTCAGGATCCTGGGGTGAACTCAGTAAAGTGAGCCCTGTACTTACTGATAATATAAGTAATGCTACTACCCTGTATATTATTTTAGATCTCATTTTCTATTGCTTTGATAACTTCCTCCGCCGATCTGTAGATATCTTTCCTATCCTGTACTGACCCTGTAGGTGAAAACCTTGAGTACTCGCACGACTCGATAATATTGATGATTTTATTTATCGACATACTATCAATTCCCTTCTTAGCTAAAATTCCGGTGGCTGCCTGTATATTGAGATGGGAATAAGGTATGCTCAGTTTATCACTGAGATATCCCCACATCGCTTTCAGTAATTCTGAGAAAAACTCTTCATCATTATCTTCTTTAAGGAATTTACCTGCGGTTTTAAGTCTCGCGGATGCAACTTTTGCAGCCTTCCTGTTCCTTACCTTTGCCAGGTCTGAATTTCTCTTAAGATGCTCTCTTCTCCATATAATAATAATTATAAACAGTAATAGAGCCGACAGGTACATTATTATAAATGAGGATCTTGAGACAAGAACCATATTCTGCTTCTTCAGACTTTTATTATTAGAGTGTATATACCTGATATCCCTTCCCAGGTAGGTTATGCTTTCTTTATTAACTGATCCGAATACCTGGGTCTCAGCATCTGCATCATTTCCTTTTCTAACATAGAAGCTCTTTACTTTGGTTGATAAGACTTTATACCTTCCTGCATCGGGATCATAATAAGAATACTCAATTGGGGGTATCTCGAACAAACCATGATGTCTCGGAATCAGAACATATTCAAAGGTCCGGCTGCCTTCAGTGCCAGATGATGTATAATTAAGATTTGATTCAATCTTGGGATCGTATATTTCAATGTCAGGTGAAAGAATAAACTCAGGTGGCATTGACAGTTGCAGATTACCATTTCCCGAAATTTTTACTTTAAGGGTAAGAGCTTCATTTACAGATATAGTATCCGCATTAATATCTGCACTTAATGATATTGATCCTACAGTACCCTGGAAAGAACCTGGTTTGCCCGAAGGCAATGGTTTTACTTCGATATCAACAGGCATAGTAGCTATTACCTTGGGCACCGTGCTGAATGAGGAAAAGAAATCACCGAAGAAAGGATCATTTGACCGGGCACGTTCCTGTAATAAAACAGTAAGTGTTGATGGCTCAATCCTGAGAGTACCAGATTTTTGAGGATATATTAAGAAACGTTGCAGTACTCCGGTATTATATATAGTACCATTTACATTCTCTGGTTCAAGAGTCCTGAGAGGTACAGTTTCCAGATCGGTTTTTAAGAATCCATTAAAATCAGGATAATTAAGCTCCTGGATCCCACTCAGGTTTACCCTTGAGTATATTTTTAATGTAGCAACAATATATTCGCCCATTGTTACTTTGTTCCTGCTTACCAGCAGCCTTACATAAAGATCTGATCCACTAACATTATTGGTCTGTGCAGAATTAGAATTCTGATCCTGCCCCGTACCTGCAACACTTTCAGTTCTTTTCTCGTCATCAGTTCCAACAACTTCAATTGTAATTTCCCTTGATTTATACTCATTCTTTTTCTCAGTATAAATAGCAGGCTGAATCGTAAACTTCCCTTCTTTTGTCGCCTGCAGGTAATAGGTAAATGAATTTTTTATCTGTTGACTTACCTTACCGTTTACTATTGAAGTGCTCTGGCTGTAAGATGTTTGCGGTCCCATAAGCAGGTAGAAGTCATTGAATTCTGGGGCCTCCAGGTTTCCCCCCTTGGAGTTAACTGTCCATGTTACCCTGAATTGTTCTCCCACACTTACCACTGAAGGTACTTCTGTTGTTACAACAATATCCTGACCCGACAACAATAAGTTGACAAGTAAGAAAAGTGATATTATTGTAAGTCTTTTCATATTACCAGTTTTTCAAGGTTCTCACCCTTCTTTGTGATGCCTTCGCTTTTTTTACTTTCTCCTGCACATCCTGTTCATCGGCAGCAAGTGCCTGCAATAGGCGTTCTGCATCCTGCTTTGACATTTTATCCTGTGGCTCTTGCTTATTATTTTGTTGATCATCGGGGTTTTGCTGATTTTCATCTTGTTGCTGATCCTGTTGATCCTGGTTTTCGTCCTTATTATTGTCTCCCTGCTTATCCTGATTTTGCTTATCGTCCTGTTCCTTATCCTGTTTATTATCCTGGTCATTTTGTTGTTGTTGTTGCTGCTGCTCCTGTTCCTGCTTTTGAAGCTGATCCTGTGCGTATGCAAGATTATACTTTGCTTCAAGGTTGCCTGGATTGAGACGAAGAGAATTCTTATAAGCCTCAATACTTTCTTTGAGCTTATTATCTTTAAAGAGGGTATTGCCAATGTTATAAAATGAAGCCGATTTACTCACAGGATCAATTTCGCTATTTGCGAGCGATTCAAAACTCTTATATGCATCCTGGTATTTCTCCTGTTTGTAGAGTGCATCTCCCAGGTTAAACATGGCATTACTATATGCAGGGTTTTCGTCAAATGACCTACGATAAAGGAGTTCAGCATCGTCATACTTATTCTCCTTATATTCCTTATTTCCCTGCCTCGAATACTTTATCTCCTTCTGTGCGTATATATTTACACCCAGAGACAGCATTAAAAATATAGAGAAGACAATCCTCATATAGACTTAAATTTTAAATTCAAATAAATTAATCTTACTGAGTTTCCTGTTCTTTCTTTCCATTATCATAAAATCGACTATAAGCAGCACTAACATAATTAATGCAATAACCTGGAATTGATCGTTATATTCAGAGAACACAGCTCCTTCCATTTCCTGCTTCTTCATATTGCTTATCTCATCAAAGATAGTATTTAGTCCTAGACTGGAATTTGTGGCTCTGACATATTTACCGCCTGTCTCAAAAGCTATTTCTCTAAGAGTTTTTTCATCCAGTTTGGATATTACTGTGTTGCCCTCATGATCTTTGAGATACTCCTTTGTACTTGATCCATAGATCGGCACGGGGACTCCTGCCGACGATCCGATTCCTATGGTATGCACTACAATGCCTTTCTCCTTTACGAGGGCGGCGGCTTTAACTGGATCATCCTCATGATTCTCTCCGTCTGTTATGATGATCAGCGCCTTGCTTTCGTCCATTTGCGGACTAAACGAACTTGCGCCCAGTTTTAGCGCTGAAGTAATTGATGTTCCCTGCTTTGGAACAATACCGGGGTTGATACCCGACAGGAACATTTTCGCCGACACATAATCGGTAGTTACTGGTATTTGAGTATAGGCATCACCGGCGAATACAATTAAACCAATTTTATCATCCTCCAGTCGATCTACCAGCCGGGAGATTGATTGCTTTGCCCTTTCCAGCCTGTTTGGTTGAATATCTTCGGCGAGCATAGAGTTGCTTACATCGAGGGCAATAATTATTTCAACGCCCTCACGTTTTAATTCTTCAATCTTACTACCAAACTGAGGTCTTGCAAGAAGTATGGAACCAAGACTAAAGACAAACAGGAGCAGGTAGAATTTGATATTTGTTCTGAGGCGCGAGTACTCAGGCATTAATCCTTTAATCAACTCAATATCTCCTGCTTGCTTAAGTATCCTTTTTCGTTTAATATGAAACAGTATATGAAGTGCCAATATCAGGGGTACTAATATCAGTAAATAAAGAAACTCAGGATTTGTAAATCTAAATAGCTGCATTCTAAATATACTTTCTTAACACTGTTCGTTTAATAAATAACTCAATTAAAATCAATGACACTGCAATAATAGCCCATAATAAATATTCCTCGTTCTTCTGGCTATATTCCTGTACATCAATCTTAGACTTTTCAAGCTTATCGATCTCATTATAAATATTCTCCAGGCTTTCATTATCTGTAGCCCTGAAATATTCGCCCCCGGTCATATCAGCAATCTCCCTGAGAGTTTCTTCATCTATTTCAACCGGCATATTCTGATATCTTGTACCAGTAGCTGTCTGAACAGGATATGGGGCCATTCCTTTTGTTCCTACACCTACAGTATAAACCCTTACTCCCATTGTCTGAGCTATCTCTGCTGCTGTTAAGGGCGCAATTGCTCCCCTGTTATTTACACCATCTGTAAGCAGGATAATTACCTTGCTCACAGCCTCTGAGTCTTTGATCCTGTTTACTGCAGTTGCCAGTCCAAGTCCGATAGCAGTGCCATCTTCAATCATACCACTCTGCATCTCACGCATAAGGTTAATTAAAACGGCATGATCTGTTGTGAGGGGACACTGGGTAAAACTCTCTCCGCTAAATATAACCAGGCCTATTCTATCGGTAGGCCTTCCGGAAATAAACTCTGTGGCTACATTCTTTGAGGCCTCCAGCCTGTCGGGTTTAAAATCCCTTGCCAGCATACTGCCTGAAATATCCATTGCCATAATTATATCTATTCCCTGTGTTGAAGAATCCTGCCAGCTGTCAACGCTCTGCGGCCTGGCAAGCACTATTATCAACAGGGCAATCGCACCTATTCGAATTACAAAAAGCAAATGATTAATATAATATCGCGCACCTGGTTTTGAGTCCTCTAAAAACTTTAGTGATGATAACCTCAGAGAAGCTGTAGCTTTTTGCTGCCTTAATATATAATAAGTTACCATAAGTGGTATCAGGATAAGCAGATAGAGGTAGGCGGGATCAGCAAATGTATAATTATTCATCTGAGACCTCCCTTCCTTCTTTACCAGGTTCATCAACCTTGCTTTCATCCTGAGTTCTGTAAGTCATTTTTACAAAATGTCTTGCATTAGTAATAGATTCTATATTCTCGGTATCCACAGCTTTATACTTAGCAAATTTTGAAAGATCAGCCCTGGTCAGGATGTTTTTTAATATTTCGTATTGTTCTCTGTCATTAAATCCAATGTCAAGCAATGATTCCAGAGTCTCTGAGCTTGTCATTTCAAGCGATGAAATTTTATATCTCCTATCAATATAGGTTCTCAATATCTCGGTAAGCTGACTGTAAAATAGTTTGTGCTGTGATTTCTGCCATAGCTCTTTCTTCTCAAGCTTATCAAAATCTCTCAGAGCAATAATATGAATCGGTTCCTCCGGAAGTTTTGATATTTCATCTACTTCCTGTTTTTTTCGTTTTCCAAAATATCTATAGGCAAATATTATACTGAGCGCAAGCACCAGAACCAGTAATACCCAGGGAAGTACTTCCATAAGGGTGATACTGGCCTTTCTTGGTCCGACTATATCGAATATTACATCGGTAGAATCTGCAGGCGCAATATCAGTGCGTATAACTTCCAGGGCAGTGTAATCAGAGTAGTATCTTAATACACCATTGGTGGTATGAGATTCTGCAAAGACTGGTGCTATCTCATAAAATCCTGTGTCGAAACTGGTTATGAGATACTCGAGCTTAACCAGTATGTTTTCATCCTTCACTGACAGGGTGTCCGGCCCCTGTGACCTTAATATTTCAATTCCACCTACCAGGGTATCACTAAAGGCGGGATATATAATATTCATATCCTGCGGATGTTCCACTTCAATATTAAAGTATACCTGGTCGCCAATAAGAATTCTTGTGGAATCGAACCAGGCCCTGACATGCGCCTCCTGTGCCTGGGTAAAGAGGGTTGTCAGAATAAACAGACCTATGTAGTACAGCTTCTTCATACTATCTCATTTTAAATAGTTTAATTAGCGGCATCACATAATCTTCTCCTGTACTTATGCTTACATTATCAACACCACACCTTTTCAGGATGGATTCTGTATTCTGCTGTTGATTATTCCACCAGTTCTCGTATAACTTTCTTATATATTTGGAAGAGGTATCTATCCACCTCTCTGTGTTTGTTTCAGGATCGAAACCCTTTATCAGGCCTATTCCCGGAAGAGATCTTTCTGATTTATCATATACCCGCAGGGCAACCAGATCGTGCTTGCTTGATGCTATCCTCATAGCCTGTTCAAAATCAGGAGAAACAAAGTCTGAAATTACAAATGCTGTACACCTTTTCTTTATTCCATTAGTAAGAAAGCGAAGTGGCTCATCAAGGGATGTCTTTTTACTTGCGGGGTTAAACTCTAAAAGATCCTTAATAATCCTCAGTATATGCTTTCTTCCCTTCTGTGGAGTAATGAACTTTTCAACCCTGTCTGAAAATAGCATAACCCCTATCTTATCATTATTGTGGATAGCCGAGAATGCCAGGAGAGCAGCAATTTCTGTAATTCTTTCTCTCTTATAAGCCACTTCTGTCCCGAAATTTCCGGAAGCTGAAACATCAACCAGAAGCATTACAGTTAGCTCTCTTTCCTCTTCAAATATTTTAACATAGGGATGATTATACCTGGCTGTGACATTCCAGTCGATAGTCCTTATATCATCACCATACTGATATTCTCTTACCTCACTGAAGGACATACCCCTACCCTTAAAGGCACTATGATACTCTCCGGCAAAAACCTGCCTGGTAAGACCCCTTGTCCTAATTTCAATATTCCTTATTTTCTTTATTAGATCTGTTGTTTCCACTTTTCCTTTTTCTTACTCAGCCTTATAGTTTACAGTAATAAACCATTCTTCTTTCTTGTAGTATATATTTACTTTCCCGACACTATTCTCATCTATCCACATGTTTCTTTTTGTCTTTACATACTTACTGTTTAACTCTTCAATAATTTCTTCCTCCATACTTAAATCATATATAAATCTTACCAAAAAGCAATGTCCACCATGGTCCATAAAAACAAGGGCTGTAACAAGATTGCTGTTTATATCGCTATATTTCAGGTAGCTGTAAGTATCATTCCTGACATTTGGTTCAAGAATGAGATCAGGATAGTTTGATTTGAAATAGGATTTTACTTCAGCATCAGAAAAACCCAGAACATTCTGGCTTTGAGCAAATGAAGCAATACCCAGCAATATAAGAACAATCATTGCCTGTCTCATACTATGGCACCTCAACAACATTTAGTATATCAGCAATAATATTCTCCTGAGTTATGTTCTCTGCTTCAGCTTCATAAGTCAATCCTATCCTATGTCTCATTACATCCCCACAAACAGCACGTACATCCTCGGGCACAACATAGCCTCTTCTTTTTATAAAGGCATAAGCTTTTGCCGCTTTAGCAAGATTAATACTTGCTCTCGGCGAAGCACCATATGCTATATGGTTATTATACTTTGCCAGTTTAGATTCACCTGGATTTCTTGTAGCAAAGACTATATCCAGGATGTAGTTCTCAATCTTTTCATCCATGTATACATCTTTCACAACTTCCCTTGCTTTAATTATATCTTTGGGTTTAAGCACCATGTTTGCGACAGGGAATGATTTGCCCAGGTTTTCGCGAACGATAAGCTTCTCTTCCTCCTTTTCAGGGTAATCTATCAATACCTTGAGCATAAACCTGTCGACCTGCGCTTCGGGTAGTGGATAGGTTCCCTCCTGCTCTATCGGGTTCTGTGTTGCCATAACCAGGAAGGGTTCATCAAGCGAATATGTTTCTTCACCTATTGTAACCTGTCTTTCCTGCATGGCTTCGAGAAGCGCGCTTTGAACCTTTGCTGGAGAACGATTTATCTCGTCGGCCAATATAAAATTTGCAAAAAGAGGTCCCTTTTTAACAAAAAACTCCTCCTTCTTCTGACTGTATATAAGAGTTCCGATCAGATCGGCAGGCAGGAGGTCGGGTGTAAACTGTATCCTGCTAAATTTGGCGTCTATTATTGAGGCCAATGTTTTTATAGCAAGTGTTTTAGCAAGTCCCGGAACTCCTTCAAGCAGTATATGACCATCGCTCATCAACCCTATTAAAAGGCTATCAATAAGCTTCTTCTGACCAACAATAACCTTGCTCATCTCAAGGCTTATTGCATCAATAAAGCCACTTTCCTTCTCAATCCTCTCGTTTAATTCCTTGATATCAACATTTGAATTCATGAATGAATATTTTAAATTTTCCTTCGTAAGATTCAGATTATTTTGTGCATAATTAATTGCTCTACAAAATAAATTATCCTTTTGCTATAGTCTTGTTAAAGAGTGTTAAAATTTAGTTAAATATATTATTGTTCTAAAAATGAATCTGCTGTGATACTTATAAGTAAGTTCTATTCAATTCATGCCTTACTGGTAATATTTGAAAATATGGTAAAAATGAAGTGTTAAAAATAATAAAAACCAACAGATAGATTAATTTTCATGAACCAGAAATAATTTTGATTATTACTTTTACATATAATAATTAAGAAAAAGCTTTATGAAAAAGAGACTATTATGCCTTAGCCTGACTCTATTAGTCATTTTAACGACTACCATTTCTGCCTCTGCACAGAAGAGGAATAAAAAAAATACAGAGCCTGAAATATCACAAGAGCTATATTCAAATATTGAATATCGACTTGTTGGTCCATTCAGGGGTGGCAGGTCTGCTGCTGTAACAGGTATCCCCGGGAATGATCAGGTTTACTTTATGGGATCAACCGGAGGTGGTGTTTGGAAAACCGAGAATACCGGAAACACATGGGTAAATATAAGCGACGGTTTTTTTGGCGGCACTATTGGAGCCGTTGAGGTAGCCCAGTCTGATAATAATATAATATATGTTGCCGGTGGAGAAAAAACAGTTAGGGGAAATGTCTCTCATGGATATGGAATATGGAAATCTTTAGACGGAGGAGAAACATGGAATTATAAGGGTCTGAAGGAGGGGCAGTATATGCCCAGGCTAAGGGTGCATCCTAAAAATGCAGATCTTGTATATGTTGCAGTACTTGGTCATCTCTTTGGCCAGAACGAGGAAAGAGGCATTTACAGGTCTCAGAATGGCGGTGAAAGCTGGGAGAAGATACTATATATTGACGATAAGACTGGTGGGATAGACCTGATCCTGGATCCGGTAAACCCCAGGATAATTTATGCCTCTACCTGGCAGGTAAAAAGAACAGCATACAGTCTTGAAAGTGGCGGACCGGGATCGGCATTGTGGAAAAGTACCGATGGTGGTGATACATGGACTAATCTGAATAAATCTAATGGAATGCCGGATGGACCGCTTGGAATTATTGGGGTTTCCCTTTCTGCAGATAATCCTAAGAAATTATATGCACTTATAGAAGCAAAAGAGGGCGGATTATTTGTAAGTGATGACCGTGGGAAAAACTGGCATAAAGTAAATAGCGACAGGAATCTGAGGCAAAGGGCATGGTATTACACACGTCTATATGTTGATCCGAATGATGCTGAAACGGTTTATGTCTTGAATGTAGCCTTCCATAAATCAACTGATGGGGGAAGAACATTCGAAAGGATCAATACACCCCATGGCGACCATCACGATCTTTGGATAGACCCGGAGAATAGCAGCAATATTATTATTGGTGATGATGGCGGAGCCCAGATAACACATAATGGAGGTAAGGAATGGTCGTCACTATTGAATCAACCTACCGGACAATTCTACCGGGTAGTTACCGATAATCACTTTCCATACAGAATATACGGTGGACAGCAGGATAATTCTACTGTCAGAATAGAATCGAGATCCTTAAGTGGGTCAATAAGCGAAAGCAACTGGGAAAGCACTGCCGGTGGCGAAAGTGCATGGATAGCCCCTGACCCTATTGACAGTGACATAGTTTACGGTGGTTCATATGGAGGCTACATTATAAGGATAAATCACAGAACAGGTGAAAGTCGCAGGATTGATATCTGGCCCGATAATCCTATGGGTTGGGGAGCAGACAGCTTAAAGGAAAGATTCCAATGGAATTTCCCAATTCTATTCTCCAAACATGATAAATCAACACTTTATGCCGCATCTAACAGGCTTTTTAAAACAAGCAATGAAGGACAGAGCTGGACAGCAATAAGTCCTGACCTTACAAGGAATGATATTTCAAAAATGGGCCCTTCAGGTGGCCCTATTACTAAAGACAATACAAGTGTTGAGTATTACGGAACCATATTCGCTGTTACAGAATCAGATATTGAAGAAGGAGTAATCTGGTGTGGCTCTGATGATGGTATGATACATCTTACGAGGGATGGTGGCTCTAACTGGGAAGATGTTACACCGGGAAGTGATCTAATACCTGAATGGGCAATGATTAATAGTATTGAGGCAGATCCTTTTAATGCAGGAGGCCTCTATGTTGCAGCAAGCAGCTATAAGTATGATGATTTCTCTCCCTACCTCCTGCATTCAACAGACTATGGCAGGACATGGAATAAAATTGTTTCAGGTATAGATAATTCACACTTTACACGGGTTATCAGAGCAGACCACAAGAGGAAAGGACTTTTATTTGCAGGTACAGAGTCGGGAATGTACATATCCTTCAACGATGGTGCTTCGTGGAATACATTCCAGTTAAATCTGCCAATAGTGCCGATTACAGATCTCGAGATCAGAGATAGCGATCTGGTTGTTGCCACACAGGGGAGAGCTTTCTGGGTGTTCGACTATATGGATATATTAAGAGTTGCAGATAATAAACTGCTTGCAGGTGATTTTAAATTATTAGCCCCTGCTCCAGCCTACAGGTTAGGTGGAAGATCATATGATAGAGAAAGTTTAACTGCCGGGAAAAACCCTCCAAATGGAACAGTGTTCAATATTTATCTGAATAATAAGTCAGACCTTAAGGATATAAAACTGGAAATATTCGACCTTCAGGGAAGGCTTATCAAATCCTTTCAAAGCAATACCAAAGGATTAGATATTGCTTCACACCTTCCATATGAATCATTTAAACCACATAAAGGTTTAAACCAGATAGTATGGGATATGAACTACCCTGGAGCATTGCAGGTTGAGAAAATGATTCTCTGGTCAGGATCGCTTGGCGGGCCCAAATCGGTCCCAGGCACTTTTAAGGCTATTCTAACCGTAGGAGAACAAACACAGGAGACCAATTTTGAGATTCTAAAAAGCCCCCTTTCATCAAGCTCAGTTGAGGACCTTCAGAAGCAGTTTGATTTTCTGATTACTGTACGGGATAAGTTAACAGAGACCCATCAGGCCATACTTGATATAAGAAAGATACGGGAGAGAATAAACGGAATAGCAACTATAGTAAAAGATACTGGTAATGAGGATATAAGTGATAAAGTAAGTGAAATAAGCAAGACACTTGATGAGATTGAAAACGCACTCTATCAGACAAAGAACAGGTCTAACCAGGACCCGTTGAATTTTCCGATCAAGCTAAATAATAAGCTTGCAGCCTTAAATGGTATTGCAGCAACCGGCGATTATAAGCCAACAGACCAGGTTTACATGGTAAGGGATGAGCTAATTGCAAAAATAGATAAGCAGCTACAGAAATTTGCAGTTGTACTTGATACTGATATTAGCGAATTAAATAAAATCTTACACGATAATAATATTCCATATATTGGCATAAAGTAATAGATATTATAATGAATTAATATTGCACAATCGGAATATTGGTACTAATTTTGCACCCGGAAAATATTCCGGAACAGGTTCAGTAGCTCAGTGGATAGAGCAACGGCCTTCTAAGCCGTAGGTCGAAGGTTCGAATCCTTCCTGAATCACAATAAAAGCCATGCACAACAGTGCCTGGCTTTTATATTTTTAACCGTCAGAAGCGTGCTTCTGTAAGGGGAAAATAAAAATGCCAGATGCAATGAGAATCATTGCATGGCTTTTATTGTAAGACTCCCCTAATTGGAAAAAGCCGAAAGAATTGAGGAATTGAGGCTTAATCCTTTTTCCCCTTTAATTTTTCTTCGCTATTTTTGTAATTATTGTAATATTTATAAACCAGGCAAAAATGAGTTCTACTCCTGTAATAAATAGCGAACGTCTTAGCAGAAGAATTGAGCAAATGGGTAAAATTGGCGCCCTTCCCGGTGGTGGAGTATGTCGCACAGCACTTAGCGATGCTGACAGGGATGCACGCGATCTGCTTAAGCTCTGGATGCAGCAGCTTGATCTTGAAATTGAGGTGGATAAAATAGGTAATATGTTCGGGATATACCCCGGTGGCAAAGATGCAGCAGCAGTAATGATAGGCTCGCATCTCGATACAGTTACCACAGGTGGCCTGTACGATGGCAGTCTTGGAGTACTTGCTGCACTTGAAGTTATTCAGACTATCAGTGAAGCCGGGATTAAAACATCCCATCCTGTAATACTGGCAAACTTCACCAATGAGGAAGGTGTTCGCTTTGTACCTGATATGATGGGGAGCCTTGCATACAGTGGTAAGGAAAAGATTGAATTACTGCATAGTTCTATCTCCCTTGATGGCTCATCAGCAAGTGTTAAAGATGAACTTGAGAGGATAGGATACCTTGGCACAAAAGATTGCGGCGGGTATAAAGCCAAGGCTTTTATCGAGCTTCATATTGAGCAGGGACCGGTTCTTGAATCAGGGAACATTGATATAGGAGTTGTTGAAAAAGTACAGGGAATCTTCTGGACTGAATACATCTTTGAAGGAAGGGCCAGTCATGCCGGGACTACTCCAATGACAGCCAGGTCTGATGCAGGTTACGTAGCCTCTGCTATAGCTACATATATCAGGAAACTTGTGCTTGATACAGGAAATATGCAGGTAGGTACGGTTGGCAATATAGAACTATTTCCGAACCTGATTAATGTTACTGCAGAGAGATCAAAGATTGTTGTTGATCTAAGAAATCCTGACTTAAATATTCTTGCAAAAACTCAGCATAATTTAGACCATTATATTGATAGACTGGTAGCTGATGAAGGTCTTAAAGTACAAAAAAAGGAGCTTGTCAGGCTGGAACCGGTAAGTTTCAATCAGGATATAATAAATACTATTAATGAAGCATCAAAATCACTGGGCTATACCTCCTTGCATTTAACAAGTGGAGCAGGTCATGATGCTCAACTACTTTCTTCAGTAATACCATCTGCAATGATCTTTGTCCCGAGCAAGGATGGAATCAGTCATAATGTTAATGAATTCTCCTCAATAAAAGATATTGAAATGGGAGCTAATGTATTATTGCACAGCGTATTGAACTTAGCGCTTTAGATTAAGAGCTTATAAGTTAAAAGTATGCTTACCTTGAATTATGAACCTTGAGAGATCCAGTTTACCAGGCCCTTGCTTTTTATTATCTCATTAAGTTTATCAGGCAGAGGTTCAAACTTAATTTTCTTCTCTCCTACCCTTACGTAACCCTCCTCAAAATTAAGTTCTATTTTATCGCCTGATTTGTAGGCATCTACAGCTTCAGGAAGAACAATAAGTGCCAGTCCCTGGTTAATTGATGATCTGTAAAATATTCTGTTTACAGATTTTACGATAACAGCCCTTATTCCGATATGTGCAAGGCCAACTGCCGGATGTTCTCTTGAACTTCCGCATCCAAAATTATCACCTGCAACAATTATCTGGCCTTCTGATGCTTTTTCTGTAAAACTCTCATCGAAGCCCTTGAATAGATGAGGAATAATTGCCTCCGGATCTGAACTTAGCACATTATAAGTGAGATTACCTGCAAACATCTGGTCGGTATTAAGATTATCTACATCAGAATAATCCCATACATTATTCACTAACCTGTTTTCTTTTATTTCATTCACTGAATCCTTATTACCCGCCTCTCTTTGAGGGAAAACATCGCTATGCTTTTCTTTACGGGGATCACTTATTTTTCCCGTAATAGCAGAATTTGCTACAGTTGCCGGTGAGGCAAGGTAGATCTCAGATTCTTTATTACCCATTCTACCCAAAAAATTCCTGTTTGCGGTGGATATCACCCTGACACCATCTGCAGGGATACCCTGGCCTGTTCCGAGGCAGGGACCGCAGCTTGGAGCCAGCACATTGGCCCCCGACTCCATAAATGTTTTGATCAGCCCCTCTTCCATCGCTTCAAGGTAGATTTTTTGTGAGGCCGGGATAATCAATAACTGGAAGCCTTCCTTAACATTATTATTTTCAAGCACAGCAGCTGCCTCCCTGAGATCTTCAATCCTGCCATTTGTACATGTACCTATTAATCCCTGGTGTACTTCCAGCCCTTCTACCTCGCTTAAGGCTTTCACATTATCAACATGATGCGGAGCAGCTACAAGAGGAAAAACATCATTGAGATCAATATCAATTATCGTCGCATAGTCAGCATTCTCGTCAGCCCAAACTCCATCATCGTTGCAGCCAAGGAATTCCTTAAGAGCATTATCGCATGGAAAAACTGCATTCTTTGCACCCATTTCGGATGCAAGATTGGCCATGGTCATTCGCTCTGATATTCCAAGGGTGGCTACACCTTCTCCATGATATTCGATCGACATATAATTAGCACCATCGGAGCCAATCATACCTATTATCCATAAAGAAAGATCCTTTGCAAAAACACCTTCCTTCAATTTTCCACGAAGATTTATCTTTATTGATTCAGGTACTCTGAACCAGGTTTCGCCTCTCTTCCATATTCCTGCAGATTCGGTACGGTCTATGCCGGCAGCCATTGCATTAAATGCTCCTGCCGTGCAGGTATGGCTATCCGACCCTACTATTATCATACCCGGTCTGGCATGATAAGACATAATCTGGTGACATATTCCCTTACCCACGTCATAGAATTTCTTAATGCCCTGCTGACTTACAATATTCCTGATATCCTGATACTGTGTTGCCAGCTTTGCATTTGTAGGAGGAGCATTATGATCGAGTACTATAAGCATCTGGTCGGGGTCTGCAACACCGGAGCCTCCCATTTTTTGAAATGTCTTATAAATACTGGCAGTATTATCATGAGTAAGAATAATATCAGGTTTTCTGAATACAATACTTCCTGCCTGAGCATTGAATATTTTTTCTACAAAGGTCTTTTTTGACATAACTGGGTTAGATAGTTTAGGGTTTTGGGTATTGGGTATTGTGTATTGGGTATTGGGTATTGGGTTTAGGGTTTAGCTTATAACAGGCCTCCTCTTTTGTATATTTCCATTTGCACATCACTGAAAGGATTTATGCTGGTGGAAGATCCATTCTCCATATTGCTAAGTTTGCCACTTTTTAGATTAATTTTTACTTTATCCCCGTCTTTGATTCCAAGTTTATCAATGCTATTGTAAGTAAGAATAGCAAATGCAGCATTAATGGCGTTTCTTTCATAAATTGCACCGAAAGATTCTGCTATAATTGCCTGTACGCCAAGAGATTTAAAACAATCAACTGCTTGTTGTCTTGAGCTACCGGATCCAAAGTTCTTACCTGTAATTATGATATCTCCCTTTTTGCATTTACTGGCAAAGTCCTCATAACCCTTAAGGTTGTCGAATGCATACTGGCCCATTTCATTTATATCGGTAATTGCCAGGTACCTGTTATGAAATATCATATCAGTATCTATATTATCTTCACTTATTACCCAGCATCTGCCGCTCAGCTCTTCTGACTCTTCAGTTCTTCTATGTTCAGGTGGTCGACTATACTCCTTATCTGTATTTGGAATTATAATATCTGCCGGAATTTCAGGGATCTGGTTTGTCAGGGTGATCATTCCGGCCACTGCCGAAGCCGCTACTATGGCAGGCGATCCCAGGTATACTTCACCCTTCCCCTGTTTCCCGGGGAAATTTCTGTTTCCGGTACTTATAGTGACTTCGCCGGGGCCATTTTGTCCAACCTGTCCGGCAGCACATCCGGCACATCCGGCATTAGAGACAAGGGCTCCCGCCCTTTTAAATGTTTCAATAAGGCCTTCAGCCAGGCACTTATTCCATACCTCATCTGTTGCCGGTACTATCTTAAGTACTACACCCGGAGCAACCTTCCTGCCTTTTAATATTTCAGCTGCCATGCGCATATCTTCTATTCGTCCATTGGTACAGCTCCCAATAAATGCTGAATCAATCTTCTGGCCCATAATAGTTTTAATATCAACTGTATCGTGGGGTTTACCCGGCCTTGAAATCATTGGAACAAAACTGGTAGCGTCAATATCGATAGTCCTGTTGTATTTAGCATTTTCGTCGGCAAAGACTGGTTCAAAATCCACGCTTGATCTTTCTCCGCAATAACTTATAACTTCTTCGTTTGGAGGGAACAGCAGTATTATTGCACCCATCTCTGTTGCCATTGATGCAACTGTTATTCTATCATCCAGGCCAAGCTTATCAATAGCCTCTCCATATACTTCGATAGAATATCCCAGAAGGGTATTTGCGCCAAATTTATTCAACATATTAAGAACAATATCCTTGGCAGATACTCCCTCCGGAAACTCACCTTTAAATACAAGTTTTATGCTATCCTTAACTTAAAACCAGACAATCCCTATGTTCCACGCAGCTGAAATATCCATATCTCCCATGCCCTGACCAAAAGCACCTACTGCTCCCAATATATTAGCATGAGAATCTGTAGATATGGATGTAGCACCCGGATACACATATCCTTCATCGATTAATATATGGGTTCCGATACCGGCATTGATATCGTAGATTTTTATATTGTGCTCGCGTGCATATAATCTACATATATGTTGATTTACAGCATATTTCTGATCAGATCCGGTTGGGTTACAATCGAAGGTAAAGAAGGTTTTTGCCGGATTTTCCAGGTTCAATCCATGCTCCCTGAGATTTTTTACTACGTTGGCTCCACCAAAATCCCTGGCGACACGGGCATCAATCTCAACATCCACAATCTGACCGGGCTTTACTATATCATGGATGGAATGATTCGCAAGTATTTTTTCGATTATAGTCATAATTTATTAGCTGGTTATCATATTCAGACAAAGTTAATATTAGATAATAATTCATTATCATGCTTTCTATCAATTTTGCAAAAAACAGAAATATTTTATGTTAAATGCAATCAATTTACAGTCTTGTTAGCATATATTTAATTTGTTTTCTAAAGATGTATGTCATAAATTTGCTATGAGGCTTTTAATTAAGCTTAGAGGAGTAGATATAATGGTTGAGTGAGAGGCAGGATTGTATTGCAGACATTGACTTTCACATAAGGCCAGGCAATTAGCCAAAGCGCCTTTCTATTATCAGACAGTAGATTCCGGGTCTAAGACATTAGTACCCGTCCCCTGTCGCACCAACCATATCTTCTCCTCTTTTTTTATGCAATTATTTTCATTAACTCGATTCTCACTTAAATGTGATTATATTTGTTCTCAATTAGACTAAGGGTGAATGAAGACGTATATCAGGCGCAGGGAAGCAAATTCAGAACTTATCATTGTATTCGGGGGATGGGGAACCGACCAAAATGCCTTTCTGCCTCTATTTTGCGAAGATCAGGACCTGATTCTGTATTATAATTATTCTGCAGACGAGCCACTTATATTACCCGATCCAAAAATATATAAGAGTGTTACAATGATAGGATGGTCGCTTGGTATTTGGGCAGCCGAGCATCTTGCAGGAAAAATGGATCTGAAACCAGACCTGTCAATAGCAGTAAACGGGACTCCCTACCCGGCTAATGACCTCTATGGTATTCCGCTTGATATTTTTGAGGGAACGCTTAATAAACTATCCGACAAGGCCTGGGAAAAATTCAATCTCAGAATATTCGGAGATAAGAAAACACTGGACATGTATCGTGACCGAACATCCCAAAGATCACTCGAGTCGCTACGTGAGGAGTTGCGATGGATGTACAACAGGATTATGGAGACTCATGAACTAAATTATAATTGGACCATTGCGGTTGCTTCGCCTGAGGACAGGATTTTTCCATATAAAAACGTTCATGAATTCTGGTCTAAAAGAAGTAATACAAAACTGCTTACAATTGATATGCCGCATTATCCATTTTTCAAATGGGATAATTTCAGGCAAATGATAGATGAGTTAAAGAAAAGCTCCTGATCTGGCATCAAATCTCTGCAATTAAAATATTTTCTTCCGATGTTTTTATTTTCTCAGATGCTGTCTTCATTATTTTTTCTATGCTTTTATATTCAGCATTCTTAAGAACAGGCAAATCACCGGTACTGATCTGATCCATTTTTGATAAAACGAAATAAAGAGTAAGCCTTGCCGGATCGATACCTGGCTGATATGCTCTTTCTCTTTTAGAGTCTGTAGTAATCTCAGTTAAGATACCTGCCTCAGACATATTATATACGATCTCTCTTGATATCCTGACAGGTAATTTAAGATGTTCGGCCAGTTGAGATGATGATAAGGGTGGTTCACCATTTATAAACCTTTTTACAATGATATTCAAAATAACCAACATCAGGATTCGTTGCTGATTAGGGCTTATTTTAAGTGATTCCGATTCAAACTCGTATTTTCCCACATTCTGATTTGCGAAAGAAACCTCTGCACCAAGAAGTACAATCAACCAGCTTAGCTGCATCCATATTATAAAAAGAGGGAAGGCTGCAAAACTTCCGTAAATGGCATTGTATTTTGTTACACCTAACTGAAAATCAATATACAGGATCTGAACAACCTGAAACATTGTTCCAGCAATCAGGCCGGCAACAAGTGCAGACCTGAACTTCACCTTTGTATTTGGCATTACCAGGTACAGCAATGTAAAAACTACCCACATTATGAAAAACTGACTGAACTTAAGCAGGAAAATAATGGCTGGCTTTAAACTATTTAGCACGACAACCTTTTCGGAGACAGATTCGACCATGGTTGTAATCATCACTGTCAGACTACCTGATAAAATAAGAAAAACCGGAGCAATAATCATTATGGAAAGATAATCAGCAAATTTTCTCCCCCAGTGCCGTGCTTTTTTGATCTGCCAAATATGATTAAATGATTTTTCTATATGACTGAGAACCTGCATTACCGACCAAATTAATATTGAAAGCCCTACAATAGCCATTAAACCGGGTTCTATATTCTCAAAAAAGCCTCTGGCCAGGTCAAGTACATAAAGCATTACAGTTTCGTGGCCCTGGAAATTATTGATAATCTCTGTTTCCAGTCTTTTATCAAATCCAAATCCCTGGGCAATACCGAAAGCAAGTGCTACTATAGGAACTATTGAAAGTAGAGTATTAAATGTTAATGCAGAGGCACGTAATTGAACTTTATCTTCAGCAAAGCCCCTGAATGCCAGTACAATGATTCGTATCTCCCTAATCAGAAAAGACTTTCTCTTTGGTAGATCTCCCAGCGGTATATGCCATATATCTTCTGTTAGATATTTGACCTTTCCTTTAATCCAGCTAATGATTTTATTCATCTTTGAAGGCATTTATTACTCAACAAAGATACAAAGAGTATGGATATTATTGTAAGATCAAAAAATGTGTAATTTTACTTAAAATACATAGCAATGATCTTAAGTAATATCTGTACTCCTACCCTGGTACTTAATAAAGAAAAAACTGTTTCAAATATTAAAAGAATAATAAGTAAGTGCAATAAACAGTCTTTAAGTCTCCGGCCTCATTTCAAAACCCACCAATCTCATGGAGTTGGAAGATGGTTCAAAGCATTTGGAATTAGTAAAATAACTGTCTCCTCGGTAGATATGGCAGCCTATTTTGCAGCTGATGGCTGGGATGATATACTGATTGCCTTCCCCTTCAATCCACGAGAATACAGTAAGATAGAAAAGCTTACAACCAGAGCAAAGATTACTCTCACTATCCCCTGTATTGAATCGGCTAAGATCCTCTCAGAAATTGCTACCACCAGGGTAGATGTAATGATAAAAATTGATGCAGGATATGGCAGATCAGGCATATATTATGAGGAAACAGAATCAATTATTAATATAATAAAAGCACTTGAGTCAAACGAGAACATTAAGGTTTCAGGACTTCTTACACATTCAGGAAATACATATTCAGCTGGAGGTATTGATAAAATTATCACTATATATAATGAGACTGTAGAAAGGCTAAATAAGTGCAGGGAAATAACAGGAAAGAAGGATTTATTGATTTCTGTAGGAGATACTCCCTCTGCAAGTGTCCTAAGTGAATTTGGTGAGGTAGATGAGCTTCGGCCAGGCAACTTTGTCTTCTATGATTTAATGCAATTCTTTATTGGTTCGTGCCGGCTTGAGGAAATCAGCATTGTTGCAGCATGTCCGGTTGTGGATATTCAGAACAATAGAAAAAAAGTTACTATCTATGGTGGTGGTGTCCACCTCTCAAAAGAATTTATTATTCACAATAATATGCCTGTTTACGGAATGGCAGTTAAAATGACCGGGGATGGGTGGGAATTTTTCGACAGGGAAATTTATATCAGCGGTCTTTCACAGGAGCACGGGATAATATCATCTGATATCTCATTGCCCGAAGAATTCAATATTGGAAATATAATAGGTATCCTCCCTGTTCACTCATGCCTTACAGCAAACCTGCTTGGTTCATATACACTTATTGATGGCAGTGTAATCGACCATATGTAATTATTTATCAGGTATTCTTATACCGGAAATAGCAAAACATGCTTAACTTATAGAGAGAAAATGTTTTCAATGAGGCTTTATGTGTGCGAAGCTTGATTTCAATCTTTTTCTTTCTCCTGATATAAAACCGAGCCAGCAGTCTGGTCATACCAATCATCTTCAATCTCTTATATTTCTTCAAAAGTTTTACCGACGATGAAAATCCTTTACGATCTGTAACCTTATCATATAATAAACTAAGGTTTTGCATCCCTTCCTCTGTTTTTTGTAGAAATTCCAGGTTTGATTCCAAACCTTCATGTATAAGAGAATTATCGATATGAATGATAGTAACCCTGGCCTTCATTAACTGGTAGGCAAACAGTGTGTCTTCATGACCGTATTTCTTCAGATCAGAATTAAACTTTATCCGCGAAAAAATCTCTTTCTCAATAATAAAGTTAAATCCCGAGAATGAAGCATAAGGGTTCTTATTGCGCTTATTTGCATCCTGTCTCTCACGGTAATAACCGTAATGCCAGCGAAGGTATTTATCGGGATCGTCGGGAGGTATCTCCCTGTACGATGTACCACCACATATTACCGGGGCTGAGTTGAGATAATCTACATATTTAGACAGATAGTCTTTTACATTTGGCTCTGCCAGGGCATCTGCATCGATATAAAGTAAATGTGAACCCTCGGCTATCTCTCCAATTTCATTTCGTATCGATGCCCTTCCAATATTTTCTTCACTGATGTGCAGCTTTACTTTCGCCAGTTCTGTAAGTTTTTTATACGAATCAACATAAGTATCAGCACAGCCATCAGCTCCTATTATAATCTCACTGTACAACTCAGAATCTTCAATAGCGCCACTAAGGCAATTGACAAGAGAGGTCAGATCATAATTATAGGCTGGTATTAATATGGAAATCATAGAGCAGTAAAATTTAGCACACCAAAGATATGAATATTTGCCAAATCAAATCAGGAGTTTTGGCAATGTATTTGATTAGACTATTTTTGTTAAATAAACAATTTATTAAACAATGAACAGGTTTTCTTTTGTGATAGCTGCTTTACTTTACTGTTTTACAATTGCAAGCGGGCAGACTGATAGCGATAAATTCAACATTTCCATTACAGTTAAAGGGCTCGAAGATAGTTTTATTACGATTGGATATCATCTTGGAGACAAGCAATACATCAAAGATACTATTACCACCGACAGCAAGGGACATGGGGTCTACAAGGGTGATGTGGCTCTTGAGAAGGGTTTATATATTGCTTTACTTCCGGATAACAGGTATTTTGATTTTATCGTTGATACAGACCAGCATTTTGAGCTATCATGCTCAAGGGAAGATATTGTTGGCACTATGGTAGTTAAAGGAAATGGTGAGAACCAGGATTTCATAGAGTACCAGAGAAAATGGATGGATCTTCAGAACAAATCAAGGGAGCTAAGAGAGAAAATGCAGACTGAGTCTAAGTCCGGCAATCAAAATGACTCACTTAGAAAGTCAATCACTGATCATGAAGCCAGGATGCTTAATTTCCTTAAATCAACAGCCAATAATAAACCCGGATCCTTCCTTTCCATACTTGTTAAAGCTCTTATTCCAGTAGAAGTTCCTGACTTCGATATACCAGAAACAGGAGCTAACATAGATTCTTTGAGGTGGATCGCTGGATATAATTACAATAGGGATCATTTTTTTGATAATATTGATCTAAGTGACTCAAGGCTAATCAGAACACCCATCCTGCACAGCAGGCTTAGCACCTATTTTTCTAAAGTGCTAATACAGCATCCCGACTCTCTTAACAGGATTATACCAACTATTGTTAACAAGAGTGAAGGAGACTCGGTGATGTTCAGGTACCTGGTAGTGTTTATATTCAATCATTTCAGGGAAAGTCCGATAATGGGACATGATGGAGTTACAGTAAAAATAATCGACGACTATTACCTGTCAGGTAAGGCAAACTGGATTACAGAAGAAACATATAACAGCCTTAGCGAGGATGCTAATCGCCTGCGACCAAATCTGATTGGAAAAAAAGCAGTCGATCTGGTGATGGAAACCTATAGCGGGCAGCATCAGTCAATTTATGACATAACAAAGGATTATACAATACTTTACTTCTGGGAGCCTAACTGTGGACATTGCAAAACCACAACTCCGAAATTGAAAGAGTTATATAAGAAGTTCAGAACGAGTGATGTAGAGGTGTTCGCTGTATGTACTCAGGATAAGCGTGATGAATGGGAGGCTTACATTGCAGAGAATGAGCTGGAATGGATAAATGGTTGGGATCCTGCAAGATCGACTCATTTCGATTTTTTCTATAATGTAAATGCCACTCCCTTAATCTATATACTTGATAAGGAAAAAACTATTATAGCCAAAAAGATAGGTGTAGAGAATATCGAGAATTTCCTTAACGACTACCGTAAGCATAATCACTAAACAGATCTCCTTTAAGGAAATTAGATAAATTATAGATATCAGTGAATCGGGCGATTTCCCTGCCATCGACAATGATTTTCCATTCAGCCTTACTGTAATCTCCCCGTACTTTGATTATTGGCAGATCGCTTTCTGATCCCAATTCAATTTTTAACCTCAGAATAGCTCTCATTGTAAGCTTTTCAAGTTTTTGGTTTGCGTCAATCGCAATTTTGCCAATTATTTTTGAAGGATATATATATAAGCCCGACTCGTCTGCAAACTCCAGCTTGCTATCCTCAAATAAATTCACAAATCGGCCTTCCCTCATCAGGTCTTCGGGAGATCCTTCATAAAGCTTGTTTTTACCAAGCAACCATATTTTGTCGGATTCTCCTATAGCGATATGAAGATCATGGGTTGTATAGATTACCGTTTTCCCCTCCCTTTCAACAATTTCCCGCAGTAGAGCGATCAATTCATATTTATTTGGAAGATCGAGGTAGGCAGTAGGCTCATCCAATACAATGAACTGAGTATCCTGGGCCAGTGCCCGGGCAATCATTGCCCTCTGTCGTTCTCCGTCAGACATCTCACTTAACTTCCTGTTTCTGTACTGTTCAAGATCAACATTGGATATTGATGTGTCGATTATTCTTCTATCAAGATCCTTGATCCTGCCAATCCAGTTGGTATGAGGAAATCTTCCCAGGGCAACCAGCTCATACACGGTAAGATTGTTTGATACAGAGCTTGAAGCAGATACGTAACTATAGTAAACTGCCAATTCGGTTTGAGAATAATCAGCTATGTCTTTGCCTTTAAGTATGATTCTTCCTTTTAATTGTTCCTGAAGACCGATAAGCGATCTTAAGAGGGTAGATTTGCCAACTCCATTTGCACCAATAACTGCAATCATCTCACCACCCGAAGCCGAAGCACATATACCACCCATTATCTCTGAATGCCTGCCCTGTGACCTGTAGCCAACTGACAGATCTTCGAGTTCTAATATTTTTCCAACCAGGGCCATCAGGTAACAGATATCATTTTATTTCTTCTGATTACTATCCATATCATAACCGGAATTCCAATAAGTGCAGTAACCGAATTTATTGGCAGAACCCTCTCACTTCCCGGCAACTGACTGACTATGTCTGATATAAGCAATAATATTGAACCAAGCAGAACAGTGCCTGGAATAAGATAATTATGTGATGATTTTCCTATTAATAATCGCGTAATATGTGGAACAGCGATCCCAAGAAATGAAATTGGTCCGCAAAATGCTGTTACGCTTCCTGCCAGGATACTGGTTCCTGCGAAAATTAAAAATCTGGTTGATATTATATTTAATCCCATTGTTTTGGCGTAATCTTCGCCCAGCATCAATGCATCCAGCCTCTTTATTGAGAAAATTGAAATTAACAGACCAGCGATTACACATATTATCAGAACATTTATCTGGCTCCAGGAAAGATTTCCCAGGCTACCCATAGTCCATATTACAAAGGCTTTTAGCATGGATTCATTACTGAAGTACTGAAGGATGGATACAAATGCTGATATAGCACTGCCAATCATTATCCCTAGTATTAAAACAGTCATAATATCCCTCACACGAGACGATACAAGCATTATCAATAACATTACCAAACCTGCACCGGTCCATGATGCAATTGCAAGTATCCAGTTTCCTCCCAGTGAGATTCCTGAAAATGTTAACACTGACGACATTCCCAGTATTAAAATAGCTACTCCCAGGCTTGCTCCTGAACTTATTCCAAGAACATAGGGGCCTGCAAGCGGGTTTCTGAAAACTGTCTGCATCTGCAAACCACTAACTGATAAAGCAATACCTGCAAATATTGCCGTAATCGCCCTTGGTAGCCTGAAAGTAATTAATATTGTACGGTCGATTTCACTTCCACCTCCCATAAGCATATTAAGCAGCTCTTTAAAAGAATACACCTCAGAACCAACAGTAATATCTATAATAAATAAGAGAAGCAATAGTACTACCAGGACAGGAAAAACCAGGGCCGGATTTGTACGGTATTTTTTTGAGAACCTTATATTACCTGGATTTACCTGCATTTTTATTCAACTTTCAGATAATAATACAATTCGTGATTCTGAATAATATCCGGATGGAGTATTGAAGCAATATCCATAAGAATCAAATCTGGTCTTATAGCCCCTGATTCCCAGTAATCATTACCTCCACTTCGGGATAACCTGGCTACATTATTATAAAGATTGCCTGACTGTACGGAAGGTAGCCCGGCGAATCTTCTGTCAAAGGCAAGGAGCTCCTTCTTCGTAGTTAGATTACCAATATTTAGCCAATATTCGCTTCGCAAAGCTTCCCTGAACACAGACTCAATGCTTAATGGCATCGACTTATCAGATTTATGATCGGCCCATATATATTCACCCCCTGCATCTTCTATCATTGTACTTATATAGGAATTACCCGGGGAAATAAACCACTTATCTTTATATGGCAATCCGAGCATTACTCCTGGTGTGTTAGTTATTGTCGTTTCAATTGAATCCCTTATGCTTTCATAATTGAGCCTGACTTTTGAAAACAACATATTAACCTCTTCTTCTGCGCCAAATAAAAGGCCAAATAACTTTATCCACTCTGTTTTAGCAAGTGGATGCACCTCCAGGTAATCACCTATATAAAGTGCTGGGATATTTACTGTTTCAAGTTTTGAAATATAACCGGCAGATTCAGGACCAATACCATAAACAAAGACAATATCAGGATCAAGAGTTGTAATTAGTTCTGTATTCAGATTGCTGTCGTACCCAACATCTTTTACATAACCTTTTTCTATGCGTTCTCTTACCCTGGTGTTAGATACATAGTTTGTCCCTGAAACACCTATTATACTTTCAAGCGATCCGACAGCATCTATCATGGCAATGTGGGTGGTAGACAGGCATATGCATTTTTCAACAGGCAGCTTTATCTTTCGGCTTTCCTTGATATCCGGAGGTATACTGTTTATATTTTCAGACAGATAATAAGAAATTACAATATCATCTGCACCCTGCCAGGGAGAGAATATATCGAGTCGAACATAATTTCCGGAATCGCTTAATGAAAATAGTTTAGCATATTCATTACTACTTGCTATACCGGGCTTATTATCAACTCTACGATCTGACCCGCAGGAGCTCAGTGCAACCAATAGTATATAGACGACAAAATAGAATTTCATCGTACTCCTCCCTTAATAATCTTATATACCTGGGACTGTCCTGAAACAACGACTTCAATAAAGTATATACCTGCTTTAAGATTTTGCAGATTGTCTATGCTAAAATGATGATTATTGATGTTGCTATATTTTCTAAGGGTTTTCCCGGAAATATCTAAAATCGCTACAGACTGAATCATTTTCTCGTCAGAGAGAGACTCAATATTCAAAACATTACTAATCGGATTCGGATAAATATTAATTTTATAAGGCTCCAAATATTCATTTTGAACCGATACAACAGTACTATTTTCTACAACAACGGTTTTTATATACAGGGTATTCTCTCCGGGATCAAAGGGATGCTGGCTAAAGGGATGCCATCCATTTTGATCCATATACCAGGCAAAATCAGAACCTGGAAGTGATGCAGAACCGTGATAAACAGCAAATTGCCTGATTTCTGAGTCGGCACTTTCCCTGTACCAGTTACGGTAGGCAACATAGAATGTTCCATTAACTAAAACAGGATTGGAAAAATCGACACGCAATAAGTAATCGTCAGTGGTTTCCTTTATAAAAACTTTTTCAGAAGCAATTACATTTCCCGGACCGCTGTTATCGTCGAGAATATATATAGAAACCGAATCATAGTTAGTAACATAATTGGTGGAACCCAGATAAAGGAAGACATCTGTTATTTCCTTTGGAGAGTCTGTATAGAATTTCTCTGCATAGGAAATAAGGCTATCTATATTAAATCCTGTACTTAAACCGGTAGTTCCTTCAGAATATTCAGTAAGAAAATATTCACCACTTACTCCGTTAAACAAAGTGTCTGAAGATTGATAGTTAATTTCATATGGATCTCTGCCACTCAGTATTTCTGTTCCGATATTATTATTATCAAGCCATGGTTTAAGGCTGTACTGGCTATTTACTGATATATCAAAAGAAATATCAAGTCTTGCATAGTAATCATTTACACTATTTCCACATCTTGCTTCTCCCCCGGTTAAAGTGCCTATTATTTTATGATTATTATTAAATAGAGGTGATCCTGAAGAACCTCCCTCCGTTGTTCCAAGATCCCATTGAAGGATCTGCCAGAATCCATCTTCATACTTATCTTCGAATCTAGCTATTATTGGCTCATCAAAATCTACAGAGATCTTCTTTACATCTCCCGACGGATGATGAATACATGTCTGATAAGGAGTAATATTACCGCTTACGTCCCATCCTGCCATATAGGGTTTATATAATATAGGAGGAAATTCCGACAGCTCGAGTAAAGTAACATCTATAATATCGTTAGTTGAAACAAGATAGGCCCCTGAAATAGATTTTGATACTCTGCCATCAGGACCGTCACACCACGGACTTTCATAATTAAATATCGCAATTGTCTGATTGGCCTCCAAAGAATTCCCAACTACATGCTGGGCAGTTAGTATATAGGGAATATTATCATTCGCGGTATTATTTACAAGGGTACCCGTTCCCAGGTAGGTATTGTCTATCAGGAGTTTTACCACGGCTCTTTTTTCATCACCCCAGGCCATGCCTTCATCGCAATTTATATCAATATTGCATATCCCTGACGAACCATAGTCTACATCTTTGTCGCTTAGTTTTCCAAATATACCAAGGGCATCGTGACTAAGCTGTCCTATCTCAAGATCCCCTCCTCCTTCCTTCCTGAAACTGTATTCTATTATTAGCTGACTACCTTCAAGGGGTATAACAGGAAGTATGCCGGATTCCTTATTATTTTTGTATGTAAAAGGTCCGAGAACGTTCAACTGACCGGGATCATAAATAAATATTTTCTCTCCTTCAACAAGCTTAAATTTTGAAAAAATAACTCCAAGTGCTGCAGCATCACCTGACGAGATAAAGATATGCCATGTATTGAACTCACCCTTTTGTTCGGTAATGATTCCTGAATTAGCCGTATTTAAATTAAGCTCTACGGGTATCGCAAAACGAAGTAAACCCTTATCCTCCCCGGCTTCACTCCTGATCTGATCTATCTCACTCGGCTGGACAGACAGATAGACCCATTCAATGCTTTTATCAGCAAAATCAAATCCCATCGGAGATCCAGTCTCGTGAACTATCTGGGATCTTGTACTTATTGCACAAGCAATAAGGATCAGAGATAAGTATAATTTTCGCATCATTCTATAATTCATTTTACCGGGAATAATAGCTGCAGATACCTGCCAGTAGCTTTGTAAGACAGATCATAACTGTAAATATAGGCTTTCTGTATTAATCGAATGCATCGCATATTATGATAGTTTTTTTGAGCCGAACTTAATTGAAAGGGAAAGCATATAAGATCTCCAGGGCATAGGATAATTAATTACACTCTGATAATCTGTACCAAAAATGTTATTGACTTTAAATCGTGCTCCCAGGATGGTTGACTTAATATTAAATAACTCTTCAATAGATGCACTATTTAGCCAGTATGAAGGAAGATTTTCAGAATTGTCATCAGTAATATATCGTTTCCCTGTGTATGATGTCATCCATGTAAACATGAGCTTATTATACCTGTAAATCAGTGAAAATGAAGCCATATTTGAAGGCACATAAATTAACTGTTTTCCTACTGTATTATCATCTACTGTCAGCCCCTTATCTCGGCTAACATCTGTAAAATAATAACTTCCTATAAATTTTATGCCTTGATTACCTGAAGAATAACTAATCTGTTGATCTATCTCCACTCCATTCGAAATTACACTTGCTATATTCTCTGGTTTCCAGACATATTCTGAAACCGGGACCCATAATATCATATTATCAATCAATGACCTATAAGCCGTGATGCTGCCATCAATAGTTAAAGTTTTCAGCAACCTGTCTTTGTAGGAAACGGTAATTTCAAAATTGCTTGCCTTTTCAGTCTTCAGGTCGGCGTTACCTCCCGGTAACCAATATAAATCATTTAAGGTAGGCAGATGATTTGACAGGCCTATACTTCCTTTCAGGTGATAATCGCCTTTGTTAAAAAATCTGATATCGAATCCGGTTGAGGGTGATAATCGAAGGAATTCTCCATTCATCAATTCCTGATTTAAAGATGAAAACAGCCCGAGTCTATCATTAACCAGTAATGAATAGCTTAGCTCCACTTCCAGCTGATTACGCTGAATAAGATCTTCATAGTTATTTGTATTAACTCCCGTCGTCCTATAATCAAATCCAAGCTTAAGCTTTGAATTTTCCGTAAATTTATATATACCAGCCAGCCTGGCATTTACAGCATTTACCTGGTTCCGGGAGGCAATAAAAAACGATTCATTCGTATAGTGCATCCAATCTGAAATATATCCCACCTGACCCTCTAAATCTGCTTTCGTCTTATATGTATGGAATGAGATCACGGCGCGTATTGATTCATCAGTTTGCCTTTCATTTCCCGGTGTCGTTGGATATGCTGTTGACCCAGGCAAATCCCTGTCAGAAAAATTATACCAGAACCTTCCTCCAAAAACAGTGCTCTTATTCTTCAGGTTAATTTCATGAAGCATACCTCTTGTCTTATACGCTGCTCCTTCCCTTTTTAGTATTTCCTCTGTATTGCTCAAGGGGTCAAAATACTCATGATTATTTTCAGCATTTTGAAGATATGCCCTGAGTCTGTAATTTATATTCTTCTTTCCCACACTCAAATCGATTGTTTCAAGTAAATTCGAAAAGCTCCCTATATTCTGCCGATATTCTATATTGATATTATCTTTCCATTCCGGTATGCTTTGAATAGCCACGGTGCCTCCCGGCCCCCTGTTTCCAAAACCCATAGGTGTCCCTCCATTATATATTGTAATATCTCCGGTAAGATAAGTCATTATTGTAGACAGGTCGCTTTGACCGGTCATGGGATTATCAATCCTCATTCCTTCCCATACTATCTGTGTGTGATTGGCTCCCATCCCCCTGAAAGAAGATGTAGCAGTTCCACCCAGTCCATACGACTTTATATACAATGGTGTATTAATATTAAGAGCATCTGCAATTGAATTGCTAAAAGCAGACCTTAATAAGTCGTTATCTATGTATAAAACCTTATATCCCTTCGCCCCGTCCGGAATGGATGGGACTATAAGCACTTCACCAAGACTGACCGTATCGCCTTCAAAAAGAATGTTTTCCTGGGCAATAGCAGCATTAAACAAAAAGCCATGCATAAGGATTAATATGAATATTGATTTTTTCATATCTACCTTTATTTATGGGCCTTGCAATCAAATAAAGAAATTTTGGAATTTACTTTATTCCAGGAATAAAGCATAGCAAATGACACAGCAGTCATCAAATTGATAATCTTCTTCATTTTGATTTGTTTTTGTTTAACACTACTTTATCGCAAGCAGGAAACAAAGTGAGGTTATAAACCAACGCCTTTATCCCGAAAGCTTAGGATTTCTCCTGTCACAGGCAGGTCTTCTGACTTATCCCAATCCACAGCGCCTTCCCATCGAATTAATTTTGACAGTGGCTAAAGTGCTCTGGATCATTGTTGCAATTTGCAACCGGGCTTCACAGCAGCGGGTACTGTTACGGATTCAGACCGTATTCCCTCTTATCGATATATTGAAAAATAAATCGATACCTGATCAATACAAATGTAAGAGATAAAGTTAGTAATATCAATATTGAAGTCAATTTTTCTGAGCATTGATTAATGCCAGAATTTGATCGATCAGACCAATCTGATATCCTTCGGACTTAAAAATAATTTCATTTTCAGGGTTTACGAATATCAGCACAGGCAAAGAAACATCTCTGGGGTCAATCTCCGGAAATAGATCATTTAAAAGTCTGCTATTTGTATCAAAACCTAGGAGGCAATTTTTTGGCAGATTACTTTGAACATCCAGGTTGAAAGATTGCGTAAGCAATGTTGAATCTGTTATTAATACTAATCTTTCCACCCCAATCATCCAGCTGATCTGAGTTATTCACAAGCTCACTCAGGAAGTGTTTGGTGGGTTCTTTTTCATGGTTTATCCAGGCAATAACAGAGCCATTACCATGTGCATTGTAAAGTGAAATATATTTATCGCCACTATAAATTTTATCAGCAGGACTAATATACTGAAGAACGGGTCTTTCCAGCTTATTATCTCTGAGTGAAAATTCTATTTCCCTGCATTCGTTTTCACCTAGTTCAAAAAATAATATTTCTGATAAAACTTCATTTTCATTTACCCTGTTGCCACTTACCAGCATATACTCACCGGCGTCTAATTTGACAGGCCAGTCGAAGTCATTAATATTCTTGCCATAATCGTAACCAAGAGTTTTATATTTTCCATCAGCCCTGTATGCAAGTGTGAAATGGGTATAGTAATCTGCTCTTCCAGGATTATCTGCTATTCTCAATGTAAGTTCAGCACAGGCCTTATTTTCACTTTCTTCATCAGCAAACTTAATTTCTTCCAGTTTCCGTTCTGCATAATACTGAGGTATATCTCTTTCTTCTTCTATACGAGCCGGTATTCCGTAGCTCCTGCAGAGGGCTACAAATAAAATACCTCTTGAATGGTAGTCGGTATATGCAAGTTCAATGCTTCCCCGGGGGGATATAGGTACATTATAATAATTTCTTTCCTCGTCTATACTCACATTATCATCAATCCACTCTACTAATCCGGATGGGTTTTCTCTGAATGATATTATTGCATCGTAATCATTCAAATCCTGTAAATATCCCCTCCATGGTTTAATAATCTCGTTTGCTATCCGGGGATTCAATACATATTTATTAAAGATATCATCAGGCTATGTTGCCAGAATAGAATTTCCGTGCATTTACAAGGTGATCTATCAGTATATCTTCAGGAGTATCTCTTAAATCCTTATCAGTCAATACATTCAATATGGAAATAGCATCATCCCTTAAATCAGTATCTATTTGCTCGAGAAATCTGATAACAGACCGATAGTTCCCCATGCTTCTTTTGATAGGCGAACTGATTTCGCTCCACCTGTATCCTGATCTGGCAGCAAACTCAATTATTCCTGTTGAATCTATCCATGTGGCTATGTAATTTTCACGAATACTATCCTCTCTTTTCAGTCTAGAGCTATTATCATTTATTTGAACATCACTCAGTACAGGATTATTCCTTGTTGGATCAGGAGCACTCAGGTTAAATTTATAAAGATCACCATCATCTATTCCCGCTCCTAAAATTATCTCCAGGGTGTCTGTTTCTGCGACAGACACAAGGTCAAAGCCAGAGTTTCCGTTCTTTGAGCACCATACTAAAAGATTGCCCAGTCCGGTTACAAAGGATGTATAACCGCTAGAATCAGTTATAGTTTCTGCTATTGGATAAAACTCTGCATAATTATATAGGCCATATTGAACTTCAGCATCCTCCACTGGATTATTATCATTGTCAAGAACCCTGACTATTAATGTCCTGGTGTCTGCATACATGGCCAGGTTATTAATCTCAGCATAGTATTCATTTCTTCTGACCAGGATCTTCCTTCCCATAATACTTTCCAAAAGACTTTGTATGAATAAGCATAGCCCTTGAGGCTGCTTCAGTAAACCACCCATGGTTTAGGATTGGTTCGGGCTCACAGGCCCCCATATATTTCCATTCTCCGTTTATCCAGACTTCAACCCAGGCATGATTATCATCACTATGGGCCCACCTGGGTACATATACCTGTCTGGCAGGTATACCTGCTGTTCGGAGTGCTGCAACAGTAAGTGTAGATTCCTCACCACAGCGTCCACGGGTTGATAATATTGTTGCCATTGGTGCAGATGTTCTAATATCGGCACCCTGGTAGCTTACTTTTTCGTGGCACCAGTGATTAATCTCGAGTGCTGCTGCTTCAATATCATCAAAACCCCTGAGCCGATCTGCAAGTTCATCATAGTACTTAATTCGAAAAGAATCGAGGTTCTCATTATTCACACGAACAGGAAGCACATAATGAAGGTAAATGTGGTCTGGGATACCAGGTACCCAGGGGAAATAACTCCTGGCTTTAATAGATTCCCTTATATTTTCAAGGAAGAAACGAGAATCATAATCTGCCAGGTCATTTAAGGGCATTGATGCCAAATAAAATTTCAATCCTTCTTCTTCTGCCCTGCTCAGTCTGCTATCAGAAAAAACCTGAAACAATTGATCTGAGCGGTTATCTGCAAATTTTCTTACCAGCTCAAATCTTGAATTTATATCCTCCCTCAAATATTTGTCTTTGATCAACTTATTACTATTGCACGATGTAAGAGTGAAAAGGATAACAACAAGGTGTACCAGTATTGAGCTAATCTTATTATTCATAGTTATACTACAATCTACCACACGACCTTCCAATAACCAGGTCGGGGGCGATTTTTACGGTTCTTTTATATTTACTTTTTCCGCTGTTTTTAATTTCAGACCAGAGCATTGACACAACTTTTGACGACATACCCGGGATATTTCTTTCCAGATAAGTTATTGGCGTCGTTAAGATGTTAAATGCGGTGCCGCTTTCAAGAGATACCAGGGCTATATCTGCAGGAACCCTTATTTTTAATCTCTCAAGGCTTTCTAAGATCGGATATACCAATAATGCTTCACAAACTACAAGTACGTCGGTACTAATAGGTTTTCTGATAAAGGGAATTAACTGTTCGTCTTTTATACTGTTTAAAATATCAACATCAAGCTTGCAATCGTCAATAACAGGTTCATTCAGATATTCCTTAAGGCTGGATTTAACACTATTCACTTTTTCATCAAGGTATATTGAGTTTGCCGATGACCTTATTATTGTATATTTCTTATAGCCAAATTCGTTCAGGTGCTTAATAAGTTTTTTTGTCCCTGCCTCACAATCGCTAACAACCTCATTTAACCTGAGGTTAACTCCAGCCCTTTCGAGAAGGAGAAAGGGGAAACCGGATGCTTTCAGAGATCTTATTATTTCTTCGTCTGCCGAATCACCAGTAAGTATAACAGCACTATACATTCGTTTTATATTGGTAACAAATTTCCCATATCTGGCATCTTCCATATTGAGAGTAAGTATTGAAAATCCAAATCCTATACTGGCAAACGCTCTCCTGAGGTGTTCCGAAATTTCGATCACAAAAGGATCCTTAAGAGATGATACTATCATTCCAACTATACCCGGGCTCAAAACAAGCGACTCAGGTTTATGTAAAACGTCACCAGATTCAAAATAACCCATCGAATGTGCCATAGCAATTACTTTCTCCTGGGTTTGCGCTTTAATACCATGCTGGTTTGCCTTATTATTTAAAACCAACGACACCAGAGTACTTGAAAGACCGAGCCTTGCGGCAATATCCTTTATCCTAACCTTCTTAGACATGACGGTAATTATTTAGAATTTAAGCAGTGACTTGCACTGCCTGCTAATACTTACTTACACCACAACCGGCAAATTGTGATATTCTTATTTTTTAGCGACTATTTTTTTTTAGGCTTATAGCCCTTTTGTTTTGCAGCTTCTTCCAGTCGCTTTTGAAATTTGGATTTACTTGGTGCCTTTTTCTTGTTTGCTTCAAGCTTACTCAGAACTGCATCTTCATCTATAAACCTTTTAGCAATCAGGTTCTGTCCAAAGGTTATAATATTAGCAAGAAAGTAATAATATGTCAATCCTGATGAGAAGTTATTCAAAATTAACATAAACATTACCGGCATCATATACATCATTGCTTTCATACCCGGTACTCCCTCCTGCCCTGATTGCGGACTGTTAATCTTCATCGTAATTATCGTTGAAGCAGTCATTAATAGAGTAAAGAGACTAACATGGTCTCCATACATAGGGATTGTAAATGGAAGGTTCAGTATTGAATCATATGTAGACAGGTCAGTAGCCCATAGGAAAGACTCCTGGCGAAGCTCAATTGAGGCTGGGAAAAATCTGAACATTGCAAACAGGATAGGCATCTGTAGGGCCATTGGCAGACAACCTCCCATCGGGCTGACACCAGCTTTTTTATAAAGATCCATCGTAGCCTGTTGCTTCTTCATTGCATCTTCCTTCTTAGGAAACTTTTTCCCTATCTCATCTACCAATGGCTTTAATACCTTCATCTTAGCCTGCGACTGGTATGACTTGAAGGTAAGAGGGAAGAGCACAGTTTTAATTAAAACAGTAAGAATCAGTATAATCAGACCATAGTTTGTGAAATACTTACTCAGCCAGTTAAAAAGGTTCACGATTACATACTGATTAATCCACCTTATTATGCTTTTACCAAGCATTACCAATTCCTGCAATTCGTGGCCATACGACTGTAGGGTCTTAAAATGATTGGGGCCGATATAAATCTTCATATTATACGAAGACTCAGCGCTTGGATTAAATGGAACTCCCAGTTCGGCTGTGCAGTAACGAGTGTATTTACTGTCTTCAGGGAGTTTAGTGTACTCAACTATACCATTACTAAAGGCACTTTCATTAATAAGAACTCTGGAGAAGAACTGATCTTTAAAACCGACCCACTCAATCCGGGTTGTAATATCTGCCACATCGGTATCTTTTTGTGACCTGTCTCTGAATCCGTCAACATCATCTCCAAGAGGTCTGTATTTTATATTTGAATACATATCCTCATTTTGCCTGCCTTTCTCCTGTTGTTTAATATAGGTCTTCCAATCGAAGGAAAGTGGATTTATGTTTGTTGCTATCTTATCATTCATGCCAACGAGAGAGACATCAAACTTGAGCATATAGGAGTCAGGGTCAAGAGTATATATATACTCGATATATGAATCATCGTCAAAAGGAAGTCTTAGTTTAACTGATCCTGGCGTACTGCTTGCATCAACCAGTTCGGATTTATTTACAAAGTCAAAGAAGAGGTCATTGGTCTTAACCGGTACGTTATCAACTGTGAAGAATTTAAACCCAAAAACTGTCGAATCACCGTCTACGATTACGAGTGGTTTTCCATCGTAAGTTTTATATTTTAGTAACTCAGCCCTGTAAACCCTTCCTCCCCTGTTAGATATCTTAAGATCCAAATTACTGTTTTTCAGGGTAATAAAAGACAACTCCCTATTTTCTGAGCCAGGCAAATCTGCTGTACTCCCGGGTACTACTTCAGCTCTTACTTGCTGATTACCCATATTAGTCGCCTGTGAATTATTTTCAGTCTCGCTACCTGTTCCTGATATTGCAGTATCTGTTATTTCTGCAGGATTAATAGTAAGATTTATAGCATTAACCTTCTCAACAATGCTTGCTTCACCAGGCTTATATTGAAGTGCCTTAAGGTATTCACTCCTTGCATCTTCAATATTTCCGACTTCGTAGAGCGAATCGGCAACTGCAACTATCGAGTCGAATGATTTATCTCTTTTATGATTATTGAAAAGACTTGCACCTATAAATATTGCAAAAATCAGGACCAGTCCCGTTATAGTATTCCTATCCATTTATTTCAAATTATTTTTTACCATTCCTATTCTCTGGTTATTTCCAGCAGCATGCTTTCACAAATTCCTTAAACAGAGGATGTGGATTAATCACCGTGCTGCTATATTCAGGGTGAAACTGAACACCAACAAACCATCTATGTTCAGGAATTTCAATTATTTCAACAAGGTTTGATTCAGGGTTATATCCGGTCGGGATCATACCTGCCTTTATAAATTCCTGAGTAAACTCATTATTAAATTCATACCTGTGTCGATGTCTTTCAATTACATCGGTACTATTATATGCCTTGTAAACTCTTGAATCTTTGCTTATGGTACACTTATATCCTCCAAGCCTCATCGTACCTCCCTTATTGGTAATCTTCTTCTGTTCTTCCATTAAATCAATCACCGGGTACTTCGTATTTTCATTCATTTCAGTAGAATCTGCGCCTGCATAGTTCAATACATTTCGTGCAAATTCGATAACAGCACACTGCATGCCAAGGCAAATGCCAAAAAACGGAACATTATTTTCCCTTGCATACTTTGCTGCCAGAATTTTACCTTCAATGCCCCTCGAACCAAAACCAGGTGCAACGAGGATCCCATCAAGATGCTCTAACTGAATAATGGCATTCTCTTCTATAATTTCTTCTGAATGAATTAGTTCCAGATCTACCTTACATTCATTTGCTGAGCCGGCATGGATAAATGATTCTGTAATAGATTTATATGCGTCTGGCAGCTCAACATATTTTCCTACAAGTCCTATCGTTACAGATTTGCGTGGGTTCTTATGATTATGTAAAAAATCATTCCACTTGATCATTGCCGGTTCCTCTTTTAGATCAAGTTTCAACTTTTTAAGCACAATAACGTCCAGGTTTTCATCGCGCATTTTTAATGGAACCTCGTAAATAGTAGGAACGTCTACTGATTGCACTACGGCTTCCTTTTCTACGTTACAGAAGAGAGCAACTTTATCTTTTACTTCCTGGGAGAGTTCCATTTCAGTTCTGAGAACCAGGATATCAGGCTGAACCCCTGCTTCAAGGAGTGCCTTTACAGAGTGCTGTGTAGGTTTAGTCTTATGTTCGCCTGATGCAGACAGAAATGGAACGAGAGTAAGATGAATAACCAGACAATTATTTGGCCCCAGGTCCCACTTAAGCTGTCTGACAGCTTCAATATATGGCAAAGACTCAATATCGCCTACGGTACCACCTATTTCTGTTATTACAATCTCGAATTCGTCCTTCTTTGCAACTTCTTTTATACAGCGCTGTATTTCATCTGTAATATGAGGTATAACCTGGACTGTTTTACCCAGGTAATCACCTCTTCTCTCTTTCTCGATTACAGATTTATAGATTCTTCCTGTAGTAACGTTATTAGCCTGCGTGGTCGGCAAATTAAGAAATCTCTCATAATGTCCCAGGTCCAAATCCGTTTCTGCGCCATCAATTGTCACATAACACTCACCATGTTCATAAGGATTGAGGGTACCGGGATCAACATTAATATAGGGATCCAGCTTTTGTATTGTTACCTTATACCCTCTTGCCTGCAATAATTTTGCCAGTGAGGAAGAGATAATACCTTTACCCAGAGAGGAGGTTACTCCTCCGGTTACAAAAATGTATTTTACTTCAGCCAAAAAAAAATGTTTTTATATTATTATTAGAGATATTCCTTAATCATCGAAGCCTGACTGATCTATCATTCTAACCTTCTCTTCAAGCATTTCTAAAGTTTTCTTTGCATCTTCAATTTTGCTTTCCACTTCTTTTATCATCGGCTCTGCATTGCTGGATTTCGAAAAGAAACCTATATTATTTTCCCACAGCACGATATCACCTTCGAGTTGTTTTATTCTATTAATAAAACGTTCTCTTTCAGTGCGAATCTTCCTCGATGTATTGGGGTTCTCAGCAAGATTATCAAGTTTAGTCTTATATTTTATTATAGCCTTTTGATCGTCGTCAATATTTAATTTATCAAACTGCTTATTCAATGCAGTGCGATAGCTAGCTGCAATTTCATCCTTCATTTTGAATGGAACAAATCCGATATTGTTCCATTCTTCCTGTATATTTCTTAATTCTGCAACTGCATTTTCGAGGTCATCACCCGAATCGAAGGCAACGAGTCTCTTGATAATTTCCTCCTTTAGTTTCAGGTTTGTTTCGTAAGAATTATCGACATCTGAGAAATGCTCAGACTTGGCATCGAAGAAGGCATCACAAGCTTTTCTAAACCTCTTCCATATCTTATCAGAATTTTTCCGTGGAACAGTTCCAATCTCCTTCCATTGTTTCTGAAGAGTAATAAAAGCCTCGGTAGTTTCTTTCCAATCGGTACTATTCTTAAGTTCTTCAGCTTTTTCGCAAAGCTCTGTTTTAAGCTGCAGGTTCTGAAGCTGTTCTTCCTTATTTGAAGAATAAAATTTGCGTTTCTCCTGGAAGAAAATATCACAGGCTTCCCTGAACCTGGTATAGATTGAAGTATTGTATTTTTTTGGAGCAAAACCAATGGTTCTCCACACTCTTTGCAATTCAATAACCTCCCTGGCCCTGGTCTCCCATTCTTTAAAAGATTTGGGTACATTACTGTTAATATCCTCTATCTTCTCACATAGAGCCATCTTATTTTCAAGATTCTTTTTTTGATCTTCTTTCTGCCCCTCAAAGTATTCGTGGTGCCTCTTGTTAATTTTAGAAGTCGCTTCTTTAAACCTTTCCCACAGAGCATTTCTTTCTTCTCTTGGGACCGGCCCAATCTCCCTCCACCTCTGATGATATTCCTGGAGGGTTCTGAATGTAGCTACCGGGCTTTGGTCTTTAAGAAGCTCCTCGGCCTTATCACAGAGAGAGTAACCTTTAATTCATAGTTCTTTTTAAAATCAAGGTCGCGCAGTTCTTTATTAATCTTAATATAGTCATAAAATATTTCCACATTATGATTATATGTTTCCCACAGGTTCTTAAGTGAGCTCTGAGGTACTGCCCCAAGAGAATACCACTCATTCTGCAAATCCCTGAATTCCTGAAAAGTTTTATTGATAGATTCTTCCCTGTTCACCAGGTCTTTTATCTTATCAATAATTTCATACTTCTTTTTAAGGTTTTCCTGTTTTTCTATTTCAAATTGCTTACTGTGCTCATTTTTCTTACCCCTGTAATTTGCAAGAAGCCTTTTCATTATGCTTTCGTGCTCATCCCTGGGTGGTGTAAAATCCTCTTCTGATCCACCTTCCGATATAAACCTGGTCTTAATCTCATCTACTTCAGCCTTATATTTCTTATAGAAGAGAACCTTTATTTTGTCAACATCCTCCCTGATTTCATTTGGAGGTCTGTTCTCAACAAGTAATTCAAGAGTTTCAACCAGATCAGCTCGAGATCTTTGTGAATAGTCTACTTCAGGAAGATCTTCAGCCGGTTCGGTGGCTACATTAAGCTCGACTATGGATTCAGATGGCTCTTCTTCAGTAATGTCTTCATTAGCGTCGCCTGCACTGTCTTCAGTACTTATATTACTAACAGTTTTGCCGGGTTTTGAAGATTCTGCTTTTTCTTTTACGGCCTTATCTGGTTTTATTGAAGACTCCGGCTCAATCACCCTGGACTCTTTTTCAGAGTCTGACTTAGCTTCTGGCAGGCTACCATCTTTTTCAGGGGATATTGGCTTATCCTTCTCTTTTTTTTCAGCCTGGATGCTCTTTTTTTCTTCCTTATTATCGATTCCAGCATCAGTTGGATCGAGCTGTTCATTTTGAACAGAGGCGTTCGGATTCTCGACAGTCATAATCAATCCTTTTAAGTTCAGCACATTATCAGAATAATATAAATTATATTCCGACACAATTCACGGCTACGAAAATATCGAAATTATTAGAAAACTCAAAGATTATAGGGATTAATCAAACTGCCGTCTTTTGCTGGTTACCAATTAAGTATAGATATGAGCTGAATAATAAAAAATTAGTTATTAATTTCAAGGCTTATATTATTGTGGTTTTTTAATAAAAACAGATTCAATGAAAATCATTGAAAGAGCCAGAGCAATTGGTCCTGCGGCCCTTGTTGCTGCAGCATTTATTGGACCGGGCACTATCACCACCTGTACCCTGGCCGGTGCAGGTTTTGGTTATACACTTCTATGGGCACTGCTTTTCTCAATTATAGCAACAATGGTTCTCCAGGAAATGTCGGCTCGTCTTGGCCTGATTGGACAAATTGGCCTTGGTGAAGCACTACGAAAAGAATTCAAGACACCACTGGGTAAATTTATTACGGTCCTTCTGGTACTTATTGCTATAGCTCTTGGTAATGCAGCCTATGAAACTGGAAATATTTTAGGAGGAGCAATGGGGCTGGCAACAATGACAGGTCGTGAATATATTAGCATTGGCAACCGGGATATTAATATATGGGGTCCGGTAATTGGCATTATTGCCTTTATTCTTTTATTCTCCGGAAGTTATAAAATAATTGAAAAGGGGCTGATAAGCCTGGTAATATTAATGAGTATTACATTTGTTACTACTGCCATACTGATTAAACCAGATATTTCTGCTGTGCTAAGAGGTGTTTTTATACCACATATTACTAAGGGATCGACACTTACAATAGTTGGTCTTATTGGAACAACGGTGGTTCCTTACAACCTGTTTCTTCATGCTTCCCTGGTTAAGCAAAAATGGAAAGATACTACAATGATAGGAGCTGTCAGAACCGATAATCTTATCTCAATCGGTGCCGGCGGACTGATCTCAATGACAGTAGTAATAACTGCTGCTGCTGCATTCTATGGCTCTGGTACAACGATTACAGGTGCATCTGATATGGCAGAACAGTTGGGTCCCCTGCTTGGAGGTGCTTCTTCATTTTTCCTGTCGCTGGGCTTGTTGTCTGCAGGTATTTCAAGTGCAATAACCGCGCCTCTTGCAGCTGCCTATGCAACTTCTGAGATCCTGGGCTGGAGTTCTGATATGAAATCGAGTAAATTCAGGTTAATATGGGTACTGGTATTATTAAGCGGCACCATATTCTCTGCAATAGGGTTCAAACCTGTAAGTGCGATATTTGTTGCTCAAATAGCAAATGGAATAATGCTTCCGTTTGTTGCAATTTTCCTACTTAAGGTTATGAATAATGGCAATATATTGGGCAAGATGAAAAATGGCTTAATAGCAAATACACTTGGCTCAATTGTAATTCTTGTTGCCCTGCTATTGGGAGTAAAGAGTATTATAACTGTATTCGGCATGATTTAATAATTATAAAATGAAATACATAGACTTAAATGCTGACCTCGGTGAAGGTTGTGGTAACGACAGTGAAATACTGAAATATGTTAGTTCGGCTAATATTGCCTGCGGATTGCATGCCGGATCGCCGGGGATCATGAGAGATACTGTTAAGCTCTCCATAGAAAACGGTGTCTCTATCGGGGCCCATCCGGGTTATCCTGACCGCCCAGGTTTTGGCAGAAATAATATGAATTTTAACTACCACGAGTTAAAAGCTATACTTCTCTACCAGATAGGTGCTCTTGATGCCATAGTAAGATCAGAAGGAGCCAGACTAATTCATGTAAAGGCACATGGAGCACTTTATAATAGTGCGGCAAAAGATCCTGAAATAGCCAGGGCAGTTGTTCATGCAATAAAAGAAATCGACCCCGGACTAATTATTTTTGGTCCCTGTAGTTCGCAAATTGAGTTTGAATCAAAAAAAGAAAACATGGCCTTTTGCTCAGAGGTTTTTGCCGACCGTGCATATATGAACGATGGGGCCCTTGTACCAAGATCTCTTCCCGGGGCTATAATTAAGGATAAAGAATTATGCGCCAGCAGGACGCTCTCGATGATAAACGACGGCTTTGTAATATCTCACAGCGGAGATACTGTAAAAATTGTTGCCGAAACAGTTTGCCTGCACGGAGATAATGACAAAGCCCTGGAATTTGCTAAACATCTATATAACAGTCTGATAAACGACGGCATTAACATTGGTGTAAATAAGATAAAAGATTGACCGAGCTAAAATTCATACCTGCTGGTAATTCTGCCCTGTTTTGCAGTATTGCAAAAGATATCAAACCTTCTGTTTCACAAAAGATTGTGACAATCCATAAGCTTATCGGTCAAAGCGGTATCAGGGGAGTAATAGAATCTGTACCTTCCTATACCGGCCTGATGATCTATTTTGACCCGCTTAAAATAGATTTTAAAGCGCTCGAAGAATTAGTTACAAAATTATACAATAAGGTTATTTCTGGTAATTCTAAAGTACTGAGCAGATTAATCAGAGTCCCGGTTTGTTACGAAAAAGAGTTTGGGCTGGATATAGAGATTGTGGCCAATCAATCAGGTTTAAGTAATGAAGAAGTTATCGAACTACACACCAGGCCTGAGTACCTGGTACATATGATCGGATTCACTCCCGGGTTTCCATATCTCGGAGGGCTCAGTAAAAAGCTTGAAACCCCTCGTAAGGCTGATCCACGCTTAAAAGTAAAGGCTGGCAGTGTTGGTATCGCAGGTATACAGACTGGTATATATCCAATAGAATCACCTGGTGGGTGGCAAATAATTGGCAGAACACCTCTTGTTTTATTTAAGCCGGAAGCAAAAGAACCATTTCTCTTTAAAGCAGGTGATTACGTTATTTTCAAATCTATTACGCTAACAGATTATTTTAATATTGGAGAAGCTGTCAGAAAAGGAATTTATAAACCTGAAATCTTGCTCGATTATGAAGGGAATCAGAATAGTTAATCCGGGAATGCATTCCACTATCCAGGATAGTGGAAGAACAGGATTCAGGGAATATGGGCTGCCAGTTTCGGGGGTTATGGATATTAGATCATTCCACCTTGCTAACTGGCTGGTTAGAAATGATAGGAATGAAGCATTAATAGAAACAACTTTCCCGGGTATTGTGATAGAGTTTCTCTCTACTACTATTTTCGCTATTGCAGGAGGTGACATGTCACCGGAATTAAACGGGAAAAAAATACAGAACTGGAAATCATACAGGGCAAAATCTGGTATGCGCCTTGAATTAACCAGGCTGGGAAGCGGGTCAAGAGCATATATTAGTTTTTCAGGCGGATTCAGAATCGATCCTCAGCTTAATAGTATGTCGACCTATGTAAAAGGAAAACTTGGAGGATATCGCGGAAGAGAACTCCGTAAGGATGACATTATTCCTCTATACCCATCAATACCATATTTATATAAGAGCCGAAAAGTACCTGATAGTATGATTCCGGAATATAAGACAGATGTGGATCTGAAAGTTGTTCCAGGAGTAAATTACGATTTATTCAGCCAGTATTCGATCGAAGAATTTCTAAAAGGAAAATTCACTGTTTCTAGCAGAAGTGACAGAATGGGACTGAGACTTGAAGGGAAAGAGATTATGCCCGAAACTGATAAACAAATACTTTCATACGGCATTCATCCCGGGACAATCCAGGTTCCCGGCGATGGGAATCCAATTATTATGGGTATGGACTGCCAGACTATTGGAGGCTATCCTCAGATTGCAAACATAATAAGTACTGATTTACCCAGGGTTGGGCAGCTTAAACCAGGTGATCAGATCAGTTTCAGAATGGTAACTCAGACAGAAGCTCTGGAGTTGCTGAAAATATATGATTTATCCAGTAATAAATTATTTGGGATCTCCAGATCAGTTTGCACTGATTGCATTGAAAAACGCCGCTAATTGTTTTTTAGCAGTTTATTCTTTTCGATCAGATATCTGAAAGGATAAATAATCCTTTCTATAAGACGCATATCCTGAGTGATGATCTCGGCTGTTCCAGACATATTCTGATTAAACTGCAGCTCTTTATCATAGTTTGTTACAAGACCTCCTGGCAGGCTTACATCTACTACATAAACATCGTTGGTTGCAAGCTGTGAAATAGACTCCACAACGCCTTCTACAATTCCATACTCAAGGAATGGATAAGCGCCGAGCTTTATCAGTACTTTCTGGCCGGCTTCAACTTCACCTGAGCGTCTCATAGAAAGTTCAACCTTGCCTATAATATGATTTTCTCCATCGGGCACCACTGTCAGAACGATATCACCTTCCTGAACAAGCTGGTTTTTACCCCAGAAATTCGAAAATGTCACCCTGCCATCTATTGGTGATTTAATTAAATGCTTCATATACCAGAGTTCAAGTTCACCCTGAAGCTTTATACTCTCATTTTGAAAAAGGGTATAAAGTTTTCTTCTTTCCTCTTCTCTTGCTGCCTTAAAGTCCTCAAGGCTCTGGTACCTTGAAGCACGATCAATTAACCTTGATCTCCTATCCAGTCTAACCTGCTCTAAGAGGATCTTCTCATCATAGAATGATCTTTTGGTATGTTCGAGTTCCTGCAATGACCTTACATCACTGGCGAATAGGGAGGAATCGCGTAAATATTCAGCCTCAACCAATTTTAGTTTTTCGATATAAAGGGCTTCCTTATTCGCAAGTTGCTCCAGGTAATCATTGATGCCTGTAATTTCATCCTGGACTGCATTAATTTTCTTTCCGTAATAGTCGACTGTTACATGGTTGATATAGTTATCAAGACATGTTTTATAAAAAGAATAGTTTGCCCTTAGTTCACCCAGCTGAGGATTTTCAGGCCCGTGGCATTTCAGGACTCTCTTTATCCACCGAATTAATACCACCAATATTTTCTTCGAGCATATTACTTAACCATAGCACGCTTTCCAGATCGGCGGTAGTTTCGATTAATGCAAGATATTCATCTTTATGTACCTGCTGGCCTTCTACCACGAACAAATTGTTAATCTGCCCTGAGATATGTGCCATCATAGAGGCCGGAGGATTGGAGGTGCTTATAACTATTTTTCCACTTACAATATATGGATAACTTATTATCCAGGATGCAATCACAGCCATAACAAAAACAATTGCAACAGCACTTATCCCCCACCTCACAACAGAGGAAGGCGGATTGCCAATAACTTCCTCTACCGGTGATGATTCTCTTATATCGTGTATTGCTTTGTTCATATCTAATTTCCCAGTTCAAGCTGGTTTTTTACCAGATTATAATAATGCCCCTTTAAAGATATTAGTTGATCATGTGATCCTGTTTCTACTATTCTGCCTTCATCAAGAACAATAATATTGTCGGCATTTTTAACTGTACTTAGCCTGTGTGCTACTATCAGTACAGTCTTTCCCCTATAAAATCTGATCAGGTTATCATTGATAAGCTTTTCATTATTTGCATCGAGCGAATTTGTTGCTTCATCAAAAAACAGAAACTCTGGATCTTTGTAAACAGACCTGGCAATTAATATTCTCTGTTTTTGACCCTGGCTCAGACCCTTCCCATCAACTCCTATTTTACTGTTATATCCAAGTGGAAGAGATTCGAGGAACTTCCTGATATTAGCTACGTCAACGGATTTGATAAGTTTCTCCTGGTCGATGGTTTCAATTCCCGGGGCAATATTATACGCTATTGAATCAGGAAAGATAAACCCATCCTGCATAACCACACCGCATTTCTTCCTCCAGAGTTTCAGGCTAAGGTTACTTAGCATAGTATCACCAATCAATATTTCACCAGTTACCGGTTTATAAAATCCCAGAATCATTTTTAAGAGCGTAGTCTTGCCACTGCCGCTTGGTCCGACAATGGCAGTTACTTTATGGTGTGGAATATGCATATTGATATCCTTCAGCACCATAGGTGATCTCGGACCTTCATATTGAAACGAAAGGTTATTTATATAAATATCCTTCTCTGCAGGCAAATTTCTTACCTTCATATCCAGATCACTTTCTTCTTCATCCCTGGTATGAACCTCTGCAAGCCGGTTAAGACTCATCCTGGCATCCTGGGCAGTCCTGAAGAAACTAATTATCTGACCTACAGGCATATTAAGCTGACCTATAATAAACTGAACTGCCAACATCATACCAAGAGTAATATCACCATTAATCACGGCGGTAGCAGCAATTACTGTAATAAGTAGATTGCTAACCTCAAGAATAAATTTTCCGCCAGCCTGCTGGTATTGAAAAAGGCTAAGCGATTTGACCTTGGTCTTAAACAACAGTGCCTGTAAATTTTCCCAGTCCCATCTCTTACTCATCTCACTCTGGGTCAACTTAATCTCCTGCATTCCATTAATAATTTCGATCAGCTTGCTGTTGGTTGCAGATTGCTGGCTAAAGCGTTTATGATCGAGCCTGGCTCTCGATTTCATAAATACTGATACCCAGATTATATAAAGCAAGGTGCCAGTAACAAAAAGCAAGAGTATCCTGTAATCGTAGATGGCCAGAACTATGCTGAATATTATTATATTAAAAAATGAGAAGAGGACATTTAAGGTAGAAGTGGTCATAAATGATTCAATCCTGTTATTATCCTCAATTCTTTGAAGTAAATCTCCAGTTAATTTGGTATCAAAGAATGAAACGGGCAAGGACATAAGCTTTGTCAGAAATCCGGATACAACCGAAATATTGACCCTGGTTCCGATATGCAGAAGCAGCCAGCTCCTTATAAAATCAACCGACATTCTGCCTATTATAAGGGCTAACTGGGCAAACAATATTACATATATAAAGCCAATATCACTGGTATTGATTCCTATATCAATAATAGACTGAGTAAGGAAGGGCAGGATGAGTTGAATAAAACTTCCAATAAGTAGCCCCAGAATCAACTGAAAAAAATATTTCCTGTAGATTTTTATGTACTTATACAAAAACTTAAAACCATGCTTCTCGCTTTTATCATCATCACTGTCATAAAATTCGGGAGTAGGCTGGAGAATCAGAACAAGGCCCTGCTTTTCTCCTTCAAGCGATGTACTTGCCCAATCCTTTTCAAATTCCTGGCGCGAAATAGTAATCCTTCCAAGAGCAGGATCTGCAATAAAAACCTTATCGGATTTAATTTTATAAACTACAATAAAGTGCTTTTGCCTCCAGTGGACAATACATGGCAGCGGGCTTTCTTTGCTGAGCTTATCGAAGGGGATCCTTACTCCTATTGTTCTGAAGCCAATTTTCTCTGCAGCCTCTGACAATCCAAGAAAAGAAACTCCCTCCCTGGTTATATAGCTATATTCTCTCAGCTTATCAATCGAAATACTCCGGCCATAATATGCCGAAACCATCTTTAGGCACGATGGTCCGCAATCCATTGCATCAGCCTGCTGAATAAAAGGAAAGGACATAAATGAAAATATAGTAATATTATAATTAAGGTAAAGATATTTATTATTTAAATCTAAGCAAGCCTGCAACCATAGGGAATGTAATCCGTAGACAAATGAATAGTATTTAGATGGAAATAGTATATTTGTTGAATAATCTTCATTAAAAGTGTTTAAAAAGCACTCAGATAAAATGCTGGTTGAGGGATTAAGAAAGGGGGATGACAAAACTCTTAACTACCTCTATAGTAATTATTTCAGTACTGTTAAATCGTATATTGTAAAGAATAGCGGTACTGAAGATGATGCCTATGATATATTCCAGGATGCCCTGATGGTCGTCTATAAGAAGTTCCAGCATAATGGGGTTGAATTGACTTCTGACCTTAAAGCATATGTATTTGGTGTTGCCAGGAAGCTATGGAGTAACCAGCTAAGAACCAAGAAAGAAATTCCAATTCATGATTATAATGATATAATTGATGATTTCGAACTTGAAAAGCTTCTTGATATTCCGATAGAACAAATAGTACAAAGATCCTTCCTCAAACTACCTGAAGACTATCAAAAGGTTCTTACCATGCACCTTGAGGGCTGTGATTATGAAGAAATCGCCAGGAAAATGTCTTACAAGAGTGCTACCTATGCCAGGAGAAAGAAGTACCTGTGTAAGGAGGAACTAATCAGAATAATCAAATCCGACCCCGATTATAAGGATTATGAAGATTTTGGTCTGTAGTACCTTCTCCTTACATATATCAACGAAAGTATCACCAGTATGGTAAGTCCTATTGTATGCCTCTTATAAAAAATTGGCTCATCCTCGCCTAAAATTACCAGGGCACACCAGAAATAAGGGTGAGACCTTAGTTGATCGGCAGATCTGAGATATTTTTTCCTCGATTTTTTTAAGGCTCCGCTCTTTGAGTAACCTTGCTTTAAATTACTATAAAACGACTTAATAATCTCACTTGCTGAATAATCATCAACTTCCCATAAAGACATTACCACTGATGGTGAACCTGCATACATAAAACCCCTTGCCAGGCTAATAATTCCTTCTCCCGATTGTAGATATCCCGCCCCTGTATTACATGAGCTTAAGACTACCATCTTTGCGTTAAGATCAAGATTATAAATCTCATATGTATTGAGTAAGCCGTTTTCTATTGTGTCATTATTTTGAGCAAATACCATCTTGGATAGCATCGGTTGCCTGTCGTTAAGCAATGTGTGCATGGCGAGGTGAATAATCTTTTCACTTGATGCCTCACTAACAAACCTTTGCTCGCTGGCCTGATTTTCAAGATAAAGCTGGCCACCAAGCAGGCTACTGATATATATAGCCTCCTCTTTTGCTCCCGGAATATTATTAAGAAGACCTCTTTCCATTTGCCTGGACAGAAGCAATGAATCTGAATCCAGTGTTGAAGAATATGTAGGTGCAAATACCAGGGCGGGGTTAAAGAAGCTTTTCCCCTTTCCTTCTGATTCTATAAGGAGAGAAGCTGAATAGGTGTAAATAATTTCAAATTCCTTAAAGAGATAATTAATATCACGATAATTTATTGGCCTAACCCCTATTGTATCGCTAATCAAAGCCTCAAACGGAATATATGAAAGTATATCATCTGCTGCAATTACGAGATTTTTTGAAATCAGATACGGTTTAATCGGCTCGATAAGAAGCTTATATAAATAATGCCCATTTTTCACTATTCTTTTAAATTGTGATCGTGCACCAGTCTCAATTGCCGGGTTTGTAATATCTGAGCGAAACTCTCTGACTATATCCCTGGTAACAGAATCGATAGAAGTATTTAGGAACTCGCAACCTTTCCTGTTGAAAATAAATGTATATAGTATTGAATCTGACAGAAAGAATTCAACAAAATTTCTATCCCGTCCAAGATAATTCCTAACATCCTTGCAGTATGCAACTTTATCCTCATGTTTTAAACTGTAATACCTGGGATAATCTCTCTCGAATAGATGAATCAATGAATCGCGCTTAATTACGGCCCCGGTACGTTCCTCTTCATATAAATTTACAAGTGTTGCATCAGCATTACCCGAATTTGTCTCGTTGTATAATTTGTCAGTTAATTCCTTTATATAGTGATCCAGTTCTTTTTCAATGCCTACAAGGTTTTCAGGTACATGAAACTCCATAGCCTGTACTTCCCTTGTTGAAGAGAGTAAGGTTGAAGCCTTGCTCTTCTCAGAGTACCTGAATGCCATATTAAGATAGGCGGGGTCATTATCATATTTGTATTTTTCGGATGCCAGCCATATGGCATTGTCCCACAAGAAGTCGAATCGTCCGGTAATCTGCAAGCGGCTTTCTTCACCGGAAAGATCAATCTTAACAGAATCAAGAATAGAAATCGCTGCATCAATATCCTTAAGTGCTTTATCGAGATATTCGATTGATTTATCCTGCAAATATTTCTCTCTATATATATTACTTCTGAAATCATAAATAAATAATAACCTCGGGGGGCTAAAATATTCTCCGGATCCAAGAACTTCGTTATACAAACTCAGGGCTGCATCAAATTCTCCCTTCTCAACCAGCACATTAGCGAGACCTCGCTTTATGTCATTGACTAATACAATTCCATACCGGCCCTCGTTTGTTTTATTATATAAGTCTGAATAAATATTGTAAGCGGAACTGATATCATTTATATATAATCTATAGTAAGAAGCAAGATTTTCCCTGGCGCTGAGGTATCTTTCGGAATCTGTACCATAATTGTCGTAACAGTACTTAACAGCTTTTTTAAATATTTCTAACGATTCTTCATATCTTCCAATCTTGGCCAGGAAGTGACCGTAATTTGTATAATATACATCTCCATCGTCAGGACTATCTTTCATAGACTCCAGCACCTCAATCATTTTTTCATAGCTTTTTATTGCATTCAGGGTATCGCCTGTCATTGCATTTGCTACACTAAGACCATTGGTAATATATAGAAGCATAATCATATCATTATGATCATATTCTATCTGCCTGGTTTCCGCTACCTGGTACATTGACCTTGCATTATTATAATCACCCCTGGCGCCATAATAAACGCCAAGATTATAATATAGCAGCCCCAGCGAACTAAATTCTCTGCTTGATTTTCCTACTATTTCAATTGCTCTCAGGGCCGACTCCCTTGCATTATTATATTCGCCCATATCAATATATACCGCCGACAAATTGGCAAGTGGCTTAATTAGATAGTGAGAGCTATCCCCGTAATATATCTCTCGTAACTTAATGCTTCTTTTCAAAAAATCGGCCCCTTCAATGTACCTGTCGAGCCCATATATGGATAAACCGAGTTGAGATATAACAGTGCATAAGCCTGCCGTATCGGGCTTTTCTGATAGCTGGTAGGATTCTATAGCCCTACTATAGTATCGTTCGGCTTCAATATATTCTCGATGATTATAACTATATCCACCCAGATACCTGTTAATCCTTGCAAATAGATCAGGAGATAATCCCGGCCTCGTCTCAACAAAATCGAGGAGGTAATTATACATCTCAGTAGACCGATCAGAGTAAGCATCCCTGTTAAGTTCACTTGCAAACAAATCAAGTAAAAGATTGATGTCGATATCGCCGGTATCTGAGTATACCATTATATCGTTACTTATACTATTATTTACTTCCAATGCATATGCATTATCACTTATAGGTAAAATAAAGAATAATGCCCCTGCTATTAACTTAAAATACTTTTCCATATTTTATCTTCCCTTCCCTGCATGTGTAAGATCCATACCTGTCACAAAGTAAAAAAAATAATAATAAGTTCTATCCGATAGGAATTTATTAAATAATTCATAAAAAAAAACATGATCGTATTGCTTTAATTAACAAGTATTTAACTTGAAGGCAAATTTTTTTTATAAAAAAACATTCTTTTTCGTTGTCACAAATAAGGTTTTCATTACATGTACTTATGTAACATAATAAACAACCCGATTTAACAAACAAAAATTTAAAACGATGAAAAACCTGAATCAAGAAATCAAATTTGAAAACTTCAACGAATTTTTACTGGCAGACGAAGAACTTATTAACGTACGCGGAGGCGACGGAAATGAAGCAGGAGAAAAAGGAACTGTTGTTCCTCCTGTTGTAGCTGATCCTGAAATCTAGATTTTTTTAAAGAAGTATTCCTGCTTTAGTGGAATTATTGATGTATTGTAGTGCTTAAGCTATAAGAAGCTTGTTATGCACGAACGAATTACGCCCTGGAAATATTTTCAGGAATAAATTCGCACGAACTTCGGAATATCGAAAGACTAATTTAGTCTAAAAGACATTGAATATAATTGCGTGAAATACATATAGTTATGGAAAATATTGAATTTACCAGGTTTATTGAGCGCTACCTGGACAACAAAATGCAAGCATCTGAAAGAAGATGGTTCGAAAAAGAGATGGAAGGTAATCTCTGGCTCAAAAAAGAACTGGAACTGAGGCGTAAGGCAAACGAAATAGCTTCTAATTTCGATGCTGTTAAGATCAGGGAAAAGCTACAGAGAGCTGAAATGCTACATAGGAAAGAATCTTCTATTAGTAAGGCTGTTAAGAAAGTACCGGTTAACTATGCTGCCATCTTTCTTGGTCTTATAATTATCAGCACTCTGATTATTCTCTCAGGCAACAGTTTTGATCTGAGATCATATACAAGTGATTCTGTAGATAATTATACAGCCCTTACAATACACAGATCCGGAGATGTAAATGTTCCCCGTCAACTATCAATGGGAATGCAACTCTACCGGGAAGGAAAATATAATGAAGCTATTCAGCAATTTGAATTATTGGTTGATGGCAATCAATCTACCATACAGTCTAACTTCCTCAATGGTATGGCGAATATGCAAATAAGCGAATACAACAAGGCTATTAAATCGTTTGACGTGGTAATTGAACATAACGATAATATGTTCATCGAAGACGCATCATATTACCTGGGCCTCTGCTACGTAAATATTGAAGAAAATGAGAGGGCAAAGGCAATATTGGAGGGTATAATATCCAGTGAAAGCCGCTACAGGAAGGATGCAAAAAAATTATTAAAAAGCATAGACTAATACTAGTTACTACTACTTAAACTACTACTATCCAGACAGAAAATGTTTGATTCTGAAAACAAATACAGAGAACAAATAAGTAACAATTCCGGCAAAGGGGATGTTATAGGTAGTGAAAGTATTTCATGCACAGATTCAAATATTTTGTCTTGCCCGAAAATTTTGACGGGCCTATCACATGAGGTGAGAACCTATATGAATTCTATAGTGGCTTTCTCATTTCTCCAGAATTCAGACAATTGCAATATAAATGACAGACAGGAATACACTGATCATATTTTAAATTCATGTGACCAGCTAATTACACTGTTTGATAATTTTCTTGATTCAGCTTTAATCGACGCTGAGAAACCCAGCAGTAATCTCAAAAAAAGAGAACTGACGGATATTCTTCAGCACCTTGCTATTGAATTGAACAGTTCACTGGCAAAATTTGACAAAAGTAATGTTTCACTCGTCCTGGAAGAACAAACATACAGGGACGAAGTATTTATTGATGAGGAAAAGATATTTCGGGTTATCAAAAACCTCTTCCATAACGCTGTGGAGCATACAACATCGGGTTACATTAAATTAGGTTACAAAAAGGTAGATAGCCAGGTTGTTTTTTATGTTATAGATTCAGGAAATGGCTATCACCTGAACAAGGAATTGCTGGAGGCTGATAACCTCACCTCCTACCTTGTTAAGAACAACAGCACATTTACAACAGTAGGTTTAATCCTGGCCAACAAGCTTATCGAGAGTATGAACGGAAAGTTCTGGATTGAACCTAATGGAGTTAATGGTACGGGCATGTATTTTTCAATTCACTACCGTAAAGCCTTTGATCCCCAGGAAAATGAGGATATAAATAAGTTCAAATCCAGAATCGCTATATGATAACTACTCCTACCTACCTGTTTTAAGAGTCTGCTATTGAAATAGGTCTACAAAGAGTGCCCGAGCGGCACTCTTTTCTTTTATGGCAATTTAACAGTTCCCGTAATCCGTATCTCTGTCCTTCTATTTCTTCTCATACCTTCCCGGGTATTATTATCAGAAACAGGCATTGTAGCACCAAAACCCTTATAGTTTATCCTCCCCGAATCAATCCCTTTTGAAATAAGAAAGTCTTTAACCGATTCGGCCCTGTTTTGAGAAAGGATCTGGTTATGGCTATCAGATCCGGAAGAATCAGTATGGCCCCCAATCTCAATTATAATAGTTTCATTTTTTACCAGGAGGTCGTACAACTTATTAAGCTCAATAAGTGATTCGCTTAGCAGCTCCCATGAATCTGTTTCGAAGAAAACATTATATAGCGTCATCATTTCTCCAACCCTTATAGGGCTCAATCCAACCCGCACAATAAAAGGTTCGGCAACACTGTGCTCTCCTTCAAGAAAAAAGCTTTCAGAAAAAAACAAATATTTGTCTTTATTTACATTAAGCCCGTAGTTTTTGCCTGGCGGTAAGACAGATAAGAAATTCACCATTATCATTTGTTGATGATATCAGAACGGTCTTTTTATTAATTAGATCGGTTAATTCATAACGTGCCTTTAATTTTCTTCCGGAAATCTTATCATATACTGTTCCCTTTATATACGATACAGGATCTGGTCTAAGTTGATCCGGGAGATTAAAATAGTAAAGATCCCTGCCCTTTCCCGGGTTTATCTCCGACGAATAATAAGCTCTATCGCCTGAACCATTAATAATCAACCCCATTTCATCTGTCTGAGTATTAATAGGATATCCAAGATTCTCGACCTCTGTCCATGTAGTATCATCAATCATCCTCGACATATACAGATCCAGACCACCCATAGAAGGTCTTCCATTTGATGAAAAATACAATGTCAATCCATCAAAATGTATAAAGGGCGACATCTCATCCCCAGCTGTGTTGATATCGCCACCCAGGTTTACCGGTTCTGTCCAGTTTCCGGATTCTGACTTCTTGCTATACCAGATATCCATTCCGCCATATCCACCTGGCCTGTTACTGACGAAAAACAACTTTTGACCGTCTGATGCCAGTGATGGCTGCGACTCCCAGTACTTTGTATTAATTGGATTACCGATATTCATTCCTGATATCCACCCCCTTGATGTTGAGGCAGAATAATATATATCACATCCACCCTTGCCATCCTCCCTGTTACAGGCAGTAAAGTACATATACTGACCTCCGGCAGCAAGTGACAGGGCACCTTCGTTGTAAGGGGTGTTCAGCGGGTACCCGATATTTTTGGCTGGCAAAAGCACATTATCTTTCATCTCGCTGAAATAAAAATCCTCCTGGTACCTTATGCCATCAATATTTCTGGCTCCTTCAGCTATCTGTCGCGTAAAAAAGAAAAGGCTATTATCAACTGTAATAGCAGGCCAGTACTCATCGTACTCGGTATTAATCGAATCGCCCAGGGATACCGGAAAAAACGTAACGGGATGTTGTTTTGCCTCTATTGCAAATTCACAGTTTATCAGGTACTTCCGCGATTTCTTTATCAGCTTATCTGATTCTGGTCCGGTTTCCAGGAAAGACCTGAAAAACCTGGCAGCCCTGCTATAATCTCCAAGCATAAATTCAACCTCTCCAAGGCTGTACATTGCCGGAACAAAAAACAGAGAGTCGATCTCGATAACTCTTCTGAAATTATTGGCCGACTCATTATATTTTTTTTGATCCTTATATAGCTCTGCAAGTAGAAGAAAGGCCTCAATAAAATCATTATCCCTGCCCGTAGCTTCAAGGAGATGATCTTCGGCAGTTTTGTAATCGACAAAATCGTAAGCTCTTTTCCCTTCTGTATATGATTTAAGTGCACGATTCGATCTGGTATGCAGATTCTGTCCCGAAGCCTGGAGTGAAAAAACTGAAACTATTAATAATACAAATATTGTTCTTATACCCCTCATTACGGTATTTTCATATACTTGTGGCTCTGTAAAGATATCCTCCACTTATTATTTTTCAGAATATAATCAACTATCGTGCCTATTATACTATCAAACCGGCTCCATTCGGCTTGCAGAAATAATTCACATGAATCTTGCACTCTTAAACTCATCTTTTCTGCCCAAATAAAATCTTCACTCTTCAGTATTATGACCTTAAGTTCACTTGCCCTTAGTTCAATATTTCCAACAGGTGGAGCATTTATTTTGGGCGACAAGCAAATCCAGTCCCATTCTCCGGATAAATGATAGGCCCCTGAAGTTTCCAGATAAGTTTTAACCTTATGCTCCTTTAATAATCTACACAGGGGGTTCATATCCCACATTAATGGTTCTCCCCCTGTAATAACTACAGAGTCTGCTCCGGCATCAAGAACATGCTGAACTATTTCCCTTACCTCAACAAGGGGATGAATATCAGGATTCCATGTGTATCTTGAATCACACCAGCTACACCCTACATCACATCCTCCTATCCTAAGGAAATAAGCAGCTCTGCCGGTATGATAGCCTTCTCCCTGGAGGGTATAGAAATGTTCAACCAGCGGAAGCTTTTCTCCATTTTTTATTACTGTTTCCTTCATTACTTCTTACCTGGTAAAATTATTTTATATACTGTCTGGGCTGAAATGGTTCGTTCAGATGCAAGATAAACAAGATTTTCTTTAACAAATATAGATTCTACCTGTGTATATTTAAGTTCAGGAATTATATATGTAGTATATTCACCTGAAAAGTCAATATATTCTCCCGTTGAGAGAACAGTTAAATATGTATTTCCTCCTTCGTAACCACAGAGGTAAGTTTTTCCGGCAACATCATCATTAAAAGCACCTGTTACAAGGTATTTAAGGTTTAGCGAATCAATTGCTCTGAGGCTTACTTTGCTTCGGGGCTGATTTTCCAATTTATAGAGGCGACAGGTTCGATCGCGCCAATCTTTTGAAAATAGCCATATACCCTGTCGGTTAATTACCATTGCCTCACAATCCCATGAATGCTTTCTATATTCCCTTAGATTAAATGATTCCTGTAATTCATATTTAAATTCAATAATTTCGGGCTTTGATTTTTTGAAATAGATACTGTCTGGTAAAATTTTATAAATTTTAAGATCTTTCCTGTTACCGGCATTATTACCGAAATCTCCAATATACAGGGTATTATTATAAGAACTAATTTCCTCCCAGTCGATATTTTTTGTCCCGTAGATTTCCTGTGATGAAACAATATCAAAGGTATTCTGGTCAAGGATATAAACCTCATTCTTATTTCCACTATCGTTTATAGCATAAATCTTACCATTTGAAAATGTAATTCCTGAAATCTCCGATAGCTTTGAATCGAGTTTATAACTCTTATTAACAGATAGAGAAGGATATTCCTGGGCTATCGATACAGCAGAAATGAGCAGTAAGGATATTATAAGAGTAAAAACCCGGGAAATCGTAAAAACACCCGGGCTCAATCTAGCTGCTTTTACCAATTCTGATATCACTTTTGTGTAAGTATTTTCCTTATTTTCTTAAACAGCTCTGTGTTATCATAAATACCTGTAAACTCATAACTTTGAGGTCCGAAGGCATAAATAGGCACAGGTGTTCCGGTATGTCCGCTCACTGAATAACTGGCAGAAAGACTTCTTCTTTGCAGATCACCGTCTATCAGTGTCATACCCCCTGTTTCATGGTCGGCAGTCAAAAGCACTAATGTCTCACCTACATTATCGGCATAATCAAGAACTACTCCCAGGGTTCTGTCAAGATCTATTGTCTCCTCAAGTATATATTTTGTATCATGGTTGTGTGCAGCCCAGTCGATCTGAGATCCTTCAATCATTAAAAAGAAACCCTTATCATTATTTTGCAGCGTTTCAAGAGCTTTCAGTGCTGAATATGCCAGCATATCTCCCCTGCCCTCAGCATAAGTTGGTAAATGCACATCGGCAAGTAATCCGGCAAGTTTAGTGCTACCCTCTACCTCAAGCAGTTCTTCAACAGACAATACTACGTCGTAACCCTCTGACTTAAGTTCCTCGATAAGGTCTTTGCCATCGTTCCTTTTTGAAAAGTGATCTCTGCCCCCACCGATAAATACATCTGGTTGAGTTTTCAAAAAGTCCAGGGCAATTTCTTCATAATTATTCCTGCTAATATTATGAGCTACAAAACTTGCTGGTGTTGCATGAGTTACTGCACTGGTACTAACAACCCCTGCAACTATATTATTTCTGTGTGCAATTTCTATCAGATTGGTTAATGTAAGGCTATCCGGTGTAAGACCAAGCATTCCATTCTTGGTTTTCTTTCCGGTTGCCATGGCTGTACCGCTTGCAGCAGAATCGGTAACATAGTTATCAAAAGAATGTGTTTTTACCATACCAATATTCTTTACCCTTTCGACATTCATATTCCCTGAATAAACAGTCATAGCCCCATATAGATGCGATAGTCCCATACCATCACCTATAATAAGTATTACATTCTTTGCTTTTCCTGATGAATTAACATATGCATTACTGTTACAACCTGTAGAATAAACAAGTACAAGCACAAACAATAATGTAAAATATTTCTTATAAATCTTCATAGTATTTTACTCCCTGCTAAATAATCCGACAATTTCTGCCTCCACCATACCATCAATAACCTTCTCTGGGATAAGCTTCCAGTTTTTGTCAGTTTCAATTCTTAATGTATCAATATCTTCTATCCACTTCATCATATAATATCTCAGATCCTTAACTGTTGATCTGACTATTCTTTTATTAATTTCTTCCTTGCTAAGATTACACCCGTTCTCAAGGTGACCTCCTCCCCCATTTCCGCGGTAGGAATTCATAGCTACATTGTATATTGAATCAGCATAGAAAGCTCTCCCATCCGAAAACCCGCTGATTTGAACCTTCTTCCCGTCTTCATTTCGAAGGTCAACAGTATAGTCGATGCCGGCAGCAGAATCAAAATTATAATACCGGTTCAATAGCATATTATTACTCCCATCCTGGTATTTTAAAATTCGATTTTTTCCTTCGGTCAATGTACTAAACCACATACTGCTTGAGTATTCAAGATATTTATCGATTTCCTGACCGCTTAACCGGACAGTATAGAGCATATTCTCAAACCTGTATAGATCAAACATATCATCCACCCGAAGTTCTCCTGAGTCAATCTTTACATCGAACGACAGTGGAGCTGCAAAAGAAATATCCGCACCTGATGTCTCCATCTGAATCTGATGAATCAAATCCATAAAATCTGAATCACCAAAATATGATTCTCTCGATGAAATTGTTTTGTCTAAATAGCCAATCGGCCTGCTGATATAATCAGATATTATACTGTAATCATTCTTAAACTGATCTTCAAAGTCCTTACTTACCGCCAGTGTATCGGTCCTGATATGACTTCCCTTAATTGATATTATTTTGGGGTCCTTTTTGCCTGAGAACTCTATTTCAGCCAGAGAGATAAACCTGGCATGACTGCCGCCATCCAGTATAAGGACACTGTCTCCTTTCTCCGTAACAAGAAAATCATTCATAAGATCGTGATCATGTCCAATGAAAATCAGATCAAACCCAGGAACTTCACGGGCAACAGCTAATGAAGCATTTTCATTCTTGAACGAACCAATATCCCCTCCACCATATTTTTCATTCCATCCTGCATGAAACAGACCAATAACCATATCAGGATTTTGCTCCAGAATAACAGGCATCCACTTGCGTGCCGAAACCACCATGTCTTCAAATTCGATCCCGCTGTACAAAATTTCAGGAAGCCAACCCGGGACACCAGGAGTAATTAGTCCAAGTACCGCAATCTTATAGCCATTCTGTCGAACTATCGTATAAGGTGTAAAGTAGGGTTCTCCATTCTGAGTATTAACAGCATTTGCTGCGAGCATAGGAGCATTGTATTCTGTTCTTATTCTGTCATAAACACTATGTCCGGCTTCAATATCATGATTCCCAACAGTAATAGCATCGTAATTGAGATAATTTAATACCCTGGGCCATAAATGGCTTGTGCTCGTATCCTCAAAATTGTAATAATAGACCGAGGGAGTGCCCTGGAGATTATCGCCATTATCGAGTAATAATAATTCTTTAGAGCTAAAATTACTCAGATAACTTGCCACTTTCGACATCGAATACCTGGCTTCGTTCCCCGTAGCAGGATCATGTCCAAAAATAACACCGTGTAAGTCAGTCGTTGCAGCCACATATATTTTATTATCTGTATTTCTACTACACGATAATAATAAGATAAGTAGAAAGAATATGGATATCGTTCTAATCAAGTTTACAGGTTTTTGTGAAGTATGATGCAAAATTAATTTCTTAAATAACAAAATCACTAAATAATAGTAATTTTGGCATCAAAATATGCTATTAAACTAACAATGTGCTATTGTTTTTGTTTATTTAGCCATTTCGAAATACTTAATAGTGATTATGGTTCAAACAGGATTCGATATTATTTCAAAAAAATTACCTGAAAAACTTATCGGAAAAAGCGCTGCTGTACTATGTCACTCTCCCAGTATTAACGGAAAATATCAGCATATTATTGATTTCCTTGAGAGCAATAATCAGATCAGGATAAGTGCTATCTTCGGACCACAGCATGGTCTCTTTGGTGAGACACAGGATAATATGATAGAATGGGAAGGTTATACTCACCCCGTGTATGATATTCCCGTATATAGCCTTTACGGTAAATTCAGAGAGCCCCTGCCTGATATGCTTACAAACATAGAGGCTTTTATTATAGATCTTCAGGATATTGGTGCCAGGCCATATACATATATATGGACAATGAAGCACTGTATGGAAGTTTGCGGTAAACTGGGAATCCCTGTTTGGATACTCGACCGACCCAACCCTGTAAGCAGGCTAGGTTTTGATGGTCCCCTGTTAAAGCGTGATTTTTTCACTTTTGTCGGTGAAGCAGAAATACCATTATGTCATAATATGACCATAGGTGAAATAGCCCTCTGGATAAACAATTTCGAATCCACCGGATGTGATCTGAACATAGTATGGATGACTGGTTGGGAAAGAGGTATGTCGTTCGAACAAACAGGCCTGCCATGGGTACCACCTTCGCCGAATATGCCAGGTGTTAATACATCTGTAGTATATCCCGGGACTGTACTCACCGAGGCCCTGAATCTTTCCGAGGGAAGGGGTACTACTACTCCATTTGAATTATTTGGGGCGCCGGAACTAAATTCAATAAGTCTTCTTAAAAACCTGAATTCCAGATCTCTTCCTGGATGTAGGTTCAGACCACATGATTATATTCCAACCTTCCACAAATACAGTCAGAAATATTGTAAAGGCATCTTTATACATGTTATTGATCAGGATAAATATAAACCGGTATATACGGCGGTTAACATTTATGAGGCAATTATAGAGTCTACACCTGGTTATCTCTCATTTAATGATCCACCCTATGAATATGAAGACAGCCTGATACCCTTCGATATTCTTATCGGAGACAGCAGTATAAGAAAGGTTCTGGAAAACGGAGGAAGTATTAAAATAGAACAAGAAAAGTGGCTTGATGAAATAGAATCATTCAGGGCAGAGTTAAAACAAATAAGCTATTATTAAGTCATAAATGGATCCAATTCTAACATATGCCTTACTGGCCATTATTATTCTTTTCGCGAGTTTTGTACGTGGCACAGCCGGATTTGGACTTGCAATGACTGCTATGCCCCTTCTTAACCTGTTTATGAATTATCTTGATACAGTGATCCTGGCAGTTTTCCTTAACCTGATGTTTTCTGTCGTTCACCTGATACGCTCAAGAGGAAGTATAAGCAAGCTGAATTTAATCCTGACTTTATTGTTTGGGATAATAGGGGTAACAACCGGAGTAATAATACTGAAAGGTGTGGATCAGAACCTGCTTAAGACAATTGCAGGTATAATAATAATAATGTTTGGTTTTTCTATACTATTTGGACTTGAGATAAGAATTAAAAATAAGTCGTTCGCATTTTCTGCTGCCGCACTTACCGGAGGTATACTTGCAGGCTGTGCCTCTGTTGGCGGACCGGCAGCTGCAATAATTCTCGGCGGAACAAACATGAAACAGGATAAATTCAGATACGCAATGTCTGTATTTTTCCTTATTACCTATCTATATTCGGCGATAATGTACGGTGCTACAAGATTAGTAAGCCTGAACAATATAAAAATGATTCTCTTTTCTCTCCCCTTTATGGCGGCAGGTCTTGTTCTCGGGGATAAAATTTCAGGTAAGCTAAATAAAAATATTTTCCGGAGGATGGTTCTTGTACTGCTAATTATTACCGGATCAATTATTACCTACCAGGGTTTTAAAGCAATTATTTAGTCTCAGCTCTGATAGCCAGGAGCATATTATTAAACCTCTGCAGCTGGTCGTCTCCAAACAAATCACTACTAATTGCATCTTCAAGTATTTTCTGGGCCCTGGCAGTATTTCCGGATTTTATCTCAAGATCAGAAAGCAATAAATATGCATCTGAATAAAGCGGATGCAAATTAATTAATTCCTTCAGGACGATTCTTGCTTTATCGAAATCACCATATTTTACAAGGTAAAATGCGTAGGTATAAGAATACCTGGGGTTATTCTTATCGAGCATCCGTGCCTTTTCAATTAACTGCAATGATTCAAGCTCATTCTCTTCGGCCAGTAATACACTTAGATTAAAGGCGGCTGTAGCATTATCTTCCGAAACGACAAGTAACCTTCTAAGGAAGGAAATCGCACGGTCTTCTCTTCCGCTCTCACCATATAATAGTGCCAGATTCAGGAGTGCCGCCTCGTTATCCGGGGAATAACTGAGTGCAAGTTCAAACATCTTTTCTGCATTAATAATATCGCCAGATAATGAGTAGAGATAACCTGCATTAATCATAGGCATGATAGCTTTCGGATAAACCTTCAATGAGTTAAGGTATGCCTCAAGCGCTTTTGAATTATCGCCCATGTTACTGTAGAAATTACCCAGGTTATAGTACGCAGTCCAGTCATCATTCCTCGAAATAAGTGAGTTCTTATACTCTGTAAGAGCTTCATTCATATGCTTATTCTCATTCAATAAACTCAATGCATAAGGATTATTGCTCAATGCAAATGCTGCATTTAATCTCACCAACCTGTAATCATCTTCCGTCATTTGGGCAAGTAAATCAAATGATTCCTGTCCATAATTATTAAATAATGCATGGGCAGCTGCAGATCTTACCAGAGGTGAAACATGAGTAGTCTTCTTATATATTGCATCCCATTTAAGATCATTGTCACAATTTTCCAAAAGCCTGATAAATGAAGTTGTGAATACAACATCAAAGCTGTCATTGTTAAGTCCATTGATTATTTCATCTAGACTTTCCCAGTTAGCTGCCCTGGCATCAGCTATTAATTTACCATCATAAATAGTAGTCTCCTGGTAATTACTTCTATGTTTTGATTTAACATCCTTATTAGCCCATTCGAAACTTTTATCATTATGACATATATTGCAGGCGTTTGGAGATCCAAATTCAATACTTGCTTCAGGCATTGGAGGTCTGAACGAATGGTCGCTCCTGTCCATTTTAGCAAAGGTAGTTTTTGGCATATGACAGGAGATACAAATACTCCCTTCGCCATCTTCCTTATGAAATGTATGCGCCCCCGGATTATCAACCTTGTCGTTATGACATGGTGTACATGCTTCGTTGGGCTTATTTCCGGCAAACCTGTATCTTCCACTTGATGTATGACAGCTTACACAGTCAAGCTGGCCGCCGGATTTACACTTATTCATTTCCCAGGTAGTCATTGTGTAATTTTCTCCCAGATCCCGTCCGTCGGGGTAAAAATCCTGATTTTCTAATGTAATAAGATTGAAATAGTCGTAATACCTTTCGCCAGGATTAAAACCGGCAGCTATTACCGATGATTTACCATGACATGATCCACAAGATGAGTTATTCTGCTGCTGGCTAAACTTACTGGTCTGAATAATCTTTAAGTCATCAGGTATTTTGTTTTTGCCTGCTTTAACACATGCCCTGATATGTTCGAGGCTTGGGCCATGACATGTCTCACAGTTAATTCCCGGTTCACTCCAGCTTGTTGTGTACTCAAGAGTTTCGAGATCAAAATTAGACTCGAGCTGACTAACATGGCAATTATAGCACGAAGTATTAAATGTATAAAGATGATTTTTCCAGTCAAGTGGCTCATCTTCCATATTTTCAAAATGTCTGACACCGCTTTCGGGATTGTTATACCACATTTCTTTATCACAATCATAAGCTAATGGCAGCACGTGAAGTATGCCTCTCTCGAATTCAGTAAGAAAATAAAAAACATACTTCCCTCCCATAACATGAATTGCTTTATAGGTATTTGTATCTCCTACCGCTGAGATTTCTTTAAAAATCAATTCATTATTATTTCCATTTATCTCAAACCTTGACTCACCAACATCCTCTTTTGCATTTAGAACAGATATATTTGAATTGATAAAATCAGCGTTTACAGGTTGCATGGCAAGTCCGTGAAATGAGGTGGCCCACAGCTGGTAAAACTTTTCGTGGCATGGCAGGCAACTTTCTGATCCGGCATAACGGGCTACTTGCCTGTTTAGCTTCCAGTAATTAGTACCCCTAATCGTGAAATAGGCTGAAATTGATAATATAATCAAAGCAATAAAAGCAACAGGATAAATGACTCTCAATTTCATTCGCAAAGTTTTAAGCCGGTCATACATCACATGGTCTAGAATTTTTTAACTACTCAAATAAACCATCATCTCTCATTAACAATAGCAGAGATGTCTGTGATACTACAACATATTTTTCTTTATTAAATTCTATTTCTATTGCACTATTCTGCATATATACAGCAAGATCACCTTCTTTTGGCTGGAGGGGAACATATTTTGGTTCCTGTCCTCCTGGCTTCCATGGTTCATCCACATCGGCCATGGCAGGAATTGGATACCCCGGGCCAACCTTTACTACATATCCAATTTGCACTTTTTCCTTTTCCTGAACGCCGGGGGGAAGATAAAGACCTGATTTAGTTTTTGACTGTGGGGTTTTAGGTTTAATTAATATCCTGTCGCCCACAACAATCAGCTTGGATAAATCCTTCTCGTCAAGATGAACACTCATTATTTCTCTGTTTTACTCTATACAAATCTATATATATTTTTTACATTCAGGATTTTTTGAGAATATTTGTACTCTATTTGCAATCATGGAATACAGCTTTATACTTGTCGAACCAAAAGTGCCTGAAAATATAGGTGCAAGTGCCAGGGCCCTTAAAACAATGGGTTTTAGTTCTCTTATCTTAGTTAAGCCCTGTGAAGATCCTGAAGGCAGAGCCAGGTGGCTTGCACATGGTTCAAACGAAATACTTGATAATGCCAGGATATATAAATCGCTTAATGAAGCAATAAGCGGTTTTGATCTTGTAATTTCGACAACGACAAGAAAGAGAAATGTTCAGAGTGATTTAATACCTCTTTCAGAGCTATCTGATTTTATTGGAAATAAAGGACTTGCCATTAAGAAAGTAGCAATAGTTTTTGGCAATGAAGAATCAGGCCTTTCAAATACAGACTTATCGCTCTGCCATATTTCTTCAACAATACCTCTGGTTAATGATTTTCCTTCCTTAAACCTCTCGCAGTCGCTAATGCTATTTGCATATGAGCTTTCAGCAGGAAAAAGAAATATTAACATACCAGGCGAAAGACAGATTGCAGGAGAAGAATCGCTAAGCGCAGTTAGGGAGAAGGTAGAAAAGATTCTTGAAGCAACAGAACTCAATGAAAATCCGTCTCTTTCCGGAAAAATTATCGAAAGAATATCACATGCCGATGGAAAAGATTTAAACCTGATCCATAGTATAGCAGGCAAGGTGCTGGAAATAATTAATAACAGAAAGTAAAGAATCAATGATTTACCTCGTACTTTGCATACTCTCATCTTCCTTCTTAATGGTAGTTTTCAAGATAGCAGGAAGACGCAATCTTGATACATATAGTGTTATAGTTATTAATTATATAGTGGCCTCATTACTTGGTTTCCTTATTTCTGGATTCCCTACCCGGGAAACCTTTACAAGTAAATGGCTTCTTTTTGCCATAATTATTGGTATTCTGTTTATTGTTGTATTTCTCCTTATTGCCTATTCAACAAAAGTATCCGGGATAGCACTGACAACCGTTGCCGTTAAGATGTCTGTTATTATTCCCATTTTGTTCTCAATATTATATTTCAGCGAAAATATTTCCCCGCTTAAAGTAATTGGGATAATTCTTGCCATGGTCGCGGTTTATCTGACAGTTCACAAAAAACAGGATCATAACATAACAAAGCGGATTGCAATTATTCTGCCCGTTTTACTTTTTATTGGCTCGGGTACTATTGATACACTGATTAAGTATACTCAGGCCACATATCTTGAGGAAGACACTACCATAATGTTCACCTCGGTATTATTTATGATTGCAGCTATATGTGGCATTTTATATTCACCCGTAAGGAAAGAGCCTCTCAAAGGATATCTCAGAGCTGATATCCTGATTGGCGGATTGATACTTGGTATTATAAACTTCGGTTCTCTTTATGGCATCGTTATGGCCCTTGAAAGTAATGTCTTCGATAGTTCAATTATTTTTGGCATTAATAATATTGGGATTGTAGTTCTTTCTGTAGTCCTTGCCCTGCTACTATTCAGGGAAGAGTTAACCATGAGGAACAAGGCTGGGATTGTATTATCTGTTATAACAATTGTACTTCTTAGCCTTGTAAAATGATCACCCAGGATACATTCAAAACAGTAAAATCTACATCAAAGGGACTGTATAAAGACAGGGGCAGCAAGTTTATCGGCCTTGCATACAGGGTTAACACTGTTGAAGAGGTTCAGCAGATCCTTGATAACATAAAGAAAGATGAATACAGGGATGCAAGACATCATTGTTATGCATATAAGATAGGCTTAGATGATAATACATGGAGGCTAAATGATGATGGGGAGCCATCGGGAACAGCCGGCAAACCAATAATGGGTCAGATCAATTCTTTCAACCTGACAAATATACTTATTGTTGTTGTTAGATATTTCGGAGGCACACTGCTGGGTGTTGGAGGTCTTATTAACGCATACAGGAATGCGGCAAAAGATGCCCTTTCAAACGCAAAGCTGATTACTGAAATTATACTGGTTGAATATGACCTGGCTTTTCCATATTCTTCAATGAACGATGTAATGACCCTTATTAAGGATGAGAACCTGAGACAGAGCAAGCAGGTTTTTGAGCTAAGTTGTTCTATCAGAATAGGTTTCCGCAAATCGGCTGAAGACAGGCTTACACAGAAATTATCGTTTATCAAAGATCTAAGCTATAAACTGGTGACCGGTTAATTTGCAGCAAAGAATAGCTTTAAATCACATTAATAATTATGCTTTGTAATTATTAATTACTTATTAACAACAAGAGTCATATATATATTAGTTCTTAACTTTGTCACCAGGTATAAACGCTAATTAATTATTGATGAAGAACAGAAGCTTAGTATCAATCGATGATTTCTCAACCGACGAAATCGGCAGAATTCTTGACCTGGCAGGTGAGTTTGAAAAGAATCCCTCCCAGAATATACTGCAGGACAAAGTTATCGCTTCCTTATTTTTTGAGCCCTCAACACGCACCAGGCTCAGCTTTGAGAGTGCTATATCAAGACTTGGAGGTAAGATAGTCGGTTTTACAGATGCATCGAGCTCGAGTGTTTCAAAGGGCGAAACCCTTAATGATACAATCAGGACTGTAAGTAACTACTCCGACCTTATTGTAATGCGTCATCCGATAGAAGGAAGTGCCAGATACGCCAGTGAAGTAGCCGGCATACCGGTTGTAAATGCAGGTGATGGAGCAAACCAGCATCCTACACAGACACTGCTCGACTTATATTCGATAAGAAAAACACAGGGTACTCTTGACAACCTGAATATTTTCCTTGTAGGTGACCTGAAATATGGAAGGACCGTTCATTCTCTTATGATGGCAATGTCGAGATGGAACACAACCTTTAATTTTATATCACCCAAAGAGCTAAGAATGCCAAATGAATATAAGTTATACCTTGATGATCTCGGATTAAAATACTATGAGCATACCGATTTTACTGAGATTATTTCAAAAGCCGATATAATTTATATGACAAGAGTTCAGAGAGAGAGATTTACCGATCCTATGGAATACGAGAAAGTAAAGAATGTATACGTACTGCAAAATTCTATGCTTAAAAATACCAAGGATAATATGAGAGTTCTCCACCCCTTACCAAGAGTAAATGAAATTGACCCGGATGTAGACTCCAATGAAAAAGCTTATTATTTTGAACAGGCCCTGAACGGAGTTTTTACAAGACAGGCAATTATCTCTACCCTGCTGGGATTAAAATAGAAATATCTAATAGTAATGAAAGAACCTAAACAATTAAGCGTTAGCGCAATAGAAAACGGGACAGTTATAGATCATATCCCTGCCAATAACTTATTCAAGGTAATTCAGATCCTGGGTCTTGATAAGATAGATACACAAACCACATTCGGGACAAATCTTGGAAGCAATAAACTCGGGAAAAAAGCAATTGTTAAGCTTGCTGATGTATTTTTCGAGGACGATGATATAAACAGGATCGCACTGGTTGCTCCCCAGGCAAAACTTAATATAATAAGAGATTATGAGGTTGTTGAAAAAAGTGTTGTAGAGGTCCCGGATGAGATTATTGGTATTGCTAAGTGTGTAAACCCAAAGTGTATTACCAATTTCGAAAAGGTTAAAACAAAATTCAGGGTTGTATCAAAAGACAATGTCTCACTCAAATGTCATTACTGCGAGAAGATTACCGACCAGGAGCACCTGGAGATAGTATAATTATCTAATCCTGTCGTACGATTTAATCAGAAGCTCATCCTTAAGAACAGCCCTGAAGGCAAGGTAACCAAATACCAGGCCGGCCAGAGGAAATACCAGTTTTACATTAAATATCGGATCTGCACCAATATTTTTGCCACTAATAAAAATATAGAATAAGATCATAATAAGTACCCCGGCAAAAAGGAGTGTCGACAGAACTGTTGACCTTATCTGCAATTTCCTGTTTTTAAATAATAGTATCGATACAAAAAACAGCAGGGGAACAAGTATCATTAGAATAGTTAGCGGAATGCTTTTTTCAAGAAGTTCAGGGACACCATCCTGAATAAGTGAAATACCCTTATAAGAAAGGCCATATACTTCTCCTTTCTCACCAACCATTTTAATAATATCACCCTTAAGTAGAAATCCTGAAAGAGCAGTAGCAATAGCTAAATATAAAGTCTGTATTCTTTGAATCATATTATTAGAATTAAACGCCCGACTGCAAATTTAGCGTCTTTTTTTCAAATACTGATAGTCAAGATAGTATAAGATTTTAAGGGAGATGCTATTCGTTTTATCAGAAGAAAACATATCTGAAAGATTATCCATAAAGTCGTAGAATATCTCGTCCGACCCGTTATAAATAGAGTTTTTCCAGACTACAGACAGTTCACTACCCGGTGCAAATCTCCAGGTATAAACCATATCAATATTAAAAGCATTGTAGTTGTAATCGTGGTTATCTGTATAGCCTGGGTCAGATATCAGCGAACCGTTATTCTGATCCAGAATAAAATATTCATCAAGGTAATCTGCTCTAGACCAGTAATGTCTTAACCTGAGGCTAAGGTAGGAGTCGGCTGTAAAAATAAAACTGGATTCGATCTGGTTTTCAATTGTTGTATTATCCCTTTTCCCAAATTGAACCGTATCAACATCGTTATCGCTAACATATCCAAACTCATTTAATCTGAAACGCATCTCCAGGCGATAACCCATTGAGAATCTGTCTGAAAATTTAAATTCAGGGTCGAAAGAAAAAGTATATTCCTTCTGATCACCATCAGCCCAGTACTTGGTATAACTGGCTCTTAAATTTGCAGATACAGGTTTATTGCGGTTTGTACTGATCCACGACATAATATACAGGCTTTTGGGTCTGTGATAAAACAAGCCATCAATTCTTGGCTCATAATAATCATCGACTCCCTTGGGTTGATATTCTCCCCGGATAGTAAACGACCAGTAATTCCTGAAAGTTGTCGATGAACTAAATTCAAAGCCAGAATCTGTAAATAATCGTGGCTGGTAAAGCATATTATATTTATAGTTCAGAGAGTTCCTCATGGTAAGAACCCGCCAGAAGGGATCAATAATATTGTACGAGAGCTGCAGTTCATTCTGAAATTCATTATTCCTGCGTAAATAGCCCATATCGTTGGGATCATAAGTATCGTTGCTTATCTCAATATTGTATTGAGCCCTGAAGGTACCCCCTGTTTTACCCATCCTTAACTGGTACATATATCCCAGTTCAGTGTCCTGATCGTCATAATACTTCTGACTAAGGGCAGCCTGACCAAATATTGAATACTGACGACTCCTGTCCTGTATTTTAAAATCCGTAGCACTTACGTTTGCCGTGTAATACAAATCATTATGATCTGCGGAACGCCTGACATTTGTATTCTCAAAGCTTAAGTATGAGTTATTAGCAAGGCTCTGATCTATAACCACCATATTGTAGTTGGTAAATGGGCCAGTTTGAAAGTTTCTTGTTTCTCCACTCAGGGTATCCTTGATTATTGCATCCATCGACCTGGTCATTGAATTAAATATTCCAATACCCAATCCTCCCCTTGTACGGCCCGATATCTTGGTGGCATTGATCATCCTGGACTCACTTGGATTATTTTCAACAATTTCATTGAGATCCAGGTTATCATAAGGCTCATCATATCCCTCTGGTGCTTCACCTATACGCCTTGAATAAAATATACCACCCTTACTAAAAAGCTCTGTACCCTCCATAAAGAAAGGCCTGTTTTCATTAAATTTAACCTCATAGGGCGAAAGGTTAAGCACCTGGTCGTCAGATCTTACCTGCCCAAAATCAGGGATCAGTGTTGCATCAAGGGTAAAGCTTTCTTTAATACCCCACTTAAGATCGAGTCCTCCATTATAGGTAGCATCTATTGGATCGGAGTTATATTTTTCAAGATAGCCTGAAACATATGGAGTTAGCGAAAGCCTCAGAGGTGGCTCAATATCACTTATATTAGACAGTTCGCCAAGGTGATTAAAGGTGGAGCCAATTTCCCTGTCAACATAATTCCACGATGATTGCTCACGGTCGCGTCTTACTTCTCTCCAGAAATTAATACCCCATGTCTGATCATCATCCTTCGGGAACCTGAGGGCAGCGTATGGGATTTTCAATTCAGCCACCCAGCCATCCTCAAAGATTGTTGTTTTACTTTCCCATACAGCGTCCCATGAATCACCTTCTCCATGTCCGCCTCTGCTACTAATTCTTGGAGGGCGATCAGATTGTACGCCGGAAACAGAAACCTTGAAAGTGGCACCGTTAATACCATCATTATATGGGCTTATATCAACTGTAAACTGATCTGCATTCAGATTATTATCGGAATCGCGCTCACCCAGTTCAGTGTATATTGAATCAGGACTGTTATCGTACATTATTGCACCAATGTAGAGAGCAGTATTATCATAAAGTATCTTTACTTCAGTCCTGTATTTACTTTTTGTACCATTATATGGTGAATACTGAATAAAATCACTTGCCAGGTTAGCTTCCTGCCATATTTCATCGTCAAGAGATCCATCTATTTTTGGAGCGGTGCTTACCTTAACGGCTGTCAGGGATTTTCTGTCGAGCAAAGGATTACCATCTTTCTTTTTATCGGCAGCGTAACTCAGATTAGCAGCAGATACAATTGTTATTATAAGAACAAGGAAATATTTAAAAAGTCTTTTTACTTCAAACATGTAATCTAATATTCTGTATAACAATCATTTACACTAATTTGTTCTGATCAGCTACAAAAATATATCAAAAGCTATTTCAAACCAGCATAAAGTGGCATCAAAATTATCATACTTAACATTTTTTAACTGAAAAGGGCGGATCAATGATCCGCCCCTTAAAAAATAATTTATCCTTAATCTTTAGTTATTGCCAAGAATAAGTGGCAGACCATCTTTACCTGCACCAACAACAACAACTTTTGTATTTGGAGATTCGGCCAGTTTTAGCGTGGCATCAATACCTTTCATTGTAAGAATTTTATCTGTTAAACTGGCACTAAGTGTACGGTTATAATTTGCGATACCGTTAGCCTCTATTTGTTTCCTGTCAGCTTCAAGCCTTTCTCTTTCATTAATAAACTTCATAGCAAGTGCTTCCTGCTCACGTGTAAGTTTACTTTCAATTGCAGTAATAATATCAGTAGGCAGAACAATTGATCTTATCAGGAGTGCCTGCATAACAATATTGTTCTTTTCGAGAATAAATCCAGTTTCCTCAATTATTGCTGATTCAACCTCGCTCCTTTTTGTTGAATATATCTCTTCAGCTGTATAACGACCGGTAACCTGTCTGACAGTCGATCTTACTTCAGGAACAACAAGTCTCTGAACATAGGTAGTTCCGAAAATTTCATGAAGATCTCCTATCCTGTCATATTTAGGGTTAAAACGAACTGTGATGTCTACTTTGATAGATAATCCATTCTTATCCAGCACATCCATAGTCTCTTCGCTCTTCTGTTCTTTCACATCATATTTATATAGTGAGTTCCAGGGAGCTACCATCTTCAGTCCTGTTCCAACTATATTCTCTTTATCAAGGAAACCCGAAATATTATGAAAAATCACGGCCCTTTCTCCTGGTTTAATTACGTAAAACATCCTGCTACCAAAAATCAGCAAAACGACAATTACAATAGCAAGTGTTACAATAAATGTTTGTTTCTGTTTCATCTTATATAGTTTTTAGTTTATTTCCCTTTAAAATTCCAGTACAAATTTAGTCTAAAATAAATGGCTGCCGTAAGAAATTCCGACTTTTTTATAATTGCAAATTAGTATATGATCCCTACATTTGTCTATCAGGAAAAAGATAGACATGAAACAAACTGAACTAATTACAAACAGCGACAATACAATATTTCACCTTCACCTCGAGGGCAAAAATATTGCTGACAGGATTATAGTTGTAGGTGATCCTGCAAGGGTAGAACTTATAGCTTCCCTGATGAATGCGATTAAAATCAGGAAATCGAACAGGGAATTTCATACCATCACCGGCTTCTTCAAGGGAAAGGAGATTACTGTTATTTCCAGTGGCATAGGTACCGACAATATTGATATATTAATAAATGAACTGGATGCTGCTGTAAATTACAATTTGGAGACAAAAAAAAGAAACAAAGAAAAGCGAATACTGAGTATAGTCAGACTGGGCACATCCGGAGGCTTACAGGCTGATATAGAACCCGGAAGTTATCTTATTTCACGAAAGGCAATTGGCTTTGACAATGTTATGAATTACTATTCGGACATAGAATCATATACCGACCAGGCATTCGAGACTGCACTTATGAAGCACCTGCAATGGCCGGCCAGGCTTTCGACACCATATATTATCAATTCCGATCCAGACCTCTTTAGCAGGTTTAAATCGCTTGGTCTGACAGATGGATTAACAATTTCTGCTCCCGGCTTTTATGCTCCACAGGGTCGAAGGCTTGCTCTTGATCTTTATATGCCTGATATTAACGACAGGATTGAATCTTTCAGGTACAATGAAGAAATGATATGCAATTACGAGATGGAAAGTTCTGCTATATACGGACTGTCAAAGATGCTTGGCCACAAAGCACTAACGATATGCTCTGTTATTGGCAACAGGATCACAGGCAAATTTCTGAACGATTATCGGAAGAGTATACTTAATCTTGCAAAGATTGTGCTTGAAAATATTTAGTTGTGAACTTAAATAAAGAAGGGGTGCATCCTGAACAGATGCACCCCTTATTTGTATTGTAGATTATCTATTTTACTTGGCGTAATTTACTGCTCTTGTTTCTCTTATTACAGTAATTTTTACCTGACCGGGATAGGTCATTTCATCCTGAATCTTCCTGGCTATCTCGGCAGACAAGTTCTCGGCATCTTTATCAGATACTGATTCTGCCCCGACAATAACTCGCAATTCCCTTCCGGCCTGTATGGCATATGTCTTCAACACTCCAGGGTATTGCAGGGCGAGCGATTCAAGTTCTTTAAGTCTCTTTATATAAAGCTCAACAACTTCTCTCCTGGCACCTGGCCTGGCACCCGAAATAGCGTCACAAACCTGCACTACAGGAGCTATAAGCGATGTCATCTCAACCTCATCATGATGAGCACCTATGGCATTATATACTTCTGGTTTTTCCTTATACTTTTCTGCCAGTTTCATTCCGTATACAGCATGTGGAAGTTCAGGTTCCTCGTCTGATACCTTTCCAAGGTCATGTAATAAACCTGCTCTTTTTGCAAGCTTAGGGTTCAGTCCGAGCTCTGCAGCCATTATTGAACAAAGATTTGCAACTTCCCTTGAGTGTTGTAAAAGATTTTGTCCGTAAGAAGATCTGTATTTCATCTTTCCTACCAACCTTATCAATTCAGGATGCAATCCATGTATTCCCAGGTCAATTGCTGTTCTTTTACCTGTTTCAATCAATTCTTCCTCAATCTGTTTTTGAGTTTTCTCAACAACCTCCTCAATACGAGCAGGGTGAATCCTGCCATCAGATACAAGCTGGTGAAGAGCCAGTCTTGCTATCTCTCTTCTCACCGGATCAAAAGCAGAAAGAACAATTGCTTCAGGCGTATCATCAACTACAATCTCCACGCCGGTTGCTGCTTCAAGTGCCCTGATATTACGTCCTTCACGACCTATTATCCTTCCCTTTATTTCATCCGATTCAATATGAAATACTGTAACTGAATTTTCAACAGCAACTTCAGTAGCTACTCTTTGTATTGTCTGAACAACAATTCTCTTTGCCTCCTTATTGGCAGTCATTTTTGCCTCGTCCATTATCTCGTTGATATAGGACATTGCATCAGTTTTTGCCTCTTCTTTCAATGACTCAATTAGTTGCTCCTTTGCTTCATCAGCAGATAAACTGGAGATAGTTTCAAGCTGCTCAACCTGTTGTTTATGTAATTTTTGCAACTCATCACTTTTCTTTTCAACTAATTCCAGCTGATTGGAAAGGTTTTCACGAATAGCACCAATTTCATTTTGTTTTCGCTGACTCTCTTCCTGTTTCTGAGAGAGACTCATCTCTTTTTGCTTTATCCTGTTCTCGGCCTGTGCTATCTTATTATTTCTCTCACCGATATATTTTTCATGCTCAGACTTAAGTTGCAGAAACTTCTCCTTAGCCTGAAGTATCTTTTCCTTTTTCAAGACTTCAGCTTCAGACTCAGCTTCAACTGTTATTTTCTTAATTCTGGCTCTCAGCACAAGCTGCCATAAGAAATATGAAATAACAGATCCTCCAACAAAAATTCCAGCACAAACTAATAGATCAAGCAATTCAAATGCTATTCTGGCTAAAATTATTTCACTCATATATCCTGTTTTTAAATAAAAAAAACCCGCAAATGTTTCCCCAGCTTTTTAAAAACCCCATATCAAAATGGAAGGAGCTGCCAGCCTGGATCGGACTTCCAATGTCACGATTACTCGTGATTTCCGGCGAACCGGAAATAAGGCCTGTCCTGGTCAAACTAAGCTACACTCCAATTTTTAAAGTGTTGAGTTTCAAAAATGAATGAAGAAACAATGCGGGCAATTTCAACATATTTTAAAGAACTTCACTACTCTTCTTTTCCAGTACTTCATCGATAATCGATGTTAATTCCTTGAGAGACTCAGACATATCTTCCTTCTTATTGTTCTTTTCCAACTCCAGCATCCTGATTACATATTGCAGTGATGCCATTGCTAAAAAATCCTGGATATCTTTGTCGACATATTTTTGTTTGTACTGCAAAACCTTTTCGTTAATTAGCCTCGCAGCCTTCCTGATATCCTCCTCGTTGTCTCTGTCAATCTTTAATGGATAATACCTGTCAGCTACATTAACTCTGATCGAAAGCTTATCATCCATTGCCTATATATTATTTAAAAGAGCAATACAATTATCTATTTCCCGCACTAACTCGTTTATCCGTTTTCTCGCATCCTGGGATTCATCCCCGTCGCCTAGTATCGCCCCGGATAACTTTACTCTGTCAAATTCCTTCTTAAATTTATCTAATTCTAATTCTTTACCTTCCAGTTCCCTGTTGAGAACCTCTTTTTCTGACCTTAGTGCTGCGAGCTCATCTCTTAAAGCATTATAACCTTTAATTAACTCTGCCACCCTGCTTTTTAAATGTATTAACTCGTCCAGTTCACGTCCGGCCATACTACACATTATTATAACGCAAAAATACCATAGATAGTTGTATTTTCAAAAAAATGATGAATATAGTTTGCGAAGCATCGCTTATATAATAGTTTTGTATGCTCATGTAAATTATAGGCTCTGATGTATAAAGCAATATTTCTTTTTATACTATTGTTTGGTAATGTGGAGGGTGATAAGAAAGATTTCTTTACATCACCACTTGATATTCCTCTTACCCTTTCCGCAAACTTCGGGGAACTGCGGCCGGGACATTTTCATTCAGGAGTAGACTTTAAGACCAATGGTGTTGCCGGCAAAAAAGTAATGTCGGTTGCAGATGGATATATTTACAGAATAAGCGTTAGCCCGGGAGGCTTCGGAAATGCTGTTTACATCAGGCACAATAATGGCTATTCTACAGTATATGGCCATCTCGACAGGTTTATTCCTGAAATAGAGGAATATGTTACAGATTATCAGTATAAAAAGGAAAGTTTTAGTGTTAATATAGTTCCTGAGAGGAACATTTTTCCCGTTATGCAGGGTCAGATTATTGGATATTCGGGTAATTCCGGAAGCTCAATGGGCCCCCACCTGCATTTTGAGGTAAGAAAATCCTCAAATGAGAATCCGATTGATCCTATCCAATTCTTTAATATTCCAGATGATATTAAACCGGTGCTCAAGCAAATTTCAGTATACCCCCTGGGACAAAATTCATTGGTGGAAGGAAGCCGGGAGAAAAGGTCTTACACTCTTATAGGCTCAAAAGGAAGGTACAGAATAAACTCCAACATGCTAATTAATGTCAATGGCGATTTTGGTATCGGACTCACTGCATGGGATTTTCTAAATAATAGCTGGAACAAATGTGGTATAAGGTCGGTTGAGGTTTTACTCGACAACAACCTGGTATACCGACATAAGCTTGATGAATTTTCCTTTAGTAATACAAGATATATTAACAGCCATATTGACTATGAAGAATATATCAGGAGCCGGACATATATCCAGAAAGCTTTTCTGTCTCCAAACAATAAGCTGTCTATATACGACAGTGTAAATAATGGAGGAAAAATCACTCTTCCCGATAATGAGCCCCACAGTATTGCAATAATTGCATCTGATTATTCTGGTAACCAGTCGATGGTGAATTTTACTGTACAGAATGATCCGTCAGTTCTCTTATCAGAGAGCCAGGATAGAGGAGATCCAAGGCTGATGCCATATAACCGGAGAAATGAATTTATTCACCACGATTTCAAAGCTTATTTCCCCGAATATTCATTTTACGATACCCTGGCATTTGATTATAAGAAAATACCCGGAGATAGTACGCTTCTTGCTGATATACACTATGTTCAGTCACCCTCAGTGCCGGTGCATAAATTCTTTGAGTTATCTATCAAGCCAACAATAAGTGATACAACTATCCTATCCAGGGCATGCATTGTATCCATAAATAATAATGATACTTCATTTATAGGTGGGAAATACGTTGATGGATTTATTACGGCACGAGTAAGGGAATTTGGTATCTATTCAATAGGTATGGATACTATCAGCCCGGTGATTAAGCCTCTAAACTTCACCCCCGAAAGCAACCTGAAGGGACGAGGTGAATTGAAATTAATAATAAAAGATGACTTTAGCGGTATTTCAAAACTGGAGGGTCTTATAGATGGAAACTGGGCCCTTTTTGAGTGGGATCCTAAAAATGACCTTATTAAATACAGCTTCCACAAAAGATCCCTTGAAAAAGATACCGATCACAGTCTTGAACTGAGTGTTGAAGACGCCTGCGGAAATATAAGCACGTATAAGACGACTTTTTTCTGGTAGAATGTGATTATCCCCAGAGTTTTTCTGGATATACTCCTTCCGATATCATCTTTTTAATACCCTCAATTACAAATGGTTTATCATTCTGGTAGGTAACTCCCATCCACTTCGAATCTGTCATCAGAACATCAATAGCTATTTCACCCTTTTTTACATAGACATCCATTGATGTAGGAATATCCAGCTCCGCTTTTATATTGGAGCTGTTTCTGTTGATAAACCTTATAAATTCATCTTCAAGATATTTAAAGCAGGATGTCTTAAAACCCCATAAGTTCATTGATACAATATCGTCTTCTCTGAATTGTTTCATGCCACCGTCAGCAGCTGGAGCAAAAATCCCATCCTTCCTTTTTACAATCTCCCTTGTCTCAACAATATCAACCAGTTGTCCTTTATTATCTACCTTGCAGACACCCCTGTTAACATCGCCATGATCAGAGAGGGTATTACCCATTTTATAGGCTATAATACAAAAGTTATTATCATCATTATTACCGGTAAGAAAATCATATAGTATCTTGTAAGCTTCCAGACCATAATAATCATCAGAATTGATAACCCCAAATGGCTCTTTTATCTTTTCCTTAGCCACAAGAATGGCATGACTGGTACCCCATGGTTTGGTTCTGTCAGGATCAGGCTTTAATCCTGCCGGCAGATCATCAATATCCTGGAAGACATAGTCGATATCTATCACACCCTTCATGGGTTTAACGAACTGCTCTATAAACTGTTCTTCAATGTTACGCCTTATAACAAAGACTATCTTTCCAAAACCTGCCCTTCGTGCATCATAGATCGAATAGTCTATTATTGTTTCTCCGTTGGGGCCAACAGCATCAAGTTGCTTATTACCTCCGTATCTGCTTCCCATTCCTGCTGCCAGGACTAATATTACAGGTTTCATATATATTAAAATTATGTTTTACTTAACTGGCCGATTGTCTGATTTCAAACTTACTCAGGTCACAAAACTAAGAAAAAAAAATCACTACCTTTAGACCTGATTTAAAAAAATATATTGAAGAGAATACTTGAAATCTGTATCGATTCAGTTGAATCGGGAATAATAGCTGAGCGTACCGGAGCAGACAGAGTTGAATTATGCGACAACCTCTATGAAGGAGGAACAACACCAGGGCCGGGAACAATCAGGATTGCCAGGAAAGAACTGAATATCGGACTAAACATAATGATCAGGCCCCGCGGAGGTGATTTTTTATATTCCGAAATTGAGTTCAATATAATAAAGGAAGATATCCGGATTGCTAAGGAGGAAGGTGCAGATGGAATAGTAGCCGGAATTCTTACCGCCGATGGCCATATTGATATTCCAAAGACATCGGAGCTGGTTGAACTGGCTTCTCCTCTACCATTCACCTTTCACAGGGCATTTGATATGACTGCGGAACCCTTCTCTGCAATGGAGGATATTATCAGTTGCGGAGCCAGTCGTATTCTTACATCCGGGCATACAGATCTTGTTGTAGACAATGTCGGGTTGATAAAAGAGCTTATTGAGAAGGCAGGCAGCAGGATAATAATAATGCCAGGTTCAGGAATCAACGAAAATAATATTGCCGGCATTATTAAAGAGACAGGCGCGATGGAATTTCATCTTACCGGGCACAGGACCATAAACAGCAAAATGCGCTTTCAGAAACAGAATATTTACATGGGTGGAATCCCTGAGATTCCGGAGTTCAGCAGGAAGATAGCAGATGAAAACAGAATTAGAAAAATACGAGATATTATAGACTCTTTTGTATAATTTAAATTTATATTAAGAATATGAAAAAGACAGGTTTAACACTTCTTGTAGCGATTATGATAGCAGGCCTGGCCATGCCTATAGCCGATGCATGCACCAACTTCCTTGTAAGCAGGGGTGCGAGTACCGACGGATCAACAATGATTACCTACTCGGCAGACTCACATGTGCTATACGGAGAACTTTATTTCTGGCCCGAAACAAACTGGCCTGATGGGAGCATACACGATGTTTACGAATGGGATACAGGTAAATTTTTGGGTAAGATACCCCAGGTAAGTCACACCTACAATGTAGTAGGTAATATTAATCAGCACCAGCTGGCTATAGGTGAAACAACCTACGGTGGCAGAAGTGAGCTTAGAAATCCTGAAGGTATAATTGACTATGGCAGTCTTATCTATATTACGCTTCAGCGTGCAAAAAATGCAAGGGAAGCAATCCAGACATTCTCATACCTTGTCGATAATTACGGATATTATAGCTCCGGGGAATCATTCTCAATTGCCGATCCGAACGAAGTATGGATTTTGGAACTTATTGGTAAGGGTCCGGGTAAAAAAGGAGCCGTATGGGTGGCGCGCAGAATTCCTGATGGATATATTTCTGGCCATGCCAACCAGGCAAGGATCACTACCTTCCCTCTGGCAGACGGAAAAAAATCAATTACCTCAAAGCAGTTTGATCTGATTAGTGCGCCTGAAATCGAAACAATCTATGCCTACGATGTAATAGATGTTGCCAGGGACTTTGGATGGTATAAGGGAAAAGATAAAGATTTCAGCTTCAGTGATACCTATGCTCCTCTTGATTTTGGCGGAGCAAGATTTTGCGAAGCAAGGGTCTGGGCCGGATTTAACAGGGTTAACTCTGAAATGGATAAGTTTCTTGATTATGCAATGGGCGAGAACCTGACAAATAAGATGCCACTCTGGGTCAAACCTGATAAGAAGCTTAGTGTTCACGATATTATGGAACTTATGAGAGACTATTACCAGGACACTCCTATGGATATGTCTAAGGATATTGGTGCGGGTCCCTTTGGTTCAACAATGAGAGCGAGGCCAATGACATGGGAAGTAAATGGCGAAACCTATTTTAACGAGAGAGCAATATCAACTCAGCAAACAGGATTCTCTTTTGTTGCCCAGTGCCGTAACTGGCTCCCTGATCCTGTTGGCGGAATAATATGGTTTGGAGTAGATGACACATACTATACCGCATATACTCCAATGTACTGTGGTATGACAGAGGTTCCCAAATCATTTGCAGTTGGCACAGGGGGGATGATGGACTTTACCAACGACGCAGCATTCTGGGTTTTCAACCAGGTTTCTAACTATGCTTACAATAAGAGGTCGCTCGTTGAAGAAGACATTAAAATAATACAGAGCAAGGTTGAGCTGGGCTATATCGAAGAAATTCAGGAGATAGATAAGATAGCCAGCAAAATTCACCAGGAAGATCCCGAATTAGCCCTTAGATATATTACTGATTATTCAGTTATGGCAGGAAATAAAACCACGGAGATATGGAATAAGTTTTATGGCTACCTCTTTGCAAAGTACCTCGATGGTAATAAGAAAGAAAAGCAGGAAATACCTGAAGGATATAACAGGGTTAATGCCAGGGTTGAGTACGTTGGTTATCCGGCCGAATGGTATGAGAAGATAGTTAAGGAGACCGGAGATAAGTTTAAGCAGAAATAAGGGAAGGCGTAGGGCGTAGGGTAAAGGGCGAAGAGCGAAATATAAATAATAATACAAGGCCGGAGTGAAATTCACTACCGGCCTTTATTTTTTGTCATTCCGAACGAAATGAGGAATCTATAACTATCTTCCTCTTTTGTTTGCCTTAAGTCTTAAGCTTAATCCTTTAGTCTTCTTCTAAATACATCCCTTCCCTTGAAAGAAGGTGATCAAGATTTGCAATTCCGTAAACAACCACAGCAGTAACAACAGCGGAATGCTCCTGATACTCACGAATACTCATATTATAAGTATCCCGTTCGGTATGCCATATCTCTCCGTAGTTAAAATTATATCCCTTGGCATCTCTTTCCCTGAATCGCAGAGTTGGAACACCGTTTATTGAAAAATAAGCATGATCAGAACCACCTGCACGAGTAGGTTTACGACCGGGCTTACTCTCTGTCAGTTCAAAAGGAAAATCCGGATTAATACTATTAAGTGGTTTACATATCTTCTCGAAATCTTTATACATAGCAGCAGGAACACTTAACCCATCAGCTACAAGAGGACCACCATCCCTGTTAAAGTAATTTGAAATCTTCTGATGCTTATCCGTATTAGTCTCAACCCAGTGCTTAGAGCCAACGAGTCCAAATTCTTCTGCAGCCCAGGCACATACAAGTATTGTACGCTTTGGCTTTCCGCCTGCTTCCATAATAAGCCTGGCTGCTTCTATACCTACAGTTACACCTGATCCACAATCGACACCACCGGTTGCAACATCGAATGCATCCAGGTGACCGCCCATCATAACATATTCATCAGGATATTTTGTTCCCTCAATTTTGCCTATTACATTATGAAATTTAACCGGTCCGGGTCTGAAATGATTACGAATATCAAATTCCAGCAGGAAGTACCTTCTCTCTTTGGTCATCTGCTCAATTACCCTGTACTGATGCTCATCCAGTTTAATATCCGGTACCTGGGGCAGATTCTCGAAAGTCAGTGTTCCGTTATTAATATTTTTTCTGTCATACAGTGCTCTGATAGGAATAGTTGATGATTGTATTATACCAAGTATACCAGCTTCAACCATTTCTTTATAGAACAGTGCCGGTTCTTCCTTGTAAGGAAGCATTTCTTTAGGTTCTTCCTCCCTGTTTGCCCTGTTCCAGTTTCGTATTTCATTGTTCTGCTTTTCAACCTCAGCATTTTCATCTTTGATCTTCTGCCTCTCATCATCTCCTACTGTTGAATAGTCAATTGGCCAACCTGAGTTAGTTCCTGAAATAAGCACCCATGCACCATTCAGCTTTCCTTTCATTGCTTCGAACTCACGTTGAGTTTTTGGTTCGATAAGAACATGGCCTCTCTGAACACCCTTTGTTCCGGATGTATAAGATGGAGTAGCAAAATGCAGGTCCATACCATTCTCTCCTAGTAATTTCCCAAACCATGGCCCTCGGTTAAAGCCAACAGGCACTTCACCTACTTCGTCTATAATAACTTCCATCCCCCACTCCTTAAATTGGCCGGCAACCCACTGAACAGCATTATCGTAGGCATTTGAGCCTACCAGCCTGCCTCCTATCCTGTTTGAAATTACATCCAGGTGATCCATTGCCTGGTTATCGGTGGTCCCAATCTGAATAATTTTTTCTACAACCTTATCCTGGGCTGTAACATTACTAAACGATAAGCCAAAACAGGCTACCGCCATTATTAATAAAAAACGTTTCATATAATAAATATTAAGTTTATGGTAAGATTAATACTAACTAACAAACTTATTAATTAATGTTTGCTATAAGGAGCAATCAATCTATAAAAAAAGTTAAATTACAACTCTTGAAAACGAACTATACCATGTAAAATATTTTTTGTTGCTTTTTTATTATATATCAGAAAGTATTTGTATATTTGCGACCGATTTTCGAAACAGAATTTAGACCAGAAACACAACAGTAGAATGAGCTTAATGAATGTAGTTGAACAGGAGTATGCACTCAAAAATGATTTTCCTGATTTTAGGGCGGGAGATACAATTACCGTGCATTATAAGATTAAAGAGGGTAACAAGGAAAGGATACAGCAATTTCGTGGAGTAGTTCTTCAGAAAAAGGGAGAAATGCACACTGCAACCTTCACTGTAAGAAAGATGTCAGGAAGTATTGGTGTAGAAAGAATATTCCCTATTGCATCACCCTTTATTGAGAAAATAGAGATCAATAAGCGTGGAAAAGTTCGCAGAGCAAGAATCTTCTATCTTCTCGACCTTACCGGCAAGAGAGCCCGTATTATAGAAAGAAAGTATTAGAAAATATATAGAGGTATATATTTTAAAAAGGTATCGGAGTCTCCGATACCTTTTTTTGTTTTGCGTCAAGAGTTAATACTGTAGTAAATCCCTGATCCACTCAACCTTATCAACTTTATCAACCCTGACTGCCGTCAGGCAGGCATTATCAACCTTTATCAACCTTCTTCCTTGCTTCCTCCAGTATCTTATCGGCTCTGATAGCTGCTTCTTCTTCAAGCTTAGCGGCCTTTTTGTCACCTTCCTGTATCATAACATCGGCTGCCTTTTTGGCGGCTATCTTTGCGAGAGGCCCCTTACTCTCGGCTTCATCTATCAGTTTCTGAGCATTAGTACTGGCTTCATCCCTAACAAGCTGTGCAGCTCTGGCTGCTTCACTTTTTATATTTTCTGCCTGTTTTTCAGCCTCCTCCATTAGCTTATCGGTCTGCCTGGAAATCTCTTCACTCACAGTTTCCTTTACTTCTTCCACCTTTTTATCTACTGCTGCTTTAACAGATTCCTTTACAGTTGATCCTGCTCCTTTTCCTGGTTTACCCAGGGATGGCTTGAACTTAGGATCCTTAACCGTTCCTTCTATACCAACATTTACATTATAAAATTCCGGGGGAGTATATTCCATACCAAAGAGTTTTGCCTGTGCTGCCAGCCCCGATACAAGTGTACTGAGCGTTGAAGGTAACTCTGACGATGGTATTGCTGATGACACCATATAGTTGATCGTCTGATCAAGTCCGTGATCTCCCCCGATTGTGAGTCCGATTTTCCCCAGTTCAGTCTCAAAATCATTGAAGTAGACCCTGCCATTTTCAATTCTGAACTGAACATCCACATCCTTAAAAGTATTAGAGATCTTATCATCAATATTAAGCACCCCGCTAAACTTTTTAAACAATGAGGAATTTACCAGTTGTACTTCTTCAGACCGTAACCTTCCAAGCCCGTTGATACTATTAAGATCGGGCATCATATCCTGTTGAAGCTTACTTTCAAAATCAAATTGAACGGAGGCAGAGCCATCCATACCCTCTGCTATCGGAGCCAGCTTCTGCACAGTTACAAAGCCATCATAGGCATCTTTTATACCAATATTATTGGCCTCTATAGAAGCATTCATAAATGGATTAGCAAGATCCTCAGTATTATATAATGCTGATAATCCAATATGTCCACCAAGTGTCATCAGTCCGGTTTCATCAATCATCAACTTCCTGTCTCGCACAAGTATATGGCTCTGTAATTCAGATGCATCAAGCGAATTAAAGAGGAAATGATCTATTGTTGCATTAAACTCAAAATCAATATTTCCCGGAACCTCTATAAGCTTCATCTCCATATTGGCAGTGTCAATTTCCTCTATATCAGTTGTATCGTCCGGCATCATACTAAGTACACGACCAAGATCTATCATACTTACTGTAAGATCGGTATTACCGGTGATTTTTCCACTCCTTACATTAACACCTGTATTAATGTCCAGGTCGGACATAAGCTCCGGATCTCCTTTAAACCATACTGTACCGTCGCTTACTGTTAAGACTAAACCAATATCAGGAAGTTGTCCTGTTAGCGAATTATACGTACCGGCCACGGCTACATCCATCTTGATTGTTCCCTTTGTTTCCAGCTCATTGTAATCGTTCATAAAGAAGGCGGGAACCAGTGATAGCAGTGATCTAAACTCGGTCTCCCCTGTAGCCAGCTTAATATTTGTCTCAATATTATCTTCAGTCATAGACACTGTGCCATCAACATTGAGTAAAAGATCGTTCAGACTAAAACTATTATTATTAAGGGTAAATACCTGCTTATCCAGATCTGCCTCAATATCGAGATTGCCCTTTATTACTGCACTGTTAACATACCTCTCCCCTTCCATAAAAACATCAATATCTTCAACCAGCAGATTAATTAGCAGGGTAGTCAGAGACTCTGAAAAGTTGCCTGATATTTTCAGATCAAGCGAACCAAAGCCAGCTCTTATTCCACTGCTGTAATCTATATACGACACAGCTGCTTTCCTGATCTCAATTTGTTCGAGATTAACGCTTAGCTCCTTCCCTTCCTTTACTTCAACATCTTCCTCTGCTTCTGTATCTATCTCTGTCTCAGGCCTGGGCTCTGTCTCCTTCATAATATCCCAGTTGGCACTGCCATCCTGAAGGACAATAGCATTAGCAACAGGCCTGTCAAGTATCAATGATTTAACAGTATATCCCTTTTTCCCGATCAGGCTGCTCAGGTCAAATATAAATCCAAATGAATTAAACCCTGCAAGGGTTTCACCCTCGAACCTGTCGAGGCCCTTGATTTCAACATTTTCAAGTCTGAAGCTAAGATTTGGAAAATTCCTGATCAGGGATATTGAATAATCATCGAAAGACATCGTTGCATCAATACTCTTATTTACCTCTTCCACTACTTTTTCCTTTATTGTGTTCTTAAAGAAGACTGGAATAATTAAGAGTAACAGGAATACTGTGACGATTAATATCAGTATAGATCTGATAAGTATTTTAAGTGCTTTTTTCATTTCGTAGTATATATTTCAAGTCTAATTGCAAGTTATAAATAAATGTATATCATTTCCACCTCACTGCATCCTTTTTATCGGCAATAACAGGAAAGGCGCTAATCCTTAAGCGGGCAGCTCCCATGGGGAGCAGTAATATCTTTTCGACAGGCTCATCAGACCATAAGGGGCTATCCTGCAACTCACCAACCAGCCCGTACTCATCAATTTTCCATTCGGGAATCCTTTTAGCATCAACTTCAAGTTCTACTGGAGTGCTCTCTAATGTAAAGGGAAAATTATCCTGGGGCCAATTATTTTCTTTAATACTGAACGATAATGATGGATTTTCCTTATCAAATATGAGTCCGTAATTCCAGTCTGACAGGGGCAATATTTCATAAGATGGCCAGTCATCAATATTAACACCTTGCTGCCATTTTGAGTCACGCTGAGCAGTTTTATCGCTTTCCTGCTTCCTGTACTCCTCTACTATCTTAAGAGAAAATGAAAGAGGGCCATAGTATACACTGACACTATTGTGATTCAGCTCCCATTCTTTAACTACAATGGATCTGGGCAGGTTAAGCAATATCTCATCTCCATCAGACCAGTATCTTTCAATCCGGATATATTTGCCTGACTCAGGAATTATACGAATTTCTCTATCGTTGATTTTCAGGGATGCATTGGTGCACCATCCGGGAATCCTGAAATATAGTGGGAATAATACTTTCTCCCGTGTCTTTACCTTAAATCTCAGGTCATCCTCAAAAGGATAAGTTGTTTCACATTCTACCTGAATCTTGCTACCCTCTGCCACAGTAGCACTCACTTTACTCGCCGAATAGATTACAGCGGCAAGTCCATTATCAGGAGTAGCCATCCACAGGTTTTCGACCAGGTATGGCCATCCCTGAGTGTGATTATGCTGACAGCACCTCGAGGAGAATGGATTCATAACAAGATGTGGACCACCATTCATTATTCCCGGACTGTGACTTTCATCATCGCTGACAGCCAAATTAGGGCTGGTAAGGTAACGCAGGCTTCTTAAATCGGGCATCATAGCGGCAGGAAAAGTATTAAAGGCTACATCTTCAGCATTATCGGCCCAGAATATATCGCCGGTAATTCTGAGAAGATGTTCATCGGAATTCATCTGCTCCACAATGCCACAGGTCTCAATTGCCTGCCTTGGATCATCATAACCCGGACGAGCTACTTCATCAGCTCCATACATGCCACCCGGTACCTGCCCGAAATGTTCTCTGACAATATTAAATGCATCATATGTTGCCTGAAGGTCTGACAGTATTACGGCTTAATTGATAGTACTGGGCAGGTTCCCTGAAGCCCTGTGCAATATTAACATTGTGCCAGTCTATTATATCGCCATACCAATCGGGCCAGTCAAAGCCTTCACGCTTATATTTATAACCCTCCACATCTTCAAAATCATTTCCTCGCTTATACCAACTAGCTGTATTTCTATGAACCTTTTCGGCCAGGTCAAGCAGGAACTCATCGCCGGTTATATTATATAACCAGATAACACTGGCAAGGTTATCCCCTCCCCTTATCTTCTGCCAGTAGTGAAGTACTGAGAGGAATTCATCATCGGGCACAGAAAGCTGGTACTTAAAATAATCTGTCATTAAGTCTATTACACGTTTATCACCCGAATACTCGTAATAAGACCTCAGGCAGTATAGCATAATCATATTGGCCCAGAAATCCTGAACCTCAATCTCTGCTTCCTTCTTTGCCCTTTCCTCGTCTGTAATATAACCCTTTCTTGCCCTGAAGGGACCAAAATTACCATCCTCTCGCTGACTGCCCAGCACTCCTTCTATCCATATCATAGCTTCATCAATAATCTCCTTATCACCCAGGATATATCCGGTATTGGCGTAGCCCTTAAGCCAGTATGGAACTTCTTCCCATCCCCAGTTTCCCTCTCCAGCTGGCGACAGCCATGCATTGTCTTCCTTCTGGAGCCATGCACTTATCTCGCCAAGATGACCTGAAAGGCCATCCGATTGCCTTATCAGAACCTCCTTAAGCCACCCTTCAGGCTTAATATCACCAACAGGCAGTTTGATCAGCACACTTGGCTCAAGGGGGGCACGGTTACTTAAGTAATTAGAATTGGTAAAGCTACTGTAGGGTATGGTAACAATACTGGTATCTTCAGACTTTTTACATGCAAATACCAGAATAAGCGGTATGAGAAAAATCAAGACACGTTTTTTCATTTTTGAAAAGCTTTGAATAAAGAATAAAGATATCCATAATCGGTAAGGACTCAAATATGAACATAAACAAAAGCCACATTTCATTTATCACCCCTCATTTGGGCATCCAATAAAAGAAATGCATTACAGCAAAAGCCATAATGCATTATCCAAATATCTAATGTCAGAGCTTGAAGTTAATTCTTGGGAGTTAGTTCAAAATCCTTTATTGTATAGTTAGCAGCCAAAATCTCTACATCACTAACCATTACAGTGTCATAATTCTCTTTGGTTGAATAAAGGAAATAGAATCCTTCGGGGACTCCTGGAATAGCATATAAACCAGTTGAATCAGAATAAGCTGTCGCAATAATTGAGTCCTTCATAACCCAAACTTCTGCATTGGGTAATGCTACAGATGCTGTGTCTCTAACATAACCTCTGACTGTCCCTGCGGTTGAATTATTCACCGCTCGAATAACAGGTTTAAAATTAAATCCTTTTATACCAGCGGGGGTATTAATATTTCCCTTCAATACAAATGATTTTTCAAGGTTAAAATCCAGAAGCAACTCACTTGTTAAGCCCCCCTTTATTCTCAAATCCGGATCAATAAAGACTTTTATTCCGGTTTGGGATCCACTTGGAACTTTGAGGTTGTAAGTATCATAATCTTTAACCGTAATACTCGCTTCGTCAACATAAATCCTCAACAGGTCATAGCTGCCCACAGGAACACTAATTTCTCGGAGATCAGCTGTAATACCATTTCGTAATTCAAGAAGATTATACGTTGTAGTATCTTCAAATATTATTATGAAAGGATACTCATCTTCTTCAATATCTTTCTTCCGTAACTCAATTTTTGTGATCGTTACACTTGCTTCCTCAATAAATTCAAATGGGAAAGGAGCATCGGTTATACTCACTTTTAAAGTTCCAAAACCATCTGTTATATCATTTATATCATTCTTATTGCAGCTTGCTACACTTATCAGAACAACTGCAATCAAACTAATTATTATCAAAATATTCCTATTCATAATTCTAAAGTTAAATTAGGTTATAAGGTTGAAGATAATTTATATTTTAAATGGCTGCATATTCTGAAATATCTTCATATTCATTCTTGCTCACACCAGGTTATACAAAATTACTACATATATATCCTAAACGCAAAAAACATATAAAAGATTGCATTAAAGAAACTTATCATAAGTAATAAGTTATCTAAAGAGTTAATCTGATGCAAATTCGGGTGGGCATGTTATAGTGAAGTTCGGCGGATCTTCCGAAGCAGAGTTGCAAATAGAAACGCAAATTGCAATGCAATTTTCAATCTTAAATCTTTGCTATAAAACAAAAGCGAGCTTTTGTTTTAAGCTCGCTTTAATCTTGTTATAGCGTTTCTATTTACTCGTGAACCCGGAGGAACTCGAATCCCCAACCTCCTGATCCGTAGTCAGGTGCACTATCCAATTATGCTACGGGTCCAAAATACACTGCAAATATACTATATTTTTATTTTTTCATGTTTAAATTCTATAGGAAGATACTCCGAATTATTGCGCAAAAGACATCCTTTTATTTCATTTTCGTATCTTTAATTAAATATTTAGATAATATGAACCGTATATTTTCCCGTCTACTGCTTCTCATCCTCGGGGTAACTCTTTTTTCATCATGCTCCACCACGATTTCTTTCACAAGGACACTTCCTCCTGAAATAGAACTTGGTAGTGAGGGGCAGAAAATTATTATCCAAAACTTCTTCGACTATACAAAGCCAGAGTATGTAAAGGAAAAGCATACTGAAGTTTACAAGGCTGGTGGAGAAGCATTTTCACAATCTCTTGCAAGCTATCTAAATGAAAGCGATCTGGTATATGCCAAGATAGGAGACTCGCTTGTAATAAGTGAGGATGGAAGGTATCTTTCCGATGTACTCGATTCTGCCTATGTTAATTATACATGTAATCATTTTAACGCCGATATGCTCCTGGCCATTGATTCATTAAATATATATTTTGATTATGAAACTGTTGGCGACCCGATAATCTTTGGAGGCGAAGGAGTTACAAAGTATTTCTACCTTATTTATATTCCATATCTTTCTTTATATAACTGGGATGGAGCTCTTATTGACCGAAGGTCAGTGGATATGGTTTATCATTATACCAGCAGGGAATCAATAACTGCCTTTATTACCATAAAACCATCTTTAAAGAATGCATATGAGGAAGTTATTATGCTGGGAGCTGATGCAGGAATTGAATATGGCGACAAATTCTTTGACAGCACAGTCAGATTGCCATATAAGGTATATAACGGTAAACCATTTAAGGAAGCATTTACGATGATTCTCAATAATCAATGGGCTGATGCAATCAGAAACCTGCTGCCCCTGGCAGAATCGGGCAATTCTAACATAGCAAGAAAAGCTGCTCATAATCTCTGGGTAGCATATACAGGATTTGGTGATGAAGTAAACGCAGAGAAGTGGTACCAGGAATCTTTAAAATATTAGGGTAATACTCAATAAATCAAGGTTTAGATTCCTCACCATGCTTACCGGGTTCGGATTAACATGCCTCTAAAGCATCTAAAGCCTCTAAAGCCTCTACAGCCTCTAAAGCCTCTAAAGCCTCTAAAGCCTCTAAACTATCAACTTTTTCAAATCCTATTAAACATTCCCCTCCTATATTTGTCTAACTTTAAAGACTATTTATAAAACCAAAAAATCATTCTGATGACAATTGGAATTACACTAAATCAGGGAAACGATAAAAGAGTACCTCTACTCCCTGAGCACATAAAGTTTTTTCTGAATTTAAATTGCAGAGTTTACATTGAAAAATCTGCCGGAGAAAGTGCATTTATCAGCGATAAAATGTACCAGGAGGCCGGTGCTGAGATTAAGAGCAGAAAAGAAATAGAAAAGGAATCTGATATTTTGCTCTTTATTGATCCTCCATCAGATGAAACTCTTAATAAGTTTGAAAAAGGGAAAATATTAATTGGCACTCTTAATCCCCTGGGAAATTCTGAACTAATTAAAAAATTAAACAGTAAGAGCATCACCTCATTCAGCATGGATCTTGTGCCACGAACAACCAGGGCACAGTCGATGGATGTTCTTTCGAGTATGGCTTCTGTAGCAGGATACCGCGCGGTACTTGATGCAGCTCGCTATCTTCCTAAATTCTTTCCTATGTCTATGACAGCTGCAGGTACAATAAAACCTGCCAGGTTACTTATTCTGGGTGCAGGCGTAGCCGGCCTTCAGGCTGTTGCAACTGCCAGGAAACTGGGAGCTATTGTAGAAGTATTTGATGTTCGCTCTGCAGTTAAGGAAGAAGTAATGAGCCTTGGTGGCAAATTTATTGAAGTTGAAGGAGCCACCGAAGACAAAGCTGCCGGAGGATATGCTGTTGAACAGAGTGATGACTTCAAGGAAAGGCAGGCTCAGATGATTCACGATCATGCAGTTAAGGCTGATGTTATAATTTGTACCGCTCAGATTCCGGGAAGGAAAGCTCCGGTACTGATTAAAAAAGCCAGCGTTGAAGAAATGAAACCCGGGTCAGTAATAATTGATCTGGCTGCCTCGACAGGCGGTAATTGTGAGGTAACAAAAAATGGAGAAATATCTGATTTCAACGGTGTTGTTATAGTCGGTGAATCTAATTATCCATCTACAATGCCATCTGATGCAAGTAAAATGTACGGCACGAACCTTATTAATTTTATGAAATTATTAATTAACGAAGATGGTACACTTAACCTGAACTTCGACGATGATATTATAAAGGGAACATGCCTGACCCACGATAGTGAACTGGTAAATGAAAGAGTAAAATCAATATTAAAAATATAATTATGGAGAATATACTGGTATTTTTCTATTCAAATAAAGAAGCAATATTTATTATTGTTCTGTCTGTATTTCTGGGGATAGAGGTTATCTCTAATGTACCATCTGTACTACATACTCCGCTTATGTCGGGAGCAAATGCGATAAGTGGAGTTATTATTATCGGAGGCATCATCCTGGTAGGTCATTCAGATCTTAAATTTTCTCTTGATCTGGTACTGGGAATATTTGCGGTTCTATTCGGAACATTAAATGTGGCAGGTGGATTTGTTGTCACAGACAGGATGCTTGAAATGTTTAAAAAGAAAATCAGAAAATAGATGGATACAATTATTACTACAATAGATGGAATGCAGTTTACTGTTGGTTCTGCTATACTCGAATTCAGTTACCTTATATCAGCAGTATTTTTCGTTATAGGACTGAAACTACTGAGTCACCCCGAAACAGCCCGAAAAGGTAACCTATGGGCAGCATCGGGTATGGTACTTGCTATGATCACAACACTTTTTCTTCATAAAGACTCTGCCGGTAACTCAATACCCCTGTCTAATGCCATTCTGGTTGTCACTCTGATAATAATAGCTTCAATTATCGGATGGATTATCGCAAAGCGGGTAAAAATGACTGCCATGCCACAGCTGGTATCATTATTCAATGCTACAGGTGGTGCTGCATCGGCCCTGGTGGCTTTACTTGAGTTTCCTAATGTTGCAGGCAACGGTGTTCTGCTGATTACCTTATTAGGACTGTTTATAGGAAGTGTTTCATTCAGTGGAAGTATGATCGCCTATGGAAAGCTAGATGGGAAAGTGTCTGATATCAGGTCTTCGTTTATGAAGTACATAAATATGTCACTGCTTGTTATTATAGTTGCTCTGATAGTGTTTATCATTTACCAGGGTAACGGTGGATCGAGTGCACCTGCCTATATACTTCTCGCAGTATCTTTACTATATGGTGTGCTATTTGTAATGCCAATTGGTGGAGCGGATATGCCTGTTGTAATCTCTCTACTCAACTCGTTTACAGGTATTGCTGCTGCAATGGCCGGTTTCATATACAATAACCAGGCTATGATCCTCGGCGGTATTCTAGTTGGTGCAGCAGGAACCATCCTTACAATACTTATGTGCAAGGCTATGAACAGATCATTACTGAATGTAATAATCGGAGCATTCGGTGGCGGTGGAGCAAGTGTTGGTGATGAAGAAGGAACAATAAAGGAAATTACACTCAGCGATGCAGGAGTGCTATTAAGTTATTCTCAGAAAGTAGTGATAGTACCCGGTTACGGACTTGCTGTAGCCCAGGCACAACATGCATGCAGCGAGATGGAAAAACTACTTACTGATAAAGGCGTTGAAGTAAAATATGCTATTCATCCTGTCGCCGGAAGAATGCCAGGTCATATGAATGTTCTCCTGGCCGAAGCAGATGTACCTTATGAGAAACTGGTTGAGATGGATGATATTAACCCGTCTCTGCCTTCAACCGACGTGGTAATAGTTATAGGAGCCAATGATGTTGTTAACCCTGCATCACTGGATGACCCATCCAGCCCGATTTACGGGATGCCCATTATAATGGCTCATGAAGCCAAAAATATTATCGTGATGAAACGTGGAATGGGTAAAGGATATGCAGGTATAGAAAATCGTCTCTTCTTTGATGACAAAACAAGGATGCTTTTCGGAAATGCCAAAGACTCAATCCAGAAACTTATAAATGAGATAAAAGAACTGTAAAAAGGGCAAAGGGCTTAGGGGGAAGAGCGAAGAGATAAGAGAGAATGAAGATAATAGTTAATAATAGATTAATATGAGAATCAAAATTTTTACAATAGCTGTACTGGCAGTATTTACAATGGGGTTTAAGTCTGACAAACCGGCATACAGGTTATTTGACTCCAAGGGGAAAGAAGTGAAGTACTCCAAAATGATTGAGGAAATAGCCGGAGCAGATATTATATTCTTCGGTGAACTTCATAATAATCCTATTGCACACTGGCTTGAGCTTGAGATAAGCAAAGACCTCTACACTTTGAGAAAGGGTCAGATTATTCTGGCTGCAGAAATGTTTGAAAGGGATGATCAGCTGATTATTGACGAATATCTTTCGGGACTATATGATGCTTCCAAGTTTGAGCCTGAAGCCAAACTATGGAAAAATTACAAAACAGATTATAAGCCACTAATGCAATTTGCCAGCGACAGCAACCTGTATTTTGTTGCAAGCAATGTTCCAAGGCGATATGCTTCGATGGTAAGTAAGAATGGATTTGAAATATTAGATACTCTATCAGACCAGGCAAAATCATATATCGCACCCCTGCCTATTGAATATGACCCGGAAGTAAAGTGTTATAAGGATATGCTTGACATGATGCAAAGAGGTGAAGATACTCCTGCTCATGTAAATGATAATCTACCAAAAGCGCAGGCTCTTAAAGATGCAACCATGGCTTACTCAATAGTAGAAAACTGGACAGAGGGAAAACTATTGATACATTATAACGGCTCCTACCATTCAAGCAATTTTGAAGGAATAATCTGGTACCTGAATCGTTACAGGGAAAATCTTAAGATTGTAACACTGGAAACGGTTAATCAGAAAGATATTAGTACTCTAGGTAAAGAAAATATTGGTATAGCATCGTATATATTTGCTGTTCCCAACAACATGACTACTACCTATTAACTTCCTGTTAGTGCCAGAAAACAACAGTGCATATTCCAGGTTAAATTTTACTTCAAATAGTTTCTACGGCATAAAATTTCTTTAGGTATTGAAGACATATATTATTAATATTGGCTTTCAATTACCGACCAATGGACAGCACTTACAAAAAGGATTTACAGTACTATAAATTCTGTTTATATGGTTTTTTAAAAAACCAGAAATTTTACGAACCTTTTTTTTTGCTTTTCCTGCTGAGTAAGGACATAACGTATCTGCAGGCCGGAATACTTTATTCTATCAAAGAAATAACTATTAACCTGCTTGAGATACCCGCCGGAATAGTTGCTGATTCAGGTGGGAGAAGAAGGGCAATGCTTATTTCGTTTACCTTCTATATAAGCTCATTTATAATCTTTTTTCTTGCACCAGGCTATGCATTTCTCATAATAGCAATGATTATTTTTGCCATGGGGGATGTTTTTCGAACCGGCACTCATAAGGCAATGATATTTGATTACCTTGAGCGTAATGGATGGAGTAATTACAGAGTGGAATATTATGGAAATACAAGAAGCTGGTCGCAAAAAGGCTCTGCTGTATCAGCCCTTATTGCAGCTGCAATAGTAATAATATTCAAAAATTATCCTATAGTTTTTGCCTTTGCAATAATACCCTACCTTCTTAATTTTGTAAACCTTATTACCTATCCAAAGTATCTCGACGGTGAATCTGAAAAGATAAGATTAAAAGATTTCAGGTCTAAACTCGTTCAATCTATCAAGACTCTGGCGACAAATCTGAGGCAAGCATCGAGATTCAAAGTATTCTTAAATTCATCTCTTATAAGCGGAGCTTTCAACGCATCAAAAGACTATATCCAACCACTTATTATTTCTATTACAGTCATAATTGGCAGCTTTCCAGGTCTTGATAGCGAAAGCAGCAGTTCACTCTTTCTTGGGATAATCTACTCTTTGATTTTCATAATTAATAGCGCAGCCAGCAGATTATCGGGTAAAGCAGCAAAGTTATCAGGCTCAGAATTTAAGGGAATGAATTATACATTCCTGGCTTTTATAATTATTCTTTCCGGTACTTCATTATTTTATCACCTTAACTACCTCTACCTGTCTGTCTTGATGTTTATCCTTCTGTTTACAATTGAAAACTTACGCAGACCCATTGCTATATCTACCATTTCATATTCATCAAGTAAAGAAAACCTTGCTACCTGCCTGTCGGTTGACTCACTATTGAAATCACTGGCTACGATGATAATAAGTCCGCTTATCGGACTTGTGGCCGACAAGATTACACCCGGTGCGGGTCTTGGAGTACCTGTATTAATTCTTCTTGCTTTTTATCTCCTGGTAAGACTGAAAAACTGAATATTATATATTAAGCTGACCAGAACTTTCAGCCCTGACAAGATTCCTTGTTCCGGTCGTTCCTCCACCAACCAGGGTAAGCTCAACAGGTTTGTTGGTCTTCCATTTGCCACGGGTAAAGTCAGGCACTTCAATCGAATTTGATCTGTTAGCTATCGACCACTCGCTAAGGGGCGTAATACAACTCCATGCTGCGGCATCGTAAACATCCATGTCCATAGGTAGTCCATTTCGCAAGCAATCAATTAGTCTCCAGTCCATTATAAAATCCATACCTCCGTGTCCACCTACCTGCCTGGCCATCTCTCCCACCTTCTTCACAATCTCAGGCGTATAAGTATCCCATAATTCTTTCATCTTTTCTTCATCTGCTACCTCATGTCCAAATGCAATATGCTGCATTGGCCATTTTTGTGCAAAGGCCCTGGTACCACTTATCATATGAATCCTTGAATAAGGACGTGGTGAACTTACATCGTGCTGTACCATAATTGTTTTGCCAAGATTGGTACGAATAAGGGAGATATCCATATTACCCCTCATATCCCATCCCACAAATTGCTCGAAGAAAGGATCTTCTTTCGCTTTCTCTTCAATCTTGTACTTAAGGGTAAAATCATCAGACATAATAGCTGTCAGGTAATCCATTTTATCACCCCTGTTGATGTTCATGGCCTGACAAACAGGTCCCAGTCCATGCGTAGGATATACATTTGCCTTTCTCTTGTTCTCATGCATCCTCCACATCTTTGTATATGCACCATCAGTCATCTTCTCATCCTCAGGCTTATTAAACAACCAGTAATCAAGATCGTGGATATAGGCTCCTTCTCCATGTACAACTTCACCAAACATACCCTGGCGTACCATGTTTAGGGTAAGTAGTTCAAAGAAGTCGTAACAGCAATTCTCGAGTATAACACAGTGCTTTCTTGTTCTTTCAGATGTCTCAACAATCTGCCAGCATTCTTCAAGTGTTTTCGCAAGAGAAACTTCAACCGCCGCGTGCTTATCACCTTCCATGGCTGCTACCGCAACAGGCACATGCCATTGCCAGGGGTAGCCACATAAACAAGGTCCACATCATTACTATTGCATAGTTCGTCAAAGCCGCGATCACCATTAACATATTCCTTCGCTGCAGGCAATCCTGCATCATTCAGTATTTTTTGCGCACCGTCTACGGCACCCTGCCTGATATCACACAATGCTGTTATTTCTACTCCGTCAATATATGTCATTCGTTTAACAGCACCTGAGCCCCTGTCGCCAATACCAACAAATCCTACCCTGACAGTGTCAAGCTTTGGAGCTGCATAACCCGACATATTAAACTCCATTGCCGGACTCTTCTGCGCCAGTTCCTTTATATGTGGCAGCTTACCCTGGTCCCTGTTGCCTGAACAGGCAATTTGTGGTAATCCCACAGCAACAACACCGGAACCCAGTGTGATATTCCTGATAAATGATCTTCTGTTGGTTTTCATATTGGCTAAGTATTAGAGTTAAGCTGGTTCAATACTCACAGGTATAATTCGAAATACATTTAATTATAGTTGACCTATTAATCTCAAATTAATATCTGCGTGAATAATTACTGTATATACAAATTTATAGAACTTATCTGATAATCAAATAATGATTCACTATTATTACAGAAACAAGTCTTTTTCCTACATTTGCTTATTATTTAGAGGATAGTAATATGAAGAAAGTACATGAGATATTTGAAAAGGAAGCACTGGCAATAAAGAATATACCTGTAGACGATAACTACGAGAGGGCAGTTGAACTGATATATGAACGAGTACATAAAAAAGGCGGGAAAGTAGTTACAAGCGGGATGGGTAAGGCAGGCCAGATTGCGATGAATATGGCCACTACCCTGAGCTCAACAGGAACACCAGCCATCTTTCTGCACCCCAGCGAAGCTCAGCATGGTGACCTTGGTGTATTCCAGCAAAATGATATTCTCCTGGCTATATCAAATTCAGGCAAAACAAGGGAGATAGTTGAATTGCTTACTCTAATAGAACGGCTCTATCCCGGTTTACCGGTAATTGTTATCAGCGGAAATCCTGAAAGTGAACTGGCAAAAAGCGCTAATGTTGTAATCACAACCGGTAAGCCGGAAGAAGTTTGTATACTGGGCTTAACTCCCACAACCTCAACAACAGTGATGACTGTGATTGGTGATGCACTGGTTGTACTTTTGCAGGAAAAAATAGGATTTACAAACTCCGAATATGCAAAGAGGCATCATGGTGGTTACCTGGGCAAAAAGGCCAGAAGGAATTCAAATCAATAATCTGCTTGCTTAAGCACCTACTATTTCGTTTACTCCTTCAAGAATATAATGTGGTCTGTAAGGAAAATCACCGGCCGTTTTAAGATTAGAAATACCGCTCAGTACCAGGCATGTATCAATCTCAGATTCAATGCCGGCAACAATGTCTGTATCCATTCTGTCTCCAATAATTATTGAATCCTCACGTCTGCAGCCTAGCTTTTTAAGAGCCATCCTCATCATCAGTGGATTAGGTTTACCAATAAAATAGGCCTGTTTGCCCGTTGAAAGCTCAATTGGAGCAATAAGAGCCTTGGTAGCAGGCACAATACCGCCTTCAACCGGACCGGTAAGGTCAGGATTTGTTCCTATCAGTTTTGCCCCTTTTAATACAAGGTTTACTGCCTGCTCAATTTTTTCAAAAGAATAGCTTCTTGATTCTCCTATCACAACATAATCAGGATCGATATTATTCATAGTATACCCGACATTATACATCGCATTTATCAATCCGGTTTCGCCAACTATGTATGCTGTTCCATTAGGTTTTTGTACTGATAAAAAATGAGCCGTTGCAAGTGCACTGGTATAAAAGACATTCTTCCCTAGATCTATTCCAAGTCGACCCAACTTTTCCTTAAGCTCGGTAGGCGTTCTTTCACTTGAATTTGTAAGGAACAAAAATTTTTTCTTCTCCTTTTTTAGCCAATCTACGAATTCAGGTACTCCTGGTAATAATTTATTCCCATGGTAAATTACCCCATCCATATCAGAAATAAAACCTTTCTTGCTCCTGATCTTCTCAATCATTTCCTCTTTCTTCATAAGCATATGTATTTAGCATACAAAAGTATCTATTATATAGTTCATAGTTATTGACCAAATATTAAATCAATATTAAATTTCTCAAAAGTTAGAAAAAAGTAAAGGGTCTGCTCAAGAATATTACATTTAGTAAACTGTGGAATATCATCTAAACGGCTTAATAATTACCCAAATTCGCCAACATATTATTTACACTTTGGAAGTAAAGCAATATGCCAGTATTGAAAGTTTCCGGTATTCAGACTAATAAACTATAATGCTTTCCTGTGCTTGGAACGCAAAAATAATTATCTTAGATTTACTCAGCAATTTTATGTTTAACATAATCCTGTAAGCCTTGTTACAAACTATCGACTGGTTAATTGTTGGATTCTTTTTTGTTATAGTCTTAAGTATCGGATGGATTGCTTCGCGGACAGCCGGTAAAAACACAACCGAGTTCTTTTTAGGCGGAAGGGGAATGCCCTGGTGGCTCCTTGGTATATCTATGGTGGCATGTACCTTCTCTGCAGATACTCCAAACCTTGTAACAGGGATGGTAAGAGAGAGTGGTGTAGCTAAAAACTGGGCATGGTGGGCCTTTCTAATCACAGGAATGGTAACTGTTTTTATATATGCCAAGCTATGGAGGCGATCGAATGTAATGACAGATCTTGAGTACTATGAGTTAAGATACAGCGGCAGGGCAGCATCCTTTCTGAGAGGTTTCAGATCAATATACCTGGGAGTGTTTTTTAATACCCTGATTATGGGAACTGTTACTCTCGCTGCAATAAAAATAGGTGGCGTTATGCTGGGCATAAAACCCTGGCAGGCAGTAGTTGGAGGATCACTGGTAGTTATGATTTATGCAACCCTGGGCGGATTAAAGGGTGTTATATGGGCAGACTTTTTTCAATATAGCATAGCCATGTTTGGTGCCGTCCTGGCAGCTGTTGTGGCTGTTCGGCAACCTGAAATAGGAAGTCTTGAGAACCTGCTTACTAACCCTGCTCTAAAAGATACCATCAAAGTTCTTCCGGATATGTCAGATCCCTCCTTCTGGGTACCACTTCTGATAATTCCCATTGCAGTTCAGTGGTGGGCTGTCTGGTACCCCGGTGCTGAACCTGGTGGGGGTGGTTATATAGCTCAAAGAATGCTCTCAGCCAAAGATGAAAAGAATGCAATTGGTGCTACCATGCTATTTAATTTTGCACACTATGCACTAAGGCCCTGGCCATGGATTATTGTAGCCCTGGCCTCATTAGTAATTTTCCCTGATCTCGAGTCAATACGTGCTGCCTTTCCTGATATTGACAGTACATACCTGAAGGATGATATCGCCTACCCTGCTATGCTAACCAAGCTGGCTCCAGGATGGCTTGGGCTTGTAACGGCCTCTTTAATAGCTGCTTATATGTCTACTATAGGTACCCATTTAAACTGGGGTTCGTCATACGTGGTGAACGATTTCTATAAAAGATTTATCAAACCTGAAGCACCTGAAAAGGAACTGGTGCTAGTTGGCAGACTAACAACAATAATATTAATGATAGTGGCAGGCTTAATTGCTTTGTTTTTCTTAAATAATGCAACCCAGGCTTTTAATATATTAATTCTTTCTGGTGCAGGTACCGGAGCAATCTATCTGTTGAGATGGTTCTGGTGGAGGATAAATGCATGGACAGAGATTGTTGCTATGTTCGGAGCAACAGTGGTAGCCGTAATACTTGTTCTCGTTGTTCCTGATGAAGCTGTAGCCACCAGGGTACTGGATGCCTTCTCTTCGAAACTATTAATAGCTGTTGGCATTACTACCTTCACATGGCTAATTACGACTTATCTTACCCGGCCTGAAAAAATGGACACACTTATTAATTTCTACATTAAGATAAAACCGGGAGGACCAGGCTGGAAATATGTAGTTGACGAAGCTAAGAAGCAGGGGATTGAGCTGAAAGATGATAATGAGAAGTGGGAAATGCCCCTCCAGATCCTCTGTGTATTTATTGGAACAATAGTGATATACAGTTCGCTATTCTCAATAGGAAGCTTTGTATATGGTAATAATTTGAACGGGATAATACTTGCTGCAATGGCAGTTTTAGGAACATTCTTCCTGTTTAAATCATTTAGTAAACTTAAGGCAAATTAGAATAAGTGAGGAAATTTAAGGAGATCGTTGAGCGATTTAAGATAGAAGGAACAATTTCAAGAATTGAATCCTACGGCTCGGGTCATATCCACGATACCTATAAGGTTGAAACGAATGAAGCGGGAGGCGATGATTATATTCTTCAGCGACTTAATAACGATGTCTTTAAAAACATTCAACAGCTGCAGGAGAATATAAGTACAGTAACAGATCATATTCGAAGAAAACTATCTATTAATGGAACTCCTGACCTGAAAAGAAGAGTACTTACAGTAATACCATGTAAGAATGGAGATCCTTTTTATATCGATCCGGGTGATAACTACTGGAGAATGTACATTTTCATCAGCAAGCACAGGGCCTATGATATTGTACAATCATTACAACATGCTACCGAAGGAGGAAAGGCAATTGGAAGGTTTCAAGCGCAATTATCCGACCTGGATAGCAGCTCGCTATACGAGACCATCCCTTACTTCCATAATATTGAACACAGGCTTAAGGCTTTTTATCTGGCTGTCGATAAAAATGAAAAAGGACGTGTTCATTCTGTAAAAGAAGAAATTTCTTTTATAAAGGAAAGGGCCGATAATATGGGTGTAATTCTCAGGCTGGGCAAAGAGGGAGAGATACCCACCAGGATTACTCATAATGATACTAAATTTAATAATATACTTTTCGACAGTAACGACAGGGCACTATGCGTAATTGATCTGGATACGGTTATGCCAGGATATATTCATTACGACTTTGGTGATGCTATAAGAACAACAGCAACCTTGAGTGCTGAAGATGAAACTGATCTGAACAAGGTTGAACTGGATCTTGATTTGTTTAAGGCATACACAGAAGGTTATCTTTCTGAAATCGTTAATGTACTTAGCCCTGCTGAGATTGAATACCTGGCCTTTGCTCCAAGGCTAATTACCTTTACTATTGGCCTCAGGTTTCTTAGCGATTATATTAACGGGGATAAATACTTTAAAATTAATCACCCAAGGCATAACCTTGAGAGAGCAAGAACACAATTTAAACTTGTTGAAAGTAATGAAAGGCATTATAAAACGATGCAGGAGATAGTAAGTAATATCGTAGAAAAAAATAAAAATAGTTAGTTATGAAATACCTCAATTGCATTGGTCTGATTCTTATAATTATTAGCTCGGTAGCATGCAGCAGTGATGATAATAACAAAAATACAGGCGAGCCCCAGGATCCTGATACTTATGACCTGTCGGTCTGGGAGCATGTTGATAAGGGATTGAATGTTTCATTTGCCTCTAGCAACAAGGCATATAGTAGAAGTATTCCACCAACAACAGGTTTTCTGGATACAGTGAGGCTAAATGCATGGAAAGGCGAAGAGGTGCATACAACAATTCTGCTCTGGAGCAATCAGGATATTGGCGAAGTCGAGATAATAACAGAAGCTGACCCACAAACTCCTGCCCCGGGAATATCAAACGTTCAGCATAGAATTGTCAGGTATGTCCTTTCAGACGAATTTATTAATGGCTGTGGAGAAAGAAACAAAGACACAATAGCAGCACACTTAAGTCCTGATATCCTTGAGAATGGAAATAAACTTACGCTAAACAAAAATCAAACCCGACCTGTATGGCTTAGTCTTGAAATAGCAAGTAGCTGTGAACCAGGAATATATTACTATAATTCGGAAATCAAAGCTCTTTCTGATACTGTTATCTTACACTTCGAAATAGAAGTTATTGATAAGGAGCTGCCCCCTCCTTCAGAGTGGACCTTCCATCTTGATCTATGGCAAAATCCATTTGCTGTTTCGAGATATCATAATGTTCAGCTCTGGTCGCAGGAGCACTGGGAACTATTAGAGCCGCTACTTGAGAAACTGGCATCGGCCGGACAAAAATGTATTACTACTACTTTAAATGATAAACCATGGGGCGGACAAACATTTGATCCCTTTGGTTCGATGATAACATGGATTAAAGATGATGCAGGTAAGTGGTATTTTGACTATTCAATTTTCGACCAGTATGTTCGTTTTGCAATGGGCTGCGGTATTACAAAGCAGATTAACTGTTATTCAATGGTGCCATGGAATAACAGGTTTGTTTATTATAATGAAAAAACCACCGGCTATGAGGAGCTGATTGCGACGCCGGGAAGTGAAGAATATAATAGTATATGGACCCCATTCCTTAAGGATTTCAGGGAACATCTTAGAGATATGGGATGGCTGAATATAACAACTATTGCCATGGATGAGAGGAAAGAAGAAGACATGAGGAAGATAATAGACCTTATCAGAAGTAATGCTCCTGAGTTAAAAATTTCATTGGCCGGTAATATTCTCCAACCAGATATTGATAACGAGTTGTACGACCTGAGTATAGCCATCGGACTCGACCCGGAAAGGGATAGTGTTAGAGAAAGAGTAGCTAATGGAAAGCCAACTACATTTTACACATGCTGTGCCCGCCCTGAGCATCCTAATAATTTCACTTTCTCCCCCCCTGCCGATAATACATATATTGGATGGTTTGCGGCCGCCTACGGTTACTCTGGCTTCCTCAGATGGGCATATAACAGCTGGGTGGAAGATCCATTTAACGACTCCAGGTTCAGAACCTGGCCAAGTGGAGACACCTATCTTGTATATCCGGGAGCTGTAAGTTCAGTACGTCTTGAAAAACTAATTGAAGGTATTAAGGATTATGAAAAGATAAGAATACTAAAGCAAGACCTGGCCGGAGATCCTTCTTTGACAGCTGCAAGTTATGAAAGCTTACTTGACGAATTTCTCGCTTCGATTCATTACACCCAGCTAAAAGAAAGACCCTCAAGTGAAATTATCCTTGAGGGCCAGTCTCTATTATATAAGATCGCTACGTTTTTACCTTTTTACTTTTTACTTTTTACTTTTTACTTTTTACTTTTTACTTTTGTCTTTTTACTTTTGTCTTTTGTCTTTATTTTACCCAATGATCTTTTAGTACCGTAAATGTCTTTTCTATTACCATCTCTCCTGATTTCATTCGTGCTGTATATACTCCAGGGCCAACTTCCCCGAACAGATAATCAGGATTGCCTACCCTGGAAGCAATTTGATCTTCTGTCATACCAAATGATTTCATTCTCTCAATCATTGTCTGGGTTTGTTTTTTCTCAGCCTCGGTCTTCTCTCTTAATATCTTATTAAATTTCCATGTAAAACCATGAACACCTTTATCTTTCTCACAATCACTGGAATATAATACTCTTTCTCCATCAAGTATCTCTACAACAGCATCGTTTGCTACACCATCAACAAAATAATAGATAGGAACACCGGGTTCTGCGCTCTTGCCCGCAAAATTATTACTTGAACTTGTGTACGACTTATTATTAACCCACTTCACACTGTTACGGGGTTGAAACAAGAATATATCCGAGGAAAGAACATCCTTATTAAGACCAGGCAGGTAGGATATATCTGCAATCCACAAACTACGACCATGGCTTGCTACTATAAGTTCATTCTCGCGTGGATGGATCTTCAAATCTTCGATCGCAACATAGGGCATATTATTTCTGAGTTCATTCCATGTTTGTCCGCCATCAATAGAAACATGAACCATTTTTGTACTGCCAACAAACAGCAGGTTGGGATTATCAGGGTGCTCTCTTATTACACAAAGTGGATTATCAGGCAGTCCGGCTGAAATATTTGTCCATGTTTCGCCAAAATTATCAGTCTTCCAGGCAAAGGCTTTAAAATCGTCTCTCCTGTATCCGGTAACAGTAACATAGGCCCGACCGGGATAAGTTGCAGATGTCTCTACCCTGCTAACCCAGTAACCGGGGTGTCCCTTAATATTTGAGCTAACATCAATCCACTCCTTACCATCATCCTTTGTAAGCCATACTTTACCATCGTCTGTTCCGACCCAAAGAAGTCCGGGTTGGACAGCAGATTCTTCCATTGTAACTATTGTGCAGTACTGTATATTACCGGTACCCTGAATCTTCGCTTCATCATTGGTAGTTAAATCTTTGCTTATTTCAGTCCAGGTTTCGCCCCTATTGCTTGATTTAACAACCTTATTGCCGGCATGGTAAATAACAGCAGGGTCATGAACAGAAGCTACTATAGGTGCATTCCAAGCCCAGCGATCCATACCCCTGTGCCTGATACTTTTTGTTTCACCTGTCAGCTGATCCCTCCTGCTAAGAGGCCCAAATTGAGACTCGTTGTAGAGGTATCTTGAATCGTCCTGCGCAACAACATTGTACATACCATCACCACCACCAACACGCTCCCAGTCTCCGATTACTATAGGAGAACCATCTTTCTTTGTTGAAGGCCCTTTTGCCGAGCCATTATCCTGCATACCGCCGTATACATTATATGGATATTCCATATCATAGCCTACTGCTACAAACTGTCCTACATCCTTCAATTCAGGATGATACCAGTTTTCACCCCTGTCATAAGTTATTCCCATTCCGTGGTCATAACCAAGTATCATATGATCGGGGTTATTCTTATCAATCCACATTGCATGATTATCGCCTCCGAAATTAAAAGGCCTGTGCCACTCCTCTCCGCCATTATTTGTTTCATGCATACCTGTAGCCATTACATAAACATGCTCCGGATCTACCGGATCGACCAGGATGTGATTATAATAATATCCCGGGCCTCCACCGACAGCTTCTCCCTCTGGTCCTACTTTCCGCCAGGTAGCTCCCTTGTCGTCAGATCTGTATACTTCCGATCCAATTTCCTGTCCCTTGGGGGGTATTCCGTTTAATAACTGATTATATCTTTCCTTATCGCTTACGCCTTCAATATTATTATTCTCAATGTTTGCATATATAATATTAGGATTGCTCTCAGAAACATCAATTCCAATTCTGCCTATCATACCTCCGGGAAGGCCCTCTTCAAGTTTTTCCCATTTGTTTCCGCCATCTACAGTTTTATATATTCCGGATCCGGGTCCACCGGCATTGAAAGTCCATGGCCTGCGAACCTTATCGTACATTGCGGCATAAATGATGTCGGGATTACCTGGATCCATTGTCATATCTATTGCCCCTATAAACTTACCATGATCCTTTACTTCCAGCACCTTTTCCCAGCTAAGTCCTCCATCACTTGTCTTATATACACCCCGTTCTTTATTCTCAGAGTAAAGATGGCCCTCGGCTGCCACCCATACAATATCTGAATTATCAGGATGAATCAGAATACGTCCGATATGATGTGATTCATTCAAACCCATATTCTTAAATGTCTTGCCTCCATCGGTCGACTTATAGACACCATCACCATAATAGGCTGTTCTGCTATTATTGGCTTCGCCGGTACCAACCCATATTATTTCGTTATTATTCTGGTCAACCTTTACCTCTCCTATGCTTATCGGGCCTGCTTCATCAAAGACAGACTCAAAAGTAATCCCGTTATTGGTGGTTTTCCAAAGTCCGCCACTGGCAAGGGCAGCATAGAAAGTAGTTGGCTTATCCTGAGCCACATCAAAGGCTACATATCTTCCTCCCTGTCTTGAAGGTCCAATAGATCTGTATACTACATTATCAAGTACTGACTTATCAATCTGTTGTGAGTTAAGGTTATAACTCATCAAGATAGCTGTAAAAAACAGCAATAATTTTACTCCCTCAGAGTGCAAGTTGATTTTTTTCATTTTATCATGGTTTTATAAACTTACAATTTATAATTATAATCTCAGATGTAAGTGCGGCAATCAAATTCCTTTATATAATTTAACAGCTTTTAACAGTTAATAGTTTTTCATAAATTTGAATGTCTTAAATATGGAGAGGCAACTGTGATAAAGTAATATGAGGTAAACGATAAAACTAATTTAATGGGCTCAAAAAACAGAAGAAAAAAAATTGGCATTCTAACTGCTGGAGGCGATTGTCCTGGTCTTAATGCAGCAATCAGAGGTGTTGGAAAGACTGCCATAGTCGAATATGGAATGAAGGTCTACGGAATATCAGATGGCTTCTCCGGTCTAATAACAAAGGATTATTTTGAACTTACAGAGAACAGGTTGTCGGGCATACTGACTCTGGGTGGAACAATACTGGGTACGTCGAGGGTAAAACCATTTAATAAGAATGATTCTGAAAACAATTCGATAAGTAAACCAGAGCTTATAAAAGAGCACTACGATCAGATGGGGCTCGATTGTCTTGTTTGCATAGGGGGAAACGGAACATTAAAAACAGCGTATCGCCTTAGTCTGGAAGGATTAAATATTATAGGTGTTCCAAAAACCATCGACAATGATGTATATGGAACAGATCAGACTTTCGGATTTGATTCGGCAGTTACTATTGCCACAGAAGCAATAGACAGGCTACACTCAACTGCAAATAGCCACAAACGAATAATGGTAATAGAGGTAATGGGTCATCATGCCGGCTGGGTAGCACTTTATTCTGGTATGGCCGGAGGAGGTGATGTTATATTGATTCCGGAGATACCATATGATGACGATACAGTGATTGATTATCTTGAAAACAGGGCCGAACAAAACAAAGATTATTCAATTGTTGTTGTAGGAGAGGGAATTACTCTTCCAAGCAGTAAGAAAAAAGGTGCAGGCCATTATATTGCGAAGATGATAGCACAAAGAACCGGACTTGAGACCAGGGAAACCATCCTGGGATATGTACAAAGAGGTGGAACACCCACCGCGTCGGACAGGATATTGGCTACCAGGTATGGGTCTTCAGCTGCAAGTCTTATTGCTGAAGGCAATTATGGTAACATGGTAGCGCTGAAAGACAATAATATTGTTCCTGTACCTCTCAAAGAGGTAGCGGGAAAGCTTAATCTTATAACTTCAGATCATCCCCTTGTAAAAAAAGTTAGATCAATGGGTACCTGTTTTGGAAACCGGGGAGAAAATAAATAGCATGCACGAAAAAGAACTCGCATATATACCAAAAGAAATCAGCTGGTTATCGTTTAATAACAGAGTCTTACAGGAAGCTGACAATCCTAAGGTACCTCTTATAGAGAGAATAAGGTTTCTCGGTATTTATTCAAATAACCTGGATGAGTTTTTCAGGGTAAGGGTTGCCACAATAAAACGCCTTGCAAAGCTTGACTCAGGGTCAGACAGTATCCTGGGCTATAATGCCGTCGAAACATTGAAGGAGATTAACAGGATAGTACTGGAACAAAGAATATATTATGAAAAAATATACGAAGAAATAATTGAAGAACTCGAGAAGGAAAATATAATATTTAAAAATGAGACTAACCTTAGTCCAGAGCAGGAAGAGTTTGTAAGCAGCTATTTTCGCAGTAAGCTCAAACCAATTCTAATGCCTTTCTTTATTAAAAAGGAAGATTCAGTAGCTACATTAAAGGATGATGCAATTTATTTCGGTATCACAATAACACCTCTTAAAGCATCAAAGAAGGTTAGATATGCAATAATGGAAGTACCTACACGCGTGCTGCCAAGATTTATCATTCTACCTTCAGGATCAGAAGAAACAAATATTATCTTCCTCGACGATATTATCAGGCATGGTTTGAAAGAGCTATTCTCACTATTTAAAAACAAGGAGATAACAGCTCACACTGTAAAGGTAAATAAGGATGCAGAACTCGATATAATAGATGATATTTCAGAATCATATGTGGAAAGTATGTCGAAAAGCCTTATACAGAGAAAGACCGGGAACCCTGTAAGGTTCGTTTACGACAGGGAGCTACCTAAGCCCCTTTTGAACCTGATAACTGAGATGATGTCCATTTCTGAAGATGATGCCTTGCTGGCAGGAGGCAGGTATCATAACCTGAAAGATTTAATCAAATTCCCGGATCCAGGCATAGAAAAGTTGAAATATATGGATATGCCAAAAATTAATCATCCTGATTTTGATTCTGAGTCAAGCATACTCGCGAATTTGAGAAAAAAGGATATCCTGACCTATTACCCCTATCATTCATTCGATACTTTTATCGACCTTTTAAGGGAGGCATCAATTGATCCTGCAGTTAGTGAAATTTACATCACACTATACAGGATTGGGAAAGGATCAAGTGTTGTAAATGCCCTTACCAATGCAGTTAGAAATGGCAAAAAAGTTACTGCAGTTGTAGAATTGCAGGCACGATTTGATGAGGAAGCAAATATCTATTGGAGCAAGATAATGACAGAGGAGGGTGTAAAGGTAATCTATGGAGTGCCCGGATTAAAAGTACATGCAAAAATTGTACTTATTAAACGAATTAAGAATGGGAAGATGCAAAAATATGCCTGCATCGGTTCCGGAAACTTCAATGAAGATAATGCAAAGGTGTATACAGATCATCTCTTTATGACATCAGATACAAAGATCACCAACGAGGTAACAAAGATCTTCAGCTTCCTTGAAAAGAATTATAAACGACCAAATTACTATCACCTTATTGTTGCACCTATTTACTCAAGAAACAGGATAAGCAGGTTAATAAATAACGAGATACAGAATGCCAGAGAAGGAAAAAAAGCATATATCCACATTAAGCTAAATAACCTTGTCGATAAGGAAATAATACAACTGCTTTATAAAGCTGGCAATGAAGGCGTTGACGTAAGACTTAATGTAAGAGGTATGTTTTCGATGAAGACAGGATTAGATGGTATAAGCGATAAAATTAAGGCTATAGGAATCGTTGACCGCTTTCTCGAACACACGCGTATTATGATTTTTTGCAATGGCGGTAATGAAAAATACTTTATTACTTCGGGTGATTTAATGACCAGAAGCCTGGAAAGAAGAGTTGAGGTAGGAGTCCCTATTTTCGATAAAGATATACAGAAGGAACTTAGAGATATATTTGATATTCAATGGAATGATAATGTCAAGGCAAGGGTACTGGATGAGAAACTAACAAATAAAGTATCTGTAAACGGGAACACGGATGAATTCAGATCTCAATATAAGATATATAACTATCTCCTGGAAAAATCAAGATCAAAGTCAAGGAGTGAGTAAAGTAAAATATGCCTGTTCGAAAAATATATGACATTAACATGCTTAGTGTCTGCGCCTTAAAAACATTACTTGAAACCATGGTCGAAATATTTCTATTGCAAAATTGATAGTAATGATTATTTTTAGGAGGGTTAATTTAATGGAAGTGAAAATTCTGGCACCTGGTCTGAGGTGTAACTAACTGATGAATAGCTAATAACTGTCGTATGGATTTAAATGGAAAATACTATAAGGCCTTCCTGGATAGGCAAAAGCAATTAGAGGAACAATATTCTGACGAGAAATCTAAAAAACAGCATGCGAAGGGCAAATTGACAGCCAAGGAAAGACTTGACCTACTTTTTGATACTGACAGTTTTGAAGAGGTTGATGCATTTGTAACACCCAATACAGAAGGAATAGAATTTGGGAAGGTCCAAAAATCCTTTGGAGATGGGGTAATTGCCGGACACGGAAAAATTAATGGACGATTGATCTTTGCATATGCACAGGATTTTACGATTATGGGTGGATCACTGGGCATTGTTCATGCGAAGAAAATTGCCAAGATCCAGGAAATGGCCCTGAAAATGGGTGCCCCCATCATTGCTCTGATGGATTCGGGCGGAGCAAGGATACAGGAAGGGATTGCCTCACTAAGTGGCTATGCAACAATTTTTCAGAACATTATTCAATCCTCCGGAATAATACCCCAGATTGGAGTAGTAATGGGTCCTGCTGCCGGTGGAGCAGTATACTCTCCTGCCCTGATGGACTTCACATTTATGACTAACTACACAAGTTATATGTTCGTTACCGGACCAAACGTAGTTAAAGAAGTACTTAACGAAGACGTAACTTTTGAAGAACTGGGGGGTGCAGAGACTCATGCCAAGAAAAGTGGTGTAGCTCAATTTGTATATGATGATGAAGAAAATACAATTCTTGGTCTTAAGAAGTTTCTCTCTTACATCCCCTCAAATAATGTCGAGAATCCTCCTATTATGGATGAGGAAATAAGTTCGCCGGATCTGAATGAGAAGTTACTGGATATAGTGCCTGATGATCCAAATAAGGCCTACGACGTTATAGACGTTATCGAAAATATAGTCGACAGGAACAGTTTCTTTGAAATTGCCGAGCTCTATGCTCCAAACCTGGTGATTGGCTTTGCACGACTGGCAGGCCAGACTATAGGGATAGTTGCAAATCAACCCAAGGTACTGGCAGGTGTACTGGATATTAATTCATCTGTTAAAGGAGCCAGATTTGTAAGATTCTGCGATTCTTTTAATATCCCTCTGCTTACACTTGAAGATGTTCCTGGCTTCCTGCCCGGGGTGGATCAGGAACATTCAGGAATAATAAGAAACGGTGCCAAATTATTATATGCCTACAGTGAAGCTACCGTTCCAAAGATTACAGTAATACTCAGGAAATCATACGGGGGAGCATATATTGTAATGAACAGTAAAAACCTTGGAGGCGATTTTAACTTTGCATGGCCAACTGCCGAAATTGCGGTTATGGGGCCGGAAGGTGCCGTAGCTATACTATACAGACGTGAACTTGAGGAGTCTGATGATCCGGTAAAATTAAAAGCTGAGCTTGTTAAAAAATATCGTGATAAAATTGCAAATCCGTATGTGGCTGATGAAAAAGGATTTATTGATGAGGTAATAGATCCAACCGTAACCAGAAAAAAGCTGATAACCGCATTTGAGGCCCTGAGCAATAAATGGGTACAGGTACCCTCACGAAAACATGGCAATATCCCTCTCTAATCAATTTCATTTAGCGCCTATGAAAATATCAAATATACTAATCGCAAACCGTGGTGAGATAGCTGTCAGAATAATTAGTACTGCGAAAAAAATGGGTATTGAGACAACTGTAATTAAAACAAACGCTGAACCCAACGCATTGTACCTGAAAAGCGCCGATCATATTTTTGATGATACAGAAAACAGGTCAGAAATTCCGATATTTCTCGATATTGAAAGACTGGTGTATATCGCTGGTAATATGAATGCGGACGCAGTCCACCCAGGGTACGGATTTCTTGCCGAAAATGCATATTTCGCACAAATATGTATTGATAATAATTTGAACTTTATCGGACCCTCACCAGATTCTATTTATAAGATGGGAAATAAAACCATTGCCAGGAAAATTGCTCTTAGCAATGGCATCCCAATGGCAATGGGAAGTGTTGGAGAGGTGCCTAACGAGGAGGATGCAAAGAAAGTTGCCAGAAGAATAGGATACCCGGTTATAATTAAGGCTGCATCAGGTGGAGGTGGAAGAGGTATGAGAATTGTAAGAAAGGAAGAAGATATTGAAAGTAATTTCAGGCTTGCGCGAAACGAAGCTGAGAAAGCATTTTCCGACCCTACCGTATTTATTGAAAAGTATATTGAAAACCCAAAGCACATTGAATTTCAGATAATTGCTGATAAGCATGGTAATATTCTCCAACTTGGAGAACGTGAATGTTCGGTTCAGAGGAAGCACCAAAAATTACTTGAAGAAGCTCCATCCCCTGCACTTACTCCAGAACTCAGAAAAATAATGGGTGATATGGCGGTAACAATAGCTTCGGCTGCCTCCTATTACTCTGCCGGGACTGTTGAATTCCTCTTCGATTCAAATAAGGAGTTTTACTTTATGGAGATGAATACCAGGATACAGGTAGAACATCCGGTTACAGAACTAATAACAGGTATAGACCTGATTGAACAGCAGATAAGGGTTGCAAATGGCGAAAAGCTGAAGTTTAAACAGGACGACATTAAGCTTAAAGGCTGGGCTATAGAATGTCGTATAAATGCCGAAGATGTTCAATCCGGATTTACGCCCTCTCCGGGTAAGATAGAACACCTTGTTCTCCCTGAGGGAGATAATATAAGGATAGATTCAGGAGTTGAAAAAGGATCTGTAATTGCAGCCAACTTTGATTCTATGATTGCCAAACTAATAGTCTATGGAAAAGACCGTAAGGAAGCTGTTCTAAACTGTAAGCAGGCCCTCGACAGGGTTTGGATAAAAGGAACCAAAACCACCCTCCCTTTCTTCCGTAAACTGGTCAGGAACGAACTTTTTATAAACGGTACTATAACGACCTCATTTATTGAGAACGACATAAAGGAGTACTATGAATACAGCGAATATGAAGAAATGATTGCAGCATGGCTGGCTACAAGGCTTTTTGTCGAAGAAAACCTTGAAGAGGGCAATCTGAAAATAGATTTTGAACAAGGCAAGCAACTAAGCCCATGGCTACTAAACAAGAGAATCTCAAGATAACCCTGTAATTTATTTTTATGGCAGCAAAAAAGAAAATACTTTACGCACTTCGCGACAAGAAGAAATATAGTTTCAACCTCCCTCTGGAAGAAAACATAACTATAGGGAACAGGGATTATAAGATTACAATTAAAGAGGACGAAAAATACGGCACCTATATCCTGTGGAAAAACAGGAGATACCCTGTTGAAATTGTACAGGCAAAACAAAATAAATACGAAATCCTGTTTAATGATATCAGTTATAGTTTCACTATTGAAACACCATTTTCACTTAAGCGGAAAAAGGTACTGAGCAAAGCTCGCGGTAAGAGTGATAAGGAAAGTATTATTGCCCCAATGCCAGGAAAAATAATTGAAGTTCTTGTAAGAGAAGGCAGTGATGTTCAGCGTGGTGAGGCTGTGCTTATTCTCGAAGCAATGAAAATGCAAAACGAAATCCATAGTCCTGTCGAAGGTGTAATTACAGCCGTAAATGTAAAACCTAATTTCAACGTGATGAAGGATGATGTTATGATTGAAATTAAGGTAAAAGGTTGAAACTGGGTTTAATAGCTTAACACCCAATTACACAAACTTACTCAGGTGCTCACTACAGCTATGACAGAAGCGAAGCTCTTTCTGGTCCAGGTCCTCAACATAGGTACTGGATCGCATTAAACACCCCGGTGTGTGGCAATGAATCAATCCGAACAGGTGACCGGTCTCATGAAGTACTACTTTCCTGAACCTCTCAATAAGAATATTATTGTCAATCTCGAGTCCATATAATTCGTTTCTCAGCCTATAAAGAGATGAAACCCCTGTATTACCTCCCAGTTCAGCCTGGCCGAAGATGTAGGTCAGGATAGGAACAAAGAGATCGACCCTCAATATTCCCATAACTTTAACAGTTTCATCAGTGGCTAGATGAGATAAACTTTTTATAAGACTGTTTGCATCATACTGTCTTCTTGCCGGATTATAGTAAGTACTCATATCAAGACTACAGATTGACAGTTCGGAATGGCAATTAAAAAACAACTTCATATCCCTTGATAGTATTTCTAGTACTTTACCATCAAAGTAGCCGCAGGGATGCAATATTATTTTTGAAGTTTTCAAATAGACTGTTTAAGGATTATTCAGCCTTTTTTAAATCGTATTTCTTGATTTTATTATAGAGAGTAACCCTATCAATATTAAGGGCTTTCGCCGCTCTCGAAATATTCCAGCTATATTTATCCAGTATCTGCCAGATATGCTTTTTCTCAAGTTCTTCAAGGGTCTCAATTGAACTGCTTATTACATTTTTGCCCATGGGCAGATCCTTCAATTTTATTTCTTTCCCATTACCTACAACTATTGCACGTTCGATCATATTTTCGAGCTCTCTGACATTTCCGGGAAACTCAAAGCTGCTCAATTGATCAAGGGCAGCAGATTCGATACTAATTAAATCCCTGCTCATAGAAGTGCAGTACTTTTTAATAAAATGAGTAACCAGCATAGGAATATCGTCTACTCTTTCACGCAGGGGTGGAATATTAATATTTACAACATTTAGCCTGTAGTAGAGGTCTTCCCTGAACGTGCCTTTTTCTACCATACTCTTAAGATCCCTGTTGGTAGCACATATTACCCTGAAATCTGAGCTTATCTCCTTATTACCCCCTACCCTTACAAAAGTCTTAGATTCGAGAACCCGTAATAGTTCGATCTGCATCTTCCCGGAGATAGTAGCTATCTCATCAAGGAAAATAGTTCCACCGTCAGCCATTTCGAATCGGCCCTTCCTGTTAAATGTGGCTCCGGTGAAAGCTCCTTTTTCGTGACCAAAGAGCTCACTTTCCAGCAAACTTTCTGTCAGTGCCCCACAATGCACACTTATCAGGGGAAAGTATTTTCTTGGTGAGTTAGAATGAATAGCCCTCGCTATCAATTCTTTTCCAGTGCCACTTTCACCGGTTATTATAACCGATGAGTTAGATTTTGCGACACTTTCCAGCTCCTTGAAAACTTTTTTCATAGCATCGCTCTCACCGATCATGTCATCAATATCTTCGAGACTGGTTATCCTGTCCTTAAGGCTTTCATTTTCTACTTTCAAATGTATCTGGGTTGCAGCATTTCTAATCAGGTGTGAAAGGTCATCCGGATCAAAGGGCTTGGTTACATAGTCGAAGGCGCCATCTTTGAGAGCCTGAACAGCCGTATCAACAGAAGCGAAAGCAGTCATGATAATAAATATTGGATCCTTGTTCAGACTTTTAATCCGCCTGTGCATTTCCATACCATCCATCCCTGGCATTTTTATATCAGCCAGTATAATATCAAAGGTCTTTTCTTCAACAAGTGCCAGAGCCACTTTGGCATTCTCGGCTGTTTCCACTCTGTAACCATCTTCAATAAACCAGTTATAAAGAGAATCTCTTACTGATTCCTCATCATCAACTATTAGTATAGATACTTTTTCTGACATTGGCTTATGGTTTTAATCTAGCCCTTCTTATGGGGCAGGTTTATTTTAACAGTTGTTCCTTTACCAGGTACTGAGTCAAGCTCGATTTTGCCTTTATGGCTTTCAATTATACCATGAACGATGGCCAGACCAAGGCCGGTACCTCTTGTATCGCGCTTTGTTGAAAAGAATGGCTCAAAGATATGTGCCATATCGTGGGGAGCAATACCAATTCCTGTATCTGAAATTGAAATATAAACAGACTCATCATCATTATTATTTGTCCTTATTATAATTTCGCCCTGTTCATTTATCGCCTCGGTAGCATTTACAAGTACCGCAAATAAAGCCTGCTTAATCTGGTTAGGATTACAAAATGCAATATCGTTTTCGGCATTTAATTCCATCGTCATTTTAATATCAGCAATCTTAATCGAATGATCTATCAGTTTACAGGTTGATAAGATAATATCGTGAACACTATTCTCAATAAAGTCATCCTGATCTTTACGTGAGAAGTCAAGAAGTCCCTTAACAATATCACCACATCTTTTTGTTTCACCTTCGATATATTTCAGATGTTTCAGGAGAGCTTCTTTCTTAGGATGCCTGAAATCATCTGAATTTATCTGTTTATGTACCAGTTTCGTATAAACCAGGATTCCCGAGAGCGGATTATTTATTTCGTGAGCCACTGATGAAGAAAGTTTACCAAGAGATGCAATTCGTTCAACATGGATCAGTTCGTTTTGTGCTTCTGATAATTCCTCGCTCTTTTTCTGAACCTTATATTCAAGCTGGTGCGACCAATTTTGAAGTTCATTGGTAGCCTTATCGATATTATCGAGCATATTATTAAAAGCCATCGACACCTTATACAAATCATTAAGAAGATCAGGTTTTATATCTATCCTGATACTGTTATCTCCTCTTGAAACTGCCTCACTGGCCTCAATAATATTTAATAAGGGATCCTTGATCCTCTTCCTGGTAAAAATAACAAGAAAGCTAACCAGCAGGGCAGTAATAATTGTAGCAATAAGCAGAAATTCTGTTGAGGCGGTATCAACAAAAGAATCGATATCATCAAGTGGCAATTTAATTACCAGAGAACCCAGAACTTTATCATCGTAATTGTGAGCATGGCAGGCAGCAGCCGAACATGAAGGCTCATTCAGAATAGGTGTTCTTATCAATAATTGCCTGCCGTTACTCCCAGAACCTAATACCCCGCAATTAGAAGTATCACCAACAATATGATATGATTTTATTGTTTCCGGGAATAAATCATCGAAGTCGGTATGGCAACTCTTACAATTCGGATCTCCGTGCACATTATCTCCGGGAACGACAGAAGAATAAGCCAGGTTATCGTTAGCATCATACATGTTTACCTGGTCGATGCCCGACATTGTACTAATAATATCCAGCGTCCTCTGCAACATCCCCTTATCATTTTCCAACATTGAATAATAAAGAGATCCCTCCACAATTGAGCTGGCATTATCTCCGCTCTGCCTGATTGTTTTATTAAAGAAATCTGCATATATCGATCTGAATACTATATTAAAAAGTATAAACAGAACTATCAGCGAACCGGTTAAGATGTACACAACCCTCCCGTATATGGAAGATCTGAACTTCCTGATATTTCTAAAGATAAGAGTATTACCAATATACGAAGCAATCTTACTCAAGTTGTTCTTCATACTATATGAGCCCTTAAAGAATTAAACCGAATCATTTTCTTAAAATAGTTGCAGGATGACCGGTAAACCCGATCATCCCGAACTCTTATCATTCTATTAGTAAATATAACTTATGAACCCTCTAATTTACTAAAATGCTGCATCATAACATTTAAATATCTCTATAAAAATATCTTATATGTTAAGAAACTGCTTTTGGAACTCTGTCCATATAACCTGGGGCAATTCAGCCAGAGGATTATCAATTATTTCACCACCCTCCTGCATAATCACCTTTTCATTGTTACTCCCCTGGAGCTGTGTGGTTTTAGCCATAAAGTCCTTAAACTTCACAAACTCTTCGCTTTCCCATTTTACTGCATCTTCTCCAGTAACAAAATCGGAGCTTTCCTTAATCCACGACTGTGGTTCTATATAAGCCAGGTAGCCCCTATCATAAGGTTCGCTATTCAAAAGAGAAGGATCGTTCAGGAGCATGGTATTGTAGCTCATTAGTTTTCCGGAAATAGGAGAAAAGAGCTCAAGTTTTTTGTCACCCTTAAGCAATTCTGCAATCTTATCTCCTTTCTTTATCATATCACCGCTTTCGCGGACCGGATCAATCTTTACTTCACCAACCAGGTGATTTAAAAGATCGTCTATCCCTACAACAGCCTCCCCGTCTCTTTTAAGTTGAGCCCAGGTATGATTCCTGCTGTATTGTAATCCTTTTGGGATCTGCAGAATCTTTTCAGACAGAAAGCCTATCACCTCCTTTATTTTTTGTTGTACCACTGGACGTGTGATAATCTGCCAGAAGGGAATTATCAGAATCAGGAAAGCGATAACGATAATATATTCTATCCCTTTTGTTTGAAAGATATTAGTATAACTAAATGCATCCATAATTAGATAGTATTAAAGATTAATTATTAATGTGAATTGACTGATTTTGCCCAGTTCGGTGATTCACGAAGAACCGGGAGTCTGTATATTATCCACCTGAAGATCCAGATTTCAATAAATAGGACTGTAAGTGTTACAACAATTTCCATCCACGACGGAACATAAGGTACAGCAGCATCCCATTTAAATCCTATCACTGTAACATTCAGACGGTTAATAATAATACCGACCATTGTTATCAGTGCTGCTACTCTAATGAGTTTAACACTTCTCTTCCTGTAGCTGTAGAAAAACAGTATCATTGGCAGCACCACAAACCCAAATATTTCAGTAAGGAACCAGTAACCCATTCTGGTATTAAGAAGGTCTCCATGCCTACCATGAACAAATACAAGAATTTGGAGAAAGAAATACACGAACATTGTAACTGCACAAATCCTTGCGAGTCCGGTTAATATGCCATTATGATTATGATGGTTATCATCACTTATCTGATCTGAAAATACCTTATGAGTAATAGACCCTTCAAAGATTACCATCGATAATCCAGCAAAAATACTCGATACAAAGAACAGTATCGGAATAAATTCGTTATACCATAGCGGATGAATTTTCTCTTTAGCCATCAGGAAAAGAGCTCCCAGTCCGGATTGGTGAAGTGTCGACAGTGTAATACCAAATATAACTGCAGCCAGGGTCATGCTGGAAAGGATCTTATGGATCCTCCTGGCACCAAGCCACTCTGCGATAGCTGGTGAAAATTCAATTAGCTGGGCAATCATATAAAGCAGGAAGTGCCAGGCTACCAGGAACAAAACAGAACTAACACCAAAATTATTTCCAATTATGGGGTTAATTACATTCCAGGGTCTACCTAAATCGAGAAGCAGGGCTCCTGCATAAAACACATAAGCGAGAAAACCATTCAAAACAGTAGCCCTGACAATTGATTGATACTTGTTAAGCTTAAGTATATAAACCATAAATGTTATCACATATGCTCCACCGGCAAAAGCAACGCCGGTAACTACATCAAAACCAATCCATAATCCCCATGGCACATCCTGGGTAAGGTTTGTAATAGCTCCAATGCCGTTTATAAAACGGATAACTATTAGAACTATACCAAGAATAATAATTGGTACTGAAATAATATTAAAAGGTGTAAAAATTTTACCTCTTGGTTTAAATTGATCTTTTAGAAACTTTTTTACAGGTTCTGATTCACGATCTTTTATTATCGTAGCTTGTGAATTACTCATTATCCAGGTCCTCCTTACTTTTAGTTTTTGTTGCATTATGTAATCCCAGTAACATTGCCGGCCAGAGAACAAAAATTGATGGAACACTGTAAAGGAATCCCTTTGTTAATTCAGGATATGAGCTATTCTGCAGGTTGGTTTTCATTCCCAGTTTCTCAAATGGCACTGGTGAAAGGTAAAGGTAACCTGTTCCACCTGCTTCAGTCTCACCATAAATATGATCATAATACAATTCCGGATTCAATGCTATCCTCCTTCGTGCTTCTGCTATCATCTCTCTCCTTGTACCGAATGTAAGTGCCTCGGCAGGACATTCAGATACACAGGCAGGTAATTTACCTTCAGCCAATCGATCAGCACACATATCGCACTTCACAATTTTTGGATTAGCACTGTGATATTCAAATTTAGGAACATCAAATGGGCACGATACCATACAATATCTGCATCCCATACACTTATCTCCCCTCCAGATAACAGGACCTTCTTCGGTCTTTTTCATAGCCTCGGTAAGGCAGGCCGCAGCGCATGCTGGCTGATTACAATGCATGCATTGGTTCTTAACATATATATCCCCTTCATCTGATGGATAGGCATTAATAACCATTCGTCTGTTCTCATTAGCAAGTCTGAGCTTACCTACTTCAGGCATATCTTCATAGTCAGGTTCAGGAAGACCGTGAGCAGAGGCGCATGCAAATTCGCAGCTTTGACATCCAACACACCGGGTCGAATCATAAAGAATTGCGTAGAACTCCTTATCATTACCCTTGTTGGGTTTGGGAGCCGCTTTGAGTTTCTTTCCGGTACCGAGTGCCACGCCAGTGACTCCCAGTACCTTCAGAAAGTTTCGTCGATCTATACTCATATTATAAATAATTTTGGTTGGTTGATAAATATATTTACTAAAATGCTTTGTCTATAAATCCCAGCTGAAATTCCTCCCAGAGGTCTGGACCCATATTTTCTAGGAGATTATCTACAATCTCACCACCGTCCTGCATTACAGGTTGTAATTCAGGTGACTGATTACGGAATAAGTGTGTGCCAAGAAATTCCTTTAGCCTGACTACTTCCTTCGATAACCACTCCTTGTAGCTATCACCCATCAGGAAATTTCTATACTCAGCCATCCATTTACTTGGCTCAACTTCATAAATCCAGCCATCATTATATGGGGAATTGTTAATCATTGAACTGTTAAGAGTTAGTTCTTTATTAACATTTTTAATTGTTCCGCTAACAGGTGAATAAAGTACCAGGTGTTTGCCATCCTGAACTATCGTGAACATAGGTTCTCCCCTCTTTATTGATTCTCCTGGATTCCTCGGTATTATCTTACTTACCTTGCCTGTAATGTGTTGCAGAAAGTCGGCCGCCCCTACCCTAACCATGCCATTCTTCTCCATGTACGACCATGTATGACTTTTATCGAATAATACACCACCCGGGATAAGCACTTTCTTATTGTCGAGTATTCCGGACACTCTGGCTTCCTTAATCTCAGGTATACTTCTTTTTGATGCAAGCATAACTACAATTCCCGATAGAATAATCATTACTATAATACCCAGGATCCATATAAAGGCTCTGCCTACCTTTGCATATGCCTGATGTTCAACACTTATATTTGACTCAGCAGCATAAATATGGTTAAGTGATGACCTGATCTCACCGGAGACAAGTTCACTGAAACCACTGGCAGTTAATTGAACCTGACCAGAGGTTAGCATCCATTCAATAAAATCGAGCGACGCTTCATCATTCGGTACAGTAGTACTTACAAGTCTTAACTCGTTGAATAATGACCTCGGGTATTTTCCTATCCAGACAGCCCTGGTAAGTTCGCTGTAAGATTGCTGGTAGTTTTCATAATGATCTATCCTGCCGTTTCCATTCTGGTCGATAGCAATAATATCAAGTCCGTCGACAAATAATTGCAGGTCGCTGCCAGCAAGATCTGTAAGCCTTACAAAACCAAATGCAAACTTATTGGCTGTAACCCGTTCAACGGCATCATTACTGGCCCTGGCTTCAAGATATTTCAGTTCTTCCCTATTTAGTCCTGTAAAACTTTGAAGCTGGTCGAGTGTATTAGGACCCTTATCAATGTATATACTCACCGGTTCGGTACTGCTTGTGCCAAGAATATCTCCCCACTTGAGATTTTCTCCGTATCTGATCAGATCAGAGAAACGGGATAATTCAATCCCCTTCATCTTTAGTTCTTCCCTGTATGGGTTTTTATTACTTACTACAGGAACAAGTATGTCTCTCCCTACTGTCACAAACCAGTTACCTATATTTGAAAATCCATAACCAGGATTAGCCGTAAGCAATAACTCGCCCGCATTGAGCTGAGCTGTTTCAACACCTTCTCCGATAAGATCCACATTCAGGTTGATGCCTGGATTCAATAGCTTATACTCATCCTGTATTGAAGCCATAAGATCGGAAAGGCATTCTGTGCATAATACCTTTAATGTATCAGAAGCACTAACTGTAGTGCCAGGATACATATTACGACTTGTTCCACTTATAAATGGAATTAAAGCCAGGATACAGATAATTAATGATTTCTTCATGATTTTATTTTTTTCGACATTCATTGATTGATTTTACTTTTTCAACACCTATTAGTCAAATAGGATGCCAAAGTCACTTTTCTTAGTGCATCTATCTGTATATTAAGTGTTTACATAAATGATCGATTCTTTGAAATTTGCAAATTGTGTTGCATATATCAACACCTATACAGTGAAATATCCTATATATATCTGATATTATGCATGATACGGGGTGTGTTGAATTATACATCAGGTGATGTATTATTCAACAGTGAATAATTACACAGTCCTATATAACTGTATTACTGATAGTTATAATTTATGAAAACAAGGAATTGAATTACTATATCAGATTTTCGAGATAAATGTTAGCAGATTAAGGATTAGATTTACGAAATAAGAGATGAGAATTACAACATGCTTACAGGCTATAGTTTGTACTTTGTTCCATGAGCCTTGAGCCTTAATAAAGCCATCTGGCCTTATATATCTTTTCTCCCGGGAAATGGATAACCCTTCCTGATCCGGCAAATCGTATATAGTAAGCCCACCAGGCGTCTTCAGTAGCTTTTACATAAGCTATCTCGTCATTCAATGAATTATAGGAAATTGATTTAACCTTATTAATCTCTCCCAGGTCAGGGTGTTTTGAGAATATTTTTTGATCTGTATCAAAAAGCCATACAGAATTAGCAGTAGAGAGGCACAAAAGCTTCCTATTTGAGCTTACAACAAGGTCGTGACCATCATCTTCGGGTAAGGCCTGTGTGAATTCAAGGCTCAGGAATGGAATATTATTTTCGAATTTCAAGGAATAGCTTCTTAGTTCGTTAGATCCAAGAGCCCAGAGTAGTTCTGCCTTATTATCCCAGTATAAGCCATGCGCTCCATAGAGTGAATCGCTATAGATAACCAGATTTGAGCTATCTAAGCTATAAAGGTTTAATCGGTTGCCTTCGAGGGAGTAGGAGGAAGCGGCAACAATTAAGTTATGCGGTAATAATTCTGCAGAATGTGCATTTGCAACAGAGGCATAGAACAATGTATTTCCACCTTCCCTTTCAACATAGGCGACGCCTCCACCTGAACTTGTAATTAGTATTTTTTTTCCCTTACTGTAGGGTTTACATTCATCAGTGGTAAGGAATTTATATCTCATATATGATGGCATTCCTTCACTGTTCTCTCCCTTCCAACTCCATACCTTGGCAGGAACATCCTGGCTTATATCAGCAATAAATACTTCATCCCAGCCACAGGCAACGATAAGATCGGGAGATTTGGAGGTACATGCAGATAAAACGATTAAGAGAACAGAAATATAGATAATGTTTCTTTTCATAGTATCTGGTTTGAATATGTCCAAATCCCCTTGATTTAAGATTTAAGATTAACGATTCCAGATTCTAGATTTGAATGATGTCATCCCTGACTTGATCAGGGATCTTCCTATAATCCAGTAGATCACCACTTTCGTGAGGATAATAGATCAAAAATCGTTAATCTGGAATCTGGAACCGATCTTAATCGGGCGAGCTCACCGAAGGTAATAAATCCTCCTAAGCTTTCTTAGGTGCGTTTTTTAAAGTATAAACAAGAAAGTCGTAAAACTTCTGTACGGTATCAATTTTCACCTTTTCATCAGGAGAGTGAGGAAATCTGATAGTTGGTCCGAATGATATCACGTCAAGATCAGGATAGGGACCCATAATTATTCCGCATTCAAGTCCGGCATGAATTGCCTTAATCTCAGGCACCTTTCCAAAAAGATCCTTGTATCCACTCGTCATGGTTTTCAATATAGGTGAGTCCATATTGGGTTTCCATCCAGGGTATCCGCCATCGAGCAATACATCTGCTCCTATAATCTCAAAGACACCTGCGATATTCTTACCAGCAGCATCCTTTGCTGTATCAACCGAACTCCTTGTAAGGTTTAGCGCTTCAAATTTTCCATTAATACATTTTACTATTGCGAGGTTATTTGATGTCTCAACCATTCCCTCCATGCTCTGACTCATTCTCAGCACACCATTTGGGCACGCGAGAGCTGCACGAACAATATTAAACTGATCACTAACGCCCATTACTTTAGCAGGCAAATCAGTCTTTTCTGCAAAGAATGTCATATCAGGTTCTGTTTCTGCAAACTCTGAAGTAATAACATCGGCGAATTCTTTTACAAATGATTCAAATTCACCTGCTTTAATTTCAGGAACTATAACAACTGCATAAACTTCTCGGGGAATAGCATTCCGAAGATCACCACCAGCCATTTCAGAGACTCTTACACCCAGTTCCGTCTCTGCGTCCAGCAGAAATCTTGCCATCACCTTATTAGCATTAGCCCGTTCAAGCGGAATATCCAATCCTGAATGACCGCCCTTCATGCCTTTACCGAACACCTTATAAGCAACAACACCTGAAGGAGTGTTTTCCTGTACATACTCCTTGCTGGCCGATACATTTATACCTCCTGCACAACCAACATAAAGTTCTCCTTCATCTTCCGAATCAAGGTTCATCATTATTTCCCCGTCAAGCACACCAGGCTGGAGGTTATTAGCACCTGTCATACCGGTTTCTTCATCAATGGTAAACAGTCCCTCAATCGGGCCATGTTCGAGAGTATCATCGGTAAGAACAGCCATTGTAGCCGCAACACCCATTCCGTTGTCTGCACCTAGTGTTGTACCATCTGCTGTAACCCATTCCCCATCGATCATTGGCTGAATTGAATCTTTCTCAAAATCAAAAACCTTATCAGAATTTTTCTGAGGAACCATATCAATATGACCCTGCAGGATAATTCCTTTTCTGTCTTCATATCCAGGTGTTGCAGGTTTCTTGATAATTACATTCCCGGTCTTGTCAACTATTGTTTCAAGGCCATTGCTCTCACCGAAATTCTTCATAAATTCGATTATCTTCTCTTCCTTCTTGGAAGGATGTGGTATTTTACAGATATCTGCGAAATAATTCCAGAGAGCCTTAGGCTCAAGATTACGTATATCACTCATATTTTTTATTATTAAAGATTATTGTTAATTAAATTCTTTCAAAAGCTGTGCTACCCATTGCTTAATCCTTTCATCGGTAAGTGAGGGCTCAAAATCTTCATCGACAGGCAGGCCGACAAACTTATCTCCGTCGAGGGCCACCGATTCGCTGAAGGTATAGTCGGATGAATCTACCTGACCAACCAGGCTGACATCCTTCTCCGACAATACTTTATTCAATTCACCCATGGCATCAACAAAATGATCTGCATACCTTATATGATCACCCAGTCCGAACAATGCAATAGTCTTGCCGGAGATATCAGATTTTTCAAGGTCATTCATAAATGAAAACCAGCCACTCTGAAGTGGTTCTGAATTCCATGTTTCGTTACCAATTGTTGCAATTCCAAAAATAATATTTTCAAATTCAGCAAGATCATCAACAGATGACAGGCTAACAGCCTTGGTACTGCATTTATCTTTTCCGATAAGTGCAGCTATCTTATTGGCCACTGCTTCTGTTGATCCTCCAACCGGTCCGTAAAAAATTCCAACTTGTTTCATTATATCCTATTTTTATAGCTATAAATTTAGCAATTTATTTTCACCTCCTTTATTACTATAGTAACTATTTATTACCCCCAACTGTTCAATCAATAAAATTAAAGTCCCGCGTTACGGGACTTTAATTATTATATTATAAGCTACATCACGTAGGAGATGATTTTCCTATGCCACTCCTGATGGCAATTCAAGTCCATATCCCTGTTTTTTATCAGCAGCCTTAAGTTTATATGCGAGAAACATTGAAACTACCCCACATAGAACCAATATTAAAATTGGAATAGTGTAGTCGTATACTTCCTCTCCAGCACGAATAGCCTCCAGATCTGCCTTGTTAACAAGATCAAGTACAGCGCCTATACCCCAGAAGAAAAGACCTAATCCCCAGTTTTGAACAGTAAACATGGATGCATATGCTGTGCCCAATCTCTTCTCAGGAACAATCTTTGCTACTGAAGGCCACATTGCAGCCGGAACAAGGGAGAATGCTATACCAAGACTAAAAAGACCGGCATACGCAAATATCGGGGCGTTTGTTAATGAAAGTGAGAGGTGAGCAAAAATCAAAAGTAAAGATCCCAGGATCATCAGCGATGCTCCTTTCCCCTTTTTATCGACATAGTTGCCAAATATCGGGGTAAACAGTATGGTACCCAGCGGGATAAGCGATGCTGTTTTAGGTCCGTTTGATAACCACAGTTTCAGTACATCTTTCAAGCTGTTGATAAAAAATATAAAAACTAGAAATACAATAAGCATTGTAGCATATTTCTGCGTTTTAGTTTTCAGATTAGCGGGCACTGCCGAAAAGCCAATACCAAACAAAAAGAACGCAACATAAATACTGGCATTACCCAGTGCCTTGCTGCCAAAGATTAGGATATCTCCGCTTCCATCAGCAGGAAGGGCATACGCAAATCCAAATTTATTTACCAGCATATCAGGAGCGTACTGTATAAACGGGAATACAGCTGCGTAGAACGACACACAGAGCAAAGCTATATATATAAAGGAGGGATTGGTAGCAAGTTTAACCAGGTCATTAAATTTAAATTCCTCATCGGCTGATGCTCCGGCCTCCTCTTTATTTTGTCTGTCAAGTTTTATATCAAAGAAGGTATAAATAATCAGTAGTATAAATGCAATACCCATCAATGTGGCAGCAAAGGTTACAGCTGTAGCAACATGCCCGTTAGCTATATCGGGTGAAATAGCTATACCTAGGGCAGAACCCAATCTTCCAAATCCAACATTAATTGCCATTGCAAGCGCCATCTCATAGCCCTTAAACCATTTCACTATTGTCCGGGTTGCCACAACACATGTAACTTCAAGTCCGGATCCAAAAAGGACTCTCCCGACTATCATCCATGTCATCATTGTTTTTGGTTCGCTGCCAAAAAATCCGGCTGTGGCAGCAGCAGAAATTATTCCGCCAAGAACAGCTAATCCTCCAAAGGCAAGTCCGGCAATTCTGATACCCCATTTATCGAGAACCATCCCACCTACGATTATCATACCAAACATATTGGCAATGGTTGTAAGGCCGATAACCCTTCCGAATTGCTCACTTGAGAAGCCAAGCTCACTCTCCATAAGGCCCTTTAGTCCGCCATAGAAATCCTGGAACCAGTACGTACCGAAGATTAATGCACTGAGTAGAATAAGCATCAGCCATCTCAAGGCCGGAGTATCTCTCATTGTCTTTTGAATGTTTTCCATCTTGTATTTCTTGATTAGTATTTTTTCTATTGCGGGTAAATGTAAGAAAAAAAGTGAAGTAAGAATAGAGTTTATAACATATTGAAGTGGTATTTACAACAATTTGATTTATACAATTGTTAATAAAAGTATATTAGCATAATTTATTTTAGTAAAAACTAAGAATACAATGAAGAAACTTATATCGATATTTACATTTATACTACTTACTATTAGCATATTACCCGGGCAGGATGGTATTAAATGGTATACCATTGAAGAAGCCGATGCCCTGATGAAAACCGATCCAAAACCAATCTTTGTCGATGCTTATACTGACTGGTGCGGATGGTGCAAAAGGCTCGACAAGGACACCTTCTCTGATCCCATTATTGCTGCTTACATGAATAAGAATTTTATCCCTGTTAAATTCGATGCTGAATCAAAGGAGCCTGTCACTTTCCTGGGAAATGAATTCGTAAATGATGGGAAGGCTGGCAAGGCACATCAGCTGGCAGTAGCTTTGATGCAGGGAAGGATGAGTTATCCGACCGTCATTTTTCTTTCTGAAAAAGGAGAATTATTATCTCCTGTTCCTGGTTATAGGGGACCAAAAGAATTTGAACCCCTGCTGGTTTTCTTTGGGGAGAAAAAGTATCTGACAGAAAAATGGGAGGATTTCTCTAAAAACTTCGAAGGAAGTTTCTAGAAAAGCTAAGGGCTAAGAGGTAAGAGCTAAGGGCTAAGGGCAGAGAGCTAAGAGCTAAGAGGTAAGGAGAAGAGGTGCTAAACCTTTTCAAACTCATTCAAACTCATTCTCAACTCATTCTAAACCTTTTCAACCTTTTCAACCTTCTTATCTGATAATATAGTTTGCCGGCAGTGTAACAATCTTTCCAAACTGGTATACAAGCTCCCTGCTCTTACCGAGTGTTGATCTTCCATCTGTAACTCTAATATCTACTACTTCGGGGATCCTGTAATATATCTTATCATAAGTACCTGACTTACTATCGTTTGCTACCAGGTTTATCTTATCTACTTTCCCTGCACTCATAAGCTCAACAACAACCGGCCGGCCAGTGAGGTCGTTGGCTTCAAGCACTCCATCTTCCGGAGAGAACCTGCAAAGTATAACAGGTTTATCTTCCATTTCTTTTCCAGGTATCAGGAAAAATTTGAAGGTTATAATTTCTGATCTTGATTTACCGGAAAAAAGACTTATGTACTCATTCTCCAGCCTGTTTATTTCGTCAATAGCAGCCCTATCCTGCGGAAAGACATTGGCTTCGCCGGTAAGTATAAGGTGTCTTCCCTCTCTCAACTCAAGTAAAATTCTTGCAGTATTTTCTGCCTGCTCTTCAAGCGACAGTTGTCTCCTTCTTTCGAGAACATAAGGGATTCTCACAAATGCCGTATCGAGTTCAACAATCTTATAGGTCGTATCTTTTTCAATGTCATAATACTCGTCAGAACCCATATCCCTTATTGCAATACCTGATATATCGGTATTTTCCAGGTTTTTACTATAGTAGTTCCGGTTCTCATAGACAGAGGGACTTATATCGAGGATAAGGCCGGCTTCTTTAAGAGAGAGTGCATTTGTCTCAACTAACCCATCTGATTCGATTATATAATAGTGCTCCGGATCAAGCTCATTAAACGATTTTATTTTTACATCCTTAAGGCTCCATATTGTCTGATTACTTCTTATAATATCTTTTAAGCCCAGGAACTGGTCTGCATAATTATTATATGGCCCTGCAGTCTGGATTGTACGTTGTGCTACTATGGTAAACTCAAATCCCGTCTGAGGCAAGGAATATATCAGACTCCCCTCGTAAAGCTTAACTGTATCGCCCAGAGGCAATATGGTGGTATTCACAGTAACCGGTACTTCCTTAATAGTGGTACAGGAGAATACTATAAATACAAGTGCAATTAATCCGCTAATTCTTTTCATTATTTTTATCCTTTCTTATACTCTTAAACGCTAGTCCAATATTATAAATTATATCCGAGGCAATCAAAGATTCGTAACCTATCAGCTCTGAGGCGAGGTCGCCTGCATATCCATGAACATAGACTGATATAAGGGCTGCATCACTCGGACTATAACCCTGAGCGAGCAGACTGAGAACCATACCTGTCAGAACATCACCACTCCCTGCTGTCGCCATCCCTGGATTTCCGGTGGTATTAAACCATGTGCGACCATCAGGAAAAACAATTGAGGTATTGGCTCCTTTTAAAATTATTATGCAAGCTGTTTCACGTGCAAGATCCTGTTGCTTTATAAGCCTTATATAACATGACTCTGATTTGCCTGCAAGTCGGTCAAATTCACCGGGATGAGGTGTAAGAATAGTGTTCTCAGGAAGGTATTTTAATAAGTCCTTATTTCTACTTATAATATTTATTGCATCAGCATCCACCACCAGTGGGCCCTTATAATTTTTGAAAAGATCTTCAATGGCTTTTACTGTATTAGGTTTGGTTCCTATTCCGGGACCAACTCCAATAGCATCATAGCGATCTGTGTTATATACCCTGGAAATCAGAATATCAGATTGGTCGCATTGAACCATGGCTTCGGGAATTGCCCCGTGGATAATATCAGCTGCAGGCCCGGGTATATGTACCGTAAGTAAACCCAGGCCAGTCCTGAGTGCTGCATGTGAAGAAAGAACAGAAGCACCTATCTTTCCACAAGAGCCCGCTACCATTAAACCATGACCATTATTCCCTTTATGATCAAACTTCCCGATAATTTTCAGCAATGGTTTAATCACCGAACTTTCCAGTGCAAAAAAGCTTGTTGTTTTTTCCCTTATAGCCCTTGGATGCAGTCCGATTGGTAATGAAAAGTAATCGCCGATATAACGATAATTATCGGCCATATAAAATGACACTTTTGGAAACTGCAGGGTAAGGGTTGTATCGGCTCTTACAATTGAATCCGGATCGTTGCCTGTGTTATCCTCACTAAACAGGCCTGATGGGCAATCAAGTGCTACAACTCCTGCATCCGACTGATTTATATATTTAACCACTTCTGACGGGAATCCCTCAAGTTTCCTGTCCAGACCAGTACCGAAAATTGCATCGATAATCAAGGTCTCATATGAAAGAATCGGAAGATCATCAACAGACCTGGCATTTATTATATTAATACCTGTTTTTTCCAGCCTCTCCATATTTATTTGCCAGTCGCCCGTAGTCTTTTCAGTAAAATTGATATAGCATAAAACTACTCCATAGCGAGCTTCGTACATCATTCTTGCAAGTGCAAGTCCATCACCTCCATTATTCCCCGGGCCTGCAAATATTACAACAGAGGAACTCTTTTCAATATTCTTGCTTACCCAATTAAATAAGGCACTTGCTGCCCTTTCCATAAGGTCTATCGACCGAATAGGTTCATTTTCAATTGTATACTTATCAATTTCACGAATATTTTCGGCGGTAAATAATTTCATTTGAGTTTGTTTTAAACACCTCTACAAATTTAATCCATAATACGATACATAGAAGATATTTTATAATTATTATCAGATGACAAACATTATCTATTCCAATAAAAAAAGATTCATATATTTGTTGACACTGAAAATAAGTTTACAAACTAAATACTCGATTATGTTAAAAGATCATCCAAAAGGATTACTGGTTGCCTTCTTCACCAATATGGGAGAGCGATTCGGTTTCTACACAATGATGGCCATCCTGGTACTCTTCCTCCAGGCTAAATATGGCCTGGCTGAGGATACTGCTGGCGATATTTATAGCTGGTTCTATTATGCAATTTATGCTCTTGCATTACTTGGCGGTATTCTTGCTGATGCAACGAAAAAATACAAAACAGTAATATTATTAGGGCAGATTGTAATGTTCGGAGGCTATGCGATAATGGCAATCCCCGGACTGGCACTACCTATAACTATTGTTGGCTTATCAACAATTGCCTTTGGGAATGGATTATTTAAAGGTAATCTCCAGGCCGTTGTTGGACAGATGTACGATAATCCCAAGTATGATGCAGTCAGGGATAAGGCATATATGATATTTTATATGGGTATTAACGTTGGTGCCTTCTTTGCCCCTTTTGCTGCAAACGGTGTCAGAAACTGGTGGCTAAAAACAAATGGATACCTTCATGATGGAAGCCTGCCGGCAATCTGTCATCAATTCCAGAACGGAACACTACAGGACCCTCAGCAGTTGCAAACACTTGCAGATAATGTTAGCCTGGGTGGCCCGGTTACAGATCTCTCAGCTTTTGCAGCAGATTATCTTAATGTTTTCTCTGTAGGGTATAACTACGCTTTTGGTGTTGCAGCTATTGCGATGGTTGTTTCCTTACTTGCCTACGTAATCTTTAACCGTCATCTACCTAATAAAGAAAAGGTTAAAGGCGAGAAGACTATAACATTATCAGAAAGTAAACTTGCAATACCGGTTGCACTTCTTGTTGGTGTGGCAGTAGCCTTTGGTGTTAGCTTTCTGAAAGATATGATCACCGGGGCAGCATTTGGTCTTTTTACAGCCTTCGTTACCTGGATGATTATGATCTCCAAGAAAGATGAAAAGCAGCGCGTTATAGCCTTATTACTGGTGTTCTTTGTAGTAATTTTCTTCTGGATGTCGTTTCACCAGAACGGATTGACCCTGACTTTCTTTGCAAGGGATTATACGGTAAAGACTGTTGATCCGTTTACATTTATGTTCTTTGACCTGTGGAATATCTTATCTGTACTGGCTCTCCTGGCCGGATTCTTTATAGTAATAGGCAGAAAGAGAACAATAGGCATGAGGTTAACAGGTCTTGCTCTTCTTGTTATTGGATCTACATTTTCAACTATTCTATTTAAGGGGGCAGATGCACAAAACCCAATTGCACCCGAAGTTTTCCAGTCATTCAATCCACTATTTATTGTAGCACTTACTTTCGTTGTAATGGGATTCTTCTCGTGGCTAAATAAAAGAGGTAAAGAACCATCCACTCCCAGGAAAATTGCTATTGGTATGTTAATCGCGGCAGCCGGCTTTGTAATAATTCTTATAGCCTCGCTAAACCTTGTATCTCCGCACGAGTTGAAAATAATTGACCCGATAACAGGCGATATAAAATTTAATCCTGTACCTGACTCTTCAAGAGTAATGCCTTACTGGCTGATGTCATCATACCTGGTGCTTACTATTGCTGAACTATTTCTCAGCCCTATGGGACTATCCTTCGTTTCCAAGGTTGCTCCTGTAAGATTCCAGGGTGTGATGCAGGGAGGATGGCTCCTGGCTACAGCAACTGGTAACAAACTCCTCTTCGTTGGATCTACCTTCTGGGGTAAGCTTGACCTATGGCAATTATGGTTAATATTTATAGTATGTAGTTTACTTGCTGCAGCATTTATATTCTCCATACTTAAATTCCTTGAGAGGGTAAGTAAATAAGAGATTTATACAGATTAATAACGAATCTCATTAATATAATAAAAAGGATTACCGGATGGTGGTCCTTTTTTTTGGTACGGGGAACGGGGAACGGGGTATGGGGTATGGGGTTGAGAATAGCAAAATATGATATATATGCTGTTTTTAGACGTTTAAAAACAGCCCTTACCAGTATATTCTGAAAAGAAAAAACACTATTATTGTCAGGATAATCAATTAAATAAATCATGATTAAAAAAGCGATTACTTTACTATTTGTTTTCACTTTAACTGCTGGTCTTATGGCACAGGAAGATGATGGCACACTAAATAAGGTTGGTGATAAAGCACCTGCTTTTAAGGCAACTACTATAGACGGACAGCTGATTGATACTAAAGATCTAAAAGGCAAGGTGATCTGGGTCAACTTCTTTGCCACATGGTGTCCGCCCTGCAAAAAGGAACTACCCGTATTGCAGGATAGTGTTTACTTGAAATATAAGGATAACAAAGATTTTGTACTGGTGGTACTGGGTAGGGAGCACACAGTTGAGGAATTAAAAGAGTTTGCGGCACAATGGAAGTATGATCTACCATTTGCCCCGGATATTGAGAGGAAAATATTCGCTCAATATGCAAAAGTATCTATTCCCAGGAATGTAATAATCGATAAGGAAGGTAATATATCTTTACAATCGATAGGATATACTGAAAAGGAATTTGCAGAAATACAGACACATGTTGCTGATTTGTTAAAAAAATAAGGTTTTAACCGTAAAAAGGAAGGGGCGCAAAATTTTGCGTCCCTTCCTTTTTTATATATTTATGAAAAATTAGAACCAATGAAAAAAATACTTTTCTTATTGCTTTTGACACCAGTCCTCTTATCGGCACAGGAAGATCAAAAAGTTATTGATGCAATGCATTCAATATCCAGTCATGACCTATTAGAGTATGTTAAAACCCAGTGCGAGGATAAGTATGCCGGCAGGCTTACAGGAACACCTGAGTACAAACTGAGCGCAGAGTGGCTGGCTTCTTTCTATAAAGAGATCGGACTTAAACCGGCCGGTGATGATAACACCTGGTTTCAGTGGTTTGATATTCCATATACTCTTATTCACCCCGACTGTGGTGTATCACTTGATATTCCGGCCGGTGACGGAAGTATAATAAAAAAACATTATAATTATATAACTGAATTTATGCCGGGATCGACTTCGGCTAATGGAGTGGTAAGTGCAGAAGTTGTTTATGCAGGTTATGGAATTACAGCCCCAGATCTGGACTACGATGATTATAAGGATATTGACGTAAAAGGAAAAATAATTCTTATTGAGCCCGAAGCCCCGCTTTCCCCAAGACAGGGTCCGGAAAAATTTAATCCCTGGTTCGAATATTCTTTTCATCAGTATAAACTATTGAATGCCGTTAAGCATGGTGCGATAGGAATGCTATACAATTACGGACCTATTGCCAATCCTAACAATGCATATGACGAAAATTTCATTTATGTTCATGTGGGTGACAGCGCTGTAAAAGACTTTTTTGCAGGAACTGGAAAAGATCACGGCGAAACCATCAAGAATATTCAAAATAAGTTAAAGCCACAATCCTTTAATACACACAAGGTTGCAACAATTAAAATGACTACAAGTCATTTCCCCAACGGCAGAGGAATGAATATTATTGGAATGATTGAGGGCTCTGATCCCGTACTAAAGGAAGAACTTATTATTATTGGAGCCCATCTCGATCATATGGGCCTTTGCTACGAGTTAATACCTGGTGCCAACGACAATGCTTCGGCAGTTGCAGTAATGATGGGGGTCGCAAAGGCACTTAAAGAAAATGATATTGACCTGAAGAGATCTGTTATGTTTCTTACCTTCGGAGCTGAAGAGCAAGGGATTATAGGATCCAAAACCTACCTGGAAAAACCTTATATGGATCTGGAGAAGACAGTCCTGCTAAATATGGATGGAGTTGGTGTAGGCCACAGGATTGCTATTAATTCAGGCAGGGATTTCCCTCTTATTTACAATGCAGTTGAAAATTCGAACAACAAGTATATTCACAGGCGCTTGTCTCCAAATAACTTCCCTAATCTGGGCAGACCGAGACTTGATGCTGCAAGGTTCCTCAGAGCTGGCGTTCCAAGCCTTAGTTTCTATACATTTGGATCAACCAGTTATTATCATGTACCCTGGGATAATCTGGATATCATCAAGCCTGAAATACTTGAAGATATGGCGCAACTTATGTTTCTTACTGTTGTTGAATTAGCGAATACACCTGATAGCATCAGGTAAAAAAAAAGGTGACTGGTTCTGAGCAGTCACCTCCCTCCCATAGTAGGAATAATTGTTTTTGAAAATAGGTGCTCTCCCGGTTGCCCGGGAGAAGCACCCTGTCCATGATAACACCAGAACCTGACATGAACATAAGCTTTAATCTCTCTTCATTTCAAAGACGTACAGCTATATTTTATGCTGCATCAATTTTCAACATTAATGTTAATGGAAGAAGAATTATTACGTGAGACAATTGACAATTGACAATGACAAATGACTAAAGACCAAGGGCAAGCAGCAATGCAACCAAATTATTGACTACCTGGAAAAAATCTTACCCAGCTTCCTGTTGAAGATTAGTAATATAAGCACAACAATGCTCCACTGGAAGATACACGACATAAATGAGAACTCTGTAAAAGGCTTATACCATTCGCCCGGAACAAATGACTGAACCAGCCACCATATTAAGAGTACAACTGCAGCCACCGGAATAAACAGAGAAATAATGTATACCCACCACTTGCCAAGTGTTTTATCACCAGGAACACTATTTAGCTCAAGGCGAATATTCTGGGCCCCCTGTTTAATAATTAATGATGCAATTAATGCCCCTGATATCATCAGTGCAACACCCCATACAAAATCCTGGTTACTTAGAAGATTAAGGTTTCTGGCAGAAGGGATACCAAAAAGGAATATCAGGATTACAATTATTACTATCGCCCTGTTTCTTCTTACTCCTGCATCCACGAGAACACGTGTTGGCAATTCCAGCTGAGCAATTAAAGATGAGAACCCGGCAAATGTTAAGCCAAGGAAGAAGAGTATTGAAAGTATATTACCTCCAAACATTCTTTGAAATAACTGAGGCATCCATATAAATGTCAGGCCAGTTGAAGCCGGACCACTTGGTTTTCATTATTTCCAGTACCTCAGAATTATTCATTCCCATATCTGTTTTAAGAACTGCAAAGACTGTCCCGAAAATCATCATACCGGCAATAATAGAGACTGTATTATTTCCTATCCCGGTCAGAAATGCATTACCTACAGCACCATGTTCCTTCTTCATATATGCAGCATAGGTTAGAAACAGGCCCCAACCAGCACCTGTATCCCACGCATTTTGTGTAAGGGCATTAAGCCATATTCTGGGTTCCTTTAACTGACTCCATTCAGGCCTGAAAAGATAAGCCAGTCCTTCTCCTGATCCGGGAAGGGTAACAGCTCTTACCAGGCTTATTAATACAATAACAAGCAAGGTTGGAATAAGTATCTTATTTACTTTTTCTATCGAGCTAACTCCCCTCCAGATTGCCAGTGCTCCAAACAGAGCGGCCACACCATGTGTTATAATTGGCCATGCGCTATTCTGGTATGAATTCCAGATAAGCATTGAGGATTCGAAGTCGGATGGCAGCGGGTTTAGTGCTATATAAACAAAATAGTAAATACACCAGCCAACAACAACTGTATAAAAGAAAGTGATTGCCAGAGGAACAAAAGCCACAAATGATCCAAGCCATGTAAATTTCTTTCCCATGCCTTTAACAAAGACCCCAACAACACCAGATCTGTACTTTCTGCCCATAGCATATTCTGAAATAATCAAGGGAATGCTCCACAAAAACAAAAAACAGAACCATGCTACCAGAAAGGCACCTGCTCCAACATCTCCCCCACTCTGTGCGGCAATTCTTGGAAACCTCCAGATATTTCCAGTGCCAACCGCTACTCCAAGTGCACTTAATAGTAATCCCCAACGGGATGAAAATCTTTGTCCGGTCGACTTATCGGGCAGCTTATTCATAAGTGGTGAAAGCGTTATGTGTTCTATTGTGTTGTACGTAATATATTATGCCTCAACTCAGCCTGGTCATTTACAAAATTGATCCATATCAATAACCTGCACCCGACCCAGTTTAGCCTCTAAAGCCTCTACAGCCTCTACAGCCTCTACAGCCTCTAGCCTCTACAGCCTCTAAAGCCTCTAAAGCCTCTAAAGCCTTTCTTTATTCAAGTATTTTCGAAATATAGTTAACCGCAATATCTGAATCTGTCGATTCAAGACCGGTTATTAGTACCATTAGTTTGTTTTTCCAGGCAAGAAAAATTTCTCCGTTGTATCCATCTTCAAAAGTCGCCTTACCTTCAGTTTGATTTTCAACATCCAGATTTTGTCGGGACATATATTTTTGAACCATTGAATCAATTTCTTCACTTTTCTCCCTTCCAAAAAGATAGATAACAAAAGATTTCTCATTTACCGTATAAGATGCCCGGTAAGCATCAGAAAGAAAACTGTGCCCTATCACATTCTCTGAAACAAACATCTCTTCGTTTATCTTTTTTCCTTCAAGGGGAAATAGGCCCAATGCAGCGGGGTAAACCTTTTCTGCTTCAATAGCTTCATCAACTGCCATGGCAAGCCGATCAACTCCAGCAAGTGCTTTCTTACTCTTCGAATAGGTGTAAATCTTTATATAGTAGGTTCCCTTAAAGAAGTTTTGAAAGCCCTCACCTGAATAACCCTGTACACCTATGTCAATAAAATTATAAGAAGGAGCCCTTTCAAGTGCATATATACCAAAAGCCATTTCTTCAGATCTGTGCCGATATATTTCAAGCTTAATAACATTCTTCTTTCCCCTGGTAAATTCAACTATATTCAGATCTACGAACCCGAGTGCATTATAACTATCTGCTCCTCCATTAATATAATCCCAGAGATCATCAGGTGTATAGACAGGATATTTTGATTCTTTCTTAAACCCATCCAGATCGGGTACATTAAATCCCTGTGACATTACTGTGTCAGAAAATAGAAAACACAGAGCTATTACCGGGATAATACCTCTCACAATATTATTCTTCATTTTTACTAATATTTAAATAATAAAATCTTTTGGGACCTGATTCAATCTGCTTATGTCGGCAATTTTTGCCTTCACGTCAAATCCCTTTGTACAATCAACCTGGCAATCACTGCAATCAACACAGGGATCTAAGCCAGTCTCAAGGTCTGCCAGCAAAGTTTGCGCCTTTTCAAGGTTAGCATATCCATAAGCATACATAAAGGCTCTCATTAGATCCGGCACAGGCAATTCATTGGTGCATTTCTCAAGGCAGTTCTTACAGGTAGTACAAAACAAGCCCGCTGTGTTCTCAGCTATATGAATATCTCTTTTCTCCTCCTCTGTCATTTCTATATCTTTCATAACCATAAGGTCCTCTTCAAGCATATCAAAGGCGGTCATTCCAGGTATTGATGTATGTATATTCGGGTTATTAAGAGCCCATTTCAAAGCTGCGGTTGCATTTATAGGCTGAGTCCTTTCCTTATCAAAAAAGCCACCTGCCATAGTCTTCATAGCCACAATACCGAGTCCTGCAGCACTTCCCCTGGCAATAGCATCATCCAGTTCTTTCAGGTAAGTAAGATTAAAGTTATACCGTGTAAGAACAACATCCCAGAATCCATCTTCAATCATTGTATTAATTACTTCCACCTCGTTGCTGTGAGTAGAGATACCAATAAACTTAACCCTGCCATCTTTCTTAAGCTTCTGCATGGCTTTAATAATATCCTTATGCCTTACCAGTTCTTTAGATTCTACTGAATGCATATATAGAATATCTACATATTCAAGCTGAAGTCTCTCCATACTTTCCTCAAACTTCTTAAGAAAATCGTCTGCTGTTGTAGCTTCAGTCGGAAAGCCTGTTTGCCTCTCAATCCCTGCAGGCTTAATCTTAGTAGCAACAATAAAAGAATCTCTGGGTCGATCTTTCCATATATCGCCAAGCATCTTTTCATTTCTTCCGCCCTGGTAGCTGTTTGCAGTATCAAAATGGATTATTCCACTGTCCATTGCAGCCTTAACCAGGCTTGGATTGTCAGCTCTCATAACGCCCATACTAACAATCGGGACTTTTAGCCCGGTCTTACCAAGTGTACGATAAATTATTTCCTCATTATTACTACTGGTCGGAGAAAATGCATATGCACCTCCAGATGCAACGGCAAGCGAAGCAGCACCACTAATGCCAGTTCTGATAAAACTTCTTCTGTCTAGTCTTTTCATAGTATATAGTTATTATAGTTTTCTAATTCTTACATCAATATTACTTCCTTTGAGAAGGTCTACTAATTCGCCTGTATTTGTTGTGCCAAAATGGTAGGGATATAGTATCCCTGGATTAAACATTTTTGCAGCTTTTGAAGCCATTTCGGGGCTCATGGTATAAGGCAGATTCATTGGTAGAAATGCTATATCAATGTCTTCCAGTTTTGCCATCTCAGGTATATCTTCAGTATCGCCGGCTACATAAATCCTTTTATCCCCAATAGTTAGCACATAACCATTACCCTCTCCCTTAGGATGAAATGGATTACCAGGCGATCTTTCATGTTTAATATTATATGCCGGTACAGCCTCAATATTTACCTTGAATCCGAATAGATCATTAAGCTCAAGGCTCTCGCCGTTGCTCAGAATGACAGGATTATCGATCTTTTCGGCCGAACCAGCATTGCAAATCACTTTTGTATTTGCATCACAGATCATTTTTAAGGCCTGAGGATCCAGGTGGTCGCCATGTGAATGGGTAATCAAAACGAGATCTGCCCCGGGAAGTAATTCATAATTACCCTCTGCCCTTACAGGATCGATATGTATTACCCTGTCATCTACTTTAAACATAAGGGTACCATGTCCAATAAACCACAGCTCAAGCTTTCCAACAGATGTTTCAAAAGTATCGTACTCATAATCAGATTGTGCCGAAGAATTATTGGATATTAATGCCATGGTAATAAGCGATAGTGTTAAAAAAATAATTTTTCTCATGGGTAAATTATTGTTTTGCTTGAAAAATATACAATATTTTTATAAGATTATACTAAATGCTTGTGTTTACAAGCATTAATACCATAATAAAAAGCATAAATCTGATAAATAGTGTCCAGATATTTAGAAAAGTTAATTGGAGAGGGTGAGCATCTTAATCAGGATTTCAAGTATTGCATTTCAGATGCCAGGAAAATTGCCCGCACATTTTCTGCATTTGCTAACAGCAAAGGTGGCAGGCTCCTTATTGGAATAAGAGATAATGGATCTGTCGCAGGTGTGTCGAGCGATGAAGAATATTATATGATAGAATCTGCTGCAAATATGTATTGCAGGCCTGAAATAAGTTTTAGTACTGACATACACCGCACAGAATCTAAAACTGTTATTGAAATAAACATCCCAGAAGGTAATAAAAAACCTTACCTCGCTAATCATCATAACGGGAGATGGCTGGCATATATAAGAAAGGGTGATCAGAACCTGCTTGCCAATAAAGTAATTCTTAATCTATGGAAAATAGAAAAAGACGGAATGGATATGCTGATTGAATTCAGGGAAGCAGAAACAAAACTGATCGATTACCTGAGAAAGAACGAATATATTACTCTCAGCAAATTCAGAAAATTATCAGATCTAAACAAAAATAACGCAGAGTGGGTCATGGCAAAGCTTATTAAAGTAGGTACCATGACTTATGAAATAAGTGAAGACAGCTGTATTTACCTGCCTGCCAATGTATAGTAAACCTGCCCTTTTGTAATTTGCTTTTGCCTCCATTTTTTAGTATCTTTACGTTCCGGATTGGGAAAAACGCAACACTCTTACTACTAATAAATTAGACCTTCAAAAGTATTGGATATACATGTACTTACTTGAAATAATAGATAAAATATCAATAACACCCAGAGCTGAAAAATTGCTTAACCAGCTATTAGATGAAAACAAGCAATTTGCCGCTTTTATTATCAATTCAAGTAGCCCTGACGAAGCAAATAAACTGGTTTATAAATGGGTTTCAGACTGGATGAAGGATGGGCACAAGGATGCATGGAGTTATTACAAATATAAACTAAAAGGTCGCGAGCCCTATAAAGCACTTAGCTGGAGGGAAGTGGGTGCTATCCGACTTTTAGATTATGTTGATAATGCCGGCAGGATATTTGAAAACCTGAACAAAAAGATTAAGCAGAGTATATCAGATCCTATTCACCTGGTATGGATAGCCTATCACCATGGCAAAGGAGGAGGAAAGGCAGAATTCTTTCTCGACATGATACATTTGCTAAGGCAGTTTACAGGAAATGAAAAGCGGGTTAAGCCGAGTAAAAAAACGGTACTTGAGTGGATGAAAAGACATCCAACGGGGCTTGAACCTGAAATTATTAAGATAAGGGAAGAGAACCGCGACCGGATATTAAAGGTTATAATTAAATATATTGAAGAGGGGATAATAAAGTCGAGTACCTATATCTTTGATCCCGGCATAAGCGAATCTGCTAAGTTAGATATTGCAAAATCGTGGTGGAATGACTTCAGGTTTCATCTTAAATTTGCTGTAAGAACTCCTGAGCTATTGAACGAGATGCTTGATTATTCGCTCGACCCGGACACTATGGCACTGCTGGAAGAGGCAAAGGAGGCTGGAATCCCTTTCTTTGTAAATCCCTATTACCTCTCTCTGCTAAATGTAAATGCACCAGGAAAGTACAGGTCGGCCGACCTGGTGATAAGAGATTACGTTATCTACAGCAAAGAATTAATCAATGAGTTTGGGAGTATAGTTGCCTGGGAGAAAGAAGATAAGGTTGAGACAGGTAAACCAAACGTTGCGGGTTGGTTACTGCCTAACGATAATAATATCCATCGCAGGTATAGGGAGGTAGCGATATTGATACCCGACACAGTCGGGCGGGCATGTGGAGGGCTATGTGTATCATGTCAGCGGATGTATGATTTTCAGAAAGGAAGATTGAATTTTAATTTAGATAAGCTATTACCACAGGAAAGCTGGGAAGATAAGTTATCATGGCTTATGAGATATTTTGAATCAGACAGCCAGCTGCGAGATATACTTATAACCGGCGGTGATGCATTAATGAGCAGCGATAAGTCGCTGGCTAAAATACTTGATGCTGTATATATTATGGCAATAAACAAGATTGAGGCAAATAAGCAACGACCGGAAGGAAAAAAATATGCTGAAATGCAAAGGGTAAGGCTAGGGACAAGATTACCTGTATATATTCCACAGCGGATTACCGACTCACTGGTAAAAGTTCTTGTAGACTTTAAGGAAAAAGCATCAAAAATTGGTATTAAGGAATTCGTGATACAAACTCACTTTGTTTCACCAATGGAATTAACACCCATTGTATGTGAATCAATAAGAAAACTTAATTCAGCAGGGTGGATAGTAGTTAACCAGATGGTGTTTACAACTGCTGCTTCAAGAAGAGGATTTGCTTCTAAACTGAGACAGGTATTAAACGACTGCGGAGTACCTACTTATTATACCTTCTCGGTAAAAGGATACATGGAGAACTATCACAATTTTGCTACTAATGAAAGGGCCATACAGGAACAGGTTGAAGAGAAAATATTAGGTCATGTTCCGGAGTCAGAATCAGATGCCATTCATGACCTTCCTCTTGCTGCAGAAAAATCTATCGAGCAAATTAACGCAATAAGAAAGCGGAATAAACTCCCATTTCTTAGCACCGACAGAAATATAATGAACTTACCCGGAGTAGGCAAAAGTCTTACATTCAGAACAGTTGGGATAACCAGGAGGGGACGACGAATACTTGAGTTTGATCACGACAGTACCAGGATACATAGTCCGATCATCAATAAGATGGGCAAGGTATCAATTATTGAATCGAAGCCTATAATGAAGTATCTCGATCAGCTAACGTCAATGGGAGAAGACCCGGAAGAGTACAAGGATGTTTGGGGCTACTCAATCGGTGAGACTGAACCAAGATCCCCTCTTTATAAATATCCTGAATTTGATTTTGATATTACGGATGAATTAACAAATCTCGAGATTGACTAGTTTTAAAATGATCTTACTAATTTAGATTATTCTAACTCCCATTATAAGAATATCATCAACCTGTTCATGTTTGCTCCCCATCCAGTCGGCTAATCTCTTATCGAGAAGATCTCTCTGCTTTTCCATTGGGAGTCCCTGAACCTCCAGGATAAGCTTCTTAAGATTCTTTTTTAAGAATTTTCGGCTAAACTCGCCCCCGAACTGATCACTATATCCATCAGAAAGCAGGTAGTATGAGACTCCTTTCTCAAGTTTTTGTTTATGCATTTTAAAAGACTGATTCATTCGGGATGAAATACCTATAGGCATCCGGTCTGCCTCAATAGTCTCAAGTAAATATTTACCATTTGAGAGTGCTGATCTGTCGAGATCGAGTTCATCCTTAAGATATCTGTTTTTCTCCTCATCGGTAAGTTCCCTGACTACCCAGCACGGATTATACGCTCCCGAATATTCAATCTCATTATCCTCATGGTTAACTACCAAAATACCAATATCCATTCCATCCTTGGTTTCCTCAATTCCCTCTTCCATCTGCTTCAAAGAGTCTGTAACATGCTTTCTGAGAGCATTTAGAATCTTGTCTGTATCGGTATTATCGGCTTTATTTACAATCTCGTCGAGGAATGATATCCCTAATATACTCATAAACGCGCCCGGCACGCCATGACCAGTGCAATCTGCTACAACAATATAAAGGCGTTTCCCTTTCTGGGACACCCAGTAAAAATCGCCGCTCACTATGTCTCTTGGTTTGAATAGTATAAAGTATTCCTCTACCTTATCTACAAGTGCCTGCTCACTGGGCAGTATAGCCCTCTGGATCCGGCTTGCATAATGAATACTGGCTTCGAGCTCTTCTTTCTGCCTGACAACCTCCTTAGTGCGCGCAGCTACAATTCCTTCAAGCCGTACATTCTCATTAATCAATCGCCTTGTATATATCTTAATAATTACTACTACCACCATAAGTATAAGGATAGCATATACTATCATGGCAATCACGCTCTGGTACCAGGCAGGAAGAATCTCAAACTGATAAACTGTTTCCTCGCTAATGTCCCTGGTTAATCCTTTTGCCTGTATCTTAAACTTATACTTTCCGTGCTGGAGATTTGTATAATCCTTATAATTTACACTCTCCCACTTCGTCCAGTCTTTATCAAAGTTTTCTATCATAAATCTATAGGCAATACTATCGTCTGCCAGATAGTTATTTGAAGACCAGTTGAAAGTAATATCATTCAGACTGTGGTTTATTTTCGGAATTTGAGTTTTTGGCTGATGTTTTAGCAATCGGCTTACTCTGCCTGAAGATTCCTCATAAAAAGCCCCATTAAATAATATCGAGTCACCTCCAATTGTTACCTTTCTGATCAAAACATCGTTTGTATAGTCAAAATTGCCAATCCTATCCAGATCAAGTAAATAGATTTCCTGCTGTTTAGGCAACCAGAGCATATTCTCTTTCACCATCAGTCCTGCAGTATAAGACTTAGGTAGCAGGTAAAAAACATCTACAACCTTAGAACCATCAGGTTTAACAATATAATCGAAATTTCTATAATCGAAGGCTGAAATCAGAACACCATATTCTCCAAGGCTAAGCAATATCTTCATACTGAATACTATCATCTCTGTCCATCAAGATGATATTTTTCCTCCACTTCAAACTTTCCCACTGGTTCGCATTATACTTTAGTATTGATGAAGTTGGTAACAATTGTAATATAGCCATCAATCTTTTCAACAGACTTTATTTCCAGACCCGTTTATCTCATCTCCGTTATATTCTGCAACAATTGCTGTATCCGAATTAGAGATATCTACTGTAAGCAATTTATTCTGATTAATAGTACTAACCCACAACTTTGATGGCGACTTTCCTCAACTACATTATTAACTCTACCCGGGAAATCCTTTATATGAAGAATTATGTCTCCATTTACCATTCGTCATACTGAATAACTCTCAGTCTTACTCTTTAAGGCCAAGATAAAACGACTCCATTCTTGATATTTTGATCGTTTAAGGCTAGAAATCCAGTCTGCATTTAAATCGTCAGAAGGATTTGCAAGTATATCGACAAACTTGCTTACTTTTTCTTTCTCATCAATAATAAATAAGCCGTCAAGAGTAGCTGCCAGCAGAAAGTTCCTGTTATCATCCGATTAAAGGGAACAATTGAAAATGTTTGACCGCTTATTCCCTCCATATCCTTAAATATAACCTTGTTATCAATCGTTGTCTTTTTTGCAACACCCTTATCTCCACAGACATAAACTCCTCCGTTGAACTTACAAATCACTCTGATAGCAAAGGTAATATTATTCCTTTCATCGAAATACCTGATAGGCAGATTATATGAGATATGATATATCTTCTCGACAACAGTCATCCAGAATTGTGACGACAACGATGGTGAACCATCATGGTACATAAAATATACCTGGTCATCGTGTAAACCAAGAGATTCATTTGAATATAGCTCCACCAGTTCACCTTCTCTGTTAAATATATAAACACCTGCACTTGTTGTCCCGAAAGCGTAATTGCCATCACTTAAAACACATCCATTATATATCTGGTCGTTCTTAATAGCCTCATTAACTTCTTCAGAAACAAAATCTGTCCTGATCTCTCCTGTATGATAGTTATATAGGTGCAATCCATTGAAAAATGTCCCCACAACGCACCACTCATCATCGTAGGGTAAAACAGAGAAGCAATAATCCCTTCCAAAAGCCTCTCCTCCTGGCAATAAACTTATTGAGTCGCCCTGTATAACAGTTAATCCCTCCCTATTATCGGCAATAAGCAGACGATTATTGTGTACCTCATAAATGCGTTGCATTTTAAAATATCTGTCCGATGTCAGAAGTTTACCTAAGAAATCTTTCTCGATAGTTATATCTGTAAACAGTTTTCTTTGAAATAAAATAGATATTATTCTTTCAAAGTATTCAATATCATATACATCTCCCATGTTACCCTGGGCAGTTGAATCTAACCTGTCGCTTACAGAAACATATTCCATATTTCCAAGATCACCTTTTTGGTTGTAATATAACCAAATTCATAGGGCCTGAAGCATATATTATCCCGTTGGGATCTTTATCTATGGCGTAGGATTACAGGATTATTGTTAATCCTGATTGAATTCCAGTTTATGCCATCAAACTCAAGCACGCCCTGTATCTCATTCCCCAGGTAAACAATACCCCTATCATCCTTTATAATGCTATAATTCCATTCAGATCCGCCTGTCTGAGCATAATCATAGGAAACCATTAGTGGATTGCCCTTTGAATTAACCTGAGCACTGAGCGGCTCGACAAAAAGGAACATAAAAAGGACCGGAAGCAATAATAGGGACCGCCTGTATTTCATAGGATAATATTTTCTTTTCATTGATAAAGATACAAATCCTTTAAAATTATCATAATCACTATCAATTTCAAAAAATGAACGAAATTACTATCTTGTGCGTTATAAGGTAACGTTTAGGTTAATTTAAGAATTGAATTGAGGATTTCCATTGTAAAATACGCATTAGCATATTTTGTACTTTTCTTTATTTGTACTTCTTTACTAACAGCACAGGATATAACTGAAGAACAGGTAGAGGATGGTGTTATCATGTCATCCAAGAAGGAATAACAGTATCCAGATTTCATTCTCTGCCACGAACCTTAAATACAAAAAAACAATAGCAAACAACCAGGAATTCTTCGAAGTTGACATACCGGGGTTTCAGTATTCACAGGAACCAGGTCTCCCAAAATTGCCTGTTTATGCATCCTTAATTGACCTTACAGGTAAAGAAGTAGTTTCTATCAGGATTACGGGGATAAAGACAGAAAGAATATTTCCAGAAGAGAAAGGTATGGCAGGTCGATTCTACCCGAGTCAGCCTTCGGCAACAAAGAACCAGGACCCCCAGGATTTGCCGTTTGCAATAAATAATGAGTTATACAAGAATAATATACCTGCTCCAATAGATACAGTGGCTATAAATTATCTTGGCACAATTAGAGGAAAAACCCTCGCTCAACTTATAATCAGCCCTCTTATATACTACCCTGCCGATAATTACTTTGACCTTATTACATCACTGGAGGTAAGTATAGAGACCAGTACAAAGAGTGGTTCGCTAAAGAGTATTACTAACACTGTGTTTTCACCAAAGGGTATTAGCAACAAAGGTATCGGTGATTATAATCAAGATGATATTACTCCAGCATTCACACTCTCTCCTTCCGGCTTAATAATCGTATCGGACACTATCATGAAAGCCCATCTGAAACCACTAATTGACTGGAAAATAATGAAGGGTTTCAATGTAACTGAATTATATATAGGAGAAAACGGACTGGAAAGAAACTTCACCTCCATTAAGGATACTCTGGATAAAATATGGGCTTCAGCTGATGAGGAGCATCCCCAACCAGATTTTCTGATTATCGGAGGCGACCTGAGTATAGTTCCTCAATCTGAAGGAGCAAGTGATTTATCTGATATGTATTACTCAGAATTTGATGGTGATGGCGATTATCTTCCTGATATGTATTGCGGACGACTTCCTGCCTCCGACACTACCGAAATGAAGTCTATCGTTACAAAGATACTTGAGTATGAATTATTTGAATATGGAGATAGTATAGATCATTTCGAAAGAACAATGCTTCTTGCAGGTTACGATCCGGGAAGTGTAGCATATATGGATGGCCAGCTTAATTATGCCAGTAATAATTATCTTAATCCGGCTAATAATATCACTAACCACCTGTTTTTGCATCAAAGCGATCCGGCACTTAGGTCGCAGCAGTATGATTCGGCCCAGGCTATGTTTAATGAAGGCATAGGCTTTGTAAATTATACCGGTCACGGTTCACCATCTGAATGGGTTTCAACCGGTATTAACTATAATTTTCCGGCAGGACTTACAAATACAAAACAATACCCTGTTATTATCAGCAATGCCTGCCAGACGGCACAGTTTAGCAGCTCAACAAATATCGCAACAGAGTTTGTCAAAGCCAAGGGCAAAGGAGCCCTGGCATTTATTGGATGTACTGTTAATACCTACTGGAATGAGGACTTCTGGTGGGCAGTAGGTCTTTCTTCCATAAGCTCAGATCCCGGTTATTTGAGCAGTGGACTTGGATTCTACGACCGTCTTTTCCATACAAACAACGAACAACCATCTGACTGGTTCACCTCATTGGGACAGATAATACATGCAGGTAATATGGCTGTATTAGCATCAACATCATCTTACAAAAAAATTTACTGGGAATATTACCACTTACTGGGCGATCCATCAATAATACCAATACTGGGAATGCCAACAGAGTTTAATATTGAAATCCCTGATTCGATACCAAAAGCATTAAGAGGATTAAGCATATCATCAGATCCATTCTCTTATGCAGCCATTTCTCATTTTGATACCTTATGGGATGCCTCAGCTGTTGACCCGGCAGGAAATGCTTATCTTAACATTCCTGAGCTGGCTGAAAAAGATTCTTGCCTGATTGTTATCACGGGTCAGAATAAAAAGCCTTTTATCAAGACATTGTACTTTACAGAACCTGATACAGCCTGGCTCGATCTGGTTGACATTATTCCCACCGATAAAAACGGTAACGCAAATGATACTGCGGATTATGGAGAAAGCCTGCAACTTGATGTAATAATCCAGAATGCAGGTCAGCAACCTTCAACAGACACATATATGAAGCTATCATCAGATAATAAATACCTCGATATAGGTCTGCCTGATGAAGTTTTTATCGGTGAAATTGCTCAACTTTCAGAAATTAATCTTGTCGATAATTTCAATATTTTAATTCACGACAGCATACCCGACAAAATTCTTGCACAATTGGTGCTTGAGCTTCACTATGGTCTGAATGTTGTAAGTAAAACTTTTGATATTAAGCTGCACTCACCTGAGTTATCAATAATTTCATTCAATGTAGAAGATAATTTAGCCGGAAATGGTAATATGAGACCTGAGCCGGGTGAAAGTATTGAAATTATTATGAATATTGTTAATAATGGGTCAAGCAGTACATCTGGCATAATGGAGTTATCTAATCTGTCCCCTTACCTGGAAATTGGAGACCTTAATAATAGTACTGGATTATTATCCCCTGGTGACACGGTATCAATTACATTTTCAGGCTCACTTAACCCTGATACTCCCGATGGCGCCAGTGTAAGCTTCAGCTCATATATCAACTGTGACCCATATACCGCAACAGGTAGCCATAGCTTTATTTCAGGTGGATCGATTGAGGATTTTGAAGCACTTAATTTTAGCACTTTCCCGTGGGATAACAGCTCATCATTCCCATGGATTATTACAAGCACAGATTCATACAACAATATTTATTCTGCAATGTCCGGACTTGACAACCAGGATGATAACCAGGTATCAAGATTAAAAATAATGCTGAATATTCCTGAGAAAGGAACTCTTTCATTCTGGTACAGAGTGTCTTCCGAACTATACGAAATTGATCCGATTAATTTTGGGGATAAATTCAGATTTGTAATAAATGACAGTGTCATGATAACAGAGGCAGGTGAAGTGCCATGGACAAAAGCAGAGTATGAATTAGTAGCCGGGATCTATAATCTTGAATGGAGTTATTCGAAGGATCCTAACACATATGAAGGGTACGATAGAGTATGGCTCGATATGATCAGGTTCCCTTCAATCTCATTTATCCAATCGGATTTAGTAATTGATAGCCTGGTATCGCCTTCAGAACCAACAAAAGAATATGGCGATGAGCAGATTATTACCCAGATAATAAACATGGGGCGTGATACTATTTATTCAGCACCCCTGTCATATAGCATCAACAACTCCTTCCCTGTAAGCGAAATTTTTGTCGTAGAAATTTACCCGGGTGACAGCACAGAAGTGACCTTCGTACAAACAGCTGACCTTAGCAATGATGGAGAATATGTAATAAGCGTTTACCGTACCACTCCTGACGATTATGCTTTGAACGACACAATATACAAGAGTGTAATAAGTACTGATATTTTTGATATATATACCAACAGCAGTGATTTTACCATCGGGCCAAATCCATTTAACATAAGCAGCATTATAAACAGCCATATAGATGGAAAGTATACTAAGTTTAGTTTAATAGATAGCAGGGGACAGAAGGTATGGGAATATCATAGACCCTATATCTTTAAAGGAGACAGGGTTAATATTAGTGGTGAAGGGCTGGCAGATGGTCTGTATATACTGAAAATTGACACCGAGCGTGGATCATATTTATATAAGCTGGTGAAAAAATAGAGTTAGAAGCTGTTCACAATTAAACTTAATAAGATGAGTAATTATTTTCCCGACCGAAAAGATGCATTATCTCTTTTCAGAAAGTACAATGAAAGTGAAAGCCTTATGAAACACGCCTTATCTGTTGAAGGTGTAATGAGATATATGGCCAGAAAAAATGGTGAAGATGAAGATAAATGGGGAGTAATAGGATTGATCCATGATCTTGACTGGGAGAAATATCCAGAACAGCACTGCAAAAAGACTGAAGAAATACTTCGCGAGAACAATTGGCCTGATGACTATATCAGGGCAGTTATGAGTCATGGATGGAATATGGTAACCGATGTTAAGCCAGAAAGCACACTGGAGAAAACCCTTTATGCAATAGACGAGCTAACAGGCCTAGTTGCAACAAGCGCACTGGTCAGACCTTCAAAAAGTGTTATGGACATGAAGGTAAAATCGGTAAAAAAGAAATGGAATGATAAGAGATTTGCAGCCGGTGTTGACAGATCAATTATTGAGAATGGTGCCAATATGCTTGGTGTTGAAGTAACAGAACTTATCGAAGACTGTATTGCCGGAATGCGTGAAGTAGCAAAAGAAATTGATTTATACGGTGACCCGGTACTATAAGATCTCCTTTTCACTTTTAACACTTTACTCTCTGCTCTCTGCTCTCTGTTCTTCGCAAAAAAAAAGGCGCCTCTTCTAAAGTGACGCCTCTTAATATTTCAAAAAAAGATCTGTTATAACTTCTTGATCTTAATATTTCTGAACCATACATCATCGCCATGGTCCTGTAATCCGATATAACCTTCTTCTGCTGTATTTATGAAATTTGGCCAGTCCTTAAATTTTGAATCAGCGCACATCTCTTTCCACTTATCAGTCCAAAGATGATATTCGAGCACATTCTCACCATTTTGCCAGTGAACAACAGTGCCTTTATAAACCATAATTTTAATTTCGTTCCATTCACCAACCGGCTTTGCGTTCTGAGGCACTGCAGGGATAAGGTCGTATAGCGAACCAGCCTGTCTGTTACCATCTTTTCCTAATAATGCATCGGGATGTTTCTCATTATCTAGTATCTGCATCTCCGGGGAAGACATATAAATTGGTTCACCTTCAATCTCCTGTGCAAGGTAGAAAATACCACTATTACCTCCTTCAGACACTTTCCACTCCAGGGTCAACTCAAAATTATTATACATCTCTTTAGTAATAATATCACCTCCGCCGCCACCGGCTTCTCCTTTTCCAGAACCCTCGACTTTAAGTGCTCCATCTTCGATAATCCAACCTGACTCAGGGAAAGTCTCTTTGCCATATCCCCTGAAGTTATCGGTTGAGCTACCATCAAATAATACGATCCAGCCTTCGTCTTCGGCTGCCACTTCTTTTTTCTTGCTGTTATCGGCATTACCGCATGATACAATCATGAATGCAACAACTGCAAAAAGAGAAAATAATTTAACTGGTTTCATTTATTTAAGTTTTAAATCATATAATTAATAATACTATTTTGGCATTTCAGCTATCGTCCAACCATCGCGATAGCTATGCTTAATCATTTCGTTTGCAAATTCCTGAGCATTCATCGGGTCGGTCCACTTCTTATTAAATGTAGGATGTCCATCTTTAATACTGAAGTTATCCTCAAGAACTATTTTTACTTCCTCATTATCAGCTATATTGGTAAATCTCATATCTTTACCATTCCATTCGAGCTCTTTGTTCAGACCCTGTAAACGAACAGCCAGTACACCCATAACTACCATCTCATTAAATGGGCCGGCCTCTGAGAAATCGGATTTGGTTTTAACACGATCAGAAGGATTCTCCTTACAAGCGCGCACCCAATCCATTTCGTGATTTTCGTCGGCAACACGTCTTTCAGTTTTCTTGACATCAGGATTATTACCCGAGAGTAACCAGGGGTCTAACCCATAACATCCGCAGATAAGCTTATCCTTTGTTCCGTGAAAAATAACTCCGCCACCGGCATTATTCATATTTCTACCTTCCGGCCATCCTTCAGGTTTCATAGGCTGCAATCCTCCGTCATACCATGTTACCTCTACCTCAGGTAGTTTTACCTTATAATCTGGTCTGTCTTTTCTTGCCGGATATACCAGTTTAACCATTTGTGCATTAGGAGCAGAATCGGTAAGCAAAAGGGTTGATGACCCCTGTACCTTAGTCGGATATGTCAGTTTAAGTCCTGCAAACACAGGATGTAAAATATGACATGCCATATCTCCCAGGGCTCCAGTTCCAAAGTCCCACCATCCCCTGAAGTTCCATGGCGTATAAATACTGTTATAGGGACGCATTTTTGCCGGTCCAATAAAGAGATCCCAGTTCAGTGTATCAGGAACAGTCTCTTCTTTCGGACGACTGAGTCCCTGAGGCCATATTGGTCGGTCTGTAAATGCTTCCACTTTAGTAATCTCTCCTATCTCACCATTTTGTATCCACTCTATAACCTTGTTTACTCCTTCGCCTGAAGCGCCCTGGTTACCCATCTGGGTAGCAACCTTATGCTTATCTGCAAGGCGGGTAAGAAGTCTTGACTCGTAAACTGTGTGAGTAAGTGGCTTCTGAACATATACATGCTTGCCCATTTCAATTGCATTTGCTGCACAAATAGCGTGGGTATGATCGGCTGTTGCAACTACCACTGCATCAATATCCTTTCCCATCTCGTCATACATCTTCCTGAAGTCCCAATACTGTTTTGCTCCCTTGTATGAATCCATTTTTTGCTTTGCATAAGCCCAGTCAACATCACAAACAGCAACAATATTCTCTGTGTCTTTCAAAACTCTGAGGTTTGAATTTCCCATCCCTCCTACTCCTATACCTGCAATATTCAACTTGTCGCTTGGAGGGATATGCCCCAAGCCACTTACTACCGAACTGGGCACAATTGTAAGTCCGGCAGCTACAGCGGTCGATTTTCCTATGAATGATCTTCTAGACATTGGGTTTGATTTATTTTTCATTATGAGATGATTTTAATTTCTAACTTATAAAAGTATAAAAATCCAGGTAATAAGCCCCAGAATAAAAAGGAAATATCCACTTTTAGGTATCAAATAAAAACAATAAATTAGCATGCGCTAACACTTGATATATGGATGATAAATATCTATCTCTCGATGAAAGGCCCGAAAAGGGCTTTGTATCTACCCTGATGGTTGTCTTTGGGATTCTATGTCTTGGTACTTCAGCCTGGTGGGCATATTTTCTATTTAATTCTCCTGAGCAACAAGATATGTACTGGGTCGCCACAATTTTTCTTTTTTTATTCGGCGTTTACCAGATTTATGCAGGACTGGGTTATGCAAGGAGATATATTAAGATAGATGGAGGAAAAATAATTATAAGACAAAATTCATTTATTCCGCCAAGGGAACTTAATGCCGGTTTAATATCTGAAATAATTATTCGGTCAGCTGATATAGTATTTAACTATGATAAGGACAGGAAAATAAAACTAAGGCTCGGGATAAGATATCCCGATCTTGGAGAGAACATAAAATCAGAAATAGAAAACTATGCTGAGATCAACAAGATTGAAGTATATTATAAATATGACACAGCAGAGTGATATCTATGCTGTAACTGCTCTGAATTACCTAGACGAAAATATTTTCAAGTAAAAAATCACGGCTTATATCTATACTTTCAAACTCTGAATGAGTTCTGCACATATCCTGCTCAATAAAAAAGTATTTCATGCCTGCCAGTTCTTCAAGTTCAAAAATAGGTTTAAAATCAATCGTTCCCTCACCCAGTGTAGCATCCTGACCTTCTGCAGATAAATCCTTGATATGCCATAATTCGAACCTGCCAGGATACTTATTAAAATATTCCCCGGGTTTTCTGCCACCTCCTGTTATCCATGCAATATCGAGCTGAAAGGTCACAAGATCAGGATCTGTATTATTAAGAAGAATGTCGTATGGAACTTCGCCGTCGATAGGAAAAAACTCATTCTTATGGTTATGAAATCCAAACTTTATCCCATTTGATTTACACTTTTCTCCTGCTACATTCATAAAATCTGCCGCTCTTCTGAACCCGTCAAGAGATTTATCCCACTCTCCCGGCAGTGAAGGCAATATAAGATACTTCAGACCTGCTTCAGATGCTGAACCCACAACTTCGTCTATATTATCAGCATTCATTCCGATATGACTGCTTATTAGCTCCATGCCTCTGTCTTCGACCGCTTTCTGAAACTTTACGGGACTCATTCCGTAGAACTTTCCTCCACTATAATCAGCAGCTTCGAGCCAGTTATAGCCGATGGCTGCTACCCTGTCCAGAGTATGAAGGGGATCTTTGCTCATTTCACCACGAACGGTATATAAAATTAAGCCAAGTTTTCTATTTTTACTGTTAATATATGAAGCAGACATTAGTGTCATCGCTGCCGATGCAGCAAGCGTGGTTCTTACAAATACTCTCCTATCCATAATCAATTAATTAAATTATTTCTTCAATTTCCCTGTCCCATCTAACTCTTCGTCCTTCTCTGTACGACATTGTTCCCATATGAGCAGTTATAGCTTCTTCAAAGGCCCTGTCAATATTACATGATGGCATCTCACCAGTCCTGATACAATTAATCCATTCCTTAAAATGCAGGTGTGTTGTATTTACTCTCTTTCCTCCCCTGTATGTATATAGCAGGCCCCTGCCGGCAAAATATTGCTCGGTAGCTGAGGTAACAGCGTCTGCTGATTTCTTACCCGGCACATAAGATAGTATTGGGAGGGCCGGATCTATTATTCCACTCTCTAATTTATCCTTATATCTTGAAGAATTTCTGTCTGCATATATTGTCATTGAATTACTGAGTTCCATTGTAGCATCATGACCCATAATCAGTTTACCCCTATCGCGACTGTTAGCAAGAGTAGCACTGTACATCATAGTCATATCCTGCTTCTCAAACTCAAATACAGTATGCAGAACATCTGGAACAGTGCGGCCATCTTTAAAGTAATATATTCCTCCTGACGACACAGCGCTATCAGGAATACCGAAACCCAGAACCTGGTTCATAGCATCATATTCATGGGTAAGCAGATCGCCCGACAATCCGGTACTGTAATCCCACCAGCATCTCCATCTGAAGAATCTTTCAAGGCTGAACTTATGATACGGAGCCTGTCCAATAAACTGATTCCAATCAATTGTTTTCTCATTTGCTTCAGGATGTATGGGGTAAACCCATGCTCCGTTAGGTGTATTTCTGTTTGTTGTAACCTCAATCAGGTTGACCTTGCCCAGAACCCCATTATCTATTGCTTCACGGGCTTTAAAATATGCTTCGGTCTGCCTGTTCTGATGCCCCAGTTGAAAAACCACTCCTGTTTCGTTAATAGCCTTTCTGACCTCATATGTTTCTTCAACAGACCAACTCATTGGTTTCTCACAGTAAACATGTTTACCTGCTCTTGCTGCATCTATTGTAATTGGAGCATGCCAGTGATCAGGAGTTGCTATTACAACTGCATCAACATTTTTGTCGTCGAGTAATTCTTTATAAGTATTATAAATAATCGGCATATTATCTGGCTTTGAGCCTGCGCCCTGCCTCGATAAATTGGCACCTGTTTCCTGCGCCATCTTGGCATAAACCGAGAAGATATCACATACAGCTGTTATCTCAATATTCAGATCTTCCTGCTTCAGAAACTCTTCATACCTGGTATCATTATTGTTTTTCAGAGCTGCATCCTTTAATCCCTCAACCTGCTCGGGATGCATAAAACCAGCTGCGCTGGCTATCTGTGGGCCCCTTATTCCGAAACCAATAAGGCCCAGCCTTACCTTCTTTCCCTTTACCGACTTCATATCTTCGAGTGGTTGGCTTTCGGGCAAACTAATATTCTCTAATATGCTGCGTTTTATCTGCCGGTCGTATTTTCTCTTCCGATAAAATGCATACGCAAATGCTCCCAGAACCGGTACTGTTGTAAGGCCTTTTACTATATCCCTTCTGGTAATTTTATCAGTTTCAGAACCCCTGGGTTCATCATTTTTCTCAATGTTTTTATTTTCTTTTTCTGCCATTGCCTTATTTACTTATTTTCCAGATAAACCTGTCCAGTCCAATAATTTTTGAGCTGGGAAACATAAATAGTACCCATAGCGCAAAAATCTCAATAAGGTTTTTATTTACCCACAGGTACGAACCTTCAGATGGTGCTGAGAACTTAAGCCCTACCATTGGAGGATGGGAAAAGTAATACAGTAGCAAGAGGGCAATACCACCTGCTATTGCATATCTCGATAGCACACCCAGTATCAATCCCAGTCCGACAGCTATCAAACCCCAGACATTCAGGAAATCAACAAGTTTCAGCAGAGTCGGATTAGAGGCCAGTGAAATAAATAGTTCCGAAAAAGCTCCCTGAGAATCGAGCAAAAAGCCAACAGATGACCAATCAGGATTTACGAGTTTACTTAAGCCTTCGTACAGGAAGTGCCAGCCAATCAAAAGTCTTAATATAACGAGTGAAGATAGTTGAAGACTTGAGTATTCTGGTGATTTATTATTATACATCTTCAAGGTATTAGAATTGAATTATGCATGCAAATTTATGATTTTGAACGACGCAATCAAATTGAATACTATGTTTATAAAACACCTCGCAATTTATTAACTTACACATGAATTAAAATAGAGTAACTTATAATTGTCTGAAGTAGATATATTTTGATGGAAGCAAGCTATTATATAGAAAACAAAGACGGATCTCTGACCTGCACACTTTGTCCTCATATGTGCAATATAAAAAATGGTAAATACGGTATATGTGGAGTAAGAACAAATATTGATGGTAAGTTGATCAGCAAGGTATATGGTTTGGCCTCTGCCTTGCACCAGGATCCGATCGAAAAAAAGCCTCTTTATCATTTCTACCCGGGAAGCAATATTCTATCGCTTGGTTCTTTCGGGTGTAACCTGAAATGTAATTTCTGCCAGAACCATCATATTTCCCAGGCAGGAGGTATAAATTTACCGGAAGGTATTAATCTGTCGCCACCGGAAGTTGCTTCAAGGGCCAGAACATTAAATAATAATATAGGCCTGGCTTTTACATATAATGAACCTGTCGTCTGGTTTGAATACATGCTTGATACGGCGAAGCTTGTTAAGGAATATGGAATGAAAACGGTATTAATATCCAATGCATATATACAGAGCAAGCCACTTAAGGACCTGATTCCATTTATTGATGCTTTTAATATTGATCTTAAGGCATTTGACAACAATTTTTATCGAAACCAGACCGGAGGGTCACTAAAGCCTGTTCTGGAATCAATTAAGACAATATCAGATTCTGGAAAACATATTGAACTTACGATGCTAATAATCCAGGGGCTGAATGATGATCCTGATGTATTTAATAGAATGACTGACTGGATAGTTGAAAATTGTGGAGAAAATACCGTACTACACCTGAGTAAATACTTTCCTAACTATAAATCAAACATACCGGTAACTCCTGATAAAAAATTACTGAGCCTGTTCAAGATTGCAAAAAAGAAAATTTACTATTCCTACCTCGGGAATACATCGATGCAAACAGGAAGAGATACTATCTGTCCTAATTGCGGCAATTTACTTATTGAAAGGAAATCTTATAATATCGGTCTAAGCGGTCTTGATAAAGACGGGTACTGTTCAACATGCCATTACAGGCTTACTTCGTACTCTTCTTTTTAGTTATATTGCTTAACCTTTCAAATAACACATCTATACCTTCCACAAGATCAGATTGAATCTTCATGTAGTAAGCTTTTGTCAGCTCAGGATTATTTTTACCTCCCGGGTGCTTAATCCTTGAAAAAAGCTCATTCCTCAGCTTCACTGCATCACCAACAACTTCTGCAAGTTCATCAGATTTATCAAGGGGTTGTACAGACATCACGGTAAAACAATCCGATATTACCTCATAAACAAGGTAATCTATATCTTTCTTCAGATCTCTTATGCTTGCCATATATCTAATATTTTGAGTAAATATATAATAATCCTCAGTAACAGTCAACCATTAAACAGATTCCCTCAGGATATGGTCGTTTAATAAGTCATCATACCCAGACATAAGAGATCTCAGGTACTTATTCTGAACATCAAAAACATGATCGAGCAGCGACCTTACGGGTAGTACTTTCGGTGAAGTACCTGTAATAAACACCGAATCTACATTAGAAAGTTCATCAAGACCAAGGCATCTTGTCTCAAGATCTATTCCATGGCTCTTGCATAACTCAATAACATATTTCCTGGTAATCCCCGGTAGAACAGTACCATCCGGGGCTGTAACAATTTTATTATTTAATATAAAGAATACATTCGACTTGCTACCCTCTGTAATACATTTATCAGAATTCACCAGGAATGCTTCATATGCACCCGTCCTAACGAGTTTGTCGTAGATCTGCGACCTCAGGAGATAGTTATAAATCTTAACATCAGGAACAGCTCTAATTGCATCAAACAGTATAGTATCTACCCCCGACTTATACAAAGACTTATCCGGGTATAGAGCATCAATAAAGTGTATCAGGCTATAATCGCCACTGGTGGTATAGTTAAATGATATTTTAATATTACCCTCCCGCACAGACACTTTGTTTATCAGTTTATTTACTGCTTCTGCTATATCTTCCTTTTTTAGCAGCATATTTTTTGAGCTGGCTCCTATACTGTTTTGTAGTCTGTCAAGGTGATCTCCAAGGAATATTGCCTTCCTTTCAATTATCCTGACAACCTCATAGATTGAAAAATCTGCATAATATAATGAGCTATCTATTTCTTTACTTTTTCTTTCCAGTCCATTAAAAATCAATAAATCACACCTGCTCTCATTCATAACTCAAAATTTTATATAAAAATATGAACAATCTTGCTTCAACGAAGCATTTTTTCTAATTATCTTGACCTGCCAAATTTGATCAATTGTATTCAATAATAGACATAGAAACAACGGGAGGCAGTCCGAGAACGGAAAGAATCACTGAAATAGCAATCTATGTATTCGATGGCGAAAGCATTATAAGAGAATACTCAACGCTTATCAACCCTGAACGTAATATCCCATATTTCATAACAGGCCTTACGGGCATTACAAATGAAATGGTAGCCGACGCACCGAAATTCTATGAAGTCGCGAAAGATATTGTAGAAATAACCGAAGGGATGACTTTTGTTGCTCATAACGCCAGGTTCGACTATTCATTTATACGCCAGGAATTCAAAAATCTGGGATTTAATTACAAAAGAAATGTATTGGATACTGTAAGCCTGAGCAGAAAATTAATACCGGGGCATAAGTCATATAGCCTCGGGAAACTATGCAAGGAATTAAACATATCAATTAACGGCAGGCACAGAGCTGAAGGTGATGCCCTGGCAACAGTTGAACTATTCAGAATACTACTCGAAGCAGAAGAAACTGAAGGGAATGGATTAATTAAGAATACCAGGAACTCTAAACTCAACCAAAGACTTGATGTAGCTGTGCTGGATGATCTCCCTGAAGAAGCAGGTGTTTATTATTTCTATAACGAAGATCAAAACCTGATATATATAGGCAAAAGCAAGAATATCAGGTCGAGAGTAATGACCCATCTATCTAATAACACATCCCGCAGAGCAATGGAAATGAGAGATGCTATTGCTTCAATAGACTGGGAATGCACAGGCAATGAGTTAATTGCCCTTTTAAAAGAATCTGAAGAAATAAAAGACAAGAAGCCCCTTTATAACAGAGCTCAAAGACGTACCGGATACCAGTGGGGAATATACTACTTCGAAAATACAAAGGGTTATATCTGCTTTGAAGCCAGAGCTTTAAAAGAAGACAAACAGCTTCTTTCGGTTTTTACTTCAAAAGAAAGGGCTAAAAATAAGCTGAAAAGCATTGTTGAAAAATATAATCTGTGCCAGAAATTTTGCGGGCTTTATAAGGCAAGCGGATGCTGTTTTCACTACCAGGTAGGAATATGCAAAGGTGCCTGCTGCGAAGAAGAAGTACCTGCTGCCTATAATATAAGGGCAAGAGAAGCAATGAATGGATTTGTATTTAGCAGTGAAAACTTTTTTCTTATTGATAAGGGAAGAAATGATGACGAAAAAACTGCAGTTAAAATTGTAAACGGTAAGTACAGGGGATATGGATTCTTTGATGTAAATGAAGTAGGCTTCGGTCTTATTGCAATACATGATGCTATTAAACAGGCTGAAGATAACAGGGACATACAGATAATACTTAAAGGCTACCTGAAAAAGAACAATGTTGAAAAGATAATAAGGTTCTGATCCATTTATTATCTTTACAAAGATTAATTCTATTACAAAAGAATAAATTCAAACCAAATGCCAATCTTCAGCAGACATACTAAAAAGATCATATTAAAGATCGATGATTTCTTTGATATCGTAGATGAGGGTTTACTGATATTTAAAGAGGGCGTAAAAAACTACCTTGCGAATAACAGGGACCTTTTTGAGAAACAGATTTCACGAATAGATGAACTGGAAGCAAGAGCTGATAAACTACAGAAGTCTATAGAAAATGATATGATAATTCATTCCATCCTGCCACAGCACAGGGTAGAAGTGGTAACCCTCCTGGAAGGGATTGATGATATAATTGATACCTGCAAGGAAATACTGAAACAATTCGATGTGGAGATCCCGGATATTCCTGAATCCCTTCATCCTGATTTTATTAGCCTTACAGAAGTGGTAACAAATGCAGGTGAAGAACTAATCCCCGCAGCCAGGGCATTTTTTAAGCAACCCCATACAGTCAGGGATCAGCTCAATAAGGTTTATTTTTACGAAAGAGAGGGAGATAACTTATCTAACAAGATCAAGAAGGAAATATTTCATGAAATGAATGATCTGTCTCTTGCGCAGAAATCCCACCTCAGGTACTTTGCTCATCATATTGAAAGACTGTCTGACAGAGCCGAGAGTGTAGCCGATATTCTTACTAGCCTTTCTATAAGAATGGTTATGTAACCTAAAACCTGCTATAAGATGATGTTATTCTTTTTATCCAGTGGACTTTTTTTAGGGTGGTCGTTAGGTGCAAATGATGCTGCTAATATCTTTGGGTCTGCCGTTGGCTCACGAATGGTTTCTTTCAGAAAGGCTGCAATAATTGCATCAATATTTGTAATCCTTGGAGCGGTTTTCCAGGGCCAGGGAGCCAGTCACACACTGGGAAAACTGGGTGCAGTAAATGCAATTGGAGGATCTTTCACAGTGGCACTGGCAGCAGCTATTACAGTTTATGGAATGACAAGAGCAGCAATACCTGTGTCGACAACGCAGGCTATTGTAGGAGCAATTATCGGATGGAACCTGTTTACAGGCAATCAGACAGACAGCTCATCCCTTACAATAATCGTAACAACCTGGGTAACAGGGCCTTTATTAGGAGCAGCTTTTGCTATTGTATTATATTTCACCCTCAGAAAGATAAAGAGATCGGCCAGTGTACATATGATTCGATATGAATCATGGATCAAATCAGGATTAATAATAGTTGGAGCTTTTGGTGCCTACAGTCTCGGAGCCAACAATATTGCCAATGTAATGGGTGTTTTTGTACCTTCAATAAATCTCCCGGAAGTAAATCTTGGCATTTTTATACTAAATAGCGGCCAGCAACTGTTTTTGCTCGGGGGAATAGCAATAGCAGTGGGAATTATTACTTACTCAGAAAAGGTTATGAAGACCGTAGGAAATAATTTAATGGAATTAAATTCAGATACGGCTCTGGTAATAGTGCTATCCCATTCTCTGGTTCTCTTTATATTTTCATCAACTGCACTATCCAATCTCTCGGTCAGAATCGGACTCCCTCCTATTCCGCTTGTTCCTGTTTCAAGCTCACAGGTAATTGTAGGTTCAATACTTGGTATAGGGCTTCTTAAAGGAGCAAGAAATATTAAAATAAAAACTCTGAGAGATATTTTTGCAGGCTGGGTAATCACACCTCTAATAGCATGCTTAATTTCCTTTATTTCCCTTTTCTTTGTACAGAATGTTTTCGATATAGATGTAACAAACAATCCAGGTAAAGAACTTGCATCACCTTATAAACAATATCAACAAATTGAGATTGATGGGAAAAGAGATTGAAAGAAAATACCTGGTAAGAGGAGAATATAAGAGCCTGGCAGATTACTCCATCACCATTAAACAGGGATATATTTCCAGTGATAATGAAAGAACTGTCAGAATAAGAATGGCAGATAAAAAGGCCTATCTTACAATAAAGGGTAAACAAACCGGCATCTCCAGGTTTGAATGGGAAAAGGAGATAGCTCTTAATGAAGCTGAAGAACTATTAGGTCTTTGTAAAAATATTATTATTGAAAAAACGCGCCATGTGATAAAGCATGGAAATCATATTATTGAAGTTGACGAGTTTTCAGGAAAGAATGACGGATTGATAGTGGCAGAAATTGAGCTTGAATCAGAGAATGATAATCCTGACCTACCCGACTGGATAGGTGATGAAGTGTCAAATGATTACAGGTATCATAACTCAAATCTCAGCAAATATCCATTCTCAGACTGGGATAAAGCCAAATAATAAGGTTGGCAACTTTTACGGGCATATTAATTAAAAAATACTAAATAGCTAATATTATGAGAAAAGGAATAGCACTTGCATTATTACTGCCATTAACTGTTATATCAGCCCTGGCACAAAATAGTAGTCAAAACGAAAAAATACATAAGGAGAAAGAAAAACAAATCCAGGATCACAGGGCTGTTTATACCGACCTGCATCAAAATCCCGAGCTATCGCTTATGGAGTTTGAAACATCTAAAAAGATGGCCTCTCATCTAAAAGAGATGGGCTTTGAGGTAACGACTAATGTTGGAGGTAATGGTGTTGTTGGTATAATGAAAAACGGGTCCGGCCCAACAATAATGCTGAGAACTGATATGGATGCGCTTCCTATAAGCGAAACCACCGGGCTATCGTATGCAAGTAAGTCGATATTAAAGGATTCCCAGGGCAACACAAGGCCTGTGATGCATGCCTGTGGTCATGATATGCACATGACTCTGTGGCTTGGCACGCTTCAAACGCTGGTTAAATTAAAGAAAGAATGGAAGGGTACAATTATGGCAATTGCCCAGCCGGCTGAAGAAGTTTCAGGGGGCTCAGCCCAGATGATTGCAGATGGGCTTTTTAAAAGATTTCCGAGCCCCGATTATGCTCTTGCTTACCATGTAGCCCCGGATATTCCTGCCGGCAAAATTGGATATGTTCCAGGTGCCTTTGCAGCAGGAGTAAACAATGCAGACATATATGTTTATGGTATTGGAGGACACGGTGCCATGCCACATACAGCAATAGACCCTATTGTACTGTCTTCCCAGATCATCCTTGGCCTTCAAACTATTGTTAGCAGGGATATTAACCCTGTTGATCCGGCAGTCGTAACAGTAGGTTCAATACACGGCGGGATCAAACACAATATTATCCCGGATGAGGTAAAAATGGAGCTGACCCTTCGCTTCTTTGACGACGAAGTATATAGTCAGATACAGGAATCCATATACAGGATCTGCGAAGGAATGGCAAAGGCAGCCGGGGTACCCGACGACCTGCTTCCACTGGTTCTTATAGGCGAACAATATACGCCTCCTACAATCAATAATCCTGAGCTGGTAAATCGTGCTATGAGTTCAATGAAAGATATCCTTGGAGAAAATAACATTATCAGGGCCGGACTGGGGACTGCGGCAGAAGATTTTGGGAAATACGGACGTACTGAAGAAAATATTCCGATTGCAATGTTCCTTTGTGGTTCAATTGCAGAAGATAGATATCAAAAAATTATTGAAAGTGGCAATCACCCCCCTGCCTTGCATAATCCTGGATATTACCCTGATTTTGAACCTACATACAAATCAGGGGTTGCAGCAATGACAAAAGCAATGATTGATCTTTTCAATAATAACTAGGACTTTAGTATATTAGAGAACAAAAAAAAACTACTGCGATGAAAAAATTTGTTACTTTATCAATACTTTTTACATATTTCATAGGAGGAATAATGGCACAGGACCGAATAACCGGGCATGACTTCGCCACCAGGTCAGAAATAATTGCCGAGCATGGTATGGCAGCTACCAGCCAGCCACTTGCAACGCAGGTTGCACTTGATATCCTGAAAAAGGGTGGTAATGCTATAGACGCAGCAATTGCTGCCAATGCTGTACTGGGGCTTGTCGAGCCAACAGGATCAGGTGTCGGAGGAGATCTCTTCGCTATAATATGGAGTGCCGAAAAAGAGCAACTTTATGGACTAAACGCAAGTGGAAGATCACCGAGATCACTTAAACTGGAATATTTTACTGAGAATGGGTTTGAAAAAATTCCGGCATACGGACCACTGCCTGTATCTGTACCCGGATGTGTGGACGGATGGTTTGAGATGCATGGAATGTTCGGTAGCCTTCCTATGGAAGAAATTCTAAGCCCTGCAATAAACTACGCCAGAAATGGATTTCCGGTTACAGAGCTAATAGCTTATTATATACAGGCTGGGACAGCCAATCTTAAAAAATTCCCAAATGTAGAAGATGTATATATGCCTGGCGGAAAGGCTCCACAAAAAGGAGATATTTTCAAAAACCCGGCACTCGCTAATACCCTTGAAAAAATTGCTAAGGGAGGAAGGGATGAGTTCTACAAAGGATCTATTGCCAAAACCATTGATAAGTTTATGAAAGAGCAGGGAGGCTTCCTTTCTTATGATGATATGGCAAGGCATCACTCAGAATGGGTCGACCCCATATCAACGAATTACCGGGGATATGATGTCTGGGAGCTTCCACCCAATGGACAGGGAACAGCAGCTTTGCAAATCTTTAATATACTCGAAGGTTTTGATATCAGAAGTATGGGCTTTGGATCAGCCGAATATATACACCTCTTTATTGAAGCTAAGAAACTTGCTTTTGAAGACCGTGCAAAGTTTTATGCAGATCCTGCGTTCTACGATGCTCCTATAGAACAGCTTATTTCAAAAGAATATGCCCTGGAAAGAAGTAAACTTATTGATCCAGATCGAGCTGCCCGTAGCTATAAAGCGGGCAAAATTGAACAGGGTAATACTATTTATATGACTGTAGCCGACAAAGATGGTAATATGGTGTCGCTTATCCAGAGTAATTACAGGGGCCTTGGTTCAGGCATGTGCCCTCCAGGCCTTGGATTTATTTTCCAGGACAGGGGTGAACTATTTACTCTCGAAGAAGGTCATGCCAACGTATATGCACCTGGGAAAAGGCCTTTCCATACAATCATACCGGCATTTATTACTAAAGATGGCAAACCTCTAATCAGCTTTGGAGTTATGGGAGGTGCAATGCAACCCCAGGGTCATGCACAGATAGTAATTAATCTTATTGATTTTGACATGAACCTTCAGGAAGCTGGAGACGCCCCCAGGATGAGACACGTTGGATCGTCACAACCTACCGGTGAAGTTATGACTGATGGTGGAACCGTTAACCTCGAAAGCGGAATAAGGTGGGAAGAGATTCAGAAGCTCCTGCGAATGGGTCACAAAATTCAATGGGACCTGGGCGGATATGGAGGATACCAGGCAATTATGAGAGACCATCTAAGAGGTGTCTATTTCGGTGCTTCAGAGTCCAGAAAAGACGGTCAGGCAGCTGGATTTTAATCTGTTTTAGAAGCATCTTTATCCTTCCTTCTTGTATAAGAAAGAATAAGGTCAGCTATAAGGTAAGAAATGATAATACCATATAAAGTCGACCAGTACCAGACAGATTTGATAGGGCAGGTACCAGACTCACAACCTACAAAACGCCAGTACAGGAATCCTCCCAGTCCACCTAATGGAACAAGTATTATCTTAAGAATATGTTTTTTCGCGAAAGTTCTTAGGTCCATATTATGATGTTTATATAGAATAACCCCAAATTATTCATATTGTTTATAGAGTCATGCCAGAGAGACTATAATTATACTCAATCAGGCTAATTGCATTAAAATTAAGGCCAAAAGTATACTAATTCTAACTAAACTGCTAATTTTAAGAACTCATACATTTATCAGTTAATTATTTAATATTTCAATACTTAATGGCAATTAGGAAGCAGTCGCTTAAATCACTTAACACCTTCAGTGTAGAAGCTTTTTCAGATTCATTTATCAATTTAAAGAGTGAAGATGAGTTGCTGGAATTAATCAGATCAGATATTCTAACTGGTAAAAATGTGATGATACTGGGTGGAGGTAGTAATATATTATTTACTAAAGATTTCGATGGCACCATTATTCACCCTGTGATGAATTCTATTACAGCCAGAAAAATAGATGATAATAATGTTTTAGTAAGCTGCGATGCAGGAGTGGAATGGGATAAGTTCGTCGAATATTGTGTTGAAAATAATTATGGCGGAGTGGAAAATCTGTCAAATATCCCGGGAGATATCGGAGCTGCTCCCATACAGAATATTGGAGCCTATGGCGTTGAAGTTAAAGATTGTATAGAAAGTGTAAGAGCTATCAACCTGGAAGATGGTACTATCAGGGTGTTTGATAATAGAGAATGTGAGTTTTCTTATCGATGGAGTATTTTCAAGGGAGAGCAAAAAGGAAGGTATCTGATAAGCTCGGTAGTATTCAAACTTTCACGAAACAATAATAATTTTAAACTTTCATATGGCTCTGTAATGGAAAGAGTAATGGAGAAAGGAAGCCCCAGCCTCAGGACAATAAGAGATACTATTATTGAAATAAGGAAAGAGAAGTTACCTGATCCTGTAATTCTTGGTAATGCTGGCAGCTTCTTTAAAAACCCTCTGATTAAAGCAACTCACTTCTCCAGCCTGCTGGAAAGATATCCGGATATTCCATCCTACCCTACAGAAACAGAAATAATCAAAATACCGGCAGCCTGGTTAATCGAAAAATGTGGATGGAAAGGTTTCAGACAGGGTGATGCCGGAGTACATAATAAGCAGGCATTGGTTCTTGTTAATTATGGGAATGCCAGCGGAAGGGATATTTTCAAACTGTCGGAGGAGATAATTGAGTCTGTTAGTAAAAAATTCAATATCCGGCTCGAACGGGAAGTTAATGTTATATAGGTAAGGGGTACCCGCCTTCGTTAAAACTTCGGCGGACGAAGCGGGGTACGGGGTACGGGGTTAAGAATTAAACCTCCAAACTCATTCTCAACTCATTCTCAACCTTTTCAACCCTATCAACCTTTTCAACCCTATCAACCTTTTCAACCTTTTCAACCTTTTCAACCCCTATCAACCCTTATTTATAGATTTTCTTCTTATCAAGTTCAGCCTGGTATTTATTGGCATAGGTGTTATGCTCACTAAGTGTACGGGAAAAATGATGGTATCCTGAAAAGTCGTACCTGGCAACAAAATACAGGTAGTCGTGGTCTTCGGCATTTAGCACAGCATCTATGCCAGATTTTGTGGCACATCTTACAGGCCCGGGTGGCAAGCCTCTGTACATATAAGTATTATAAGGAGAGTCTACTACCAGGTGTTCATTCAGTACACGGCGTATTGTAAAATCATTAAGGGCAAATTTAATTGTAGGACAGGCCTGCAAGGGCATTTGAATTTTCAGGCGATTTAGATAAACTCCGGCTATCATCGGTTTCTCATCCTCCATCAGAACTTCATCATCTACAATAGAAGCGAGTGTACTTACTTCTACAGGCTTAAGTCCATATGATCTGGCCTTATTTAACCTGTCGCTATTCCAGAATGCTTTGAACTCCTTCAACATCCTGTCATATAGCTCAGCCGGCGTAACAGTCCAGTACATTTCATAGGTATCAGGAAGAAAAAGGGCCATAATGGTTTCTTTAGAAAAGCCATCAGCACTGTAATTAGACTCTTTTAATAAAAATTCCAGAATTTCAGTTGAATCAGCTGCCAGTTGCATAGACAGGCGTACAGCAAGCTCATTAAGAGTCCTGATATTATTAAAAACAACTTTAACAGGTGTTTGTGAGCCCGATCTCAAGAGGTTCATAATATCATTGTAACTCATATCATCGCTTACAAAATACCTGCCCGGTTTAACATTCTCCGGATAATTTTTCCTGCGGGCAAGCAAATCAAAAGATTTCTCATTAACAACCAATCCCTCGGATCGTAAAATTTCTTTAACATCTTCATATTCGGAATCCAGGGGAACAATAATTTCAATGCCCTCCTCTCCTACCTTAATGGGTTTAAAAAGAGACTTGTAAAGGCTTATAGCCACAAGTATTACAATAATGAACCCAACGTAGAGGAACAGATTTATTAATTTTTTCATCAACTTCTGATTAAGGACACAAAAATAGTAATTATTCGACTATCCGCTTAACAGATTAAGCAGTAGTACATACTTTAACATAAAAAAATCTTCCTTATTGTTTTAATGCAGCTTTCGTAAATATATAATCAGGAATATCCTGGTCAAATTTAACATTGTTTATTTTGAATTCAGTTCCCTCGCCATCCTTAAGCATATCCTTATAGATCATTCTCATAGGGAACCATCGTCCCTGGACTTTCACTATATCAAACAATGTAGTTCTTTTAAGCAACTGTCCGCTTTTTGCATACATCTCCTGTTTTAAGGGAACATACCTCTCTGCATCTACCCATATTTTCTGCGACTGATAGGCTGCATCGTCAACAATTGCTTCTAATTCCAGGACAAACACATCCCTATCTTCAATTTTCTCATTACCGGATATTTTTGCCTCGTATATATCGGTTAGTTTTCTATCATCCATCATATCTTCGTAAGACAGATCAGAGCCCATTACCGACTGGCGTAGCATATGCCCTGATATCTGAATTATCCTGTCGGTTGAAGGTGAATAAATCCATAGTGCATTTTCTAATTTAAGCATCTTGGTTCCTTGCTCACGAGCAGGAGAAAGGTATTCGGTAAACGACTTTTTATCACCTACATTATAAGACTTAGAACTAATTGTGCGACTGTTCCTTCGGCCATGTATAATCATTTCTGATTCGAAGATCCTGTTCTCAGATGACATATTCTGATCAATCCTGTCAAGTATCTGATCTGCAGTTTGTGCTGATAAGCTCAATCCGCTGGTAAACATTACAATAAATATTAATATATTTTTCATCATGATTCTTATTTTAATGTTTCTCCATTTTTAACTATTTCCTCATCTCTTACCTCTTAGCTCTTAGCTCTTAGCTCTTAGCTCTTAGCTCTATCTCTGCCCTTAGCCCTTAGCTCTTACCTCTTACCTCTAGTTCTCGCATCATACTTCCAGCTCATGAAACAGCCGTGCTGTTTTGCGTTTATATATAGCAAACCCGGCAAGAGCAGACCCAAGAACAGTAGCAAATACGCCTGGAATAAATCCAATATAAAACATTGATGGTGTTACCTGTGCCCTGAAAACATTTGGCATCATCATTCCTATATTTCCTGTTAGCTCAGAGAAATCCCAACCATGATATTGAAGATAATATGATAGTGACAGTCCGAGAATTGTTCCAACAACAGAACCTATAATACCTATAAGAACAGCCTCATAAATTGTGGTCATATAGATATGTTTTTTCTCTTCACCCAGTGCAAGTCTGACCCCAAACTCGGAATATCTTCTAAGTCCGCCAAGAAGGCCGGTATTCCACAGTACAATAGACATTGCTATAATAAAGATAAAAGACATCATTGCAACCATATTATCAGCCATAGACAGGTAATCTCCCATACCTGCATCAACAGCTAATCTTGTCATTTTAGGGGAAAATTCGTCATCTTCAATAGCATACTTGCTATTGTATTCCTCCTCCAGAGCTTTAGCTTCTGAATCGATATATGGAGCATCCTTAAAATAACCAAGGATCTCACAGGCAGAATCATCCATATCGAGTGCCAGCTGAGCATCCTTAAGGTCCAGGAATACAGCTCCCCTGTCGAGAATGGTATTACCGAATCGCAGGGTTCCGCTCACAACAAAGGTATGGAACATCATACTCCCGTTCATTGTAGATCCGAACAATGTAACATCATCACCTACTGATACTTCAAACTTTTTTGCAAAACCGTCACTTATAAGTACTTCGCCTCTTTCATCCGGCAATTCACCTTCAATTATTGAGTTCCGGATATTCATACGTTCCACTTCCGGGCTGCCCGGCGAAAGAAGGTCTATTGCCGTAAGCAATGCCGGTCCCTGCCCACGAGTTTCACCGTTTTCATCAGGCACATCCAGTAGGCCACCCGATCTGATTCTTTCAAACCATTCCACATCAGGATACTCTGTGGTAAGCTGATCTTTTAAATCACTTACTCCTATTATTGCCAGATCTATTGGTAACTGGTCGGCATTTTCCGAATAAGCACGGGTTGTAACCTTTACATGACCGGAGGAAAAATTTGCAGTCATTTCAATAATATCGGTTAGAACACCTTTAAAAAAGGCACTCATAAAAACGGTAAGGAATACACCGAGCGCTACGACAATAACAGGAAGTAAACTTCTGCTTTTGTCTCTTATTATTCCTTTAAATAGAAATCGTATCATTGTAGTTTCCCTTTCAATGCTTCAGTTGGTTTCATTTTAGATATTTTTCTTGCAGGCAGGTAGCTAACTATGGTTGATGAAACTACAACAATGGCAATAGTTACCAGTATCAGTCTAATACTGTAATAAGGAAACAAATGTTCCGCCAGAGGCAGATCAAAGTTCATATCGCTTGCATAGCTGAAATTAAGCCCGTGCTGATCAAGCCATAGAAACAAAGGAATGCCATAAGCAGAGCCCAGAATAACAGCAAGTATGCTATGTGCACCTCCTTCGACGGTAAAAATACCTACTACCTGGGCTCGTGTAAGACCCAGGGCTATATAAGTACCTATTTCCTTCTGTCTCCTGAATATAGAAAGAACCTGTGTGTCGAAAATTGCAATTAGTGCAATTATTAGAAGTAAGCCCTGCAATATTGAGCCACTGATTTTCTTTGATTCAATTATTTTACTCAAGTCCTCCAGCAGGAACTCATTGGTTTTAAAAACCCAGTCGTCAAGATCTCTTCTTTCGAAATTCTCTCCGCTAATAAGAATTGTAGCTTCATTTTCCATACCCATCATTTGCCGGAGCGACGAAATAGAAACATAAATCTGACCATTCTCAACGGAAGGAACATCTGATTTAAAGACATTTGAAATTTGAATTTCGCGTGCATCGAAAGTTCCATTTCTATCGCGCCATCTTACAAGTACATTGTCGCCAACTTTCAGATTGGCAGATTTGGCCATCCCATTACCGATTATACCATATTGCTGGTCATCTGATTCTGGCAATGAAGATGATGGCAATTTAAGAATCTTCTGGTCGGGGTCTATCCCTTTCAGGACTATTCCCATAGATCTGCCCTGGGGATAAGCAGTAGCCTGGGATATCAGAATAGGAGTAAGATTATTTTTTTCAATCTCGAGCATAAGCTCTTCTGAGAGAGGAGCATGTGAGTCCTCAATAGTATAGGGATCGAAGCGATCGTACGCCGGATGCCAGAATTGACCTTCTCCAGTCTCCCAGTCTTTGGTATCTCTCATTGCCTGCCTGTTCCAACCATCGATCATACCATTATAAAAGATTATCAGTACAAAGGCGAAAGAGAGTGCCAGTACATTTAGCCAGGTCCTCAAACCTGCTCCCAATAAGTTTTTAAATGCAAGTTTTAATGATAACATGATCCTAGTTTTTAGAATTCTTAACGGCCTCATCTTTTACTACCCTTCCATCCTCAAGGGAAATTATACGATTCAGGTACTGCATCACTTTCTCGTCGTGAGTGGCAAAAATAAAGGTGGTTTTAAGCTCTTTATTAAGATTCTTCATAGTCTGAAGAATATGGTGAGAATTTTTGGAATCAAGGTTAGCCGTCGGCTCATCGGCCAGTACTATCAAAGGCTTTTTAACCATTGATCTTGCAATAGCAACCCTCTGGCATTCACCTCCTGATAACATCGATGGCCTGGATTTAATCTTATCTGTCAAACCTACCCACTCCAGTGCATCCATAACTGCTTTCCTCCTTTCCGAAGAAGATAATTTTTGCAGTAGTAATGCAAACTCAACATTCTCATATACTGTATAAACAGGGAGTAGATTATATGTCTGGAATATAAACCCAATATATTGATTTCTGAGCAGGGCAGATTGCTTATGACTGAGATCAGATATTGACCTATCTATAACAGATACAACACCTTCTGAGGGAGTATCAAGTGAGCCAATAATATTTAGCAGCGTAGTCTTCCCTGAGCCACTGGGCCCTACCAGTCCGGCAAATTCACCTCTTCCGAAGCTCAGACTTATGTCGTTTAAAGCAGTAAATTTCATTTTGCCGACAGGAAAGCTTTTGATGAGGTTTTCAATTCTGATAATTTGAGAGTTGTCCATTTCAATATTTTTAATGGTTATATACTAGCATTATTTGAACACCTTTTCCTGCCATAAGGCTCTCTGTTTGCTGACCCGGGATATTATACTTATCGGGATTCCAAAAAGCCATGCAATATAAAGAAAGGTTATTGTACGAATGCTGCCAGCTAATAAAGTTATATGACTTATTATTTTCCCAATCGTAATACACTATTCCACTTAAATTGTCAAATATACCAACTGGATAAGACAGGGAAAGAAGTGAAAATGAGCTTGTATTATCAAAGGAGAAAGTCTTTTCATTATAAGAGGCTAAAATCTGCTCATATACAATATATAGTCCGTTCCCTATACCAAAAGTATAATCAATCCCTACATTATATATTTCCTGATTCTTAAACATCCCCAGGTCACTGTTCTTTAATGCGACAGAGCCTTCCAGCCAGAATCCTAAAAGAAGATCCAGCTTCAGATCAAAGCCTATTTTATTTTCAGATATCTCAGGAAATACAGGGATTGCTATATCGAGGTCTCTTGAATCGGCAACCCTATAATTATAACTTAATCCTGCTTCTCCATAAGGAACGGGGAGCTGTACCCTGCCACCTATTTCTGGATATTTACTATTTGTTGGTACCGGCTCCCATCCCCTTTGCTTATTATTTCCATAGAGGGCCCAGAACCAGATATTTGCATTATTAAGAAAATAATAACGCCCGAGTAGACCCCAGACACCATCTGTGAATCTAAGAGGGTCGCGTGGATCAACCTGGTCGAACCACATCAGTGGCCTGAGCATGGAGGCTGATCCGAAATTAATTTTCTGCAATCCCAGCCTTAGTTCAAACTGGTCGCTTGAGTACCTTGCCCATAAGCGATATGGTTTAATATCTCCATTAACATCTATAGAATCAAAGAGACGTGCCCCGGCATTACCATAAAGATTAGCAGAGCCCTCAAAATCTATAAGATTGCCATTTTTCAGATTAATATTATAGTTAAGCTGAGGCAGGTATCTGCCACCTGAATAGAGAGGCAGCTCATTACTGCCATTGTAAAGCAACCATCCGGATAGCTGACCCTTAAATATTAAGGTATCCTGTGCAGAGAGATATACCGACACAAATGGCAGCATTAATATTATTACAATATATCGCTTTATTCTAGTCATTAATTTTCCCGGATAGAGGAGTCATACCATATACAAATAAGCTCGTTATCTCCATTATCATTTCCTGAGATGAATTGAAGTATTTGCTGAATTCACTACTTGAAATAATATCAACGGATTTTACAATAAAGCTTAATAGAAAATCAATATTAAGATCCTTCCTTACCCAGCCATTATCTTTCCCAACCTGATAGAATACCCTGAGTTCGCCAAACATTTCCTGTGTTTTTTTAGCCATATATATTGCAAGTTCACTTTCAGGATTTTGATACAGGTCTTTTATAAACTCTTCACTTATATCGGTAGAACCTTCGAACTTCATCTTCATTATTTCTGCCATCTTCTCCTCAGCGCTCATATCGCTATCACGAATTAAATTGAGTTTCTCAATACTCGTGTAAATAATATTGTCCAGTATTCTTTTGGCAAGCTCTACCTTATTAGGGAAAAACTTGTAAAAGGTCATTTTGCTTGTATTCGACACCCTGCAAATTTCTTCAATACTCACCCTCCTGAAGCCATGCTTCCAAAAAAGTTCTCGGGCAGACCTAATTATAGCCTGGTATTTCTTATTATTTATATATTTATCCATATGTAGTAAACTATACGCTTAGACTACAAATATACGTTATTTATTATTATATACTATATTAGTATACTTATTTTTTAAATATAATGACAAAATAATTGATATTTCTTAATTTCTCCGGTCTTCCAATATTTCGGTATTTTGGTGATTCAATCTCAATTAATATAATTAACCTGACTCCAGGATTATCCTGCAATTCAATTACTTATACAAGGCTATAGGAAATATATTTATTGCCTTTCTATACTTTTACACTAAGGGTGAGGAAACAATGATAACTGATAAAGCAAACAAGGGAAAGGCAAGAATTTTCAATTATTTACAAAAGATGGTTTTTAAGTATAATTCAATTGTCTGCACCTAACTCTCAAAAGAATATTTGAAGATATTTTTAATCTTTTGATAAAATATTCCGATATTTCAGTTTATGAAGCTGCATCCGGACTAAATCTGCTTATAATACTGCTCAGGATTTTATTGCAGTAATAGTATGGCAGGGATCAGGAAGAGAACGAAACGAACGAAAGTTTCATCTAACTGTAGCCCAGGGAACTGTACTATTCAATCTTCCTTTTCCGGGAGCAGAACCAGCTTCAATTGAAGAACTAATGAAAAAATCAAACATAGATAAAGAACACCTTCCGGAGGTATTGGATATAATCGACATCTTAACAGAGAATAACGTAATTGAAAAAGTATAATTAAACCTTAGAACCATGACAAAAACTAAAAGATTTAACGCTACTGGTGTTATTTTAACACTTATCTTACTGCTTATTGCAGGATGCTCGAAACAGCCTCAAACATCCACCAAATCAGGAGATATACTCAACTACAGTTTTGGTGGAGATGTGGCTTACAATTTCAATGCCCTGACAAAGGTAAGCCAGCTCATTGTTTTCGGGGGACAGGAAATATCGGCAGATATTGAGAGTATAATATCATACTCAGTAACTAAAACAGGTGAGAATGAGGATAAGATTGATCTTAATATTAAGATTGATTCTATTTATAATATTGTCAAATCCCCCCAGGGAGATATGATTAGTAACCCTGAAGAAGTGAAAAATGTAGAATTTAACATGAAGCTTTCAAGGAAGGGCGAGGAATCACACATGGATGAGGCAGCTGCTATTAAATATGCTGGTATAGGAGGTGAAACCGTTGACCTTAAAACCAGTTTTTCATTTATCTTCCCTGATTTCCCAGCAGGAGCAAGTGGAATAGGTTATGCGTGGGTCGATAACGACACCATTGATATGAGTTCTGCCGGTCAGACTGTACTGATGATAATTAACTCAAACAATACAATTACTGCTAAGGAAAATTATAATGGATATGATTGTTATAAGATCGAATATACTACCACCGGCGAACGGAATGCTTCAGGCGATACACCCCAGGGATTTATGACACAGTCGGGAGATATGGTTGGCAAAGGTTATATGTATTATGCGATTAAAGAAGGACTGATAGTGAAAGATTACAATGAGCAAAAACTTGAAGGAGAATTAACAATACCTACTGGTGAATCATTGCCAATGTATATGGATATTATTATTGATTCTGAAGTGAAGAAGTAAAAAGAAAAACCCATGCCTTACCTAAACTTATGAAGAATCTCTGAAGAATTTTATATCTGGCATTCTTTTCATGACCTGCGGCATGGGTTTTTTTCATTCTGGTATATTTATGACCGTTAGAAAGTATATTACCCTATTTAGTAATTAATAATATTTACTAAAATATTATACCTCAGTAAAATAATACTGTCTTTAAGACCCTTAAAAGATATGCAGGAGTTAATAAACCTGATTTAAGCTTACACTTCTTCCAGGAGAGGCCAGCCCTTTCTCATTTTCACGACCCTATATCTTAATCCGCTCCCCTTTCCTGCAAGGCGATATGGCTTTACATGGTGCTGGTAACCATATTCGTCCTCAATTACCATAACATTTTCCACCCCCTCGGGCAATTTAATAAATTCCTTTACCGTGAATTCATAAATATTTCCAGGCTTGAAGAAAGGACTATCTGGTTCTACATTAAGCCCGTGCCCTTCCTTATATTTCAGGAACCTCCCTTTAAATGAGCTCCCTGTTTTTAAACCATAGTGAGTATAGTATTCTTTTGGTATTGTATATCGATTATTCTCCACATCCTTTATTATATAATACACCTTACCATCAATTCCTATGGATTCGCCGAGAATAACAAAATCAAGCAATTCGCTGTCTTCGCTCTTTCCAGATGCAGCAGACATAGCAGAACCGGATATGATAATGTTTCCTTTCACAATTTTATCAACCCGCAGTAAGACCTTTGAATCAATTGCAGGAATAAGGGTAACAAAGTTTTCGGCAGGAACTACTACCCGGGCAATATTATTTCCTGCAAGAATCACAACATCCTTTTTTTCACCGGACTTATTAATCCTGGGCTCAACAGATTCAACTGTAAATTCATATACAGACCCTTCCCTGTAAGATGGATGCTCAGGCTCAAGAAAAACTTCTCCCTTGCAATTAATCTTATCAATTCTGCAATTCAATGTCTGTCCGGTGGTAATACTATAACAAGAATAATCCATGCAATTCAAAAGATATCTTTTTTTTCCAGGTCCGCTTAAAACCCAGAATTCATTTCCTTCGAACTCTATTTTCTTATCGACTATAAAATTATATCTTGATCCTTCAATAAGTTTCATAAATGTAATCAATATAGGGGCCCCAGTGTTCTGGAAAGAGACTCTTTATACTTCTCTGATCTTTTACGTCCTTCCCACAGTTGAGGCAATACTTCAACGCTTTTACCGAGATCATCAAAGTATATATTTTTCAACTCCCTGGCAAACTTTTCGTCATAGATAAGCGCAGTGATTTCAAAATCAAGATCAAAACTTCTCATATCCAGGTTTGGCGAACCCACAGATGAAAAGACACAGTCAATTACCAGAAACTTAGAGTGATTGAAGCCGCTGTTATAGAGGTAGACCCTTACTCCCGCATCCAGTAACTCACTAATATATGATCTGCTGTTCCAGTTTCCGATCACTGAATCAGATTTCCCGGGAATTAATAATCTCACATCTACTCCACTCAATGCTGCAGTTTTAATCGCAGTTAAGATGCTTTCGTTAGGTGAAAAATATGGTGTACAGAGATATATTGATTTCCTTGCAGTTGAAATAGCAGAAAAATACACCTGCATAATATTCGCCCAATCGCTATCAGGACCAGAAGTAGCAAGTTGCATTAAGCACTTATTCTCGACCTTAGAAGTAATAAAATATTTTTCGTCGCGCGTAAGTATCTCGTTACTTACAAAATACCAGTCAACAAGGAAAACCATATTCATTGAAGCCACAGCATCACCTCTTACTTCTAGATGGGTATCACGCCATGGGCCGATGTTCTTCAGTCCCTTTAAATATTTCTCAGCGATATTGATTCCGCCGATATAACCCTTCTCGCCGTCTACCACAAGTATTTTCCTATGATTCCGATAATTGATCTTGCTTGTAAAGTGAGGAAATTTTACAGGCATAAACGAATATATATGCACGCCTTTAGCACGCATCTCATTAATATACTTCGACTTGAAGCTCCAGCTTCCGACATCATCAATAATAATCCTCACTTCTATTCCCTCATTTGCTTTCTTCATCAGGATATTCCTGAATTCATTTCCAATCTCATCGATATCGAAGCGAAAGAATTCAAGGTGGATATATTTTCTGGCATTTTCTATTGCTTCAAGCATTGCAGGGAAGGTCTCATATCCATTTATCAGTATCCTGAAATCATTATTCTCAGTAAGCATGGCCTTCTGATTGTTAAGCATCAAGGTCATCAGGTGAGATTTTCCCTTAATATTTGCAGGCTTATCGCTGAGCTTTGCCTTGAGGGTCTCCTTCTGCTCCGATGCAATAGCGAACAGGTATTCAGAATCAACAACAGCCTTCTGGGAAAATATTTTTGTTTTTCGAAAACTCTGACCAAATAAGATATATAGAACTATACCAAACATAGGGATTAGTAAAATAACAAGCACCCACGACAGGGTCTTAACAGGAGGTCTGTTTTCGAATATTATGATAAGACAGGTAAATATCATAGTAAGCAGATATATTGCTGATATAATCAACATTACAGGGCTGGAAGCAATATTTGAAAGGGTATTCATCCTGCTTTGCTATGAGATAATATGCATTTCTCTGTCTATATAAAAATAAAAAACTCTCCCCGATAAACGAGGAGAGTTTTATAATATTTTATCATTTCTGATACTAGAACATAATACCAACGCTGACAACAATAGCATTAGATCTGCCATCCAGCTCCAGAGTCTGTCCCTGAATATCAATTTCGTTTCCAAAAGTATTTAGTCCACCTTCATATCTAACATCAAGTGTTATCTTATTTATAATATCAACTCCCACACCAGCCTGATATCCGAAAGTAGCTCTTTTAGCGAGATCCTCCACGTCACTAACACTATCTTCCGAAGATAACATTATTGAAGCTGCTGGTCCTGCCATTAACCTTGCAGGCCCGAGCTTAATTCCCAACATAACAGGAATATCAAGCTTATTAAATTTCTGAGACTTAACAGACTCAACACCTGCATCTTCTACAAGAATATTGTTTTCAGCCATTGAGAATAATACTTCAGGTTGTACAAGTATCCCTAGTGCAGAAATTCTAAAAAACACTCCTCCATGAAAACCCCATGATGCTTCCTCTGCTGCATCTATTACCGTTCCAGCTGTAGCTGTAAGCGGATCCCCCATTTTAAATGTATTTGAAGAAGCTCCAGCTTTCAAACCCCAGCTAAATTGTGCAAATGCTCCTGATGAAAGGACAACTGCTATTAATACTAAAAGAATCTTTTTCATATTTTTAATTTTTGGTTTTATAATAGTAAGACACTAAAGTAGTGCAAATAGTTGCTTTGCCCAATACTTATTCTGTAAACTTGTAGCCTACGCCTTTTATTGTGTGAATAATCTCATTGCCTAATTTTTCCCTCAATTTCCTGATATGCACATCAATAGTCCTGTCACCGACGATAATATCATTTCCCCAGACAGAATAAAAAATTTCGTTCCTCGAAAACACCCTTCCCGGCTTTGACATAAGTAAGAACAGTAGCTCAAATTCCTTCCTGGGCAAAAAAACCTCCCTCTGATCTATCGTTATCAGGAATCTTTCCCTGTCGAGCACCAGTCCGCCTGCTTCTAATTTTGTATCAATTATGCGATCCTTATCATTTTGATCCGGAAGTCTTCTCAAAAGTGCTTTTACCCTGCTTATTAACACCCTGGGCTTAACCGGTTTAATAATATAATCATCCCCTCCTGCGTCGAAACCAGCCACCTGGGAATAATCTTCGCTTCTGGCAGTCAGGAAACAGATAATTACAGATTCGAGCCCTCTGGTATGCCTGATTCGTTCACAAACCTCTATGCCATCCATTCCAGGCATCATAAGATCCAGAAGGATGAGGTGGGGATCAAAGGTTTTAGCTTTTATCAGACCTTCCTGCCCATTTAAGGAGGTCTCTACCTGAAAACCCTCTTTAAGAAGGGTATAAGATATAAACTCCAGGATATCAGGCTCATCATCAACAAGAAGTATCCTCTGATTACTTTTCCCGGACATAGGATTAACTATTTCTTCAGTTCTTTAAATATCACTTCCTTCATATGGTTAAACTCTTCCATCTCAAAGAGGCGTGTCAGAAAAATTATTTTACCATTGCGGTCAATTATGACATTTCTGGTTACCCCTGCTTTCTTTTCAGCAAATAATCCAAAAATATCGGCTCCGGGATCAAGTGCCAGTGGATACGAAATTTTCATCTGATCCTTAAAATTCTTCACAGTTTCCAGAGGTTCATCTCTGTCAATACCTATAACAACAAGACCTTCATTTTTTCCTTTTAACCATATCTCATCTTCGATATAGGGCATTTCCTTACGACAAACGCCACACCAGCTTGCAGTAAATTGGAGCATTACGACTTTTCCCCTGAGGTCAGACAACATATATTCACTGCCACCATCTTCAACAATCTTAAAATTCGGTGCCTTATCCCCTACTTTAACATAATATCCATCCTTATATACTTCTCCGTCCTGAGAAACAGCAAAAGGGTTAATGGCCAGCATAAAGAGTGTTGTAATAAAAATTACCCTGTAAAAATATTTCATATCCTGTATATTTAATTAAAGAGTTCAAATATAAGTGAAATATTTCCAAAGAGGCCAGAGAAAAAAATGATATTAACAAGTTTACTTGCAGGTTAATAAAGATCCTCAATTTCACCTATTTCTTCAACTGAAACATTTTTCAGGACGAATGAAATATAAATCTGGAGTAATCCATAGCAAAGTATGCATATGCCAATTATTGTCATAAGTATTTTCAGGCCTGAGGCAGGCAGTAAAAGAAAAAACAGTCCTGATATAAGCAAAAAGATGGAGGTAAATATAAAAATCCTGTTTCCTGAAATATAATATTGAATATTTATCGCGGTAACCAGGTGAATGAAGCCCATCAATGTTAACCATAATCCGGCAACGATACAAAGAAAATTTGCAACTTCAACCGGCCTGATAATTATAAGCACACAGATAAGCAGGTCAACCATTCCTTCAAGCAGCCACCAGGTCCACTCAGAATTAAAAACCCGATGAGAAATTGCACCGGCAATCAGAGAGATACCACTTAAACCCAGCAGTAACCCAAAAGTAATAATCAGTGTATCAGCCATAGCATGTGGATTGATAATGATTAATAATCCAATTACTATCGACAGAGCAGCTTTTACTAACATTAACCACCAGTTTTTAAATAACTTCGTAACCATATCTAAAATACGTTGATTCTAATACAAGTTAGAAAAATATTTGATAATTCCTACAGATTTTTGCCGTTTTTGGGCCCTGTGTCTGTCAGTTAAATTTTGTTAAACGCAGCTTCACTATTAAAAAAAAACAGGATAAAAACTATATTTACATGTAATCTAATCATCTTATCTACCATGAAAAAGCTTATCTCACTTTCCTTGATACTTTCAACTTTTCTAATTATCACACTTCCCGCTCAGACACCGGAGATACAATCAGGTCTGAAAACAATTACTATTGATGCCTTAAAAGCACAAACCACTTTCCTGGCATCAGAATGGACAGAAGGGAGAGAAACTGGCTCCAGGGGTGAGTACCTGTCTGCAGACTACATTGCCAGTATGCTTCAACTTTTCGGGGCACAGCCAGGAGGAGATGAGATAATCGAAAGAGACAGATCGACTGGCAGTATTACAAGAACAAGGACTTACTTTCAGAATTTTAGCCTTTTAAGTAACTCCCCGGGCACAGAACAAGAACTTTCTGCAATCATTACCGAAGATGGTGTAACAAAGACTATAAAATTTGAGCATAACATTGATTTTGTGGTAAATGCAAGTGCTCCTGGTGGTCATATCGAAGCCCCTGTTGTTTTTGTAGGTTACGGATATATTGATGAAAAATCCGGGTATAACGATTTTGAAGGCATTGACGTAAAAGGGAAAATTATTCTGAGGTTAGGAGGAGTACCCAAAGGCAGTTCTGAAAACTCATATTATACTTCCCGGGTATCATCGCAAAAAGACATTTACGCGATTGACAGAGGAGTGGCCGGAATACTTGAGGTAGACCTCAGCAATATTGATGGATCAGGCTGGACACCCTCACAAGAGTTTCTGAATACCTCTCCTTCAGAAAGAGGTCCACGCGTTCCACGTGTAAGATATTCATTTCCAAGCGATAAAGCAGATCGCTTTGTCCCTAAGGCAAGTATATCTCTTAAAGCAGCAAATACTATACTGGCAGGTTCCGGAATTGACCTGGTAAAATATGCGGGGATCGAGGATTATCCACTAAAATCCAGGAAAGGATTCAACAATAAGGTTACGATCAATACCTCTGTAATTTCGTCTTTTACAAGAGTAAGAAATGTAATCGGTATTATTGAGGGTAAAAATAAGGACGAGGTTATTATCATAGGGGCACACTACGATCACCTTGGTATTCACGATGGATACATTTACAATGGAGCCGATGATAATGCATCTGGAACCGTAGGTGTAATGACTATTGCGAGAGCAATAGCTGCAACCGGCAAGCAACCTGATAAAACTATAATCTTCGCACTCTGGACAGGTGAGGAAAAGGGACTTTTTGGTTCAAGATATTTTGCAGACAACCCAACTATTCCTCTCGAAAGCATAAGGATTAATGTAAATTTTGATATGATATCAAGATACATTAGTGAAGATGAGCCAAATAAGATTACCATGATGTATTCACCAGCATGTCCTGAACTAAAGGAGATGACCATAAGGAATATTAAATCATATAATATAGACCTTGAACCCGTCTATTTAAATACTGATAATCCTCCCGGAGGTACAGATCACAGGTCGTTCATAAACAAAGGTATCCCCTACCTGAGATTTAAACCTGGTCATCGGGAAGAATACCATACCCCTTATGATGAAGTATCTACCCTTGATTGGGATATAATGGAAAAAATTGTCAAATTAAGTTTCCTTAATGTCTGGGATATGGCCGGAAGCAACTGGTAGCTATGAGTTCCCTGAAAGTCGTCTTTTAATACCTGCCCTTATTGGCATAGATTTTGCGATTGTTTAGCAAAATTGATATCATGAAAAAACATATTATTATAATATTGTTAATAGGCCTTGTTGTTATACCGGGTTGCGTATCAACAAAAGAGGCAAGTGAAAGCAGAGAATTAAAAGAAGTAATAAAGCAGGCAGAAATTCAGAAAGCCCTTGAATCAGGTAATTATTTTATAAGTGTAAATAGGTTATTTGCAAGGAGATTTCACGGAATGGATCTTGTACCCGACAACAATTATATTGCAATTAAAAACGGCACAGCAAGGATCAACCTTGCCTACGTAGGGAGATCCTTTTCAACGAGACAAATATCGGGAATTAACGTAAGAGGTAAAATTGAAGATATTACGATCACACCTAAAAAGAATGGATCAAGTCTTACCTCAATGACAGTTGTTGGGGGTGGTGAGCGATTTAAACTTCAGATCACTGTTTCCTCATCAGGCTATTGCAACATCAATATAAATAATGGAAGGCTGGATAGTATCTCCTACAGTGGCAAGATATCGAAACGCTCCTGATGAAATACTAAAAAGCATAACTGAGACCAACAGACAGTTGCAAAGTATTTATATTAACGTTTTCATGGGTCTCTTCATATAGTTCTCCCAATGGAGTCTCTATAGATGCATTAAAATTATAATTACTCTTACTCGACAGGTAATCAGCTGTAATTCTGATTGAAGTCCCCTGGCTCAGAAAATACATCAGGCTGGCGCCGTACATATAGGAAAGTGAAATATCGGTGCCCCCGGTTTCAACAAGCATATTCTCCAGTACTGTTTCATACGAGATAGTCCTTTTAGGTGTTATAATAACCGATGGTCCACCCATTGCTCTAACTCCAAACTGAAAGTTCCAGAAAGGAACTGCCAGCTCAGGACCTGCCATAAAATTAATAATATTCCAGAAGCCCGATTCAAATAAAACTTCGCTCCGGTCAGGTAATTCAAATTCAGGATTATCCGGATGAGATTCGAGGTAGTCTCTGGCGCTATTATAATACTGGTCCTGCAATGTATAGTATGAACCAAAGCCCATAATCCCGCCAATGCCAAGGATACTTCCGGGAAAATATATCCCATCAAATTCTATTGAGAATCCTGACACAGCAAATCCATCGCTGAAAAGATCCTGACTACCCGCAAATTCAGTTCCAGGCATACTTAAGCCAAGATTAATTCCGATATAACTACTCTGCCCTTTAGCTGTAAACAGGGCAAATAATACGAGTACTATCAATAAGGTCCTTTTCATTATAAAGAAGGTATAATTAGTGCCTTATAAAGGTAAGAAAATATTAATTCTCAACAATCCCGGGATTCCTTATTAATTCTATATAATTCCGTCCTGCTTCCCTGTATCCATATTCATAGCAATACTTGAATATATCTCCTGACTCTGTTTCTACCATATGGGTAAAGAAATTCAGATTGTAGCCCGTAACAAGCAGTGCATCTATATGGATTTTCTTCTTTTCAGATTCATATAATTCAGATAGAATCTTTCTGTTTTTTCTAAGAAGTGAATGCACATTTCTTACGAGAGAATTAACATCCCTGTTTAGATTATTATTATAATTATTTCTGCAGTGATCGGAACAGAACTTCTTATCTGAGCGACCTCGAAGTTTTGCGCCACAATCGAGACAAAACCTATCAGGCATCACACATTTTTTCTTAAAGATAATAAATTGATTGCAGAAACAATACAGTTAATTGTTACTGCCTGGCTTCTAAAAACTACGGGTAAGCGTTTTTAAACGCTTAGTAAACAGGTATAAACAGTTAAATACCGAATTAGCTCTCTGATAGCTTTTATGTTTGTTGTTGATAAGTGATTATTAACAAAAATCAATCTGCTATGACAACCTTAAACAACAAAGTACAATTAATCGGGAATCTTGGGAAAGATCCTGAGGTTAAAGAATTTGAAGGCGGCCGCAAGGTTGCAAAGTTCCCTCTGGCAACTACAGAAAGCTATAAAAACGATGCGGGAGAAAAAATCAGTGAAACCTCATGGCATAGCATTGTTGCATGGAACGGACTTGCAACAATAGCCGAAAAGTATTTAAATAAAGGCAAGGAAGTTGCGGTTGAAGGGAGAATAACCTACAGGAATTATGAAGACAAGGAAGGTAATAAAAAGTACTTTACCGAGATAATACTGAGCCAGATTCAATTGCTGAGGAACGGAAAGGAAAATGTGCTGGAAGATAAAAACTAGCATATATTCCTCGTGCTGTGATAAAAATGGGCTGCCGACGGCAGCCCATTTTTCGTGAAGAGTTATGAGTTATATGTTTAGCGTTCTTAAAAATCCAATAAATCTGTGTTTGTCCGGTAGTCATCAAGCAGATGTTCGGCAAAATAATACCATAACATTCTCTCAAAATACCTTGAATAATTACCATATCCATGTCTCTGTCCGGGCATTATCATAAAATCAAATCTTTTATTTGCCTTTATAAGTGCATCAGCTACCCTGATAGAATTACCAGGGTGAACATTATTGTCAATATCTCCATGCACAAGGAGCAAATGGCCCTTCAGGTTCTTTGCCAGATCCTGGTTTGCAGGTACGTTTGCCTTAAATGAAATTTCCTTTTCTACAACACTGCTTGAATCAATTTTTTCTTCACCATCTTCCTTACCCTTTTTCTGTTTCTCCTCAACTTCTTTTACACCATGATGGGTTTCTCCCCACCATTGATTATAAATATTATTATCGTGATTTCCGGACGACGAAACTGCAACATCATAAAAGTCTGGATAAGAGAGCAATGCAGCTGTCGACATAAAGCCACCACCTGAATGTCCGTAAATACCTACCCTGTCAATATCAATAAAATCAAATTTATCAGCCAGTTGCTCCATTCCGTATTTATCGTCAGCCAGTGCATAGTCGCGCAGGTTATCATAGCCATAGGTATGATAGTAGTGATTCCGCATTGGACTTCCTCCCCTGTGTCCGAAATTAACAACAACAAATCCCAGTTGGGCAAGCGCAGTTGTATAACGATTGTTTACTGAAAATCCATATTGAACAGACTCCGTCTGCGGTCCAGGGTAAACATAGGATATTATCGGGTACTTCCTGCTTTCGTCAAAATCGAATGGTTTATACATTACACCATATAGATCTGTAACACCATCTTTAGCCTTTAGGACCACAATTTCCGGCATCTTCCAGCCCGTGGCATAAACCTGTGAAAGATCGGGCTCCTCTAGTTTCAGCAATATATTCCCTGCCTGGTCTCTTAAGACTGACTGGGGAACCTGGTCGGCACGTGAATATGTGTCGACCCAGTATTTATTTGTTTTTGACATTGAGAAAGAGTGCGTTGCATCCTCTTTCGTAAGCAGGGTCATGCCCTTACGGTCGAGAGACACCCTGTATTTCATGCTATAATATGGATGTATTCCTTTCTCACGCCCATATCCTTCAATAAATAACTGCCTGTTAAGGGTGTCAATCCTGTGAATTCTGCCAGTAACAAAATAACCATCTGTAATCTGGTTCTTTAAGTTGCCCTGGTCATCATATAGATACAGCTGCCCCCATCCATTTCTTTCCGACCACCAAATAATATCTTTACCTTCGTTTAATACCGATAATTCAGCATATTGATCATTAAAATAAGGATCCGTTTTTTCATTAAAAAGAACCCTTACATCTCCCGAATTTGCATCCACCACACACACCTCCAGTTCCTTTAACGATCTCTTCTTCCTGACAATAAGCATCTTCTCAGCTGATTCCTGAGAGGTCCAGTAAACACTGAATGTTTGATCCTTCCATTTCTGGATATCAACATCAATACGATCCTTTGTCTCAACATCGAAAATTATTAACTCATTCTGAGGCACATTCTCCTCCCCGGGCATGGCATATTTGTAGGTCTCCAGTTCAGGCCGTGGTTTGGAAAGAGAATTAATAACATACAGATCTCCGACTTTTCTTTGATCAGACTTTGTAACATATAACTTACTCTCATCCTTAAACCACCTGGCACTTGATCTAACCTTTTTATTCATGGTAGTGTCGGGTGATCGTGATCCGTCGTATCCATAATACTTTACCCCATCTGTTGTCAGTTGGATTTCAACACTGTCGGGATCATTTGCTTTCATTAAAAACAAATTATAATTCTTAGCAAAGGCAATCCATGTACTATCGGGAGAATATGTTGCCCAGCGTACTCGATCAGGTTTCTTTCCTATGGTATCGATAATAGCGAGCTTGCTGCTGGTGATATCATACTTAAACTTAATACTGTCGATCATGAAGGTGAACTTAGTAACACTGTTCTTTTCAAACTCTAAGTCTTTCAATGGGAGATCTAGCTCGTTAAAAGGTTTATGCAATAACTTATGTATCTCAGATGCCATATATATACTGTTAAACATCTCCTTTTTAGCCCTTAAGTCAGCATTTACATAATAGTAATTTTTTCCGGCTGAGGTTTTATATGTGTACCAGAAGTTATTAGATTTATTAATCCAATTTGGACTTACTGACATATCTCCAACCTTTGGTGACATATTGATTGTACTATACTTCTCGGCAGCCTTGAAATCTGCTTTCTGTGCGAAGAGTCCAAATGTTGAGGCAAGCATTATTGATAAAATAGTTAATCGTTTCATAGGTATAATTTTATTGAACCCAATTATAATAAAATAGATCATTTAAGTGAATAGTTGCTTACCTGTTTGATAGCATGAACACTCAGTATTTACAACATGCCAAAAGCAGTCATAATGTTTATATTATATAACTTTGATTTGTCTTTATTTGAACGTTGTCAAGTCAATCAATAAATTATTGAAAACATGAAACTTAAAACTATTAGCCTGATCTTCGGAATAAGTTTATTATTACCAATAATTACCTCCGGCCAGGATGAGGTCCCAGGCGGGCAGACCCTGGCGAGAATATTTGCAGATTACAGACAACAGTTAAACGGGGAAGACAGTTTCCGTGGATTTAATGTAAAGAGGGCTTATATTGGATATAAATATACTTACGACAGTAAAATATCAGCTCAGATAATTCTCGATATAGGAAAGCCTCTTGCTATAGATAATAAGAGATATGCATTTATAAAGAATGCCCTGATTGAATATAAGGCTAACTCAAAACTAACACTATCAGGCGGAATAACAGAGGTAAAAGGAAGTTCACTCCCTAACTCCTACTGGGGTAGAAAATATATAATACATCCATTTTTATTGGAGCATAAGTTCGTAAATTCAGCTGACCTGGGCTTTACTATGGATTATAAATTTTCTGATATTCTTTCAATTGACCTGGGAGTATTCAATGGAGAGGGCTACTCCATGATACAAAATGATAATATCTTGCAATATGCAGCAGGACTGACAATCACTCCTGCAAGTGGCCTGGCCATAAGGCTATATGGAGATATGTACAAGGATGAAGATACTTCCAGAAATACTATTGCAGGCTTTGCTGGTCTCAAAAATTCTGATTTTATGATTGGGATAGAATACAGTTATAAAACAGATATTGATATGACCGATTCACACAATATCTATGCATACAGTGCAATTGCCTCTGTAAATATTGCTCCGAAAACAGACCTCTTTGGACGTTATGATAAACTTAGTTCTGTGGTACTTGACAGTGATACAGATCCATGGAATATTTCAAATGACGGCTCCTTAATAGTTGGTGGTATTCAGTACAGCTACGCAAAATATATAAGGTTATCACTTAACTACCAGGGCTGGACGCCAGATGATAGCTCTGAGGAAAGAACGGATTACATACAGGTAAATGTTCTGTTCAGGTTCTAATCAAAAAAAGATACTAATACAAACCTTTATTATATACCGGCATTATCGCGTCCCATTTTCAGTGCATCAAGGTTCATTTTAACTACCTCTTCGCCTTTTTTACCGAAAAGTGTTCGAATAGAATTCTCCAGGCTGGAATACGGAAGGTCAATATAATGAGATGCGGCACCCAGCATAACAATGTTTGCTGCCCTGGATGACCCGGCGTCCTTTGCTACCTGTTCGGCATCTATTATTATATTATTTTGAAGCTTTCTTATTTCTCCAAGTATTTCTTCTATATCAGGATAATCAGGAATATTTGCAAAGGGGATGCTGCTCGATACCAGGAATCCTTTCTTTGACAACCATGGCAGGTACCTCAATCCTTCCATTGGCTCTACAGAAAGTATCAGGTCTGCTGCGCCATATGGAATCAGGTCTGAGGAAATCTCTGAATCTGACAATCTTAAGTGAGATTGCACATCCCCCCCTCTCTGGCTCATCCCATGAACTTCAGCCTGTTTAATAAAAAGATTTTTCTCGACGGCAGCAAGTCCTATTGCAGCTGCAATGGTCAATATTCCCTGTCCTCCTACCCCGGCCAGTATAATATCATTTTTCATAATTTATTCCTTTTCTGTTAACTATCCCTTTGCTGTTTTTTCCTCCTGGCAGCCGTTTGAATACACTCCCTGGAAGATATAATAACCGATAATCCATTATATCCAATCTCTCTTCTCATGATCTCAACATTCTCATCATGATTTTTCCTGAGTGGTAATATCTTTACAATATGATCTTTCTCAACTCCCAGTCCGGCACAAATATCCTCAAGTCTGTTGGTTGCATGCGACACCTGTCCGCCAGTCATACCGGTGGTTGAGTTATCTGAGATAATGATGGTAACAGGAGAATTTTTGATTACTGCATCCAGCAAGCCCGTCATGCCTGAGTGGGTAAAAGTAGAATCACCTATTACGGCCACTGAAGGAACAAGTCCTGCATCTGAAGCCCCAATTGCCATAGTAATAGACGCCCCCATATCAACGCAGGAGTTAATAGCATTATATGGTGACAGAAATCCAAGTGTATAACAGCCTATATCAGAAAAAACTCTCCCCGGGCTGTATTCAGACATTACAATATTAAGAGCATTATACATATCGGCATGACTGCATCCTTTACAAAGTGAAGGGGGTCGGTTTTTTACAATCCCTGGTACATCAAAGCCATAATCATCTTTCAGGTTCAAAGCACTGGCAACAATATTCGGGTTTAATTCACCATCCCTGGGAAGAGAGCCTTCTAAACGACCTCTAACCTTCTTGGTGTCCATACCAAAGCTATTTATCATCTCCTCTATCATAGGATAGCCCTCTTCAATTACGAGAATCTCATCGCACTTATCTGTAACTTTCCGAATAAGGTCTTCGCTAAAGGGATATTTTGAAATTTTAAGAACCGGGTAGGCTATCTTACCGCCTTCGAAGTTCTCCATAAGGTAATTATATGCTATTCCAGATGTAATAATACCCAGACTTTTATCGGGTCCGTCTTTAAAATTATTAAAATCACTATATACCGGGTCGTTTGCAATAGTGTCGTATTTAGCGATTAATCCCTTATATTTTCGTCTGGCAATAGCTGGCAGTAATACAAACTGTTTCGGATCCTCAGGCATCGTAAGTTCATTCTGATCAATTATTTTCCGTCTAACAATACCGCTCCTTGAATGAGCCAGTCTTGTAGTGATCCTGAACATAACCGGAATTTTATACCTCTCCGACATCTCAAATGCATCGAAGACCATATCATAGGCCTCCTGCTGGTTTGAAGGTTCGAAAACAGGGATAAAAGAGAACCTGGCATAAAACCTTGAATCCTGTTCATTTTGTGATGAATGCATTGAAGGGTCGTCGGCTGCAACAACTATTATTCCTCCATTTGCTCCAGTCATAGCAGAATTTACAAAGCCATCAGCAGCCACATTCAATCCAACATGTTTCATGGCAACCATGGCCCTCTTTCCGGCATAAGACATACCCAGGGCTGACTCCATAGCCGTCTTTTCATTAGCCGACCACTTACGATGTATATTCCTTTTAGCAGCTTCTCCGGACTTCTGAATATATTCCATTATTTCAGTAGAAGGAGTCCCCGGATAAGCATACATACCACTTAATCCTGAGTCTATTGCCGCCTGGGCGATTGCTTCATCACCCAATAACATTAATTTTTGCATTTATTTTAAGATTTTTTGTAACAAACTAACTGAATCATTATCTCCTTTGCAGGCAGCTACAGGCCTCCAAACATATTCAGAAAGCTCACATTAATAGCCCTGGAATAAAAACTGGCTGAAGTACGCAATCTCATTTCTGTTATTTTATTCACAAATATTATAAAAACTATCTAAAAACTGACTAACAATGCATATCTATTTTTAAGATATGATTGTAGCTATTAATCTCCTTCTCCCACCACTATTTCTGAATTCGCAAAGATAGATACCCTGCCAGGTACCCATATGCAGTATCCCATTCCTTACCGGTATAGTTACTTCGGGGCCCAATAATGATGATTTTATATGCGAAGGCATATCATCTGATCCTTCAAATACATGTGTATAAACGGGGTCATTCTCCGGAATAAGCTTATTTAGAAAGGACTCAAAATCGTCCCTTACACTCGAATCAGCATTTTCATTAATTGAAAGTGCAGCCGAGGTATGCTTAATAAAAAGTGAAACCACACCTTCATCAGGCAATGGACCCAGTTCATCTACAATAAGGTCAGTAATAAGGTGATAACCCCTTTTATAAGGAGGAAGGAATATATCTACCTGGTGTACCATAATAATTTCTTCAAAACTACTTCAAGAGAAACAATATTCAGATACCGGCTGATAATATTAATAAAGCCAGCATCTTTTAAAGTTATGAAAATATAAATAATAGTATCTCAAATCTTAAATTTTTCATAAAAATGACATTTCCTTTTTCGTTGAGAATCAATTATGCTTACTTTACATATAAATATTTCAGCTTGATAGCTATTATGGCATGAGGAAGTTATTTGTACTATTATTTCTCGGACTGATGTGGATAAGTATGTTTGCCCAGGAGGATAAACGCAAAATATATATCCAGGTTGATGGTATTGTATATGATACAGAGAATTCACCAGTAAGGTATGTAAATATTATCTCAAGAATTATGAGAAATGGTACTGAAACAGATGAAAACGGAATCTTTTCATTAATAAGTACCCCTGGAGACACTCTGCTGTTTACAACAATCGGATATAAGCCCGGTATATTTGTTCTTCCTGATGATCTCACCTACCCCCGTTACAGCATAGACGTTGAAATGCAAATGGATACAATAAATATTGGATCTGTGCTTGTTTTGCCATGGAAGACCTATGGTGAATTTGTCCAGGCTGTAGTAGAGTATATCCCACCTCAACAACAATTAACCCTTAATATGGAAGCCAATCTCGCTATTATTGAGCGACAGATCTACAGCGATATGAAGGTTAGTCCGGATATGGGTTACAGATACGCCATGGCCAGGGAGACTGATAGGGTAATGACCGCGAATCAGACTCCCATAAATAACCTGATAAATCCATTTGCATGGGCAAAGTTCATTGACGGAATTAAAAACGGGCTTCTGAAAAACAAAAAATCAGACAAGAAAAAAAAGAATAAAGAGAAGAAGTCGGATAATAAACAGTAGCATGACGGATGAAATTCAAAGATTGTTTCATTTTATTCGCTCTTATAATACTTCCCAGCCTAAATGGAATTTCGCAGGAAAATACAATCAGATTAGAAGGATGTGTAAATGATAGTACTGGTACAGGGCTCTACCTTGCAGATATTATTGTAATAAGTACAGACAGGGGAACCTATACAAATGAAAACGGATGCTTCGTTCTTATTTTCCCAAAAGATGGTAACACACACACTCTTAGAATAACTTCAGTCGGATACGACACCCTTGATTATCCATTCAGAGCTGATTCAGACAAAGTATTTCACACATTTATCTTAAATGAAAATGTTACCTCTATAAATGAAGTAAGGGTAAGGGACCCAGGTATAACAGAATCACCAACACTAACAAGGTTACCATTAAGAGATGTATCCCTGATACCATCCAGCGGCAGCAGCATTGAATCGCTGCTGAAAACATTGCCAGGTGTTAACTCTCAGAATGAATTATCTGGCCAGTATACTGTTAGAGGCGGAAGTTATGACGAAAACCTGGTGTACATTAACAATATAGAGATGTATAAGCCCCAGCTTATCAAATCAGGAAGGAAGGAAGGGCTTAGTATAATCAATCCCGACCTTACAGGATCGATCTATTTCTCTGCAGGCGGGTTTAACGCAACTTACGGAGACAAGCTGTCATCTGTTCTCGACATTACTTATAAAGAACCTGATGAATTCGGGGGATCGGTAAACCTTAGCCTGCTAACAAACTCCGTACATTTCGAAGGAAAATCAAAAAATAATAAAATAAGCATACTTACAGGTGCCAGGTATATGACTAACCGTTTCCTCCTTAAATCACTCGATACAAAGGGTAACTACACTCCATATTTTAAGGATATACAATCACTCGTTTCTATACAAAGCGGATCAAATTCCAGCCTGGATATCCTGATCACCTACAGCACTAATAATTATGAATTTACGCCAATATCTCAAAGGAGTTCCTTCGGTACCTACCAGGAAGCATACCAGCTATATGTAGATTACGAAGGATCTGAGAATGACAAATATTCAAGCTTTAACGGAGCTCTTGTATGGGACTGGGATAATAGACATGGGGTTAAGAATAAATTAACAGCCCGATACTATACGATGATTGAAACAGAGTCCTTTGATATAAGGGCAAGATATTCTCTCAACCTGCTCGATAAGGACATTGGCTCTGAAAATATCGGAGACAGCATTATGAATGTAGGAGTGGGGAGCTGGATCGATCATGCCCGTAATCAGCTTTATGCGAAGGTATATGCTGTAGGATCAGCTTCAAGGTGGCAACACAACAATAACATTGTTAACTGGGGTGTCAAAATCAAGCATGAATCAGTACATGATTATATTAATGAGTGGAAGATGATTGACTCGGCCGGTTATTCCATTCCTTTTTCTTATTCAGGACTCGAACTTTATAGCAGCATTAATGTAGAAAATCCTATCTCATCCAGGCGCTTTGAAATATATTTTTCTGATAATTACACATTCAGCCTGGCCGCTACCAGGTATGTAATAACCCTGGGAGCAAGAGCCAGTTACTGGACACTTAACAAGGAATTAATCGTTAGTCCACGCTTCTCTATTGAAGCTGCTAATAATAATTTATCCATTTATTTATCATCAGGCATCTATTACCAGCCTCCTTTTTACAGGGAAATGAGACGCAGCGACGGGAGTCTGAATTTTGATATTCTGTCGCAGAAATCAACTCACTTTGTTATCGGATCCAAGTGGTATTTCCAGATCGGGCAGACATCCTTCAGGTTAATGACCGAAGCCTATTACAAAAGACTTGATAGACTTATTCCCTATAGCTTTGATAATGTGCGAGTAATTTATTCGGGTGAGAACTCTGCCAAGGGTAATATCTCAGGTATAGATCTCAGGCTGAATGGTGAGTTTGTCAAAGATGCAGAATCATGGCTTTCTCTTTCACTTATGAAGGCCACACATGATATTATTAATGATTCCTATGGACCCTATCCTGCCCCGGGTGATATCAGATTCGCAGCAGACTTATTCTTCCAGGATTACTTCCCTTCTAATCCTGCTTTCAAAGCCCATATCAAGCTTCATTACAGCTCAGGTATGCCTATTAATTCACCATACGATGTCAGGTACGATAATTATTTCAGGATGCCCTCATATAAAAGGGTTGACCTGGGTTTCACAAGAAACCTGAAAGATCACCTCGCAAAGTTAAACCCATCCAGTCCGCTAAAATATTTTGAGGATATCATACTGGGATTCGAAGTTTTCAATCTCCTGGATATTAGAAACACAATCTCCTACCACTGGCTATCAACAATAAATAATCTAAGTGGCGAAGAAAGACAATTTGCAGTACCTAACTACCTTACAGGAAGGAGTCTGAACTTCAAACTTAGCATAAGATTCTAATTTAAAAGCCGTTATATCAACGTTCTTAGCTATCAGCTATCAGCTATCAGCTATCAGCTATCACCCTGCACCTTAGATAACCATGTTAATCAGCCACCAGATAAAGGGAAGAGTTAAAAGGCTAAGCAGTGTAGACATAAATACATTTGAGGTAGCAAGCTGATCGTCAACCTTAAATATCTTTGCTACAATTACTACATTAGCCATACATGGCATTGCAGCTTCTACGATTACTACTGAGATAATAAGTGGATCTATGTCTGCGAGTATATTGTTCCCAAGGAAGGAAAATATAAATATTAAGATAAGTGGAAATATTATATTTTTGTTGATTGTTGTAAGGTAAACAAGCGGATTACCAAAAATACCCTTTATCTTCATAAGACCCATTAGAGCCCCTATATATAGCATCGAAAGGTAGATAGTTGTACCTCCAAGACTCATAAATGGCTTTAATATAAGATCAGGAATCTTAATTTTTAAAATGAATAATATAAACCCTAACAAAATAGCTACAGAGTTTGGGTTTATCATCTTTCTGATGCTCTGCGTAAAAGGCATACCCCCTTTCCTTGTAATAACATAGATACCAACTGTCCACAATAACATAATGGAAACAAAAGCGTATATACTGGCATAGAACAGTCCCATATCACCAAAAAGCGCACTAACTACAGGAAAGCCTATGTAGAGAATATTACCAAAGCCGTGGTGGGCTATAAATACAGATCTCTGTTCATGTTTAAGCGAGAAGAATGAAGACGAAATAAGGCCTAACAAGAGCATCAATAAGATCACCAGGAAGGAGATCAGTATAACAATAAGACTATTCCTGAGGATCTCAGGTGTAAGATCCAGCTTGCTGAAATTTGTAACCAGCAGTAGAGGAAGGGTTATATTAAAGATTACCCGAACAAGCTGATCACGTGTTTCTTCCTTAATAACGCCAATCTTGGATGCGAGATAGCCAACCAGAACAAGAATAGCCAGGAAGGTAATCTGGTCAACGATTATTGATTGTTGCATTTACCTGTTTTCTAAATGATGAGACAAAATAAGGATCAAAAAGGAATATTTCCTAATTTCGCAGATGTTATGAAACAATATGAGGGAAGGCTTGCTGGAATACTTGGTACCATTATCATTCATTTGATTGGTGGCATAATATTTATGTCTGTTAAGCTATCATCCCTCTACAATGAAAACAGATCTGAGTTTGTTGTTGAATTTGAACAGGAAAGAGACTATGTCGAAGAAGAGCTTATAGAGGTACCTGTAACTTTGGAACAATTATTTGAGAATGATGAAAGATACCTGGATATCATAAAAAATATTGCAAACCAGGATGTTGCTGATATTGATCCTATGGAATTACAGGACAGGGTAAAGGAGGAGCTTATTGCCAGTGGCCTGCTTGGAGAAGATAACTTTATCGATGAGCAAAAGAACACAATTGAAGAAATGGATGAGGGCGATACTGCTATCGAGGCGTCTCCAGAAGAAAATGACAGCATAGCAATCAAAAAATCAGCTAATGAACTTGCCGCTATGTACCAGGGGCCAACAAGGATTAATTACAAGCTTGAGAACAGGTACCATTTAAAACTGCCAATACCAATCTATAAATGTGAAAATTCAGGTCTTATTATAATAAACATCCTTGTAGATCAAAAAGGTAGAATTACAGATTATACGCTTGATGCAGAATCCAGCTCAACATCTGATGAATGCCTACTTGAAGCAGCCATCAGTTCAATTAAACGCACCAGGTTTAATCCTGATAGCAAAGCGCCTAAAAAACAGGCAGGCTTTATAAGCTTTGAGTTTGTAGCACAGTAGGGTGTTGGGTGTTGGGTGTTGGGTGTTGGGTGTTGGGTGTTGGGTGTTGGGTGTTGGGTGTTGGGTGTTGGGTGTTGGTGTTGGGGTGTTGGGTGTTGGGTGTTGGGGTATTTTCAATCCTCAACTAAAACAAAGTAGGCTGCTGTGGATATGAATAAGGTTTAATGATTTCTGGACGATTCTTAGGCAGGTCATTCTTTCCCAGGTTTGGGTTAACAGTATGATATGATAAGCTATTTTCGTCGTACGGCTCAAAAAGAAAATCCAACTCATCCGGATTTCCGGATAACCACAGATCTTCATTTTCGGAAGAAATAATCACCGGCATCCTCTGTTTGGAATTATGAATCTCCGACATCCTTTGATTGGCCCTGGTGGTAACAATAGAGAATGTATGGATATCCTGATCCTGGGTTTCATCGTACCACCTGTCATAAATACCTGCCAGTGAAATAATTTTTTCTTTCTGGCTATAAATATACCAGGGTCTTCTTTCTTTGCCTATATGCTGCCACTCGAAAAAGCCTGCTACAGGCACCAGGCATCTCCTGTATCTAAAAGCATCAGAAAAAGATGGTTTCTCGGAAACAGTTTCACTCCTGGCATTATGAGTCATTCGCCTTATTTTATCTGCCTCTTCACTATCGGTTACCCAGGATGGGATTAATCCCCAGTTAAATACAGACAGCTGTTTTTCGTTCTGATCATTCAGCATGGCAAGCGGTAATTCTGGGAAAGCAAATGCATGATAATAATAGCTGGGAATATACTTCTCGGGATCAAGCAATTTTGAACCGTAACGTGATTCGAGCTCCTCCTTTATAATATTTACATTTACTGTAAAACACATATTAATCAGACTCTGTAAGGAAGGGGTAGGCATCGAGAGGCACAGGAAGGGTATAATCAAAAAGGTCGTCAGGAATCCATTCCTTTGTCCTGGATATTGCCCTGATCATCATGCTGCTAACGTCGCCAGGGAATTTTGACTGTTTCCATGTATTTGTATTAAAAAGAGCTACCCATATCATACCGTCCGGATACCGCCTTATCATAGCTGATGTACCGGCAAAGGAGCCGGTTCGCCACCAGTAACCATTTGAAGTTGAGCCTTTCCAGCCTATTGGAGCCCATCCATTATTTCTGTCGGTCATTAGTTTTATAGTCTCAGGAGATAATATATCTTCAACATCATCAAATCCATCAATTGACATAATGAACCTGAGTAGATCGGGAGCCGTTGTTATCCATGCGCCGGCACCACCCAGTGCTTCAACATCATTGCCACCATTTGATGCAGCTACCAGCTCACCTGTCCCGAAAATTGATTTTTTTGGTATTGCGTTTGAAGGTTCAAAATACTTTACTTCATATGGACTCCTCTGATTATAAAGATTTCTTGCCAGCTCAAAATCGAAAAGACCTATGGGTTCAAAGAGACTCTTCTGACAGTACTCTTCATAGGGTAGGCCCGATACTTCTTCAACTACCAGTCCTAAAATAGCATATCCGAGATTTGAATACGAGCGTCCTTTCCCGGGTGTAAAGTGCAGTCTTTTATTCAGGGCAAACCTTACAATATTCTCTGTTGACACAGGAGGATCAATGCCAAGAGACGATGCCACAACCAATGGCATAAACATATGATCGCCCCACCGTGGGGTCCATCCCCCCATGTGACTAAGTAAATGTGCAACCGTTATTTGTTCTGCCCTGGGATCTCTTGGATCAGAATAATAATCGTCGTTAAGGATCCCTTCTGGCCCAAAAACTTTCTGATTTAGACTGAGTTCTCCATCTTCATAAAGTTTCATTATTGCAGTTGCAGTAATCAGTTTTGAGACACTGGCAATACGAAACCTGTTATAAGGCTCAACCTTCACCGGGCCATGATCGTCAGCAATCCCGTATCCCTTTGCCAATACCAGCCTGCCATCTTTGTATACCGCTATAGAAGAACCCATGATATCCCAGCTTCGCATAAAATAGTCCACTGTACGATCAAAAGCGCCATAATACTCATAGTCGGAAAATGAGTTAAGCAGGCGTGAATTTTCAGGAAGGTATGGTAATCTGGGGGGTGAAGTACCACCACTATCTTCAGGATCGATACTAAGAATCCCGAATAGCACAATTAAAAATACAATTTTATACTCCTTACCGAACATTTCTGCTATTTGTCCGGTACAAAGATAATAATTTATACGCCAAGTTTATTCCTGATTTTTATAACAAGATCCTTAAGATCACCCGGCACTATTTCCTGAAGCTTATCGAAATCGGGTTTTGCCCTTGGCCTCGTACGCAGGTCATTTACATCTTTAATTGGTTTTTTTGTTGAGGCACCGAGGTATGAAAGTAATTTCCAGTTATGCTCCTCCTGGAAAAATGGTAATAACTCAAGAGCAATATGGTCAAAGATCACAGATGGCGCATAGCCCTTATTATTATCCAATTGCTTTACTTCTTCCATAATCCATTCATTGCTCGCAAGGTTAAGCATGATGTCAATATTCTTGAATGCGGTTCTTACTTTTTCAGCCTTAAGTTCCGAGAAAGTCTCATAGGCCCCTTCATACTCTTTAGAGGGTGGATTATCGATCCATTTCTCTGCGAAATAATCAAGGAACCAGAAAGAGGTCATATGTGCCAGGGCATTTGAAAACCATGTAATCTGTCTTGGGTCAGTATAGAGGGTACTCATTAAACGAGCAAACTGGTAAGCTACCTTTCCATAGGTCAGGTGACCTACAGTAAGACCCATCTTATAATGTTCATCTATAATAGGAGTATACAGGCGCATTCCATAATAAATATCGTTAACAACCCAGATAGGCTTATATCCAAGTACCGGCTTCACTCCTACTAATTTGTCAATTTTAATACTTACCTCACTTGTAACAGGCTCAATATTATTGTTGTATTCATCTGATTCCCACAGATCAAGGTTGATTTTCCATTCCATTATTTTGATTCTATTAGTTATTATCCGACACAATTAAATGTACAAAATTATTGTACCAATTACAAATTCCAAAAATAGCAGATTGTTCCGGATAATGATAAACACTTGTATAAAGCTTTTATTATATTTGTAATATGTCGAATGGAAGGGCTGATATTTTTGGAAAACATGTTCTGATCATGGTAGTAATATTTACTACATTATCCAATTATATGTATTCACAGCAAGTGACTATCGTAATGGATACCTCCGACTATCAAGCCCTCCCTGAAGGTCTGAATATAAATCTTTCTATTGCCTGCTCAAAAGATTACATTTTTGATATAAAGAGACTGATAAATAAGGGAGCTGATATTAATAGCAGGGATATCATTGGTGCAACACCTCTGATATACGCAGTGGCCAATAATAAGAGGGCTGCTGTTGAAACTCTTCTTCAATATTCTCCAGACCTGGATATCAAATCTAATTCAGGGGAAGCAGCACTCCATATCGCAGCAAAAAACAACTACATCGACCTGGCGGAATTATTAATAAGAGATAGTGCCGACATTAATATTCGTGATGAATTTAATTGCACCCCTCTTCATTTCGCAGCAATTTATAATTACTATTATATGGCAGATATGCTTATTTACTATGAGGCAGATATTGACCCGCTTACACTTGACGGAACAACACCTTTGATGGCAGCAGTCTGGGCAGGCAATGCTGAAATAGCAGATATTCTTATTCAAAACGGGGCCAATGTAAATCAAGCCGATAGTTACGAATACACACCGCTTCTTATAGCAGCTCAATTTGGTGATACTCTGCTTACCAGAATGTTAATTGACAATGGGGCTGATATTAGCAGACACACTGAAGCCGGATACGATATAGGAAGTCTTGCCGCCAGAGGTGGAAATGTAGAATATTCAAAATACATTATCGAAAAAACAGATTGGCTAAAAAAGAGAAAGACTGAGGCTCTTGAACCTCATATTGTTGCACGGAGATCGGGCAAGAAGGAAACTTATGATATTTTTAAGGATTTATCACGTACTAAATTACCATTTTTATACTTCGACAGAGCTAGTCTGACCGCTTCTGCAAAAATAAATGGAGACTTTTATACCGGAGCTTTCATAAGCTTTATAGAGCCCTACCATGGAATCCGGATTAACGCCGGGATAGAATTTAAACCTTTCTATACAAAAGTGCTTTTACAGGAAGCAGAGAATGTATTCTGGCAATATGAGGACAAAAGATTTGTGCTATATACTGGTCTTGGGAAGCAATTTCTTATTATTGAGAGCTATTTTAAGGGATCTGTAAAAATTATTGCAGATTTCAACATTGGATATATGATGGCTAATAACTATATGGGAACAAATACAAAACCAAGCGACAAATTTGTTTTCATACCCTCAATTGGCGTAGAAAGGACCCTCAAAAATATCAGCTTTAGCAGCGTTTACGAATATATGAACACCGGTTTTTATAAACCAGGACCACACTGGTTAAAATTCGGATTTTCTTATTATATTAATTTCAGCGGAAAACAGTCATCACTCAAGAATATTACCTGGTATTAACAATGAACAGTATTATCAAAATATTGGCGCTCATATCCCTTTTGCTTGTTTTTTCTTGTGAGAAAATGAAAATCTATAACTGCGATAACTGCCTCGATAGTATGCCCTACGAAGTATCAATCACTATCAGGCTGACACCTTTACCACCTGATGTACCAGACTATCAGGTAAGGATTTACAAGGGTAAAATCGATGATAATATACTACTTGATGAGTTTACTGCATGGGAAGAATTCAATATTTATGGACTGGTAAACCAGGAATATTCAGCCATTGCCACACAAATTATTGATGGTCAGGAGTATAATATTGTTGGCAGTACAACAATCAAGGTTGAGTCTCAGGATGATTACTGCGAAGAAGTGTGTTACATTGTCACGAATGATAATATTGACCTCAGAAGAAAATATTAAAAAATCAATATTGTGAAAGAATACCAATTAAAATATGGCGACAGGAAGATTGATATTAATCTTCCCGACAGGGCTATCAGGCTAAGTGTAACAGAACCTGGTGAGATTATAAACAGGGAAACCTTTAATAGCTCATTAAACAAGTCACTAAGTATTGAACCCCATAATTCAATAGGTATTATTATTTCCGATAAAACAAGGCTTTGCAGTTATGATATCTACCTTCCATGGCTTACTGCCAACCTTGAATCAAGAGGCATTAAACCAGATAAAATAACTTTCTATATAGCCTATGGCACACACCCAAAGCAAACGGATGAGGAAAGCATAAAGGCATATGGAAAAACTTTTCATCAATATCGCTTTATACACCATAACTGCGACGATATTGAATCTATGGAAATGATAGGGACCACATCCAGGGGAACCGAAGTAGTTATCAGAAAGGATATTCTAAAACACGATGCTCTTATTCTTTTTGGAGCCATTTCACATCACTATTTTGCAGGCTATGGCGGTGGAAGAAAGCTAATATTTCCCGGTCTTGCCGGAAGAGAAGCAATATATCAGAATCATAAACTTTTTATCGACTTTAATGCGGGCAGATTGGATAAGGGCTGTCAGTCCGGACAGCTTACCGGCAACCCGGTAGCGGAAGATTTGAAGGAAATTGATGATATATTGCCGGAAAAACTGATTATTTCAGGAATCCTTAATACCAGAGGGGCTGTTGCAGTAATCAGATTTAACAGAGATTATCAGGAATTTACCAAAACCTGCGATATTTACGATAAATCATACAGGTGTAAGTCAGAAGAAAGATTTGACCTGGTAATTGCATCAGCGGGTGGTTATCCAAAGGATATAAACTTCATTCAGACCCACAAATCATTGCATAATGCAGCATCTTTTGTTAAAGACAATGGAAGCTTAATCCTACTTGGTGAATGTCGTGATGGCATAGGGAATGATTCTTTCCTGAATATTTTCTCCGGATCAGAAAAGGATATAGTTAAGAGTCTCAAAACAAATTACTCGGGCAATGGAGGAACAGCGCTGGCAACTCTTACAAAAACCTCCAGAATAAACGTATATATGCACACCGAACTGGGTACTGAAGATTGTAGTAAGATGGGAATCAATAAAGCTGATATAAACAGAATCAGAGAAGAAATTCAGAATGCATCAGGCAGTATTGCTGTGATCGAAAATGCAAGTATCATCTTCTGAAATAAAATTTACCCTCATGTACTTTTTTATATTTGGGTGTATTTCTATCTTTGGCCTCTCAGCCAAAAGATTTAAATACTTATTTGCCTGATTATAAAGATTCTATTAATAAATTCTTTTCACGATAATGAAGATAGCAATTCCAAGCAAAGATAATTTTGTAGACGACCATTTTGGTCATTGCCAGTATTATTCCGTATTTACCCTGGGTAGAGAAAAAAACATTGAAGCTAAAGCAATTCTTGCTTCACCGGCAGGATGCGGCTGCAAAACAGATATAGCAGCTATCCTTGCAGAAATGGGAGTTACTGTGTTACTTGCCGGCAATATGGGAGAAGGAGCTATAAATAAACTTGCAGAGGCAGGTCTGGAAGTGTTCCGTGGATATAAGGGCCCGGTTGAAGAAGTACTTGAATCATATCTTAATGGTAATCTTGGTACAGATACCGTTTGTCAGGCCACTCATGAGCATGGTGATAATGAGAGTCATACCTGCAATAACCATTAAAACTAAATCTTTTCTTTTGAAAGAATTGCTCTGAGGTCGTTGGGTTTAACATTCTCAGTAATCTTGATATTGTCGGCAATAGATATCTTGCCTCTTTCTTCAGAAACCACTATTACCAGTGAATCTGTTACTTCGGTAATTCCAAGTGCTGCTCTGTGCCGCATCCCAAATCTTGGGGGAAGATTCGGATTATTAATAATTGGTAGTGGACACCTGGCTGCATATATTCTACCTGCCTCTATAAGTACAGCACCATCATGCAGCGGACTGTTTTTTGAAAATATTGTAAGTAGCAACTCAGCATTTATCCTGGCATTGATCTCCTCTCCTCCTGCTGAATACAACTCAAGCGTACTTGTGCGTGCAATTACTATTAATGCTCCGGTTTTGTTCTCGGCCATTACTTCGACACCTCTCACTATCTCTTCAATTGCCCTGTGCCTCTCAGGAGAAAATGAAACACCGCTGCTGAATAATTTTTCAAATGAGAAACTCCCCTTTCCAAGGTATCTGCTTCCTATTATCAGCAAGAATCTTCGTATCTCCTGCTGAAAAACAATTATAAGAGCTATTACACCCACTCCTATTACCTGTCCCAGAATTGAACTAATAAGTTCCATATTAAATGCCTTCACAATTAACCAGAACAGGTAAACAAAGAAAATACCAAGGAAAATACTCAGGGCAGCAGTTCCACGGATCAACCTGTAAAGCTGATAAAGTATCAGCGCAACGAGTACGATATCGATTATGTCAAGAATTGAGATTGAAGGCATATCGCGATTTTAAAGCAGCACTAAATTACAAAAAATAATCAATCAGAGCTTCTCATAAATATTTTCACTGTATCTACAGCTTCCTCAACATCGTGTACGCGAATAATATTTGCGCCCTTACTTAATGCAAGGGTATTTAATACTATTGTTCCGCTTAATGAATCTTCAGGAGTTTTACCAAGCTCTTTCCATATCATTGATTTCCTTGAAATGCCAACCAGTATCGGTCGCTCCAGTATCTCAAACTTATTTAATCCTTGTATCAGACTGTAGTTATGGTCCAGGTTCTTTCCAAATCCGAATCCGGGATCAATAATAATATCATTTACGCCAAGAGAGGTGAGAGTATTTATTCTCTCAGTAAACCACAGGATCAGATCGTTTATTATATTGTCATAAACAGGGTTGTTTTGCATTGTATCGGGCTTCCCCTGCATATGCATCAAAACATATGGCACATTTTTTTCTGCTATCAACGGGAACATTTTCTTATCAAGCATGCCTCCGGAAATGTCGTTAATTATATCAACGCCAAACTCTTCAATTCCAAAGCGAGCAACTTCAGCCCTGAAAGTATCGAGAGAAACAATCTGCTGCGGGTAATTTTTCCTTATAATCTCCAGGGCTCCCCTAATTCGGGATATCTCCTCATTAACAGTAATATTGTCTGCCCCGGGACGCGAGGAATATCCGCCAATATCAATAATATCTGCTCCGGCCCCAATCATCTTCTCAAGCCTTTCAATAATTGAAGAAGGGCTTACCGACCTGCTACCTTCAAAGAATGAATCGGGAGCAATGTTTAATATTCCCATTACCCTGGGAAAAGAGAAATCAAGTAAGCTACCCCTGATGTTTATTAATTTATTCAAAAATCATAATTTTAAGTTCAGCACAAATTTAAACTTTTTTAAGTATGTCAGAAATGAGTATTTATTAACAGCGATAATAACCATTCCATGCTGTTAATATCTAATTTATTCTTTTAATAACTGTCGAATGATTTGTAGAACAGACTTACTATCTTTGTGCTTATTGCATAGAAGACATCGAATTAATGAATCTAATTGTTATTGAAGGACTTGATGGTGCAGGCAAAAGCACGCAGATACAAATGCTCAGGGAGCATTTTGATAAGAAGGGATTCATCTCAAATTTTCTGCACTTCCCGAGGATGGAAGAACCATTTTTTGGCGAACTTATTTCAAAATTTCTGAGAGGTGAATTTGGCAAACTCGAAGAGGTAAACCCATATCTTGTTGCACTACTTTATGCCGGCGATCGTAAAGATGCGTCGGATATGATCAGTAGCTGGCTGAATGATGGACACTATGTATTACTCGACAGGTATGTATACTCAAATATTGCCTACCAATGTGCAAAACTGGATAGTATTTACGAACGCAGTAAACTTAAAGACTGGATACTGAAGCTTGAATTTGAACATTTCAGAATTCCCTTACCTTCACTAAATATCTTTCTCGACGTACCATTTTCGTTTACAGAAGCAAAACTTAGTGGCCAACGTTCCGGTGATGACAGGAAATATCTAAATGGAAATTATGATATTCATGAAGCAAGCCTCCAGTTTCAAAAGAATGTAAGGCAGATCTATATTGAAACATCCAGGACAGATCCCACACTTGAGATACTAAACTGTACTGATGAGTCGGGTAAGATTATGACACCGGAAAAAATTTTTAGTGAGATTATCAGCTTGCTGCATAATAAAAACCTTGTAAAATGAGATCAATAAGAAATATTGCTAGAATAGTATCAGGACTGGTTTTTATTTTCTCAGGCCTTTCAAAAGGAGTTGATCCAATGGGGTCTATGTACAAATTTATTGACTATTTCACAGCATTCGGCCTGGATTCTCTGAATAACCTTGCTTTAATACTCGGAATAGCACTTTGTACTGCAGAATTTATTATTGGTTTTGCCATACTTACAGGTATTAGGATGAAAGAAGCTTCGTGGGGCCTGCTTCTTTTTATGATCGGTTTCACACCTCTGACCCTAATCCTTGCAATTAATAACCCTGTATCAGACTGCGGGTGTTTTGGAGACGCCATCCACCTAACAAACTGGCAAACATTTTTTAAGAATTTAGTTATTCTGGTATTTGTAGTTATTGTTTTTATTGAGAGAAAAAAATATGATAATCTTTCAAAGGCAGGAACTGAGTGGATAATTGTAGGCATCTCAACAATTGTGTTTGTAATCTTTATCCAGTTGAATTACAGGTATCTGCCATTTATAGATTTCAGACCTTATCATATCGGTACTAATATCAATGAGAGTATGATAATTCCGGAAGATGCACCGGTAGATGAATATGATGTTATCCTGATCTATGAGAAAGATGGTAATCAACAGGAGTTTACCCTGGATAATTATCCATCAGATAGCAGCTGGGTATTTGTCGACCAGATGTCTACACTTGTAAAAAAAGGATATATTCCTCCAATTCACGATTTTAGCCTTACTTCAATATATGGGGAAGATCTGACAGATATTATCCTGAATGACCCCACTTATACATTACTGATGGTTAGTGTTATTCTTTCTGAGGCACCTCAGGGTAGTGTTGAGAGCTTTATTGAACTTGGCACAGAGATACAGGATGCCGGCTTTAATTTCTACATTTTAACCTCATCAACGACTGATGATCTTCTTGCATATAACAATAATCAAATGTTTCTGTCGGGTGATGAAACCACTATTAAGACCATTATTAGATCAAATCCAGGCTTATTACTTTTGCAAAATGGCGTAATTCTTAAAAAATGGTCTTACAATTCTATGCCCGAAGCAGAAGAAATAATAAACAAGCTGGATAAATATGAAAAAAGGATAGACAGCAGTGCAGGACTAAGATTAATTCTGCTGATTTTGTTAATAGCATCAGCATCATATATTACAACTTTGATACTAAGAAAAACCAAATAAATTATGAGAAAAAAGATTGTTGCCGGAAACTGGAAAATGAATAAGACTCTGGGTGAGGGTGAAGTATTATTTCAGGAGATATGCCATAAATTAGAAGCTTCAGATCCTGGAGATGTTGAGATTGTTGTGTGCAGCCCTTTTATTCACCTTGGTACCTTACCGGGATTAGTAAGGGACAGTAGTGTAAAAACCGGGGCACAAAACTGCTCATCTGAAGAAAGCGGGGCATACACCGGAGAAATATCGGCTGCAATGATTAAATCAGCCGGAGCTGAATATGTTATTATAGGACATAGCGAAAGAAGATCGTATTTTGGTGAAAAAGATGAAATCCTCACAAGAAAGGTAAGACGTGCCCTGGATAATGAACTAAAAGTTATATTCTGCTGTGGAGAGGTACTTAAGGACAGGGAAACTAAGAATCACTTCAAGGTTGTAGAAGAACAGCTTAAAAATGGCCTTTTCAATCTTAGCGACAAAGATATTGCAATGGTTACTGTTGCCTATGAACCAGTATGGGCAATAGGAACAGGTGTTACGGCAAGCTCTGAACAGGCACAGGAGATGCACCATTTTATAAGGTCTTTATTAAAAAACAGGTACTCCGGGAAAATTGCTGAGGATACAACTATACTTTATGGAGGCAGCTGTAATGCCAATAATGCCAGGGAGATATTTTCCATGGATGATGTTGATGGTGGACTTATCGGGGGAGCTTCTTTAAAACCAGACGATTTTATCGCAATCATTAATTCATATTAATAATATTTAAAATCATTATTTGGCATATATAGAAATAGATATAAACATAAGGGAGAACAGGATCAAGGGAGCCGATATCACAATTGCTGAGCTGGATTCTGCCGGTTATGAATCTTTTTTGGATACAGATGATGGTATTAAGGCTTATATCCAGGAGGAGTCTTTTGATAGTGCTTTATTGAATAATCTTACAGTGATAAGAGAAAAAGAATTTGGTGACTCTACTTTTAAAATCCTTACCATAGAAGATACCAACTGGAACCAGAAATGGGAATCCGAGTATAAAGCTGTTAGCATTTCTGACTTTTGCTATATCCGCTCACCTTTTCATCCGGCAAGAGAAGGGTTTCAATTTGAAATTGTTATTGAGCCAAAAATGTCTTTCGGCACAGGGCACCATGAAACCACGTTTCTGATGGTCAGTAAAATGAAAGATATAGACTTCATGAATAAAACGGTATTGGATGTAGGATGCGGAACAGGTATACTATCAATTCTGGCTTCCTTGCTTAATGCCACAGAAATTACGGCTATCGATATAGATGAGTGGGCTTTTGAGAATTCAAAAGAAAACCTTCACCTGAATAATATTGAAAATTGCAGAATATTGAAGGGAAGTATATCTGCCGTTAAGGGCAAGCAGTACAATATTATACTTGCCAATATAACACGAAATGTAAACCTGGAGTTTATGGCTGAGTATAAAAACCTTTGCACTCCCGGTGGTCATTTGCTTTTAAGTGGTTTCTATCTTAAGGATCTTGAAATCATTAAAAGAGAAGCCGGACTAAATGGTTTTTCATATATTGATGTATTAACAAAAAAGAACTGGGTGTCTGTACTATTTTTAAGACAGTAATAAGATATGAAACAGAAAATAGCAGGATTAGTATTAGCTCTTGTTTTTACAGGGATTACAAACATTTCGAAGGCTCAGGTACAAAATAAGTTCACCGGAGACGCTGAAACTTTCTCGACAGAACTCAGGTCATTTATGGGTCCCAACCTGAGCGAAGTACAATCCACCCTTCTAAATAGCTTCATATCAACATGGGACAGCACTATATTTACCACTGAAATAAAAAATGGAATTATTAGCGCTTCTAATAGTCTGGTATTGAAACGAATGAGGCCCAATCCTCACTTCACCGACTACATGGGCACAATAATGAACTTTGTTAATTACGATGTCGACTTTAATAAACTGGAACAGTGGATAACGGGCCTTAATGGAGTAGCACTGGAACAGTCTACATCTGTAAACAACCTGCACAGCTTTATTACATCGACCGGTGCATTGATTAGCGATAGCTTGCTGTACAGCTCAAGAAGTGCAAGCTGGAAAATCCTTTCAAATAAATTTTCATTTGAAAATGACTCCGTCTTTAAGATCATCGTCCCGGAAACTGACCTTTTATGCTATACTAACTATGACAGTACCCTGATATATAATACTTCCGGAGTCTACATTCCAATAAGCCAGCTATGGCATGGTGTAAGAGGCAGGGTAACATGGGAAAAAGCCGGTTATGGTCCTGGTGAGGTATATGCAGATATCGATAAATATATCCTGGATATGACTAATTCAGCTTTCGAGATTGATTCGGCAGAATTTTCAAATAGCATTTATTTTGATTCACCTGTTAAAGGGATGCTGAGCGACAGGGTAATAAGTATATCTGAGCCAGGCAAAGCAACATACCCAAGGTTTACAACATACCAGTCGACCTTTTTTATCGAAGATATTTATGATAATATAGATTTCCAGGGAGGCTTGGCTTTCGAAGGGGCTTCAGTGAGAGGCACAGGAGGAACATATTCGCCTGCTAAACTTAAGATGTATCGAAACGATACCCTCTATGTTGATCTTAAATCAGCCAGTTTTATATTTAACAAGGAGAGCATCAGAAGCCAGTCGACCGTATTTACACTTTACCTGGAAAACGACTCTATATACCACTCCGACATTGCCTTTACCTATAATGTCCCCGGGGCTGAGCTGAATACATACAGGTCGAGATTCCCAACATCCCGAAGTCCTTATTACAGCTCCTACCATGGCATGGATATGTATTTTGAGTATCTCACATGGAAACTTAATGAATCCAAAATTACTCTTTCAAGAGCAAGAGGATCTTCTATTGGCCAGGCCTATTTTGAGTCTTTATCGTTTTTCAATGAGAATGAATTTCATCGCCTGATGGGCCTCGATGACTTTCATCCTCTCTACAGGCTTAGCAAATTCGCTGAATACTATTATTCAGAAACTTTCCCGGTTGATGAGTTTGCAAGATGGATGAAACAGTCGCCCGAATATGCTACAGCAATGTGTATTGACCTGGCTAACAAGGGATTCTTGTTCTACGACCGGGCCAACGATGAAGTCACTATTAAACCTAAGGTCTATGATTATATCGATTCTTACGCCAAAAGAAGAGATTATGATGTGATGAGTATCCTGAGTGAAACACAGGCACCGGTTGATAATGCCGTCCTTAATATGAGAAACTACAAAATGCGTATTAATGGCATACCCAGGATCTTTCTAAGCGATTCACAAAATGTAACGATCTATCCATATGACAGATCTATTACTCTTGAAAAGAACAGGTCTTTTGAATTTAATGGGGTTGTTCAGGCAGGAATGATAACAATATTTGGTAATAATTTCAGGTTCAGCTATGATACCTTCAAGATCAGTATGCCAAATGTTGACTCAATAGCTCTTTCGGTAATAACTGACGAAAGGGATGAATACGGAGGTTTACTGGCAAAAAATATTGAAGATCTGATCCAGATGACAAATGCCGAATTGTTAATCGATGAACCTGATAATAAGTCTGGTCTTAAAAGCCTTAGCCAGTATCCTATATTCAGCGCAATCAGCGAATCATATATTTTCTATGATAGAATCCCTGGCCTTGAAGGGATTTATCCCCAGTCGGATTTCTATTTTAAGCTCGAACCATTTGTGTTTGAGAATACCGACAGGCTGCAGGAATCGGATCTTAACCTGAGAGGAGAGTTTACAGCCGGAAAGATAATGCCGACCTTCGAACAAAGGCTATCATTACAGAATGATAAGTCACTGGGATTTCTTTATGATATCCCGGAAGGAGGAGTCGAGCTTTTCGAAGGAAGAGGTGTAATGAATAATCAGATAAGTATGAGTAATTCAGGTCTGAAAGGTCATGGAACCTTGAATTACCTCACATCATCCTTCCTGTCTGATGAAATTAATATTTTCCCTGATTCAGTTGTTGCCACAGCACAAACCTTCAATGTTGAAAGTACTACTGTTTTCCCACAGGTAGAATCAGATCTTACAAGCATTAAATGGTATCCATACAAAGATGAACTGCTTGCAGAGAAGGCAGGTGGAAGTGATTTTAAAATGTTTGATAATGGCACTGAGCTTAAAGGTAAGCTCATTCTGTCATCATCAGGTTTATCAGGTTCCGGAGAAGTTACTTTTACCGACTCAAGGATAGTTTCGAATAAATACAACTTCACAGATCATACTATAAGTGCCGACAGCTCTACCTATAACCTGAATTCAATATCCGGTGATGGTTTTGCATTTATTGCAGAAGACGCCAGTACCTTCGTAGATTTTGATGAGGAAATATCACGGTTCAGCTTAAATTCCGATAAATCATTGGTAATGTTCCCGGAGATAAGCTATATCTGCACTATGACTGACTTCGAGTATGATATGCAGGAGAAGATTCTTTCAATGGAGCAGAAAGGAAGGGAAAGCACTACATTGATGCCTGCTGAAAAGTTGCTTGCCCAGGATATGGAAAATCTTGAAAAACCTACTTTTTTCAGCACTCATATGGTCAACGATACACTTAAATTCAGTGCAACGCGTGGACGATACCTCCTCCAGGAAGAGAAGATCATAGCTGAAGATGTTAATTACATAAAGGTTGCCGATGCACTAATCCAGCCCGACCAGGGTGTCCTGAGGATAAACAAGGGTGCAAAATTCGATAAACTGAATGAATCCCTAATAGCTATTAATAACAGCCACCTGATTCATTCAGCACAGGTAAATATAATGAATACTCGCAGGTACGAGGCCAGCGGCATCTACGATTATGTAGACGTGAATAATGAGATTCAGCCTATTACCTTCTCAGAAATTATTATTGATTCACTGAGGTCGAAAGGTACCGGGTTTATACCACAGACACAAAATTTCAAATTCAATCCACATTTTACATTTACAGGAGATGTACATCTGAAATCTGAAAATCCCCTCCTTAACTTCCTGGGATCATCAGGCATCGTTCACGATTGCGATTATATTGGGAGTACACCCATGAAGTTCAGGGCAGATATAGATCCTCTTAACATTATGATACCTGTTGTAGATAATGCAAGGGATATAAACGGAAACCTGATAACAGCGGGCACCTATATTACAATCGACTCCACTCATATTTATTCTTCATTTCTGTCGAAGGGTAAATCATGGAGCGATGTAGCACTTGTAGATGCAAATGGTTGGCTTGTATATGATAAAAATGCGGGTAAATACAAAATTGCCGGGAAAGATAAACTTGCCAATTTATCTCAGGCCGGACCAATAATTACATTTGACAAAATAAATTGCGATGTATACAGCGAAGGACCGGTAAACCTTGGACTGGATTATGGTCTTGTTAAATTAACGGCTGCGGGCGATGTGCTTCACACAACAGATTCATCAAGAGTAGATATCAATCTGATACTTGCCCTGGATTTTCATTTCTCTGAAGCTGCACTTACAAGCATGGCTGATGAAATAAGATTTATGGCAGGACTTGAAGGTGTTGATCTGAGCACCGAGAGATATAATCTTGCTATGCAGAATTTAATTGGTCGTGAAGCTGCAGACAGAATGAAGGAGGATATGGACCTTTATGGAATGGTCAGGTCATTACCAGACGATTTTAGTCCTGAAATTATTTTAAACGACCTTAAACTGGTATGGAATGATGAGTTCAGATCATACAGGTCGGTAGGTAAAATAGGTATTGGTTTTATCGGACCTAATGCACTTAATGTTAAGGTAGATGGCTACGTTGAGCTCCAAAAACGCAGATCAGGCGATATGCTTGATATATACCTTAAGGCTGATAACTCTACCTGGTTCTGGTTTAGCTACACAAGGGGTGTGATGATGTCCCTGGCAGGAAGTAATGCATTCAATACAATTATTAGGGAAGAAAAATTAAATACCAGGAAGCACCCTGATAATTCAATTCGCTTGCCTTATACATATATGCTGGGTGTTCAGGAAAGACTTGATACCTTCCTGAGGCGTATGGAGGGACGGGAAGAGGGTAATATTATAGAAGATGACCTTCAATTCAAGCCCTGATGCATATATTTTACTCAAATTCATATGATGGTAAGATTTTTACCCTGGATGAGGCAGAATCATTACACCTGGCCAGGGTTCTGAGGCTAAAACCCGGAGATGATGCAAGAGTAATAAACGGTTCCGGATCATTCTTTAACTGCAGGGTTATTGACGCGAATAAGAAATTTGCGACCCTGGAAGTAATATCGCTTTTAGAGAACTATAAAAAAAGAGATTATTATCTTCATATAGCTATTGCACCAACAAAGAATATCGACCGCTTCGAATGGTTTATTGAAAAAAGTGTTGAAATAGGCATAGATAAGATAACACCTCTAATATGTGAAAGATCAGAAAGAAGGGTAACCAAAACTCAAAGGAGCCGGAAAATTATTATTTCAGCAATGAAACAATCACTTAAAGCATATGAGACTATTATCAGCGAAGCTATGCCATTCAAAAGAGTAATTGAAGAATGTCCAGAGTCAAATAAGTTTATTGCCCATTGCAGCGATAGCGGTAATCAGGATAAATTATCAAAGCTTGTTAAACCAGGATCTGACGGCCTGGTATTAATAGGACCGGAAGGTGATTTTAGCACTAATGAAGTCGATATGGCTATTAATAAAGGATTTAAGGAAGTAAATCTGGGTGAGAGCAGGCTAAGAACTGAAACTGCAGGCGTTATAGCCTGCAGTATGTATTATTTTATTAATTTGTAATCTTCCTAATCTTTCTTATCCCTTTTAAGCCTTCCTGATTTTTTTAAAGCCTGGTCGATAATCCATTCAAGTTGCCCATTTGTGCTTCTGAACTCATCGGCAGCCCAATTTTCAATAGCTTTCATCTTTTCTGTAGAAATTCTTAATACAAATGGCTTTTTCTGGCTCATATTATTGATGTAAAGTACCTGTATTTACAACAGGAGTAGCATCCTTATCGCTGCATAGCACGACCATAAGATTACTAACCATACTTGCCTTCTTTTCCTCGTCGAATTCAACAATCTCTTTTTCGATAAGCTGATCAAGTGCCATCTGCACCATCGATACGGCACCTTCAACAATTTTAAATCTCGCTGCAACTATTGCTGTTGCCTGCTGCCTCCTTAGCATTGCTCCTGCAATCTCTTCTGCATAGGCAATATAATTTATCCTGGCTTCAATAACTGTAATACCAGCAATTTCTAATCTTTCCCTTATCTCCCTTTCAAGTTCCTCATTAACCTCTTCTCCCCCACCTCTCAAAGTAACGGTTGCTTCATGATCCTCGAAATTATCATACGAATATGAGCCTGCCAGTTTTCGCAAGGCAGCATCACTCTGTACAAATACAAAATGTTGGTATTCATCAACATCAAAAGCAGCTTTATACGTATTATCTACCTTCCAGACAAGAACACATCCAATCTTTATAGGGTTACCTATTTTATCGTTTACCTTAATAGGATCACTGTCAAAGTTACGTGCTCTTAGAGAAACGTTCTTTTTTACATAAAACGGGTTAACCCAGAAAAACCCATTATCCTTAATTGTTCCCTTATATGCCCCAAAAAGAACCATTACACACGACTCATTTGGATTTACAACAGTAAAGCCAACATTGGTAAAAATAAAAAGAACAATACATATAATTCCAAGCCAGATTATTTCATTCATAAACGACAATATTGCTCCGGCAATGAATAGCAGCACTACAAAGAGTACAAGGTACCCCGATACAGCTTTAAAAGTCTTTTCAGTTTTCATATTAGAATATATTAATTAAGATTAGTGATATTGTTTTGATATCACTAAGATATCATATTTTATAATACAAAACAAGTTTTATTAGTTATTAGTTATTGGTTATTGGTTATTGGTTATTAGTTATTAGCTCTGCTTTGCAGAGCGTATAATATTTATTAGCTCGAGCTTTGCAGAGCGTATAATAACCATTAACGCGAGCAAAGCGAGCAAATAACAACTAACCATTAACGCGAGCAAAATTAAACACTAACGCGAGCACAGCGAGCAATTAACCACTAACGCGAGCGTATCGAGCCAGTAACCATTAACGCGAGCAAAGCGAGCCAGTAACCATTAACGCGAGCAAAGCGAGCAATTAGCGAGCACTTAACCATTAACGCGAGCAAAGCGAGCAATTAACCACTAACGCGAGCAAAGCGAGCCAGTAACCATTAACGCGAGCATAGCGAGCAATTAACCACTAACGCGAGCACAGCGAGCAAATAAGCATCTATAACTGTTTCAACAGGTTATTTATGCATCTATCACAGGGAGAATGCTCAACAGCATCCAGTAACTTAATCAGATCGTCATATATATACTCATACCCATATGCATCGGCCACAAGATCGAGATTAGTAGTATTGATATCAGAAAAAGTTAAGAGTGTAAAATTTCTATTCATAGGCAAACGCTCAGTTTTATAAAAATAACGGAGGGTCTGCCTTAATATTGTACTATAAACTAATTAACTGTAAGCGAGATATTTTTCTCCTCCATTAGCTTTCTGATATTAATAAGAGCATAACGCATTCTGCCCAGGGCAGTATTAATACTAACATCAGTCTGATCGGCAATCTCCCTAAAACTTAAGCCTGCGTAGTGTCTCAGCATAACTACTTCGCGCTGATCGTCGGGCAGTTCAAGAATAAGATTGCGTATATCACTTTCAATCTGGTTCTTAACAATCACCTCCTCAATATTTGATTCGGACAACTTTTTTGAATTTAAAAGATCAGTCTCATATGAATCGTTTGAAAGCATATTTGATTGTTTTTCCCTTCTGAAGTGATCTATTATCAGGTTATGGGCAATACGCATCACCCAGGAAAGGAATTTACCGTTATCCTTATATTTCCCCGCCCGCAGTGAATTTATCACCTTAAGGAAGGTTTCCTGGAATATATCTTCTGCAAAACTCTTATCTCTTATATACATAGAGATATAAGTATAAAGCTTTGTTTTATGTCTGTGGATTAGTATTTCTATACCGGAGTTGTCTCCGTCTATAAACTGCCTAACCAACTGATAATCAGTTGCTTGATTTTTCATTCTTACTCAACTATTGGTAAATGAGTAGAATTATTATATAGGCAGTCCTCCGGTTAAGTAAATAAATATTCGATCTATATATCTGCAATTAAATAAAAAAATATTAGAATTAAAAATATTACTTTTGGATTCACTTTATTTTACACTAATAATAAGTCATAGTTCAGACCCGGAATATGAGTAACATTAAGAGGGATATATCTATTATAGGCGCAAGGGTTCATAACCTTAAATCACTGAATGTTAATATCCCACAGAATAAATTCATTGTAATTACGGGAGTTTCAGGATCTGGTAAATCATCCCTTGCTTTCGATACAATTTATGCCGAAGGTCAGAGAAGATATGTAGAAAGTCTTTCATCCTATGCCAGACAATTCCTGGGAAGGATGGGATAGCCCGAAGTAGATTTCATAAGTGGTATTCCACCGGCAATAGCTATAGAACAAAAAGTTAACACACGAAATCCGAGATCAACAGTTGGCACTTCAACTGAGATATATGATTATCTGAGATTATTGTATTCGAGAATTGGCAGAACCTACTCACCCATAAGCGGTAAGGAGGTTAAACGACATTCAGCAGATGATGTAGTGAAGTATATTTCATCCCTGCCATCTGGGAGCAAAGTAATTATCCTCTCCCCTCTCACATTGCCTCATAAGATTGATGCCAGAACGTTTTTCGGTTTTATAGTACAGCAGGGATTTACAAGGGTATTGAACCCGGATGGAGATATTGTAAGGATAGATGGAGAAGAGATTGAGTACCTGCCTGGGGAGGATGAAAAGTTTCATATAATTGTTGACAGGCTAAGCAGCAGCAATAAGGCGGATGATCTGAGCAGGTATGCTGATTCTATCGAAACTGCATTCACATCAGGTTCAGGACATTGCGATATTGGAGTATTTAAGGGTAAGAATTTAAGTATTGAGAATTTCTCGATCAAGTTCGAATCTGACGGGATAGTGTTTGAAGAACCATCAGAACATTTATTCAGCTTTAATAATCCGCTTGGTGCATGCCCGGTTTGCGAGGGCTATAGTAAAATAATTGGCATAGATGAAGATCTGGTTATCCCGGATCAGAATCTATCTATATATGAGGATGCAATTGCTTGCTGGAAGGGAGAGAAAATGAAGAAGTGGAAGGAGCGCCTCGTAATGAGTGCTGATAAATTTAACTTCCCCATTCATAAGCCCTGGCATAAACTATCGGATGAGGATAAGAGCCTGATATGGACAGGTAATAAATATTTCTACGGATTGAACAAGTTCTTCGATTATCTCGAAGAAAAAAAATATAAAATACAGTACAGGGTAATGTTGAGCCGCTACAGGGGCAAAACAACCTGTCCTGAATGCAAGGGTAACAGGCTCAAAAAAGAAGCAGGTTACGTAAAGATCTGCAAGAAACCAATATGGGATATGACAAATATGCCTGTTGGTGATCTCCTGTCATTTATATCAGAAATAAAACTAAAAAAGTCGGAATACGAGGTAGCTGAAAGAATACTTATTGAAATTGAATCGAGGTTAAAATTCCTTAACGACGTAGGCCTGTCGTACTTAACATTAAACAGGCTTTCATCATCACTTTCTGGTGGAGAATCGCAGAGAATTAACCTGGCAACCTCTCTCGGAAGCAACCTGGTAGGCTCACTATATATTCTGGATGAACCAAGTATAGGACTGCATCCCAGGGATACTCATCTACTGATAGATGTATTAAAAGAGTTAAGGGACATTGGGAATACTGTTCTGGTTGTTGAACATGAGGAAGAAATAATAAGAAAGGCAGACAGGCTGATCGATATAGGTCCCGAGGCCGGAAGGCTTGGAGGAGAAGTGGTATTTGATGGCCCGCCGGAGAATGTAAAAGACGGGAAATCTCTGACCTGCGATTATCTGACAGGCAAATTGTCAATCCCCCTGCCCTCTATAAGAAGAAAATGGAATAGCTATATAGATATAAAGGGTGCACGCGAGAATAATCTTAAAGACCAAGAAGAACGATTTCCATTAAATACGATTACCCTGGTAACAGGTGTTAGTGGTTCTGGTAAATCATCACTTGTTTCAACAATCTTATATCCGGCTCTTAAGAATGCAATAGAGGGTTTTGGATCCAAACCGGGTAAGCACTCTGATATAAGTGGTGATATTAATTCTCTGGATGCTGTGGAGATGGTAGATCAAAACCCCATAGGCAGATCCAGCAGATCAAATCCTGTTACCTATCTGAAAGCCTTTGATGAGATAAGAAGATTATATGCAGATCAACAGCTCTCAAAACAGAACGGTTACAAGGCGTCGCATTTTTCATTTAATGTAGACGGGGGAAGATGCGAAGAATGCCTGGGTGAAGGAACCATTAAGGTTGAAATGCAGTTTATGGCTGATGTTCAGCTTGTATGTGATAGCTGCAAGGGACAAAGGTTTAAAAAAGATATCCTGGAAGTAAAATATAATGAGAAAAACATATACGATGTTCTTGAAATGACTATCAATGAATCTATAGAGTTTTTCTCAGAAACGAATGGTAAAACAGAAAGTAAAATTATTAAGAAACTTACTCCCCTGGCAGATGTAGGACTGGGGTATATTAAGCTGGGGCAATCATCATCCACACTTTCAGGAGGAGAGAGTCAGAGGGTTAAGCTCGCATATTATCTGAGTCTTGAAAGAAATGATCAGAATATACTTTTTATTTTTGATGAGCCAACAACCGGCTTACATTTTCACGATATAAACAAATTGCTGAAATCACTGAATGCTCTTGTAGAAAGAGGACATTCAGTTATACTTATTGAGCATAATGTTGAGATGATTAAAAACGGAGACTGGATTATTGATCTGGGACCTGAAGGAGGAGAAAATGGAGGAGAAGTATTATTTGCAGGCACACCCGAAGATCTTATAAAATGCAAGGATTCATACACCGGTAAATTCCTTAAGAAGAAACTATAAAAAAGGCGCCCTAAAGCGCCTTTTTTCGATATATATAAATCCCTTATTTAATCTTAAAACCGAACAAAATCGCCACGCAACCGCTTGCAGGAGCATCGGAAGCTTGTTCAAATGTTGTTACCTTTACTACCAGTTTTAGCTGCTGACTTGACTCAAGCTTGAAATCCCATGTTTTTGCATAGTCCTTATCAGTGTTGGAGTATAAAACATTCTTATTATTATCAAGAATTTTAAACTCTATAGGAGGTAGATTATTATTACCACATATAGCAAGACGATATTCCTGATCAGAGTAGAAAGTTTTATACAGCTCTGCCTCCTCACCCTCAGAAAGGATGGCGGCGTGATAATTTCCGTCATGAGTAAACGGACCTAGTTCTTCCTTGCATATTTTCTTTGCAAATCCCTTGCACTGTGCACTTGTCTGTGCAGGAAACGCAAACAAAATAACAGATACAAAAAATAATGTGCCTATAATTTTTTTCATAATTTCTTATTTTACAAAAGATGATCTGACTTCTGCAACTTTCTTCGACAATTCCACGAATATTTCGGGTGTCATATTGGAAGTAATTGTAGATTTCAAAAATGTAACATTAGTTTCCTCATCTATCTCGGGTTTTATTTTTGTCGTAGTAATTGTGAACTTATCGAAGACATCCTTTATTTCAGTCATCTGCTCAATAATACCACCTATTGCAGGGTGTTCATTATTATCCTCCAGAAGCCTTACCATAATATCAACAGATAGTTTTTGATCAATAATCCTGCCAACTAGTTTATTAGTATCAAAATCTTCTACATCAACCAGTTGAGTGGCAATATAAAGACCTTCAAGCCAACCACCTACCAGAACGATGGAAGCAATAGCAGGTTGTTCATTGTCTTCCAGGTAGGAATTTGTATTAAGGAATGTTTCAGAAACAATATCCAGAATTACCTCCCTGTTATTTACATTCTCTTCGAGGCGATTAATTGTTTCTTCATTTATTGCATCCAGAATACCCAGGCCATCAGCCATCTTTTTGGCAGCATTCATATAATCAATCACCAGCTGGGTCTGATCATAGAGGCTTGAGAAACTCAGGTCGCAGGTATAAATTCCGAGATTCAATGCCATATCTCTATTAGTTGAATAACGGGATACTGCGTCAACTGGATTAAGAAGATCTGAATCAAAGGTTGCTCCGGCAGACTTGATTAACATTGCTGATTCGAGAGGAGAAGGCAGGGCATTGAATATTTTCTTTGCCTCTTTTACATCCTGGAGAGTAGATTCATCTACTTCGGTAATATCAACAGTTTGAGATGATTCTTCCTTATTACCACCCGATTTACAGCTATTAAGCATATAAGCTGCGATAATAACTGTCACAATTGTCAGGAAAGATTTAAACATTGGATTAATTTTCATGATTGATAGTTTTTATAACTGGTCTATTTTCGGACTAATTTAACATATAATTTTTATTTTTCAAAAAGGTTCCGGATGCCTATTTTTCTAACTTTGCACAAAACAAGGAATATGGATAACAAAGATACAAAACTTAAGCAACTGCGTGAGAATCTTATTTCGGGCAGTGATTCAAAACTAATTAATGAGATTAGAAGGCTCAGGGACAGCAAAGCTATACCTGGAGCAATACTCTTATTAAGGGAACTATATGAAGAAACCTCTAATAATGAAGTAAAAGAAGTGATAGTAGAATTCTTAAATGATTTAAAAGATCAGAACTTAACAGATGAGGTAATCAGTGCAATTGATTCGGCCAAATCAGAACTTACCAGGCAGGTAATAATTTCATCATGCTGGCAGTCGGGCCTGGATTATTCGTCACACCTTCAACGGTTTATAGAATATGCCATAGAACTGAACTATCTCGCAACCCTTGAGTGTTATTCAGTAATTGAAGAATGGACGGGACAGAGTAATAATGATGACCTGGGGCTGTGGATTAAAATGATTAATGATTCCATGGACGATCAGATTGAAGAAAAGAAAGCACTCCTGAAGGCTATACTATCAATACTGCAATAAGCGAGGTCTTACTCATAAGATGAAAAATACTTCATAAACTGGGCCCTTTCATACTTCCCTGGATCCTGGATATTCTTATAGTTCAATTTCCCCTTGAAAGAGTCTATCGATTCAAACCCCTTTTCATCCATCCAGGTTTCCATAATTTTATTCATCTCCTTAATATATTCCAGACCTTTACTATATAAAACCGAGCATACCTGTACAGCATCAGCACCCGAAAGGATATATTTTACTGCGTCATGGCCGGTTTGAACACCGGTTGAGGCAGCCAATCCAATTCTTTCGACAAAAGCGCTAACCATGGCAATCCACCTGAGCACATATCTTCTGTCTGATGCTGAGCTGAATACGCTTGCAGGAGTAATATTCATGCTATTTATGTCTATATCCGGTTCATAAAAACGATTAAACAATACCACACCATCAATACCAAGATTATAAAACCTGTCTACAACATTCAGGAGATTTGAAAAGCGCTGTCCTATTTTAAGAGAAACAGGAATACTAAGATCGCTTTTTAACTTCCTGGCAAGAACCATATATTGTTCTTCTACTTCAGCTGAACGAAGGCCTTTATCAACAGGAAGGAAGAACATATTTATCTCAATAGCCCTTGCTCCTGCACTTTCTATATTTCTGGCAAAACTTATCCAGTCTTCTGACGAAACACAATTAATACTGGGAATAACCGGAATTGACAGCTTCTCTCCGGCTTCCCTGATCAGTTTAAGATAGTTATCGAGAGAATGAGATTTCGTATAGTAGTTAATATAGTCTGCTGCCTCAGGATAATCAGAAGATTCAGCAAGCTGACCGGCCTGAAAGTTGATCTGTTCCTCAAAAAGTGACTTAAGTACAACTGCTCCGGCCCCACTATCTTCTGCAAGCTTCAGTTTATCGATCTCATCGGTTAAGCCACTACTACTTACAATAAGAGGGCTGCTTAGTTCCATGCCCAGGTAATTACTTGCTAATTTTGCCATTTTATATCTTTTTCGAGTTTATAGTTTACAGTACCTTTCTCCAAATATAGCACTTCCAATTCTTATCATCGTACTCCCCTCTTCTATTGCTAACTGATAGTCGCCCGACATACCCATTGAGATTTCCCTGAAGTTTGAATCGTTAGCAAAATGGTCAGCCTTTAATCTGTCGAAAATGTTCTTAAGCTGTCTGAATTCAGAGCGTACCTTATCGTAGTCTTCGGTGAAAGTTGCCATTCCCATAACGCCACAAATATTTATTCCACTCATTTCATCAGGCTCACCACTTTCATAAAATTCCAGTATCTCCTCTATACTGAATCCATACTTACTTTCTTCATCAGCAATATGAAATTGAAGGAGGATGTTAGCCTGAATACCCTTCTTTTGAGCCTCCTTATCGATTACCCTGAGAAGTTTCAGGCTATCGACAGCCTCAATCATATGAACCTTATCAATAATATATTTTACTTTATTGGTCTGCAGATGACCAATCATATGCAGGTTAATGTCTTTCGGTAGCTCAGGATATTTATCAAGAATTTCCTGAACCCTATTCTCTCCAAATATCCTATGACCAGCTCTATATGCCTCCATGATATCATCTAATGGTTTAGTCTTGGAAACGGCCACCAGTTTAATATCTTCAGAAATACTTGACTTGAAGTGCTTAATATTATCAGAAATACCTGTCATAATAGTATAAAGTATGTAAAAGTAAAAAAGCCCCTGCTATTAACCAAGGGCTTTTCCTATTCAAAATAAAAAAAATCAATCGAGCAGGTGTATGGCAAGTCCACTTCTTAGTTTTGGCTCAAACCATGTTGTTTTTGGTGGCATTATATTACCCGAATCAGCAATATTTATCAATTGTTTCATCGACACAGCATATAATGCGAATGCAGCTTTCATCTCACCGCTGTCTACCCTTTGCACCAGGGCTTCCAGACCACGTATACCTCCAACAAACTCAATCCTCTTTGATCTTCTAAGATCCTGGATATCGAGCAGGGGCGATAATAATGAATTGGTAAGAATAGTCACATCCAGTACACCTATCGGGTCGCTATCATCGTAGGTTCCTTCCCGGGCTGTGAGACTATACCACCGGCCTTCAAGGTACATAGAGAAATTATGAAGTTTGTCTGGTTTATATATATCCTTACCAAGGGCCTTAACCAGAAAGTTTTCTTCGAGTTTTTTAATAAAGTCTTTAGGCTCATGTCCATTCAGATCTTTTACAAGTCTGTTATAATCAATTATTTTAAGTTGATTATCAGGAAAATGAACGGCCAGAAAAAAATTAAACTCTTCTTTGCCCGTATAATCAGGATTCTGCTTTCTTTTTTCGGCACCCACCAGTGCTGCGGCTGCAGTTCTGTGGTGTCCGTCAGCAACATAGGTATAGGGAACCTTCGTTTTAAACAGCTCCTCTATCTTTTTGTTAGAATCGTCATCTTCGACCACCCAGAAATGATGTCCAAATCCATCTTCAGCTATAAAATCATATTCAGGGTCCTGCTTGGAAACAATTGATTCCACAATATCATCAATCTCCTTAACTGCAGGGTAGGTAAAAAAAACAGGTTCAATATTTGCATTATTAACCCTTACATGAATCATCCTGTCTTCTTCTTTATCGGGCCTTGTAAGTTCGTGCTTTAGGATCACTCCATTTAAATAATCATCAACAGATGCTGCACCAACAAGACCATACTGAGTCCTGCCCTCCATTGTCTGGGCATAAATATAATAACGTGGTTTTTCTTCCTGTACCAGCCATCCTTTTTTCTGCCAGAGCTTAAAATTGCTTGCCGATTTATCGTATACCTCCTGGCTATGTACATCGCTTCCTTCAGGCAGGTCTATTTCTGATCTTGTAATATGAAGTAATGATCTTTCCTTTCCTTCAGCCATCTTTCTGGCTTCCGCTTCATTCATCACATCGTAGGGCAGGCACGCCACTTCCTCTGCATATTCTTTTGGTGGACGCAATGCCCTGAAAGGTTTAATTATCGCCATAATTATTTTTCGTTAATTTACTTTAAATGTAGTATCACCATTTGCCAGGAATCCAACTATTTGTTTTGCAGCTGCAGCGCCGGCATTGATATTTGCTTCTGCAGTCTGTGCACCCATTTTCTTCGGGGTGAAGAAATATCTTCCTTCATAATTCTTTTGAATATCCTCAATACAATCAGGTGCTATATCGCTAATATAAATAAAGTCGCCTCTTGATTCAAATACCTTAAGAAGTTCTTCCTCATTTATTACTTCTTTCCTTGCAGTATTAACCAGAACAGCATCAGCAGGCATAGAAGACTAAGCAGTTCTAAACCAATCGACTCTTTAGTTTCGGCTGTTGCAGGGATATTCAGTGATACATACTGGCAGGTTGAATATAGCTCATTAACAGTTGATACAGGATTTACTCCATCAGCTTCAATCTTTTCACTATCAACAAAAGGATCAAAAGCATATACTTCCATACCAAATCCCTTGGCAATTCCTGCAATATATCTTCCAACATTTCCATAAGCATGAATACCCAGCTTTTTACCTTTAAGCTCTGTTCCTGAAGTGCCGTTAAACTTATTTCTGGCCATAAAAACCATCATTCCAAGCGCCAGTTCTGCAACTGCATTGGAATTTTGTCCGGGTGTATTCATCGCAACCACACCGGCGGCTGTACAGGCATCAAGGTCAAGGTTATCATAACCTGCTCCGGCACGAACCACTATTTTGAGCTTACCCGCTGCATCAACAACTTCCTTAGAAACAATATCGCTTCTCACAATCATTGCATCCGCATCAGAAACAGCATTTAACAGATCTGCCTTATCGGTGTACTTTTCCAGTAATGCAAGTTCATAACCTGCCTTATCCAGTATACTCTTAATACCTTCTACCGCTACCGGGGCAAAAGGTTTTTCTGTTGCTACAAGTACTTTCATATTATAGTTTTTTATTTTTTCTGTTCAAATTCTTTCATTACATCAACCAGTGCTTTAACACTCTCAAAAGGAAGGGCATTATAAGTTGAGGCACGGAAACCTCCAACATCTCTGTGACCCTTTATACCAATCATCCCTTTTGACGCTGCAAATTCATTGAAACCAGCTTCAAGTTCAGAATACTCAGGAGCCATCACAAAACAAATATTCATAATAGAGCGATCTTCAACTTTTGTAACCGCCGGGACAAACAGTGGGTTTCTATCTATTTCGGAGTAAAGAAGGTCTGCCTTCTCAATATTCTTCTTATGCATCTCTTTCAGGCCGCCATTAGCTTTAAGCCATTTCAGGGTTTGAAGGGCTGCGAATATTGGGAGCACCGGTGGAGTGTTAAACATCGAATCTTTAGCGATATGTGTTCTGTAATCCAGCATAGTAGGGATCTGACGATCAACCTTACCCAGTATATCATCTTTTATTATAACAAAAGTTACACCTGAAGGAGCCAGATTCTTTTGAGCACCACCATATATCATACTATATTTTGACACATCAACAGGCCGGCTGAATATATCTGACGACATATCTGCAATAAATGGAACCGGCACATCCATATCTTCCTTTATTTCTGTACCATAGATTGTATTATTGGTAGTAATATGAAAATAATCAGCATCTGCTGGCACTTTATAATCCCTGGGTATATAATTAAAGTTACTATCCTTGGACGATGCTACTTCTATTGTTTCACCATAGATCTTTGATTCCTTAATAGCTTTTGAAGCCCACGAACCAGTATTAAGGTAAGCTGACTTTGTCCTGAAAAGGTTCATAGGAATCATTGCAAACTGTGTGCTGGCTCCTCCTCCCAAAAAGAGGACATGATATCCCTCCGGAATAGACAATAAATCTTTAAATAACTGCTGTGCCTCATCATTAACAGCAATAAATTCCTTGCTCCTGTGTGAAATTTCAAGGATAGACAGGCCAGTACCTGCAAAATCCCGTATCCCTTCAATTACATTATCGATTGTATATTGAGGTAGGATTGAAGGACCTGCGTAAAAGTTGTGTTTTTTCATATCTCTGTATTTTAAATTATTTCTTTTTTTTACAAATTTAAGCAAATAATACTATATCAATCTTTATTAGGGTATACTGTAATTACTTATTTTTTAAGGACTACAATTTCTCCGTTTTTATATACCGGTATTACATCCGTTGAATCGGGCTCATGACAAAAAGGAATGCAATCATCAAGACCCTTATCCCTGAGTCTTGTTCTCTGTGCCGCTTTATCAATATAGGCAAGTGGGTTCTCTTTTCCCAGCACCCACATATCCATACAAATCTTCGCAGAGTCACAGCCGGTGTAGTAGGTATTGCTTTCCAGGATTTTTGCACAGAGAGAGCCTGCAAAGAATGAGTCTTCAATATTTACTTTGTTTTTCCATCCGGCACAGAGAATTATTATGTCTCTTTCCTGGTCTGACAACCAATCCGCCAGTGCTGTTATATTGAGAAATGATCCAATAACCACAATATAGCTGTCCGATGCTATTTCGATAGTCCTTGTGCCATTGGTTGTGCTGTATACAATAGTGTTATCTTTCACCCTCTCCGGTGTAAAATTAAATGGAGAGTTACCAATATCGGCAAAGTCGAGCACATACCCATCACGTTCAGCAGCAACCACATAACCCTTATTTTTCATTTCTCTGGCCTCCTCTACGGTGCCAACAGGAATAAGTTTACTTGCCCCGTTTGCAAAGGCAGAACAAATGGCTGATGTTGCTCTGAGTGTATCTACTACAACTACTATTGAATCATTATTCGCATGATATTCAAAAAGAGCCGGTGAAAGACATACTTCAATACTATGCTTACACATATTATAAATAGTTAAGAACCAGCTACCTTATTTATAGATGGGAAGACTTACAACCTTAGCCTTCAGACTCTTATTTCTTACTTTAATAAAAATCTCAGTATCCGCCTTCCAGTAACCCTTATTCAGGTATGCCATCCCTATTCCTCTCTTCATCATTGGAGACATGGTTCCCGAGGTGACATGTCCTATAACTTCATCACTTTCGTTCACAACTTCATAGTGATGACGCGGAATTCCCCTGTCAATCATTTCAAAACCTTTTAGTCTTTTCTCAACTCCGTTCTGTTTCTGGCTAAGCAGCAAATCCTTATCGATAAAATCTTTTGAATCGGTAAATTTTGTAATCCACCCGAGCCCGGCTTCAATGGGCGATGTGGTATCATCAATATCATTTCCATAAAGGCAGTATCCCATCTCCAGTCTTAAGGTATCCCTGGCTGCCAATCCGACAGGTTCAATTCCAAATTCAGCCCCGGCTTCAAAAACAGCTTTCCATATCTTCACTGCATCATTATTACTCATATATATCTCGCAACCTCCTGATCCTGTATATCCAGTTGTTGAAAAAAGTATATTCTTAATACCTGCAAACTCTATTTCCTTAAAGGTATAATACTCCATATCAGTAATGCTATCAGAAGTCAGTTTTTGCATTGCCTTAAGTGCCAATGGACCCTGAACTGCGAGCTGTGCTGTATCGTCTGAAGCATTTACAATACCATTTCCGGGTGTTATATCAAATGCAGCTGCCTGCTTTACACACCAGTTCCAATCCTTTTCTATGTTGGCTGCATTTACTACCAGAAGGTACTTTTCGTCGTTAAACCTGTATACAAGCAAATCATCAACTATGCCCCCTTTCCCATTAGGAAAGCAAGAATATTGAACCTTACCATCTACCAGTACAGAAACATCGTTTGTTGTTACATACTGAATAAAATCAAATGCCTTCGGTCCGGTAACCCAGAATTCGCCCATATGTGAAACGTCAAACACACCAACTTTTTCGCGTACAATTATATGTTCAGCATTTATTCCCGTATATTCTATTGGCATATTATATCCGGCAAAAGGCACCATCCTGGCACCTGCCTCCTCGTGAAATCTGGTAAATGCAGTATTCTTCATTTGATTATTTTTTAAAGATTAATATTAGATGAACAAATTTAATAATTTGACTATAAAAGAATCGAAATATCCAATAAATAATAATGAAAGGTTAAGATAGCATCAGCGATTAAACTTATTAAGCTCTTGTTCGGGATTTATTGTTTTAGGCGCTATACTGACCTTATAAATATCCAGACCTCCCGATCCTCCCGGACGATTAGATGAGAACCAGGAAACTCTTCTATCCTGTCTTGACTGCCTGTAGAACACATCGTTCCACTGGGAATTAACAGGCAATCCAAGATTAACTGCTTTCGAATAAGCTCCTGTTTCATCTCTGACAGACATATATATATCATAACCCCCATAGCCAGGGTGTCCGTTTGAACTGAACCAGATAGTATCGCCGGTAACAGAAGTCCATACTGCTTCTTCATTACCTTCAGAATTAACCAATGGTCCGAGGTTAATCGGGTCTGACCATTTCTTTTTCTTGATATGGTTAATATAATATATATCACGGCCACCAATATTCCCTTTTCTCCTGTCGCTGGTAAAGAATATCTGTTTCCCGTCCGGGGTCATTGTAATTGAAGTTTCCCTGCTGGCAGAGCTTGTAATGTCCATATATGATTCAGGGCTGGTCCACTGTCCATTCTCAAAATAAGATATCATTATGTCACCATTTCCCGACCATCCAACATAAACAAGCATAAATGTATTATCCTCATCCACATATAATACTCCCTCGTTTAATTCTGTAGCAATATTCTCGCCGGCAGGTCCTGCTTCAGACCATTCGGCACCACTATCTGTGGAAATAAAGATATTCTCATTAAACTTCATATCCGTATTCTGAACCCTCTCCTTCTCGTCTGTCTGTCGGCGTGTTGTAAAATAAATCAATTTTTTTTCCTTAACTACTATTGAGGAATAATCATCCTGGGCTGAATTAATCATATTACCCATGTTAGATACAATAACTGTTTTATCGGGTGTCCCTTGTTCTATTGCCATATTACACTCCTTAATATACTCATTAACAACAGGATCTATCCTGCCTTTTTCCAGACCCTTATCGGAATACATATTATAAAAATCAATTGCTTTGCCAAAATCTCCCCTGAACTGATATGCTCGTCCGGTAAGCAAGATAAGGTCTTCAGCAATATCCATATTTATAGACCTTGCTTTAAGAAAATACGGCAGGGCTCCCTGAGGGTCATCACCAAACAATGAACATACACCCATCTTATAATTCAGAGCAGCATTTTCAGGATTAAAATCCAATGCTTGCAGATAATGTTCTAAGGCTTTTACATATAACCCACCACCAAGATCATAATATCTGTCACCCTCCTTAATATTATCCCATGCTATTTCAGATCCCGGTTTATCAAGCTTATAATCCGATTTCTCAATCTTTACTTTCTGTTGTGCAATCGAATCAGGCGAAATAATAATAAGTAGAAGTAATGCAATAAAATATATCCTTTTCATTTTCAAAATATAATATGTTACATTCTAAATTTACTATAAAAAATTCAAACTCCCTTAAGCTTTACAAATCAAAATTATTCAGTTATTCGGTGTACAACATCTATTTTTTTATATTTTTGCTAAAAGGACTCTTATTATCCATAAAATGTATGAATACTGTTAACGTAACATATCTCGAAGAAGTCTGTGGCGACTCTAAAGAGATAATCAAGGAAATGGTCGATATCTTTATTGAACAGATTCCTGGATTTTGCTCTGAGATGCATTCGCTGTATAATGATGAAAAATATCACGACCTGGGCCTGCTCGCTCATAAGGCTAAATCTTCGGTCGCAATAATGGGAATGGAATCCCTGGCTGTACAGCTCAAAGAGTTTGAGCTCATTGCTAAATCAGGTGAAAAAACAGAGCAATACAGTACTTATATTGATAAGTTCTGTACTGAAACTGATAAAGCAATAAAGGAATTAAAAGACTATATCAATAAAATGTAATATGCTTAAGGTAACTGAAATAGATAACAGTGTTGATCACGTGACATTCGATGGTATTGATAAATTTAATGCACTGATTTCCGAAGAAGCAAGAATTCAGTTATCGAAGCTATTTGAAGTAGCAAATGCCAGGGTTATACTCGATCTGTCTGGCATCACTTATATAGACAGTTCAGGATTTGGATGCTTTCTTACTACTATGAAATATGCCAGGAATAATTATGGCGTACTTAAACTATGTAATCTCAATCCTGGTGTAAAGGCCCTGTTCAATACTCTGCAGCTTCATACAATATTCGAGATTTATGATGATCTCGAAACCTGTGTCGCAAGTTTCAAATAATCAGAAATCTTAAATAATATGAATAAGAAATTAAGGTGGAAGCCGGGTACAATGATTTATCCTCTTCCTGCTGTAATGGTAAGTTGTGGGTCCAGCCCGGAAGAATATAACATAATCACCATTGCCTGGACTGGTACAGTATGCACTGATCCACCTATGTGCTATATTTCAGTGAGGCCATCCAGGCACTCCTATAAGCTAATTAAGGAAAGTGGTGAATTTGTGATTAATCTGACTACGAAGGACCTAGCAAAGCAGACAGACTGGTGTGGCGTAAAGTCAGGAAAAGATATTGATAAGTTTAAGGAATGTGGTTTAACTCCGGTTAAGGCTGATCTTATAAAATCGCCATTAATAAAAGAATCACCTATCAATATTGAATGTAAAGTTGTTGAAATTAAAGAGCTGGGAGTACATCATATGTTCCTGGCAGAAGTTCTTGCCATACACGCCGATCCCGAGTATTATGATAATGATACGGGTGTGTTTGATCTTAACCGCGCAAACATGATGTGTTATTCTCATGGTAAGTATTATGAGACAGGAAATTTTATTGGAAAATTCGGGTTCTCTGTCAAAAAAAAATCCAATAAAAAGAGAATTAGTAAAAAGTAAGATATTAGGATAATATCCCATTATTTATTATTTTTCATAATCCTAAAAACCAGAAACCGTAAGCCTGAAATCCAATGAGTGAAAAGATCTTAAAAGCCCTGATGCAGCTGTTTGCAATCATCGCAAGACCTCAGAGCAGTGATAGTGACCGGAGGGGCGTTGTAGAGGTATTCCTTAGAAGACAACTAAATGAAGAGCTGGTAAAAGAATACCTCAGAATCTTTGATGATTTTTATAAAGAAGCCCAGGAAAGGCAAAAAAAGAGTGCCCAGAAAAAACGACACTCGGCGGTTTCGGTCAGGGTACTCAGAATTACAACCCAGGTAAATGATCAGCTTACCCAGGACCAGAAGATTATTGTTCTGGTTCAGCTACTGGAATTCTGTAAATCGGACGGACAGGAAGTAAGTGAGGATGAACTCGAATTTATTGCTGCGGTGGCAGACACCTTTAATGTCGAAGACAAGGAATACGCTTTGATTAAAAGTTTCGTTCTTAATCACTTTGACAAAGTACCCGATTCAAACAATATTTTGCTGATCGACAATAATAATGACACCAGGTTAAAAGAAGCCCATCACCTTAATAATGAAGGTGTTTCTGGGCAGATATGGTTCCTGGAAGTATCCTCGGCAGGCATGCATTTTGTAAGATTCTCGACCATAGGTGAGATCTACATGAATGGACAGTTGTTACATGATGATAAAGTTTATGTTTTCAATCCTGGTTCATCGCTGAGGGATCCTAAATCAACTCCGATCTACTATAGCGATATTATAACGCAGTTCAGAAAGGAAGAATTACAGGCTTCGAGGGTACTCTACAAAGTTAATGAACTTGAGTACAGATTCAAGAGCGGACATACCGGTATTCATACTATGTCGTTTGAGGAAGAATCGGGGCGTCTAGTTGGTATTATGGGGGCATCCGGGGCTGGTAAATCAACACTTCTTAACGTACTCAATGGTACAAACGCTCCATATTCGGGTGAGATTCGAATCAACGGAGTTAATATTCATAAAGACAAGGAAGAAGCTGAAGGACAGATTGGTTATGTTTCGCAGGACGACCTTCTTATTGAAGAACTTACGGTTTATCAGAACCTTTATTATAATGCCAAATTATGCTTTGATAATCTTAGCGAAGAGGAAATAGGCGAAAAAGTAAATAAGACCCTTGTGAGTCTTGGTCTGTTCGAAATCAGGAACATGAAGGTCGGCAGTCCACTGAACAAGAAAATAAGTGGAGGACAGAGAAAAAGACTAAATATATCGCTTGAGCTGATACGCGAACCAGCAATTCTGTTCCTTGACGAACCTACTTCAGGTCTCTCTTCAAGAGACTCAGAAAACATCCTCGACCTGCTGAAGGAACTTGCTTTAAAAGGTAAACTGCTTTTTGTTGTTATTCACCAGCCCTCTTCAGACATATTTAAGATGTTCGACCGGCTGGTAATTCTTGACACAGGTGGTTACCTTATATATAACGGCGATCCAATTGAATCGATAATATATTTCAAATCAAGAACTCACCAGGCTAACTGGAACGAAAGTGAGTGTCATGCCTGTGGTAATGTTAATCCGGAGCAGGTGTTTAATATCGTCGAAGGTAAAGTACTCGATGAATACGGCAAGGCCACCAGTGTAAGAAAGGTAACACCTAAGGAATGGAACGAACACTATGAAGCTCACCAGGCAAAGCAGGAAAAGAGCCTGGAGCAAGGGCATGGCATACCCGATATTACCTTTAAAACGCCAAACAGGTTTAAGCAATTCAAGGTTTTTACAAAAAGAGATGTGCTGTCGAAGCTGGCTGATATGCAATACTTGCTTATTACACTTCTGGAAGCACCCGTACTTGCATTCTTCCTGGCTTTCCTGATAAAATACTTTAACGAGAGTGCAACAAATCCGGGTTATACACTGCTTGAAAACACTAACCTGCCTGTGTATATTTTTATGTCGGTTATTGTGTCAATATTTATGGGCCTTACGGTAAGTGCAGAAGAAATAATAAAAGACAGGAAGATATTAAAACGTGAAGCATTCCTTAATCTCAGCTGGAACAGCTACCTTTTGTCAAAGGTTGTGGTTCAACTTGTAATTTCTGCAGTCCAGGCATTTTCATTTGTTATAATCGGAAATAGCATTACCGGTATACATGGGATGTTATTTGAGTACTGGCTCGTTCTTTTCTCCTGCTGGGCGGCATCTAACCTGCTGGGACTGGTTATATCTGATAGTTTTAAGGCAGTAGTAACCATATATATATTGATTCCCTTCCTTGTTATCCCTCAAATAATACTGAGTGGAATAATTGTTAAGTTTGATAAGCTGAACCCAAACATATCGTCGCCTGCCAGTATTCCATTTTACGGTGAAGGAATTGTAGCCAGGTGGGGATATGAGGCTCTCGCTGTACAACAATTTATGGAGAATGACTTCGAGAAACCTCTATATCAATATGATAAGTTAATGAGTATCACAACCTTTAAAAAGAACTACTGGTACTCTACCATGAAAACAAAAATAGACAATCTGAAGGCTGACCTTGAGAAGAGCAGATTTAATGAAAGCTCCCGTACCGACCTTGAGATTCTAAGAAATGAGATAGCACTCGAAATGCAAATCAGGAAGTTGGATTTCAAGTACCTTAACCAGCTGCAGGAAGGCTCACTCACGATGGAAGTACTTGATGAAGCTCAGGTATACCTGGATATTCTTAATAGAAATTATAAGAAGTGGTATAATGAAGCCAGCAATAAGAGAGACGCCATTATCACAGAGATGCAAAACCAGGATCCTGTCGCATTTGAGAAACTTAAAAATAGCGAGTTTAATGAAAACCTGGAGGAGTTTGTAACGAATAAAAATGAAACAGAACGGCTGATTGAGTATAATGGCAGAATTGTACAGAAGATAGATCCGATTTTTAGAGATCCGGAGAATAGCTTTATTAAAGCTCACTTCTATGCTCCTCAAAAACAATTGTTTGGAAGGTTTGTAAGTACCTTCTGGGTAAATATTATTGTAATATGGACCATGACTATCCTCACCTACATGGTGCTCTACTTCAGACTTCTAAAACGATTTCTTGACTATATGGGTGATGCATCAGACAGGCGTAAAAACAAGAAACAGAAATAGAAATAAATAAGGGTATGCTTATCATACCCATGAAAAAAGGGGTGTACAAAGTATACCCCTTCCTTATTATATTCAAACCGATCTATTTGATATAATAATTTTACTCTACGATCTCAATCATTTCAAACGGCACTCGGATAATGGATTCATAGTCTTCTCCTGCTTCCAGCATATCCTCATCATCCTCTTCATAAAACCATTTAATCTGAACCTCATTCTTTGCCTTATGAATAACCTCCAGCTTCTTAAACACATCGAGGATACATTTTGACGAGCTTGTGTTAAAATATTCGAGCTTAACCTCTACAACAGTTTTCTGCAAAGGTGAATCCTTATATGATTCAAGCCAGTCAACCAGAGGTTTGTAAAACTCTACTGAGTTCTCAGGGATTGATCTTCCTTCTAATTTGAATACAGCTTCGTTTGAGTCGAAACGAACTGTTGGAGTTTTGGGAGTTCCTTCAATAATGATCGGTTCCATATCAATTATTTTTTAGTTGTTTATTTTAATCTTTGTTATCAGAGTCTATCTTTATCTTCAAATGGAAAAATGAATAATCGTCGTTGTAATCTATAAAACTATAATCCAGCCTGTTTCCTGTTTTACGAGCTATATCAACAAGACCGAGCCCACCACCACCTTTATCTGATATCTTCTGGTGATGCAAAATAAACTTATACAGCTCTTTTATTTCTTCGGGGGATGAATTATTTATTTTCAATATTTTATTCTCAAGGCTTTTGATCTTCTCCCTGGTAATAAAATTCCCGGCAGATATAAAATATCCACTTTTATTCCGTGCAACAACAATCAGACCGAACCTCTTAGAGTTCTGATCCTCATAGTTTTTCGGAACAATGTCAACGTGATGATATAGATTTTGTAAGCTTTCAACAAGTACGTTATATACCTTTTTCCTGATCTTCGACGGATCATTTACCTCTTCTGTTTTCTTCTCAACTGAATCAAGAACATTGTTTATAACATCTGAACTGATATCACCCTTAAAAGAGAAGATAACATCCTCGGTTTGTAATTCTTTGAAAAAGTGCTCAACGCTAAAGCTCATCGGCGTCTCTTTGACTTAGGCTTATGTTTATGTTTATGATAACAAATATAAAAAAAATCTCAAGTCCAAAAAATTATAGCCATCTCCATTTGACTAAATTACTAATTAAGCCTGTAGACGCAAAATATTCTGGTGTCTCAGCCAGATTGATTCTCTAAATTATTTTTCCTCTTTCCGGCAAATAATTCATAATTAACAAGCCTGCTCTCCAGTGCTCCATTAAAGAGAGTGTGTTTTTTTGAGGGTTTTAACCCAACAGACTTTAATCCTGAAACGCTGGATGTAATTATCCATACATCTGAACCACTATAACCGTGTTTGAGTCGTTCTCCTATTTTTCGATAAAAATCTGCTATATCATCTTCAGGAAGCCTCTCTCCATAAGGAGGGTTGATTAGTATAGTATACATTTTGCCACCTGAATCAGATTCAAAAAAATCAGACATTCCCAGCTTGATTATATTTTTCAAACCTGCATTTGCAATATTATTTCGTGCTATGCTGATAGCTTCAGCAGATCTGTCTGAACAGCTTATATCACCCCTCTCGGGTTTAATAATCTCAGCTTCCTTCTTTATCTTATACAGGAGAGACTCATCATAATCCGACCAGTTCATAAAGCCAAAGTAAGTTCTGAACTTGCCGGGTGGAATATTATTTGCAATTAATGCCGCTTCAATTGCAAATGTACCTGAGCCACACATAGGATCAAGAAATGGAGTTTTTCCATTCCAGCCTGACAATTTTATTATTCCGGCAGCCAGGACCTCGTTTAATGGAGCACTCGTAGCCTCCGTCCTGTAACCTCGTTTAAAAAGGGGTGTAACTGATGAGTCTATTGATATTGTAACATTATTCTCACTTATCCTAAGATTAAAAACTACATCGGGTCTTTGAGTATCAACCGTCGGTCTCCTGTTGTGCTTCGTCCTGAATTTATCTACAATCGCATCCTTCAGTACCAGGCCTGCATAGCCCGTATGTTTAAAGAGAGTTGAGTGAACAACCGGGACTATTGAAAAGGTCTGATCGACAGTCATAAACCTGTCCCAGTCAAAACGTAAAGCACTGGAGTATAAGTTTTTAGATGTCCTTATCCTGAACTCCACAAGTGGCTTAAGTATAGATAAAGCTGTTCTGAGCTGGTAATTAGCCCTGTACATCATTTCTTTATCCCCTTCAAACTCAACTGCCCGGTTAGAAATCTTGATACTATCTGCACCAAGATCCTTAAGTTCACCGGCAAGAACCTCTTCAAGACCAAATAACGACTTGGCTATAAGTTGCATATTAGAGCTGTTCTAATTAGTTTTCTTCAACAGGGCATTATATAAGGACTTATCTGAAATTATGTCAAGGGCCTTTTGAAGAGTAGGATCACCTTGATTAACAGTTTCATAATACTCAGACATATCCCATAAATCGCGGGCTACAAGGCCTTTTAGAATCTTAAATAGCTGATTCTTGCTTACTAAATACTGGTCCTCATCATATTTTGCCCCCATTTCTTCGGCCTTATCTATAAATGCCTCAATATCTTTATCCGTAAACTCAAAATCACTCTCAAACTTTTCAAAGGATTTATATTTACGCGTGAGATTATTCCTGTTATGATCTACAAAATCAAGGGTAAATTCTGTAATTGCATTAGTGCTTATCAGGCTGCGGTAATAATCTGAATACCAAGTAGTATCAATCGGAACAAAGATATCAGGCATTATTCCTCCGCCTCCAAAGACATCTCTCCCGTTAACGAGGGTTGTATACTTCAAGGAATCCGGAAAAGAGATGCTATCGGCCGACATTAACTCTCCATTCGAAAATCTTAAATAATAGTCTTTGATATATTTCTCCAGCCCATCTTCATAAGGCCTTTGTATAAGCCGGCCTGTAGGGGTATAGTACCTTGCTATTGTAAGCCTGACCATTGATCCATCCTGCATATAAAAACCATTCTGCACCAGGCCTTTACCAAATGTACGCCTTCCAACTATTACTCCTCTGTCGTAATCCTGAAGGGCACCTGCAAGAATCTCACTGGCAGAAGCAGATCCTTCATCCACAAGTATTACTATCCTGGAATTTGCAAGATCACCCTTGCCCACACTGTTTAATTCCTGCCTTGGAGTTTTTAGACCTTCCAGATATACAATCATCTTTTTTTCAGCGAATAAATGATCTGCTATTCGGATTGCAGACTCCAGGTAGCCACCTGTGTTCCCCCTGAGGTCTATAATCAGGTGCATCATATCTTCATTCAGCAAGCCTTTTACAGCATTGGTGAACTCGCTCTGTGTGGTAGCGGCAAATTTGTTTAGTTTGATATAGCCTACGCCATCAGTAATCATATAAGACGCATCGAGACTGTTTACCGGAATCTTGTCACGTATAATTGTATAAGAAGTAATTCCTTCCACTCCGCGTCTGTATACTCCTACCCTTACCTTTGTACCCTTCTCTCCAAGGAGCCTTTTTCGCACGCCTGATGTTGTAATTCCCACTCCCGCTACTTTCTCTCCTTCAATAGTTACAATCCTGTCACCAGATCTCAATCCTGCTTTTTCAGACGGTCCGCCAGGAACAGGAGATATTACTATTATTGAATCATAAAGAACATTAAACTGAATACCTATTCCCTTGAAGTTACCTTCAAGGCCCTCGTTCATCTCTTTAACTTCCTCAGCCGAGAAATAAACAGAGTGAGGATCCAGGTTTTTCAGAATTTCCTTGATTGCCTTTTCGGTTAACATTTCCTGATCTGTGCTGTCAACATAAAATGCATCAACCAGGGCCATTGTCCGGGCAATCTTTAAAGTCTGCTCCGTAAACATCTGCTGTCCGCAAATATTTCCTGCTACCAGAACTGCTATTATTGCTATATATATTCTTTTCATTGAAAATTGTTTAATTGTTGAGATGTAAATTGTTGAATTGTTGAATTGTTGAATTGTTAAATCGTTTAATTGTTAAATCGTTTAATTGTTAAATCGTTTAATTGTTAAATCGTTGAATTGTTAAATCGTTTAATTGTTTAAATCGTTTAATTGTTTAATTGTTGAGTTGTTAAACTCCTTAGCTCTTAGCTCTTAGCTCTTTGCCCTTAGCTCTTTGCCCTTTGCCCTAACTATTCCCATTCAATTGTTGCCGGTGGTTTTGAGCTGATATCGTATACCACCCTGTTAATACCCCTTACCTTATTTATAATTTCGTTCGACATCTGTCCAAGAAATTCGTACGGAAGGTGCGACCAGTCAGCAGTCATTCCATCAGTTGAACCGACTGCCCGTAGTACAACAGCATTCTCATAGGTTCTTTCATCACCCATCACTCCTACAGATTGAACAGGTAGCAGGATAACACCAGCCTGCCATACCTTGTTGTACAATCCATGTTTTTTTAGCCCTTCTATATAAATGTGGTCTGCTTCCTGTAGTATCCTGACCTTTTCACGGGTAATATCTCCCAGTATTCTTATACCAAGTCCCGGTCCGGGAAAGGGATGACGCTGAATTATATTATCAGGCATTGACATGGCCTTTCCTACCCTTCTGACTTCATCTTTAAAAAGGAGGTTTAAGGGTTCAACCACTTTTAGATGCATCTTCTCAGGTAAGCCTCCTACATTATGATGAGATTTTATTGTAGCTGAAGGACCATTAACAGAAACAGATTCGATAACATCAGGATAAATTGTACCCTGGGCAAGCCATTTCACATCTTTTATCTTATGAGCCTCCTGATCAAAAACTTCAATAAATACCCTGCCAATAATTTTACGTTTCTCTTCAGGCTCAGATGCACCCATAAGTGCATCCAGGAACTTATCAGAAGCATCAACTCCAATCACATTTAATCCAAGACCAAGATATGATTCCAGGACAGACTCAAATTCATTCTTACGCAGCAGTCCGTTATCAATAAATATACAAATAAGATTCTTTCCTATGGCCTTATTTAACAGGAAGGCAGCAACCGATGAATCTACACCTCCTGAGAGACCAAGAATAACCTTATCATTACCAAGCTTTGTTTGCAGGTTTTCTACTGTTGACTCCACGAATGAGTCGGGGGTCCATGACTGTGAGCAATTACAAATATCTACAATAAAGTTTTGCAATATCTGCTTTCCTTCACTTGTATGATATACCTCTGGATGAAATTGTATTCCCCAGGAATTCTCGCCTCCAATCTGGAATGCACCAATCTTAACATCATTAGTTGAACCAATAATCTGATAATGTTCTGGTATGCTGGCTATTGTATCGCCATGAGACATCCAGACCTGTGTTCCTTCGGTAATACCCCGAAACAAGGGGTTCTTATTATCAATAAAGGCCATATTTGCCCTTCCATATTCTCTTGTATTAGAGGGCAAGACTTCCCCTCCATAATTATGAGCAAGGTGTTGAGCCCCATAGCATACACCAAGTAAAGGCACCTTACCCTTAATGTGAGCTTAAGTCTGGGACAGGAGCCTCCTTATCGCGTACCGAAAAAGGGCTTCCGGAGAGAATAACTCCTTTCACTGAATCATCAGCAGAAGGTGCATTATTAAAAGGGTAAATTTCACAATATACGTTAAGCTCCCTTATGCGCCTTGCGATTAGCTGGGTATACTGGGAACCAAAATCAAGAATTAAAATCTTCTCCTGCACAACAATTGCATTTAATTTGCGACAAATATAACTAATCTTTTTTGGTTTGGACAGCTTGGAATTTAGACCCTTATTCTCAGATTATCTTCAGCAGCAACTGTATTCCCAAACACCATTCTTGCTTCCTCAAGCAAGCCTGACACGTCTTTGTACCTGGCAGAAAAATGCCCGAGTAAAAGTTTGCCTGCACCGGCATCCTTCGCTATCATAGCTGCTTCATAAGCGGTTGAATGACCCGTTTCTTTTGCCAGGGCCGAATGTTCACTTCCAAAAGTTGAATCGTGATATAATAGATCCACTCCCTTAACGAAGGACACTAATCGCTTAAAATATGAGGTGTCGCTGCAATAAGCAAATGATCTTGGAGAAGGCGGATCGTAAGTAAGTTTACTATTCTGTAATACTTCTCCTGATGATCTTATAATATTTTCTCCCTTCTTAAGACTCTTGATTTCCTTCAGGCTCAACTTATATTCCGGGATACATTCTTTTATTATATTTCTGTCTTTCAGCTTTTCTCTGAATAGAAAACCAAATGTTGGAATCCTGTGTTTTAGAGGAAGTGAAGAAACAGTAATATATTTATCTTCATAAATCTTCTTCGGGTCTTTGCCGTCCATGCCTATAAAATTAAGGTCATAATTCAGGTTAATATCAAAATCTGATAAATGAGAAATTAATACACCTGAAAATCCTGCCGGGGCATACAGATTCAGGGGATGTTTTCTACCAAGCAGGTTCATGGTTGATATCAGGCCATAGAGTCCGAAGATATGGTCACCATGAGTATGACTGATGAAGATATTATTAATCTTTCCTATTCCGAATTTATTACGGCGAAGTTGCATCTGAGTACCCTCTCCGCAATCTATTAAAAAAATCCGCTCATGTGAATTAACCACATGAGCGGATGGATATCTTTTAGAGGTTGGTAAGGCTGAGCTACTTCCTAATACTGTAACTTCAAATACCACGTCTCAATATTCTACGATATCAGGCCTACAGCGTCATCAACATTGCCTGTAATATTTAACACTGTATCCAGTTGTGAGATTGTAATTAATCTTTCAACTGCATCATTAAGTCCACACAAAACAAATGTGCCCCCCGCGTTTTTACATAAGCGGTTAGCTACTAAAATTGCACTGAGTCCTGAAGAATCACAATATTGACATTGCTCCAGATCAAGGATGATGTTTTTTTCGCCCTTACCTGATACAAGAACCAGCTCAGACTTCAAAGCAGGTGCAATATGCGTATCGAGCTTTTCTGTTTGTACCTGAATTAACGTACTGTTATTCCGACTCTCAATATTAAAATCCATGATATTGACATTAAAGTTAGTAGCCCTAAATTAGTTATTTTTTCTTAGACTTGGAAGATTTACTTTCATTTTCTTCCATTTCTTCTTTTAGAGCGGCAAGGTCTGTAATATCACCAAGTGTTGTTTTCTCAAGATTAGACTTAACCTTCTTGGCTGCCTGCTTTGTCTCTTTGCCTGCAACTTTACGGGTTTTAGTATCTGTATCACGTTTTTCGTCTTCAAAAATCCTGCTATGAGAGAGAATAATTTTCTTAGCTGATTTATTAAACTCGATAACCTTGAACTGAAGCTTCTCTTCAATTTTGCCTGATGTTCCGTCTTCTTTCACAAGGTGTTTGGGTGTTACAAAGCCTTCTACACCATATTGAAGAGCTACTACTGCTCCCTTATCAAAAACATCAACTATTGTACCCTCATGTATCGAGTCAACAACAAATAGATCTTCAAATACGTCCCACGGATTTTCTTCAAGTTGTTTATGACCTAGGCTAAGTCTCCTGTTTTCCTTATCGATCTCCAGAACAACCACTTCTATTTCAGCATCTATTGATGTAAACTCCGCTGGATGCTTTATTTTCTTGGTCCATGAAAGATCAGAGATGTGTATTAATCCGTCGACACCCTCTTCTATTTCAACAAATACTCCAAAGTTTGTAAAGTTACGGACTCTGGCTGTATGTTTTGAACCTGCTGCGTATTTGTCTTCAATTTTCTCCCAGGGATCGGTCTTAAGTTGCTTGATGCCAAGCGACATTTTTCTCTGCTCACGGTCAAGTGTAAGAATCACCGCTTCAACTTCATCGCCAACATTCATAAACTCCTGTGCAGATCTCAGGTGCTGCGACCATGACATTTCTGATACATGGATCAGGCCCTCAACTCCAGTAGCAATTTCGACAAATGCTCCGTAGTCGGCCATAACAACAACTTTCCCTTTAACCTTATCTCCAACAGCTAATTTTTCATCCAGAGAATCCCATGGATGTGATGTAAGTTGTTTAAGACCCAGAGCTATTCTCTTCTTATCATCATCAAAATCAAGAATTACAACATTTAATTTTTGATCCAGTTGTACAATTTCCTCAGGGTGATTAACCCTGCCCCATGACAGGTCAGTAATGTGAATTAGTCCATCTACTCCACCCAGGTCGATAAATACACCATAGGATGTAATATTCTTAACAGTTCCTTCCAGAACCTGACCTTTCTCCAGTTTTGCAATAATTTCTTTTTTCTGATGTTCAAGTTCAGCCTCAATAAGTGCCTTGTGAGATACCACTACGTTTTTGAACTCATGATTTATCTTCACAACCTTAAATTCCATCGTCTTACCAACATAAATATCATAGTCGCGAATTGGCTTAACATCAATCTGCGAACCGGGCAGGAATGCCTCGATTCCGAAAACATCTACTATCATACCTCCCTTGGTACGACACTTGATATAACCCTTGATAATTTCATCATCATCCAGAGCAGTATTAACCCTGTCCCATGATTTAAGAGCGCGCGCCCTCTTATGAGATAAGATAAGCTGTCCTCTTTTATCTTCCTGACTTTCAACGTAAACTTCAACTGTGTCGCCTGCTTTTAACTCAGGATTATATCTGAATTCATTAAGACTAACAATACCTTCTGATTTGTAACCAATGTTAATAACAACTTCCCTGGTATTCATTGAGATTACTGTGCCGTCTACGACTTCATCAACAGCAATAGTAGAAAGAGTTTCATTATACAGATCCTCATACTCCTTCATCTTGGGAGACTTTCGCTGCTCCACTGATTCGAATTCTTCCCAGTCAAATTCTTCAAGAGCGCTCTCTGAAGTTTCAGCAACACTCTTTTCTTTTTTCGCTTTTGCAGCTGGCTTTTCTTTCTTCTCAGGCTTTTCCTCAGTCTCAGCTTCTACAGTCTCTTCGGTTTTCGCTTAAAGCTCTTCAACCTCTTCAACCTTTTCAGCCTTTTCAACCTTCTTCTCAGCCTTCTTCTCAGCCTCTACAGCCTCTACAGCTTCTACAGCCTCTACAGCCTCTACTACTGCTTCTTTCTCAACCTTTTCAGCCTTTTCAGCCTTCTTCTCAGCCTCTACAGCCTCTACAGCTTCTACAGCCTCTACTGCTTCTTTCTCAACCTTTTCAGCCTCTTCACCCTTCTTTCTTCTACAGCCTCTACAGCCTTCTTCTTTCAGCCTCTACAGCCTCTACAGCTCTCTACAGCTTCTACAGCTTCTACAGCCTCTACAGCCTCTACAGCCTCTACAGCCTTTTCAGCCTTCTACAGCCTTCTTTTCAGCCTTCTTCTCAGCCTTAGCTTCTACAGTTTCTTCGGTTTTCTTCTCAACCTTCTCTTCAGAGCTTGTTTTTTCAGTTTTTTGTGACATGATTTTAATTAAATAAACTAGTAATTAATAAGTTAGACATTATATTGCTAAAAATTGACTGCAAAAATACTGAAATAATATTTATTCACATAATATTTAGGTAAATAGTTAATGAAAACGGGTGAGCCACTTATTGATCAAACAATACTGATTCTCAGCGATCTGTCCTTAAATCTACACAGTAGTATTTTAAGCTAAAAAAAGATAGTTACATTTACAGTTTCATCATTAAAAAAATATTTATCTTAAGCGTCAGATTAATAATACAGGTCTAAGATGAAATATTGAATTTTGGCATATATTCATTTTAGCTGGTAATCAGAGCGACCGGGCTTACAGTTATATATCCAGCATAAATTGAAGTGAAATTGTCATAATAATTAGAACAGAATATAAACATTATGAAAGGTATTATTCTCGCCGGAGGCTCCGGCTCAAGATTACATCCTGTAACAAAAGCGATCTCTAAACAGATTCTTCCGGTATATGATAAACCGATGATCTATTATCCGCTCTCAGTACTTATGCTGGCAGGAATAAAAGATATTCTTATAATTTCTACGCCCAGAGACATAGGTGTGTTCGAAGATCTCCTTGAAGACGGCAAGGACCTTGGACTGAGTTTTACTTATGCTATTCAGTCAGAGCCGGAAGGACTTGCACAGGCATTTATTATTGGTGAAGAATTTATTGGCAACGATTCAGTATGTATGATATTGGGCGACAATATCTTCTACGGTCACGGACTGGGAGATATTCTTCTCAAAACATCTGAGCTTAAAGAAGGTGCATGCGTATTTGGCTATTACGTTACTGATCCGGAAAGATATGGGGTTGTCGAATTTAACTCCGATCGGAAAGCAATAAGTATAGAGGAAAAACCCATTTCACCTAAATCCAACTATGCGGTTACTGGTCTCTATTTCTATGGCAACGATGTAGTAAAAAAAGCTAAATCCCTTAAACCCTCAGCTAGAGGGGAACTGGAAATTACTGACCTTAACAAGCTTTACCTTGGTGAAGGAAGGCTGGAAGTAAAACTTCTTGGAAGAGGAATGGCATGGCTTGATACAGGAACTCACGATAGTTTATTACAGGCTTCTAATTTTATTGCAACCCTTGAACAGAGACAGGGACTGAAAGCATCATGTATTGAGGAAATAGCATATATACGTGGATTTATTGATCATAAACAGTTGGTAAAACTCGCAAAAGCTTACGGTAAAAGTCAATATGGAGCATACCTGAAAAAACTGGCCGACGAAGAGATAAGAATTATTGCAGAGAGAGGAAATAGAATTTGAAGAATGAAACTTTTAACTACGGATTTTAAAGGACTTGTATTGATTGAACCTGATCTTTTCGAAGATCAGAGAGGGTATTTTTTTGAAAGTTATAACGAGAAGAAATTTACAGATCTGGGAATTAATTTTAAACCGGTTCAGGATAATGAATCATCCTCAACAAGAAATGTGATACGTGGCTTGCATTACCAGATAGAACCAATGGCACAGGCTAAACTTATAAGAGTAATTAAAGGTAAAATCCTTGATATAGCTGTTGACCTGAGACAGGACTCGGATACCTTTGGAAAATGGTTTGGAACAGAACTTGATTCTTCAGGTAAATTGCAGCTTTTCATCCCCAGGGGCTTTGCTCACGGATTCTCTGTCCTGAGCGATACTGCAATCATCCTTTACAAATGTGATAATTTTTACAGTCCTGAGCATGAGAGAAGTATTATTTATAATGACCCTCGTTTAAATATAGATTGGAAAATAATAAAGAAATTAGAAATTGTAAGTGAAAAAGACAGGAAGAGTCCTGACTTTTCAGATGCAGAAATGAATTTTTAAAAATAATGAAAGCGAAAGTTTTAGTAACAGGATCAAAGGGCCAGCTCGGATCAGAGATAAAAAAGGCAGCAGTCGGTATTGACAGTCTTGATTTTCTGTTTTCAGATATTGAGGAACTTGACATAAGAGATACTGAAGCTGTAAAATCTTATATCAATTTAAACCGTCCATTATATTTAATTAACTGTGCCGGCTATACATCTGTTGATAAGGCTGAAGATGAACCTGAAACAGCAATGATGATTAATGCCACATCGGTAAAAAACATTACAGGGGCAATTGAAGGAACTGACTGCAAGCTATTGCATATTTCGACTGATTACGTCCTGGGTGGACTGGGTCATCGACCCATGAATGAAGAAGAAACCCCACACCCGGTATCGGTGTACAGCAAGTCAAAATATCATGGCGAACTGAACGCACTTAGTTATCCTAATTCAATGGTAATAAGAACTTCCTGGTTATACTCATCGTTTGGTAAAAACTTTGTCAAAACAATAATCAGGCTGGCAGAAGAGAGAGAAGAATTGAATGTTGTAGACGACCAGGAAGGTTCTCCGACATATGCAGGTGATCTTGCAGAAGCCATACTTACTATAATTGATAAGATTGAAAATGGCTCAGCTGACTTTATCCCGGGTATTTATCACTACTCAAACGAAGGATCGTGTTCGTGGTACAGGTTTGCCAAAGCAATAAAAAAAGAGAAACAACTTGATGTTAAAATTAACCCTATTTCAACAGAAGAGTTTCATACAAAAGCCTATCGCCCGGCCTATTCAGTATTGAGAAAGGAAAAAATTAAAAAAATATACGGCTTAGAAATTCCTAAATGGAAAAAAAGCCTGAAAAAGTGTTTAAAATTGATTGATTAAGATGAGCGAAATTAAAATTGAAGAAATCAGGAAAAGAGCTGAAAACTGGCTAACTGGTGATTTTGATATTGAGACCAGAAAAGAAGTACAGGGAATACTTGACGGAGACGAAAAAGTACTTATTGAATCATTTTATAAAGATCTTGAATTCGGAACCGGCGGACTGCGGGGAATAATGGGTGCGGGAACAAACCGAATGAACAGGTATACTCTTGGCCTGGCCACCCAGGGACTGGCCAACTATATCCTGAAGAATTTTCCAAACCAGGAAAACAGTGTTGCTATCGGACACGACTGCCGTAATAACAGCAGGAAATTTGCAGAAATAACTGCAGAAATATTTTCTGCCAATGGGATCTATGTTTACCTCTTTGATGATCTCAGACCAACACCAGAACTGTCTTATGTTATTCGTGATCTGGGCTGCAAGAGCGGTGTTATTATAACAGCTTCACACAATCCCCCGGAATACAACGGGTATAAAGCATACTGGGATGATGGAGGACAGGTAACAGCTCCTCACGACAAAAATATTATTGATGAAGTAAGGTCTCTGAAGATTGCTGATATAAAATTTAATCCGAATAAAAAACTTATCGAAATTCTCGAAAGATCAATGGATGAAAGGTTTATAGAAGCAGGAACACAATATTCGCTTAACCCTGATATTATTAAGAAATACGCTGATATTCCCATAGTATATACACCAATACACGGAACAGGTGTATACCATGTACCCTGCTCACTCAGGGCATTCGGATTCAAAAATGTTATAAATGTTCCTGAACAGGATGTAATAGACGGTAACTTCCCAACCGTTGTATCTCCCAACCCCGAAGAACCTGCAGCTTTTGAGATGGCTATTGCCAGGGCAAAGGAAACAAACGCAGACCTGGTAATGGCTACTGATCCTGATGCTGACAGGATTGGTGCCGCGGTAAAAGACCTTAACGGCGAATATCTGCTTCTGAATGGAAACCAGACAGGCGTTCTTCTAACATGGTATATTATTACGCAGCTAAAAGAAAAAGGTCTCCTGAAAGACAGCTATTATATAATAAAGACAATTGTTACATCGCAGCTCTTCGACGATATTGCGGAAAAAAATAATGTAAAGTGTTATAACGTTCTTACAGGATTTAAATACTTTGCCAGCCTGATGAAGGAACTTGAAAAGGAAGGATTGAAATATATTGGTGGCGGAGAGGAAAGTTTCGGTTACCTTCCCGGTGATTATGTAAGGGATAAGGACGGGGTTGTGTCTTGCTCAATGATGGCCGAGGTATGTGCATACGCCAGGTCTCTTGGCAAAACACCTTACCAGCTACTAATCGACATATACCACGAATATGGTCTTTATAAGGAAAGGCTGAAATACATTGTCAGAAAAGGCGTTGATGGTGCTGCCGAGATTGAAAACCTGATGAAAGGTTACAGGGAGAACCCTCCGGCCGAGATAAACGGATCAAGAGTTATAAGGATAAATGATTACCTGTCCAGGATCTAAAGGGAAAGGACTTAATAACCGGCGCTGAAAATGACCTGGAGCTTGAGAAATCAAACGTACTCCAGTTTTTCCTTGAAGATGGTTCAAGATTTCTGTTCGACCCTCAGGTACAGAGCCTAAGATAAAATATTATTTCAGTGTAAAACTGAGCTTGGATCTGCTCAGAATTCCCTTCAAAGAATGCAGAACTTGAAAGCAGAATTGATGCTATAATTAAGGATATGGAACTGGATTGAAAGAGATTGTTGATTTGTTATTTTGTTGAGTGTTAAATCACCTTATAAACCTTATCAACTTTATCAACCTATTGATTTATTGAGCCGCTAAGTTGTCTCAGGATAGGGTGATAGAGAAATTTACTCCCCAATTATCTTTACAAGCACCCTCTTTCTTCTCTTGCCATCAAATTCGCCATAGAATATTTGCTCCCAGGGTCCGAAATCCAGTCGGCCCTCGGTAACAGCAACTACAACCTCCCTGCCCATAACAGTTCTTTTAAGGTGGGCATCGGCATTATCCTCGAATCCGTTATGTTTATACTGAGAATATGGCTTTTCAGGAGCAAGTTTTTCAAGCCACACCTCATAATCATGATGAAGGCCGCTTTCGTCATCATTAATAAAAACACTACTTGTAATATGCATTGCATTTACAAGTATCAAACCTTCCTGAATTCCACTTTCAACAAGACAACTATTAACCTCAGGAGTTATATTTATTAACTGTCGCCTGCTCTGTGTGTCAAACCACAATTCTTTCTTGTATGATTTCATATTTATTCCAATAAAAAACTATAAATATATTTATTTTTTAATCCTTGATACATCTTAGAGTACATGCCTGGCTTTACCTGCCATATATGTACTTACCCCGGTGTATATATTAAGTGCTCCTGCTGTTGTGTTACTATTCTGAGTACTGCCGAAATAATTACCTACCCATCCACGATTTAAAAGGGAACCATCCAAGGCATATAAGCTACCAGCAGGATGCAATACCAGGACCGAAGCATATGTATCATCACGATTGCTCCATCCAAGGCCTGAGTCTACATTATACCATTCAGTGCCGGTCGGAATTCTCCAGCCTGATCCCAGAAGAATTGTACAGGGATCATTTGCCGCAATCCAATTGCTATTTTCATCTATTGATGTAATCCATGTTATCGCAGGGTAATATGCAGCACCATTATGCCTGAACCCTTGCTTTCTGTTAAACTGCCAGTACCAGCCGGCAGCTGCTTCGGTATCGTCTGTTGACGAAGTTGCCTGGTTACTTGCACCAAGATTTTTTGTAATCCAACACTTATCTTCTCCAGATATATTCGATTCAATCACGTCGTAAGTCAATGTCTTGCTGGCAGGGGAGACATCACCGTAGATGTGAGTAACACTCAATGATGACGGGCAGAGTTCTGTCTTAAAAGTTCTGTCATCTCCATAGCTTGTTCCTCCTGAGCTCACAGCTCTTATCCTGTAATGATATACTGTGCCTGGAGTGAGATTACTCAGCTGTGCGCTTACACTTGTATTTGAAGTACCTGATACAGGGTTGGGAGTTGCCTGGATTGTTGAGCCATAAGAAGAGCTAAGTCCATATTCGAAAGTAACAGTGGTCGAAAGACCTACCGCATTTACTGTGGCATTCAATGTAGCAGTTTCAATCACGACAGAAGTTGCTGAGCCAGTTATTGCAGAAGGCACCTGGCTGGTTGCAAAACTCATATCGTTACTATATGTTGTACCCCCTGAACTGACCGCTTTCACTCTGAAATGATAAGTCGTGCCGGGTGTAAGACCTGAGAGGCTACGATAACAGCAGTAGTACCTGTACCGGTAACTGTCCCGGGGGATGAGCTTTGCACAGAGCCATAGAGGGTTGTTGCTCCATACTAAATGTAACACGTACTGTTACCAAAGGCATTAACTGATCCATTTAAATAGCTGTTGTATTGGTACTGCTGTTGCATAGTCGCAACAGCAGATGGTGGTGCATCGCTTGGTTGTAAAATCCACTCATTGCCATATTGTACCAGCACTATTTGTGCATAGGCCCTTACATAATAAGTTACACCTGCTGCAAGTCCGCTAACACTGCTTTTAAAAGCTCCGGTACCGGTACCATCATTAGTTTTATCGTTATCGGTTGTGGATAGGAGCTGTATTCCAGCAGACTCCACGGGCTGTAATATCTGCCCACCGTCCGAGGTGATGTTTCCTCCACTCTTTGCTGAAGTGCTTGTTATTGTATTAATATCGAGGGTTGTTAACTCAGCCAGTACAGCACCGTAGTAAAGTCAGATTCATTACCATAAGATGTACCTACACTGCTTGTGGCATAGGCACGCACATAATAGGTATTGCCCGGGGAAAGACCAGTCAGAGAACTGGTAAATGTCCCCAAACCGGATCCATCACTTGTTGTATTGTTGGATATAGTAGGATTTGGACTAATGCTCCAGCAGACACCCCTGGCTATAACAGATTCCGATCCTTCATTAGTTACCTCACCTCCGCAGCTTGCTGAATTTGTGGTAACCGAAGTAATACCTGCTGTCGTTACAGTTGGTGGAACAGGTGAATCAGAATCTGATGTAAAGCTTAGTTCATTTCCATAAGCTGTCCCCCCGTCATTAGAAGCATAAGCCCTTACAAAATATGTCGTTCCTGATGACAAACCTGAGATGTTGCTTGTAAACCCACCTGTACCAGTCCCATTACTTGTTTTGTCTCCCCCTATAGTAGGTCCAGTTGCGGTACTCCAACAAACTCCCCGTTCAGTTACCGGGGTTCCTCCCTGGCTTGTAATATTACCTCCTGAAACAGCTGCTGTCTTTGTAATACCAGTTACTTCAGCTGTTGAAAGCTGAGGCAAGTTAGCTGAGGCAGTGCTAAAATTAATCTCGCTACCGTAAACTGTTTCCCCTCCCCTGCTGCAGTATGCTTTTATAAATATGTTGATCCGGATTGTAAGCCGCTTAGCTCACTTGTAAAACCTCCGGTTCCGGGTGGTATTCCCAGGGTGGTTTTTGTGTCATCGGTTGTGGTATTAGGAGTTGTCGACCAGCAATGTCCATGCTGCGATACTCCTTCTCCCAGGTCAAGTATATCACCTGATGCATAGGCAGATGTAGTCAGGATATTAGTTACTGTGCCTGTCTGAACAAGCATCTGCCTCTCATCCTTTTTACAGCTTACCATGATCATTGTACTCACTATCAGCAATAAGGGGATTAAGCTCTTGGATTTCATGATATTATTTTTTGAGTAAGGTATACTTTATATATTGCCATTCAGGAATATATTCAATTCATCAACCGTATCTGGTAAATATTCAATTGTTTTTGTTTCAGAATTTATCAGAACCATTACAGGGATACCCAGGATATAGTAATCATTAACTACCTCACTTCTAATTCCCCTGGCGCCAGTATGTGTATCCAGTCCGGTATCCCACTGATCCTTGTTCCCATGCCTCTTTTCTGTTCCGTTTCATCAAGACTTATTGCCACTATATCAAGCTCTCTATTTACAACCCTCTGCTGTACAATTTTCCAGACTGGCAACAATTTTCTTTGCAGTGAATGCAGTCAGCCGACCAGAAAACAAGAAGTATTACTTATCATTTCCTGTAATTGTAAAGATTGAAAAGACTGTTATCAGATGTCTTCATTTTTTATTGGGAGCTAAAGCTCCAGGGACGAGGGTCCTGATTCCCGAAATTCTCAATTTTATTGCTTCCTTCTTAGTAGCAAGGCAGGCTGGATCATTTACGTAAGAATCAAGCATCGTAATTCCCTCTTGAATATTAAAACTTTCAAATCCCTTAAAGAAATAATCCATCATCCATCCATAAACCAGTGGATCACCATTCTTTGAATTTTCAATTGCCGTTTTTCCGGCCAGGGTAAAGAGTGAATCTCGCATTACAACAGTGCTAGCTAATGTACCATAGAGGTTCACGTAATTGTCCATCCACTGTTTTAGTTTTGAGGTCTTTACAAGCATAGGGTCCTGAAGGTCCATTCCTTCAAAATAGTTCTCTCTTAAGCTCATATTTCGATCTTGCTCGCTTCCGCTCCACTTATTTCAGGGACATACTCAAATCCAAACAGCCTGCTCACAAATAATTTCCTGTTTCTCTTTGACTCTGTTGTTAGCCATTCATTATAATTATTCCTGCGCAATTCGTATTCTTCGATACCTGATTTATAAAAATCTGACTCAGTATCATCATAGTTTAAAAGAAAATTCTGTAATACACCCAGGCTTGCTTTCCATTTATCATTTTCATTCAAAAATTGGCTATATGCACTATTTTCCCTTTCCCGCTTTTGGAACCACGTGCTGTCCGGATTATTACTATATAAGGGATGAATCGTCAAATCCATATCTTGATCGTTTAGTATTATAAGCTTCTTGAGGGATAAGGCTCGCTAGCCTCATCTCCTTTATAATCAAGCCTTAATACAAACTCCCCAGGCAGGATATTATCACTGATCTGAAAACTAGCTGTTTCTCCATTCGCTATTCTGTCTACTACAAATACAGGTTTCAGAGCATCTTTACCTGTTAGTGGGAGCAGGCTTATTTTGCTATCATAAACACCCCTTATAGTAACTGAGACCGAAATTTTCTTCTGTGCGCAGGCAGACTCAGGAAATGATGAAAATATCAGAAAAATAAATATCGTAAAGAGATATTTCTCTGACCAAGCATTCATTCTTTGTGAGTCTCCATTTTATTATTCTTCTCAGCCTTACACCATGCGATTATGGGTGCAAGCCATCTTAATTAATATTTGCAATTCCAAATAGTCTACCGGGTAAAATATATATATCACTTTAAAATAAAAATAAAATCACCACCCTCATCACCCACTTCCTGTATCACTCCGCGCTGAGGAACAACATTGCTGTTATTTATTACAGCGATCTCGAAACTATTAAATAACTGTCCGGAGGATAGGTATTTTTCGTCGTTCTCAATAAGTCTTTGAACGAGAAACCGCAGAAATGCACTCTTGTCAGGCACTTCAGTTAATGTTCCGCTTGTCATTGCCTTCCTGCTTGTTAATGCATATAATTTATTAATTGCCAGATCTGCGTCATAAAAAGCACCCCGGGTTTTCAGGATAGAACCTGCAAAACAGGCATCACTTATTAAAAGGGTATGCTTGGATTTGATTTCCTTCAGATAATCTCGCAGGGTACTGTTTCTGAACCATGCAAGCTTACTGTTTATATTTGCATCGGATGGAAGCCAGAATCCTATTTCTGCCTCCGGATCCCAGACACCATGCCCGGCATAAAAGATTAGAAAATTATCCTCAGGACGAACAAGCTTTGCATAGTAATCCAGGGCCTCTACAATCTGTGCCATGCTTGCATTTCTGAGGAGTCTGACATCTTCGGAATTAAATGAATATTTACTGGTTATTGTATTGTAAAATAGTTCAGCATCCCTGATTGGCTTATCCAGCTCATTTATTAAAGGATCAGAGTATTCATTTATCCCTATGATCAGGGCATAATACTTGCCTATTGTTTCGGGTAACATACCGAAGCCGGGTCGAGAATTATTATTCTCGCTGACATTCATATTTATCTTAGGTTTATTATCTATATAAACCCTCTTTTTACCACTACTGACTATCTGTGAAGATAAATCTGCAGTTTGAAATACTAAGATGGTAAGTACTAATAAACAGGCTTTCATAAATATTTATATTAAAAGTCCATCGTTAAAGCTAAACCTGTGATAATGCCCTTATTGCCTGGCAAAGCAGAAGCATGAACAGAGAACTCAGATAATTTTCTTGGTCGATACTCATTGGGTGCAGCTGCTACCCAGATCAGGTTTCCTACCCATATTGCTGCAGCGGAAACAAACATTATGTTTGAAAGTTGTTTGTCCTTTTGTGATTGGTCAAACAGATCAGCTCTCTCAAGTGGATCAGTTTCAATAGTATAGGCATCATAGTTATTATGGTAACTACTATTGAAAACAAAGCCCCCTGCTAATGTTCCATAGGCAGCGATACCTACCAGCCACCAGGGCTTGCCCTGATTGATTTTTGTCTGCCCCAGTCCTGGCATAATTGCTGATTTAATTATTACCGGTCCCCTGTTAAATTCTCTTTCGTATTTTTCGGCTTTAATTTCTATCGTCACAGTGTCATTTAGAAAAATAGCATCATCCTCCGGAACCCATTGATATTTTTATTCATACCCGAACTATTTCTCCCCTATATCTCCTCTGAATGATTCTGCTTTTACCGGTGAGCCATCCTCTCTCACTATCTCATTTGACAAGGAAAATTCAGATTGATTTCGGGCATTCAGGTCTAATCGACAGACAATTTATACCTCATATCCACCCTGTATTTATATCTGAAAATCCTGGGCAAATGAAGAGAAAGATATTACCAGGATTGATTTTATGAGTTTTTTCTCATATTTCTTGATAAAGTGAAGCAATCACACCTGCCTTTAAATTCTAATTTTATTGATTTATAGTTTCATTTTTCAATGCTTATTATAATACGGAAAGAAAATTATTCAATATCTAGATTCTAAAAAACTTTCTGCGAAATTTACAAGATAGAGCTTGTCTGTGCTCCTTGTTACTGCTGTATACAGCCATCTCAGGTAATCAATAGTTGCGTCCTTATGATTAAACATGCCCTGGTCGATAAATACCCTTTCCCACTGTCCCCCCTGTGCCTTATGGCATGTTACAGCATAGGCAAATTTTATCTGCATTGCATTAAAGAAGGGATCACTTTTTACACCTTCGTATTGCTTCTTTCTTGTCTTAAGATGACTATAATCCTCATGTACGCTCTGAAACAACTCCCTGTTTTGAACCGAACTTAGTGAGGCAGTATCAGACCAGAGGGTATCGAGTAAGACCTTTACTTCAATTTCCAATCCATAATCACCAAATTCCAGGATCATATCCGCAAACTTATAGCCATAACGTTCTTCTCTGCTTACGATTTTTTTAATTCTGGCAATATCGCCATTTGCTATAAACTCAATATCATCCTCGTCTTCGGTCCAGAAATAATTATTCTTTACAATCATTACCTGGTCGCCGGAGCTTATATCGTCTTCCTTAAACAAAACCCTGCTTCTTATACCCTGGTTATACTTGTTTGCGAGTTTATTTGAATTTACCACAATAATAGTATCTTCAATGCCACACGCAGAATAGGCAGTTTCCAGTTCCTCAAGCAGGAATTCTCCTGTAATGCGTTTTATATCATCAAATCCGGAAATCCGGAATTGAGGAATATCAATCTTCCCCTCTCCTATCCACTTTCTTATCATTGTAGCATTCACAAGTATTCCTGATTCCTCAGTTTGCCTGACAACATCCTTAAGATTAGCAGTCTGGACACCAAATCCATACATTCCGACATCCACAGGGCTCAAAGCGGGACTCAGTTCCGAGCCAACAGGAGGTAATTGAGCTGTGTCACCCACCAGGATAAGCTTACAGTCACGACCCGAATAAACATATTCAATCAGATCATCAAGCAATTTCCCGGACCCAAATATTGAATGCTCGGAACTTTCATTTGATATCATCGAAGATTCATCAACAATAAAAAATACATCTTTTTGCAAGTTCCTGTCAAGATCAAAACGACCCATACCATCTTTTGAGCTTTTTTGCCGGTAAATATGCTTATGAATAGTAAATGCCTCCTTACCTGAATAGGATGATAAAACCTTAGCCGCCCTTCCGGTTGGAGCAAGCAAAACAGATTTAAAATTGAAAGCCCCGAGAGTCTTTACAAGCGATTTTATCAGGGTGGTTTTACCAGTCCCCGCATAACCTGTCAGAAGAAATATATTATCATTATTATTTTCTAAAACATATGCTGACAATCTGCCCATGGCAGTCAATTGATCATCCGTTGGCGTATGTTCCAGATTATCAACTAATATGCTTTTAATATGCGTTTTTAACATTTAGTTCAAAAAGAGAATTTGAGGTTTGGTATTCAATTTATTTTTTTAATTTTGCAAGCGTACACAAAAATACTTATTTACTAATAATAAAGAAATGAACACCATTGTAAAGATTCTGCTTTTTGTAGCTATTGTTGTACTTGGTTACATGCTCGTTGAAAGTATCATGAACCCCATCCGTTTCAATAAAGAAAGAGACACCAGGGAAAATGCTATTAAGGAGCGCTTAATGGATATTAGAACAGCACAGGTAGCATTCAAATCCAAATATGGAAGATATACCGGAAGTTTTGATACTCTTATTAGTTTTGTTGTTAATGATTCTTTCCCTCTGATCTACAAAGAAGGAAGTCTTACTGACGAAATGATGGAGCAGGGAATCAGGAGCGAAAGAGAAGCTCTGAAAAGGGGACTTATTGTAAGAGATACATCATATACATCGGTACTCGATTCAATATTTGTAGACGGCTTTGCAGTAGACTCGCTCAAATACGTTCCTTTCTGCGGTGATATTCAATTTGTTATGGGAGCAGCAAGCGTTCAGACAGGATCAATGGTTATGGTAGAAGTTTTCGAAGCCTCAGTTCTTAATGATATTTTCCTGAAGGGACTTGATAAGCAGCTTATTATTAACTATAATGCTCTTCGTAAAAGGATTACCGGATTCCCGGGTATGAGGGTAGGTAACCTTGTTGAACCCAACAACAACGCAGGAAACTGGGAAAACTAACAGCAATCTTTAATCTATGTATGAGAAAGAGCTGTTTGACGAAACACTGGATATAAATTCAACTAATAATTACGAGATATCCATTCAGGTCAGCCTGAATGGATTTTCTTTTTGCCTCTTCGACATACACCGCAACAAGTTTGTAATGTTAAGAGATTACAAACTCAGTGGCCGCGATGATGAGCTCAGCAAACAGACTGAGGAAATAATATTGAAAGATGATTTCCTTGGTAAAGCATACCACAAATACAGGCTGGTATATATTTTTGAAAAAAACACACTTGTTCCTGCCGGACTTTTTGATCCTGCTGCCAAGGATGACTATTTTACATTGAACCATAATCTTGAAGACAACTATCTTGTATCAAATAACAGGATAATGGAACCTGATTCTTTTTTATTATTTGATATAAGAAAGGATCTGCAGGATGTATTGATCAAAGCTTTCCCTGAAGCTTCATTATCGCATCATCTTAAGCCCTTGCTTTATATGTGTTTTGATAATGCTACCAGGCAAAGTGAAAGGTATATTCACATAAACATTGAAGACACCTACTTTAACATCGTTATTATCAGAGACAGGAAGATTGAGTTTATTAATACCTTCAGATACAGAAATTCATCAGATATACTTTATTACCTCTTATTTACCTTCGAAAAGCTGGAGATAGGCAAGGAAGAGAGCGTACATGCTACAGGATTAATTGGTAAGGGAGATGAACTATATAATAACCTGGCACGCTATGTAAGCAAAATAAAGCTGGAGAAGCCAAGGGGGAAATGGTCGCTGAGCTATGTGTTTGAGTCAATCGATATCCATAATTACAGCAACCTTTTTAATATTATAAGTTGCGTATAATAAGCGGCAAATATAAGGGAAGAAGATTATCTCCACCCTCTAATTTCAGGGCAAGGCCTACCACCGACTTTGCACGGGAAAGTCTCTTTAACATACTCTCCGGAAGATATGATTTTGATGGAATGCATGTGCTTGATCTTTTTGCAGGAACCGGAAGTATTGGTATCGAATTTTTATCACGGGGAGCAGCCGAAGTACAAATGGTAGATATTAATCGTGATCATATCTCATTTATCAAACAATTTATTGCCTCCCTTAATGCCAAAGGAGCATATATCCTGCATGCCAATGTTAAAGATTACCTTAAGAGATCAAAAAGAAACTACGATATTGTATTTGCCGACCCTCCGTATGATCTTACATGGCTTGAAACAATTCCTGATCTTGTATTAAACTCAGGAGTTGTAAAACCAGGAGGTCTCTTTATTCTCGAACATCCAAAGAGTTACAGTTTTAATCTGCACTCAAATCTCTCAGAGCACAGATACTATGGCAGTGTTAATTTTAGCTTTTTTGAAAATAAGAAATAATTACCTTATCCTGCATTTTTTCCATACACCAATACGGCATAATACTATTCCGACAACTACAAGAACCAGGCAGGCCAGGGCTCCATATACTATTTCATTATAATAGAGAATTATACCCGCTGTCAGGCCAATACCTCCCAGTATTTTACCCCTTGATATCATTCTTTGCCAGGTCAGTATCTTCTTATCCTTCAATTCCAATATAGTCCTTTGCTTTGATCTTTCCCCTGATGATTGATCATCAAATCTTCTTTCTTGTGCAGTACCTATATTAATATTACTATTATCTGTATGTATTTGTTGCTCAATTTTTTTATCCTTCCTAAGTATCGATGTGTGAGCCATGCATCCGGCAGAGCAAAGACCATATCTGGCCCAGATTGCTGATGAAGGATCGGATTGTTGATTTTTAGTGATCCCTGTTATTTTATTTCCGCAGGTCTCACATTTATACATGGTGTATGGATCGTGCTTATTACTCATTTTATTATTTATATCAAATTTATAAATCCCTGATAATGATAACTCATTTGAAACAATAAGGAAAATGAAGGTTGGCCCCATCAAATCCATTTCAACACTATATTATAAAAATTAAAATTTAAATAATTCTGAGTCTTTAGAAATTATTAAGAATAGTATTCTGATTCGTCTCTCATCGGCCGATTATATGGCCCTGTGAAAGAAATTGTTATTTATAATTATTATTTAAACAGGTATAAAAAAATTGATTTTATGTACCAATTATTAAAACTAACACCAGCAAGCAAAGCTTTTCATCAAAAAAGTTTTTAGATTAAAAAAATTGACTTATTTTTGCAGCGCTTAAAGCATTGGTCTGGTAGTTCAGTTGGTTAGAATGCCGGCCTGTCATCCCGAGAACTCGGGACGGCTTCGAGTAACGGACGATGAAGTATATCGTTTATATATTGAAAAGTAGAAAGGATAGTTCTTTTTATATTGGCTACACGAATAATCTTGAAAGGAGATTAGAAGAACATAATAATGGACTTTCAAGGTATACATCGAAGAAAGCACCCTGGGATATTCACTATACTGAAGAGTATGAAAATAAGAGTGATGCGATTAGAAGGGAGAAATTCTTGAAAAGACAAAAGAACAGTGCTTTTTACGATGATTTGAAATAAAATTTGGTCTGGTAGTTCAGTTGGTTAGAATGCCGGCCTGTCATCCCGAGAACTCGGGACGGCTTCGAGTAACGGACGATGAAGTATATCGTTTATATATTGAAAAGTAGAAAGGATAGTTCTTTTTATATTGGCTACACGAATAATCTTGAAAGGAGATTAGAAGAACATAATAATGGACTTTCAAGGTATACATCGAAGAAAGCACCCTGGGATATTCACTTTACTGAAGAGTATGAAAGTAAGAGTGATGCTATTAGAAGGGAGAAATTCTTGAAAAGACAAAAGAACAGTGCTTTTTACGATAATTTGAAATAAAATTTGGTCTGGTAGTTCAGTTGGTTAGAATGCCGGCCTGTCACGCCGGAGGTCGCGGGTTCGAGTCCCGTCCAGACCGCAATCTTAAAGCAAAAGGCACCCAATACGGGTGCCTTTCTTTTTTGGACCGTACAGAACAAAACTTGTTTTGGCTTTGGGCGGTTCAGGAAAGAAAGATTATGCGGCTTGCCGCATTTTTGCTTTAAGTTTGCATGGTGACCCACCTGCGGTGAAGGGTCCGCCGAGAGAATTGAGGCAATCCGTACCCCGCAGGTGAAGGGTCGGCCGAGAGAATTTCCCTGGACTTTTTACTTGCAAGTTAACCCCACCAAGTGCAAGAGAAGTCTCTATGCTTCTCTACTGGTACCTGAGACGTAAATATACTCGACTTATGCTCATGCCGATCCTCATTTCAAGGAACTAGAGCCTTGAGCCTTGAACCTGGTGCCCTCCCTCCGGCCTCACCTTAAGAAAAAATGTGTCAAAGATTTGTAATCTGAACAGATTGGAGGGACTTGCTTGGTTTTGGGATAAAGCTTGGTGATCTGGATTTGATTCAAGAAGTTTGATGGATTATCTGGTTTATCAGCCATAGTGCTTAGGTTTGGATATATAAATCCAAATCAACTGCTTATTAAAGACAAATAAAAGGTATTACCACAATTATGTCGTATTAGTGAGACATACAAATCGTTGGTCAATAAACAAACCGGACAATTAATGCTTTAATTTAAAAAAATACTTTCTTATTTCCCTTCTACCAGAATAAGGAATCTCAATTCTATCCAACTCTTTGAGACCGACTTTTTTAAATAATAAGTAAAGTGAATCTTCTGTAAAAGGTTTATAAAATTGACACTCAATATCAAAGTTATTTAGAGCTGAAAATTCAGTTTTAATCAAATCTTTGATGTTAGCATAGGGATTGGGAAAATGTTCAATTACATAAATTAATTTTGCTACTCTTTGTGCTTCAAATAATACAGTCTCAGGATCTTCACAGTGGTGTAAGGTTTCATTTAATACGGCAACATCAAATTCTAAATTATCGAAGGGCAGGGTCTTTCCATCGTAAATAGTAAACGGTAGCTTATTTCTTTTCCTTATATCTATTATATCTACAGAATTAAATCGAATCTCAGGAAATGTTTCAGCAAAAATATGGATAGGTATTGATGTGCCGGTTCCAATATCAAGTATAGTATCAATACCTTCTGTATAAGGTCTGAATAATTCAATAAGGTCAGATACTATTTCTTTCAACGATTTACTCACATGCTAATTTCTTAAAAAAGCAGATTAAATATTACTTCAAAGTTGAATAGATAAGACTTTACCGTGTACATTACCCCACAAACTCATTCCCCACTTTACGTGCACGCTCTGGTTTATCGAGGTCGATCCCAAGTGCGAGACCGATTTCTACCAAAAGGTTCCAACCTGCACTTAAGAATACGTACGGATTCATTTCTCCTGCTGAAGGCGTACGAATGGTTGTAAAAGGTGTATCCCGATCAGCAATGGCTACCACTTTAAGTCCGACTCCTTTTACAAGCACTTCATGGAATTTCTCAATTTCTTCCTCAAGGGGATCTATTACAAAAACAATATCATTTTTGTCCATAACTTCTTCTATGCCATGAACGGCATAGGTGCCTTCAAGAAAATCAGATTTTTTCCTGGTAATCTCATTGGTTTTAAGTGTCAGTTCTTCAGCAACGCCATCATTATACCCGGCAAAATAAATGGTAGGCGCTTTAGAGGCAAGGTCAATAATCTCCCTGCTGATTGTCATAGTAAGTGCTTCTTCGATGAATGCCGGTAGTTTTGAACATTCAGCTTTTCTATCTATGCCTTGAATATGCCAGAGAATAGATTCATAAAAAAGAGTTTGTTCAATAACGCTTTTTGTAGCTGCTACTGCTTGTTCCCATCCGCAGTTAAGAACGAATGTTTTTATACACTCTTTTTCTAAAAGGGTATCGTTGTTTGCTGTCAAAGCAAATCGTTTTTCATTTCCAATAGCGGCGAGTTTTTTTGCCAGCAGGACAACTTCTTTTGTCCTTCCTGAATTGGAAGCACAGAAAACAGCTAATTTCGACAGATCATATTGTGCTGATTGTCGTGACCCATCCGTAAAAACGGACATATTCAGTCCCCATGTCAATGCTTTACGAATAGCATTTTTAGCCGGGAATATACGGCTGGAGCCTTCTCCTGTAAGTAACAGTTTACCTGCAGATTTTATTTCTCCAGCGATAAGTTCAGTCTGGTTTGGATCGAATTTTTTAACTACTTCAACAGTCTCCATCATTTCCCTGACCAAAGCATACTTTGAATAATTGGGATTATTTAAATTCATAATCTTCTCTTATTAGATTTTTATAAACACTTGATTATTATCTTACTTTCTATTTATTTTTTATTTCCTCTACGAGTAATCTAAAATCTTCAGTTTCCTGTTTCACCTGAATTATAAAGCTATTCTCGTCAATAGTCCCTATTGCAGCCGTCATTTCATCCATATTTCTATATGTTGCTTGCCGGAATGGATTATCATAATCCTTTTTTCGCGTAATATACACCTGGTCACGCACATATTCTTGAATTGACACTCCCTTATTAAGAGCTGATTCCCATTCAGTTCTTGTGAGATTATCTGTACCGTATAAATCGCAAAGGCTTGCAAATGCATGTTTTTGTTTGTCAACAGGATATCTGGCCCAAAGATCATCATACCTGTTGTGAATATCTTTCCATGTCATTAATTCACCTGAACCAATATCATATCGAAGTTTAGCCAGGTCACTTTTTTGCATAATCTGTCCACCAAGGTTAACCCATTCCTTCTGTCGCTTAATATTCAGGTCTTTACACATGGATGAGAATGTCGCTTTTGGATGAGATGTTAAATATATCATCAGGTTCTTCACAGCATAATAAATCAACATATCACTATAGGCATGGTATGCCCTATATGGTTTTAATATCAGCACATCTCGTTTAGTATTCTCCATGTTTTCACCTATAACTCTCAAGTTATCGATTACTTCTTCTTTGCCTGATAATAGTTTACGTCCCAGAATGGCCAGCTCTTCGTCATTCTTAATAATAGTGGATTCATCCTTCTGTCTTAAGCTGGCTTTAGCGGTCCATATTTCAAGGAGTTTTCGGGCATTGAATATTTCTTCTATAGTGTCAGGGGCAAATGTTTCAAATTCAATCTTCTGAACTTTCTTTACTCGTCTGTCACGACTCTGAAATTTCCAGGAATTTCGGGCTAAAGCATACATGTTATACAACCACCAGAAAGCGGGCATCACTTCAAGTTGATTTTTTGACGGATTATTGTTAAGAAGCGAAAAAGGAAGGGGAATATCAAGTTCTGCCGGATAATCTGCTTTAGAAAGTAAAACAAATGAAGCAAATCTACTAGAATGCTTTAAACTGGTACATAATCCAGGCCAAAATCCCCGACCTGCCTGAATTTCATTGTCGTTAGCGCGACTGTTATGATTGGAGCCAATTGTAGCTCCTGCTGCCACATTGCTTTGCCCCATAAGTACTGAAGCAACAAGAAATGAATTATTATGATGCTGCTCATGTGCCGGAAAAATTAGATTATTCAAAACTTCACAGCAAGAGATGGTTGAATTATCACCCAGGAATGAGTTGATTAACCTGGCCCCGTATTTCAGGCTGGAATTATCACCCAGAATAAATTTTACAGCTTTACACCCATAAAAAATATGACAACCAAACCCGATGATCCCATTTACCAATTCCACTCCTTCTCCTATTTGCGTAGCTTCTTCTTCGGAAGAGTTAATGGTCAGGTTTTTTAATTTATTAGCCCCCTTGATATAACAATCTGAACCAATTTTCACATCCTTCAGAATAAGAGAATTCTTAATTACACAATGATTACCAATTATGCCATAATAACCACGATGATTATCAAAACTGTTTTGTGTAATTTTTTTAAGATTTGCCTGCAAAGGTTTGTCATCAACGTACTTTGCCCACAGATAGGCATCGGCCGTAATCATACCGTCAAATGGGAGTACTCTGCGACAACCTGTTTCGTTCATCAGATCAAGCCACGTTCGAATATTTTCCTGTTCACCTTCTTTAATAATTCCGTTCCCAAATTTAGCATGATTCGTTGTATGCATCTCCTGGATATTAAACAAGATACAGTTATCACCAATAATATAATGTGATATATAATGTACGTTATGAATGGCCACATCATCGCCAATATCACAAGAAATGATAAGACTGTTGGTGATTCCTGAAGGCACTTTCAGGTCGTGATGCTGAAGAATGATATTCCGCAACCTTCCAATTCTGACAAATCCGAAAAACTGCGTATTTTTAATTTGATTGGTATCAAACTCGTCCGTAACCATTAATTCATCCCAATTATCAGCTGTATTATCGTTTTTTACGAGTTTTTCAATCTCATCTGATTGAAGATGTCTCCATCCTGATTTTGGGGTAATGGTCTGCTTATTCCGTTGATAGTATTCATCTTTATCTTGGGGAAGATATTCAAAAGGAATAAAATTCTTCCCTATGTTTTCCAGGGATACAACTGATACTCTATCCATAGTGTTGTTAAGTTAGTAATATTACTCATTCGTATTTCGACAATACATTCATTTATCTTTAGAATTAATGTTCGGATTTGCAAATTATAGTATTGTAACATGCAATTTATAAAATAGTTAACAATCTCCCAACTGTATTACAACCTGTACTTGCTCATATTTTGGATAGCGCAACAGGGTTTTAAATAGCCTATTCTCATAAGAAAATCCACCATAAAGAAACTTAAACAGAGGTTCTTTATTTCCAGGAGTTCGCTTCTAAAATTTAATCCCAAGCCCAAAGTTAAATAGAGTTACTAAAGAAACCCCGACTCTAAAAATAAATACCCCATCAGGTTTTTCAAAACGATAACCTGTATAAAGATCCGGATAAAAGTTTTGGTCGTGTGTAAACAGCCAACTATCAGAAGCAATATTTGTAAAATAATTAACACCGAGATTTAACTCCAGATGATGGTTTTTCTTCCCAAGTAGATGTACCAGCGAGGCATTCAAATAATATCCTAAATCATCCTTTCTCGTTCCCATCAATCCAAAACCAAATCTGAGATTTGAATAGGAATTAGGAAGCTGGAGAATGTTATGTTCATAGTTAAGACATAAATCAGTTACTCCTATACCTATGTCTTCTTCTCCTGCAATGCCAATATAAACATGAAAAACTGATTTCTTTACATTTAAAGTGCTGTCTGTAACCTGGCCCTTTACGCTTAGGTTAAGAATAGAGATAGAGCAAACTAGTAATAATAATTTCGGCGTATTTTTCATAAATCCTATTTTTATACCCGATGAATTCGACGTCGTCCCAGGCTTGCTCCGATTATTGCGCTCACAACGGATAACACAAGCCCACTACCAAATACTATCAACGATGGCGACACCACTAAATTTGGCGCTGCAAAAACAATTATAATTGGTAAACTGCAGATGGCTGGAACATACCAAACGCTTTTGGGATGTGTCCTACAGATAACAAAAGAGGCAACGGTGATCAATATATTATTGAAAATGTATACTACTAGCTCTTTCAAATCACTCTCGGTCTCCTTGAAGTATAGAAGAAGAAAGAATGATACGCTTACAGTTATTATGGATAAGGCCCAGGCCGGAGTGCCAGCTAAACGAGACTTTTCTGTTTTTATTACCATAATCGTAAAGTTTATAATATATATGCTAATAAATTTAGTGTTATGTGTAGTATCAATTGTTTATATATCGCAATATGCAATTTAAGTAATAGTCTCCAATCTCCCAACTATTTAACTCTCTGTGCTTGCTCATATTTTGGATAGAGCAACAGGGTTTTAAATAGCCTATTCATATAAGAAAAACGACCATATAGAACCTTAAGCAGAGGTTCTTTATTCCAGGGAGGGGTAATGTATCACTTCTGAGATTCTACTCTTACTTATCCATCTGTAAGGGCGTTTTTTACTCTGAAATGTTGATTAAACTTGTTTGAATAAACATTGTCAATGATGCTCCTAAGGTATTTTGAATAACCTTTCTATGGAAGAAATCCTTGTACTATCCATGCTTGTACCATAAATATTATAAAAGATCTTCTGATCACTGGATTCGAGCTGGTAGGTCCAACTGCTAATAGCCATGTGCTGAAAATAAGTTCTACGAAGATATAGCCTCTCATAGGGCTTAAATTCCATTTGCTTCCTGGCATAGACACCTATCTTTCCATAATCCGATTCAAGACTTGTTTTGATCCAGAAAATTTTAGGATTTAGAGGGCCTCCTTCTCCTGCAATGCGATAATCCAGGAAGTTTCCAACATATTTTCTTGTAATAATCAGAGAATCTTCACCCAGGAGGGGCCTGGTTGTTGTGCATCCGGCAATAATAAACAGAACGAACAATAAAGCCATCCTTTTGATGAATATGACTGGATTCAATTGTGGGCTATATCTGGTAAATTTCATATTTGTAACTCACTACTGTTTTCTACAAGTTATGAAATAAAAATGAGCCTGCCAGAGAAGATTAATCTTACAAACTTATAATCTTCCAATAAGAAAAGGGACATCCGAAGATATCCCTGAATTTTCTGGTATAAGAATATATATCTAAAACCCGAATCTATAGCCCAGTGTAATCCCTATAAGTCTGGTGCTTTGAATATATCCGTTATCAGTTTCTAAAGAAAGGTTAGCAAGGCCATGATAATAGTTAACTTCAAGAAATGCAGCTTTATACATAATTCCGGCCCCTCCTATTACTCCGTAATCAAGTCGTTTTGAATCGTCTTCTTCGGGATCATCGCCAAACTTAATATCTTCCTTTTCGTTTATGGTTTCACCCAGAATGGTCATCTCCATATCCATATTACCTCCAATTGCATATCCGGCGCTTACTCCTCCTGCAACATAGGCTTTTAAATTAGTACTTATCGGGTATGTGGCTTTCAGTTTTATCGGAAGATCTACAAATAATAGATTATATTTTAAAACCAGTGCCTCTTCGTCAATCTTAAAACCTTTTGTATTAAGAGCTAACCCGACTTCCCACGACAAGTCATCTGCTACAGCAAATTCAGCAAAAACACCGGCATTATATCCAAGACTGTATCCGTACTTAAGGTCCTCGCTCCAGTTATAATCGTCCGACTGCTCCAGCATAGTTGCTATATTAAGACCTCCTTTTACAATAATATTCTGAGCGTTTAGTTGGAAAAATGAAACCAATAAAATAATTGAAATAATAATTGCTTTTTTCATAATTTCAGGGTTAAGTGGTTGGTAAAAACTAATTATTTTCTTTTTACATCTGTTATTAGGTAGTACAAAATAGTAATTTATGGATTAATATACAATAAGTCGTAAATCTTAAAACAACCTGGAAAATGCAGTATTAATAACAATTAGCACCTGCCTTATTTATGTAAAAAATTGTCAGGCAGAAAGTTTAGCGAATAAAAATTTTATATCTTCGTGCATCACTGTTAACAAGCCATAAAATAATTTATATGAAAAACACAGTTATCCTGGTATTGCTGCTGGCATTCCTTGCTTCGTGTAGCAATCAACAAACACAAATAATTATGGAATATCCTCAAACAAGGATGGGTGATGTGGTCGATACCTATTTCGGCACCGACGTCCCTGACCCATATCGCTGGCTGGAAGATGATATGTCGACTGAAACCGGTGAATGGGTAAAAGCTCAAAACAAGGTAACATTCTCATATCTTAACCAGATTCCATTCAGGGAGGAAATAAAGCAAAGGCTTGAAGAGAAGTGGAATTACGAGAAGTTTTCAGCTCCTTTTAAAGAAGGTGGATATACCTATTTTATGAAGAATGACGGGCTGCAGAATCAGTTTGTGCTTTACAGGCAGAAAGAGGATTCAGAGCCTGAGGTATTCCTGGATCCAAACACATTTAAGGAAGATGGTACTATATCGCTGGGAGGATTAGATTTCTCAAAGGATGGAAGTATAGTGGCTTATGCCATCTCCGAAGGAGGATCTGACTGGAGGAAAATAATTGTAATGGATACTGAAACTATGGAGCTTATAGGTGATACCATTGTTGATGTAAAATTCAGTGGAATTTCATGGAAGGGGAACGAGGGATTCTTCTACTCCAGCTATGATAAGCCTGAGGGAAGCGAGTTATCTGCAATGACCGATCACCATAAATTATATTTCCATAAGCTGGGCACTTCCCAGGACGATGATGAGGTAGTATTTGGCAGGGATGTGAAAAGAAGGTATGTAGGAGCGGGGTCTGTGAGCGAAGATGGACGTTTTCTCTTTGTATCTGCATCTATCTCTACCACAGGTAACGAATTGTATATAATGGACTTCAACAAGCCATCAAAAGGACTTACTAAGGTTGTTGATAATTTCGACAATGATCATGTAATAATCTGACAATGATGGCAGCAGGTTAATCATTTATACCAACCCAGATGCACCTAATGGGAAGCTGGTCTTTAGGCTGATGCGGCCAATGCTGGGCCGGAGAACTGGAAGGATTTTGTACCTGAAACAGAGAATGTTCTATCGCCTTCAACCGGAGGAGGCTATATCTTTGCCAGTTACCTTGTTGATGCTACCTCACAGGTTAAACAATACGACCTGAATGGCGAGTTGATAAGGGATATTGAGTTGCCAGGTATCGGATCGGCAAGTGGATTTTCAGGGAAAAAAGAAGATAAAGAATTGTATTTTACTTTTACAAACTATATTACTCCCCCGTCTATTTTTGAGATGAACCCGGAATCTGGTAATATTGATTTATATGTTAAGCCAGATGTAAAATTCGTAAGCGAAGACTATGAATCTGAGCAGATCTTCTACGAATCAAAGGATGGCACCAAAGTACCTATGATCATAACCTATAAGAAGGGAACTGTAATGAATGGGAAGAATCCTACTATTCTGTATGGCTATGGTGGATTTAATATAAGCGAAACTCCATCTTTCAGTGTCACCAATGCATTATGGCTTGAAATGGGAGGAGTCTATGCTGTTGCCAATATCAGGGGTGGTGGTGAATATGGAGAAGAGTGGCATCTCGCAGGCACAAAACTAAACAAGCAAAATGTTTTTGACGACTTTATCGCAGCGGGTGAATACCTGATAGCCAATAACTATACTTCCAGCGATTACCTTGCTATCAGAGGCGGATCAAACGGAGGTCTGCTTGTTGGAGCTGTTATGACACAAAGGCCCGACCTGATGAAAGTGGCCCTGCCGGCTGTAGGAGTCTTAGATATGCTAAGGTATCATACCTTCACTGCCGGTGCGGGATGGGCTTATGATTATGGCACCGCCGACGATAATGAAGAGATGTTTAATTATCTCTATGGATATTCACCGGTTCAAAATGTAAAAGAAGGTGTTTCCTACCCTGCTACCCTTATTACAACAGGTGATCATGATGACAGGGTTGTGCCCGCTCATTCGTTTAAATTTGCAGCACATCTCCAGGCCAAAAACGCAGGTGATAATCCGGTAATAATTCGCATAGAAACAGATGCCGGGCATGGTGCAGGAACACCGGTAAGTAAGACTATCGAGCAATATGCTGATATCTTTGGATTTACCCTGTACTCGATGGGGATAAAAAAGATTGATTAAAGGAAACGCAGAAATGGCAAGAAAAAGAAAGGGAAGTCGCAAGGCTTCCCTTTTCTGTTTTTGGTCCAGATAGTCGTTAAAATGTTAAAGTTTTACTAAAAAGCTCCTTTCCCGGAATACTCATTCATTTATTAATGTCGAACAATATATAAAGTGTATTCTAGTTTTAGGAATTGCCTGTCCTTTAATGAGGAATATTAATTCTTGAACTTATATAAAACGATGAGAAATTATTTCATTGCAGGTATTTTCCTATTAGTATATTCAACTAATTTATCTGCACAAAACCCATTAGAGATTAAACTGGATAAATGGTATACGGGGAGCCTTACAAAGGTTCTTTCTGATATTGAAGAATCCTATAATATCCAATTTAGTTTCGACCGGGATGCCGGTGAAGATATATATATAAACAGCCATCCTTCGAACCAGACGGTTCAAAAATTTCTGGACCCGATCTGTAAGATGCACAGGCTAAGATACTATCTGGGCGAGGATAACAGTGTTTATATCCTATGGAGAAATGAACAAACTGATGAAGAAGATATCAAGGAGATATATAAGGATCGCCGGACATATAAAGGACCTCCGGAAAAAAGCAATTTCTCTCTCTCGGGAAGAGTAGTGGATAAAAACTCCCGGGAGAGTCTTCCCTTTGTAAATATGATAATAAAGGGCACAACCATAGGTACATATACCAATGTGGACGGTTATTTCAGCCTGCTAAAGGTACCCTCAGATACGGTAACAATAGAAATCTCCTACCTGGGCTATATGACAAGAAAAATATTTCTTAGTCCGGATATGGAAACAAAAGATGTGGTTTATGAGTTAAGACCGGAAGCACAGGAAGTGGGTGAAGTAACTGTAATATCCGCTAACAGGGATGTTCTTCAAACAAATAAGCAGGTAAGCATGATCAAGCTATCCCCTGTAAAGCTCGGGTCACTTCCTTCCCTGGGGGAGAGGGATATTTTCAGGTCTTTCCAGTTAATGCCGGGTGTAAGTGCAGCCAATGAAAACTCTTCAGGACTATATGTTCGTGGTGGAACGCCAGACCAGACCCTTGTACTTTATGATGGTTTTACCGTATATAATGTTGAACATATGTTCGGATTTTTCAGTGCCTTTAACAGTAATGCGATAAAAGATGTTCAGCTTTTTAAGGGAAGTATTGATCCGAAGTACGGAGGACGATTAAGCAGTGTAGTAAATATTACAGGTAAGGATGGTAATCAAAAAAATATTAGCGGAGCAGTTGATGTTGGCTTGCTATCGATAAATGGATTTGTGGAGGTACCAATAGGTGAAAAGATAACAACAATCTTTGCCGCAAGAAAGAGCTGGAAGAGTTCTCTATACGAAAAAATCTTTGAGCAATATGTTGAGGAGAATGAAAATCCTATGGCAGACAGGTTCAGGACTACAGACGACAATACCGCAAAATCATATTTTTATGATCTTAATACAAAAATAACTTACAGGCCTACAGATAAGGATAATATCTCCTTAAGCTTTTATAATGGTGGTGACAACCTGGATAACGCAATAAATCCCATGGGCGGTGGTGGTCCGAGGGGATCGTTTACCAATATGAGTATGGAAACCACTGACATCACCAAGTGGGGCAATACCGGATCATCACTCAAATGGTCGAGAAGGTGGACAGATAGGTTATACTCAAATATCCTGGCCAGCTATTCGAGCTATTACAGCGAGCGCGACCGTTCTACCAGTGGCAGCTATACCGACCCCGACGGCAACCTGATAGATATTAACAGGGGCATGATGGAAGATAACCTGCTGAAAGACTTTTCACTAAAAACAGATTTCGAGTATAAGGCAGATGATCATAATACAGTAGAGTTCGGGCTTATGGCTACTCACAACGATATAGACTACGAATATTCCCAGAACGATACACTAAAAATTATAGACAGGAACTCCAGTGGTAATATTCTATCTCTCTATGTACAGGATAAGCTAAGCCTTTTTGAAGACAGGCTAAATATATCAGGAGGGATGCGTTATAATTACTTTAGCGGCACATCAAAATCCTACTATGAGCCAAGATTAAATATGTCTTATGCGCTTAGTGACGAGTTTAAGATTAAAGCTTCTGCCGGTAAGTACTATCAATTTGCAAAAAGGGTTGTCAGAGAGGATATAATGGAAGGTAGCCGGGATTTCTGGGCACTTGCAGATGATAATTACCTGCCTGTAAGTTCTTCCCGGCAGTATATGCTTGGAGCATCCTATGAAACAGCTGATTTCCTGATAGATGTAGAAGCATATTATAAGCCCCTGTATAATATGACCGAATATTCCCTGAGAATTCAACGTGAAGGTAATCCCAGGGACGCTGAGATAGACTACGAGGAACAATTTTACAGTGGTGATGGTACTGCCAGGGGGATAGACTTCCTTCTACAAAAGAAGCTGGGTAAATATACAGGATGGCTCGCATATACCTTTGGCCAGGTTATATATAATTTCCCGGATTTCGGGGATTATGACTTCTATGCATCGCATGATGTTACACATGAGTTTAAGAGTGTAAATAGTTACAAATACAAGAGATGGACTTTCGCTGCAACCTGGATATATGCATCGGGACGTCCATATACTGCTCCTGAAGGAGGCTACCAGATAAGCCTGCTTGATGGCACTGTTGAAGATTATATTAATGTGTCGGTAAAGAATGGCTACCGGTATCCTGCCTACCACAGGATGGATGTATCTGCTTCATATGCATGGAAACTGGGTGGCTTACATCCCTGCCAGGTAAATTTTTCAATATTTAATCTATATGGTCGCAGGAATGTCTGGTACAGGGAGTATGAAATAATAGAAAACCAGATTATAGAAACAGATATAAACTTCCTGGGCTTTACTCCGAATATAAGTTTCAGTATTAATTTCAACTAAGAGCAATATGAAATCGTTTGCAAATATAATTATTACCATAAGTCTGATTGCATTATATTCCTGTTCTGAAATGGATATCAGGGTGGCAGACAGCAATAAGGCTGTTGTAGAAGCATACTTAATCCCCGGACATGATATAAGTATTATAGTCAGCAAGCAATTGGAATATGGAAGCAGTGATACTGTTGTTCAGCCCATAGAAGATCTAAGCATAATACTGAGCGATGGGATCACCCAGCTTCAATTAACGTATAGCGATTCAGTATATACCTATGCGAATAGCTATAATATTCTTACTGATAGCAGCTATACTATTGATTTTATATATAATAATTGCGAGATTTCAGCCGAAACCTACATTCCTCCCAAACCGGAGGGATTTACTTCTTCGGCATTATCTGTGAGCCTGGAGTCGTTTAGTTTCGGAATTCCTCCACCTGAACCTGAACCAATTGAGCTGGAATGGGATAACCTGGATAATGGATACTTTATGGTAGTAGCCGAGTGCATCGAAGAAAACCCTGAACCGGTATATGATACAAGCAGTTTTCGTCCTCCCATGGTCTTCCGTAACACACCTATACAGAGCAATTATTACAGTCTTAACACAAGAAGCTTCAGTTATTTCGGAACTCATTATCTTATTCTATACAGGCTTAATCCTGAATATGCGGAATTGTACGAGGATAATGGTAGCAGTACATTAAACCTGGAGGAACCTCCAGGTAATATAGAAAATGGTTTAGGAATTTTTACCGGTCTTAACGCTGATACCATTTTATTCGAGGTAATAAAATCGGCATACTAGGATAAGAGATTGTCGTCCCTGCAAACATAGAGCGAGATTACTGATGTCTTAAGGTATCTGCCGGGTTAGCCCGCGCACTCCTGTTTGTATTTTCACCTATGGTAATTACTGCAAGAACCAGTGCTATAACAAAGGATATTATGAAAATAAAAGGGCTGATATTTACTTTGTATGAAAAACCCTGGAGCCACCTGTGCATTATCATATAAGCCAGAGGTGTTGCAATAATAAATGAAAGAGTTATCCATTTTGAATAATCGATTAGCAACATTCTTATTACCTGGGTGATAGAGGCGCCAAAGACCTTTCTTACAGCTACCTCGCGTGCCCTCTGTTGAGATATAAATGATGCCAGACCAAAGAGTCCCAGGCATGCAACGATAATCGATAAGAAGGCCATTATTGTAAACAACTGCCTGGTCTGTACTTCGTTGTAATAGAGATTATTTAAATCTTCCTCAAGGTAACTGTGAATAAAAGGAACACCGGGAACCATTTCATTCCATAGTTGTTCTGACTGCCTTAATACATCCGTTTCGTAGCCTTCATTATACCTCACTGCCAGATAACTTACATTTGAAGAATAAATGCCGCCCTGGAGCATCATAGCCATAGGCCTTACCTCTGAATGTAGTGATTCATAATGGAAATCCTTTATCACCCCTACTACCTCGTAGTACTGTCGCTGAGTTGCAAAATTATTTATATGGAGTCCAATCGGATTTTCAATACCAAGCACACGTACTGCAGTCTCGTTTAAGAGGGCAGCCGAAGAATCTGAGGGGTGATCAAGCTGGAAAGGCCTTCCTTCAACAATCTCAAACTGCATTGCATCGATAAAATCATAATCACCCGCAATAATATTAAGTGTAAAAGAGTTTTGTATTCCCTCTGCTCCAAATCCCCAGTTACTGAAACCTCGACCAGGGAGAGTATTTGAAGCAGCTACCGCTATTACACCAGTTTGTTTAGCCAGTTCATTTTTAAATAATTGCAGTACCGGGTATACTTCGGGTGATGTATTTATAACCATAACATTTTTCTTGGCAAATCCCAGCTCATCACCCTGTAAGAGCTTTAATTCACTGTTAACCACAAGTGTACTAATTATTAGAAAAACAGAAGCAGCAAACTGTATTATTACCAGGACGTTTCGCAGAGAAACCCCTCCACTTTTTTGCCCGGCCTCACCTTTAAGTACTTTTACCGGCTCAAAAGAAGAAAGCACAAAAGCCGGATAGAGACCATTTATAACACTAATAATAATTCCCAGGCCTGCAAATAGAGGAATAAGGTACCAGTGCTGGAAAAGAGAAAATGTAAAATCCCGCTCAAGCCAGGTGGAATAAAACGGTAATATAAGCTTCACCAGTGCAACAGCAAAAATCAAGGAAATAAATGTTATCATAGCCGATTCCCCAAGGAAGTGGGTAATCAACATTCCCCTTGTTGATCCTGATACTTTTTTAATACCTACCTCGCGAGACCTGAGCGATGATTTAGCCGTTGACAGGTTAATAAAATTAATACATGCAATAGTCAGAACAAAAAGGCCTATAGCTGAAAAGATCCAGACATATTTCTTATTACCATTTGTTTCCCACTCATTATTAAGATCTGAACTAAGGTGTATTTCCTGTAAAGGCTGTAGAAAAAATTTCCAGTAGTTGCCATCTGCAATCCACTTTTCATAGAACTCAGCATCGCCACTCCCAATATTAGATCTTACATAATCCTCAAATTTAGCCTCCAGCTGATCCGGATCAACCCCATTACCCAAAAGAAAATAATTAATAAATATATTTGTTGACCACCCTGAATCGTCGACCAGAGAAGGGAAGGTGAAAACAGTAAAAAGATGGTCGAAATGGAAATGCGAACTGGCAGGCATATCTTTATAAACTGCAACTACTTCAAAGAGATTCTCTCCCAGGAACTGGTTATTTAAAACAAGCCTTTTCCCAATAGCACTCTCATTGCCAAAATACTTTTTTGCACTCGATTCTGAAATAACCATTGTATTAGGACGAGAGAGGGGTTTCTCAAATTCACCCTCGATAATGCGAGTTGAAAATATATCGAAATATGTTGAGTCTGAAAAAACAAGCTGGTCTTCATTAAAAACTGTTTCACCATATTTCAATGTACTTGCACCAACATCAATAAGCTTAACTGAATTTTCAATCTCAGGGTATCTCTCTCGCATTTCCTTCTGAACCCTTGCCGATGAAGACGTCTGGTTAATCCTTGTATCCCCTATCATTGCCTGCACAGCAAGACGATAAATACGGTCGGCATTTTCGTGATGCTTATCGAAGCTGATTTCGGTAAAAACAAATAGAAAAATCAGGATTGTTATTGCTATCCCAAGGGTAAAGCCGAATAAATTTATTAGGAAAGTAGCCTTATTCCTACGAATATTCCTGAAAAATGATTTAAAGAATGCGTATAACATAACAGGTTTATTGGTTAAAATAATCAAACTATGCTGACAAGTGCCCGGCATAGCCACATCCCCTCCTTTACAGGGGGGGGTGCTTTATACACAATCCAATATATACTATAAAACAAAACTCCCTGAGTATTCTTTCTCAAGGAGTTTTGGTGATCTTATTAAGCCTTCTTGTTCTCGGTCACTATCTGACCGTCGAAGAGATTCACAATCCTGTGAGCAAAATCTGCATCATGGTCTGAGTGAGTAACCATAACAATTGATGTTCCCTCCTTGTTAAGTTCGGTAAGCAGGTTCATTACCTCAAGACCATTCTTCGAGTCGAGGTTACCTGTAGGCTCATCGGCAAGGATAAGTTTTGGGTTAGCAACTACTGCACGAGCAATTGCAACTCTCTGCTGCTGTCCTCCTGAAAGCTGCTGTGGAAAGTGCTTTGCGCGATGTCCTATCTTCATCCTTTCCAGTACTTTCTCAACTTTTTCCTTCCTTTCGCCAGACTTCATCTTAAGGTAGATCAAGGGAAGCTCAACATTTTCATACACATTGAGTTCATCGATAAGGTTAAAGCTCTGAAATACAAAGCCTATATTACCTTTTCTGAAAAGAGTTCTTTGCTTTTCTTTCAGTCCTGCTACCTCAGTTCCATTAAAGATATAACTTCCTGAAGAAGGATTATCAAGCAGTCCGAGTATGTTCAGTAAAGTGGATTTACCACATCCGGACGGACCCATTACTGCAGTGAAGTCGCCTTCATTAACTGTAAAGTCGATATCTTTTAATGCTGTTGTTTCAACCTCTTCGGTTCTGAAAACTTTTGTTAGGCCGTTTGTTTGAATCATCATAATCGTGTAGTTTAAAAAATTATTTTATATTATATTTTTTGGTTCTTTTATATTTTTTACGCTCGGCCCTCTTACGCCTTACGCCTTATGCCATAAGCCTACTTAAAAATCAACTTCTCATTTTTTCCAAAGCTGTCATAATTAGAGACGATAACTTTCTCTCCGGGTTGCAGCCCTTCCAAAATTTCGTAATACATAGGGTTCTGTTCTCCAAGCCGTATATCTCTCCTGATGGCAAAGTCGCCAGACTCATCAACTACGAAAATCCATTGTCCTCCTGTTGTCTGAAAGAATCCGCCCTTTCTTATTAATATAGCTTCCTGTGATTCCCCCAGCTGGAGTTCAATATGGTAGCTCTGTCCGGTCCTTATATTGTCCGGGACTTCCCCTGTAAATATCATATCTATTTCAAAGCGATTTTCTCTTACCTGGGGATATACCCTTCTGACCTTAAGCTCATATTCCTTTCCGTTTCTTTCGAAATGAGCAAGGAGTCCGGTTTTTACCCTGTCGATATAATGTTCGTCGATCCTGGTTGTTACTCTATATGAAGTGAGTACATCAACCTGTCCGATTCTTTGTCCCCTTGTTATAGATTCACCTATCTCAGCCTCAAGCAGACCAAGCTGTCCATCCACGGGAGCTTTAACATTCAGATTCTCCTGCCTTAGCCTTACCATCTCCAGGTTCCTGTGCATGTTTTCAAGACCATCCTCCATATTCTGAACCTGGATATTTCTGAAGATACTGTCAGACTTCTGGCGTTCAACAGAGAGCTCGTATGATTGTACTGACAGCTCATAATTTTCCTTTGAAGTAAGATACTCCTCTTCAGAAATAAGTTCTTCTTCGAAGAGGACCTTATTCCTCTCGTACTCCCTCTTCAACTTGGAAATATCATAGCTAATAGTAAGAATCTGACGTTTAATCTGTAATTTTTCCTGTTCCATGGCCACCCTGGTATTCCTGAGGAAGTTTGATTTTTCTGCAAGCTGCGCTTCACTGTCCAGTATACGCATTCTCAGATCAGGATTGCTTAATCGTAGAATCACATCACCCTGTTTTACCATAGACCCTTCTTCAATAAGCTTTTCCTCTACCCTGCCGCCTTCTTCAACGTCCATATATACAGTTGCTATTGGCTCCACCTGGCCATTTACAGTGGTATAATCATCGAAGGTTCCAAATTTTACCTCCTCTATTACCAGTCTGTCCTTAAATACCCTCAGGGTTGAGGTGTGTTTTGTGAAAAAGGCTGAATATATTATTACCCCAAGGAAAATTGCAAGTACAATATATCCGATGTGTTTCTTTTTTAAACCTTTCTTCTGTTCTATTGCTCTATCCATAATTTTGTTGTTTGTTTAGCGTTCTGAGTTAATCCTCTGCTCATCCTGGCTCCTCGCTAAACTGATCCACCGGATCAGTTATTTACGCTCAGCCCTTTTTAGCATTTATCTGTTGTTTTTGCTCTTTTGCTCTTTGCTCTTTGCTCTTTGCTCTTTGCTCTTAGTTAGTCCATTCTCCCGTCAGGAAGAAATTTATTGTCATACTCTTTAATTCATACTGAAGTTCGGTTTTCAGCAGGTTTACCTCCGCAGAAAACTTCTGGCGTCTTGCTTCTGAATATTCAGTTGCATTTGCCATACCGATTTGAAATTTCTTTTCTACAGCCTTAAACGCCTGGCCGCTATACTCAATATTATCCTTCGCAGCTAAATATTCGTCGTTAATTGCAGCCAGTTCGAGACATGCTGAATTTACTTCCTGATAGAGGGTGTTTTTCTCCTGTTCAAGTTCCAGTTGTGAATCTTCAAGGTTTAGTCTTGCCCGCTTAATATTCCGTCCATGGTACCATCTGTTAAAAATTGGTACTGAGAGAGTAGCCTGCACAGATTGACTGTTATTAAGCTTCAACTGCTCAAGATATGGGGTTGTCTCTACACCCTCCATCTTTGCATCAAAATAACCTGTACCCCATCCGGCAGACAGGCTCAGCTCAGGTGTAGCCTCGCCAATAGTGGCCTTAAGCTCTTTCTCTCTCGCTACCATCTTATACTCAAGTGCACTTATCCCGGGTAAAATATCCCGGGCAACTGAATAAACACTATCGGCACTTTGTAAATCTCCTTCGGCCATAAAAGCAGGAACTGAGCGATCAACAACGTCAAAATTCACACCAGGATCAAGTTGTAACAATCTCCGAAGATTTTCGAGTACGATAGCAGCATTGTTAACAGCCTGGGTAAGAAGTAAACGATCGCCTGAAACCTGGCTTTGCATTTCAAGTAGCGTTGTACGGTTTTCTGAGCCTGTTCTAACCATCACTCCAACACGGTAAAGTTGCTGCTCAGATACTTCGAGCTGGTCTGTGGCTGTCTGTACAACACCCCTGGCCATAAGGATTTCATAGTAAGCATTAATAATATCAAGTAATATTAAATCCTCCTGTTGCTCCTGTAACTCTATTCCCATCAGGTATAGAAATTTTGCAGCAGACATCCTGTTTATAAGGGCAAATCCATTAAAGACTGTAAGCCCCGTTCCAACGGAAAATGAATTTCTAATATTCTGGTTGAAAGTGATAGAGTTTGTTACGGGGTCGACCGACCTACCAAAATTCATATTAGCCTGAGAATTGAAATTTAAATTCGGCAGTAAATTGGCCTTACTGGATTTATGGTCAACACGATACATCTCTGTTTGAATCTGTTGCCGCTTTAATGCAATATTATTTTCAACAGCATAATCTATACAGTCCTGTAAGCTCCACTTATCCTGTGCACCTACCATTGCTGCCTGTGTCAGTAGTAAAAATATTATAATAATTTTCCTCATTGATAAATTATTTGTTTCGATCTGCATCCCAAAATGCATGCCATAATTCGTATATATCTATATATCTGTTCTTTACGACACTTGGCCTGTAATAAAACCAGATGATATGTAAAATAATTTTACATATCTATGTCCAGATTGTATACATTTAATAAATTTGTATATCAGATTTTAAAAAGCAGGCATTATGAATGATGGTAAAATTCTAATAGTAGACGACAACAAGAGTGTATTAAGTGCTCTTGACTTACTTTTGCAGAGCAAGTTTCAGCTTATTGATACTATCTCAAATCCAAACCGTATACCCGAGAAGCTCAGTTCCAACGATTATGACCTGGTATTGCTTGATATGAACTTCAGTGCAGGAATTAACAATGGAAATGAAGGTTTATTCTGGTTAAAAGAGATTTTAAATTCCGATAGAGAGATTTGCGTAGTTATGATGACGGCATATGGTGATATTGAACTTGCAGTAAGGGCGATAAGAGAAGGGGCAAGTGATTTTATATTAAAACCATGGGAAAATGAGAAACTTATCATAACCCTGATCTCGGCAATAAACCTTCGCCAAAGCAGGCTTGAAGTAAAAAAGCTAAAAAAGGAAAAGAACAATCTCAAGAACACTATTAATGCAAGTAGCAAGAAGCTTATTATCGGAACCTCGGGGCCGGTAATAAAAATGATGAATCTTATTGAAAAAGTAGCTGCTACAGATGCAACTGTTCTGATTACGGGAGAAAATGGAACGGGGAAAGAGCTGGTAGCTGCAGAGATACATAAAAGATCTCCAAGGAAGGATGAATTAATGGTAACAGTAGATATGGGAGCCGTGGCTGAGACTCTCTTTGAAAGCGAATTATTTGGTCATGTTAAGGGGTCATTTACTGATGCAATTGATGACAGGGCCGGTAAGATTGAAATGGCAGACGGAGGAACATTATTCCTCGATGAGATTGGAAACCTGTCATTACCAATGCAGGCAAAGCTACTGTCTGCCATACAGAATCATGAGATAACAAGAGTAGGGTCAAATAAGCCGGTCAAAGTAGATATCAGGCTACTTTGTGCAACCAATAAGAATCTTGAAGAGATGGTTGATACAGGTTTATTCAGGGAAGATCTTCTCTACAGGATAAATACCATACATATAGAGGTCCCTCCCCTTCGCGACAGAGAATCTGACATACCTGTTCTCTGCGACTTCTTTTTGCATAAATACACCGATAAATATAATAAGGGTAATTTAAAATTTACATCATCTGCCCTGGATGAACTCTCATCATATTATTGGCCGGGTAATATCAGGGAGTTGCAGCATACAATAGAAAAGGTAGTCATTCTCTCAGAAGGAAATACAATCGGCAAGGAAGATCTCCTGTTAAGATCACAGTTAAAAACTCTGCCTGAAAGAGGGTCTGTTACTATTGAGGAGATGGAAATAGGTATGATACAGGAATCTCTCAGAAAGAATGAAGGCAATATGAGTGCCGTAGCATCACAACTCGGGATTACACGACAAACCCTCTATAACAAGATTAAGAAATATGATCTATAGAAAATTCTACATAAATATACTTATCAGGGTCATCCTGCTGTCATTAAACAGCCTGGTTATATTCTGGTACCTTTATAACAGGGGAATTGATATAACTTTCTTTGTTGCAATTATTGTTTTCATCATTCAGACAATAAATCTTGTTGCCTTTACAAACAAAACCAATAAGCTCCTACGTTATTTCTTCGATGCTGTTAAAAACGAGGATTCAACCCTCGTTTTTAATGAAAAAACGGGTAATAGTAGTTTTAATTCACTAAATAAATCTTTAAACCTTCTTAATAGGAAGATTCAGGATACGAAGATTGAAATCACCGTACAGGAAAAATATTATAAAACCATAGTCGAAAGCGCTGCAACAGCGATAATGGTATTCGACAAGTCAGGCTCTGTCCAGCTTTCTAATTCAGCAATGAACAGCTTACTTGGGATCCCAATTTTCCACAATATTAACCAGCTGGACAGAATCTCGCCCAAATTCAAGGAGGTTTTGCTCAATATTGAAGAAGGAGAAACCTTAACTATTAACACTCAATTTAATGAGACAGCGCTTTACCTCTACCTTAGCACTGTTTCAATGACCCTGAAAGAGAAAAAAGTAAAGCTGGTAGCTGTACAGGACATAAGTTATGAACTAGACAGGCAGGAGATTGATTCCTGGCAAAGGCTAATCAGGATACTTAACCATGAAATAATGAATTCTGTGGCTCCAATCACATCTTTGAGTTCAACATTATCCGGATTTTTCCATAAAGGAGGCTCCAATATATCCCCCGCTGATATTAATGAAAAGACAGTAGCCAATACAGTAAAGGGGCTTTCGGTAATCGAGGAACATGGCAGAGGCCTTATAAGTTTTATAGAATCATACCGGAGTCTTACAAAATTGCCACGACCGGTACCTGCAGAAATGGTTATAACAGATCTCTTTGACAGTTTGTCGGTTCTTGCATCATCATATATTAGTGAGAGGAAGAAAGCAACTGGCAATGAGGTTGACATTATGTTCCAGGCTAATCCAAAAACTCTGATTCTTTACGCTGACAGGGAATTGATTATAAGGGCTCTTTATAATCTTATTAAAAACGCCATCGAAGCCCTAGGCGGGCAAAAGGACGGCGTAGTTTTCCTTGAAGCTGGTGAAAACAATTCAGGTAAGGTCTGGATCAGGATAGTAGATAACGGACCTGGAATAAGCGATGATATTATTGATAATATTTTTGTGCCATTTTTCACAACCAAGGAAGGAGGAAGTGGGATAGGCCTGAGTCTTGCACGACAAATAATTAATATGCATAAGGGTACGCTTAAGGTATTTTCCAATCCCGGAGAAGGAACAACAATAATTATCCGCATGTAGGATGTTTATGTAAAATAGAATCGCTTCATATTTAATATTTATAGATAAATAGTAAGGGATTTTACTACGCCAGAAGCGGGTATCGTTGAAGTAGTACAACTATAGAGTAAATAATTTTTTCTGTTCTCTTGTAAATTAAAGGGCAATAAGCCTATCTTTAATTGTTTATTATCTTTATATATATTTAGGAACAGAAATAACTAATAATACTAATAAACTACTATAATATGAAACAAATCGTCATACTACTAATGGCTGTTGCAATATCGACAACAGTATTTCCGCAAAATACATGCAAGGTGATGGTTGATGAACTACAGGGTCAATATGCAGGCGAATGCAAAAAAGGACTTGCACATGGTGATGGTGCTGCACAGGGAACAGACACTTATTATGGGGAATTTAAGAAGGGATATCCTCATGGATTCGGGGTTTACACATATGCTAACGGTTCGAACTATATTGGTGCCTTCAAGAAAGGAATAAGAGATGGCTATGGCTTATTAAACAATATGAGTACCGGAATGAAAGTAATGCATTATGGTTTATGGGTTGCCGGTAATCTTGTAATAGAAAATGACGCAAGGGGTCTATACAGGATTGATCATTTTCAGGGAGCAAATATGATTATTCCTGAGGTAAATATGGGAAAGGAATATAAGAGTCAGATCTTTATTGAGTTTACTGAAAAAGGAGTACCAACCAAGACTGCAACGATTGAATCTTTTGAGATAAGCAGTGGTGAATATGTAGAGAATATAGACAGAACGCTTAACCGCGAAATTCAATTTATAAATATTGAAGAGTTTCCGGTAACCCTGAAATTAAAATATCTATACAAACAGGTTGACTGGAGAAACCAGGACTGTGAGTTTGAAGTTACCTTATTTATTCCGGGACAGTGGACAATCAAACTTGAACACACACATTAATTAAAAAGATTAAAAAGCAATCCCGACTGTAAGGAAAACTCCATGCATTGTAAGATCGGTTCTTATTTCCCCTTCCTGTTCAACCGAAATTTCTTCCAGCTGATGATAAAGGTAGCCAAGTGAGAAATAAAATTCACTCAGGCTTGAAACATAACTATAACCAAATCCAACCCTTGCAAAGAACGAGGGATCATACTGTGAATAGTTGGCGGTATTATACCTGGTATTAATATTCCTTTTCAGATGAAGACTATAACCTGTCTGGACATAAGCTACCGGAGCCCATTTCTTATCTGAAAAACTTTGTTTTATCTCAATTCCAACCGGAAGAAAATTCTCACCGTTCAGGTATTCTATTCCAAACATACCAGACATATAAGTAGAGTTTAGCTTATATCCTGCCTTAAAATTAATAACAGCGGGTGTAAGATTAGTTTCATTTTTAGTATAGGATGAAGCAATACACAATTCGATACCTGCTACAAACCTGCTTTGAAGTCTCAATGCCGGGGTATCAGAATCAGAATAAATGGTCTGGGCATTCAAGCTATTTAACGCCGGTCCAACCAGTGCTAATATGCAAATTACAAGAAATCTATTCATAATTGATTATTATCATTTCAGCTTAACCATTCAAATTTCAGCAAATTTACATTATAAAAAAAGAAGGCCAACAAAAGCTGGCCTTCTGTAAAACATATTTATTGTAAATTATTGTTGGGTATAAGTAGCATATCCAAACCATCCACCTGCATCATGGCAGATCTTGAATATCCATTTACCACCTGACTGATAACAGTAGTTCCATACTCCTCCGTCATAGTCATCGATCTGTACCTGATCGTCAGATGCCCATCCGGGTGTATTTACAGTTACCGGGTAAGCGTCGGCATGGCCGTCGATTGTACCAGGACTTGTAAGATCAACATCAAAGTAAAAATCGTCGCCCCAACCAGCATAGAAGTAAGACAATACTGATTCTGTACTTGAAACTGTTACAAAATCAACAGGATCAGCCATATATGCAGTATAATTTGTTCCACCACTATTTCTCCAGAAATTATCTGAGAGAACATATGTTCCTTCAAATACATTTGCTACACCAACCTTTACAAATTGAGTCCCGAAATTACCACTTATAATAATATCAGAGTCAGAGACATCTGTAATGGTATAAGCTGCTATAATCAGGTCATCGGCCGACAGACCTTCAGTTTTGAAGTTAACCGTAAAAGTAGCTTCTCTTTCGTCTGCAGGTATTGTTACCGTTGCAGATGTGAAATCCTGCTTTGCCGCAGGCAATGCGGTCCATGTCGGATTATCCAAAATAAATTGGTCAATTGCAGCCTGGTCAAACTCTATAGTCAGATCGATAGAATGATCCAATTTATATGGAGAAGACAGGTTTACGGTAAAAGTAGCTTCCTGTTCATATGCAGGGTCTGTTGTACCCTCGAACGAGCGAATAATAAAACCGCCCGAATTAGGAGATTCGTTAAAATCTACAACATATGGCACCTCGTCGAAGCGTATTACCTCTACACCCAGTCCGTCATCGTCGAGACATGATGTAAGAGTAAGAAGTGCTAATGCTGTTATAGATATTAAAATTCTATATAGTATTTTCATCTTTCTCAATTTTAAATTAGTTAACATCCCAGAATATCCTGGCATCCATAATAAAATCTGAATCATAAAGTACGCCGGTTAAAGCAATAGCTGCTTCAACATTAGTGTTATTCAGGTTCAGTTCGTCCTGTACATAGAGCATTCTGACAGGCACCTGTGCTCTAACAATATTAGGGTAGTATGATATCATAGAATAATCTATCAGCGATGGATCTCCTGGTTCAGGATACCCTGTTCTGCGGAAATCAGTCCAGGCCTGGAAGTGATAAAGTCCTAATCCTGCAAGATACTTCTGATACATAATTGATTTAATTGGATTACCAGCATCCCATCCCAGATCAGCAGATAAGGCTATATCGGCCATATAAGTAGTAAGTGTATCATCAATCACAGTCTGGTCCCAATCTGCTCTGTTACCATAATAGTTGAAGGATGCCTCAATAGCATCTTGCCATATCAGCTCAGCATCTGAGCCAAAACCGGGTACAGCTCTTCCCCTTGCCACTGCTTCAGCAGCCAGGAAGGTAATTTCCTGTTCACTCATAACAATAATATCACCAGCAGGTGTTCCTGCTATACCTTTTCCGATACGAATTGCATCACCAGTACCCCAGTGGTCGAGCGGATCACCATTCTGTCCAAGTTGCACACCATGACTGTAATCACCGGCTGTTTGTCCGGGCTTCCAGCACATCATCATCCTTGGGTCACCTACTGCGTCATAAAGATTCTTCATGAATACATTAAGAACGTACTGAGTATTGGCAGAGCTCGGATCTCCATTTTCATCTTCATAGTAGTCTTCATACAGAGGATTCATCTTGTTTTCGGTAGCTGCTATATAGCCTGGATTCATTGTAACTTCGGTTGGAAAACCAAGTACATCGAAGGTCCAGTTAGCATCTATATAAGTACCACGTCCGGCTATGTCGGACTGCTTAAGCAATATTCTCATCTTAGCAGCATTCGCAAAACGGATCCAGTCCTCCTTGTCTCCTCCCATAATAGGATCTTTACCGGCATCGATATCCAGGTTTGCTATTATTGCGTCATTAAGATAGATCATTGCGGAGTCAAGTTGCACAACCAGGTCTTCATAGATCAACTGGGCATCGTCATAAACAGGAGTAGTATTACCTGACATACCCTTAATTGCGTCGAAGTAAGGAACATCACCATAAGTATCTACAATCCTCTCAAAACTGATAGCTTTTAATACTTTGGCAGCACCTACGAGGCCAAGGTTACCACTTGCCAGAGCTTCACTCTCAACATAATTTAAACTCTTCAGGTCTCCTGTATAAGGACCCCAGAATCCGGTATAATCGGATGAAGTCATATTGTAGGTTTTCACGGAATTCCAGCCAGACCATCCTCCTGCGTGTGCAAAATATCCGGTCCAGGCACCAAGCAGTGAAAAACCACTTCCCATCATCTGACGCTCGGCTACCTGTTTGGCAGCGCCGTTAAACACTATTTCAGGTGTAGATATTGTAAGATCATTCGGGTTTTGGTTAATATCCAACCAATCCTCACAACCTACAAGGCTAAAGACGAATAGTGCTACTATTGCATATATTGTAATCTTTTTCATAGTCGTATAGATTTATTTAAAATGTAAAGGAAACGTTAAATCCGTATGACTTAGATGGAGGAATTGACCCACCGGGAGCATATCCAACATCATTACCGGTACTCCTGTTAGATTCAGGATCACCGTACATATTAGATTCAGGCAATAGCATAAGTAGGTTTCTTCCTACAAATCCTATTCTGGCACCTTTAACGAAACCACCTGTATAAGTTAGAATATTTGAGGGTACATCATAATAAAATGTTACTTCCCTCAGTTTCCAGAACGCCGCATTATGGGCAAAGACCTGACTAACATTTCTGTAAGTCTGTGTCCAGAAATCAACATTACCATCGTTGGTCTGAATATTTGTATTAGGCACATAAACAGGATCTGCTGCTGTACCTGTATTTATTACAGAATTAGGATATACAAATTTCTCACGACCGGTCCAGGAAGTGATATCTGAAATTCCTGTAAATGCCATATCACGTGCAGGTCCGGAACGCATAATATGTCCGCCCCTGTATTCTGCTGCTAATCCAAGTGAAAAGCCCTTATACCTGACGTAAGTTTGTAAGCCTAACTGATGTTTGGGAACAGTCTGTCCACCAATAAATAAATCGGTACTCTTGGTAGGTAATCCTGTAACCGCATCAACTATTACCCGTCCCTCAGGGTCTCTGTCAAAATCAGACCATTTAAGCGTTGGATAAGACTCACCAACTATTGCGTAAACATAGTTATTATCATCAATCAGCAACTCATCGAAAGCAGGTGTCAGCGACTTAACTTCGTTATGCCAGTAAGAATAATTCAAATTAACTTCCCACTTAAGATCCTGTTTAAATACCGGAACAAGGCCTAATTCAACTTCAAAACCTGAGTTAAGCATCTCACCAGAGTTAATATAAAGAGAAGTAAAACCTGATGAAGGTGAAATCTGTGCAGGCAGCGTCTGGTTAGTAGTTGACATTGTATAATAAGCCATCTCAAGGTTTATTCTTGAATTTAAGAAGTTCAGGTCAAGTCCTATTTCATTGGAGAGCGTAAATTCAGGCTCCATAAATGGATTCTTCATTGAATTACTTATTCCGTGAGCAACAGAAGTACCATAGGGATAGTTAGCCAAGGGATAGAACTCATTTTCAATGTTATATGCGCCTATACTTACACTACCTACCTTGGCGATACCACCGCGTAACTTACCATAAGTTAATATTGGGTTATTCTTAAGTGCAGGTATTGCTTCAGTAAATACAAATGATGCATCGACTGCGGGATAGAAGAACGACCAGTACTCAGGGCTAAGTCTCGAATCCCAGTCATTACGACCTGAAGCATGAAGGAATGCAAAATTCCTGTATCCAAGAGTAAGATCACCAAAAACACCCATCTTCCTTGTTTGTGTGTAATACTGCGTACCGGTAAGTTCGCCTCGTTTGTTACTGATATTATAAAGACCCGGAACCTCAAGTGCAGATACATTTACGCTCAAATAGTTAGAGTAGGTAGAACGACTTGTTGCACCTGCTATAGCGGTTAAAGAGAAATCACCAAAGGTTTTATTTGCTTTTAAAATAAAATCGTTGGTAAAGCGATAGCCCATTGAAGTACCGTCACTTACATCTGCAAAAATATCAGCAGTGATTGATCTACCTGATTCATTTATTGCCCACTCAGAAAAGTCCCAATTTTCGTAGGTAGTTTTCCATGTTGAATAGTTCATGGATATTGTTGAGCGAACAGTAGCACTTAACCAGGAAGTAATATCCTGTGATAATGACAGTGTTCCGATAAGGTAGTCTCTTCTCCTTTTCTGCCTGTTCTTGTCAAGCTCAGTATAAGGGTTGTCATAATAGGCATTAAAATAGTGATTTATATCTGCCCAGTTTGTTTCCTCAGGAGTTGACAGAGGCCTCCAGTCAGAATACCTGTTAAGAGGTATGTTCTGGGGAGTGTTATAAACTGACCATAGCACATTTGTTGGGGTAATATTATCCTCAGTATGTGTATAGTTAACATTTACAGTTGCCTTAAATCCGCCATAATTTCTTGTTCCATTAAAACGGATAGCGTTCCTTCTTAGCTCATCTTTTGGTATTAAACCTTTAGTAGTTGCATCCTGGAAGGATACAAAATAGGTTGAGTTATTGTTACCGGCAGAAAATGACAGATCGTTCTGCATTGTAATACCGGTATCAAAGAAATTTTTCTTCTCATCAGTAAGAGCACTATAAGGCTCTTCCTGCCAGTTACCATATTCATCAGCCACACCAATACGTCTAATTTCACCATCAAATTCCGGTCCGTACTGCTGATTTTCATAACTCTCATACACGGGATTACCCCAGGCATCCGAAGATGATCCTGCACCAAAACGTGTCTGCAGGTCAGGCATGTAAGCAACTACATCAAAGGTTGTAGTATTGCTGAACTGAACCTGTATCTTGTCTCTGCTTCCTTGTTTTGTAGTAACCATAATTACACCGTTGGCAGCATCAGACCCGTACAGAGCAGATGCGTTTGCACCTTTTAGGATACTCATATCCTCAACATCATTGGGATTAAGCTGAGCAAGATAGCCAACAGATACAGGCACACCGTCCAGAACGATAAGAGCCTCGTTATTACCAAGGAATGACCTGTTTCCTCTAAGTACTACCCTTTGTTGCGGGTTAACTCCACCACTTGTAGTGTTTATCTGCAGACCGGCTACTTTACCTACCAATCCGGAAGATATTGTAGTCGACCTTGCCTGGTTAAGTTTTTCGTTGTCGATCTTGGTCATTGAGTAACCAATCTCTCTGGTTTTTCTCTCAATACCAATTGCAGTAACAACTACTTCATCAATACCCAGGAGATCAGGATCCATTACAATATTGATAACTGTTCTGCCATTCACCGATTCTTCAACCGGCTTCATGCCGATAAACTGAAAAATAAGTTTTGTGGTCCCTGCAGGTACAATAAGATCGTACTGTCCGTCCACATCCGTGGATGTACCGATAGTGGTACCTGGAACCGTAACCGCTACTCCAGGAATTGGTCCCTCGCCTTCTACAGAAGAGGTAACCGTTCCTGTAATAACCACTGTTTGAGCAAAAAGCACCGACAAGCCGGTGAGCACAAACAATGAGATCATCAGTGTTAGTTTCTTCATGATTTAAGTTTTAGGTTTGTAATAAGAAAACAAATTTATAATAATAACTATAGAAAACAAGAATAGGGTTAACTTTTTGATACATTTTACGGGTAAGTGTAACAAAAAACGATTGCTAAATGTAGAATATGTAAATTGGCTTAAGCCGTAAGAGGGCCGAGCGTTAAAATCCTAAAGAAGTTAGCAATGAGCTATGCGAATAATTGAAGCGCCTGCTGCGCTAAAGTTTCGGCGGCCAGAAGATGAGCCAGGATGATTGAAGGAAGGAAAAGGGTTCTGCACCCTGCCCCCTGTGAAGATTATGCCATGAGCGACATAAAAAAAGCGGCGAGAACCTTTGCTCTCGCCGCTTAAAAGAATTATTTCGATTATTACTAATATTCAATAACAAATGAATATGTACCAAAAGAACCCTGATCAACTGTAATTAATAAATCCAGCTGAATTTCCTGACTACAGGTATTTAATGAGCCAGTGCCTCCATAAGTAATGTTAGTATAAGCTGTATTCCAACCAACAACAGAAGCAAGCGCTGTTCTTGGCGCAGTAATAGCATAAGAAGCAGGATCAATAACAAGTGGTAATGGTCCTAAGTCTTCAGTACAGCCATCTATTGTAGCAAGTCCGGCAACAAGTAAGGTGTATCCTGTTGGATCAGCTGGATCAATGGTAACAGTAACCGGTCCATTTACTCCCCAACCACCACTTGATGCATTAGGAGTACCAGCATATTCAGCTGAAACATAATCACAGGCAATCAAAGGATTAACAGAAGCAGAGGAGCGGTAGTACTTATCTCCTGACTTAGTTAAAACTTCGATATTTACATACTTACCACCCTCCATATCAGCAGTTGATATTCCAAGAGCAGCAGCTACGTCAGTAAGTGCAACTTCCAGACCTGTTGCAGGTATAGTAAAAGGATCTAATTGAGCCCTTTCCATACCGCCATCATATGATACTTCAATTATAGCATCCATAGTCTGTCCTCCGTCACCTGCAGTAACATCAAAAGCTACATATGTATTGTTCAGATCGGCTGCAAGGTAAATTGAAGGATTTAAATTCTCAATTACCGGAGTCGCTTCAATCACATTACGTGCTCCTGTAGGGTCATCTAACTCAGTCTCACACCCTGTAAGAGTAAATCCGAATATGATTAATAATGTTAAGAGTCTATTTATATTTTTCATAATAATATGTATTTTTTACGTTAAATATATTAATTGGATCCGCCAGCCCACCTAACTTTCTCAGTATAAACATAAGATCCGTCTCCATAAGCTGCTGCCACATTAGGGTTAGTAGTAACATCGCTGGATCCATAAGTGAACCTTTGTGGGAATCCGACAGTTGTATTATAGGGATTTTGTAGTTCAATTACATCGTCTCCCATAGCCTGTAACCTGCGAATATCACTATATGCTTCAAGAGCTTCCTCTTCGAAAAAAGCAATGTATTTTTGATTCATCACCTCTTCCAGTGGATTTGCAATAAACCGGGGTGAAACTTCATCAGTAAAGTAAGTAGCTGCTTCTGCTGCTGTTAAACCAACATTTGGTTTTTGAAATGCAGCTGTAACAGCATTTTCAAGAGCTGTACTTGCCAGGGCCAGATTTGCTGCTCCTCCGAGTCTCACATAAGCTTCAGCTTTAATAAACTCCAGCTCATGATAGCTGAAAATATAAGTAGGAGCATCTATTACACTTAAACCCGAAACTCCATAGTAAGACTGAATATCCTGGGTTTGACCATTTGGAGCCATATAAAGAGTCCCATCACCCTGAGGATTGGGTATAAAATATATAGCATCTCTTGGATCATTTCTATCGGTCAACTTATCAAGCAAACTTTGACTTGCACCATGCGAATTTCTATCATTCCTCATTCTGTACCATGCAGCTGTGGCTGAACTACCATCAAAAGTAAACAGGCACTGTTCAGACATATCTGCGAAAGAATTACCTGCTGCAGCTATAACACCGGCATAATCGGGATCTACAAGAGACACCCTTAATAAATACCTTGCTTTTAATGCATAAGCAAATTTCAGCCATGCATCAGTATCTCCACCGTAAAATAAATCCTGAGCACCCATGTCTGATAAATCTTCCTTCTGGAAATTAGCAATTGCATCATCAATAAGCGTAAACACATCAGCATACATCACATCCTGAGAACTTAATTGTGGCTGCATGTAGGTACTTGGATCAAGAGCCTCTTCCCATGGAGCATCTCCCCAACCATCGGCTAATATTGCAAGGTTATAAGCTGAAAGAAGTTGTGCTCTTCCTAGGTTATGCCAGGCTCCTTCTTCTTTTCCACCTTCAGAACATCTCTCAATTACCTTATCTAAAGCCCAGAGTTGATTGTAAATAGTACCCCAGTCGTTATTATAGGTAGTAGCTGAAGTAGGTTCTCCTGAACGAACTTCCATATTCAAAAATTGATTATGAGTACCAACTTTATGCTCAATCATAACAGAAGCATAAAACATCATACTTCCACCAACTCCTGTTACTGCTAATTCAGTTATATTATCAGCTAAAGTCAAAGAAGATGACACATCAGTTGGATTGTCCGGATTAAAGTTAATCTCATCCATTATTTCGTCTGAACATGATGTAAATAAAATTACAATCACTGCCAGAAACATATATAGTATCTTTTTCATCGTATATTATTTTAGTTGTTATTAAAATGTTATATCTAAACTAAAACCATAACTTGTAGTCTGCGGCAAAGAGAAACGGTTAAAGCCTCCCATAGCATTCCCACTACCATTTGACGATTCCGGGTCAAGGTTAGGTAGTTTAGTCCAAATTAAAATATTTCGTGCAAACACTGATGCCCCGATATTAACTTTATTCAAAATTCGAGCTGGTAAAGCATATCTTAACGAGATATCACGAAGCTTAATAAATGAATTATCAAAGATATATGCTTCATCAATATTACCTAGCACGTTAGTCATAAGAGATTGGTATGCATCTGGATCATTAGGACCACCTCTTACTATATCATTAGGAGTTCCATCTGGTTTATATCCATCATAAACAAATGTTTCTTCCCTGTTTTCAGTTTGCGATACAACTCCATAAACATACATCATTAAACCGTTATCTCCTGAATACATGCTACCTCCATTTTTCCATTCAAATGAAGAGCTAAGAGAAAGATCTTTATATGTAAATGTACTATATGCTCCTAAAATAAAATCAGGTGTTACTTCTCCAATAATATCTGGAGCTCCTGTTTGTGGCATACCGTGATAAGGACTTGCCGGATCGTCAACAACCAGAACATTATCATTGTCATCTCTTAAAAATGTTGTACCATAGATCACAGGATATGTATTGCCTACACTTGCACGAACCTGTGGAGTTACAAATCCACCTAAGAATATACTTTCAACTCCTTCTGCAAGCTCCTCAACCATATTGGTCATTGTCATAAAGTTAAAATTCAAATCCCATTTAAAATCGGCAGTTGCAACAGGAGTAAGGTAAACCATTACTTCATGCACTACTGTACTAAGACGACCGGCGTTAGTTACCAGACTACTGGCTCCTGTTGATCCCGCAAGTGGAACATTAAAGATTTGATCTTTTACATTTTGCTGTGAATAGGTATAATCAATACCAAAGCGGTTATTAAAGAATTTTAAATCTAAACCTGCTTCAATTGACTTGGTATTCTGTGGTTTAAGATTTTCATCATACAGGGTAGATCCAGGTGCATAAGCACTTGCTCCCATATAAGGGAAATTAACCGAGTTAGTATTATACCAACCATTTGAATATCCGGTTACTGAATTGTAATAAGGTTCATAATAACTTCCTGCCTGTCCAACTTCAGCATAAGACACTCTGACTTTTGCAAATGATAACCAGGTAAGATTTCTTACTGCATCCAACTCAGAAGCAACAAAACTTCCACTTACCGAAGGATAAAAGAATCCACGGTTAGCAGTCGGCATTGTAGAAACAATGTCGTAACGACCGGTAGCACCTAAGAAAACAAGAGATTTGTAATCATAGCTTAACTGACCAAAGAAACCAACTGTTCTACTCCATCCTTTACTTTCAGATCTGGAAGGAGTGGCTGTATTATTAACATGCTGCCATTCACCAAAATTCAGACCTGTACCACTGGCTGAAACACTTTTACTTTTATTATCATTGTATTCTGTACCTACTAATAATGATAATGTTTGATCGTCAGTAATCCTATAGTTAAGATTTGCTGTACCTACTGCGTTTATATTTGTAAAACTAGTAGTTCCCTGTCCAACATATGAATTAGAAGGATCAGTTCCTTTATGTCCAAGTCCCCAAATAGTTTCAGTAGATCTTGTATAAGTATCGACACCTACCTGACCACGAACGGTAAGGTCAAATGATTCTCCAAAAGTTGTCAAATACTCAAGGAATGAATTACCAAAGACCCTATCTGTTCTTTCAAAGTTGGTATTATTATCAGGTACCCAGTAAGGATTATCAAAAGTCAAAGACCTATAATAAATTTGCCTGAAAGGATCGCCTGGATAAGTTGTAGGATAATCTTTTAGATTATATGTTGTAGGTGCTGCCAGAATACCTGCAAGCGAACCATCATTTCCAATAGTTAGTTTATCAACTTCAACCTGAGAATAGTTAACACTAAAACCTGTTTTCCAATTCTCTCCAAATTCTCTTGAAGCGTTTGCTTTGGCATTCCACCTTTGCAATCCGGTATTTAATGCAATTCCGTCTTGAGTAGTCGAACCAAGACCAAGAGCAAAGTTTCCTTTATCAATAGCCTGACTAACAAGTACATTATTCTGTGTTGTAAAACCTGTTAAAAAGTAATCGTCCCAGTTATTATACCGAGAAGGAGTTACATATTGATCTTCTTCAGCATAGCCTGCAAGTCCCAATTGAGGAACCCTGACTTTACCCGGGTAGCCAAAATTGTTACCACCATAAGTTGGGTCATCTGGAAGATCTTCGATAACTGCACCCCATGACTGAGATGATGTTGGACCATAAACGCCTCCACTACCTTGAGAATAAGTTGTTTGATAATCAGGAGTTCTTGATACCTGATCAAAAGTATTGACTGTACTAATACTTACAACCGGAGCGCCTTTTTTATTTCCGGCTCCACTTTTAGTAGTAATAACAATAACACCATTGGAAGCACGAATACCATAAAGTGCAGATGCTGCCTGACCTTTAAGAACATTTATAGATTCGATATCAGAAGGGTTCAGGTCTAAAATCCTACCTGTTCCGTCAGAACCACCGGTAGTACTACCACCTCCACCACCACCAGAGATAGGCTGGCCATCAACTACATAAAGAGGTTGGTTATTTCCACTAAATGAACGAGCTCCCCTGATAACAATAGAAGATGATGCTCCAGGCATACCACTCGAAGGAGTAATATCCAAACCAGCTATCTTACCCTGCAATGCATTTGCAAAGTTTGCGTTTCCTGACCTTGCAAGATCGTCACCTTCTACTTCCTGAACAGCATACCCAAGGCCTTTTTTAGCTTTGGTTATACCGAGAGCGGTAACTACAACCTCATCGATACCCAGAAGGTCGGGCTCCATAACAACGTTAATTGTTGTTCTGCCGTCTATCTCTTCTTCCGCAGTAACCATTCCAATAAACTGGAAAATCAATCTTGTAGCATTTTCAGGTACATTTAAGGAATAAGTACCATCCAGACCAGTACTGGTACCAATGGTAGTTCCATAAACCGTAACTGCTACACCGGGAATTGGTCCCTCGCCCTCCACAGAAGACATAACCGTACCCTTAATAACCACTGCTTGTGCGAACAGCACCGAAAGACCGGTGATCACAAACAATGATAGCATCAATGTTAGTTTTTTCATAATTTAAGTTTTAGGTTTTGTAATACAAGCACAAATTTAAAAAATATCTGCAAATAAAACTATAATTATCGCTTTTTGTTTACAATGGATGGGAACTTTAGCAACTTAGTCTTAAAAAATATTTTTATACATATTTCGATATAAGTACTAATACTTATACCTGAAATAAAATACCTGAATGTTGATATAACAGATAATCTGACTATTTGCTAAAAGATATCCTCATCAAGCATTAAAAAACAAGGTTTCATTAACTAAAAACATAGAAATTGATAATAAACAGCAAAATAATTTAAGAAAGTAGGGTAGCTAAAAATTTTGCTATCCCATTACTTTTTAGCAAGCCAATCCTTCAGGGTGAATAATACCAGTTCCCGCTGATCATCGGGCAGATTTCGGATCCTTGTAGTATGACCACCATCCGGCTTAAAAATCTTAATAGAATTAGACTCAGCGTTAAGCACTGCTGCAGTTGCCGACCATGTATCCTTCATACCATATATAAAGATAAAGTTATCTGCAGAAGCAACATATTTATCAACCTCCTTCATAAGTTCATAATTATATACGACCTCCTCACCTTCAGGCGTGGCAAAAGTAAACTCAGGCAGGTCTGAGTCTTTTGCATACTGCAGTAAGTCACCAAATTTATCGAAGCGATATCCATAATATCCAATTTCTGTAAGTGCCTGGTAGAAAAATGGTTCATATACTTTTGTGCCTGTATCTGAGAAATAGTCAGGTCCGCTTATTGCAAAAAACTGATTGAATATATCTACCGGGTCTCCTTCCAGGATAATATCCTTACATGCTACTCTGCCCCACCACTGGTAGAAGGCAAAATCATATTCAAGTACCGAAAACTCGAAAGCTTTTTCAGGCCCACCTATCCTATCAAATGTTAATCCTTGCTTTTCTGCAAGCTCCAGCATCATTGGATAATATATATCCCTGTTTCTTAAAATATTCATTTGCGCACTATAAACTTTGTTCCTGCAATACTCAGAACCAACTGTATCAAGAAAAATGTATATCCTGGGGTCCTCGGGTCCGAAATTAAGGGGAGCCACATAGGGTACACGAATATCTGCATCTTCAGGATAATAATAACTATGAAACATAACTGTCTGACCTCCTTTACTTATACCCGTAGTTATCCACTTACCGGTAAACACATCGCTGAATAATTCTATTATACGATGATGATCTGATGCTGCCTGGTAGGTATTCATAAACTTCCAGTCAACATCCTCCGGAACAGATTCACCAAAGAACCTGTGCTCAACAATTATCTGGTTACAATCGAGATACGCGGCAAGCTCAGTAGTATAGTTCCCTCTGGCAGAGTATCCTTCAGTTACCATAACAACAGGTTTGTCAGCACCCGCAAATGACAGGTATATTTTTTGCGAAAACCGGGCTCCATCCGGATTATCATGATCTACCGGCTGCATCAAATGTATTTCATAAGCTTCGCTAAAAACTGCAGTATCCGGAGAGAGGGTATCAATTTGTGCAATATCCAGGGTAGAAAGTCTCTCTTTAAGGGTAAGCGGTTTATTATTACATGATACTAATATTGCTATAGCTATAATCAATATAAAGTTTCTCATTTTATACATGTTTAAAAATCTTTCTAATATTTATATAGGTAAAGTTTTTGCTTTAAGCCAGGATGATATATCGGCCGGCAACATCTGACTGAGTATGTTATAAACCAGTTGATGATAATCATTCAGCCATTCGATTTCTTCTTCGTTCATAAGATCCTTTTTAATAAGGGAAGTATCTATATAACAAAGTGTCAGTGTCTCAAATTTCAGAAATTGCCCGTACTCTGTCTTTTCATCCTCAACACATAAAATAAGGTTTTCTGTTCTGAATCCATATTCTCCCTCCCTGTATATCGCCGGCTCGTCTGCAGTAAGCATACCCGGTTCCAGCACAGTTTTAAGATCGCCCGATGCTCCTGTACCTATTGTTTGCGGACCTTCGTGCACATTCAGAAAGTAGCCTACTCCGTGCCCGGTACCATGACCATAGTTCAATCCGTTATCCCACAGGGCCTTTCTTGCCAGTATTTCAATCTGGTACCCTCTTGTTCCGTAGGGAAATTTAGCCATAGCCAGACTAATAGTCCCCTTTAGTGCCAGGGTAAAATCAATGCACTGTTTCTGAGCAGGGCTCCCGAGACATATGGTCCTGGTTACATCTGTTGTTCCGTCGAGATACTGACCACCACTGTCAAGAAGAAATATACCCTCTTTTTTCAGTTCAACATCTGTTTCAGGTGTAGAACAATAATGTGGCGATGCACCATGCTCATTATATCCTGCAATTGTAGCAAAGCTGGGTCCTTTGCAGTTAGGCTGCTCCATTCGGAAGCCAAGTAATTTTTCAGATGCCGATATCTCAGTAATTATCTCCTTTCCAAGGTTATTTTCAAGCCAGTAGAAAAATTTAGTCAGGGCCAGACCGTCTTTTATCATCACCTGCCTGATATATCCTATCTCAACGTCATTCTTTTTAGCTTTTAGCCTGGTTGGGATACTTACTTCTTCTATTATATCAACACCTTCCTGGATAGAATTATAAAGTAGTGCCGATGTTGTACCCGGACTTATTATTATTGATTCTCCAGCTTGTATTTCCTCAAGAGCTGCTCTAATATCATCATAGGGTTTAATAGCAATATTGTCATGGCCAAGGGTCTTTATTAAATTATCCGGTATTTTCTTAGAGTCGGCAAATAAGCTGAACCCCTTTTTATCGATAATAGCGAATGAGGTAAATAAGGGACTATAATTCACATCATTCCCACGAATATTTAGTGTCCATGCAATATCATCAAGTGAAGTCAGAAGATGATAATCTGCTTTCATTTCATTCATTCTTCTTCTTATCTCACCCAGCTTTTGCGCCCTGCTTATACCAGCGAATTTCAACTCGTGCTCAAATGCACTGGCTGATGGCATGGGCTCCCTGTTATCAATAATGCCAGAGATCAGATCCAGGCTGGTAAGCAAATCTATTCCCTTTCTCTTAAATTTATCCTGGATATATTTAACAGTACCTATTGGTATTAGCTTACCATCAACCGCTACCCTGCTTCCTGAAGGCAGATTGTTCTCAAGCCACTCAACATACTCGGGTGAATGAGGTATTTTTAACCTCACCAGCTCAAAGCCTGAGTCTTTCAGTTCCTTCTCTGCCTGTATAAAATATCGCGAATCTGTCCATAAACCTGCAAAATCTTGCGTTACGACAACATTAGCTGCCGATCCTGTAAAGCCTGTCAGCCACTTTATCAATCGCCAGTGCTCCGGAACATACTCACCAAGGTGAGGGTCGGTAACAGGCACTATATAAGCATCAATGCTATTGTGTTTCATGTCCCTTCTCAGGAGATCCAGTTTATCCTTCTGTGTCATATATTTCGCTTTATCGTTAGTCTTTAGGCTTTAGGCTTTAGGCTTTAGGCTTTAGGCTTTAGGCTTTAGGCTTTAGGCTTAAATCAATTCATCAGCCTCTGACTTCTTCTTCTTCAGAACAATCTTGCTTATCCTGCCATCAGATCCGGCAAGATAGCCTGTATTTGTTCCCGGTACCGATCTGCCGGTATAGTATCCTTCAGAAGAAATCTTTTGCCAGCTATTGCCATTATCCACTGAAATATCAATGCCGGTTTTACCTGCTGCAAGAGCAATATCCTTTCCCCTGTAGTTGACCCAGAAGACACAACTCCGGTACTGATCGGGCATTTCTTCTGCAAGTATCCATCTTTCACCCCCATCCAGGGTAAAAGCCGCAATTCTTTCATTCATCTCAGGATTCTCAAAATCTCCGCCAACTATTATACCACGGTCCTCATCCACAAATGAAATTGAAAATATTCCAGTGGATGGTTCTGCATATACTATACCTGTTTCTGATGCTTTCCAGCTCAGGCCATGGTCATCCGATGAAAATACCCTTGCCCCCCCCCCACCGGTAGCTATCCATACTTTGCCTGATCTATTATACTGTATGCATGAATTAGAGGCAGCAAAATTAAACTCCTTATCAAGCAGTATGGGCAGGCCCTCAACTCTTTCCCATGTCTGGCCACTGTCATTTGTCTTTATCACGAAACTTGTACTATCAATAGGATCGCCCAGTGCCATGCCCCTTAAATCATCGGCAAAACTAAGTGAATTAAAAAAAATGCCGGGTGTAGTATTCTCATATACTATCTGCCAATCCTCCCCGGCAGTTTCTGTAAGATAAGCCCTTCCGGGATTTGATGTTCCAAGCACAAGTGCCCTGTTGGCATTCCATGCATAAATACTCCTCAGGTCATCCTCCTCTGCGCCATCTATCTGACCAATCTTCCAGGATTGTCCCCCGTTGGCTGTAAGTAAATACTCCCCTCCGCTGCCCGAAGCCCAGACGATGTTTTTATCGATCACATTCAGTGCTCTTATACTTGCTTCCGAGCCTGTGTTAAGTGGAGTAATTACCAATTCAAAATCATCTGCATCAAGTCTCCTTGAACAGGATATACCAACCAATCCTGTCAGTAGTATTGACACAATCAATATTTTACCTGAGAATACCTTATTCATAAATCCCCCACCTTATTAATTAATATACCTTATTCTTCTTCAACCCTGCCAGCAAACAGGCACCTTATCAACCTCAAGCTCGCTGCTAAAAGCAACAAAAAAGTAAAATAACTAAAAATATTGGTGAATTAATATGACAGATAATATTATTGAAGATGGGCAGAAGTTTAACACAACATTAACATAGGATATATATGTTTGTATAACAGGTCTTTACACGACATAAATATTCAACATCCCTTCTATTACTATATTTATAGTAGGTTTATTATACATCTAATACTATATTTGTAGTAGTTAATAATTTTCTACAATTAATTAAATGAATGCTCCCAAAATCACACGACTCACAAAAGCAGAAGAGCAGGTAATGAATATCTTATGGGAACTGGAAGAGGCTGTTGTAAAAGACCTTGTTGACAGCTTCGACAATCCGAAACCTGCTTATACGACAGTTGCAACTGTATTAAAGGTACTGGAGAAGAAGGATTTCGTCAGTCATAGGAAAATAGGCAACACCCACCTCTTCACGGCTGAAATAAGCAAGGTTGATTATACAAAATATCAACTGTCAAATCTTCTGGTTAATTATTTTAACGGCTCATTCCCAAAAATGGCCACCTTCTTTGCCAGGGAAAATGATATCTCACTAAAAGAACTGGAAGAAATCATTAATGAGACCCGGGATGAATTAAAAAATAATAAAGATAATAGTAATGATTGAGTTCGGAGCTTACCTGATAAAGGCATCACTTTCAATGTCTCTGCTCTATTGTGTTTACTGGTTCTTCCTGAGGAGGGAGACATTTTTCAATACGAATCGGATATTCCTTATGTCTGCCCTGGTACTGTCTATGGTAATTCCCATGATAACACTTCATTACAGTGCTTCTTTGCCGGCAGCCAGTTCTTCAGACCCTGTTCTGGAATCTTTGTTTAACAGAAGTAATGGCACCGGTAATAAGATTCCCGGAATATCTTTTATTGTTATTATAGTCTACATAACAGGTGTGGCCATTTTCTTTTCCAGGATACTGTGGCAGTTTATTTTACTTACCTCAATTATATTGAGATCAACCCATAGAAAGGATGAGGAAATAAGAATAATTGAGAATGACAAATTTCTGCTTCCATTCTCTTTTATGAAGATGATATTTATTAACCCCAAATATATCAGAGATACTGAAATTGATGATATTATAGCCCACGAAAAAGTGCACATTCGTGAAAATCATTGGTTTGATCTCTTCATTGTAGAAATGATAACCATATTTATGTGGTTCAACCCCTTTATATGGCTATACGAAAGATCAATTAAACAAAATCATGAATACCTCGCCGACGAAGGAGTCATTGCGCAGGGCTACAGCGTCGGCAGGTATCATTCTGTATTAATTAACCAGTTGATGGGAATGGAAATTATAGGTATAACCAATAATCTTAACTACTCTCTCAACGCAAAACGTTTAAAGATGATGAAACAAAAGAAGACCCCAAAGACCAGAGCCCTGCATATACTATGGTCTCTGCCTGTTGTGATTCTGTTACTCGCAGCTTTTGCGCAGCCAGAATATGAAAAGAATGACACTAATACAATCCCCACTGTTGCAAAGGCAGTTAAACTAACATGTGGCGTTTATGATGTTAAAGGTGATCCTATACCGGGTGCAACAATCGTTTTAAAAGGCAAAACAGACGGCACTACCACTGATAAGGAAGGTATATTTACAATTGACCTGGAGAATAACGACATTGTAATTATTAAAGCCAAAGGATTTAACGACGAGGTAATTTACATGGAAAAGCTTGTCGCTAAAAATGGGAAAACGGATAACTATAAGCTTAAAGTAAAGATGGTTGCTGAGGGACAGAAGGAGGTTCTGAAAGGTGATGCAAACAGCGAAATAAAGGAACTGGAGATGTTGTTAAAGAAGCTCAACGTCAGGAAAGATGAGCTTGATGTGATGAAGAAAAAAATCTCCCAGGCTGAAAAAGAAGGTAATGTTGATAAGGATGAGCTTGAAAAGAAGAAAGCCTCACTTAAGGAGGAGTACCTTGCTGTTACAGAAAAAATGGCCAAAGTAAAGGAGAAGCTGAAAGCTCTGCAGAAATAGGAAGAGATTTGCACCAATCAGGGACAAATTAACACGAATAAAAAAGAGGGGGATCAAAATGGTCCCCCTTAATTATTTAAATCTTTGAAATTATTCTCTTATCCGTGAAATTTGTCTTTAATTCGTGTTAATCTTCCTCCCCGAAGAACCACTTCATCCAGTGTTCATTCTGTGCATTTCTGTGATGAACAGCTTTCGGTCCGCCCCATCCATGTCTTCCGCCGGCATAGATCATAAAATCAAAACGCTTATCAAGATCCTGTAGCCGGGATATAAGGTATATAGAGTTTTGCATATGGACATTATCATCTGCCATACCGTGTACTATATATAATTTACCTTTCAGGTTTTCAGCATAAGTTAATACAGACCCTGCTTTATAGCCTTCAGGATTGTCCTCTGGCGTATCCATAAACCTTTCAGTATAAACATTGTCATAAAGGCGCCAGTCTGTTACTGAATAATTAGCTATACCATGTGTCCAGTAATCAGCCCCATAGGTTAGAGCCATAGCTGTAGTATATCCGCCATATGACCCGCCTGTTATCCCCATCCTATCGGCATCAACATATGGTTTCTCTCTTAACCACTTTACTGCCTCTATATAATCATGCATTTCCCATTTTCCAAGATTCCTGTACATATAATCCAGTCCCTTTTTGCCAAAATGCCCTGAGGCTCGGTGATCAACAGAGATTGTAATAATATTATTTTGAGCATACCAGCTGGGCCTGCCACTGTACCTGTTTCTGACGCCTCCTGAATCGGGGCCACCATAGATTGTAAAGACCACGGGGTATTTCTTAGTTTCGTCAAAGTTCAATGGGTATGTTATAAGGGCCGGAAGCATGAAGCCATCTGTTGAAGGTATTCTCACCAGTTCACTCTTTGCCATCTTAGAAGCATCAAATTCTATTTTTTCTGCTGCCTCAATATCTTTAACCTTACTGCCACCTTTATCAATAAGTGTTATTGTTTGTGGGGTAGTAATATTCGACCAGCTATCGATAATATATTTTCCTGATGGTGAAATATTGGCAGAGTGGTTGCCGGCCCCGGAAGTAAGTTGTACTAATCCTGAGCCATCGAGTCCTACTCTGAACAGCTGTATGTCTGTCGACTCACTGCCAGTACCTGTAAAATATACAATTCCGAGTTTTTCATCAACCCTGCTAATCCCGAGGACTCTCCAATCAAGATCGGTTAATTGTGCCTTTAAATTACCATCCCAGTCATAGTAATAGAGATTGAACCATTCGCTTTTACAAGATCTGACGATAAAGCCACTCCCATTTTCAAATACGTATATATCACTAAAGAAATCGACCCATGTATTATTTTTTTCGACATAGATCTCATCAAAATCACCGGTGCTAATATCTGCCAGGATAAAGCTCATGTCGTTCTGATCGCGGTTAAGCACCTGCACCATTAGCTTCCTGCTGTCGACAGTCCAGGTTGGCCATGCTATATACTGATCTATACTATCATCTGTTTTTATCCATATGGTCTCCTTTGTTCCCAGGTCAACCACTCCCATCTTAACAATAGGATTCTTGTCTCCCGGTTTTGGATAAGGAGTTATTTCCTGCGTCCCATGAAGTCCGTCAGGTTCATCAATACGGTTTATAATAAATTCCGGAACCGGGCTCTCGTCTGTATGTAAATAAGCTATCTTATTCCCGTCAGGTGACCACCAGAATGCAGCATACCTGGTTGCTCTTCCAAGTATCTCTTCCATATATACCCATGAAGCATATCCATTATAAATTTTATCTGTAGCACCGGTCGTTAAGCGAACTTCCTTGTTCTTTTCCAGGTCGAATATGTAAAGATCGCGATTCTTTGTATATGCGACCTTCTTTCCATCTGGCGACATCTTTGGGTTAAGTTCTACAGACTCGTCATCAGTCAGTCTCTTTGCTTCAAGGTCACCCAGTGTGAAAGACCATAGATCATTATCCTTTGCCAGAACCACTGTCTCCTGGTCTTCCCCTATAGATATTCCGTATCCAAGGCTGAATCCTTCAGGTAAGCTTTCTGAGAAATCTCCACGCCTGTCGACATAATCTTTATATACTTTCTTCTTGCCTGTCCTGACGCTAACGCTCATAACTATCCTGTCACCATCTGAATTGGTGTCATACATCAGGTAGTTATTATCGTCAGCCCATCCCAGTATTGATGAAGGCTGGCCAGGTCTTTGTGCAAGAACACCATTTTGCAAAATAAAAAGCAGAAGCAAAATACTTAGTCCCCGGTATAATACTTTTAAACGTTTCATTTAATAAAGTTTAAGTTTTAGTCTAATATTCAGATGTATAAAAATAATCAATAGACAGGCATTATCCCGTAATATTGTTTAATAACATAGAAAATTTTATTCCCTGCTATCCTATATGACATAAAAAATCGTGAACCAACAACTAAATTATTAATATCATTTACTTTAACAGGTTTGTTAAAATATTTTAATTTTACCGATCTACATATTACGATCCAAATAAATAAATAATGAAAATTATATCAAGAATTATGCTGGCGGGTTTTCTATTATCACTTATTAGTATAAATAGTTCCGCTCAAAAGAAAGCAAGTCCTGTTTTCAAAGATGGGATGGCCCAGATTGTCCCTGATTTCGATGATCCGGATAAATGGATCTGTTCATGACCTGTGGGTTGAGACAGAGTTTGATTCTGATGGCGACGGCAAACCAGACAGGATGTACGTTGATGTAACCCGTCCATACCAAACCGATACTGAAGGACTTAAGCTACCTGTAATTTATGAATCCAGTCCGTATTATATGGGTACCGGATCTAATAACAAGGAAGATTTCTGGGACGTAAGGCAGGAACTGGGCGAAGAACCGCCGGCAAGGATGAACCCTCCTGAAATAAAACAACAGGAGAGGAAAGGATATATTTCTAAATCACAAACTCGTGATTGGGTACCAAGAGGCTTTATAGTAGTCCATTCCTGTTCGCCAGGAACAGGTCTGTCGCAGGGATGCCCGACAATAGGCGGAGACAACGAATCTCTTGCCCCGAAGGCGGTTATAGACTGGCTGAACGGACGAGCAAAGGGCTATACAACAATAGATGGAGATGAGACAGTTGAGGCATACTGGGCGACCGGCAAAGCAGGCATGACAGGAACCTCATATAATGGTACTCTTCCGCTGGCTGCAGCCACCACTGGAGTAGAAGGACTCGAAGCAATAATACCTATAGCTCCCAATACTTCTTACTATCACTATTACAGATCAAATGGTCTTGTGAGAAGTCCCGGTGGATACCTTGGAGAAGATGTGGATGTTCTTTATAATTTTATAAATAGTGGGTATCCCGAAAACAGAGAATATTGCAACACCAATATAAGGGATATAGAAATGAATCAGAACCAGGACAGGCTTACTGGCGACTACAATGAATTCTGGGCAGGCAGAGATTATCTTAACGATCTTAAACCTCTCAGGGCTGCTGTCCTGATGTCTCATGGATTTAACGACTGGAATGTAATGCCAGAACACAGCAACAGGATATCACAGGCTCTCAAAGCAAAAGGAGTACCTGTACAGATATATTATCACCAGGCCGGTCATGGTGGTCCTCCTCCAATAGAGATGATGAACAGGTGGTTTACCAGGTACTTATTCGGCATCGAGAATGGTGTGGAAAATGATCCGAAGGCCTGGATAGTCAGAGAAGATGATAGTAAGCCAACTCCCTATAAGGACTATCCTAACCCTGATGCTTCAGAAATAGTATTATACCCGGGGGCTGGGGCGCCCGGAATTGGGTCTTTATATACTGAGAAAAAGATTGACCAGGGAAATGAAACACTTATTGATAACGTCTCATTCGATGGCACCTCACTTGCAAAAGCAGAATGGACAAATCACAGGTTGCTTTATCTGAGTCAGGTATTAAAGAAGGATATACATATTTCCGGAACTGCGAGAATTACTATTAAGGCAGCAAGCAGCAAGCCTGCCGTCAACCTTTCTGTGTGGCTTGTTTCATTGCCCTGGAACGATGGGCGCAGGGCAAAGATTACAGATAATATTATTACCAGAGGATGGGCTGATCTGCAAAACTCGAAGTCTCTTAGCAAAAGCAAGCCTCTGGTTCCGGGTAAATTTTATGAAATGACATTTGACCTGCAACCTGACGATCAGGTATTAAAAGCTGGTCAGCAGATAGGACTGATGATATTTTCGAGCGACAGGGAGTTTACACTCTGGCCTGATCCCGGAACAGAGCTTACTATTGACCTGGACGGCACTTCACTGACTTTACCGGTTGTTGGAGGTAAATCGGAATTTAAAAAAGCGACAGAATAATTAATTTGGCTGCTCTGGTCTGGCTGCCCTCCATCCGTCTTTCAGTGCTTTACTGAGATCATTGACCAGGTCTTTATTTTCGGGAATATCTGCAATATTCATATTCTCACCAGGATCAGTCTGATGATCATATAATTCGCTGGCAACATAGTCCAGAGCAACTTTGTTATCGTTATCCCAATAATACCATTCAATATAATGATACCTGTCGTTACGCATCGCATAGCCCATATATCTTAAACTGTCTATAGATACTCTGGGCCTCCTGTGAAACTGGCTGAAAATGGCCGATTTCCACTCCTTTTCAGGATCTTCCAGGAGAGGAACCATGCTTGTTCCCTGCAGGTAATCTGCTACATCTATGCCTGCAAGTTCACATAAAGTCGGAAAAACATCAACAAGTTCAGTCAGCCTTTCGGTGCTTTGACCCTTTCCCTTTATACCACTGGCTCTGATAATAAGGGGTACTCTTGTATCAATCTCATAATTAGTCATTTTCCCCCAGCTTCCATGCTCTCCAAGCTTCCATCCATGGTCTCCTATAATCACAACAATTGTATTATCACTAAGACCCATCTCATCCAGTCCATCAAGTAAACGTCCAAAACAGGCATCCACATAACTCACAGATGCATAGTATCCATGCTTTAACATTCGACCCAGGGAATCAGGCAGAGTACCTAAAACAGGATGTTGAACAATCGACTGCATATCCAGGCAGCTTTTCAATTCATACATAGAGTTCATTGCAAAACCAGGTGCATTCTCAGGAATATAATTGTTTAGTGCAGGTGTTATTTCATCTCTGTCGTAAAGATCCCAGTATTTCTTGGGAGCAACAAAAGGCAGGTGCGGCCTGTAATAACCCATTGCAAGGAAAAATGGCTCATCCATATCTTTAAGTCTTGCCAGTGTTTCAAGTGCCAGATCTGTTTGAGCACCGTCGTAAAACTCACTATCCGACCCATCATAGATTTCAACAGAAGTACCATAGCCCCAGCCGTCATTATATAGCTTTTCACCCGGTCTGCTTATCATCAAATCAGCCCTGCGCTTGGCCTGGGCAGCAGTTATCTCATCATCATAGTGGAAAGTTTCGGCATCGCGATCAACCATATCAGCTGTCCTGTACTCAGGAGGTCTGAGATCGGGCTCATCAAAGGAAATGGAATCAGGAACATGATTATGGAAAATCTTCCCTATCGAAACGGTATGATATCCAAATTTCTTAAAATATTGTGGCATAGTTACAATATCAGGGTGCACCCCTCTGTGGTGGTCTCCCAGGTGCCACGATCCGACGGAATCTGGCCTGATGCCAGTCATATAACTTGCCCTTGAGGGTTGACATACTGCAACCTGACAATAGTTGTTTAAGAAAACAACACCCTCATCCGCCAGCCTGTCAAGGTTAGGTGTCTTTATTTCCTCATTTCCATAACAGCCAAGTTCAGGCCGTAGATCATCAAAAGAAATAAATATAACATTCGGACTATCCTTAGTTTTATCATTGCATGCTACTGTAAAAAGTAATAGCAATAATAATAATGGAAATTGGCGAATAAGTTTTTTCATCACGAGGTTTTATTAATGACGGTTAGTATTGGCAAGTTACTATTTTTGGTCTGGATACTTCCATATTTAAAAACATAATTAAGTCTAGGTTGATATAAAACTAATAAATATATCTTTAGAGTTTAGTTCTAAAAATTAATCAAATGAGAAAAATTGCAATCTTATCATTACTGACCATTTTATCATTCAATACTTTTAGCCAGGACATAAAGTCTCCCGGAGAATTTCTTGGGTATGAACTTGGTTCACAATTCACATTTCATTCAAAAACAATAGAATATTTTAGGTATGTAGCTGATATATCGCCAGGGGTTACCATTGAAGAATATGGCCTTACTAACGAAGGGAGACCACTGATTGCATGCTTTATCTCAACGGCTGAGAATATAGAGAATCTTGAGAAATTCAGGATAAATAACCTACAAACTATAGGCCTTATGGATGGAGAGCCTGATGGTAATAAAAAACCATTTATATGGCTAAGTTATAATGTACATGGAAATGAATCTGTAGGGATGGAAGCATCTATGAAGGTATTATATGATCTGGTAAGCAGGAATGTTGAAGAATCAGGCAAATGGCTCGAAGAATGCATAATTGTTATCGATCCCTGTCAGAATCCAGATGGAAGAGACCTGTATACCAGCAGGTACCGGAGGAGACAGCCCTTAAATGTAAATCCTGATCCTAATGACTGGTCTCATGGTCAGCCATGGCCAAGTGCAAGGCTTAATCATTACCTCTTTGATCTGAACCGCGATTGGGCATGGCAAACCCAGATTGAAACTAAACAAAGAATTGCACTCTATAACAGATTTATGCCTCATGTTCACGCCGATTTTCACGAGATGGGTACCGAATCAAGCTATTTCTTTGCGCCGGGAGCAGATCCATGGCATAATGTTATAAGTAAATGGCAGCACGAATTTCACAAGCTTACCGGCGAGGCCAATGCCCAATTATTCGATGAGAAAGCCAGATTATATTTCACCAAAGAAAGTTTCGACCTGTTCTGTCCGAGTTTTGGCGACACATGGCCGTTATTTAACGGAGCAATGGGCTTTACTTTTGAGCAAGGTGGTGGAGGTGGAGCCGGACTGGGTATAAAAAGATCTGCAGGAGATACTCTTACCCTTTCAACCAGGATAGAAGGTCATTATATGTCGAGCCTGGCAACCATAAAAACTTCTTATGATGCAAGGGAAAAGCTACTTACTGAATTCGAAAAGTTCTTTAAAACAGGTACTTCAAATCCCGGTTTTGAATATAAGTCGATTCTCATTAAAGGGGATAATAATACACATGATCTGAAGTCCTTCTGCGAGTTGCTTGATGCCAACCAGATCGAATACAGCTATGCCAGGAAGAGTGCAAAATCAATTGAAGGATTTGATTACCTCGCAAATAAACAGGGCAAAACAACACCTGAAGAAGGTGATATACTGGTTAGCGCATATCAGCCACAATCACATCTTGTTGAAGTATTTTTTGAACCTGATTCAAAGTTTACAGATTCTCTGAGCTATGATCTTACGGGATGGGCCCTCCCCTACCTCTATAGCCTTGAAGCATATGCAGTTAAAGACAAGATCGCCGGAAGTGATAAGAAAGTAGAGTTTGTTTTTGAAAATATTAAAATTCCTGATAATCCGCCATATGCATACCTCGCAAACTGGAAGGGTTATGGTGAAGCCAGGCTGATGTCGGCCCTGTATAAAAAGAATCTGAATATCCGCTATGTAACAAAGACATTTACCCTCGATGGTAAGACATATAACCGGGGAAGCCTTATAATTGCACGTGGAGATAATAAACACCTTGGTGATAAATTTGATAAGCTGGTTACAGATGCAGCTAATCTGACCCAGGTAATTATTAATCCGGTCTTTACCGGTCTTGCTGAAAAAGGAATTGACCTTGGTTCAAATAATGCCAGATTAAACGATCCTCCCAAAATTGCCCTGGTTGGTGGCGACGGAACATCAACTGGCTCGTTTGGAGAATTATGGTTTTTCTTTGAAAAGGAACTCGAGTATCCGATAACTATTATTGATGCTTCGAGCCTGCCAAATACTGATCTTGGAGAATATGATGTGCTATACCTCCCATCAGGTTCTTATTCAAGTGCGAAAGACAAATTACTTGAGTATGCAAAGGCTGGAGGTAGAATAGTTGCCTTTGAACGTGCTGTTTCATTGTTCTCAGCTGAAAAGACAACCAGTCTTTTCAAGGCCATTGAAAAACAAAAGAAAGAAAGAACTGAAGCTGAGGGGAAGAAGAAAAGTGATGATCCCGCTCTCCTGAAGAAATTTGAAAACCAGAGAAGAGAATCACTTAACAGCCGATCAGCCAGCAGTATCTACCGCGTTAAACTGGATGACACACATCCATATGTATATGGTCTTGGAACAGAATGGTTTATAATTAAAAGATCTGATGGTATGCCCTACCTGGAAAATGGAAACAATATTGCCTATATTACAGAAGATGAGCCTGTATCCGGTTTTGCCGGGTCAAAATTTATCAAGAATATAGGTAATACTCTCGTTATAGGCTCTGAAAGAGTTGGCCAGGGTGAAGTAGTTTATCTCAGTGATGACCCATACTACAGGGCTTTCTGGAAGAGTGGCAGGATAATACTTGGAAATATAGCATTCAGGTAAACACTTTTATGAAGATGGAGAAAATAGTTGATAGATTTATCAGGTACGCAAGTATTGACACTCAGTCGGATGAAAATTCAAAGAGTTGTCCCAGTACAGAAAAACAATTTGACCTGGCCAGATTATTAGAAAAAGAGCTGGGGGAGTTAGGATTATCTGATATAAGCCTTGATAAAAATGCCTATCTAATGGCTACCCTGCCATCTAATAGTAAGAAGAAATTGCCTGTTGTTGGCTTTATATCTCATATGGATACCAGTCCTGACATGAGCGGGACTAATGTCAGGCCAAGGATTATAGAAAACTATGACGGGGAAGATATTATACTCAATAAAGAAGATGATATTGTCCTCTCTCCTTCTGAATTCTCTGAATTAAAAAATTATATTGGCAATACCCTTATCTGTACTGATGGCACGAGCCTTCTTGGTGCTGACGATAAGGCCGGCATTGCAGAAATACTAACTGCCATTGAATACTTCGTTGAAAATCCGGAGATTGAACATGGGGAAATCCGCATTGGATTTACTCCTGATGAAGAAATAGGGAGAGGAGCCGACAAATTTGATGTAGAGAAATTCGGTGCCGACTTTGCCTACACTATCGACGGGGGTCAAGCAGGAGAATTAGAATTTGAAAATTTTAATGCTGCGATTGCAACAATTGTCTTTAAAGGGAGGAATGTGCATCCAGGGACAGCAAAGAATCAAATGATTAATTCAGTCTACCTGGCAAAGGAGTTTATGGATATGCTCCCCTCCTACGAAAGGCCTGAGCACACAGAAGGATATGAAGGCTTCTACCATCTGATTGATTTTGAAGGCACAGTCGAAGAAAGTGAAATAAGGTACCTTATCAGGGACCATAATTCTGAGCTGTTTTTAAAAAAGAAGGAGAGATTATCTACAATAACAGATTATATCAATAATAAATACAGATCGGCCCGGGTAGCTCTGGAAATAAAAGATCAGTATTTCAATATGAGAGAAAAGGTCGAACCTCATTATCATATTATCAGTCTTGCAGAGAATGCCATGGTGGATGCCGGTGTAAAACCGATTATAAAACCTATAAGAGGTGGTACAGATGGTGCAAGGTTATCGTTTATGGGGCTGCCCTGCCCCAACATATTTACAGGGGGGCATAACTTCCATGGTAAATATGAATATATCTCTGTTCAGTCGATGAAAAAATCAGCAGACACTATTATTAACATTATTAAAGCCATCCCCGCGAAATATTAAAAATTATATCATGAAATCAATAAATTGGATCCTCGCAATAATTATAATAATTGGCATATCGTGTAAGAGCAACAGCGACTTCACTCTTGCATATGAAAGCATAAACACAGAAGACCTGGCCTTATATGTAAGCAAGCTTGGATCAGATGAGTTCATGGGCAGAGCTCCATTCACTGAAGGAGAGGCTATTACTCTTAAATACCTTGAGGAACAGCTTAAGAATATCGGGTTCAGTCCTGCCTTCGGAGACAGCTATTTGCAGGAGGTGCCTATGGTTTCGGTACAAACAGAAATTACTGAACCAGTAGTTATACAAACACCAAATAATAAGTTTAAATTATCATGGCCTGATGAGCTTGCAATATCATCAGCAAGAATTGAAAACAAAATATCAATTACAGAATCGCCACTGGTTTTTGCCGGCTTTGGTATTACTGCTTCCGAATATGAATGGGATGATTTTGAAAATATCGATATTAAAGGCAAGACAGTGATTGTACTGGTAAATGACCCGGGATTGTATACAGGTGACGAGACCCTGTTTAAAGGCAGGGAGATGACCTACTATGGCCGATGGACCTATAAATATGAAGAAGCAGCAAGAAGGGGAGCAAGCGGAATACTGATTGTTCATGAAACCGAAGGAGCCGGTTATACATACGGTATACCCAGAAACAGCTCTCTGACACCAAACCTTTTTATGGATAAAGGCAATGGAAACCTTGACAGATGCATGTTTAATGGCTGGATTGAGGCAGGTGCAGCTGATAAACTATTTTCCGATCTAGGGTATAATATCGAAGAACTAAGGATTAAAGCATGCCAGAAAGATTTTAAAGGCTTCGACATGCAATCGACAATTTCTCTTGAGCTTACAAACCAGTTTGAATATAACAGTTCCTATAATGTAGCAGGAGTACTTGAAGGGAAAGACACACCGGATGAAGTAATTATCTATTCAGGACACTGGGATCATTTTGGGGTAGGTGAAATTCAGGATGGTGATTCAATTTACAATGGGGCTGTTGACAATGGCACAACAATGGCAATGATGTTCGAAATAGGAGAAGCATTTGCAAGCATGGAGGAAAGACCATCCAGGTCTGTTATGCTATTCTTCCCTACAGCAGAAGAACAGGGTCTCCTGGGATCAGGTTACTATGTTGATAATCCTGCCTTCCCTATTGAAAAAACAGTTGCCAATATTAATAATGACCTGGTCTTGCCAATTGGAAGAATGAAGGATGTTATGGTAACCGGTTTCTGGCAGTCAGAACTTGACGACTACCTTATTGTAGCGGCAGCAAAACAGGATCGCTATATCTTTCCCGATCCTAATGCGCATACAGGAATGTATTTCAGATCCGACCATTTTTCATTTGCAAAGAAAGGTGTCCCCGCCCTCTATGCACGTGGCAATTGCGACTCAAGGGAACATGGGAAAGAATGGGCTGCAGCACAGGAAAAAGATTATATCGACACAAAGTATCATAAGGCAGCCGATAATTATTACCCTGAAACATGGGATATGTCAGGCATAGTTGAAGACGCTCAGATATCCTTCGATATAGGATACCAGCTAGCAAACTCAGATAAATGGCCGGCGTGGAAAGAAGGATCGGAGTTTAAGTCTTTAAGAAAATAGCCCTTCGGGCTGCATGGAGCACGGGGCAGGGAGCAGAGTCATCATCTTCTGCCCTTTGCCCCTTGCCCTTTGCCCTTTGCTTTGCTTTGCTCTTTGCTCTTCCCCCTTTGCCCTTTACCCTTTGCTCTTACCTCTTTGCTCTTACCATATAATTCCCTGATTAAATCATGACGACCTATGTAGGAAAGGTCGCTTTTAACTTCATTAGCATTCTCCTTCCTGTTCCAGAAGAAAATCCTGTTCTGTCTTCTTTTCTCATTCTCAGAGCTCGCAATAAATAGTTTTTTATGGGTATAGGGATCGTACCCTGTATAGAACATGGTGGTTGCCATTGTCATAGGAGTGGGTGTAAAATCCTGTACCTGTTCCAGTCTGATATCAAGTTTATTTACAGCCACAGCGAGTTCACCCATATGTTCGAGTGTACAGCCTGGATGACTGGAAATAAGATAGGGAACCAGCTCGTAATTAAGATTATATTTCTTTGTAAGCATCTTAAACCGTCCCACGAACTCAATAAACAGATTGAAAGACGTTTTTCTCATTGCTTTCAAAACTGAGCTGCTGGTATGCTCAGGAGCTACTTTCAACCTGCCTGATACATGATACCTGATAATATCGCTAAGGTAATCGCTCTCTGCCTTACCAGCATTTTTATTGTATGTGGAAGTAAGAAGATCATAACGAATTCCACTCGTTACAAAAAATCTTTTCAAGCCATCGGTTTTCCTGATCTTTGAGTACAGCTCAACAAGTTTGCTATGATCGGTTGACAGGTTTGGGCAAACAGAAGGCCATATACACGATGGGCGCGAACAGTTTCTGCAAACCTTAATATCCTTTCCCTTCATCATATACATATTGGCAGATGGACCCCCTATATCAGATATTATACCCTTGAAATCAGGATCAGAAACAATTGTATCAATCTCTCTCATGATTGATTCTTCACTCCTGCTTACTACATGCTTACCCTGGTGGGCTGCAATCGCACAAAAACTACATCCTCCAAAGCATCCCCTGTGCATATTTACCGAGAATTTAATCATCTCAAAGGCAGGGATGGGGGGTTTCTTTCTGTAGCGTGGGTGCGGGAGCCTGGTAAATGGCAAATCATAAATACTATCTGCTTCGCTGGTAGATGAAGGCTCATATTGAGGGTTTACCACAACATTCACTTTATTTTGTTTCTGAACCAGCCTGGCTGCATCAATTTTATTAGATTCTTTTTCAAACTCTACAAAAGCTTGAGAAAATTTGCTCTTATCTTCGGCAACCTCTTTGTAAGAATCCAGGGTAATCGTCTTCCAGCTTTTATTTTTTGGTGGTTCAGAACCCGACGGTATAGTTATAGCAGTCTGGGGAATTGTATTAAGTGAGTCGAAGGGAATACCTTTTTTCAGCAGCTTAACCAATTCTTGCACAGGTTTCTCTCCCATCCCATATACGAGCATATCAGCACCACTAGACTCCAATATAGAAGGCTCCACGCTATTTTTCCAGTAATCGTAGTGCGCCAGCCGCCTCATTGAAGCTTCAACGCCTCCAAGAACGACAGGGATATCAGGAAAGAGACTCTTTAAAATTTGTGAATAGACGATGGATGGATAATTGGGACGATAACCACTTCTTCCGCCCGGGGTATAAGCATCATCCGACCTGAGTCTTTTCATCGCCGTATAATGATTAACCATTGAATCCATATTCCCGGCACTAACAGCAAAGAATAACCGGGGTATGCCCAACTTTTTAAAATCCCTCAGATCATCCCTCCAGTTAGGTTGTGGTACAATAGCAACTTTCAGACCTTCGGCTTCAAGTACTCTGCCTATTACAGCCGGGCCAAATGAAGGGTGATCGATATAAGCATCACCAGAGAATAAAATTACGTCAAGTTGACTCCATCCCCTTATCTTCACCTCATCAGGCGAAGTTGGTAAACATCCTGTATTTATGCCATTATTGCGCATTTATTGTTCTTATCACTGCCAAATTGTACCTAAAATCACCAACATTCGCTTGTCGGCTTGATTATTGATATATTAGCTAACAAAGTAATGCTATTAGTAGTTAGAATACACAATAATAAGCATTTATTTGGAGGAGATTAAATAAATGGATCCGGTAAAAGTATTAAATAAACATAAGATGATAAGCTCCCTTGTTCTGTCGAAAAGGGTTAAACAGGCTATTGATAATATTAAAGATTTTGCTACCCTGAGCAGCAGGTCGGATCATTCTGACCGGCTTGAAGCACTGGCGGTAACATACAGGAATATGATAAGGTATACTGCTGAAGGAGTACATGATCCTGAGAGAAAGAAAGTATACTATCGACTTCAGCAATCATTGTTAGAGCTTACCGATGAAATAAAACAGGACCTACTGTCGAGGTTCTCAGGATGGCAAACCTACTGGCTTCAAAATAGTGTTGAGAAAGAAAAACTGCTGGCAGGCAAAAAGATAATTGAGACCATAGACGACCTGAGCTTTAAGTCAGAGCTCGACGAATGGTTGAAAGAAACAGGTACCTCACTATCGGAGTCAGACACAGAACTTTTCATGAAGCATGAGAGGCTAATTGAGGATATATTTAACCATCTCTGGCTTACCGATAAATATGGTGATGCAGAAGACGAACTGGTTAATATCATAAGGGATGGTGAGAACTTTAGCTGGTACGAGCAGAGCATATTTGTAAGTTCCCTGACACTTAGCACCCTGCGCATATGGGAAACAAAAAAAATAATACACCTGATAAATATCTACTGCGAGGGAGCAAGCCAGGTAAGGGAAAGAGCACTGTCAGGACTGGTTCTGGTATTACAGTATTATGACGAAAGGATAGGAATCTATCCGGAGATTATAGCCAGACTGGACGAATTATCTGATGATAAGGCATTCAGAGAGCATATGCGTATTCTGGCATTGCAGTTTATAAGGTCGAGGGAAACAGAACGCATTGGTAAGAAACTTCATGATGAGATACTACCAAAGGTTGCAGACCTGAGACCCAAGCTGGAAGACAAGCTTGACCTTGATAATTTACTTCCTAAAGATCTTATAGAGGGTAAAAACCCGGACTGGAAGGATCTATTCGAAGAGTCTGAAGATGTGTACAAAACTATGGAGGAATTTTCAAAGCTCCAGATGGAAGGAGCCGATGTTTATATGTCGGCATTCGCCAATCTCAAGAACTTTGATTTTTTCAGGAAATTCTCAAACTGGTTCCTTCCCTTTTATCCTGATCATGAATCATTAAACGAAGTGTTCAGGGACGAAGTATTAAGTGAAGGTACAAATGACCTGGCCGAGGCACTATATAAAACACCTTTTATATGTAATTCAGATAAATATTCGCTTGTTCTCAATCTTAAGCATCTTCCGGCAAACCAGAAAAGCATGATGCTAAAGGTTTTCAGAATGGAGCTGGAAGGGATGGACCAGTTAAAAGACGGAGAAATAGAACTTGATCCAAACCTTTCGTTCAAAACCATAACAACCCAGTACCTGCAGGACTTTTACAGGTTCTTTAAATTATCGCCATACAAGAATGAATTTGAAGATATATTCAGGGGTAAGTTAGATATATATAACTCTCTTTTCTATAACCTGATCTTCGATAACAGTAAGGATCTGACAATGCTCGCTGATTATTACTTTGGCAAGGATTTCTACCAGGATGCGGTAGAACTTTATGAAAGGGCTGTAAAAATGGGAGAATCTGACCCTCAGCTATATGAAAAAGCTGGTTATTGCTACCAGCAGGATGGATATTATGAGAAAGCAATAGAACTATATATGCGCTCTGATATTCTTGAAAAGAAAGCATGGACAACAAAGAAAATTGCATATTGCCTGAGACGACTTGGTAAAAATGATGAGGCACTGAAATATTACCATGAAGCCGAAAATGATGATCCGGATAATATGCACACAATTGCCATGATAGGTCACTGCTACCTTGACTTACAGGAATATGACCTGGCCCTCAAGTATTATTTTAAGGTTGAATATAATGATCCGGATAATATCAGGGTTCTCAGACCTATTGCATGGTCGTACTTTGTCAAAGGTGATCTTGAAAAATCTAAAAAATTCTATGACCGCCTTGAGAGTTCAAAACTTACCGGGCATGACTATATCAATATTGGTCATCTCTACCTCTGCAGGGGTGAAAGGGATAAGGCTCTGGAATACTACAGAAAATCACTTTCTGAGGGTAAGATTGATAGCAATGATTTTATTGAGATGATTGAAGGTGACAGGGAACATCTTATCAACAATAAACTAGACCCCGACGATCTGCCCATTATTATAGATCATATTCTCTTCGAACTCGACGACTAATAAATGGTATCTGCAGGACTGCGTCTGTATGTTCTTGTACCAAAAGAATCTGTTCTGCTACTATCATACCTGGATCTGTGAGGTGGTGGCGGTGGCGAGCCATCCCTGTTGTTCCACTCCCCTCTTCTGCTCCTTGTTGTATCGGAATATAAACGCATTCTCTCGTCATGCCTTCTATTGTCAAATTCCTCAAGTCTCTGAAGCTGGTCGTCTGACAGAAGTGCTTTTATCTCGTTCCAGTACTCTTCGTTATGAGTTTCAAAAGTTCTACGAAATTCTTTTTGTAGCTCCCTTCCTTCTTTCCCATAACTCTGGATAATGGGCTCTAGTTGTTTTTTCAATTCATCAGTAGGTTCAATCACTTTATATAGAACATCTCTGAAATATCTTTCTGATGTCAGCACCCTGACAGATCTCATTCTTTTATGTCTTAGTTGAGCCGATATTAAGATACCGACTATTATCCCGATAAGCAGAGATCCAATAACTATTAAAAGAGGTTTAGCTTTCATCACCATGTATCTATTTTATTAATAAACTTACCAATCCCTCGTCTACACTTGAATCAAGGCCAAGTAATGTATCATATGACAGAGAACCCTGGCTTAAGAAAATGCTGACAACCAGGATAATAATTACTACCGAACCTGTTAAGGCAATTCTTAAAAATGCAGTATTCCACCTGGCAAACATTTCAGGTCTTTTAAAACTATCAAGCTTAAGCCCGGCAATCCGGTTTATAAGCTTTTCACGGAAAGTAGAACTGAATTCATAAACAGGAATTGCTTTTTCTATTAATACTTCTCGGTCCTTTTCAGCAATTTCTTCGGTGAGAGATTGTAGTAACAGTTCTTTTAGTTCTTCCTTTTTCATAATGATTACATTAATTTGTTAATCTCCTCCTTAAGATGATTCCTTGCTCTTGACAATCTGGATAAAACTGTACCAACAGGCAGTTCAAGAATTTCGGCACTCTCTTTTGTGCTATAACCCTGAATCAACCTTAGCACAACTACTGCCCTATAGTCATCAGGAAGAGCTGTAATTGCCTTTTCCAGTATCTCTTTCAGGTCATTATCTTCCTCAGCATTTAATACAGTCTCAGATAATTCTTTCTCAGTTGCATTATCATCATTACTACTCCTTTGAAAGAGTGACACAAAGCGCTTTCCTCTTTTTATCTCATTAAGCGATAAATTAATGGCTATCCTCTGAATATAAGTACCAAGTTTTGAATCACCTCTGAAGCTGCTTAATGAGTAATACAACCTTATAAAAGTATCCTGACCTACATCCTCGGCCTGCTGGATATTCCCAAGCATACCTTTTACAATTCCGGCTACCATATTTTCGTATCTTCTGACAATTTCTCCATAAGCCCTGGAATCGCCGTCCACGCTTAGCTTTACAAGCAACTCATCATCAGAATGAAGATAATCCACCATCATCATACATGTTTTTGACAAAGTATACTACTTATTTATTCCCAGCTGAATTCAATTTGTTCAAAGCGGGGAAATTCCACGGTCATTTCGGGTGTATACTTGATTAGGAAAAGTTTGTTGTTTTCAAAGCCGTTTGTAAGGCCTGTTCGTTTAAAATCATAGTCAACCTGCAGCAGGTCAGGCTTGTGACGACCTGGCTGATACATAAATTGTCTGCCCCCTAATGCCACTCCACTCATAAAGTAAAGTGAAAGGTCATAGCTTTGCCATGCATATGATCTGATAGGAGGTTCCATATTAAATTTTGCTCTGTATGAAAGAATGAAACTCTTTACATCATCCTGGCTATAGTCGACCCATGTAGGTGTAAAAAGCATAGCACCCAGATCATAAAAATAATTAGGATCAAGGTTATCGAGCCATCTCAGGTTTGGATATCCTATTACTTCAATCTTATAATTTCTCAGTAATGTATGGAGATTCACAACAACTTCACTCATTACTGCCTCATCTGTTGAAGCTATAATAACAAGGTTGGGAATATCCTTTCTAAGTGCATGATCAATTATATTTATTGTATCACTATAGGCTGACCGACTTGAAAACAGGACTTCTCTGAAATTTATTTCAGATAATGGCGCAACATATCTCAATTTACGGTAGATATTATTCTTGAATCCCTGTGAAAGATTATCACTCCACGAAGTATCAGAATGTACAAATACCAGATTATAATCGTGGTACTCACTAATTGTCCTGGCCATCGCTTCTTCAATAACATCTACTGAAGGCTGTACCTTAAACAGATACGGGTTACCACGTAATATTTCACTGTTCCTTGTTGCCAGGGGTGAGACAACCGGGATACGGTACCTTCTGGCAAACTTCGCCACCTGATCTACATTAAATGAATATACCGGACCTATAATCAGGTCGGCATTCCTGATATCTGCAATATCAAGTATACTGTCTACTACCTCTGCATCACCATAGGTATCGAATACATTTAGATTTACTGACAATCCTTTGGATCTGAGTTTATCTACTGCCAGTAATACTCCCTCGTAGTACTCTATAAAATTTTCGCTCCTGGGGTAGATCCATTCTTCCGGGCGTCTTAATCTTTTGTATATTTTTTTACCCCTTGAATTATACTCAGAAGAATCAATATATGTTCTCAGGCGGTTCTCTTTTAAATAAAGGGGCAGCATTAACACCACGTCAATATTCCCATCAATCTTATCTATAGGAGTGAAACCGACTGTTGTTCCATCGAATAACAGGGTAATATTCTCATCGTCAATAAGCAGGGAGTCAACTTCAACAGGATTATTAGCAGGGACTATTTCAAAAGACTTATCGTCAATCGGTATTCGGATATAATCTCCGGACTTCGGAAAAATAAGTCTCCTGTTTGCATTCCTGATTTCACGAACACTTATATTATAAATGGAAGCAATATCAGACAGTGATTCTCCCTTACTTACCCTGTGAAGCTTGAATCCGGGTTCATCTGTCTGAAAATCTATTTGTTGTTGACGAAATTGTTTTTTTGGAATTGCAATCTCACTCCCAACAGGCAGGTCAAAGACATCGACATCGGGGTTACTCTCTGTTATGCTTTCTTCAGGGATATTATACTTACGCGAAAGGGCGAATACTGTCTCTCCCGGCTGAAGCGTGTGATAGATATACTTCTCAAGGTCTTTTTCAGGACGAGGTTTACTTTCCTCTACTTTAACAACAGGAATTTTAAGAGGGTCACCTTCTGACAAACCATATACAGCACTTCTGTTTTCTTTAAGTAAGGTTTCTGTTGAGACATGGTAAGCCTTTGAAATCGAATACAGGGTCTGACCCTTCTTTACAATATGTATATAGTAGTGTACTCCATCAATTGAAACCTTCTCATTGCTTATCTGAACAGGTTCCTGAGCCGACACATTCATAATACCTGCAATTACAAGTATAATGAATAAAACATATCTGTAATAATGAATTATTTTCATTTCCATCCCTTCTATCGCATGAGCAAAGATATAAGACTAAAGATAAAAGACAAAAGACTCAAGAAAAAAGGCTAAGGGCTAAGTGCCAAGAGCATAGGGAAAATAGGTTTGTAACGGGATATTACATTATCACCCATCCACTCTCTACCCATCCACTCTTCACTTCTTATTATCGTATTTCACTAAAGTACTTCATAAACTGGATTCTCTCGAATGCAGCCGGGTTGGTACTTTCAGACTGGCTCATCTTTCCTTTAAACTGGTGAACATAATTAAAATTATTCTTATCCATCCAGTCTTCAAGCTCACCGGTCATCTTCTGAACATGGTTTATTCCGTTCTTGTAAAGAGATGATACAACCTGAACTGATGAAGCACCTGCCAGGATCTGTTTAATTGCTGCTTCTCCTGTATGAATACCACTTGTGGCAGAAAGGTCACATCCTACCTTACCCGACATTATTGCAATCCACCTCAATACATTACTCGACTCTGAAGAGCTGCTTAATGTATTTGAAGATTTCTCAGTAAGTGTATCAATATCAAAATCAGGTGAATAAAAGCGATTAAAAAGTACCAGCCCTTTTACCCCTGAATCTGATAATTTCTTTATCATCATTGCAAGATTCGTAAAATAAGGGCTGATTTTAAGAGCGATAGGAATTGTTACTTCCTTAAGTACTTTCTTAATAATCTCAAAATATATTCCTTCAATTGTATCGGCATCAGTTTCAGGGTCGGAAGGCAAAACAGCTATATTCAGCTCCAGTGCATCTGCACCTGCATCCTGGACTTTCCTGGCAAAGGATGTCCATTCAAGACCCGAAACGCAGTTAACACTGGCTATAATAGGAATAACAGTGCGTTTCTTTGCTTCGGAGATAAGTTTGATATAATTGCTTACTGTATCTTCTTTTATATGAACATCGAGATAATCAAGGGCTTCAGACTTAGCCGAGTAGATCATATCATTCTCATATGCTTTCTTAATGCTTGCCTCAGCCTCGAGCATAATTTGCTCCTCAAACAATGATTTAAGAACAACTGCACCGGCACCGGCTTTTTCCAGTTCAATAATATTTTCGACAGAATCGGTTAAGCCCGAGCTTCCGACGATAAATGGATTTCTGAGCGATAAACCCAGATATTTGCATGTCAAATCTGCCATTTTATAAGGTTTTTGTTGTGATTAAATTTATTGTTTGACTTATTTTTTATTAAGTACATTCTTCTTAAGATATTCATGCATACCAGCAGCCGCTTTTCTGCCATCTCCCATGGCCAGGATAACTGTTGCTCCGCCTCTTACTATATCACCGCCGGCAAACACACCCGGCACAGACGACTCCATGGTATCCTTATTTACTATGATAGTCCCCCAGTCTGACATTTCCAATTCAGGCATACTGGCAGGGATAAGTGGATTCGGAGAAACACCAATTGCCACAATTACTGTGTCGACATCAACCATAAAATCAGATCCTTCGATTGGGATAGGCCTTCTTCTTCCCGAACTATCAGGTTCACCAAGTTCCATTTTCTGAACCCTCATACGGTTAACACGACCCTTATCATCGGCGTAGTATTCCAGGGGATTATGCAAATTCATAAATTCGATACCTTCCTCCTGGGCATGATGCACTTCTTCAACCCTGGCCGGCATTTCTTCAATAGACCTTCTGTAGATAATCATTGACCTATCTGCTCCGAGTCTCTTAGATGTTCTGACCGAATCCATGGCTGTATTACCCCCACCAATTACAGCCACCATCTTACCGCTTATAACCGGTGTATCGTGCTCATCACTGGATGCATTCATCAGGTTTACCCTTGTAAGGTACTCATTGGATGAAAAGATGCTATTATAATTTTCTCCGGGGATATTCATAAAGTTTGGCAAACCTGCTCCGCTACCAACGAAGAATGCTTCAAATCCCTCTTTCTTCAGATCTTCAACAGTTGCAGTTTTTCCGACAATAAAGTTCTTTTCAAATTTAACTCCCATCTTCTCGAGGTTGTCGATCTCAACATTAACAATTTCATTTGGTAACCTGAACTCAGGGATTCCATATTTCAATACGCCACCTATTTCATGCAGGGCTTCAAAAACGGTAACATCATAACCAAATTTTATCATATCACCTGCAACTGCAAGTCCGGCAGGTCCCGAACCTATAATAGCAACTTTCACTCCATTTCTTTCGGCTACTACCGGAACTGACATTTTTCCACTATTCCTTTCAAAGTCAGCTGCGAATCTTTCAAGAAATCCTATTGCTACAGGCTTCTTTTTGAGCTTCTGCACATAGAAACACTGGGCCTCACACTGAACTTCCTGGGGGCATACTCTTCCGCATACTGCAGGTAAGGCATTTGTTTCCTTCAATGCAACGGCTGCACCAAGAAAATCCCTTGATTCAATTCTTTTAATAAACTTGGGTATATTGATTCCAACAGGGCATCCTGAAATACAGGTTGGGTCGGCACAATCGAGACAACGTTTCGCTTCGTTAACAGCCATCTCCATGGTAAGTCCCAGGTTTACTTCCTCATGATTGCGGGCCCTTAATACAGGATCCTGCTCTACCATTTTCACCCGTTCAATCACTGTACGGTCTTTGGCCTTCATGCTTTTTCTTAATTCTTCTCTCCAGGGCTGCTGGCGTTCCTCTTTTAATAAGTCCTTGAGTTCTTCCATTGTATTCTTATTACGGATATTCTTAATTATTAATTTTACAGGTTGACTGGCTTATAAAGTTGCCATAAACTTTTCGTAATCTGTTTTTTCCTGGGCATCATATGCTCCGAGTCTCATTAACATCTCATCGTAATCAATATCATGAGCATCGAATTCCGGGCCGTCGACACAAACAAATTTTGTCTTCCCTCCTACAGAAACCCTGCATGCGCCACACATTCCTGTACCATCGACCATTATAGTATTTAAACTGGCAATTGTAGAAACATTATATTTTTTGGTTGTAAGAGCGGCATACTTCATCATAATTGCCGGTCCTATGGTAACGGCAAGATTAACCTTTTCACGCTCGAGCACTTCTTCCATACCATGTGTCACCAGACCCTGCTTACCATAAGAGCCATCATCTGTCATAACAATTACTTCGTCAGAACATTCCCTAATCTCATCTTCAAGTATCAGAAGATCCTTATTACGAGCAGCGAGTACAGTAATTACCCTGTTGCCAGCTTCCTTAAATGCTCTGGCAATTGGTAGTAATGGTGCTATTCCAACACCTCCACCGGCACATAATACAGTACCAATTTTTTCTATTTCTGTAGCATGGCCAAGCGGACCAACAACATCCATTATAGTGTCGCCGGCCTCCATCATCAATAATTTATGTGATGTTACACCAACCCGCTGAATAATAAGAGTTATTGTACCCTTCTTTGAATCAGCATCAGCTATTGTAAGAGGTATGCGCTCGCCCTTTTCGTCGATTTTTACAATAACAAAGTGTCCTGCTTTTCGTTTGACAGCAATCCTGGGAGCCTCAATAACAAGCTTCACTACATTCTTGTTAAGTAGTTCCTTTTCGATAATTCTATTCATATGGTCAGATTAATTTGAGTCGTTTTTATTGAAACCCAAGGTTTGAAAAAAAATCCTTGATACCAACCAAATACGCCATTTTTTACACCTTGTTTTATAACATCTTTTAAAAGACGATAAAAGGCGAAGGGGTAAGGGCTAAGGGCAAAGAGGGTGTTGGGTGTTGGGTGTTGGGTGTTGGGTGTTGGGTGTTGGGTGTTGGGTGTTGGGTGTTGGGTGTTGGGTGTTGGGTGTTGGGTGTTGGGTGTTGGGTGTTGGGTGTTGGGTGTTGGGTGTTGGGTGTTGGGTGTTGGGTGTTGGGTGTTGGGTGTTGGGTGTTGGGTGTTGGGTGTTGGGGGTCAGGACAAATAACTACTAACTCAGGCACTTTAAGTACTTTAGGCACTTTAGGCACTTTAGGCACTTTAGGCACTTTAAGGCACTCTAAGTACTTTAGGCACTTCTTCAAAGCCTCTTAAGAAAATCAGTGATATTTGTTTCTATTCGCTTACTTACATCAGAGATATCGGCTTTTATAAACTTTTCGCCGGTAATCTTTTCATAAAGCTCGATATACCTGGATGAAACCTGGCTCACAAATCCATCTGGCATTTCAGGTGCTACCTGGTCCTCTTTACCCTGGAAATTATTCTCCATAAGCCATTCTCTCACGAACTCTTTTGATAATTGTTTTTGTTGCTTACCCGTATCGAATCTGTCCTGGTATTCGTCGGCATAGAAATAGCGTGATGAGTCGGGAGTATGTATCTCATCTATAAGATATATCTGACCATCTTTTTTTCCGAATTCGTATTTTGTATCAACAAGTATAAGGCCCTGGCTCGCAGCTATCTCTGATCCTCGGAGAAAGAGTTCCATTGTATATTTCTCAAGCAGGTTATATTCGTCTTCACTTACTATGCCCTGCTCCAGAATCTGCTCCCTGGATATATCCTCATCGTGAAGTCCCTGTTCTGCTTTTGTAGTAGGAGTTATTATTGGCTTCTCAAATTTCTGGTGTTCCTTTAGACCATCAGGCAATGGGATCCCACATATCTCGCGTTTGCCTGATTTATAGGTGCGCCATGATGAACCAGTAAGGTAGGCCCTTACTATCATCTCAACAGGATATGGATCGCAACGATATCCAAATGTTACGTTGGGATCGGGTGAAGCTATTTTCCAGTTGGGAACAATATCCGAGGTAGCATCCAGAAATTTTTCGGCAATCTGGTTAAGAACCTGTCCCTTATATGGTATTCCTTTTGGCAGCACTACATCAAAGGCTGATATCCGGTCTGACACTACCATCATAAGGTAATCATTATCAATATTATAAACTTCTCTAACCTTTCCGTGATACACATCTTTCTGACCAGGAAAATTATACTCAGTTGTAACAATTGTTTGAGACATAAATTATTTCTTTTTGCGTTATAAGTTTTGCGCTATTTATTTCCTGTTTCCGGTTTCCCTTTAAACTTTTTACTTTTCCCTTTTTACTTTTCCCTTTTTTACCTTTCCCTTTCTCTGCTCTTCCTGGCTCCTCACTAAATTGATCCACCGGATCAATTCTTTACGTTCGGCCCTGGTTTCCGGTTTCCATCTTCTTATCGTCTTTGTCGTAGGCTCTCACAATATCTCTAACCAATTTATGCCTTACAATATCTCTTTCATCGAACCTGATAATAGAGATACCATCTATTCCGGTCAGAAGGTCTATTGCTTTAACAAGCCCTGAACTATGTTTGTTCGGCAGATCAATTTGAGTGATATCGCCTGTCAGGATAAATTTAGAGTTCACTCCCATTCTGGTCAGAAACATTTTCAACTGGCTCATCGTTGAGTTTTGAGCTTCATCAAGAATCACGAATGAATGTTCTAGGGTTCTACCCCGCATAAAGGCCAGTGGTGCTATCTGTATTGTTCCATCCTCAAGCCACATCTCAAGCTTTTTATAATTAATCATATCCTTAAGTGCGTCGTAGAGAGGTTGAAGGTAGGGATCAAGTTTTTCTTTCATATCTCCCGGGAGAAATCCAAGTCGTTCACCTGCTTCTACGGCAGGGCGGGTCAATACTATTCTTCTAACTTCTTTATTCTTAAGAGCCCTCACAGCAAGGGCAATAGATGTATATGTTTTTCCGGTTCCAGCAGGGCCAACCGCAATAAGAAGGTCATTGTCTTTATAGTCCTCAATCAGATGAAACTGATTTACTGTTCTGGCTGTTACCGGCTTCCCCGAAACATTAAATACAAGTGCTTCGTCAAATCCTCCCTCGTTAGATGTTTTTTCGTGCTCAGTATCACTTAATATCATCATTAAGTCTTCCTCAGTAAGGCTATTATGAGAAACGAAAAAAGTAATCAGTGAGTTTATCTTACCTGCAAAATAATCCACATCCTCCTTTATACCATTGCACTTAAGTTCATTCCCCCTGGCAATAATCTTTAACTTGGGAAAATAATTTCTAATTATATCCAGAAGTATGTTATTGGCTCCAAAGAACTCCTTCGGGTCTACCTGGTCAAGAACAATAACTTTTTCTACCATTTTACTCTTCAAATTTAAGTCAATTCAGCTCTGATTTCTCAAAAAAAAAATGTAGGTTTGACTCTTGCAAAGTAAATCTATTTTTTTTTAAAAGAAGCTCAACTTTACTAGAAGATTTCAGTATGTCCGTAATTACGCTTACCACAGAATGGCAGGGATATGACTATTTCAACGGGGTGCTGAAAGGTAAGCTTATCAGTTCGTGCAAAGGTGCTACAATTATTGACAATGCCTTTGGTATCCCATCATTTAACCTGCAGCATGCAGCCTTCGTTGTCAGGAATACTTTCAAACACTATCCTAAAGGAACAATCCATATAATCTGTGTACAATCAGAATACAGCGAAAGGCAACCTCATCTTCTTGTAGAAGCCCAGGGACACTATTTCATTGGTTCAGATAGCGGAATATTTCACCTTCTGCTAAATGGGGAGCCTGAGAGGATAATTAAACTGGATTCTGCGGAAAAGGGGATATTTGTTGATGAAACTGATATTTTTGCAAAGGCAGCTTCAATAGTATTTAGTGGTCAAGATTTAGCAAAAGCCGGTACTGAGATTAAGGAAATAAAGGAGAAAATTCCTTTCAGAGCGACAATTGAAGAAGACTCAATAAGCGGAAGCATTATATTTATCGACTCTTACGGTAATACTATATCGAATATTACAAGGGACCTGTTTACCCGAGTCTTCAGTAATAAAAAATTTAATGTTGCTATACGCTCGAATAAAAATATAATTAACAAAATAAGCCAGTCATATATTAGCGAAAGTGTTAGCGACCTAGTTGCACTGTTCAACTCTCTGGACCTTCTGGAGATTGGTATAAACGGAGCAAATGCTTCCGAGCTGTTAAGTCTCCAGGTAGGCGATGTTATAAGGGTAGCTACCCCGGGTAATACTACAAGTCCCGGTAAGCTGTTCTAATTCAATCTTGTATTTATGGAAAATGATAAAAGATTAAAAGCTTTTAGTGAGCTATTGGATATTATGGATAAGCTTCGGATAAGTTGTCCGTGGGATATGAAACAAACAAACGAGACCTTGAGGAAACTTACAATTGAGGAAACCTATGAACTGGCAGACGCAATTATTAAGGATGACAACAGCAACATCTGCAAGGAACTGGGTGATTTGATGCTGCACATTGTTTTCTACGCGAAAATAGGATCCGAGAAAGGCCTTTTCGATATAAGTGATGTATTAAATGGAATAAATAAAAAGCTTATACGCCGTCATCCCCATGTGTTTGGAGATAAGGTTGTTAATAGTGCTACGGAGGTAGAGGATAATTGGGAAAAAATTAAGCAAACAGAAGACGATAAATACAAGCCTGTATTATCGGGTGTTCCAAATTCACTGCCAGCCCTGGTAAAGGCCAACAGAGTACAGGAGAAGGTTCGTGGAGTAGGTTTTGATTGGGAGATAAAAGCCCAGGTATGGGACAAGGTCGAAGAAGAACTGGGTGAGCTGAAGGATGAAATTAATAATAATGATCCAAAGAAGATTGAATCGGAATTTGGTGATTTGCTCTTTTCAATGATCAATGCGGCAAGGCTTTATGAGATAGATCCTGAAACTGCACTGGAAAGAACAAACCGTAAGTTTATCAAACGATTCAACTACCTGGAAAAACTCACTATTATGGAGGGAAAATCACTACATGATATGAGTCTTGCCGAGATGAATCTTATCTGGGAAAAAGCCAAAGGGAATGATGGATAAGGATTATAAGACTATAAGATTATAAGATTAGAAGATTGCCTTATTTATCTGTATTTATTCTTTAATCTTCAATCTTCAGGGGTCTTACAAGTCTGAAACTAATATTGTCATAACCCCTGTTTGAATCAAAACTTTTTATCCTTTTATAAACAGTACAGAGATCATCCCTGTCGGCCCAGCTGCCTCCTCTTATAACCCTGAATATACCCTTATCTGGTCCCCTTGGATTATTGGCTGGTGATACTTCATAATATGAGTTATCATATAAATCATAACACCATTCAGCGGCATTGCCTGTCATATCATAAAGGCCCAGGGCATTAGGTTTTTTTTCACCAATCCTGTTTAATCCTCTCGAATCATCCGTTAGGGGACAGGCAGCATCCTTACTGTTTCGAAAATACCATGCCAGGTCGTCAATATTATTTCCTCCTGCATATTTATTGCTCGTATTCCTCGCACCCTTAGCAGCAAATTCCCATTCGGCCTCGCTTGGTAATCTACCGCCAGCCCATTCACAAAACATTCTTGCTCCTTCCCATGTTACAAGCACAGCAGGGAAAGAGCTGTAATCATTTCTTACAAAGAACCTGCCATCTTCGTAGGCAATATGGACCGTGAACCCCGTTTTGGTATAATCCTCTCCATATACCTTAAGGTGGTATACCGGTATACCATCAATATTTACAACATCACCATCCCCTTCGATTGTTATTTTATCCTGCATGCTATTAAGGAAATTTGCATATTCCAGATTCGATACTTCATATTTACCCATGCTGAATCCCGACAGTGTAACCCCATGAACCGGCTGTTCGGTTTTATCGCCATCTTCGCTTCCCATACTGAAAGTTCCGGCAGGTATCTTAACCATATCAGTTTTTAGATAAGGGGTAAATTCAATAGCGTCGGAATATACAATGCCCTTCTCATTCAGGGCATATCCCCTGGCATAATACTTCCGGCCCGAATCCAGGTCTCCAATAACGAAGGAGAATTCTCCCATTTCGCCACCCTCAACAGTTCCGTAGCTATTAGCCTTGGTGGGCCCCGGAACAGTATCCCATACAACACCTTTCTCAATAACATCCAGTCCGCCATCATCGGGCATATCGACCACTATTTCAGCAATTGAATAATCCAGGTCGCCAAGACCTATTATATTAACCTCAGGAATACCAAGCTTGGTAAATAATATAATTTCTTCGCCATAAGACACACCTTCAGAGTTCTGAGCATAAGCTCTCAGGAAGTATTTGGTTCCAGGATCGAGGCTATCGACTACTCCGGAAATTAATCCATCGCCCTTTCCAAAACTGAAATGATTATTATCCATGGTCGGATCCTTCATCATACTGTAAACGATCCCTGCATCTGTAACTTCATGCCCGCCATTATCAGTAACATCTATATTGAAGGCTATTGAACTAACCATAATACGATCATTATCGCCTGTAACTACTGTGGGAGGACCTGTTGTTTCGAACTCGTTAATCTCTCCATAGACAGTGGCGAAACGATTTGTTGCAAATGCCCTGTAATAATATTTTGTGAATTGAGTAAGTTCAGAAAGAATAAGATTAAGTGACCAGTGCCCCTTTCCTCTCACAATTTTATCGTTGATAGTAGGATTAGGATCAGTACCATAGCAGATACCATATCTTATCAGGTCTGCCCCTCCGTCTTTTGTGACCCTTCCTTCAGCTTTTACAGTTATGGAGTGAATATCGCTTACTCCCTTTGTAACGACCCCGGGAATTCCATTCTGCGTAACTATTTCAACGCTGTTTGACCAGGTAGTACCAACAGTATTAGTTACAAATGAGATTACTTTCAGTGAACTATTCCTTGGAAAACCATCCAGCACTCGTTCTATTTGAAATTCTTCACCTGGTATAGTAATAACCTGGTCGTATCCCTTAATTTGAAAAGACACTCCTCTCTCTACCATATCCACACCACCCATTGAAAATATGGGCAGACTTATTTTGGCCTCGGTAGCTCTGACATTACTTATGCTAAACTGACCTATTACAGGTTTTATGGGGTTTATTCTCAGGACTACTGTTTTATTTGACCCATTCTCATCAGCATCTACTGCAGAAATATTCAAGAAATAGTCTCCCGCCCTCATCTTACCTGTTTCAACATCGAATCTGAAGATTGTATCATTACCACTATATAAGGTATCACCGTTGAAGGATACCTTTGCTTTCAGTAGTTCTTCCCTGTCGTCGATAAATCTGAGATCGAAATCAAGATCAGTACCATGATCAACAATTATGGTGTCTCCTTCAAAGTTATGTGTCAGCAAGGGTGCAGTATTTTTGCAGCCGGCGAGTAATAATAATAGTAATACTAATACTATGGGACCATTCCTAAAAATTTTCGGAAGTAAAGTCATAATACACTCAGGTTAGGTTAGAATTGTTCTTATATCAAGGTAAAGGTTGTTACCTTAATTTAACAAATTTAGTAAAAAAAGATTACTAATCCACCAAATCTTCAAAGCTCGTTTTAAGTGACAAGAACATCTCATTTAGTTCAGTATACCTTACTATTGCATCCCTGCCAATTTTCTGGTCTGTTGAGGATACCATCGAATAAAGGTATCTGATCTGATCGTTTAACATTGGTTGAGAATAAGTTACTGAAGCCGTAACTAGCTTCTCCCTTATTATACTGATTGATTCCAGCAGTCTGGCATCCTTTTTAGACAAGCCCCTGCTTGATTCCTTTTTGTCAATCAATTCCTTATAAACCTTTTCTAAATCTGAGCTCAACTTTTGCGCATCGGCGATCAAGTCCACAATTTTAACAGAAATATCAAATTGTTCTTTATAGTCCTCAAATGACAGGCCATCAGCTACCAGAGCCGGATCGGGCAAGACTTCCATTGTCCCCTTGTACTCTGTTTCGCCAACAGTTAAAATTATTTCATACCTGGATGGAATAACTTTTGGCCCTCTTGATGGTCGGCGTCCCCCGGAAGCGGGGCCATAGGTTCGAAGATCCCATATCACCCTGTGAAATCCCTTTGTCTTTGCAAGAGGACGTCTTCCTTCTGAGCCAAAGTCCATAAGCACCGATCCATCGGTATTTTCTATTCTCATTTTAATATTTTCAACATCTTCTCCAAGGTAATAGTTAATATAGGATTCCTGGATTGAAGGTGACCTGAAAGTGTTTCGGGGTGAGAATAAAGCAGTTATATCGCCTTCTCCAATCCTTGAGACCTGCCTTAGTGGAGAAATATCATCCAGAATCCAGAATGAGCGACCCATAGTTGAAAGTGCAAGATCATCCCTGAATATTTTAATATCTGTAACTGCAACCACGGGCAAATTAAATTGGAAACTATTCCAGTTTGCCCCATCGTCTGTTGATACATATACTCCCGATTCTGTTCCTGCAAACAGTAATCCTTCCATAAAGGGGTCTTCTCTAACTACCCTTGCCGGTTCATTCGCAGGAATTCCATTCGTAATTTTTGTCCATGTCTCACCATAATCTTCAGTCTTATAGATATAGCTTGTCCAATCATCCAGCAAGTATCTGTACAGAGCAAAATATGCCTTAGCCGGGTTATGAGGTGAAGCTTCTATATTCTGCACCCTGCCTCCGGGAGGCAGATCACCTGGTGTTACATTCTTCCAGGTAAGGCCATTATCCCTGGTAAGATATACCGGCCCATCGTTTGCACCTGTCCATATAACACCTGCTGTTCGTGGTGATTCAGCAACAGCATAAATAGTACTATAAAATTCCTCACCTGTGATATCCCTTGTTATAGGGCTACCCGATACAACCTGCTTATCGGGTTCAAAGGCTGTAAGATCGGGTGAGATTGTTTCCCATGTAACACCTTCATCCATTGTACGGTGGAGATATTGCGACGCATGATAAACTATACCGGGGTTATGCGGAGACACCAGGATTGGAGAAACCCTCTGGAACCGGTACTTCAGATCGGCTGGATTATGACCATACATATTTGCAGCACCAACGTAGTATTGTTTTTCCTGCTTTGTTATCTTATTAAATCTGCCAAACCTGCCTTTACAATTTGAATATACAATATTATGATCACCGGGCTTTGGAACGGCGGGGCCTGTTTCACATCCTCCCACAGACATTATTGATGCCTCTCCTCTTCCATATGCAAATGAAACCGAGTTTGAGGGAATAGCAACTGTAGAGTTGTCCTGCTGACCAGCATATAGCCAGTAGGGAACCTGATCGTCGACATTCACCTGGTATAACTCGGCAGTTGGCTGGTTATTTTGTGAAGACCATGTAAGTCCATCGTTAAGCGTGATATTTGCTCCACCATCATTTGATTGTATATAAATATCAGGAAATGATGGATTAATCCACATATCATGATTATCACCATGAGGTGTAGATCTTCTTTCCCAGTTTTTGCCCCTGTCTTTAGACCTGTAGAATCCTGTTGAATTTGAATATATAATATCTGGATTAGTAGGATCTACATCAATATTTGTATAGTAAAATGGCCTGTCGAGCAGGAAAGAATGTTTGCTTGCCAGCTCAAATGATTCTCCTTTATCTCCTGAAATATACAATCCTCCCTGGTCTTTCTCTGCCTCCATCAGTACATATAGAAAATCTGGCTCTGCAGGGCATACTGCCAGGTCGCTTTTCCCAACAATTCCTGAAGGAAGGCCATTACTCATCTTACTCCAGGTATCACCACCATCGGTTGATTTATAAATTCCTCCTTCGTCGGAGCCCGAAATAATGGTCCAGGGTTTACGCCTGACGGTCCATACCCCCGCATATATAATATCAGGATTTTCGGGATGAAATTCCAGGTCGCAGGCTCCGGTGTTCTCAGAAATAAAAAGAACTTTCTCCCAGCTCTTACCACCATCCTCAGTCCTGTAAACTCCCCGCTCCTTATTAGGACCAAAGGGATTTCCAATAGCAGCTATATATGCTCTTTCTGAATTTGATGGATCAATTATTACGGCTCCAATCTGACCTGCCTCACCAAGACCTAAAAAGCTCCAGCTTTTTCCTGCATCATCTGAACGATAAACTCCTTTCCCTATTATCACATTACTTCTTATTCCGTCAGATCCTGTGCCAACATACACAATATCCGGATTATCCTGGAATACCCTTATTGATCCAATAGAAGATGTTAAAAAATAGCCATCAGAGACATTTCTCCAGCTAAGACCATAATCAGATGTTTTCCAGACTCCTCCTCCTGTTGCGCCCATATAGTAAGTCGATGGATCACTTTCTATACCGGCAACAGCTGTTACCCTGCCACCCCTTGACGGCCCGACATTTCTGTATTCAAATTCATCGAACGAAGTTATATCAAGGCTCTCTTGAGCGATAATACAAATTGAAATCAGGAAAACTGAAATAGAGAATAAAGTTTTTTTCATCGTATAGCTTATTATATTGCCTAAGAAAAGCAAGATACAACAAAAATGGAAAGAGAAAAGATATTTAAAAACACTTCCGGGATACGAGGTAGCGGGTACTTTCTACGGGTGTATAAAATGAGATCCGGCTGTGTTATCTCAGGATCAAATAATACAGAAAGATATGACTCCCGGCAGATCAGAAATCAAGTAAAACTGAATATGTATTATATACCGGAAATTACTTATTTCCGGTATCTTTTCGGCCGGCTGAAGATTTAATATTACCAGCTGCTTTAGAGGAAACAGGAACTTTTTTATCCATCTTTGGCTTCTTAACTGCTGCCGTCTTTTTTGAAGTCTCAAGCTTAGTATCAGCCTCTGACTTATCCTCATCATCACTGCCGGGGATAAGCATTTTGAGTTTGTGCAGGATATTATACCAGCTAATCAGTTTCTTTATATCTGAGACATAAACCCTGTCGCGGTCGTATTCGGGTACAACTTCCTCAAAATAAGCAAGTAACTTACTGGATGAAACTTTGTGGTCGATGGCTGCTCCGCCATCTTCTTTTTCATAAATCTTATCAAAAACTTCACCCAGGGGAAGATCCTCGCTATCGGTAAAGATTGCAATATCTTCGAGCGAGCTAACCTTAGCTGTTCCATGTGCTGCACTACGTTTTTTAGTGGAAAGATGTTCAACAATAATTGAATTCTTACCCTGAGCGATGAACTTAAATAATCCACCCTCACCCGATATTGAAAGTATGTCTTTTAATTTCATTTCCTAACTTTTTACTTATTACTTTTAACTTTTAACTTTTTACTTTTTACTTTTTACTTTTTACTTCTTCTACTTAATATTCCGTTCCTTCTTAATTGCTTCATATGCTTCGTTTACCTTTCTGAATTTTTCATTTGCTGACTTTTGAAAATCTTCACCAAGGTGGGTAACTGCATCGGGATGGTATTTACGGGCCATTTTCCTGTATGCTTTTTTAATATCACCCTCGCTTGCAGACGAATCTATTTCCAGAATCTTATATGCTGAATCTGTTGAAGGAATAAACATATTTTTAATAGATTCAACATCCTTATATGATATATTCAGATAACCGGCAATGCGTTCAATTACCCTTATCTCATTCTTATCATATTCTCCGTCTGCTGCTGAAATTTCAAAAAGTATATGCAAGAGCTGAACACGTGAGTTATATTCCATGTTACTGCTTATTTGTCTGCATACATCACCGAGTGGGATATCCTTCTTAAGCATATCTCTAAGCATAAGTACAGCTTCCTTTGCAGTATCTTCACCAAACTGACGTTTAAACCAGTCCTTTACAAAATCCAGTTCAGATTTAACAACTTTTCCGTCTGCCTTCATCACAGCAGCTACAAGAACCAAAAGGCTCATAGCGAAATCGCCGGGTGTTGTTGTATAATTACGACCCCTGTAGGTAGTTTGAGTTGCACTTTTCTGTCCCGGGGTATCGAACATTGATCCTACAAAATATCCAAATAAAGCTCCAAGTGGACCGCCCAGAAACCATCCAAGTCCTCCCCCAACCCATTTAACATATTTTCCCATTCTCTAAGATCTTACTATATTAATAATATCATTATGGATTCTGATTACTTCAGCCAATACCATTTCGTTATCAGCATTATTAATTATAAAATCAGATTTACTAATCATTTCGTTTTCAGTGATTTGATTCCTGATCCGCTCCATAACCTGCTCCCTTGTAATGGAGTTTCTATCCATAACCCTTGATACTCTTTCTTCAATCGGTGCAATTACGGTAAGAATTTTGTCAATAGCCCAGTCGATTTTGCTCTCTAAAAGTAATGCACTTTCAAGTATTACATATTCAGTATTCTGTTTTTGAACCCATTTATTAAACGCTTCAAAAACAGCCGGGTGTACCAGTTGATTTACACTGTCCAGTATTTTATCTTCATTAAATAACAGTTCTGCAAGTGCCGGTCTGTCAAGTTCTCCGCTTTTATAAATATCAAACCCGACAATTGATTTAATTCCCTCAATAATCCTGACATCCTGCTCCATTATTATCCGGGCTTCCAGATCGCTCAGGAAAACAGGAATTCCAAGCACAGTAAATACTTTGCATATAGTTGACTTACCGCTCCCTATTCCGCCTGTTACACCCAGTTTGAATTTCACTTTCTCTCAATTAAATATTCAACATATTGAGGATTAATTCTTACCTGAGATGCAAAATCAGGAAGTTTATTCAGGGTAAGCTTCAGCCTGTTGCTCGATATTAGATTCATATCCTTCAAGTCAATAACAGCCTCTATTGGTGCATCTTTAATCTTATTATAATCGCTAAGTGCAACTATGCACTGAAGAGTAACAATATCAGGAAAGAAGCGGATACTAACTGTATCGGGAATATTAAGTCCAATAACAGGTATCTCCAGGACAGCCTCGGTAAATTGTTCTACAGGAACACTTATCTCTGTCCTCCTGTCAGAAAAACTAATTTTACTGATTGATTTAAGACCCAGCACTTTAGTCTCAGCCTCCTTGAGCTGGTCAAAACTATAATACTTTGTATAGACAGCTTTAATTGTATCCACAATGGTATTTGGTCCTGATATTTCAACTGAGTCTGGTATGCAAAGTATATCTCCATGTACGAAATACTGTCTTTGAGTAGTGATATCAATATTTGGAATCACAGGTACCTTACGTTTGCTAATAAGATCAAACTCAAAATGTAATGTATCTGGCACTATTGATGAAATACTAAAATCAGTTCTTAACTGACCCGACAATTGTTCTCTCAGGCTGTATGAAAGAATGTAAAATCGAAGTTTATCTTTATCTTCCTGGACTTTTATACTTGCTTTATCCAGATCTATATTCAGATGCTCTCTACGTCCTCCTACCTTGGTTTGAACGATTGAATACCCCGGACCATTAACCTGCAGGCTTAGATAGTCAGGCAGTTCATTAACCAGAGCCCTGCCTTCAGGAAAATTAAAATATCTGACAGGATAATCGATCCTGCCAGTCATCTCCTTGCTCAATGCATTCAGAAACCAGAAAATAAATGACAGCAGGAGAAAAAAAGAAAACACAGCGACATCCCTTCTCAGGATGCGTTTTCTTAAATCATCGATTAATTTTCGCCATCTACCTTTACTTTTTGAAAGGTCCATTCTGAATAATTTATAATAGAGGTACTCTTATTTCTGCTGTATATCAGAAGAATCTTTCAAGATAGCGCTTTTGTCAATTTTCAGTAATACTCCATCTCCGACATCAACAGTTATAGTACTATCTTTTACATCTGTTACTTTTCCATAAATACCACCGGTTGTAATAACCTTATCTCCTTTAGCAAGTGATGATCTGTAAGTTGTCATCTCTTTTTGCTTTCTTACCTGAGGCCTGATCATAAAGAAGTAAAATACTCCAAACACCAGTATAAGGGGTAAGAAGGTCATAAGAGGATTTGCCCCTTCCTGTGCAGGAGCCATTAAAAAAATGTAAGCGAAATTGTTCATTACTATTTAAATTAGTTATTAGTTATCAGTTAAGTTAATTGTTGCTACGCAACGTTAATTGTTATTTGTTGCTACGCAACGTTAATTGTTATTTGTTGCTACGCAACGTTAATTGTTATTTGTTTATCTCTTTGCCCTTTGCTCTTTGCTCTTTGCTCTCTCTGCTCTCTGCTCTTTGCTCTCTGCTCTTTGCTCTTTGCTCTTTGCTCTTTGCTCTGCTCTAGCTCTCAGCTCTTAGCTCTCAGCTTTTAAAACCTCCGCAACTATCCTGAGCACAACAACCTTCACCGTTGCATTGGAACGTACTGTAATAGTCTTAGTCTGCATTCCCTCACGCATATAGCTATCGAAGACAACCTCCATATTCCCTTCTTTCCCCGGAGCAATTGGTTTATCATCAAAATGTGGGACGGTACAGCCACAGCTTGTTGTAGCGGAATGAATAATAAGATCGCCATCTCCGGTGTTTTTATATTTAAACACGCAGGCTACCTTTTCTCCTTCGGTGATCTTACCGAAATCATATTCCAGTTCATTAAAAGTAATTACTGGAGAACCCGTCATATTACTTTCCTGCTTACTATCACCACCCTTATCCATTTTGCATGAAGTCACAGTAATCAGAAGTAATGTAATAAACAAGACTATTTTCAGGTCTTTCATATTTCTATATCTTATCTTCAAACCCTGGCTCTCCTACAAGCCCCCTGCCAGTTTTCTTAAATATCTCACGGCTTCTCATCTCTCTAACAATCTTATCTAATATTCCGTTCACAAAGGTACTGCTTTTGGTAGTGCAATAATACTTTGCAATCTCTATATATTCATTCAGGGTAACCTTAACCGGGATTTCCTCAAACTCCACAATTTCAGATAGGGCAAGTTGCATCACAAGCATATCCATAAGCGCCACCCTTTCTATTTCCCAGTTAGTTGTATTAGTGTCTATCAGCTGCTTATACTTATCAGAATTCAGAATAGTTTTACTTAATAACTTCTTTACAAATATCTCATCATCCTTATTTTTAAACATTGGCATAAGCCTGAAGTCAGGACCAGAATCTGCCTTTACGCTACGCAAGGTTTTTTCAATCATTATTGTAAGGAACCCGATATCGTCATTCCAGTATATACTTAATTCCTCTAGTAATGATTGCAGGTCTTCAGATGGAGCAATAATTTCTACAAGAAGTAATATGATAAATTTGCGATCCTCTGCAAATCCCTCTTCTTCCCTGTTCATATACTCTTTATACTGATCCCATTCAAGCATGGTATTATATAATTTCCTGGGAAGCTCAGGGTTGTTTGCCCATGATAACTTCGCGGATTTAATATAAGACCTCAAATCCTTATTTTGATCGAGAAATCTCACGATCCTGTTATTAATAAAACGAGAATTTGGATTCAGGTCCTCTTCGGTTGGAATATTCTTTTTCCGTGATATCTCTATTTTTTCTGCTGCAATATCTGCAATCTCAAGGACAAGCAGTAAAAGGTAATGATATAGATCGTAGGTCTTTACGATACTTTTCATTAATTCATTTTCAGCTACGGCAAGGTCATCCCCGTCCTTCCTGTTAAAAGCATATAATATCATTAATGCTTTAATACGTAATAATCTCCTGCTTATCATTTAAAAAGAACCTCATATAATTCTGTGCAAAAATACTCTTTTTCACTGTTAGACAAAATAGTAAAGTGGAAAACCACAATTTGAGGTACATATTTTGATTAAAAAAAATATTTGTTACATTTGACAATGTTATAATTTACTGTTACTAAAAAGAACTTTATGAACGAAGAGAACGGTGCGAAAGCTAGCGAGTTAAGTGAGCAGGGAAACAATCAGAATAACGATAGAGAAGAGGTTTATTCAAAGGTGGTCCGGGCAGGAAACAGAACTTATTTCTTTGATGTAAAAGCAACACGAAAAAACGACCTTTATCTTACCATTACCGAAAGCAAAAAGAGGTTTAACAAGGATGGTAAATTCTTTTTTGAAAAACACAAGATCTTCCTGTATAAAGAAGATTTTGAAAAGTTTGCCGATGGTTTTGAAGATGCCATTGGCTATATAAAAGAGCATTTACCTGAAATGATTTCAGAAGAAGAAACAGAATCATCCGAGCCAGAAAACAATACTCCTGTTACTGGAGATGATTTTGTAAACGTTGAGTTTGAAGATCTGGGAGAAAAATAGTTAAACCACAAAATAACACCTCTCAAAACAGGCATTTTTATTAACGCTGCAAAAGAATGGATTACTTTCTACTTGCTCTGGCAATCTTATTAATCATAATAGGCATTATTGGCTGCCTGGTCCCTGTTCTTCCCGGACCTCCGCTAAGTTTTGCCGGAATTCTTATCTTACATCTTACCCGTTATGCAGAATACTCAAGGAATCTTTTAATTATACTTGGAGTAGTTGCAGGTATTGTAACAGTGCTTGATTATTTTGTTCCTATATGGGGAACTAAGAAATTTGGTGGCTCAAAGTATGGAGTCAGAGGAGCGACTATTGGCTTAATTGTTGGGTTATTCTTTGGCCCTCCGGGAATTATATTAGGTCCATTTATTGGTGCAATTATTGGCGAAATGATATTTAAGGATGACTTTAAATATGCAATAAAGGCAGGATTCGGATCACTTCTTGGTTTTCTTACAGGGATTGGCTTAAAGCTGGCAGCATCATTTACTATTACATTCTATTTTATTAAAGGATTCTTTCAATAAGCGATTACAAAAGACTATGTACAAACCGAGCAGTGCGAGTCCCGAATACTTGGGATGAGTGCTGCGAGCTCGCTGAAGCCCGAAGGGCTGAAGCAACGAAAAAAGGCGAAAATGAATTTTCATCCTTCGCCCTTAATCTTTAATCTTTATCTTGACCTTCTGTATCTAGCTTCCAAGAGTTGCAACCATTACTGCCTTAATGGTATGCATTCTATTCTCTGCTTCATCGAAAACAATTGAATGCTCAGACTCAAAAACATCCTCTGTTACTTCCATTCCGTCGAGACCATATTTCTGGAATATTTCTTCACCTACTATTGTTTCCCTGTTATGGAATGAAGGCAGGCAATGAAGAAATTTAACATCAGGGTTGCCTGTAAGCTCAAGTGTAGACTTATTTATCTGATAGGGTTTAAGTAATTCTATTCTTTCCTTCCAAACTGTTTCTGGTTCTCCCATAGAAACCCAAACATCTGTATAAAGAAAATCAACACCAGAAACTGCTTCCTTAACATCTTCGGTAATGGTTATTTTTGCACCAGTCTCTTTTGCTATTTCCCTACATTGAGCTACCAGTTCATCTGAAGGTTGAACACTCCTGGGAGCAGCCGCTCTGAAGTCCATTCCCATTTTTGCTGCACCAACAAGTAATGAATTACCCATATTATTTCTGGCGTCGCCGAGATAGCAAAAACTGATATCACTTAAAGGCTTATTACTGTGCTCCATCATTGTCATAAAATCAGCCAGTATCTGTGTTGGATGAAATTCATTGGTTAGGCCGTTCCATACAGGCACACCGGAGTATAATGCAAGATCCTCAACTACTTCCTGTCCGAATCCACGATATTCAATACCATCATACATCCTTCCAAGAACGCGGGCAGTATCCTTCATTGATTCCTTTTTGCCTATTTGTGAACCACTTGGTCCCAGGTATGTTACATGTGCCCCCTGGTCAAGTGCCGCTACTTCAAAAGCACACCTGGTACGGGTCGAAGCTTTTTCAAAGATCAGGGCAATATTTTTTCCTTCAAGCCTTTTTTGCTCAGTACCGGCATATTTAGCCTTTTTCAAATCTATAGAAAGGTCAAGTAAAAACTTAATCTCCTTTGGATCAAAATCGAGTAATTTTACAAAGTTTCTGTTTCTTAAATTGTAAGCCATGTTTTTATTGTTTAAGCGTTTAATTGTTTAATTGTTTAATTGTTTAATTGTTTAATTTGTTTAATTGTTAAATTGTTAAATTGTGTAATCAGTTGCATTACTGGTTACTGGTGCATTGCTGGTTACTTAAATCCTTTTCAACCTTTTCAACCTTTTCAACCTTTTCAACCTTTTCAACCTTTTTCAACCTTTATCAACCTTCTTCCTAGTCTTCGTACTCCATCGTAATTTTGGTACCATAATTTTTATCAGCCAGTTTAAATGCTTCGGTAATTACACTCTTGGCTCCACCATTCTTTATAAAGTTTAGGCTTGCACGAATTTTTGGTGCCATGCTACCCTTTGTAAATTGTCCCTCATCGAGGTATTTCATTGTATCATTATAATCCAGAAACTCCTGGACCTTCTGATCTGGTTTCTTATAGTTTGTATAAACATATGGTACATCCGTAAGAATATAAAACTCGTCGGCTTTTATATCTGAAGCCATCAACGATGAAGCCATGTCTTTATCAATAACTGCTTCTGAGGGGCGAATGGAATTGTCTTCATCAATATAAACCGGTACTCCTCCTCCGCCTCCTGCAATTACAATATTTCCCTTTCTTGCAAGGTCTTCGATTATGTCCACATTCATTATTTTTTCTGGCATAGGAGAAGGAACAACCCGTCTGAATCCACCTTCGGCTTTAACTTCTTCCTTAAACTGCCATCCTTTTGCTTTATGCAGCTCATCAGCCTGGGTTTTATCATATATCTTCCCTACCCTCTTCTGAGGATCTGAAAAGGCAGGGTCATCTTTATTTACAACTACCTGGGTTACCAGACATACAACATTTCGTTCTAATCCGTGCTTATAAAGAACATTTCTGAACATTCGTTCTATCATATAACCAATTCCCCCCTGAGTATCAGCCACGCATATATCAACTGGCATCTGGGCTATATTATATAATTGCTCACCGGCATCATTACGCATCAATACATTACCAACCTGTGGACCATTTCCATGGGTAATAACAAGGTCGTAACCCTCCTTAATAAGAAAAACCAGGTTCTCAAGAGTATCAGTAGTATTCTTCTCCTGTTCCTCTATAGTACCAACCTGATCGCCTCTAAGCAATGCATTACCTCCTAGTGCTACAACTGCTAATTTTTTCATCACTTTAAACGCATAAATAAAAATTAATAAAACAATACAACCTTTTCAGATTTTTATATGTCTATACATCAGTACAAACAATTTAAAATCATCAAGCTATCAGCGAGAAGCACAAATTTATAATTTAAATATGATTTTCAATTGATAGTTACTTGTAAAATTATTTACTACTTTTACAAACAGTAGTCGAACATTATATAGCAGAACCAGAGTGGAAAGAAGTATCCTTGTATTTATATCATTTCTTATCCTGTCGGGGCTAGCCGGGTGTAAGAAATCTTCTCTAGGAAAATTTGATGAAGGAGAAATTCATTACAAGATTATCTATAATAATCCTGGAGGTACTATTCCTATGGACCTGATGCCAAATTCCATGGTAGTTAAGTTCAAGGATAATAAGACTATTATGGAGATAACTGCTCCTATTGGGAACAATGGTATCTATAACCTTATTGACCCCAAAGAAGAAATCATGTCGACTTATGTAAGATTCCTTAATATTAAATACTACTACCAGGGAGAAACAGGTTTAAGCCCGCCAGGGATTGATCCTATGGATGATCTTAAACTGGAGAAAACTGGTGAAATTGAAAACATTAGCGGACTTAACTGCAAACATATACTGGCCAGTCTGCCTGGTGTTGATCGTAACTTTGACGTCTGGTATACCAATGAAATAAACATTGACGATCCGAATAATTCCACTCCATTCCAGGACATAGATGGTGTGCTTCTGAGTTTCTTTTACAAAATGGGAGACATGATAGTAGAGTTTGAAGCAACCAACGTTTATGAGAGAGCTGTTCCAGATAAGGACTTTCAGCAGACAGATAAATTCCTTCGTATTTCCAGGGAAGACATGGACAGATTCATATCTAAGATGATGGCTCTCTGATAGAGTTACATTTTCACATCCTCTAAAAATTATTACCTTTATACTTTGATGTAAAAAATACAATATTTTTACATTTTATTAGTTTACAAACAGTTACAAGCTATCTTAAGCGAACAATGAAGAAGAAGGTAAAAAGGTCGGGGGACAGTAAAGCAAAATCCAGGAGATCTCAGGTCCAAAAGCCAGCATATTCCATATTTAAAGATGAGAGGATTAAATTTATTATTGGTCTTCTTATAACAGGTTTTGCTGTTTATCTTCTATTTGCATTTATTGCCTACCTGTTCTGGTGGAAAGCAGATCAGAGCCTCGATCCTGCATTGGTCATAAGCAGTTCCGATATAGTTGTTAAAAACTGGTCGGGTAAAAGTGGGGCATGGTTTGCAGATAAATTCATTCGACAGGGATTTGGACTGGCGGCTTTTTTCATTCCTGTTATATTTTCTTCTATAGGCCTTAGAATGCTAAATCTGAGGTGGATAAAAGCAGGCGTAATAAGCAGGAACATGGTACTTGGAACCATCATTGGTTCTATAGCTCTTGCCTACATTTTTGGGAGTGCAAATGGGATGCTTGGATCAGGTCCGGGAGGAGCACACGGACTATTTATTAGCAAATGGCTGAATTCTTTTATCGGGGTTCTTGGGACAGGGATACTTGTAAGTGTTCTCCTGTCATCATACTTAATAATAGCATTTAAGATAAGTCCCTCCTCTATTAAATCATTTATTGGTTTTAATAAGCATTCTGACAATGACTCAGCCATGGGGTCGGGAAATGAATCGGGTACAGCCACTAAAATTGAAGGAGCAGATAATTTAATTGATGATGCACCGGGCTCTGAAGAAAATTCCACCAACAATGAAATTGAATTCAGCATTGTAAATACTGTTGATGACAATAGTAATGATTCTGGAGAAGAAAAATCTGCAGATAAGAGAAATATTATTAAAGACCTCGAAGATATCGAGGATAGCGACAATAAGAAGAATGATGTTTCTATTTCGATTACAAAAGCTGAAGGAGGAGAAGAACTGAGTGAGAAAGAAATGGAACGACTGCAGGAAGATTATGATCCCAAGCTTGATCTTTCCCATTTCCAGATGCCCCCAATTTCTTTACTTGAGGACTACAGGTCTGATGGTAAATTTGACGACAGCGAAATACTTGAGAAGAAAGAAACAATTGTTAAAACTCTTTCCGATTACAACATTAGCATTAAACATATTTCAGCCACTGTAGGTCCGACCGTTACCCTTTACGAAGTAGTACCTGCGAGAGGTGTAAGACTGGCTAAGATTAAATCCCTGGAAAACGATATTGCACTTAGCCTGTCGGCATTTGGCATCCGCATTATTGCACCCATACCCGGTCGTGGTACTGTTGGTATTGAGGTTCCAAATAAGAGTCCCGAAACAGTATCTATGAGATCTCTTATCGCTTCAAAAGCCTTCCAGGAAAGCAAGTTTGATCTTGCAATTGCTATGGGGAGAACAATTACAAATGATCCTCTAATTATGGATCTGGCCAAAATGCCTCACCTGCTTGTTGCGGGAGCAACCGGGCAGGGTAAATCTGTTGGACTGAATGTGATAATAACATCGCTTTTATACAGGAGACACCCGGCAGAATTAAAATTTGTTCTGGTCGACCCCAAAATGGTCGAGCTAACCATGTATTCAAAGATAGAAAGACATTATCTTGCCAAACTTCCCGACTCTGAAGATCCTATTATTACCGATACACAGAAAGTTGTATATACTCTGAACTCTCTCTGCATAGAGATGGAGAATCGGTATGAATTGCTCAGAAAAGCTGAGGTAAGAATTATTAAAGAGTATAACGAGAAATTCAAAGCAAGGAAGCTGAGCCCTGAAAAGGGTCATCATTTCCTGCCCTATATAGTACTTATTATTGATGAGTTTGCTGACCTTATCATGACTGCCGGTAAAGAGATAGAAGGACCGATACAAAGACTTGCTCAACTTGCAAGGGCAATAGGCATACACCTTATTATAGCCACACAGAGGCCTTCAGCCAATATTATTACTGGCGTAATAAAGACTAACTTCCCTGCAAGACTTGCATTCAGAGTATCCTCCTCTATCGATTCAAGAACAATACTTGACTCAACAGGAGCCGAAAAGCTGGTTGGCCGTGGTGATATGATGTATTATAATGGTAATAACCTTATCAGGGCTCAATGTGCTTTTATCGACACCCCCGAAATAAACAGGATAACTGATTTTATTGGTTCTCAGCAAGGTTATACTGACGCCTTCTTGCTTCCTGAATATGAAGGAGAGCCTGAAACAGGCATACAGGATATTGATCTTAAGAAGCGTGACAGTAAATTTGAAGAAGCAGCCCGACTGGTTGTTCATAACCAGCAGGGATCAACTTCACTAATCCAAAGAAAGCTTGCTCTGGGATATAACAGGGCAGGCAGAATTGTTGATCAGCTTGAGTTTGCCGGAATACTTGGACCCTTTGAAGGAAGCAAGGCGCGTGAGGTATTAATTACCGATATTAATCGTTTGGAACAGATTTTGCGTAGTCTAGAATAAACAGGATTTATGAATAAGAAGCTCCTTATATTTTTTATTGCACTACTGTGTTATCCCATAGTATCGGCTCAAAGAGATCCGGCAGCAATTTCCATCCTTGACAGTTTCAGTCAAAAGGCATTGAGTGCTCCATCTGTAAGTATTAAGTTTTCACTCATAGTTGATGATGTCGTGGAAGAGACTCATATTGAATCTGCAGGTGAAATAGTGTTAAAGGAGAACCGGTACAAACTGACAATACCCGAAAATATTGTTTGGTTCGACGGAGAGGCTATATATACATTTGTACCAGATGTTGATGAAGTAACAATTACAGAACCAAGCCCGGATGATGAAGCCTTTTTTAGCTCTCCGTCGCTATTGTTTACTATGTACAGGGAAGGATATAAAGTGAGATTAATAGGCGAATCTGAGGAAGGTTCTGTTATTGATCTTTACCCGGAAAAACTAAGTGCCGACTTTAGCAGGATAAGATTAAGCATAGATAAATCATATAAGCTAATATCTGCTGAGTACAAACGTAAGGATGGTATTAGTATGGTACTTAATGTTACAGACTATAATCTGCAAAAAAGTTACAGGAATAGTTTCTTTACTTTCGACAGTAAGAAGTACAGTAATGTCGATATAATAGATATGCGTTTCTGATCTATTCTTTATTATTCCCTATCAGGGGCTTATTCTCCATAACACCCTTCTTAGGATACTTAATCCTGGCATGATAAATTGTAAGTAGTCTTTTTACAAAAGCATCCTTTGCCACCGAAATATCTTTAAAAGAAATTGGGGAATCGGTAAACTGATCTTCCTGCATCTGGTGATCAATTATGCTTTCAACAAGGTTCCTGATATTCTCCTCGCTATAATCACTAAGCGACCTTGAGGCAGCCTCAACGGCATCAGCCATCATCATCAGTGCAGTCTCCTTGGTAAATGGCTTAGGGCCAGGATAGGTAAACATAGCAGGATCAATGTCCACTTTGGGAAACTTATCCCTGTAATCGCGGAAAAAGTAATATGTCTTAGTAGTTCCCTGGTGAGTGCGTATAAAATCAATTATCTGCTCCGGAAGATTCGACTTCCTGGCAAGCTCAAGTCCCTTTGTGATATGATTTATTATTATTTTCGCACTCTCATCGGGAGCTATGTTATCATGCGGATTAAATCCATCAGCCTGGTTCTCAGTAAAATATTCTGAATCATTTACCTTACCAATATCATGATAGAGGGCTCCGGCTCTCACTAATAATGGGTTTGCCCCTATTGCACGGGCAGCATCTTCTACCAGGTTTGCGACCTGCATTGAGTGCTGAAAAGATCCCGGTGCCTCCTCGGCTAATCTACGCAACAAAGGCTGATTAGTATCAGATAATTCAAACAGGGTGGCATCAGACAGAAAACCAAAAGTTTTTTCAAAAATAAAAATAAGTGGATAACTTAAAAGTATTAAAACTGAGTTGCCGGCAAACCATGCATAGTTAATCCAGTTTATGCCATTGAGATTTCCTTCCTGGATAACATCTATCCCAAAATAAACAACCGAATAGGTCAGAAAAACCATTGAGGCTGAGAAGAATAGCTTACCCCTTCTGTAGGTGTTTGTAAGGGTAAATATTACAACTACCCCGGCTACAAGATTAAGAAACACAAATTCAAAGGAATTTGGAACAATAAAGCCAACCATCATCAAAGTGACAAGCAAAATAAAAAGTGCCAGCCTCGGGTCGTAAAAGGTTCTTATAACAACCGGTATTATCGTAAGTGGAATTAAATAAACACTTATATCAGGCAATAGCAGAGTAACCCATGTAACTGCTGTAAATGAAAGTATCAGCAATACTATAAAAAGAGTCTTTGTAAATGAGTCAAGTACCTCGAGCCTGAAGTTTAAAAGGAAGAGAAATAGGATCAGGAAACATGAGGAAACAAGAATTACCTGTCCCAGTACTAATAACCAGGAACTATATGATCCAACCTTGGCTCCAAATTCAACCCTGAGCGACTCCAATACTCTGAATCTGAAATTATTTACCAGTTCGCCTTTTGAGATAATCAGTTCTCCTTTCTGAATAAGACCCCTTGTAAGACTCACATTGTTTAGCAATTTATCCCTTTCCGAAGAAGTTAATTGCCCATTGTATGAAACATTTGGTTTAACAAAGTCATAAAGGCTGATTGTACTTACAAATTCAAACATCCTGAGATCAATCGATTCATCAAGAGTAAGGAGAAGATTATCCTTCTCTGCCTTTACATTCTCATAGGCGCTCTTATGAGTAAATAATCCTGAAAATTTGATCTCTTCAACAATATTTCCTTTTATAAGCACAATATCTTTACCCTCCTGCCGAAGTTGTTCGGCAAGATCATCAACCTCATAAATACCTGTACTATATACACTCTTAAGTATTTTTGTAATATACGTTACTATCCTATCATAATCGCGAGCCCTGAGGTCACCAGCTGTACCACTCCTGTTTAGTCTTAGTTCATTATAATAACTGAGAAAGGAGGCAATCTCATGCTTATATATCGTAGTATCGTAATTAAAATATGGAACAAAGGTCTGTAAAAGACTATCGCGTTCATGGTTCAGTTCAACCTCGCTCTTGTAAATCGGGAAATCCCAGGGTGCGATAAGTACTTCGTGCATCCATGGTTTGCCTTTCTGATACTCATACTTGAATTTACCCTCTCTTGGATAAAAGTTAACTACAATTGCAATACTGGCAGCAAAGAGCAAGCCTATAAAAAAGTAACTGTGTATTGATTTCCACCATCTGGGTTCTGACATATTTGATTTGTATTAAACAGCACCTACACTGTATATAAATTAATCTGGTCGATAATGCCGGCGGTAAAGTTATAAAAATATGAATAACAGAGAATAGATTAAACAGTCTCTTTATAGATGGGTATAAACTAAATAAGTATCTTTAGTCTAATAAATAAACTGATAAAATACCTGGATATGACAGAATATGTTTGTATTGATACTGTGGTGCCGGTAAGATCAGGACCTTCTCATAAAACAGAGATGCTAACCCAGATTTTATTGGGCGAAAGATATACCATTGCAGACAAAGCCGGGGTGTGGACCAAAATCAAGATGGTGTTTGATGAATCTTCCGGATGGGTTGATAACGATCATTTTGTCTTCGTAGAAAACACCTCTATAGATAAATCGACTATTCTGACTAAAGGGATAAAGGCATACAGGGAGGATGGATCTAGCGTATTTATTTATTGCGGATCAGAAATTTACGAGTTAAGTGTCGACAATAGGAACTTCAGGGTAGGTAACGATCTGTACAGGACCGACAAGGCAGTGCCCACTATTCCGCCCGAGAATAACATGGCTATGACTGCTTCTCTCTATCTCAATGCGCCTTATCTATGGGGTGGCAGAACAGGGCATGGAATTGATTGTTCAGGATTAACGCAGCTTGTTTACAAGATGCACGGAATAATCATACCAAGAAATAGTTATGAACAGGTCAATCTTGGAAAAACAATAAACCTTTTTTCGGATGCTATTTCAGGAGATCTGTTGTTTTTCGATAATAAGAGGGGAGATATAACACATGTAGGTATTATGTACGACCCTGAAAATATTATACATGCATCAGGTAAAGTAAGGATTGATCATATTGATCACCAGGGTATTTTTAAGAATGAGATAAATGGATACAGCCATAAGCTACGCCTGATAAAACGCTTATAATACTTAATTTATGAAGCAGGAACTATTACCTATAATTATTATTATCATCGTTCTTAGCCTGGTCTATCTGATTATGAGAACGATAAACGCGAGAAGAAAAAGCCGTTTAAAAAATAATCGCTTTCACAGAAATAATAAATAGCGTCCTTACATTCTACTTTCCACCAGCTTGAGTATTTCTGCTTCCTCCTTCTCAGCATTAAGTTCTATCCTGGCTCCCTTATCTAATGTAAATTCAACAAATTTCTTATCGTCGAGACCTGAAGCATTAATCCTGACATTCAAAAATGCACCTTTTATACATGATCTTAATGCCAGTGCTCCCACAGCTCCGTCGGTTACAGAATTAGGATTTCCCTGAGAAACCATATGCTTAATCAGATCAAACCCTTCATAGGCTGTCTCCATTACTTTTAAGGGTATATTTATCGCATACCTTGTTGCCTCATCAATCTTGTCCTTCCTGTGCTTAAGCTCAATATCTGTAGACTTTGGCAGACCGAATGCCTCCATGATCATATTAAATGCCCTGGTATCCTCATCTACGAGTAATAAAAGCCTGTTCTGAATATCTTTGCCTTTTTCTGCAAATTCGGAAAATTCTTCCCAACGATCATCCCATCCCCTCTTATGAGATGAAAGGTTTGCAACCATTGACCCAAGAGCAACACCAAGGGAACCCATATAGGCTGATATAGACCCGCCCCCGGGAGCAACCGATTCTGAGGCAGTTAGCTCCATAAAGCCCTTTAGAGACAGATCTATCAATCTCTTCCCTTCCTTCTCTTCAATAACATATTCAATAATTTTTTCGGCGGGATTAAAAGGAGAAAGCTCATCGAGTCCCATCGATTTGACAGCAATCTTTATTAACTCACTATCAGATACTCCAAGAGATCTTTTTTGCTTCTGCAGGAAGTATTTGCCTGCATCCAGTATGGACTTCAATGGAATCAGTCCAACCAGTTCTGAACCTGTAACCCTGACACCCCTGGCTTCGGCCTTGCTGCATACTTCGTCGAAAGCAATATGAACCGGTGTAGCAGATATATTGGTCAGGTTCATTGAAATCTGTGCAACGCCATACTCTTCTATATACCATCCAATAGCTTTAACCTCCTTTAAGGAGCCGGGTATCATTATAGCCTCACCATCTTTATCTTTTACTATTTTGCCAGTTAGAGAGTCTCCTTCCCTTTTCACTCTTCCGCGTTCACGAACATCAAATGCGATCGCATTGGCTCTTCTTGTGGAAGTGGTATTCAGATTAATATTATATGCCACTAAAAAGTCGCGGGCTCCCACTGCTGTTGCCCCTGACCTGGAGTTAAATTCGGCTGGCCCGAAATCAGGTTGCCAGTTTTTGTCCTGTAATTTCTTCTGTAATCCCTCATATTCACCTGACCTGCAATTAGCCAGGTTTCTCCTCTTCTCTTCAAAAGCTGCATTCTCATAGCAATACACCGGGATTAAGAGTTCGTCACCTATTCTTTTAGCCAGTTTCCTTGCATATTCTACAGTCTCTTTCATACTTATACCCGATACCGGGACAAGGGGGCAAACGTCTGTAGCACCCATCCTTGGATGCTCGCCACTGTGAGTCGACATATTAATTAACTCTGATGCCTTTTTAACAGCTCTGTAAGCTGCTTCAATAGCAGCATCAGGATCGCCAACAAAGGTTACAACAGTCCTGTTAGTTGCTTTACCAGGATCCACATCCAGCAGCTTTATCCCTTCGACAGATTCAATGCTGTCGCATATCTGCTTTATTATTCCCATATCCCTGCCCTCGCTGAAATTGGGCACGCATTCGATTAGCTTATTCATGATCTGTTCTATTTATTCAATAATATTTCCTTTTAAGATAACAGTATCTATCAGGTCGCTGCCATAGGCATAGGGAAGAAATTCATAAGATGGAATTTCCTTTGTAATATATATATTAGCCACCTTACCCCTGGCTATTGAACCGTGAGTATCTGATATTCCCATTGCATATGCTCCATTAATGGTTGATGCGTTTATCGCCTCCTCCGGTAACATGCCAAGCTTAATAATGGCAAAAGAGGTAATAAGCTTCATATTTCCTGAAGGTGAAGACCCGGGATTAAAATCAGAAGCAAGGGCAAGAGGTAAGCCAGCATCAATCATTTTTCTCACGGGAGGGTCAATCATACCAAGAAAAAATGCTGCTCCCGGAAGGATTGTAGGCATGGTATCTGAATCTTTTAGCACAGCGATCTCATCATCACCTGTAAATTCGAGGTGGTCGACCGATAAAGCATCATATTTTACCCCGGTTTGAATCCCTCCGGAATAATCCAGTTCATTGGCATGTATTTTAGGTACCATACCATATTTAATGCCCGCCATCAGAATTCTTTCGGTCTGCTCCACTGTAAAGAATCCCTTATCACAGAAAACATCAATATAATCGGCAAGATCTTCGGCAGACACTGCAGGTATCATCTCATTTATTACCAGATCAACATATTTATCCTGCTTAGACCTGTACTCGCCAGGAACCGAATGTGCACCCAGGAAGGTAGCCTTTATTTCAAGAGGCACTGATTGCTTAAGTCTTTTAATAACCCGCAGCATCTTAAGCTCCGACTCTGTAGTTAAACCATAACCACTTTTAATCTCAACTGCTCCGGTTCCCATCCTGATAATCTCATTTATCCTGGCCATTGACTGAAAGAAGAGATCTTCCTCTGATGTCTCCCGCAGTAATTTCGCTGAATTGAGAATGCCTCCTCCCTTTTTTGCAATCTCTTCATAAGAGAGCCCTCTGATCTTATCGATATACTCAATCTCCCTGCTTCCCGCATAAACGAGATGGGTATGGGAATCGCAATAGGATGGAAAAACAAATTTTCCGCCTGCATCAATCAGTTCAGATGGCTTAAGGTCAGGCATATCATCCATGGAACCGAAAGAATCTATCACGCCGTTATTTAGAAAAATCCATGAATTGTTAATCACATTCACCCTGGCCATTGCCTTTCCGCTAACCTTCACTGCAGGGTCATCTTCGACCTGTACCAGTCCTTTAATATTCTTTATAAGAAGGCTCATTTTTAAAGCAATTTTTTAAGTAACTAAGGTAGTAATTATTTTTTCTTATTTTTGACGGATACTAACTCTAGAAACCTCATATTATGAAAAAAATCATTGCACTATTTATAGTTATCTCTGCAAGCCTTGGGGTATATGCCCAGGATGAAGAAGTAAACGTAAAGAAAGGTTGGAATATAGGTGGCGTGCCTGCAATTACATATAATACTGACCTGGGCTTCCAGTATGGTGTTGTCCTTAACCTGTTTGATTATGGAGACGGATCAAAATATCCAGCCTTTAACCAGATGTTTTATATCGAAGCATCCAGGTTTACCAAGGGCAGTAGCATATATAGAATAATGTTTAATTCTGAAACCCTGATTCCGGGGATTAACCTGACCTCAGACCTGGCTTATCTGACTGACCAGGCTTTTGATTTTTATGGATATAACGGCTATGATGCCATATATAATCAAACATGGACTGATGATGAACTGGTAGACGACTACAAAACAAGGATGTTCTATAAGTCAGACCGTAAACTCTTCAGGTTTAAAAATGATTTGAACGGCAGACTGGCAGGAGACCACTGGAAATGGAATGCAGGTCTGGAGATAAAGAATTTTAATATTGCTAAAGTTGATCTTGAAAAATTAAATAAGGGTAAGGACGAAGATGACCCAAAACGTCTTCCGGAAGATGAAGAGACTCTTTACGAAAAATATTATCGATGGGGCCTTTTAGGTGAAGATGAGTCTGATGGAGGTTTTATTACAACAATAAAGGGTGGAGTAACCTACGACAGCAGGGATTTCAAGGCTAATGCTATGAAAGGAATATGGTTTGAAACAGGAATAGAAGCATCTCCATCTTTTTTAAGTGAGGTTGGTTTTGCAAAGTTTTATGCAATCTGGCGTCAGTATTTTACAATCGTGCCTGAAGACCTGTCGTTTGCTTACAGGCTGGGGTATCAAACTACAATAGCCGGAGATGTGCCATTTTATTACCAGAATCAGATTATTACATCAGTGCTGTCAGGTACTACTTCGGAAGGACTGGGTGGCAGTAAAAACCTGCGTGGTGTACAAAGAAACAGGATAATTGGTGACGGTCTGTTTTACGGAAATGCTGAGTTCCGATGGAAAGCATTCAGGTTTAATCTTATCAACCAGAACTTCTATCTCGGACTGGTTGCCTTTAGTGATTTCGGTATGGTAACAAAGAACATGGAAGTGGGCAATCCAATACTGGATCTGCCGGATGCTGATTCTGATTATCTTGAAGCTGATTATTTCGCTACAGATAACGAGTCAATGCACATAAGTGCAGGTGCAGGACTCAGGATTGTGATGAACGAGAATTTCATAATTGCAGCTGATTATGGTAAAGCCTTTAATGAGCAGGATGGAAATTCAGGATTTTACATCGGACTTAATTATTTATTCTAGAGAATAGGATTACATGAATATAGTAAGGGACGCAATGAATTGCGTCCCTTCTTTTTTTTAAATAGCATACACGGCAAACCCAACACCCAACACCCCAACACCCCAACACCCCAACACTCCAACACTCCTCAATCTACCCCAGTAACTGTCCGATAAAGATGCCTATATAATTACCTATTGCATAACCAATTATACCAACAGTCAGGCCTGTAATAATTATCTCCTTATTTTTAAGCGCTCCGGCCACTACCGGGACAAAGGGGGGTGAATATACCAATGCTGTTGTAGTAATCAGAAAATCGTCGACATTTACCTTAAAGATAGCCGCAAGGATCAGGTGTAAAATCAATGACCCGAATACAATAAACGCAACCATCAGTGTAACATTCAGGTATTCTGCGCTGATCATCTTTGTCAGATCAGCCATTGATGCCACTACAAGAGAAAAGATAAGGATTAAGTACATTCCCAGCTGAAATGATCCTTTTATCCTGTTAATGGCGGGTATCATTGAAGCGCCAATACCAAATGTTGTAATTCCAAGAATAACGATCATCATCATAAATGAAGGAGGGAACAATAAGCTAATTGCCCCTGAAACGGCAAATATAGCCAGTGCTACTCCCAGTGCACTGAATATGTTTTTCAATGGTTTTTCTCCCTTAACTATCAGGCTATAATCCTCCATGCTTTCAGCCTCTTTTATCATATCATCTGTTTCTGCACCCTCACCCTTGTGCTTAAAGGCCGGTAATACCAATCCAAATACCTTAGGACCCAGCGTAATAAAGAAAATAATCGTTATCGCCCCTATTACCAGGTCGCTTGTATGAGTCATAATAAAAAGATTGGAGTCAACCCCAAGAGCAGTTTTTATGGCAGCTACATTGGGTGTACCTCCTGTATATATCCCAATTAACATGCCGGCTACCTTACCACTGTCAGGGATTTTATCACGAAATATAAAATATGCAATAAAGACAATCGCCACAACAGATACCAGCGCCAGTCCCATAGAAAGAAAACCTGTCCTGGCATATTTCAACCACTTCCTGATATTAAGAGAAAAAAGCAGGAGTGGTAATGCCAGGGGGATTACTATAGTGGTAAGGAGGTCCTGTACAGATCTTATTCTATTGACATAGAGATCACTCTCATCCAAACGACCCTCCTCATATAATACCTCAATCTCATCAGCAGGAATTGCAGCTCTCCCCTCCTGAAGCATCAGGTATTCTGAACTTCCTGATGGGAGAATTCCAACGTTTCCCAGTACCAGGCCAAAGCCATACGCAATAACAATCGATCCGAGTTTCTTAAACAAGCTCCACTTTTTACAAAGCCATATAATTAACAGTGGGAAAAACAGGTAAAAAATTACAAGGATGAGAATCTTAATCATAGCTGGCTAATTATCGTTTTAAGATTGTCAAATATAAGAAAACGACTTTCTAAGAACAGAGAGTCGTTGTAAAATAGGTATTTATACTTAAGGGAAGTGCCTAAAGTGCCTAGAGTGCCTAAAGTGACTAGAGTGCCTAGAGTGATATGTTGATTATCTAATCACAAGGATCAAAGCTCTTATTATACTGTTCGATTGCCCTGTTACTCATACCCATGCTTGAGAATCCGCCATCGTGGAACAGGTTTTGCATTGTAACCTTTCGTGTAAGATCTGAAAAAAGAAGGCAAATATAATCGGCGGCTTCTGCAGCTGTTGCATTACCCAGTGGTGACATCCTTTCGGAGAAATCCAGCAGTGTATCAATACCCTTAACTCCACTGCCTGCAGTAGTAGGTGTGGGCGATTGAGAAACAGTATTTATCCTTACCTTCCTTTCGCGGCCATATACATAACCAAAGCTTCTGGCAATTGATTCAAGCAGGGCTTTAGCATCGCCCATATCGTTATATCCTGCCAGTGTTCTTTGAGCGGCAACGTATGTAAGTGCCACTACAGACCCCCACTCTTTTATGGCATCCATATGATATGCAACCTGTAAAATACGGTGAAAACTCAAGGCTGAGATTTCAAGGGTTTTTGTGAAATTCGGATAATTCATATCGGTATATTGAATACCCTTCCTTACATTAGGTGACATACCAATAGAGTGAAGCACAAAATCAATTTTGCCGTCGAATTTATCCATAGTCTTTTCAAAGACCATTTTAATATCATCCTGGTTTGTTGCATCTCCTTCAAGTACAATACTGCCGGTTTTATCAGCCAGCTGATCAATCGTACCCATCCTGACAGCCATAGCTGTATTTGATAAGGTAAATTCTGCTCCCTGTTTATGTGCAGCTTCAGCAACTTTCCAGGCTATTGACATATCGTTTAGAGCACCAAAAATAATTCCCTTCTTTCCTTTTAACAGATCTTTTGTCATGATTGATTTTTAAAAGTTTTACTTAAGTTTTGTTCTACTAAACTCCTTCAATAAGCTCTCGTGCGTTCTCTATTGAAGCTTTGGTGATCTCGTTTCCACTAAGTAAGCGAGCCACTTCATTTAGTCTTTCATCCTTATCTAACAACTTTATATGGGTAATGGTTGAATCACCTTCATCCTCTTTGTAGACAAAATAATGCAAAGTGGCATGGGCTGCAACCTGTGGAAGATGGGTAATATTAATAACCTGCATCTTTTTACCCATCAATGAAAGAATCTGGCCTACTTTTGTGGCTACTTCGCCACTAACTCCGGAGTCAATTTCGTCGAAGAATATAGTGGGAAGTTTTTTGTTGTCAGTAAGTAATGATTTGAGGCTAAGCATGACCCTTGATAATTCGCCTCCGGAAGCAACCTTTGCAATATTTTCAGGCACAATTTGTTTATTTGCAGAAAATTTAAAATCGGCATGATCAAGACCACTTGGGGTATAATCATCGAGTCTTGATAATTCAACCTCAAATTTTGCATTTGGCATCCCAAGGGCTTTTAAAAGCCTATCCATCTCGAATTCCACACCTTCAATAACTTTATTCCTGTTTAAGGAAATATCTGAACTAAAAGACTTTAAAGCCGATTCATGCTGGATAAGCTGCTTATTTAATTTTTCAATTTTTTCGTCGCTCAGAGATATTTCATCCACTCTGCGCCTTAGATTCTCTCTTGTCTCAACCAGTTCACTTACAGTTTCGACCCTGTGTTTATGAAGCAGCGAATATATAGCATCCAACCTATTTGTAATTAGCTCCAGTTTCCCGGAGTCAGCTTCTATCGACTCTGATTTAACTTCAATCTCATTAGCCAGATCATTAAGCTCTATTATTGCACTATTAAGTCTTTCAATATATAAATTGCTGTCTGGTAAATATTCTTCAATCCTCTCCATCATTCTTCTTACTTCGCTCAGGCCGGTAACAACAGAGCTATCTTCCCTGCTGATAACTGAGGCAGCTGCTGTAAGTGCATCATGAACCTCTCCCGCATGCATCAGAAGATCTCGTTCTGTTTCCATCTCCTTTTCTTCACCAGCTTGTAATTTAGCGTCATCAAGTTGCTGAAGCTGGTGATTATAATAATCGAAGTCAGCCTTCTCCTGCTCTGACTTATTTGTCAGGTCAATATATTCTTTTTGCACCTTCCTGTATTCAGTATAGGTAGAATTGTAATTCTCGAGTAAACCATCATGACCAGCAAATGAATCGAGGACAGCAAGTTGAAAGGCATTTTTTCCCAACATAAGCGACTGGTGCTGAGAATGAATATCAATTATTTCAGAACCCAGATCCTTTAGCAAATCAAGTGTTACAGGAGTATCGTTTATAAAGGCCCTGGATCTGCCATTAGGACTTACCTCGCGTCTGAGAACGGCTTCTTTGGAAAAGTCAAGGTCGTTATCTTCAAAAAAAATCTTTAGTGATTCATCGATAATAATAAAGGTACCTTCAACAATACATTTATGTGATTTATCAAGTAAGGTGGAGCTGTCAGCCCTGTTTCCCAAAATAAGACCGAGTGCCCCAAGAATAATAGATTTCCCAGCTCCGGTCTCTCCGGTAATAATTGTAAGTCCCCTGTCGAACCCAAGTTCCAGTTCCTTTATTAAAGCATAATTTTTGACGTACAATTTTTTTAGCATTCCCTGGTGATCTTACTGGTTTTGCATTATTTTCTCATAATTGGACTTGTTTGCCGGGTCTATTTCAGTCATTATCTCGACTACCCGGCTTTTCTCTTCGGGAAATGCATCTGAAAATATATTCACAATTTCTTCTGTTTTAGCTTCAATAACTACCATCAGGTAGTACATAAACGGATCAGGGCGCCTGCGGTAAACATCCTGCAATGTCCTGATAGATTCTACCATTGCAGTTCGGCCTTCATTAATTCTGGATTCCAGAACATCCATGCCATTTAAATGATAATCATATACAAACTGCCTGACACTCAAATATTCCCTGTCGAGGATATTTTTAACCAGCCAGTATCGATTCCTGTTTCTTGAGCCATCATATGGCTTCCAGCCGGGCACCGGTGCATTCTGTGCATTATTTACAATTCTCTCTGCCATCTCAAAATACTCCTGCCCTCCCATTGGAGAAAAAGAATCATAATCAACCCCAATTATCAGATAAGCGTAGTAGGCAAGAACCGACATCAGGTTTGACCTGTAAGTTGTTGCATCAAACTCAAGGGGTTGAAATTGAACATATCTGAACTGGAAGCTATTATCGACGAAATTCAACATCGTCGTGTTATAGGTTGTATTGTAAATTGGCCGTCTTGCCTGTATCTGTATGGTCCCTCTGAACTCATCCGCAGAGAGCTGCTCGGTAAGATTTATCAGCAGATTACAGTCTATTCTTTCGCTGTAACTGTACACATTATTGGTCCAGACAGTGTTATTCATAAACTCATAAAGAGCTTTCTGCATTTCCTGAAAAACTTCCCTGTTTGAGCCCTGAATTCTCTGGGCAGAAACCTGCACACTGCAATTTAGCTCCTGGCCATCTACAGTGGATAAGACAACAGACGTCAATACAATAAGTAAGCCGATACTTTTTTTGATAAATCCCATAAAAATAAATTACTTAATCAAAGACTCAACTTTATCGATAATATCCCCTGCTATATCAGGCTTTGATTTTAACTCAAATTTATCAATATTATTGCTTCTGTCAATGGCTGTGATCTTATTTGTATCAACACCGAAACCAGCTCCCTCGTCATTTAATGAGTTAAGAATTATTAAGTCAAGGTTCTTAGTGCTAAGCTTTCTTATAGCATTTTGCTCTTCATTGTCGGTTTCAAGGGCAAAACCTACAAGTATTTGCCCGGTTTTCTTAACTTTTCCAAGTGCAGAAGCTATATCTTCAGTTGGATTAAGTTTTAGCAGTAAGTTATCTGTATTACTCTTAATCTTTTTTTTCTGAATCTTTTCCGGTGTGAAATCGGCTACAGCTGCAGCCAGTATGCCAATGTCAGAATCAGCAAATGCTTTCTTTGTTTCAATTGCCATTTCTTTTGCAGAAGTAACATTTACCACGCTAACATTTTCATGGCCTGGTCTCAGGCTGGTTGGTCCGAGTACTAATGTTACCTTAGCACCCCTTGAAGCAGCTTCATTTGCAAGTGCAATCCCCATTTTACCGGTAGAAAAATTACCAATAAATCTTACAGGGTCGATAAGCTCGTAGGTTGGTCCGGCATTAACCAGAATCGTTTTACCGGTCAGAGTCAGGCTTTTTTTTTTTGAAAAAAACCCGGTCAGATAGCTTAATATTTCTTCAGGTTCTGCCATCCTTCCCTTACCTTCTAGGCCACTTGCCAGTTCACCTGTTCCCGCATCAATAATGCCAACGCCCCGGCTTTCAAGGATATTTATATTTGCTTGAGTTGCAGGATGTTTAAACATATCCAGATCCATTGCCGGGGCAACAAATACCGGTGAGCGAGCTGAAAGATAGGTAGTTAACAGCAGGTTATCTGCCACACCGCCTGCCATCTTGGCCATTGTGTTTGCAGTAGCAGGTGCAATAAGAAAAGCATCTGCCCATAAACCCAGCTCAACATGGCTATTCCAATTACCATCCTCCGGATCGAAGAAGTCAACAAGAATTGGATTTTTTGAAAGCGTAGCCATGGTTAATGGAGTAATAAACTCCTTTGCGAGAGGTGTCATAATTACTTTGACATCGGCCCCCTCTCTAACAAGCAACCGGATGATCATTGCAGCTTTATAAGCAGCAATCCCTCCGGTCACACCTAGAATTATGTTTTTACCTTTAAGCATAAGAGCTATTCGCTCTCGTCGTCCGTGCTTACTTCAGGGCGACGAAAATAGATATTATCTTCTTCGTACTCCTGTAACGCAATGAGTGATGGTTTTGGAAGTCTCTCATAAAACTTAGAAATCTCAATCTGCTCCCTGTTCTCAAAAACCTCCTCAAGGTTATCAGTATAAGATGCAAACTCCTCAAGTTTTGCATTGAGTTCCTGCTTCATTTCAACACTTATCTGATTTGCTCTCTTGGCACAAATCATAACTGTCTCATAAATATTCTCACTATGATTCTGCAGATCCTGTCTGTCCCTTGTAATTGTGGTAGTAGGTGCGTTTGTTTTTCTATAATCCATCTGTTTATAACTTATTTTAGTTCCCCTCGTCTAACTTCAAATATTTGGCCGTTTCACTATAAATCTTTTCAATATCACTTTTAAACTCTGATTCCGGAAACTCTTCAATAAAGGAATAATATTCATCCAGGGTGTTCTGATATCTTTCCATCTGCTTGTCGCTGATGCTTCTTGCAGCATACTGATAATTTGACTCGAGCTTCAAGAATAACAATTCCTCGCGGTGTTTTGTTTCAGGATATTCTTTTAAACTGTTACTCAAAGCGGTAATAGCAGCTCTGTATTGCTCCATGTCATAATACAATTTTGCACTTAAAAATGATTTCTCAACCAATTTATCTTCAAGCTCCTTAATTAAATTTCTTGCTTCCTCGTCCTTATCACTTGACGGAAACCTTCTTAAGAAATATTGTAACTGTTCAATTGACGCCATGGAATATGACTGATCGAGTTCAGGTCTCGGAGATAGCAGATAATCGCAATATGCAGTCATAAAAGCAGCCTCTTCTGCATGCTCGCTATATGGATATCCTTCAAAAAAATTCTTGTATGCTGCCCCTGCAGTCATATAATCCCTGATATTATAGTAGCACTGTGCGGCGACCCATGTTAATTCTTCGGCCTCACCGGTTGCCCTGTATCTGGGAATAACCTGGGAAAGTAACTCTGTTGTCCTTACATACCTTCCCTCTTCGAAGTACTCGTATGCCTTTGCTTTCTTCAACTCGTAATCGGTACTTTTCAGGACTTTCTCGTACTCACCACAGGATGTAGTTAACAGCAAAATTATCAGCGATATATAAATTCCGATTCTCATATAAAAAAATGTTGTGCAAAATTAGTTAATTATTTTAGAATTCAGCATCTTAATAACGCATATTTTTAACAATTATTACGATACAGACAGAGACTATGTGGGGAGAATAGGTATAAATAGGTATAAAGCATGCTCTCCTTATAACTAATTTTGTGCCAACATTAGCTAAAATCATAAAAACTTTAACCAAAATCATAAAGAAGTGGACTTATTTGAAAAGATAAAGAAGAACCGGGGCGACCTGGGACAATATCAGCATGCAGGAGATGGCTATTTTTTCTTCCCAAAGCTGGAGGGGGAAATCAATTCCAAAATGATCTTTAATGGCAAAGAAGTATTGACATGGAGTCTAAACAACTACCTGGGCCTGGCGAATGACCCTGAAGTTATGCAAACGGATAAGGAAGCTTCAGCAAAATATGGATTAGCTTATCCAATGGGCGCAAGGGCTATGTCAGGACAGACCGAGATGCATGAAAAATTTGAAAGAATGGCTGCTGAATTTGTACAGAAGGAAGCGGCATATCTTCTCAATTATGGATACCAGGGAATGGTATCAATAATTGATGCACTGGTCGACAGGCACGATGTGGTTGTATATGATTCCGAATCGCATGCATGTATTATGGATGGCCTGCGCCTTCATATTGGCAAAAGGTTTGTATTTCCGCACAACAATATTGAAAACTTTGAGAAACAGCTTCAGAGAGCAAGCAGACTGACAGAAAAAACAGGAGGAGGAATCCTTGTAATTACAGAAGGAGTATTCGGTATGGCCGGGGACCTCGGACATATTCATGAGATAGTAAAATTAAAGGATAAATATAATTTCAGACTTCTTGTTGATGATGCTCATGGATTTGGAACTATGGGTAAAACAGGTGCCGGAACAGGTGAACACTATGGAGTTCAGGATCAGGTAGATGTTTATTTTGCTACTTTCGCAAAATCCATGGCTGGTATTGGAGGATTTGTGGCCAGCACCCAGGATGTAGTTGACTACCTCCGCTTCAACCTAAGATCCCAGATTTATGCTAAATCTCTTCCCATGGCGATGACCATAGGAGCTATAAAAAGGCTGGAGATACTTAAATCCAGGCCTGAGCAAAAAGAAAAATTGTGGACAATAACTAACGCACTTCAGTCGGGCTTAAGAGAAGCCGGACTGAATCTGGGTAATACCGAATCTCCGGTAACGCCCGTCTTCCTTAAAGGAGGTGTACAGGAAGCCACACAGGTTACACATGACCTGAGAGAAAATTATAATATTTTCTGCTCAATAGTTATATATCCTGTTGTACCACGCGGTGTAATTATGCTTCGTCTTATACCAACAGCAATGCATTCGCTGGAAGATGTTGAATATACCGTTAAAGCCTTTAAGGAGATTAAGAAAAAACTTGATAATAACGAGTACGCCCACGAAATGGCAGATTTCAGAAAATAAGATTCTAAGGGGGTGTCTTAAAAGCCAGGCCTTAGTCTTTTACTGATTGACCAAATTTCTTTATTATTAAGATAAAGGATGTACATTTTATTATTGTGCTTTTGAAAGCCAAAAAATCAGGATATTTTTTGGCTTTTTATACAACCCCTTTTTTTTTATCTTCGAATCATGATTTTAAGAATAATACTTCTGTCAATCTCATGGATATTACTGGCTGCTCATTTCTCAAGAGCTAAGCTTAACATTATTGCCGTTATCTGCCTCGCTGTTCCATTTGTTTTATTAATTAAGAAGATATGGGCACTGAAACTACTTGTTATCCTAACCGTCCTGGGGTCTCTGTTCTGGGTATATACAACATGGCAGCTAATTAGTAGCAGAATTGAAAGCGGAGACGATTGGAAAGGAATGGCGATAATTCTATTCGCTGTTGCAATCTTTACCCTGTTCTCAGCTTTTTTGATTAATTCTCCTGAGATCAGGAAGAAATATACGAGGTAGAGAAAATGAGCTTAAAGGACAGAATAAATACTTCAATTGACCGTAGAAGCTTCGTAAAATGGTCGTCTCTTCTAAGCGGATCTCTGCTGGCTTCACCAGTGCTTGTATCGTGTAATAAAGGTAAGAATGATGAAGCGACATTTATTGAAGAACAGGTCTACAGAACAAGTTGCCCTGCTCATAACTGTGGAGGACGATGCCTCCTGAAAGTGTCGGTAAGAGATGGGATTATTACTCATATCGAGACAGACGACCGTCAGGGTGATGATATCTCCGACCCCCAGCTAAGAGCCTGTATACGGGGTAGATCGTATAGAAAAAGACAATACCACCCTGACCGCTTAAAGTACCCCCTGCTTCGAACAGGCAAAAGAGGCGAAGGTAAGTTTAAAAGAATCAGCTGGGACGAAGCCTATGACCTGATGCACAGTGAGATAAGCAGGGTAATAAAGACATATGGCAATTCGGCAATTCACATCCCATATGGAACAGGATCATATTCAAACACTAACGGTCCATGGCCGGCGCGCAGACTTTTAAATGAGCTGGGTGGCTCTCTCGGCTTCTATAACAGCTATAGCTGGGCATGCATAAATATAGCCACACCCTACGTATATGGCACACTTAACTCCGGGAACCAGAGACAGGACTGGTTGAACTCAAAGTATATTCTGATGTGGGGATGGAACCCTGCTGAAATGAAAGATGGAACCAATAGTGACTATATCCTGAAAAAAGCAAGGGAAAAGGGCACAAAACTTGTTTGTATTGACCCCAGGATGAGCCAGAGCGCTGTAGCCCTTGCTGATGAATGGATTCCGATAAGGCCGGGTACTGATGTAGCCATGATGAGTGCAATGGCTTATGTAATTATTAAGGAAAATCTGACAGATAATGACTTTATCGAAAGGTGTTGTATCGGCTATGACAAAGAAAATATGCCGGATAAATACAGTGACCAGGAGTCATATAAGGATTATATTCTCGGAACATATGACGGTATTCCAAAAACACCTGAATGGGCAGAAACAATAACAAGTGTACCCGCATCTAAGACCAGGAGAATTGCCATAGAATATGCAACAATGAAGCCATCTGTTCTTTACCAGGGTTATGGAATGCAGAGAAGAGAGTTTGGCGAACAGGTTGTTAGGGCAGGCGCAGTACTTACAGCTATTACAGGTAATATTGGAGTAAAGGGTGGCTGGGCCAGCGGACTGGCAAACCAGGTTGGCGGTGCTCCTTTCTGGAATGTATTCCCTTCCGGTAATAACGGGGTAAGGCAAACTATACCTGTTTACCTCTGGACTGAGGCAATCTTAAGAGGGAAAGAGCTTGGAGCCGAAGAAGGTGTCAGAGGTGGTAATAGCCTGGATAGCAATATAAAACTTATCTGGTCGGTTGCAAGCAATATCCTGATTAATCAACATGGAAATATTAACCGGACAAGAAAGATAGTCGAAGATGAATCCCTCCTCGACTTTATTATTGTTGAAGATAACTTTATGACACCCTCGGCTAAATTTGCAGACCTTGTTTTACCGGCTTGTACTCAATTCGAAACATGGGGTGTAAGCGATGGATGGAAATATGGCGAAGAGGTTTTCCTGTCACCAAAAATTGTTGATCCTCCCTTCGAAACCAAGTCAGACTACAGGATAGCGGCCGACCTGGCAAAAAGGTTCGGTGTATATGATAGCTTCAGCGAAGGAGGCAGAGACGAGGAGGACTGGGTAGCATGGTTTATCGATGAAAAATACAGAAAAACCCGCTTCCCGGAAATGCCTGTCTTCAGAAAGTTTAAGAACAATAATTCGGGTGTCTATGTCAAACCCGTAAAAGATCCACTGGTAGCTTTTAAAAATTTCAGAAGCGATCCTGAAAGATATCCTCTTTCCACACCATCGGGCAGGGTAGAAATATTCTCACCGAGCCTCTTCGAAATGGGCAAGCCTGAAGATATACCAGCAATACCAAAATATATTGAAGAACTTGAGAGTCCTTTCAATAAAGACTTTGATAAATATCCCCTCCAGGCAATGGGGCATCATTATATGCCCAGGGTTCACTCTACCCATGCCAACAATAAATGGACAAAAAGGGCTTTCCCACAGAGGGTATTTATTAACCCTGAAGACGCAAGGAAAAGAGGTCTTGAGGATGGGGATGAAGTTTTGGTCAGGAACGACAGAGGGTCAATGCTTATTCCCTGCAGGATAACAAATAAAATGATGCCAGGTGTTGTTGACATACCCCAGGGTGCATGGTATAAACCTGATGAACAAATGATAGACAGGGGAGGTAACGTGAATATTCTGACCTCAGAAAAATGGACTCCGCTGGCAAAAGGAAATGCGCAGCATACCATTATGGTTGAAATTGAAAAAGCAGAAAAAAATAATTACAGGTAATGCTCAGACTGGGTTTCTATATTGATACATCATCATGCTCAGGTTGTAAAACCTGCCAGGTGGCATGCCAGGATAAAAATGATCTTGAACCCGGGCATTTATGGAGGCGAATATATGAGATTGAAGAAGGAAAATGGGAAAAAGATGGAGATAAATGGACAGGTATACCGCATTCATGGTATGTATCTATTTCCTGCAATCATTGTTCAGAGCCTTCCTGTGTGGAAGCATGTCCTACTGGAGCTATGACAATTACGGAAGAAGGCGCAGTAGTTGTAAACCAGAATCGGTGCATGGGCTGCGGGTATTGCAACTGGGCCTGTCCATATGACGCACCAAAGATTGACAGGAATACCGGTAAAATGTCAAAATGTGATTTTTGTATCGACAGGATTAGAATTGGCCTTAACCCTGTATGTGTTGATTCATGCCCTATGAGAGCCCTGGATTTCGGACCACTTGAAGAACTAAGGCATAAATACGGCTCTGATCAGGATATATTTCCCTTGCCAGATTCCAGTATTACTTCACCTTCAATCATTATTAAGAAACACCAGCACAGCGAAATGGGAAACGATCCTTATATTTCAAACAGAGAGGAGATTACAGATGAATAACCTGTCTTTAATAATTTTTACCCTTATGGTACAGGCAGCTGTAGGGCTATACTGTATCAATGCTCTCTGGAACTTTAAAAACACGGGAAGTAAAGATATATCCAGGAGCGAATACAGGATTACAGGCCTATCATTATTGTTGGCCCTGGCAGGTATGATTGCCTCCTTTGCACATCTCGGGTATCCTCTGCACGCAGTAAATGCTCTCCGCAATCTTCAAACCAGCTGGATGAGCAGGGAAATACTGGCACTTTTACTATTTATGTTATCACTAACGGCAATTATCCTTATCAGGCTAAAAATGCTTACTTCCCACCTTTCAGTGATCTTCAGAAACCTTGCCTTTGTAACTGCAATACTACTATTATATGCAATGATTAAAGTGTATTCCCTCCCCGGGCTAAGCAATTTAATTCCATCTTCTGTAATCATATCATTTATTTCAACAGCAATATTAACCGGAGCGTCTGCCCTTGTTATTCTGAACATCAGAGAGCATGAAAAATCTGGTAATCAGCTCTTTATTGCCGGCATTGCACTATTTATATCATTTCTAAATTTTCTCGCTTATCCTGATATTAATCCTCTTGAGCATAATCTTTACTGGATTTGCCTTGGGACCTACTCAATATCTATTCTCGCACTGGTTCCTGCATTAATTCCCAAGCTTAAAAACATTTTTACATCCTCTGCTGTTATATTTATAATCCTGGGGCTCATTTCTGAGTTTATTAACAGGCTTATATTACTTTCTTTTACCAGTTTTAGTATATGATAAATTTTGAGGAGAATAATGGTGACATATTAAAAGGATACAGTATGTTACTATATTTTGCAGGCAGTTTTATTCTCAATGAACCAACGGAGGATTGCATAAAGGATCTGGTGGCAGATAATTTATTCAAAAAGATGCCTATATCCAGTAATAACCCAAACTATATACTTGCGTCTTCATTTCTGAATAATTTAAACAGTACAAATAACATAGCTTATGATGCTATTCTGGCCGACCACCTGAATCTATTTGGAGGCTCTGGCCAGAGCCAGGCTCCTCCCTACGAATCATACTACCGGTCGAAAGAACATCTTCTGAACCAGAAACAGGCAATTGAAGTAAAAAATATCTACAGGAGCTACGGTTGGAAATCGTCAGTTGAAGGCCAGGTCCCTGCCGATCATATAGGAATTGAAATCCAGTTCCTGAATCTCATGCTTGAAAAATATGATGAACTTGAAGATAATGCCTGCCACATGGAATTGCAAAAAGACATCAAAAAATTTATCGAGATACATATTCAAACATGGATAAGGGAATGGAACAATGATGTCCAGCAATATGCTATATCAGATTTTTATAAAGGCGTAGGATATCTGGTAGTAGCCTGCACGCAGGATGTTTTTTACCTGGTATAGCATGGAGCAGGGAGCAGGGAGCAGGGAGCAGGGAGTTCTGTAAGTTGTCATTTCGAACGCAGTGAGAAATCTAAACCATTATATTTACCCTAACCGCATTATACACTGGATGACCATTCCTTTCGTCGTGTGCCGTTTGCCGTTTGCCGTACGCTACCTTAAAAATTCGGATTATAGAAACGTTCTATTGCTCCCATATAGTATTCACGCCATCCTTCTGAAATATTCTCAAAGTCATTATCAGGGATACCGGTATGCTCGACCGTGACCTGAGTAGAACCAAAATCACGTAACAGATAGATTGTTACTATAGACTTTTCTTCTGAATCACCAAAATACCACTCCTGAACAATTTTTTTATCAGGTTCAATCTCAAGAACTTTACCACTTATATCACCCTCCCACATTGAAAATTCTTTTCCCGGCACGGCTTCCATAACCGCAGGATATCCAGACCACAATTCTATTGTAATAGGGTTAGTAAGAGCAGCGTATATATCCTCGATATCGGCATGTAATACGAATGTTTTTTTAAATACCTTCATAATAAGCTTTTGTTTAAAATGTTCTTATACCTGTGGCGCTTAAGATAAAAACATTGTAATATAGAAATAAATGATTTTATGGCCGAGACATTGATTCCTTTTTTACAAACAGCAACTGGCATTAAAAGAAAAGTTTATGTAGGTTTGCAATGACAGGCAGATAAATTTGATACACATGAAAAGAATATTTATTATTTCATTATTGGTTATATTCGGTCATATGAGCTATGCTCAGAAGTCTTACAATGAGAATCTAATCATAGCATACTATAATGCAGATCTTATGTTTGATTTTGCAGATGATGAAGGAGAATATGATGATGATTTTACAGCAAAAGGAGCAAAATTCTGGGGTGAACAGAGATATAATAATAAGCTGGACAGGTTAGCCGAGGTTATTGGATCAATAAATGGGAAGGAACTACCGGGTATTATTGTGCTCGCTGAGATTGAAAACCAGAAAGTAGTTAAAGACTTACTGAGCAGAAAGGAGTTTAAAAGAAGTGGATATGAAGTCTCCTTTTATTCTCAGCCAGGAGGAAAATCAATTGCACTACTCAGCTCAGTTGATATGCCTGGTGGTGTAAAAACATCAAGCCTCGATATTGAAGGACTTAATCCAGAACAATCTGCATCAATATTTTACGCCAGCTTTATCCTTTCTGACGGGAATAAATATCATCTTTTCGTAAACAACTGGACGGATAGATCGGCAGGACTTAATGGTTCAGAACCTTCCCGTATGAATTGTGCTGTTGCTGTAAGAAGGGAAGTAGATAAAATATTAAACTTTGAAAGAGAGGCCAGGATAATAGTATTGGGCACTTTTAATGATGAGCCAACCAATAAGAGCATTCTTACAATGCTAAATGCTTCCAATAAAAGGAAAAACCTGAATTACAGGGACCTGTATAATCCCTTTTACGATGCCCATAACCTGGAGGAATCAGGGTACTGTTTCAGTAAATGGCAAAATACAGATGTATGACTTTATTATTGTATCTCCTAAACTACTTAAAGAAAACGAAGGCTTTTCAACATATTTTGGCTCAGGCAAAGTATATAAAGGTGACAGAACAGAACCACTGCCTACTTTCAAAGGAGATGAATATACAGATGGAGCAAGCGCCCACTTCCCGGTTTATATCAAACTCAGCAGACCTATAAAAAAATAATGGATTTTAAGCTTGTATCCGATTATAAGCCCACCGGTGATCAACCCGAGGCTATAAGACAACTTGTTAGCGGATTAAACGATGGAGTTCCTTTTCAGACTCTTCTTGGTGTAACCGGATCGGGAAAGACATTTACAATTGCCAACGTAATTGAGCAGGTCCAGAGACCGGTACTTGTACTAAGTCATAACAAAACACTGGCGGCACAACTATATGGAGAGTTCAGCCAATTTTTTCCGGAGAGCGCAGTGGAATATTTTGTATCCTACTACGACTACTATCAACCTGAGGCATATTTACCGGTAACAGATACTTATATTGAAAAAGACCTGTCAATTAATGAAGAGATTGAGAAACTAAGGTTAAGTGCTACTTCGTCTCTCCTATCCGGCAGAAAAGATGTTATTGTGGTGTCATCTGTTTCATGCCTCTATGGTATTGGAAATCCAGATGATTTTCATAGTAATACAGTACATATCCGAACCGGGGAAAATATTGGCAGGAACCTGCTACTGAGAAAACTTGTTGACAGCCTGTATTCAAGGAACGAGACAGAGTTCAAGCGAGGAACATTCAGGGTCAGGGGTGATACGGTTGATCTATACCCTGCATACGCAGATCTGGCTCTCAGAATTATTTTCTGGGGCGACGAGATTGAAGAGCTTGAGATTTTCGACCCTGTAAATGGCAATGTTATAGAAAAGCCGGGCCAATTTATTATATATCCTGCCAATATATTTGTAACAACCAGGGAGAGAATTAACCAGGCTATTAATTCTATCCAGGACGATATGGTTAAGCAGGTAAGCTGGTTTAACGAAATTGGAAAAAGTTATGAGGCAAAGAGATTAGAACAAAGGGTAAGCTACGACCTGGAGATGATTAAGGAGCTTGGATATTGCAGCGGGATTGAAAATTATTCAAGGTATTTCGATGGCAGACCACCTGGTACAAGGCCCTTCTGCCTGCTTGATTACTTCCCGAAGGACTTTATTACCATAATAGATGAAAGTCATGTCAGTATGCCCCAGATAAGAGCTATGTACGGAGGCGATCACTCACGCAAACAAAACCTTGTTGATTTCGGATTCAGGCTGCCTGCAGCCCTGGATAACAGGCCCCTTCAACTGGAAGAATTTGAATCCATCATCAATCAAACAATCTTTGTAAGTGCTACACCGGCAGATTATGAGCTTGAAAAAAGTGAAGGAGTGATTATTGACCAGGTTATCCGACCTACAGGATTACTGGATCCACCCATTGTGGTCAAACCCAGTACTAACCAGGTTGATGACCTGATGGAAGAGATCAGGAAAAGAACCATGGCAGGTGATAGAACTCTTGTTACAACTCTTACCAAGAGGATGGCCGAGGAACTGACAACTTATTTCCTTCGATTTGATATCAAATGCCGGTATATACATTCTGATATAGATACGCTTGAAAGAGTGGAAATTATGGGTGGACTGAGAGAGGGTAAGTTCGACGTACTTATTGGGGTAAATCTTCTCAGGGAGGGTCTGGACCTGCCTGAGGTATCACTGGTTGCTATCCTGGACGCCGACAAGGAAGGCTTTCTGAGATCAGCCAGATCTCTTACTCAGACTGCAGGCCGGGCAGCTCGGAATTTAAATGGCCAGGTAATAATGTATGCAGATAAGGTTACCAGGAGTATGCAGGAGACTATCGATGAAACTGAGAGAAGACGCATTAAGCAGCTGAAGTATAATGAAAAAATGGGTATCACTCCTACCCAGATAATAAAACCGAGCAGTTCGATAATGATGGAATTAGGCAGGCGTGGAGTTGATAAGAGTGCCTATATAGAACCAGACAAACCTGATATCGCAGCCGACCCTGTTGTTAAATATATGTCGGCAGAAGCTCTTGAGAAAACTATCAAAAAAGACACGCAAGGCAATGGAAAAAGCAGCATCAGAGTTAAACTTTATTGAAGCTGCCCAGTATCGTGATGAGATCGCATCACTTGAAAACCTCCTAAGAAAAAAGGCAAAAGAATAATACTTCCCCTGCCCTTTTTCCTTTACACTTTACACTTTTGTCTTTTGTCTTTTGTCTTTTGTCTTTTGTCTTTTGTCTTTTGTCTTTTGTCTTTTGTCTTTTGTCTTTTGTCTTTCCCTAGTCCTGCTCCCCAAGCCAGCGTTCTGCGTCTATAGCAGCCATGCAACCAGATCCGGCTGCTGTAACAGCCTGGCGATAGGTTGAATCCTGAACATCACCACAGGCAAAAACACCCTCTATATTAGTTTTAGCTGATCCCGGGACCGTTTTTATATAGCCCACATCGTCAGTATTCAAATAATCCTTAAATACCTCAGAATTAGGAGTGTGACCAATGGCAAGGAAGAAGCCATGTATCTTGATATCGACTTTCTCCTCTTCTGCAGTTCCTTTGTTCTTTACCAGGTGAGCCCCTTCAACTCCGTTTTCACCAAAGAGGTCGACAGTTTGGTGTTTCCAGAGTATTTCAATATTCTCAGTTTTAAGAACTCTTTCCTGCATGGCCTTCGAGGCTCTCAGTTCATCTCTTCTTACAATCATATAAACTTTGCTTGCCAGTCCGGCCAGGTAAGAAGCTTCTTCACAAGCAGTATCTCCCCCACCGACAACAGCAACATCTTTCCCCCTGTAGAAGAAACCATCACATGTCGCACAGGCCGAGACCCCCATCCCTGCATAATTTGTTTCTGCTTCAAGTCCCAGGTACTTAGCTGTTGCCCCTGTAGCAATTATGACTGTATCAGCCTCTATCGTGATTTTATTATCTATGGTAACCTTATGTGGCCTGCTGGAAAAATCAGCCCCTGTAGCTATACCAAACCTTACATCTGTTCCAAATCTCTCGGCCTGCTTTTTAAGGTCTTCCATCATAACAGGACCGGTCACTCCTTCCGGATAACCGGGAAAATTATCTACCTCGGTAGTTGTAGTAAGCTGACCTCCCATCTGAATACCAGTATACATTACAGGATTGAGGTTGGCTCGTGCAGCATATATTGCAGCCGTATATCCGGCAGGACCTGATCCAATAATTAAGCATTTAACCTTTTCAGTATTTCCGGAAGACTTATCTTCCTGGTTATCTGACACATTCATTGATTTAAAAAGTTCCATTATTCTGTTAAATTTCTTTAGGCTGCGAAATTAGTGAAAAGCAAACAATAATCCATACACATCTACTGAATGTCGATATGTAAAATAATATCTCCCTTATCTGTAAGACTGATAAAGATATCGTTCAGGGCAATCTTCTCACCGCATGTAGGAAACTGATCTATTCCCATTGAATTACGGAATTTCTCCAGCTGGTCTCCGGTTTTAAACCTGATAATCAGCATTGCATTATTATCGCTCTCAACAATCAACATAATATATCCGGAGTAGCCTTCAATATAGTTTGCATATTCGAATGCATAATTCCCCAGAGCCACATCGCCCGATATAAGAAAGAGTTTTTCAATATTATCAGGCATAAAATCACCCGGTATGTATTCGTTTATGTCGAAATTACTGCCTTCTATAACTCCTGTGAGTTGTTGGGCAAGGATCTTTGCAGCTTTTAATCCCTCGGAAGAACCACTGTTATTAATTATATTCACATAGTACTCTCCCTTACATAGCTGTAACTGGTAATCGGACACACAATAATAATCGCATGGACCATCCAGAGAGTCACACCTGAATATATTTACCGAGTAGATACCGAAAGCCTTATCAACAGAAGGCATCCTGTAGATCTCAACTTTCAAAGTATTCCCATTATAATCAAGATCACTTACCACGAGCCTGTCGAAACCATATTCAAGGTATAGTTCAGCACCTCCGTTCATATAACCGAACAGTGACTCTTTAGTGAAGGTGCGTTCCTGCAAGATCTTTGCTCCTTCAATTTTAGAAATATCTATTCTTATAAAATCGTCGGGTACCTGGGCCTGAATGGCGACTGCCGATAGTACCAGGAATCCTGTTATAACTTTCTTAATCATTTTTGCCTTATTATTTTACCCTGCGCTCTTTGCTCTGTACCCTGCATGCCCTTCGTACTCTTTGCTCTTTGCTCTTTGCTCTTTGCTCTTCGCCCTTTGCTCTCCTGCCCTTTGCTCTCTGCTCTCGCTCTCTGCTCCATGCTCCTTGCTCCTTGCTCTTACGCTTCAATCAATGTTATATCTTCTCTTTTTGACACACCCAGTTTCAGATCTGCTGCCATATCCAGGAATTTTGATGCACCGGGATTATCTTCTTTCTGAATCCCTTCTTCAATTCTTTTCTTAACAACGATATCATGAGCTATCCTGTCCATAGCAACAGGATCGGTACCCACAAGCATTGTTTTATAAAAGGTAAAGAACTGGGGATTAGCTCCCGGGCCACCATTAAAGCAACCTTTTAATCCGTCGGTGATATTAAGTACAACCTTATCCCTTACCGGGGCAAAGGCACATACCTCGGCACAGGTCTCTGCCCATAGCTTTGCATGAAGTCTGCCTGTATTTGTAATTACCCCGTATGCGAGGTTTTTCATAGCATTTGTTACTGTTGCTCCTGCGTTCTTAAGAATAGGGATGTTGATTATCTTATCTACTTCCTGGGTAACGATCTTTGAATAATATGAATACTCTCCCCCATTAACCATATAAGGGATAGTGTATTCATCGTAATCTCCTTCAACATCAGCCCAGTAATACCATTCTCTATCAATCATTTTCTCACCATAAAGAATTCCGTCACTGGCATAATAAGAGCCTTCTTTATCCTGTTGTTCGGTGCCAACTACTCTTATTCCAGGATAGTTCTCCTGTGTATATCCGACCTCTGTAAGCTGGAACTCGCGCCTGTCGAATATAATTATATCTTCTCTTTTTATACCGCTTAGCTCCAGCTGTTTGATTACTGACTTTGTTACGGCATGACTTGTTGACAATTGCTTTCCGGCAACAGGATTCACTTTGAGTCCTATCTTCTCCCCTGGCGAAACGAACTGAAGCCAGGCTTTTTTAAGTTTCTTTTCGCCTGTCAGGCTCAGCATACCCTTCTCAAGCATTTTATATGCTTCTGCCTCAATAATCTCATTATCAACTACCGAATCAGAGTTATCAATTTTTACTACCCGTCCCGGATACCTGCCCGGCATTGAATTCTCATTACGATCTACCTTTGCAGCATCTTTGATATTGGTTTGCGGTTTTTCATCCTGAGGTATATAAGCTGGTGAAGCAGCTATAGGAGCACTTGCTACCACCAATCCGCCCGTTCCAAGAACTTTAAAGAATCGTCTTCTTGAAAATGGTATTTTAGTCATGTCGGTTTCGTTTATTTATTATAGCAGAAAGATAGGATATTTAGTTAGGAGATGCAATATTTGGGGTACAGGGTGCAGGGTGCGGGGTACGGGGTACGGGTACGAGGTATGGGGTGGTGTCCATCCCTAAATAGCATTGACCGGATTTATCTATTTCTTTCTTACTGACTGACAACTTATCTCTCGTTTCAATTCACTATGTGGTTTAACTCATTCTCAACCCTTTCAACTTTATCAGTGACTTTATCAATCCTCTATCAACCTTTGGAACCTTATGCATACCGATCCTGCATTCTTTATTAGTCCTTTTTAACTAAAATGCATAACAGTTTGTTAACAAGTGACTCAGAGCCCCTAATTTACTCAGTACGCCATGAAGTGACACTTTTTTTCTTTCTGTACTCTTATTCTGTTTTCCGCTGAATGAAGGTATGGTCACTGGATATTCTGTCATGGATTTTGAGCCAGTGGACCAATTCTGGATCAGGAAAATGATACTTTCAGTTCTCACATGGTTAACTGTCTGGGCTACATCTCACGAGTGTATGCCATTATGTGTGCAGGAGATGCCGGATATTTGTTAAGTTCATAGTAGCTGATGTAGCCACAAAAACCTGGTTTACACCTGTAATCTCAGGCTGATCCTTGTAAGCCTTGATGACTCCGGTGCTAGATGGAGTCAATATTAAAACTCTTTTGTTCGTCGTTATAGTCCAATCTGAGAGAAAGGTGATCTGCTCGAATGATCCTGATGCCAATAGCTGGATACCGAAAGTACATCCTGACTGGATGGGAGCAATTCCTGCCACGATTTTCTACTCCTCAGGCTACAGAGAGTTTCATGGGGAGATGATTGATTATAAGACACTTAAAGAGACAATTGAACCAAGAGTAATAAATAAATGATAATTATTATGAGAAAAGTATTGATCTTATTACTGTTTGCAGCCGGAGTGACGACTGCCTCAGCCCAGGGTTACAAGCCCGGCGATTTTGCTAGCGATTTCAAATTAAAAAATATTGACGGTAAAATGATGTCATTATCGGATATTCCTGATGCAAAGGGGTATATTGTTATATTCACGCAACACATGTCCGGTTTCTAAAGCCAATGAAGACAGGATTATTCAGCTCGATAAGAAGTTTAAATCCAAAGGATACCCTGTTATAGCAATCACCCCTAACAACCCGGAAGTTCAGCCGGGTGATTCTTTTGAAAAAATGATTTAAAGAGCAATTGAAAAAGGCTTTACCTTTCCTTACCTGCTCGATGAGGGTCAAAAGGTTTACCCTGTATATGGTGCCTGTAGCTCCTCATACCTATCTGATAACAATAGGGAAGGAATAAATTTCGAAGGTAGTTTATACCGTTTAGGGCCATTGATAATAATTAAGACGGATGTCATCAGCTGCCGATCAGCACTATCTGGCAGATGCTGTTATTGCTCTCCTGGCAGGCACAACCCCGGAAGTTACTACAACGCGTGCCATTGGCTGCTCGATAAAAAAATAAGCAGGCAGTAAGGTTCACCTTCCGAAACCTTTTTAGTTGACGGGGCAAGTTTGAGTTTGAGTTTGAAGTTAGTAGTTAAACTCCTTCTAAACTCACTCTCAACTCATTTTAAACTCAGTCTCAACTTTCTCAACCTTATAAACCTTATAAACCTTATAAACCTTTTCAACCTTATCAACTTTATCAACTTTTTCAACTTTTTCCTTTATATTTGCGCAGCAAAATAATCGGGATGTAGCTCAGCACGGTTTAGAGTACCCGTCTGGGGGGCGGGGGGTCGCGAGTTCAAATCTCGCCATCCCGACAAAAGCAACAAAGCCTTACCGCTAAAGCGGTAGGGTTTTTGTGTTTAGAAGCGATGAGAGCTCGCTCTCAGAAGCGTATAAATGCAAAAGCCCTGCAGCAAACTATGTTTGCCGTAAGGCTTTGTTGCTTTTAGTTTACTCCCCTTAGAGATCACGGAGGTAACGAAGTTGCCGACGTAAGGCTCGGGGGCCATCTCGGCGCATCTCTGCCCACCCTGCAGTCTGGCTCGTCGCTAAAGTTTACCACCGGCAAACTTATTTACGCTCCGCCCCTTTTAGTTTACTCCCCTGGCGGCGGGGAGGAAGGACGAGGCGAGGGGAAGCGAAAGAAAGAAGGAAGAAGAGAGGGGAAGGGAGGAAGGAAAGAGACGCAGGCCCGACGGGACGCAGCGGCGGGGGAGAAGACAGGACCGGGAGGCCGCCGGGACGAGCAGAACGCGGAAGGCAGGCCGGGAAGGCAAGGGAGGAAGAGGGGGAGAGGGAAGAAGGGGCAGCAAGGGGGGCGAAAAAGACAAGGGGGACCGGGGGAAACGGCAAAAGGGGCGAGACAGGGCAGAAAAGGGGGGGCCGGAGGCAGAGGGGGACCGGGGGGGAAGAAGGGGGGGAGGGGGGAATAGAAGGGGGGGGAGGAAGGGGAGGACCGGGGAAAGAAGTTGGAATTTGTTTTATAGAGATCAAACCAAGGCCTGAAGGGCCGAAGGTAATGTAGGCCCATTTTAGACCGTCAGAACAGCTTGCTTTTAGTTTCTCCCCTACTCGAGATCACGGACCCCGAGGGCTCGGGGGAAGTAATCTCGGCCATTCTATCTTAACCAGGCATATCCCAACTTCATAAAAAAGGTTCTGTCTGTTTGAGTGATATCTACTGCATCGTAGCCAAGGTAATTGTCTGAATAACCGGCAAAAATCACAGATTGTGGATTTAACTTATATGAAAAAAGGAACTGGGTAAATACTGTCTTATTTTCTTCTGTAACTGTACTGCTATACATTGATGGATCTTTATGGATATCCTGGTACTGTATTATAGCTCTTATAAAGGTCTTTACACTTATATTGTATATAAGGTGAGCCTGGCTAAGGTTGGCAGTAAAAATCTCATCCTTATTATATTTCATGCGCATGTACCTGTGCCGCAAATTTATATTAATATGCTTACCCATATTAAACTCAACTGCCGGATTCAGAATAATATGCCAGGCAGGCCTCAGGTTACTATAATCGACCATATCTCCAAAATGAGTCATCATACTTAGACTTAGTCCGCTTACCGGTTTCATATTGAGCTGGACCATGGCCTGTTTCAAATCATACATCTCTCCGAAATAAAGCTCATGCTTGTAAGCACCAATAATTGAGAATAAAGTTTGTAGCGGCCCGGCATACATAAAATAAAGATGAATATTATCATCAGTTTTGTCCCAATCATAGTTATATGTTACGCCGCCATAACCACCAAGTGTAATCCTGTCGAACCATGCTCCTTCTTTTCCCCAGATATCCCTGGTAATTGCTACCACTGTTTCCCTTAAATCAACCCTGGGAATATATCCGAAGTCAGCCCGGAAATCAGGTGATAGGTCCTGGTATGAAATACTATATTTCCAGGCACGCGAATTATGATTAAACGACAAAAACATAGCTCCACCTCCAAAGGGGTCGTCATTCTGACCATAATCATTTATTATCTTCTGGGGATATTCTGTATAGGATCTCAATAATTTGCAGACAAGGTGTTCTTCTGAGATAAGCGGAAGAAACCATCTGCGCCTGCAATATGATTCATATAATTCTCTCCTGTCCTGCCGGTGTACAATAAACCAAGAGCAGACCCCTTACCAACATCTCGCCTGTAACGCATCACTCCGCCAAAAACACTTTTATCAAGTGATGCTGGTGCCGACCCTGCATTTGAAGGTATAAGGAGGTTGTTAACCCTATCGTGTGTACTGAATACTCCCAGGGCATTTTTGTTCATCTTGGCGGTAAATTTCAGACCGGCACTAGGATCGGCTACAGTTCTTGTAAAAACGGCTTCAACAGGGGTTCGGAAAAAATCTGCTCCCTCTAAAAAGAAAGGTCTTTTCTCCGGGTATTGAATTGCATATCGTGTATTAACATCCAGCTGTCTTATATCAGCCTCTACCTGCGAAAAATCAGGATTAACTGTTGTGTTGAGAATCATATTTGGAGTGATTCCCCACCTTAGACTAATCCCGGGATCGGCTTTAACTTTACCATTATTAAGTTCGCCATCTGGAAAATCTGATCGCTCATCAGTCCTGTTAACAGTAAGAGTGGGATCAATCTCAATATTTAATCCTGTCTTCATTCCCTGAAAGCCGCTAAGCTTATTTAACTGCGATAATACACTGTTTACATCCCTGCTTCTTTTATGCGATGCCATCCTGTGCCTTACATTTCTGGGATAAGATCTTTCTGCACTTACTCCCCAGGTTTGAGGATCATCTGTTTTTGGGAAGCGAAGCTGGTTAAAAGGGATGGATATTTCAACGACCCATCCGAATTCAGCTATTCTGCCTTTTGAATTCCAGATAGCATCCCATGAAAAATCCTCATAACCATCCATCTCACTGAATATAGCATCGGCCTGCACTCCCAATGGGTTTACGCGAAACTGAAAAGCCCTCCTCTCATCATTAAAAAAATCTATCAGTATAGTAACATGGTCATCCTGAACGAAAGTATTTATGGCATCCCTATCCATAAGATGGGCCCTGATCTTTGAAGGATCAGGGTCCTTACACCTGAATGCCATATAAAGATATTGCTCATTAAAAGTTATAAGAAAATCCGTCTTTACGGGGGACTGAATATTATCACCAGGAAGATACTCAAAGGGTATATCCATAAGAGTAGCATCTGACCAGGCATCTTCATCAAGAAAGCCATCTACCTTAATTGTTGAACTTGTTACTGTTACCGAATAGGACTTTTGATCTGGGTCACCAGCCTTTAGCGGGTCCTGAGCTGTACAAACAGAATTAGTGTCAAAAATCAGAAAAATCACAAAGAGAGTAAAAAGGATGAACTGCTTTTTCATGGCAAAATTTTTATCGTTCAGACTTTGAAGATGATTACTGCCCAAAAAAAATCTTCAATTAAAGTATTAAGATAAGAATTTATTCAAAAACCCAGGTGTGATCTCAGTCGTTAATCTCTTGCTTCATTTATCCAGTCAAGCACTAATTGAACACTTGCATTAGGATCAAAATTGTATTTCCTGAATGCTTGAAGATCCAAAGGAAGATCCGGATCAAGCTGCCTGCCCTTTGCCTCGTCGCCAGGAAAGTCAAGCACTCTTCTAACGGAGACATTTAGTTTTATTTTTGAATTCTTCAGGCCCTGAACAGGAGTAATAGCCATTCCGAAACAGTTACCTGACTGAGCAGGAGTTACACCGGCAAAAGTGGCTCCACACTTTATCATACGTGAGAGTGTTTCATAACCTGCACTAAAAGTTTCCTGACTACCCAGAATATAAATATTCTTTGGTGCGTACACTCCAGAGTGCTTGCCTGAAACATATTCTTCATAGAAAGTTTTTGTTGAGGCAAACTTTGATGCTGGTATTACTTTAATACCATTATCCTTTCTGGCTTCCCACTCCTTCATGGAAGAAAAATCATAGTCTCCTGTCTGAAGTGAAAACTCACCCTCCCTTTTAAGGTTTAAAGCTTCGATATTAAAGGAAGGAACTATCCCGATACTGGTTTCCGACAGGTAAGTAATATTATAATTATCATTGTTCAGCTCAGCTAATTTATCCTTACCAAAGAGAGTAAATAAGTATATCTGACAATAGGGATACTCCTCCTCTGTTATTTCTAAGGTCTATAATAAGGTTATCTGTATTATTGCCATTTAGCTTATCTGTAACATCTATCATAAAATCAGTAAATGATGGAAGTCTGCAAATTATTAGTTCCAGACTATCTGGTCCCGGATCACCATAGTATCTCTTGTGCCAGTTATGAGCATGCTTTGTATACTCAGAGCGATAAGCCTTCAGGACATTAGGATCTCTCCCCCCCCCCCCCCCCCCCCCCCCCCCCCCCCCCCCCCACACACACACACACACACACACACACACAGAGAGAGAGAGAGAGAGAGAGAGAGAGAGAGAGAGAGAGAGAGAGAGAGAGAGAGAGAGGAGAGAGAGAGGATCCAGTCAATGTGCTCTTCAGCTTACTCCCGAACTCATCCTGCTTTTCAATGCTTAGATATCCAATATTATGCCGTGAATCCATCCAATCAAATGCAAAATCACAATTCTTTGTATCAGGCAGCTGAAGATTGGATTCACCTGCTCCAAAAGTCCTATATTTTACTGCAGACCCTGTAGGTAGAAAAAGGTTCAGTATCTTATCATGGCTATTTTCTATCTCAATCGATACATTATCACCTGGATTCCATTCTGGAAACAGTCTCTTCATATAGTCTGAATACCAGAGATATACTTCAAGGTTTCTGAAACGATCGAAAATATTCTCCATAGGATAAATAGATCCAAGCGTTTCTATAAGTGAGCCTATTTCAATATTATTTATCTTTAGCACCCGGCATCCTATAAATTCTTCATGCTCAGGCAGGGCTACTCTCTCTACAACAAGCACAGAGTCGGCCAATACAGCAAAACGTAAAGGAATACCTCCCGGATTTGTATAATTGGGCTGCTTTATCGGGTACAAAAAAGTATGACCATCCTGAATCTGAGCCAGGAAAGATGACAATTGCCACCAGAAATTCTCTACAGATAAACCTTCTTGTGGTACCTTTTCAAGCATCTTATAAAATGAGGAATAGAATTCTATTTTACCTCCAATATTAATATAGGGGTCGGGATGACAGGCTTCAACAAGATCTTTCATCTGCCTGGCATCTTCAAAAGCCTCCTCGCGAGATAATTGTTGGGCATTTATAACTGTCGGGGAAAACATCAAAATAACTAACGGTAGAAAAACAGGTTTTTACAGCTTCCATTTTCTTCACTTTAAATAAATAAAATCGACAATACTTCTCAAATATCAATAATTTCAGAATCGGGATTTCACTCGATAAGATTAAAGGTTAATTTCTTCGTTATCATGCCTGTAATTCAATAAAAAACTCGTTCCGTGAAAATATCGTAAATTTATTGTAGGATAAATCAACATTCTAAAAACCAGTTTTATGAAAAGGATAATTATTCTATTTGTATGTGCGGTATTATACCTTCTGCCTTCGGAGGCACAGGAAATGTTTAAAGCAAGACAGCTGACTTTTGATAAAGCGCAGCAGGGATTCCCCGGCTGGTCGCCAGACGGTGACACAATACTTATCCAACGCAGCGATATGTATGATACTATTGGAAAAAACGGTTTGTGGAAAATATCACTGGACGGCAAGTACAAAAAGCAGGTTTTTTCTGGTTTGGCAGAACATCCATCCTGGTCGCCCCATGGAGATCTTATTGTCTTTGATGCAGATACCGGTAATAACATGAAGATGATAGCGGCCGCAGGTGGAGTTACGAACTATTTTTTGCCTGATTCTATTAAGATTCAAAGAGGCGGTATGCCAGTCTGGTCGCCCGATGGCAGACAGATCGCCTTTCTTGAAGGTACCTCTTTGTCGCTTTGTGTATTTAATATTGAGACCGGTAGTTCATTAAGAATATTCAGTAAAGATGGATATGTCCCTATGCCAGGTTGCTGGTCGCCAGATGGCAAATATATCCTTGCAGGCCTAATGGAACTAGGTACCAGGAAGTCAGGCATAGTAAAAATCTCACCTGATGGACAGTTAATGGAAGAGATTCAGGGGCATCATGAAAATTTCTACCGCCATCTGGACCTTTCACCTGATGGTACGCTGCTGGTTTATTCAGCTCTTGTTGATGGGGCACTCGGACTATATATTATGTCTCTTGAAAATGGGATAAACCTGCCCCTCTCAATAACTCCGGGCAATCACAACGAGGGTCCATGCTGGTCTCCAGATGGGACTAAACTGGCTTTCACAAGTACAAGGTCAGGTAATCATAATATCTGGATAATGGATATAGATATTGAAGAAGTAAAAAAACAATTGCTTAAATAGCACTATTTTGCAACTTTAGCTATCACTTAGTGTTTACTTATTGTAATAATATAAATATCTATAATGAGTAATACTAATTGGACAGCAAGCGATATCCCAGACTTAAGTGGGAAAAATATAATTGTTACAGGTGGAAATAGCGGCCTGGGGTTTGAATCTGTGAAAGCATTTGCAATGAAGGGTGCAGATGTGGTGCTGGCGAGTAGGTCTGCAGAAAAAGGTACTAAGGCCAGGGAGGATATTATAAAAGAATTCCCTGATTCGAGAATAGAAGTAATGCAGCTCGACCTTGGAGACCTTGAATCTGTTAGAAACTTTGCCGACGAGTTCAGCAGTAAATATAAAAACTTCGATATCCTGCTTAATAATGCAGGAATAATGATGTCTCCATACTTAAAAAAGGATGGGTTCGAAGGACAGCTGGGAACAAATCACCTTGGTCATTTTGCACTGACAGGTTTATTATTGAGATAAAATACTTAATTCACCAGGTTCAAGAGTTATTAATGTGAGTAGTATGGCCCACAAAAGTGGGAAAATGGACTTCAATAACCTCCAGTTTGAAAACGGGAAAGGGTATTCACCGATGAAGGCATACGGACGCTCAAAACTATCTAACCTTCTTTTTACATACGAACTACAAAGAAGACTGGAGTCTTCCAATCACTCTTCAATAGCTATTGCAGCCCACCCAGGTGTTGCTACAACCAATCTCTCACGATATCTGGAAAACAAACTGTTTTATAAGTTACTTTATCCTGTTTTTAAGAATATATCACAGGATCAGGCAATGGGTGCGCTACCCCAGATAAGAGCAGCAGTAGACCCGCTTTTAAAGGGTGGTGAGTACTTTGGACCAGATGGAAAGAGAGAGATGAAAGGTTATCCTGTTATAGTTGAATCTAACGAGGCCTCACATAAACTCAATGACGCGAAAATTCTATGGGAGATATCGGAAAAACTCACAGGTGTTAATTTTGAATTATAATATTCGGTATAATTTTAATTAGCTATTAATGCGCTAAGATGGCGTAAATAGCTATCTCAGTGAAATAACCTAACTTTATTAAAAACTATAAAGTTATGAGCCCTCAAAGTATAAAAGCAATTAAACCGCTGGGATTTCAGTGGGAGACCAATAATCCTTTTTTATTTTGTGTCCACCACAACGATTCCTACCCCAGGGGCAATGAAGAGATGGGGCCTGAAGCCTCGCTTTCAGGCAGAAGCATCGGCCACGACTTTGTTCCAAAAGATGGATGGAGGATGTACCATGGGAATAAGATACCCGGGTTCCCTGTTCACCCTCACCGTGGATTTGAAACCATTACAATAGTACTGGAAGGAATGGTTGATCATGCTGATTCAATGGGAGCCGCAGGAAGATACGGAGGTGGTGATGTACAGTGGATGACAGCAGGGGCTGGCATTCAGCATACCGAAATGTTTCCTCTATTAAACAGGGGATACTCAAAAAAATCCTCGAGCTCTTCCAGATCTGGCTGAATCTACCTAAAGCGGATAAATTTGTCAATCCATATTACACAATGTTCTGGAATGAAGATATTCCTAAACTAAACTTCGAGGATAAAAGGGGGAAGCTTACGAAGTAACTCTTATCGCAGGTCACCTTAACGACAGCAGGGCACTTTCGCCCCCACCCAACTCATGGGCTGCCAAAGAGGAATCAGACGTGGCAATAATGCTAATAAGAATGGATCCTGGTGCTAAATGGAAACTTGAAACTAATTCACCGGATACTGAACTTTCACTGTACTTCTACAGGGGAGATAGCTTAAGAATCAATAAATCCGATATCCCTTCCTACCAGGCAGTTCACCTATATAAAGGCTCTCCTGCCGTACTGGAGAATGGACCTGAAGAATCATACCTTCTCCTGCTCCAGGGGAAGCCGATCCATGAAACGGTAATACAATACGGACCTTTTGTAATGAACTCAAAAGCAGAAATACAGGAAGCTTTTGAGGATTTCCGCAGGACTGAATTCGGAGGTTGGCCATGGCCAAGACCTGACCAGGTACACGAAAGGAAACTTGGGCGATTTGCCAGGTACGCAAATGGCAAAGAGGAAAAAAGGGACTAGAGTTATATAGAATATACAATCAAACCTGTCAAAATTAACCCGAAAATGGCACCTTCTATGCCCAAAAACATGTGAAATTTTCCCGTATATTTTAATATTAGCTCAATTTACTGCTTAATTAGTCTAAATAAGCATACCATGAAAACTATACCAATACTAATCTTAAGCATTTTTATAAGCCAGTCTCTATTAGCCCAGGTCGATCACTCTGAGCTTATTGACGGACCTTTAATTCGCCCCAGGAGGTAACAGAGACCTGCCTTCTTTGTCATGAGGGACTCGATAATGATATTATGAGGACCAGGCACTGGACATGGGCGGGCAATGATGTTCTTATGACCGACAAAGAAAATAAATGGGTTGGAAAGAAGAATATTATTAATAACTATTGTATCGCCGTAAGCTCGAACGAGCCAAGGTGCACCAGCTGTCATATAGGGTATGGATGGAAGGACGACAGCTTTGATTTCAGCGACGGAAATAATATAGACTGTCTTATCTGCCATGATCAGACCGGAACATACAAAAAAGTACCAACCGGCGCAGGGATGCCAGATCCCTCGGTAGATCTCGTTGCTGTCGCAAAGAGCGTGGGCAAAACAACTATTAAGAATTGCAGCATATGCCATTTCAATGGTGGTGGAGGTACCGGGGTAAAGCATGGCGACATGGATGGAAGCATGATTAATCCATCTCCCGAACTGGATGTACATATGGGAGGCATAGGATTTACCTGTTCAGATTGCCACTCAGGCGAAAATCACAATATACTGGGTGCCAGTCATGGTTCTATTGCCCTTGGCGAAAATCATATAGCCTGTATCGACTGCCATGGCGACAGCCCGCACAGAAGAAAACTGGTAAACGAGCATACAGCTGCCGTTGCCTGTGAAACATGTCATATCCCGAGTTTCGCTCGCGAAGAACCAACCAAGACATGGTGGGACTGGTCTACAGCAGGGAAAAATAAGGAAGTTACAAAAGATGAATTCGGGCTGTCTACCTACGATAAGAAAAGCGCGATTTTATATGGGATAAGAACATCATCCCTGAATACAGGTGGCATAATGGCGGAGCGGATTATTATTCCTATGGTGATAAGGTTGAACCAGGTGTGCAAACAATAAACTAAATGGTAATATAGACGATGCCGGATCAAAGATCACTCCTTTCAAGGTGATGAAAGGAAAGCAAATTTATGATTCAAGGAACGATTACCTTATTGTACCAAAACTCTTTGGTGAGGGTGGATACTGGTCTACTTTTAACTGGAATACTGCCTCAAAGCGAGGAATGAAGAAATAGCGACAGCCCTACTCAGGTAATTCCAGCTGGCCAAGACGGAAATGTACTGGCCAATAAATCATACTCCGTTTTACCTGCCAGCCAGTCACTGAAATTATTACCGATTGCCATTCAACAAGAGGCACTATGAGGCTCAGCTGGAAAGAACTATGGGCTACGAAGAGGATCCTATAAAAGCAGGAGGAAGACCCAAGTAAATGCACTTTAGCATACCGGGTTAAGTTTTTTTCGTATATTTCTGGATGACAAGATTCCAGAGTATCTCTTTAGACTATGATTACCTCCCTTTGCTGGTTGTGGTTGGTCTTGCATGGGTGGTCCCTATGGGATTATCAGTATTAAGAATAAAGAAGGTTCCTTCGGTAATTGTAGAAATTGTCATGGGGTATGTTGTTGGCAGATTTCTTCTGGCCAATATGAATCCCGAGAGCATTCATATACTTGAATTTCTTGGGCTTACAGGCTTTATCTTTTTAATGTTCCTGAGTGGCCTTGAAATAGATATGGACCAGATTACCGGCTCAATTCCAAGAAAAAGGGTCAGGTATTCAAGGCTTGGTAAGAATCTCATAGTTGCCTTACTCTATTTTCTTTCACCATCGTTCTATCTATATGGAGCAGCCAGCGGATTATCACTTTTAGTAGGCATCAATAACATATGGTACTTCTCACTAATAATGGTAACCACCTCTATTGGGATTATTCTACCCATCCTGAAATCGAGGGGGGAAGCCTCAGGATCCTTCGGACAAATGTTGATTATCAATGCTGCTACGGCTGATATTTTAAGCATAATACTATTCACATTTACAGCTTTTATACTCAAAAATGGATTCAGGATTGAAATGATGTATATACTCTTCCTGTTTGCATTTTTCTACCTCCACTGCTCATTGCGACATCGTTTAAAAAATAATATATTTCAAAAGATATCTTTTCAGCTGTCTCATGCAGCTTCACAACTTAATATAGAGGGACACTTTGTATCTGTGTTGTGTGTAGTCAACATCAGTCAAATAGATTCTCCTGAGAGCTTTTCTCAGTGGAATACTCTCTCCTTTCTTCATAAAGAACGATCATTGCTTATTAATGAAACTTGATGGTATGGGCTATGGCTTTTTCATACCCATTTTCTTGTGAAGTAGTCAGGGTTAAATTTGATCCTTCTGCTCTGAAAGGAAGTTTTGAGCTAACATGATTCATTCCTGGTAATCCTGCTTTTTGCAATGTTTGCTATTAAGACAATACCTTCCTTTCTATTTATGAAGCAATTTGGAAGGAGAAAGGCAATTTCAGCGGGATTTTTGCTGTCTTCCCGCCTGAGTCTTATTATCGCAGCGTCGGCCATCGGGCTCGAACTGGGAGTTATCTCAGCAGGCGTTAATGCCAGTTTTATAATAATGGCTGTAGCCACCTGTTTCCTTGGCCCCTTAGTATACAATCTTATTAATCTGGAGGATGATCATCCTCTCGACAGGACTGTTATTGTTGGGGGCAGCAGTAAGGGAGTCCTGCTGGCTCGCAGGCTCAATATCCGCGGTAAAGCTTCTATTATTGTTGAGTAGTAAAAACAGATTTAAAGAAATACGATCAAAAGGACTTGCAGCATGCTTCTCCGATGGACTCGACCCGGATACATATTCTAAGTTGAAAATATGCGATTCTGTATATGTTGTTGTTGAGACAGTTCAGACAGACTTAACATTCCTAATGCGAAATGTCGAAGCGGAACTAATGTAAAATAATCTCAATAATTATTGTTTGTTTGAAAGATAGACTAAAGATAGGTGCTTGAGCGATTGATATCAGGAGAGTAATGGCAACGACAATCGAGAGTCTTATTCTCCAGACCAACAACCTATCATGCACTGGTAGAGACTTTGAGCACATTTTGAAAAGCGTGTATTGAAAATGCTCAATAACAAGCAGT
>CALOBV010000008.1:0-16196 GCA_942491535.1 uncultured Marinilabiliaceae bacterium
TCCTTTAAAACCAAAACACACGGTCCCCGTTCCCGCTCCTACGTTACCTTCCTCTACTTTCCCTCCTTCAGCCTTTCTTATAGCCTCAAGAACATCGTTCTCATCCACATGCCTGCCCCTGATATCATTTAAAAACCCATCATTTGTTTCGCCTACCACGCAATTTACTGACCTTACATTTTCATTGCCGGGTTCATTTATTGTATATGTGATAAGTGCATTAAATGCAGTTGGAACACTCATGGTATTGGTAAGTACAATTGGTGTTTCAATATTACCAAGCTCCCTGACCTGGCTTATACCCGTAAGCTTACCATAGCCATTCCCAACATAAATAGCAGCCGGTACTTTTTTTTGATATATATTATCCGGGTGAGGCAAAATTGCTGTAACGCCGGTTCTGACATTAGTGCCTTCTATAATTGTACTATGACCAACCCTTACACCTTCAACATCTGTAATTGCATTGAATTTGCCTTTTTCAAGTACACCAATACCCAGGTAGGGCTTGCCCTGGTCCTGGCCACTAAGCCTGAAGGGGATGCATATAAAGAATAAAATCGTCAGAAAAAAAAGTTTTTTCATCGTGTAGGCACTTTTGTTTAAATTGCTATCTCAATTTACCAATAAACTGAGACATATAAAACAGACATAATGAAAAATACTATCAAAGCCCTTAGCTATTCTGCAATTCTTATCTTCCTGGTATCCTGCAGAGGGTCAGATAAGGAACAGGACAATAAATTCAGGATAGGAGTTGCCACTTTTTCTCATGAGACCTGTACTTTCTGCCCTCTTCCCACCGGTATTGCCGAGTTTGAATACTACGGAGAACCGCTTGAAGGAGATGAAGTACTGGCATCGGGTGAATATATTGGAGGCTTTGTTAAAATGGCCTCTGAGCTGGGAGGTAACGAACTGCTTGGTATTACATCACCCCGTGGGGCTAAAGGGGGATCTTCAGGAAGCTGGATAACAACGGAAGCCTTCGACAAATACACCATGCTGATGGCAGAAGACATAAAAAAGAAAGGCCCTTTGACGGTCTTTTCCTCTCCCTTCATGGAGCTATGGCGGTAACAGGTATAGCAAAACCTGAAGCTGAAATTGTAAAAAGGCTCGGGAGGTAGCAGGAGACATCCCTGTAGTAATTACACTGGACCTGCATGCAAATGAAGATCATGAATTATCAGATGTTGCAGATGCAGTATTAATAATTAAAAGATATCCCCACTACGATACCTTCCTTCAGGGCGAAAGGGCTGCCAGGATTATGATGCAAACCTTAAGAGGTGAGTACAGGCCACTATGGCTACCAGAAAGCCCGGAATTATTACACCCAGTGTTTACCAGGGAACAGGTGTATCTCCAGCAATGGAGATTATGGAACGGGCTCGAAGGATTGAAGAAAGATATCCCGGGGTATACGTGTCGGTAGCCTTTGGATTTGCCTATGCTGATGTGCCGGATGCGGGTGCCACAGTAATGGTTATTACCAACAACAACCAGGAGCGGGCTGATGAGATTGCAGACGATATGAACGATTATATCTGGCGTATGAGGGAAGCCTTTGCCGGTAAAAAACTTCCCAAAACAGAAGAAGGAGTTGCCATGAGTATCGCAGCGGCTAAAGAAGGTAAAGTACCTGTTATAATTGCTGATCATAGCGACAGGACGGGTAATTCAACTCATATACTTGAACAATTAATTGTGCAGGGCGCGTCAAATTTTGTATTGCAACACTTGCAGACAGTATAGCAGTCAGAGAAATTATGGAAGCAGGGCTGAAAAGAGGCGATAAAATCAGTATCAATGTGGGCGGATATGCCGATAAGTTTGCAGGTAAACCCGTGCAACTGGATGGTGAGCTTGAATATTTCGACAAATATGGAAGGTATGATAAGTGTGCCGTAATACTATTTGGAAATAATAATCGGGTAATCCTTACACCTACACTTCACCAGGTAACAACACCCGGTATCTTCAGCAGCCTGAATATTAAAATGGAAGATATGGATATTATTTCGCTTAAGTCAGGGTCCACTTCAGAAGGGGCTTTTACGAAAACGGTCTGGCCGGAGCCATTATCGAGATTGATGCCCCGGGCCTGGGACCGGCTGATCTTACAGGCATAGATTATAAAAATATTCCTGAAGATATATATCCTGTTTACAATAAGAACTAAGCTACAGAGTGTTACAGCAATTACCTTAATTAAAGTAAGTTGCCTGAACAACCTAAATAACATTAGTTTTAAACTAGATATTTTTCGAAGATAATACCCTTATCACTGAGTCCTTGTAGGTTCTGCTTACCGGCAATTCCTTGTTTTTAATATCAATAGTCTCACCTGTGTATGATTCAATTTTATATATAGCTACTATAAAAGACCTGTGAATCCTTAGGAAATCATCTTTTGGCAGTCTTGCTTCAATGCCTGAAAGCGATTCCCTGGTGACAACGGTCTTCTCCCTCATATAGAGTTTAACATAGTCTCCTATGCTCTCAATATAAAGCAAATTATCGAAAGTAACTTTAATCATCTTTCGGTCAGACCTTACAAACATATAATCATTATCTGCAGGAGGCTCTATCGACGGATTTTCTTTTTTGGCAATATGGTTCTGCTTGATAAACCGGTTTACCGATTGAAGCAGGCGTTCAAATGATATTGGCTTCAGAAGATAGTCAACAGCCTGCAGGTCAAAGCCTTCAACTGCATATTCCCTGTAAGCAGTTGTAAAGATTATCTTGATATCAGGATTAATGGACCTGGCAAAGGATAGCCCTGATATCTCGGGCATATTAATATCCAGGAAAATCAGATCTATCTCCTTCTCATTTATAATATTAAAAGCCTCCACTGCATTTCTGCACTTTGCAACAAGCTCCACCGCATCTATTTTTGAAAGCAGGCTTTCAAGCACATCCCTTGCAACAGGTTCATCGTCGACTACAATACATTTAATTGTTTTATGCATTCTTTATAGATCTGATATTATTAATCACTAAATGAATATTAAAGTAGTTTTTATCTATATAATCTTCAAGAGCATATATTCCGGGGGTCAATGAGCATCCAGTCTTTTTCTAAGGTTTTCAAGACCCAATCCTTCTGAGGATTTATATGCTTTTTCTGATATAGAATTCCTGACACTGAAATCCATCCTCGTTCCTTTCATTTTCAGACGGATCTCTATCCGAAGGTATCCATCTATAATGTCTCCATGCTTGAAAGCGTTTTCAATAAAAGGGATAAGTAACATTGGGGCTGTTTTTTCGATATCGTCATCAATATTATCAGATGTGAAAGTCACCTTCAGGGTATCTTTAAATCTCACCTTTTCAAGCTCAATATATTCTTTGATATGCTCAACCTCTTCCTTAAGACTAACCCTGGGTTTACTCACCTGGTAGAGAATATAATCAAGCAGGTTAGAAAGTCGTAGTATCATATCTGGAGTATGCTCCGAATTCTTAATTGCCATGCCATATATTGTATTCAGGGTATTGAAATAGGAAATGTGGATGAATCTGGCTTTTAAGGTAATATAATTCCTGTTCTTTAGCTGGAGCTGTGTAGCCAGTATCTTGTTTTGAAGCTCCTTATTACTTGAGATGGTTTTTAGGTTATGATTTAATATGCTTATTGAACTTACTGCTCCCAGGACAAGCAAGACCAGTATAAGAACAAAGAGGAAATTCTTGCTCATGGGAGGCATCAGGTTAATATTGAAATCCAGGATAATAATCAGGCAGGCATAAAGAATCACAGCAATCATATAACATGTAAAAACCAGCAAATAGAAACTTTTAAGTGCAAACTGCCAGTATTCTTTCTTAAGAAGGTACGCGGGGATAAGCAGATATACCATTATATAGGTCGATATCATTGTAAGCGGAACAAGCAAAGCCGAGAACCAGTTTACATATGCTTTACTGTCAGAGTTATATCCAAGAAAATATTTGTAAAATAACCAAACAACAATCCAGAAAATGATATGAAGAAGAACCTGCTTTATTATATTTAAATACCGGGTATACATCTTAACAATAATACATAAAATATGCTTAGATGAAGAGCTTTTTCGACAGCTTGCATAATTCAGACCATATTTAACAGCTTATCCGGGTTATAAACCATTATCCAAGTTAATTTCGTAATTTAGGGCACGGAATCCATATTCCATCGAAAAAAAGATATTGGTTATTAGCTGATGTTTACATTTGACAAAGCTATTAACCAAAAATTATATATTATGATTTCTCAAATTATTTCTAAATTAAACGACGGCGGACCTTTCTTTACATACCCAATGGTAATATTCCTTATTGTAATCATTGCCATTTTTGTTAAAGAGCTTATTAAAAAAGATGATAATGAGAAAACTCTTGCGCTCTTATCTTCTTTTGGATGGTTTTCTGTTGCCTGGGCTTTCCTGGGTCATACAATCGGGCTTATAACAGCCTTCGACAGTATTGGTGCAGCAGGCGAACTTGCTCCAAAATACATGGCAGAAGGATTAAAGATCGCTCTTATTAACCTGTTCTTTGGAGCCTTTCTTTTACTTATTACACGATTATGCATGATAATACTTATCTGGAGAGGTAAAAAGCAATAAATATTACCTGGCCTGTTTTTATTGTTATCCCGGGCAGCCAAAATTAATGACCCGGGGTAACATTTTTTTATTGACCATAGTAAAGCCCGGCACCAGGACCGAGGGGTATATCCAGTAAAATCCAGCCAATCAATAATAATGACCAGAAAATAAAATAAACCAATGTAAAGGGTAGCATGGTAGACATCAAGGTACCAATACCCGCCTTCTTATCATACTTTTCGTAGTAAACAATTATCAGGGCAAAGAAACTCATCATCGGGGATATCATATTTGTCACGCTATCTCCTATCCTGTACACAACCTGTGAAAGCTCCGGTGAATAGCCCAGTAACATAAACATCGGGATAAAAACGGGTCCCAGTATTGCCCACTTGGCAGAGGCCGAACCCATAAACATATTTATAAATCCGGAAAGAATAATAAATAATATAACCAGCGGAATTAAGCCCATATCAAGGCTTTTTAGAAAATGTGCACCCTCAATTGCAACAATAAGACCCAGGTTGCTCCATTTGAAATAAGCCACAAACTGGGCTGCAAAAAACACCAGGACAAGAAATGCCACCAGTGTCTTAAAGCTTTCTACCATTCCCTTTACAACATCAGCATCGTTTTTAAACTTCCCCGTTATACTACCATAAACTCTCCCAAGCACAGCAGCAACAATAAACAGTACACCAATAAAACCCTTTAATAACGGGGAGGTAAAAAGTGTACCATCAGGTCCCCTGAGTATACCGTTATCAGGTATTAAGCCTGCGGCAAAAATTAAGATAAAAATAACCATTACAACAGTTACCCATTTAAGCCCCTTTTTCTCCCTGCTATTTAATTTTTCCAGCGACTCCCTCGGAGCATTACCCTTATACTCTCCCAGCTTGGGCTCAACAAATCGATGAGTAACCCAGGTACCTACAAGCGATAGCACTATAGTAGAAACTACCATAAAATAGTAGTTTGCGGTCGGTAAAACATAATAATCCGGGTCAAGTATCCTTGCGGCTTCGGTAGATAAACCTGCAAGCAGAGGATCGATGGTCCCGATAATAAGGTTGGCGCTGAAACCTCCCGAAACACCGGCAAAGGCAGCGGCAAGACCGGCTATAGGATGCCTGCCAACAGAATGAAATATAATACCTCCCAGCGGAATAATAAGTACATACCCCAGGTCTGAGGCAACGTTTGACAGTATTCCTGACAGCACTATAACAAAAGTCAGCATACTGGCAGGGGCCTTTGCAACCAGAAGTCTGATAAAGGCACTTATTAAGCCGCTTGATTCTGCAATTCCAATTCCCAGAAGAGCCACCATAACAATACCAAGAGGGGCAAAGCCGGTATAATTATCTACCATTTCAAGTAAAATCCGGTGTAAGCCATCCTTCGATAAGAGGTTTACAGTATAAACTGTTTCTCCAGTCGCCGGGTGAATGGCATGCCAGTGAAACAGATAGCCCAGCAATGAAAACACCAGTACAGTTAACGCAAGAATCCCAAATAAACTGGCTGGATGAGGCAATGCATTACCTCCTCTTTCAACCCAATAAAGTATACCCCTTTGCCTGACGATATTATTCTTACTCATTCTTTACCAGATTTATTAAAGTTCACAAAATAGGGAAATAATTGAAATCTTTCTAAACACATTTCATTCACAGATGATACTATTTAACATAATAAAGGCAAAAATTTTTTAGAGGAATCCCTATGCCCACCTGGTCATTAATGGAGCCTTTAAAGGTGCCCATTCTTATTTCTTAATATCAGTAAAGTATTGAAATATAATAATAAGGCATCTTAAAATACTTTATATTTGAGCTACCTAATATATATTAATGACTATGTTCCGATTACTTGCTTTTACAAGCCTACTGGTCCAGCTAATCCTTTTCCCCGGTTTGCTATTCGCTCAGAAGACACTTAAAGCATTCGAAATTCCGGAAAAGATAATTATTGATGGCGTATTTGAACCAGAAATATGGCAGAATGCAGACAGTGCTGTGTCGTTTATTCAGATGGAACCACAACCCGGGGAGGCGTCAACTGAAAATACCACTGCCTGGTTTGGCTATGACGAGCATTATATTTATGCTGTTTTTAAATGCTACCAGAAAAGCCCTGTAATAGCGAAGAACCAGAGCCGTGATGCTATAAGTAAGAGTGACGATATTATTGCCCTTCTTGTTGATACTTATAATGATAACAGAAGTGGCTATGGATTTTTTGTCAATCCACTTGGCACACAGATCGACATTAAGATTAACGATGACGGACGAAACCTGGATACCAACTGGGTCACTGAATGGGAATGTGAAGCGAGAGTATTTGACTGGGGCTGGTGTGCCGAAATGGCAATTCCTTTTAACAGCCTGAAATACAGGAAAGATTCAGAAACCTGGGGTATTAATTTTGGAAGAGTAATCAGAAATAATTTTGAAACTATCTACTGGTCGGGAGCACTGACAGCTGACTTCAGGATGTCACAGTCAGGTGAATTGAGAGGCTTACAGCTGCCGGGGTCCAGGATGAAATTTTCACTATATCCTTATGCCTCAGTATTTAAAACAACAGATGAAAAAGTAAAGGCTGATGCCGGTATTGATGCCGAATGGCAGATCAGCCCTAATGTATCTATGAATGCTACTTATAATCCTGATTTTGCAACTGTTGAAGCAGATCAGGTAAAAATTAATCTTACCAGGTATGAGCTAAGCTACCCCGAGAAAAGACTCTTCTTCCAGGAAGGAAATGAGATGTATAATACCAGAATTCAGACTTTCTATTCAAGAAGAATTCAGGATATTGACTACGGAGCAAGAGTGAATGGAAAAATTGGGGGCTACCAGTTTAATATTTTGAATGCAAGATCACCTGAATTCTCTGCCGAAGATCCGGCATCATTTTTCACGGTCGGGCGACTCAAGAAGGACATACTAAATTCTTCAACTGTAGGCCTGACAATGGTTGATAAAAGCTGGAAGGGAGGATTCACCCGCTCCCTTGGCCTCGATTATACACTGAACCTGGGTAAAACATGGAAACTTACCGGCCAGTTTATTGGCAGTGCGCCTGGAGATTTCTGGTCGCACAGTGCCTGGTTTATGAGATTTTCCCGCGAAAATAATATATACCACTACCATATTAGGATAAGCAGTATCGGTGAAAACTTTATGGAAAATGTAAACCAGACAGGGTTTATAAGAGATGACGACAGGAAAGAAATAGATTTTGAAGGCACTTATAAATTTTGGTTTAATGACAGCTTTATTAAATATATTGATATTGGATCGAATAATAATTTCTTCTGGAGCCAGGCAGGTAATCTCAGGTCGTGGGACCTTGATAACTGGGCTGATTTCTACCTTAATAACAGGTTTAACCTGAAGTATAAGTACAATAACGAATATAAGCTATATGAAAAGGACTTTTATAATTACTTCCATGAGCTTAGCCTTGGTTATAATACTGAAGAATGGAGCAATGCCAGGCTTGGTTTTACACAGGGAAGAAATTTTGACAGCGAATTTACTCTTATAAGCGGCAGTGGACAAATAAAACTATTCCAGAACTTATCCCTGTCCTATACAGCTCAATTCCTGGATTTTGATCCTGATCCTGGAGACCGGTCAACTTTTATAAATATTCTTACAACAAACTATAGCTTCAACAAAGATCTCTGGATTAAGCTATTTGCGCAGAGCAGCAGGGTAAACGATAAAGCATATTTTTACGGCATGTTTGGGTGGAGGTTTAAACCACCCTTTGGAGCACTTTACCTGATATATTCGCGAGACCAGTTTATGCTTGATGAGAATTATCTGAAATATGATAATATGTTTATAAAGTTAACCTATCCTATCTTTAATTAAAGTCCGTATTCTGCTGTATTATAACTCTTTATAAATGCAACCTTATACCTAGCCTGTTCAGGAGTCTAACCACGTAGAGCATTAAAACTGCAAAGGCCATTGACCAGATAACAGCGGGAAAACCTGATCTGAAAACCCGGGCACATAGGCAACTCCTATTGACATAACCAGGTATATTATTATACCAGGTAAAATATAAATAAGCAGGGGATTCTCAGCAGAAGGCATAATAAATTCTGACCACTTATTAATTCCACGCTTCTCCATAATAAAATTCAGAAGGTAATAAAGCAATGTACAAAACCCGGCCGAGTAGAGTGTCCATGATGGAGTGCCCCTGATCTTTGATACTTCAAAATATGGCCGCAATAAGTATCCCAGAATAAAAAACACAGCAATAGCAGCAACAACAGGCCAGTTAATTGCTGCTTTAGGTTTAAGTTCAAAAAACAACAGGGATACAATAATGCCAGCCACCACCAGGGTGGCATGAACCATATGTCCGGCCAGGAATCCAAACCACCTCATCCCGTTAATGGCCAAGCCATCAATATTACTTATACTGTTTGCTGCAACACACACAAAAAAGAATGCTATTAGAGGTAGAGCCTGCCGTTACTTATCCAGTAAACAATCACGCTTAGAAAGTAAGCCCAGCCAATCAACCCCAGGATACCCCACCACTTTGGAGTCATGCCCCTTGAGCCATCTTCCCGGATATAAAGGAAATAAAGAACTATAAAACCCATCATTCCCCCATACTGCAATATCTTCTTAAGGTAAACCGGTAAATATTTCCCGTATCTGGTCCATACAGGTACTGGCTAGGTATATGCAAGAAAACCCCACAGAGCAGGCGTTATAAGCATCATGCTTTTATTGTAGCCATATTCTGCATTAACCATAAAAACACCCATTATTATCAGTGCTGCAGCTCTTTTTAGAGTATGAGTCCATATACTTACTGCTGAATCACCTTTCCTTATCCTTGCATTAAATGAAAACGGGATTGACATGCCGACAATAAACAAAATGCGGGGAAAACCAAATCAACAAAGGTCATTGCATCAGCATCAGCAGGCATATGATTAAGCCACTGGGGAATATTGGATTTTCCTGCCAGCTCATTAACAAAAATCATTATAAAGATTGTTATACCCCTGAAAGCATCTATTGATATTATTCGGCCTCGTTGTAAGTTTTCCTTAAGCTTCATGTTTATTAGTCCTGATAATAGTTACTTCCAAAACTGATTACTATATTGGTTTACTAAATTAAAAGTACCCAAAAATATAAATATATGAAACTTTATTCCCTTCTGATAGTATTGCCACGAGAACTGAGCTTCAGGAAAGCCAGTAACCGGCGACTTATAAGAAAGCTTTTCCAACTAACATTAATACTTGTTCTTGGCATCTCCTGCAATACAACAATAAGGAATTCAGGCATTGTAAGCCCTGTTATTGATACCCTGCAGGGAGTTTCTCTTCTGGGAAAAAAGCTAATTGCTGAATCCCTCAATCCTGAAACTGATAGTGCCAGGATCTCAGCATATATTCAGGCAGAAAAAAACTGCCTGGAAAATCCAGGCGATGCCATGGCGCTTATATGGAAGGGAAGGCGAATGGCCTACCTTGGCGACTACAAAAAAGCTATAGATATATTTACCGAAGGAATTGATAAGTTTCCTGATGATGCCCGTATGTATCGTCACAGGGGACACAGGTATATCAGCCTGAGGCAATTTGATAAAGCAATTTCAGACCTTGAAAAGGCAGTTGAGCTTATCGACGGAACTGAAGATATGACAGAACCAGATGGCATTGCTAATGCAAGAAATCAGCCTGTATCTACAACTCACCGTAATATCTGGTACCACCTTGGCCTTGCCTATTACCTTGTTGATGATATGGAGAATGCGCTGAGGGGCTTCAAAGAGTGTCTTGCCATTTCGGATAATCCCGATATGAAGGTAGCTTCATCGCACTGGGTATATATGATCTTACGAAGACTTGGAAGAGAGGATGAGGCATCAGCAATCCTTGAGCCAGTTAGCGCTGATATGGATGTATATGAAAATATGTCCTATCACTCCTTGCTTTTGTTCTATAAAGGTGAGCTATCCGAATCAGACCTTATCGGCGAAACAGGAGAAATAAGCACAGCAGGCAATGCTGTTTTATACGGACTGGGTAACTGGTATTATTATAATGGCGATGCGGAAAAAGCAGAAGAAATATTTAATTTCCTTGTTGATAAAGGCATCTGGGCTGCATTCGGTACTATTGCCGCAGAGGCTGACCTTGCCAGAATGAAGTCTTCGCATTAAGTTTATTAACAGACATGTACTTTACGCCTTTTGCCTTACGCCTTACGGCTCCAACTCTCAACATTTAACTTTTAAGCCTTAACATATATTCTATTTATTGTGTTACCTTCGCAGCCTTTTAAGCTAAAGTGATGTAAGTAAATGATAACAGTAGAGAATCTAAGAATACAGTTTGGAAAGCAGATACTTTTCCAGGAAGTAAATCTAAAATTTACTCCCGGAAACTGCTATGGGGTAATAGGCGCAAACGGTGCAGGAAAATCGAGTTTTCTTAAAGCTATTGCAGGTGAGATAAGCACCACAAGCGGGCATATATCACTTGGCCCGGGAGAGCGCCTGTCGGTTCTGAGCCAGGATCACTTTGCTTACGACGAAGACTCTGTTCTGCATGCCGTAATGAAAGGACATCAGCGACTATGGGATATCATGCAGGAGAAGGAAGCAATCTATTCCAGGTCTGAATTTACAGAGGCAGATGGGATTAAATCTGCTGAACTCGAGGAAGAATTTGCAGAGATGGATGGATGGAATGCCGAAAGCGATGCAGCATCCCTGCTAAGCGGCCTGGGGATTAAGGAAGAATTTCACTACTCCATGATGAAAGATTTAAGTGGAAAACAAAAGGTTCGGGTACTCCTGGCCCAGGCCTTATTTGGAAATCCCGATAACCTACTTCTCGATGAACCAACCAATGACCTTGACCTTGAAACAGTAAGATGGCTCGAAAATTATCTTTCCAATTATCAAAATACTGTGCTTGTTGTTTCGCACGACAGGCACTTCCTTGATGCCATCTCCACTCATACTATTGATATTGATTATGGCGAAATTAAAATGTTTGCCGGTAACTATAGCTACTGGTACCAGAGTAGCCAGTTATCACTAAGACAGCAGCAAAATCAAAACAAGAAGGCAGAAGAAAAGAAAAAAGAGCTGTTGGAGTTTATTGCAAGGTTCTCAGCCAATGTTTCCAAGTCAAAACAAACAACTTCCAGGAAGAAAATGATAGAAAAGCTTAATATTGAAGATATTAAGCCATCTACCAGGAAATATCCCGGGATTATCTTTAAACCTTCCAGGGAGGTAGGCGACAGGATACTTGATGTAAACGGACTTAGCGCAAGTATAGATGGAAAAGTTTTATTTAAGGATGTAAACTTCTATACAAACAAAGGAGATAAGATTATCTTCCTGTCGAGGGATACAAGGGCAATGACTGCATTTTTTGAGATTATAAACGGTCACCAGAAAGCAGATACAGGCTCCTACAAATGGGGACAAACAATTACAACAGCCTATCTTCCTCTTGATAATTCTTCTTTCTTTGAAAACAAGCTCAGTCTATATAACTGGCTCTGCCAGTTTAGCAGCGATACAACAGAATTCTATATTCGGGGCTACCTTGGAAAAATGCTGTTTACCGGCGATGATATATACAAAAAAGTAGAAGTTCTTTCAGGGGGTGAAAAAATGAGATGTATGATTTCGAGAATGATGCTGAGCGATGCCAATGCCCTGATTCTTGACACCCCGACCAATCACCTGGACCTTGAGACCATCCAGGCTTTTAATAACAATCTTGTTAAATATCCGGGTAATATCTTTATGGCCTCACACGACCATGAGTTTATCCAGACAGTAAGCAACAGGATAATCGAACTTACACCAAATGGTATTATAGATAAACTTATGGACTACGACGATTATATAAGTGACGAAAGAATTAATGAGCAAAGAGAAAGGATGTATCTTTGAAAAACAATTCTACCGCATTCTTGTTTATTGAAAAAAAGATCGCATATTTGTAGCCACAATAAAAGACATGAACAGTACAAAATTACATCATCATCATTTTCATTTTGCCCTCAGGCGATAAGGAGGTGATGTGTGTAATATATACATAAGAAATCCCAAACCCGTCTGAGTAATCAGTCGGGTTTTTTTATTCCTGGCAGTTTACTCAGACTAAAAAACAAAATAATGAGTAAACTGAAAATAGCAATTCAAAGCAGCGGCAGACTGCACGATGATTCGCTCAGGCTTCTTAAAGACTGTGGAATATCAATTAATAACGGAAAGGATCAGCTTAAGGTGGTGGTTAATAACTTTCCCCTCGAAATTCTCTACCTTAGAAATTCAGATATTCCGCAATATCTTGAAGACGGAGTTGTAGATATTGCCATAATAGGAGAAAACCTCCTTATCGAAAAGCAGAAGAAAATAGAAATAATAGAAAAGCTTGGCTTTGCCCGGTGTCGTGTTGCCCTTGCTGTACCAAAGAATCTGCCGGCCGACAAAATTGATTGGTTTAAGGGAAAGAGAATAGCAACATCCTACCCTGCCACTCTGCGGTCTTTCCTGGATGCAAATAAAATAGAAGCTGATATCCATGTTATATCAGGATCGGTTGAGATTGCCCCTAATATAGGCCTGGCAGATGCAATCTGCGATATTGTAAGTTCAGGATCCACCCTCTTTAAAAATGGCCTGAAAGAGAGTTTCAGGATTCTCGATTCGGAAGCTGTGCTGGCAGCCAACGCAATGCTTAACACAGGTAAAAATGAAATACTCGAAAAGCTGCTTTTCAGGATAAGAGCAGTACAGGGCGCCAAGAAAAAGAAGTATATCCTTCTTAATACCCCAAATAGTAAAATTGAAGAAATAGCCTCCATCCTGCCTGTTTTGAAGAGTCCGACAGTACTGCCACTTGCAGAAAAAGGATGGAGCTCCCTTCACTCCGTTATCGATGAAGATAAATTCTGGGATGTAATTGATGAGCTTAAAGCTGCCGGTGCAGAAGGTATCCTGGTTGTTCCAATTGATAAAATAGTTATGTAATGAAGATTCTTAAGTACCCCGATAAGGAAAAATGGGAATCGATCCTGCGCAGGCCGGTACAGGATAATTCTGTCCTGGATATAAGTAAGGGAAATTCTTTCCAAAGTAAAGGAAAAAAGGCGATGATGCTCTTCGAAAATATAACCTGGCATTTGATGGTTACAAGTCATCAAAGCTGCTGGTAAGGGCAGAAGAAATAATGGAGGCCGGTAAGCTGGTAAGCCCTGGCTGAAGGGAAGCCATAAGAATAGCCATGCAGAATATTGAGTCTTACCACCGCTCGCAGGCAGAGCAGCCGGAAAAGCTTGAAACAACTGAGGGAGTATTCTGCTGGAGGGAAAGCAGGGCCATTGAAAAAGTAGGCCTCTATATTCCCGGAGGAACAGCACCACTCTTTTCTTCGGTCTTAATGCTTGCCGTTCCGGCCATGATAGCCGGCTGTGAGGAAATAATAATATGTACGCCACCAGGGTCGGACGAAAAGATAAATCCTGCTATTTTGTATTCAGCATCAGTATGCGGTGTTACAAAAATCTTTAAAACAGGTGGTGCACAGGCCATTGCGGCAATGGCTTATGGTACTGAGTCAGTGCCTGCTGTGAACAAGATCTTTGGTCCGGGCAACCAGTACGTTACAAGGGCCAAGGAGCTTGTTCAGCTCAATGGTACGGCAATTGATATACCTGCAGGTCCGAGTGAGGTGCTGCTAATTGCAGATAAGAGCGCAAATCCTGAATTTATTGCTGCCGATCTTCTAAGCCAGGCAGAGCATGGCAACGACAGCCAGGTGCTTCTGCTTTCTGATTCTGAAAAACTGATAGGGGATACCACGATTGCCATTAACAAGCAGCTGGAGAAACTGCCACGTAAGGATATTGCAGCTAAAGCTCTTAAAAACAGTATGGCAATCCTGCTTAATGACATAAATACCTGTATTCAGCTAAGCAACCTGTATGCTCCTGAGCACCTTATTCTTGCTATATCCAACTATAAGGAACTTGCCGGAAGTATAAAATCAGCAGGATCAGTATTCCTGGGATCTTACAGTTGCGAGAGTGCCGGTGACTATGCAAGTGGCACAAACCATACCCTTCCCACAAACGGATATGCCAGAGCGTATAGCGGGGTCTCACTCGACAGCTATATAAAAAAGATAAGCTTCCAGGAAATAAGTAGTGAGGGATTAAAGAATATAGGAAAATACATCGAGATAATGGCTGAAGCAGAAGGACTTCAGGCACATAAAAATGCGGTTAGTATACGTCTTAAATCAATGCAGGATGAAGCAAATTAAGGATCTGTAAGAGAAAATATACGAAACCTGAAGCCCTACTCAGTGCACGGGATGAGTACAAAGGTAAAGAGGGGATATTCCTGGATGCCAATGAAAATCCATATGGAGAACTGAACCGCTATCCCGATCCGCTTCAGACTGAATTAAAACAGGCTATTTCGAATCTGAAGAATATCACTGCAGAAAACATATTTATCGGCAATGGCAGTGATGAAATAATAGATCTGACCTTCAGGATATTTTGCAGACCGGGCATTGATAAGGCTGTCACATTGGCCCCCTCCTATGGTATGTATGATGTGGCGGCAGCTATTAACGATATCGAGCTGGTCAAAGTTGCTCTTGAAAAGGATTTTTCTATTGATCCCGGCAGGCTCAGGGATGCACTTTTACAGGAAGATATTAAACTATTCATCCTCTGTTCCCCAAATAATCCAACCGGAAATGCTTTTCCGAAAGAAGGGCTTATCCAACTGTTGAAAGAGTTTAAAGGTATAATCCTGGTTGATGAGGCCTATATCGATTTCAGCACTTCCAGCTCATGGGTGGGTGAAATAGATGAGCTTCGAAACCTGATCGTATGCCAGACCTTCAGCAAATCATCAGGACTGGCAGCAGCAAGAGTAGGAATTGCCTACTCATCAGATGAAATTAATAAAATATATACCAGCGTTAAGCCCCCATATAATGTGAGTACTCTAAACCAGCAGGCAGCTCTTGAAGCCCTGAAAAACAGGGATAAAACAATCCGGAATATCCGCGGCAGATAACAAGTTCTAGAGAAGGTCTTGCTGCCAGTCTCGCCGAGCTTGACACTGTAAGTAAAATATGTATCCTTCAGATGCAAACTTCCTGCTGGTTGAATTTACTGACGGACCGGCTACTTTCAGTGAACTGGTTAAAAGGAAAATAATTACTATGGAACAGGAATAATATTGTGAGGAATTGTATAAGAATCACTGTTGGCACAGAAGAGGAAAACCAGATACTTATTAAAGAACTTAAGGCAATAGGAAAATGAAAAAAGTACTATTTATAGACAGGGACGGAACACTGATTGCAGAGCCCCCTGGACGACTACCAGGTTGACAGTCTCGAAAAACTTGAATTTTACCCCGGTGTATTCAGGTGGTTATCAGCTATCGCATCAGAACTTGATTATGAGCTCGTTATGGTAAGCAACCAGGACGGACTGGGGACCGAGCAGCGTTTCATTTAATCGAACGAAGCATACGACGGGT
>CALOBV010000009.1:0-13716 GCA_942491535.1 uncultured Marinilabiliaceae bacterium
TAGTTGGAAGTCTTTATGCAATGGGATATTCTCCGGATGAGATGATGGAGCTATTTAAATCAGAGGATTTTGCAAGATGGACAACCGGGGAAATAGAACCCCGCTACAAGTTTTCCTACAAAAATAATAGCGACAATCCTGCGCTTATTAACATTCCTATTGTCAACAAATAGTAATAAAACAAAACCACAGATACCAACCTACCTGATACCATCGCAGGTATTGGATTTCGCTTTTATGGAATTAACCAGTAGCAAACGTTGCTTGCGAAGGTGGATTTTAATAAGTTAACATGATTCCTTTCAGAAGTGTTGCTTCTTATATCTACAATAAAAAAGCACTTATTTCAGAGGAGGGAATCTATTGATGCAGTTAGATCATCTATGACATACCCTATATATTTTGAGCCAATTACTGTTGATTCGATATTGCTCTTTGATGGAGGTATTTACAATAACTTTCCCTTTGATGTACTGATTGAAGATTTTAATCCAGATTTTATTATTGGAAGCAAGGTTACAAATAGTTCAAAAAAGCCGGATAAGGATAATTTAATGCTGCAAATAGAAAATATGGTGATGCAGACAACTAATTTCAATCTTCCCGACAGCCTTGGTATCGTTGTAGAATCAAAGTTTACTGATGTAAATTTACTGGATTTTGAAAAGGCCGATTCCTTATATAAGGCGGGTTATCAATCTGCCATAGAAGCCATGCCCGAAATACTTAAATGGCACAAATTTTATCAGCAGCGAGGAACTTGGCAAAAAAGGCATGAGTTCATTAATAAAAATGCCTGATATGATTTTCAGGAATATAAAATATATGGAGTAAATGAAGAGCAGGAGAAGTATATTAAAAACCCGATATCAAGGCAGGAAGATAGGTCCAACCTCGATCGCCTGAGAGGAATATTTTAGGCTGGTATCTAAAGAAAATATCAAAAATGTCTATCCGGAAGCATTATATGATATAAATAGCGTACATACGACCTGATACTGGATATCAAATTAAAGAGTGCCTATAGTCTGAGTGCCGGGGGGCTTGCTAATGTTTACAAGCTACAACCAGGGATTCATTGAATTTAACTATTATAAATTAAGCGACATATTTAATCGATTTTCAACCAATATGTACCTGGGGCGGTATTATACTTCTTTCGGGATTGCCCATAGAATAGCAATACCAAAGAAAGAGATTATTTTTGTTGATTTAAAGATCACAGAAAACAGGTGGAACTATTACAGTAACGATATTACATCTCTCTTCGACGCATATTTTCCATCTTATATTCAGAGAAGAGAAACAAGTTTCGAGGCCGCAGTTGGCAGGCCGGTAAATAACTATACAACAATCAGGGGAAGGTTGTTATTTGGATGGATTCGCGATAACTATTTTCAGGATATAAGTCTTGTTGAAACAGGCGCACCGGATAACACACAGTATCTGAATGGCTCGTTTAAGATTCAGCTTGAGAGCAGCAAGCTAAACAGGAGGCAATTTCACAGAAGGCATTTATACAACAATCAGTGCCAGCATAAATACAGGATACGAGTATTTTGAAACAGGAAGCACAGACACCATAAATATTGTCGAAAACGAGGGGCTTGGTCATTCATGGTACAAATTAAATTTCAGGAGAGAAAACTATTTTAATATTTCTCAAAGATTCACCCTTGGAACAGTAGCAGAGCTTACAGTGAGCAATAAGGGCTATTCAAGCAACTACGCTGCAACACAGATTAATTCTTACAGCTTCAGGCCAACAGACTTCAGCAACCTGATATATGCCGAATCGTTAAGGGCAAATAGCTTTTTGGGAGTTGGCTTAAAGCCTTTATTGACTATTAACAACAACATTTCTTTAAGATCGGGGGCCTATCTTTTTGTTCCGTTTTTACCAATATCAAGCGATAATGATGAGATCAGAAAGGGCGATATTTTCAGTGAATACAGGTATGTTGCTGAGATTGTGGCAGTATATCATTCTGTCGGTCCCGTTAGCATTGGTGCAAATATATTCAGCCATGAGCCCCGTAAGGTCTATTATTATTTGAATTTCGGATATATTTTATTTAACAAATCGGGCTTGGATTAATTAGGATAGTATATTTGTACTTTAACTGCGGGCTACCGTTCTTCCCGATCGCGGCCAGGTAATAAGGATTGGATGTCCATAAAGAAGTGAAAGATTTAAACAGATTAGCAGGCCAGACACTGGTATATGGACTGGGAACAATGCTGCCCAGGTTTCTGAACTATGCCCTTCTGACACCTTTTTATACCGCCATATTCATAAAGGCTGAATATGGCATTGTAACAGAGCTGTATGCCTATATGGCCCTCCTGCTTGTCGTTCTTACCTATGGAATGGAAACAGGATACTTTCGATTCGCACAGAAATCTGAGAATCCGGAAGAAGTATTCAGTACATCCCTGGTTTCACTCCTGTTCACATCACTGATTTTTATCCTCTTATTCAATATTTTTATCGAGCCGGTTTCGGTTATAATGAAATATGAAGATCATAAATTGTACCTGAGGCTGTTTTCTCTTATAGTTGCCATTGATGCTTTTACGGCTATTCCCTTTGCAAAACTGAGAAGAGACAACAAGCCCCTCAGGTTTAGTTTGATAAAAATTATTAATGTAACAATAATTGTCTGCCTCGCCCTGTTCTTCTATTTACTGGCGCCCTTATTGTATGATAAGGGGAATGAATTTGTGATGAAGATATATAATCCAGAATTTGAGGTTGGATATGTATTTGTCGCCAATCTGGCCGGTAGTGTAGTTATGCTGCTTTGCCTGCTTCCGGAAATACTTGGAGCTAAACTAAGGTTTTCGATAGAGCTGTGGAAAAGAATGATAATATATTCTTTTCCTCTTTTAATTTCAGGGCTGGCGGGAATTATTAATGATGCACTGGATAAGGTGATATTGAGAAGACTTGTAGATTCCGACACACTCCTTGCGACAGTTGGAGAATATGGGGCAGGATATAAAATAGCAGTTTTAATGGCCCTGTTTATACAGATGTACAGGTTTGCAATGGAGCCATTTTTCTTTGAAAAGGCGTCGGGTAAAGACGCAAAGGAAACATATGCCATAGCAATGAAGTATTTTGTTATTTATGCATTGATACTCTTCCTGGGCCTGAACCTTTATATTGCTGTAATTCAGCTTATCCTGCCGGGTAACTACAGGAATGCGATGTTTATCGTACCAATAGTAAGCATGGGATACCTGCTTTATGGGGTGTTTGTTAACCTGAGTATATGGTATAAAAGCAAACGATCTGACAAAATATGGTGCCTACCTTACAATTTTGGGAGCTATAATAACAATAGCAATCAATATTATATTCATCCCAAAATATAGTTACCTGGCCTCTGCATGGGCTCATGTTGCATGTTATGGTACTATGATAATAGGATCTTATTTAATAAGCCGCAAATATTATCCTATCGAATACGAAAAAGGTAAGATTCTGTTTTATATAGTATTAGCAGTTATTATTGTCTTGCTCGCAAATAAAATTAATTATGACAGCCTGGTAAAGGAAATTGGCTTTAATACTCTCTTTATATTTGGTTTTATTGTTATTGTCGAGTATATGGATAAAGCGGTAAGCGTGTTTATTAAGCGATAGAATAAATGGAACAATTGAAAGTAAAAATCGTAAATAAATCAAAACATGCATTACCCGAATATTCAACACCCCTTTCGGCCGGAATGGATATAAGGGCAAACTTAAACAGCCCGCTGGTACTTAAACCAATGCAGAGAGCATTAATAAGCACCGGCCTTTTTATAGAACTACCCGAAGGATATGAAGCACAAATAAGACCGAGAAGTGGTCTTGCCATAAAAAACGGCATCACTTCATTAAATACACCAGGAACAATAGATGCGGATTTCAGAGGAGAGATAAGTATTATATTAATTAATCTCTCGGAAGATGATTTTACAATTAATGATGGTGAGAGAATTTGTCAGATGGTAATAGCAAAACATGATTCCGTTAAGTGGCAGGAAGTAGATATGCTTGACGAATCTGACCGCGGGGGCGGAGGTTTTGGTCACACAGGAAAAATATAGAAATGATTATTATAAACAGAAATTTAATTTTTGGATTAGTCTTAATATTTACGGGCGCCTGCAGTCAGAAAATTGCTCGGTAGTATCCGGACAGGTAGAAGAAAAGGGCTACGACACAGCAGACTACAATATTATTTTTAATGACGCCCTGAAGCATAAAATGCTTGGCAACCAGGCTAATGCAATACGCCTTTTTGAAAGGGCATTAAAAATCAATAACAGGTCTGATGCCTCATGCTACCAGCTGTCTATTTTGTACCAGACGATAGGCGACCCTCTTATGGCAATAAAATATGGCGTTAAAGCAGAAGAACTGGATCCCAAAAATAGCTGGTATGTGAATAATGCCGGGCTGCAATACTATTATGTGGGACGATATGATTCGACTGTATATTACTATGAAAAACTTGTTTCTCTTGTGCCGGAACGAGAGGATTATAAATTAAACCTGGCGGGATTTTATGAGAATGCCGGAGAATTTGAAAAAGCCGAAAAAATAGTTAATCAATTTATTGATCAATATGGTGAGGAGGAAGAATTACTTGTCGGCCTTATTCGTATTTACGGTAATTGGGGAAAGAAGGAGAAAACAGAAAGCACGATTTTAAGACTCCTGAATAATAGTGAAGACAAAAGAAAAGGATATAATATTCTTGCAGAATTTTATAAGCGTGAAAACATGCAGGAAGAGGCAAATGCTGTATATGAAGAATTATATCAAATGGATCCGGATGATCCTATGCTTCAGCTGTCATATGTGGATTTTTTGAGATCTATAGAGAAATATGATGAATTCTTATACGAATTGAATGCTGTAATGGTTAATGACAGCATAGAGGCAGGTGGCCTGTTAAACATTTTTGCAGCAATACTTAATGATGATAAGATCGTAAAGGAAAAAGGAAATGACCTGGAGCTGCCAACAATGCTCCTTATTAGTATTTATCCTGATAATCCCGAAGTTAACCTTCTGGCGAGCCAGATTTTTGAAGCCTGTGGTAAAGACGAAAGGTCTATAAGCACATTGAGAAATTATTGTCAGAGGCACCCCGAAAACTACCCTATGTGGGAGAGACTTCTTTTTGCTTATAGCTCAAGGTCAATGATAGACGACCTGTACACATCTGCTAAGTATGTGGCAACAAAATACAACCTATCTCCTATACCTAAGTTATTGCTGGCATATGCCGCAAGCGAAAGAAACGAATATGATCTGGCATTTGGAGAACTCGACAAGGCACTTACCTTATCCGGAAATAATAAGGAGTTATTAATTGAAATTACTTCGCTGCTTGCCAGCGTTTATTACCAGAAAGGAGATATAGATAAATCGTTTCTGGCCTTTGACAAGGGGCTCGAATTAAGCCCCGATAACGCATCTATGTTAAACAACTACGCCTACTACCTGTCTGAACAGGATTTGAGGCTTAAAGAAGCGCGCAGCATGATAGAACGATGTCTGAAGATCGAGAGCAATAGCACCTACCTGGATACCTACGCCTGGATAATGTATAAGCTGGGAAAATACCGCAAGGCAGACGACATAATGAGCGACTTATACAGAAGCGAAGCTATGGAGAGCGCAGAACATTACGAGCACTACGGTTTTATAAAAAAGTCTATTGGAGATTGTAAGGAGGCTGTGGATATGTGGAAGAAGGCATCGTAAATGGATGCTACCAAAATATACCTTCAAAAGGAAATAGAACAATGTATTTTAGAAAGACAATAATATTTTCGGCCATTGTTTTATTCCTGGCTCAGGGCTGCTCAACAAGTAGAAAACTGGCTGGGGAGAAGGATTTTAACATCGACGGAGGCAGGGTGGAAGATCTTACGTCTATTGGAGTAAAGAGAAATATTTCAGGTAAGGATCTAATCATTAGCCGGGCAAGGATTCAGTATAACACTGAGGAATTTAGTACATCAGTAAGTGCTTTTATAAAGTATAATGCAAAAGGAGAACTGTTAATAAGCCTGAGGTCTGTTGCTGGCATAGAGGTGGCCCGGGCCTTTATAAATAACGATAGTATTAAGCTTCACGACAGGATAAATAATGTATTATATATTCAGTCTGTTAAGTATTTAAAAAATCTATATGGAATCGGAGGAGAGGATATTGTATTATTATGGGGAGACCTGCCCCCCGGATTAGCAAGCCTAATAGCGGAGAGAAAAAAGAAAGGACAGGTCGCATACAATATTAAAAAGTCAGGAACAGAATATTATATAGAGTTTGATAGTGTTTATTTAAAGACGAAAAAGGTAACTGTAAGTAATATAAAGGGAATAAATACCAAAATGGATTTTGATAATTATATTACAGACCAGGGATTAATCTATCCCGGTAATGCTGAGATTAATGTAAATAATGGAGAAATGCTTATCCGTGTTAAATATAGCGGTGCCAAAAGAGAGAAGATTAAAAGCATGAAATTTACACCGGGAAAAAATACCACAGTAAGAATCCTGAAATGAGAATTAAGGTAGCTATAATACTCTTGTTTATTTCTCTTTTTGCACGGGGTCAATCGCTTTCAGACCTGGAAGCCAGAAGGGCAAAAACACTTGCCGACATAGAGTATGTCGATAAGATGTTAAAAGAGACATCTTCCGAGAAAGCTACAAGCCTTCAGGGACTAAATATTGTAAATAGCAAGTTAAGATTAAGAGAAAGTGTTATCACAGGTATTAAGGAGCAAATAGATTTATTAACAATAAGGATAGATCTTAACGAAACAGCGATAAGACTCATGGAAGACGATCTGGATATGCTGGTAAAAGATTACGAAAAGGCGATTTTACATGCCCAGAGAGTAAGTAAGGGCCAGCCTGATTTTGCATATATTTTTTCAGCGAAAGACATAAACCAGGGCTATAAGCGCATGAAGTATCTTCAGCAGGTTGCTAAGTATCGAAGAAGAGAAGCAGAATTGATAATGGATATTAAAACAGAAATTGAACGCAATAAAAGAAAGCAGGAAATAGATCTGGACGAAATAGTTACGCTTAAACAAAAGGAAGAACAACAGAAAGGAAACCTGGAAAAAGAACAAAGACAAAAGAGAAGCCTGCTTAACAGGCTGTCAAGGCAGGAAAGACAATTAAGGGGTGAATTGCAGGATAAGAGACGAATAGCAAAGGAGATTGAAAAGGAGATTGAGAGAGTTATAGAAGAGGAGAGAAAAAAGAGGGAAAGCATAGAGCTTACACCTGAAGAAGTACTTAACGGAGATGATTTTATTAAGAATAAGGGTCTATTGCCATGGCCGGTTGAAAGGGGCGTAATAACAAGTAACTACGGAGTTCACGATCATCCTCTGCTTAAGGGAACAAAGGTTGATAACATTGGCATAGAAATTACTAGTAGAGAAGAGATTAAGGCAAGGTCTGTCTTTAAGGGAACCGTAGTTAGTGTATTTGGTATTTCTGGTGGTAATATGGCTGTTATCGTCAGGCACGGACAATTTTTAACTGTTTATCAAAACCTCGTAAACGTAGTCGTAAAGCCGGGTGATAATATAGATACCAAGCAGGTTCTTGGTGATGTTTTCTCTGATAGCGCCGATTCGGGAAAATGCATAATTAAGTTTATGATTTACCAGGAAAGAGATAAAAAAGACCCTGAAGATTGGCTTGCAAAAAAGAGCTCATAATTTGTAACTTTTGATGTTTTATTAAGTATAAGAAGAGGATAAGCCGGATTGTGATGAAAAGAAATATCGATATAGCCTCCAAAATATCTAATATTCATAAGATTGAGAACGCAATCGACGAATTGTCGAGTGAGCTTAATATCAACAGGGATGCATATGGAAAGATACTTGTAGCCACCCTGGAGGCCGTAAATAATGCTATAATACATGGGAATAAGACAGATATTAGCAAACAGGTTAATGTGTTGTTTGTACTGAAAAAAAGAAGTCTTAATATTATAGTTAGGGATGAGGGAAAGGGCTTTAACCCGGGAATTATTCCGGATCCGACATCACCTGAGAATATTGAGAACCTGCACGGCAGAGGCGTCTATTTAATGAATAATCTGGCAGACGACATAGAGTTTAATACGGATGGCAATCAGGTTACTATGACGTTTAATCTCGAATAGCTAGTGGCAATACGGGTTCATTATCAAAACATAAAATTCAAATTATCAGGATCTGCTGAAATCAAGAAGTGGCTTACATCAACCGCAAGATGTGAGGGTCATGGTGCTGTAGAGCTGGATTATTTCTTTATCGATGACAATAGCCAGAGAAAGATTAATTCAGAATTTCTTGAACATCATTATAATACCGATGTTATAACTTTTGATTATTCTCAGGGAGATATTGTTACGGGAGAAATTTATATAGCAATAGAGACAGTTAAAAGAAACTCTGAAATTTATGTAAGCAGATTCAGGCAGGAATACCTGAGAGTTATGCTGCATGGAATGCTTCACCTGTTGGGATATAATGATAAAAGCAAGGAAGAGCAACAATTAATGAGGGAGAAAGAAGAATATTATCTCAAGATGATGAAGGATGGAAACTATTGATTATGAAATAATTGTTGTAGGAGGCGGACATGCTGGTTGCGAAGCCGCATATGCTTCAGCAGGGATGGGTATGAAGACCCTGCTGGTTACTATGGATATGACCAAGCTTGGTCAGATGTCGTGTAACCCGGCTATGGGAGGAATAGCAAAGGGTCAAATAATCAGGGAAATAGATGCCCTGGGGGGTGCGTCGGGAATAGTAAGCGACAGAAGCATGATACAGTTCAGAATGCTTAACCGGTCTAAGGGACCAGCAATGTGGAGCCCCAGAGCACAATGCGACAGAACTATGATCAGCCAGGTGTGGAGGCAGGTACTCGAAAACAGGGATAACCTCTATATGTGGCAGGAAAGAGCAACTAAGCTTTTAGTTGACAATAAAAGGGTCGTTGGGGTTGAGACCAGTTTTGGTACTCGCTTTAGATCAAAGGCAGTGATTATAGCCGGGGGAACATTTCTGAATGGATTAATGCACGTTGGATTCAGTACTTCTGAAGGAGGAAGATCTGGCGATGCAGCATCTTCCGGGATAAGCGAGCAATTGAGAGAACTTGGATTTGAAGTTGAGAGAATGAAGACCGGCACCAGCGCCAGGCTTGACGGCAGAACGATAGATTTCTCTAAGATGACCGAACAAAAGGGAGAGGGAGAAGGAAGGTGTTTTTCATTCTTAAATGATGAGGTAGAGATAAAGAATGAAAAGAGCTGTTTTATTGTACATACCAACGAAGATGTTCATGATGAACTGAGAAAAGGCCTGAAATTTAGTCCACTATTCCAGGGAAAGATAAAGGGTAGAGGTCCCAGGTACTGTCCAAGTATAGAAGATAAGATAGTTACCTTTGCTGATAAGAAATCTCATCAGTTATTTATAGAACCAGAGGGTTGGGATACGAACGAATATTATATCAATGGTTATGCATCAAGCCTGCCTCTTGATGTTCAAATGAAGGCAATTAAGAAAATACCGGGACTGGAAAATGTGCACATTTACAGACCTGGATATGCTATTGAGTATGACTTTTTTCAGCCAACACAATTGAAATATACACTCGAAACACGGCGTATAGAGAATTTGTATTTTGCAGGACAGATTAACGGAACCACCGGTTACGAAGAAGCGGGAGCACAGGGACTGATGTGTGGCATTAATGCAGTGCTAAAAATAAGGGGAGAGAAAGAGCTCGTTTTTAAAAGAGACGAATCTTATATAGGTGTTTTAATAGACGACCTGGTAACGAAAGGAGTAGACGAACCTTATAGGATGTTTACATCGAGGGCGGAATACAGGATTCTGCTGAGACAGGACAACGCCGATGAACGACTTACACCTGTTGGTTATAAAATAGGTCTTGCAGATAAGACAAGAATGAATAGGCTGAGGGAAAAGAGAAAGCTAATAAAGGAAGTAAGAGATTTAGCTGCCTCAGTTAAGTTTAAACCAGAGCAGGTAAATGAATTTTTGAATAAATATGGAACGAGCCCGGTCAGGGAAGGTACAAGAATTGAAACACTCGCATCACGACCACAGTTAAAATTGGAAGACCTTTTGATGTTAAACGAAAATGGCAGGGAGCTGATAAATAAGCTTGGAAGAAGAAAGTCTGAAATACTTGAGTCTGTTGAGATTTCTATTAAATACCAGGGATATATAGACAGGGAGAAAAACCTAGCTGATAAGATTAAGAAATTAAACGATTTTAAAATACCAGGGGATATTATCTATGAAGAGCTTAAGTCCATATCAACCGAGGGAAGGCAGAAGCTCGATAAACATAGGCCTAATACTGTTGGACAGGCAAGTAGAATTAGCGGTGTGTCACCAAGCGACGTGGCGGTGCTGCTTATGTATATAGGAAGATAAAGGGCAAAGGGCAAAGGGCAAAGGGCAAAGAGCAAAGGGCAAAGGGGCAAAGGGCAAAAGGGGTAAGGTAAAGGGCAAAGTAAGGGCAGAGCAAAGGGCAAACCTACAGCCTATAGCCTATAGCCCTAGCCTACAGCCTACAAGCCTACAGCCTACAGCCTATAGCCTACAAGCCTACAGCCTACAGCCTACAGCCTACAGCCTACAATCTGCAGCCTACAGCGTACTGCCTACAGCCTACAGCCTACAGCCTGCAGCCTACAGCCTACAGCCTACAGCCTACAGCCTAAATAGGCCATGGATTGGAAACAAAATTCTAAATTCTAACTAATATTATTCTTCTAAATCCATAACTTTATTACTCGACGATAATAGTTTATTTTGTAGGCTAAAGTGTTTATAGCTGAAGAAAATTGTTAATAAGGTTCCACGTGGAACAATATATATTATTTATAATTTATTTTATGTTAATTAAAGGAAATTTTATTGATCTTTTCAATAGGGAAATATTCGCTGCCAGGGTCTTTGTTAGAAATGGATTTATCGAGAAAATTGAGCGGATTGAAGAGCATTTTGATACTTATATAATGCCAGGGCTTATCGATTCCCATGTGCATATTGAGAGCTCAATGCTTGTGCCATCTGAATTTGCAAGGGTAGCGGTGAGGCATGGAACGGTGGCGGTAATAAGCGACCCTCATGAAATAGCAAATGTGCTTGGTTTACAGGGGGTCGATTATATGATAGAAAATGCAGAGACGGTGCCATTAAAGTTTTTTTTCGGAGCACCGTCCTGTGTTCCTGCAACAGATTTTTTGAAAGCAGTGGAGCAAGCCTGGGCGTGAAAGAAATTGACAAACTGCTTGCTCGTAGTGATATCTATTATTTGTCTGAAATGATGAACTATCCCGGAGTAATTAATGGGGATCCGACAGTAATGGAAAAGATAGAATTAGCCAAAAGACATGGTAAGCTAATAGACGGGCATGCACCAGGACTAATGGGCGACGAACTTGATATCTATGCCGGGGCAGGAATTACTACCGACCATGAAGCCTTTAGGCATACAGGAAGGTATTGAAAAGATTAATGCAGGAATGAAGATATTAATTAGAGAAGGAAGTGCGGCAAGGAATCTTGATGCTCTCGCACCCTTATATGATATAGCTCCTGAAAAGCTAATGCTTTGTTCTGATGATATTCATCCTGAAATGCTGTTAGAAAGACATATCAACGGACTGGTATCTGAGCTTGTAAAAAGAGGATACAATCTATTTGATGTATTGAGATCGGCATGCAATAATGCGGTCGATCATTATAAAATTGATGTTGGGCTTTTAAGGGAGGGTGATAAGGCTGATTTTATTGTTGTAAAGGACCTGGAAGAGTTCAGGGTACTTGAAACCTGGATTAATGGAAGGAAGATCTATTCCGAAGGGAAAGTGCATTTTGATACGATTCCTGCAGATGAACCAAACCTTTTCAATTCATCTTTAATTACCGTTGGAGACATCAACAGAAACAGGAAAGGCACATGTGAGGGCAATTGATGTTACAGACGGAGAATTATATAACGAAGGAATGCCATTGCGACAAGATGGTCTGATTCGGATGACCTGTTGTCAGATACTGTGCAGTAAAGACATACTTAAGATAGTCGTAAAAGACCGGTATAATGACATCCGGCAAGCGTGGCGTTTATCAGGGGATTTGATTAAAAGGAGGGCGCTATTGCCAGTTCTGTGGCCCACGACAGTCATAATGTACTTGCTGTTGGAGCAGACGATGAATCAATAATCAAGGCCGTTAATAGTGCGCTTGCAGCAAAGGGTGGCCTTTCTGTATGGTGTGGACGAAAACACGTGAAACAATAGCCCTGCCTGTTGCAGGAATAATGTCAGATGTTCCATGTGGAACAATTGCCGATAAATACCTTAACCTTTCTGAAAGAGTGAGGGATATGGGCAGTTATTTAAAGGCTCCTTTTTATGACTCTTTCGTTTATGTCTTTACTGGTGATTCCCGAGCTAAAGCTAGGGGACGGCGGTCTTTTTGATGGACTAAAATTTAGATTCACAGATATTTTTGTAGACAAGGCTTAAGGGTCTAAGGTCGGGGAGTGGGTTGCCAGCTTGAGCAGAGGATTGTTGCTCATAAATACTATTTTTGTTTTAAGATGTCAGATTCAGTTAATATAGACAGGCTTGTGTTCTCGTGAAAACACTGCCTGAAGAGCCGAGTGTTGATCACTTTTATATGCAGGCAGGATGAGCTTATATATGTTGGTAAGGCCAAAAACATTAAGAAGAGGTAGGTTCTTACTTTGTTATGAAAGTCAGCGGGAAAACCCTTATTATGCGAAACCGCATAATGTCATCCGCCATATTGTTGTCGACAGTGAATCAGAGGCCCTTCTGCTCGAAAACAACCTTTATAAAAAAGCATCAGCCAAGGCATAATGTTTTAATGAAGGACGACAAAACTTATCCCTGGATATGTATTAAAAAGGAGAACTTCCCCGGGTTTTTATGACCAGAAAGTATAAGGGACGCATCTGAGTATTTCGGTCCCTATACATCGGTTGTAATGGTTAAAACGCTTTCGACTAATAAGACAGCTTTATAAATTGAGGACATGTGCACCAAACCTTCCGATGATAAAATCAAAGAAGGAAAACACAGGGTGTGCCTGGAATATCTATAGGAAACTGCAGGGCTCTATGCTGGTAAACAGGACGCATCGGATTATACGGAATCACTTATTCAGATCAGGGAAATTCTATGCGGTAACATTTATACTGTTACCAGTTATTTAAAGGGCTTGATGAAAAAATACCAGAGGTTTCTGAGTTTGAGAAAGCCCAGGTAGTTAAGGAAAAGATTGGATACACTCAACAGGTACCAGGGAGCTGACCACTTCGCCAGCAATCCCCGCATCAACGATGTAGATGTATTCGCCTTTACAGAAGACAGTACGGCGGTGTATATTAATTATATGAGGGTAATACGCGGAGCAATTATACAGACCTATACCCTGGAGATAAAACAAAGGATAGAAAGAAGAGATAAGAGGGCTAATGTCTCTGGCTATCACAGAGTTAAGGCGTAGACACGGCAGTGAGGCAGGGAGGTTATCGTCTCCCTTATTGCCTGATATTAAGGACGATAGCCTTAAATATACTGTTCCCCGCAAGGGAGATAAGTGTTTAGAT
>CALOBV010000010.1:0-11277 GCA_942491535.1 uncultured Marinilabiliaceae bacterium
AACCAATAACCTGATCTATAATATGAAATGCCGAACACAAAAAATGGGATGGTTGATATTACCAGCCATCCTGCTATCGTCGTGTACCAATTATTCTGATTATTCAGATGTACAATTCGAAGAAAAAGAAATCAGAGATTGGGAAAATCCTGAGATGGTTCAGCAGAACAGGCTTGCCCCGGTGGCTACGTCGTATTATTATGCCAGCGAAGAACTGGCTCTTGAAGCAGAAATTCTGGAAAACCCATACTACTATAGTCTCAATGGTACATGGAAGTTTAACTGGGTAAAATCGCCCAATGAAAGACCATACTGGTTTTTTAAAGATGATTTTGACACAAGAGACTGGGATGAGATTGATGTTCCTTCAAACTGGGAAAGGGAAGGGTATGGCATTCCTATTTACCTGGACGTAGGCTTCGGCTTTGAAAGTAACCCTCCTTATATCCATCACGAATGGAATCCTGTTGGTTCCTATAAGAGATCGTTTAAAGTTCCCCAGAATTGGGACGGAAAGGATATAATCCTTCGATTCGGCGCTGTTAGCTCTGCATTCTATGTATGGGTAAATGAGCAACTGGTAGGTTACAGCCAGGGGAGCAAGACCCCCGCTGAATTCGATATAACAGACTTTGTAAAAAAAGGCAGGAATAGTATTTCAGTAGAAGTATACAGGTGGTGCGACGGCAGCTATATCGAAGATCAGGATATGTGGCGCTTAAGTGGTATAGCAAGATCGGTATATTTATTCTCCAGGCCTAAAGCAAGGATAAGGGATTATTTTGTAAAGGCCGGGCTTGATTCTACCTACCTGAACGGCACCTTCGACCTGGAAGTACAAACAAATACTGGCGCGGATCTCCAGATTACGGCTGATGATTACAGTGTTGGTATAAAATTATTGAGGAATGGAGAAGTAGTCTTTACAGACAAGAAGAATGTTATTGATTCAGGTGCAGCTTTTAATACTGTGATACACGGAGCAGAAAAATGGTCGTCAGAATATCCAAATCTCTATGACCTGGCGATTACTTTTTATGATCAGGATGGAAAAACAATTGAAAGTACTGCAACAAAGATAGGTTTCAGGACGGTTGAGATAAAAGATTCGAATCTATATATAAATGGGAAATACGTATATCTTAAAGGCGTAAACTATCATGAACACCATGGTGTTAATGGTCATGTTGTTGATATTACAACATTGCTAAAGGATATTGAGTTGATGAAGAAGAATAATATCAATGCTGTCAGGACATCACACTATCCCCAACCCGAATTATGGAATGAGCTATGCGATAAATATGGACTTTACCTGGTTGATGAGGCCAATATTGAATCTCATGGGATTGGATATGATAAGGATGAAACACTGGGACACAGGCAGGAATGGGGCCTGGCTCACCTGGATAGAACCGTTAGAATGGTTGAGAGAGATAAGAACCATCCATCGGTTATTATCTGGTCGCTTGGCAATGAAGCAGGCGACGGGCAGAACTTTGTTGCAGATTATAAATGGATAAAGAAAAGAGACAATACCAGGCCTGTTCAATACGAAAGGGCTGAGAAAAGCACAAACACACCAGAGCATCACACCGATATCTGGGCTCCAATGTATGCCCGTATTGAGAATATAAGAGAATATGCAAATAGCGAAGATAGTTACAGGCCCCTTATTTTATGCGAATATGCTCATGCCATGGGTAACAGTGTAGGAAACCTGCAGGATTACTGGGATGTAATTGAAGCTAATAAATTGCTGCAGGGGGGATTTATCTGGGACTGGGTCGACCAGGGCCTTCTTGAAACAGATGAAACGGGAGAAAAATACTGGACTTATGGAGGAGATTATGGAGAAGGACTACCCAGTAACGGACCTTTTTGTATTAACGGACTGGTATGGCCCGACAGGACCCCTCATCCTGCACTTGCTGAAGTGAAGAAGGTATACCAGTATATCGATTTTGTTCCTGCAAATATCAAAAAAGGAAAGCTGAAAGTGATCAATAATTATCTTTTTACAAATCTGTCGGAGTTTATGTTGCGCTGGACGATCACCAATAAGGGTCATACTATATTTGAAGGTAGCTACAATAAGCTGGAGGCAGAGCCCGGAACCGAAATCATCGTTGATATACCGGTCGATAAAATAGAGGTGACCGAAGGTTCAGAGTATTTCCTGAATATTGAAGCAATAACTCTCAATGAAAATGGTATGCTTCCTGAAGGAGAATCTGTCGCTGCTGAGCAGTTTGAACTCGGCCTTGATCTCTCTCCGGCTATTATATCACCTGCAACGTTGGCTGAAATATCATATTCTGAGGATGAGGAGTCTATAAGAATCAAGGGGAACGAATTTGCAATAAGATTTGATAAGGATTCGGGGATGATAGACTCATGGAAGTGTGGAGATAAGGAAATACTGGTAAAAGGATTGCAGGCTGACTTCTGGAGGCCTTTAACAGATAATGACTACGGAAATGGTAACGACCGGCGAGCTGCAGTATGGAAAAATGCAGGCTCAAATTATGAAATTACAGGCATGGATGTGGATCAGGAATCGCTTAGCCAGGTAGATGTTGATATTAAGTTTCTTATAAATGATGATGATGGCAAAGCTATAGTTAATTATAATATTAGATATTCCTGCCTGGGCTCGGGTGATGTATTAGTATATATTAACCTTGAAAAACTGGATATAAGTTTGCCTGACTTTCCACGGGTGGGTTCTCAGATTCATATCCTGAATGAGTTTGAAAATTTAAAATGGTATGGCAGAGGACCACATGAGAACTACAACGACAGAAAGACATCTGCCTTTGTTGGAATATATGAAAGTACCGTTAGTGAGCAATATGTACCTTATATAAGGCCCCAGGAGAATGGTTATAAAACAGATACAAGATGGCTTACGCTGACAAATGATAGCGGTGCTGGCCTGCTGGTGAGTGGCAATCCTCTGATTTCATTTTCAGCTCTCCATTATCTTCATGAGGATTTCTCATCCCCGGGCAACCTTGCTAATAACCGTAAAGATGCCTATATAGTTAATACTCATACCATCGACCTTCATCCCAGGAATCTTATAGCTCTTAATATCGACTTTGGACAGATGGGAGTCGGTGGAGATACCTCGTGGGGAGCGCGAACACATAGTAAATACAGGTTAGAGAATTCACAATATAAATATTCATTCAGGATGAGGGGTCTGGGTGAAAATACTGTAATTAAAGAGGATATGTTTAAGCAGAGCTTTTGATCTGCTATTAAATATATTGTTATGATCTGAACATAACGATATTAATTATATATTTGGTGCTTTAATCCTAAAAACCAATCTATCTGATGGAATCTGAAAAGAACGATTACCACATTAGTTTTTTTAAACCAACGACCGATAGTGCCAGAAGAAACCGTAACATGGTTGTCCAATTTGTTTTGATATGGGCTGTCGCAATATTTGGTTTCCAGATCTTATTAAAGATAATGGAGAAACCAGTGCCTGAGCAGGCATTTATTAATTACGAATCTAACTGGGAGGCTATAAAAGGAGGTGATGTCAGTAGTGACAGACTCCTCGCTGTTGGTCGATCAAGCCTTTCTGTACTGGGCAAAGCATCTATTGCACCAAATCACAGGCTTGCACTGGATAACGCAGTAAGCTGGATAGCCTGGTCGCTTGATGTTAGTATACAAAAGCCTGTTCTTCTATCGGCAGTAAACGAATTTGAAGAACTATCTGCTATTACCGAGAATATATCTGACGAAGAATATATTGAGGGCAAAAAAGCACTTATACCCCTTCTGAGTGAAATCTTTGGATTAAGCTCTGACGACATACGTGGTAAGATTGCCCCGCTTGAAATGAAAGCTTCCATGATGGAATCTTTTAGTGATGAAAACAAAGTAGTATTTGAGGAGGCAATGAACCTCTACCTGATTCATAACAGGTCGGTTCTGACCGATACAAAATTCCTTGGTTTTCCATTCCATTATTTCTATACCGCTGTATTTCTGCTGGTCCTTTTTGTAGTCCTCTGCTGGCTATATTGCATAAGGACAGACATGTTTAATAAGAAATATAGTATAGAAGACTAATCACTAAAAAAATTCCGGAAATGAAGAAAATAATTTTACCTATTATATTATTGGCAATACCTGCTCTGGCTTCAGCGGCCAATGCAGCAACACAACTGGAAGGCAGTTTTAAGGTCGGTCCCGCAATTATTCTTATTACTATCCTTGTTCTTTTTGTCCTGGTTGGAATATTTTTCAGGGCTAAAGACACAAACGATTTCTACGCCGCAGGAAGAGGTATTTCAAAGGTTGGCTCAGGTATGGCAATTGCATCTAACTGGATGAGTGCCGCATCTTTCCTGGGTATGGCTGCTCTGATGTATGGATCGGGTTATCATGGATTGGCTTATGTGGTTGGATGGACAGGGGGCTATGTGCTTCTGCTTATACTAATGGCCGGCCAGATACGAAAATATGGGAAGTATACGGCTGCAGATTTTATTGGCGACAGGTATTACTCCACAGGGCTAAGAGCAGTCGGAGCTATTATAGCAATCCTGATCTCAATCGCATATTGTGTAGGACAGTTTGGAGGAATAGGTCTTATGTTTAAATGGGTGATGGGTATAGATTATACATGGGCCGTTATAATCGGCGGTCTTGTAGTACTGTCGTACACTCTTATATCAGGTATGCTTGGTGTTACTAAAAATATGCAGATACAGTATATTATTATTATAATATCCTTCCTGATACCACTCTTTATTCTGACTGCCAAGTTCGACTATTTCTGGCTTCTGCCACAGATAGGATATGGATCGGTTGTGTCGGATGTTGTGGCAGGCTTACCAATAAATGAGACTAAAGAACTAATAAATTCTCTTGGGCATGATTATGCTATAGTTCCTTCCCCTGAGTTTGCTATGCCCTGGGATCCACCCACAGGACAAACTTTTTTCCAGTGGATGGCCATTGCATTTTCACTTATGATTGGTACAGCCGGATTACCTCATGTTATCCAGAGATTCTACGTGGTACCAAAGGCCAGGGATGCAAGATGGTCGGTTGTGTGGGGTCTGTTCTTTATCTGCATCCTTTACTGGAGCGCACCCGCATATGCCGCCTTCGGTAAAATCCTGTCTGCAAACCCTGAGGTAGGTGCTCTGGCCAAAGATGCGATAGTTGTTTATACAGCTCAGCTTGGAGATATACATCCGCTTATAGTAGGATTTTTAGCGGCAGGAGGTGTTTCTGCGGCATTTTCCACGGTATCGGGACTGCTTGTTGCAGGTTCCTCGGCATTTGCCCACGACCTGTATGTGAAAGTAATTAACCCTGATGCAACTCCAAGGAGACAATTATTATATGCAAGGCTTGCTACAGTTCTTATGGCTATTATTGTTACACTACTGGCCCTGCAGAATTTTGCCCTTATTGCCCAGTTAGTAGCAGTTGCATTCTCACTTGCCGGTTGTACTATCTTCCCATTATTCTTACTTGGAATATGGTGGAGCGGATCAAATAAGCAGGGTGCAATAGCTGGACTAATTGTTGGAGGATCAGTTTCGGTAATAGCAATTACATACTTTATTGCAGGAAAAACAGGTTTACAGTTGCCAGCATATGATTTTATTTCATACTGGCTCGGAGCGTGGTATTTTGCATGGATAGGAGCACCTCTAGCAATTCTGGCAAATATTATTGTCTCAAAGTTTACACCGGAAACACCAATTGAAATAAGGAAGTTCCTTATCGAAACGGTACATAGTTAATGAGATTTATAAAAAATAGATCAACAAGGGCACTCATATTGATTATGCTTGCCCTTGTTATAATTGGGTTATTTATTGCACTAACCTACTATCGCCATCAGGATGCAGCTGTTGACCCCCGAATTAAGGAGGCAAGAGTTCTGTACTCAAAGTAAAACGATTATCCTGCATCTGGCGATAACTACAGGGTCATTGCGCTGCTCGATTCAATTGAGAGTATATATTCATCGAGCTCAGATTATTCGCATGCTTATGAAATGGGAGTTTTATACAACAATAGAGGAGCTATTCAATTAACCATAGCCCTTTATTCAGACTCAATTGATAAAGCAGATAATCCTTATTATGGCTTCCCCGAAGATTCGCTTATTAATATGGCTGAATCAAATATTAATTATGCGATTGGCATATATAATGAATGGATCTATCTATATAAAGATATGGATCAAGATCAGATCGGAGAGCTTATTAAACCCGGGATAGATGCCGGTATAGATCTTTTATACGGAGATATGATTCCGGATATAATTGACGCCAGGGCAAAGGAGATATACAAGACTATAGCCGAGTCGGGCAGAAGATTGTCGGTTTGCTATACTAATCTTGGTGTTATTTACAGGCAGCGGGGAGAATTTGAGAAGGCGATTCGTCAATATGAAAAGGCCCTTGAGCTATGGGATAGAAACCTTGATGCGGAGAATAATATTAACATACTTCTGGGCCATCCTTTAAAAAAGAGAAACATATTACAAAAACTATTTCCCCCTGATAGGGATAATGATGATTAATAAGATTGGAAGATTAAAAGATTATAAGATTATGAAAAGACTTACTGTTGCATTTGTTGCTATAATGATATTTACGGGGCTATTTGCCCAGGAAGAGCAAAAATTCGGGATTAAGTTCTCAGGCTTCGTGAAAAATGATTTCTTCCTTGACTCCAGGCAGACTGTTGCTGCAAGAGAAGGTCATTTCCTTTTATGGCCTTCGGCTGAACTACTCGATGAGGATGGCCTGGATATTAATGCCAGGACAAACTTTAATATGCTGGCTATTCAGTCGCGTTTAAAGGGTAGTATTACAGGTCCTGATGCTTTCGGTGCAAAGACATCGGGCGTAATCGAGGTTGACTTCTTTGCCCAGGCAAATGATAATATTAACCTGGTAAGGATGAGACATGCATTTGTAAAACTAAACTGGACCAACCTGGAGCTGCTGGCAGGACAGTACTGGAATCCACTCTTTGTAACAGATTGTTTTCCGGGGACAGTTTCCTTTAATACAGGAACGCCTCTTCAGTCTTTTGCCCGTAATCCCCAGATAAGAGCCAGCTATACAAAGGGAGATCTTAAATTTACCCTGGCAGCCTTATCCCAGAGAGATTATACCTCCAGGGGAGCTAATGGTGTTTCGTCAGAATATCTCAGAAATTCGGCTGTTCCTGATTTTCATTTTCAGGCTCAGGTCAACCTGAGCGATAGTGAGAAAGGAAGCGCTTTTGTAATTGGCGGCGGACTGGCATATAAAACACTCGTTCCAAGACTTGAAAGCGAAGTAGCACCTGACCAGGTTTACAGTGTTAATGAAAAGGTTGGCGGACTGACAGCGATTGGATTCACAAAATTCACTACTAAACCTGTTACATTTAAGCTTGAAGCACGCTATGGAGAAAATATTGCAGATGTACTTGGCATAAGCGGTTTTGCGGTTAAGGATATTGTCGATCCTTTAACAGGAGAACAAAGTTATACTCCGCTTACCAGCATGACATTCTGGGGCGAGATTCATACTAATGGGAAGGTCGAGGTTGGCATCTTTGGCGGCGTGATGAAGAATCTGGGAACAAAAGATACTATGGATCCGGGCGGAGATGTTTTCGGACTGGGAACCGATATAGATAACCTTGTAAGGGTTTCACCAAGAGTAATATTCAACTCGAATAGTACAAGAATTGCTTTCGAGATGGAATATACCCGTGCAGCCTATGGCTCAGGTTTTGATGAATTTTATATTCCCGATTCTACTATCCCGGTATCGAACCTCAGAGGTTTAATAGCTATTTATTATTTCTTTTAGTCGCTTATACGGGCTGTAAAATCTTATAGATTGAATATTATTTATTTTTGGACAGAGATATTTTGCTCAGGAATATTGCTATCCCTATTCCTGACACCATTTGCCATATTCCCCACCATGCAGCCATAAAAGCCATTCCTCCATTGGCTCCGAAAAGTTTTGGGTTAAAGATTAAAACAAGTGCCAGCCCCGAGTTTTGAATCCCGGTTTCAATGCTTAGTGTTCTTCTGTCAGCCCTCGACACTCCTGCAATAGTTCCTACCAGGTATCCCGTAAGAAGAGTCTGGCTATTTAGAAACAGTACTATAACAGCTATCGGGAGGATATAACCGGGCATAAATTCAAGGTTTGCCCATAGAGCTCCCAGGATGAAGGTCATATAGAGTATAATAGAGACAATTTTTGCAGGCTTCAGAATTTTGGCTGTTGTTTTTGGAAACTTTTTTGCAAAGATCATCCCTGAGATTAGTGGAATTCCTAATAAGATAAATACGATCTTGGCCATCTCAAAAGGATCAATTCTGATAGGTATATTTAAGGTTGCTGCTGCCTCCTGGTATTTTACATACGCTCCTCCCCATATAGCAAAATTAAGCGGAGTTAAAACTGCTGCTGAAATAGTTGCAAATGCAGTAAGACTTACCGAGAGAGCAACATTTGCCCGGGCCAGAGAAGATATAAAGTTGGAAATATTGCCCCCGGGACATGCTGAAATAAGAATCATACCCATTGCAATAGATGGCGGAGGTTTTAGGATCAGGACAAGTCCAAATGTAAGAGCCGGGAGAAGTATAAATTGAGACCCTATTCCGAGAAGAGCCGATTTAGGGTTTAAGAATATATGTTTGAATTGTTCAGTTTTAATATCCAATGCCACACCAAACATGATTACTGCAAGGGTAATATTCATGTAAAGAAGTCCGCCAGCACTGAAATTGAGTCGGATATCATCTATCTGTGATAAAGTTTCATACATTTCTATGAAGTTTATTTTCCTAAAGTCACCCAAGGTAGTAAAGATGTATTAAGATCAGACAAACATGTCGAAAAGCATATGCATTTTTAAAAGGTAAGGCAGAATTGAAAAGAGACTAAGGACAAAAGACAAATGACTAAGGGAAAAGGAAAAAGGACCAATGGAATTAACCTTTGGTCCTTCGTGTTTCGTCTTTCTGTTTTTATTTCTGTGCAAAATACATATCCCTGGCTGTCTTTGCCAGCCTTATAAACTCAGATCTGTATCCCTCTTCATCATCACCCTTTGAGCTTAAGGCTATTTCAATTATGTTGTCGATGGTATAGTCGCCAATAAACTCAGAATCTCTAAGGATCATTCCAAAACCTGCAACAGCGGCAGAAAATCTAAGGTTCTTCGATGCTTTATCAAAATCCACAAGAGGACCTGCAAAAGCTTTCTCCATCAGAGTACTCTTAATTCCATCTGCCTGCTTATACCTTAGCTTAATTGTAAGGAGCTCTTCGCTGGTATTAATTGTTTTATTTTTCCTGTTTTTCTCTGGTTGATACTTTAAGGGGTCGATTGAAGGAATGCCGGTATCAGCGTCAACCGGAACAAGTTCATACAGTGCAGTTACGGTATGTCCTGCACCCATTTCTCCCGCGTCCTTTTTATCATCATTAAAATCTTCATCGTTCAGTAACCTGTTTTCGTAACCTATCAGCCTGTATGATTTTATACGGGCAGGATTAAACTCTATCTGGAATTTTACATCTTTTGCTATGGTAAATAATGTACCTCCAAATTCACCAACAAGTACTTTCCTGGCTTCCTGGATATTATCTATATAAGCATAGTTGCCATTTCCTTTATCTGCTATTATCTCCATCTTATCATCTTTATAGTTACCCATACCAAAGCCCAGGACAGTCATAAATACTCCCTGTTCACGCTTCTTTTCAATAAGACGCTCCATCTCAGCATTACTGGAAGATCCTATATTAAAATCTCCATCTGTAGCCAGAATAATCCTGTTATTCCCCTCACTGTAAAAATTTTCCATGGCTACCTTGTATGCCAGGTTGAGACCTGCACCACCTGCGGTGGAACCGCCTGCTTCGAGGCGTTCGATAGCTGCCAGAATCTCTTCCTTACGGTTGCCCGGTGTTGATTCAAGAACAAGTCCTGCTGCCCCGGCATATACTACTATCGCTACCCTGTCCTGAGGTCTCAGTTCATTTACCAGCATGGTAAAAGCTGATTTTAGCAGCGGAAGCTTATTTGGGCTGTTCATCGAACCTGATACATCAAGTAAAAAGACCAGATTAGATGGAGGAAGCTCCGTTTTATCAATTTCAACTCCTTTAAGACCTATATGCATCAGGTAGTGCTCGTTATTCCATGGACAGTTTGATACTTCTGTATAAACAGAGAATGGATGTTCTCCCTCTGGCTCAGGGTAGTCGTATTTAAAGTAATTTACCATTTCTTCAATTCTTACCGCATCAATAGGAGGACGTGTACCCTGGTTAAGGAACCTTCGCACATTTGCGTAACTGGCCCGGTCAACATCTATTGAAAAAGTTGACAGAGGATTATTATGAACGCTCTTATAACCATTTTCATGAATGGTAGTGTAGCCTTCAGTATTAAAATTCTGGTGTACATATGAATCAGCCAAGGTATATGATGGTGCATATGCCATATCAACGTTTGCACGTTTCCTTTCTCTTGAGCCCCTGATTCTGATACCACCAATTGATTGAGTTTTACCATATCCTACTACAACTACCTCTTCCAGTTCTTGCATATCAGATTTCATGCTAACATTGATAACTGTTCTATTAGCAATTTCTTCTTCCACACTTACCATACCGATAAACTGAAAAACCAGAAACCGGTCTTTTTCACTTACTTTGATAGAGTATTTACCATCTATATCAGTACTTGTACCCCTGGTAGTTCCTTTTACAGTAACTGCTACTCCTGGTATAACCTGTCCTGTTTCATCAATAACTGTTCCTGTAACTTCTCTAACTCCTGATGCAATAAGCAATCCAGATGTTATTACTATCATTAAAATTGTTGTTAAAATTGTTTTCATGATTTCATATTTTTGATTTAACTTCTGTTATCAGGATGCTGTATTAACAGTAATTCCATAAATCTTTTCAGAGTTTTTACTATTATGCTATCTTTAAATAGAAATATCATAAGCTAAGTTGTAGATTTTCATGGCTTTAAGTCTAAAGAGAAATTTTGATAATTTATCGGATAGGGGATTGCTGGATAGCTATCTCTTAAAGGGTGACCTGAATATTCTGGGGATTCTTTATAGCCGGTATATTTCCCTGGTTTATGGTGTTTGTCTCAAATATTTTAAGAGCCGCGAAGACTCTGAGGATGCAGTGACAGATATATTTGAGAAGTTGATAATTGAGCTCGAAAAGCATA
>CALOBV010000011.1:0-4228 GCA_942491535.1 uncultured Marinilabiliaceae bacterium
AACCCTTTCTACCCCAGTTTCAACCTTAACTCACCCCAGTTTAAACCTTTATCAACTCTATCAACTTTATCAACCTTCTTCTTATCTTTACCAGATGGGACTTATTCAAATAGAGGACATGGAATTTTATGCCTTCCATGGTCATTTCAAGGAAGAGCAGATAGTAGGAAATAAATTCCTTATAGATCTAACTATTGAGACAGACCTTGAGCCTGCTGCCAGAAGCGACAGTCTTAGAGATGCTGCAGATTACCAGGTAGCCTACCGGGTTGTTAAGGAAGAGATGGGTAAGAAATCTAATATGCTTGAGAATATTGCATCAAGGATTCTTGACAACCTATATGCCAATATTCAGAATATTGATAAGGCCACCATCAGGATAAGAAAAATGAATCCTCCTATGGGAGGACACATTGGGTCTGTAGGGATAATTATGTCTCGCCGATGATGCCAAGGGGGCATTATCACCCATTCACCCTCCACAATCAGCAGACTATAGTCGACTGATATCTAATTTTATCTTAACTTATCAGGTTCGCGCCCGCAGGTTTAATAACTGGTTAAATTATTTGCCATGAAACCTCCCGATGTCATATCATTACTTCTATTTGGCTTATCAATCGGGACTGGTGGCAGACAGGACGTTGAAGGCAGCAAAGATCCGCCTGTGTTTCGAGCGATTACTGGATTTTGCAGGATTTACGATTACACCATAAACAATCCTTGGAGGCTACCAGTTTTGCAACGAGAAAGGTGAGAATATTGTTATTGATGGCATGGTGACATATTATTACTACGAGACGGATGGTGAGGTTGATCCACAAAAGATTATAGATAAGTTCTCAAGGGCAGTAATTGAGAGAGGCGGCAGGGTATATGGAGACAACCCCAATCAGAAGTATATGTTCTATCGTGATACAAACAAACTGGTATGGGTCGACCTTCCGGCCGAAGACTTTTACTATACTCTGAACATTATCAGAGAAGGGGGAGATGATAAAACATATCAGTGCCGGTGATCTTTTGCAAAGTCTTGACCAGACATGGCACAGCTGTATTATACTTTAACTTCGACAGGGGCAAATGTGAAATAAAGGAGGAGTGTATGTTTGTGATTGAGATGCTGGCAGGTGTGTTTTTATCAGACCCGGAACTGAAGATTAATATTACAGCCTATACCGATAATATAGGCATTAGCGATAATAATCTTAAGCTGTCTGAGAATCGAGCCAGGACTCTTGTAGAGAAATTGATAGAGATGGGGGTACCCGAAAACCGGCTAAGCTGGGAAGGATTCGGAGAGAATGATCCCATTGCGGATAATTCAAGCCTTGAAGGAAGAACTCTTAATAACAGGATTGTCCTGACAAAGAAATAATAAGACCTCATACATTCCCTTTATATAACTTTCGATTCTTTCCCAACAATCTTTTGAAAGATTTGTTAATAGTTAATACACATTGATAATTCTATTATGGGTCAAGGTCACTATCATGTAAACGAAAAGAAGACCCTCTGGGTAGTTTTGCTTACAGCCGTGACAATGGTTGTGGAGATTATCTTCGGCCTTTTATCGGGATCGATGGCCCTTCTTGCCGACGGTATACATATGGGATCCCATGTGCTGGCAATAGGCCTCAGCTGGGTAGCATATATTATTGTCAGGAAGTTATCCAGGAACAAGTCATTTACAGGTAACTCCGACAAGATCCTGTCTCTTTCAGGCTACAGTAGTGGATTAATCCTGTTAATTTTTGCTTTTGTGATTATAAGCGAGGCCATACACCGTCTTTCAAACCCTATTGATATAAATTATAAAGATGCTATAATAGTTGCTTTGATTGGACTGATCGTAAATATTATTAGTGCCTTCCTTCTTCATACCGATAAGAAGCAATCCGATATTAATATCAGGGCTGCCTATCTCCATGTTATTGCAGATGCCCTTACCAGTTTCACTGCAATTATAGGTCTTGTGATTGCCATGATATGGGATATTGTATATATCGATGCAATTGCAGCTCTTTTGAGTTCACTAATAATAATCAGGTGGTCGATAGGTTTGCTGAGGGACTCAGGCAGAGGACTTCTGGATATGGAAAGCAGCACTGAGCATAAACATTAGAATATCTGATCCGGGATAGTCTTTTTCAGTCCTTAAAAATTATTATATTTGCAATCCGAACAGTAAGATGATGGTCGGTTGGCCGAGTGGCTAGGCACCGGTCTGCAAAACCGGCTACAGCGGTTCGACTCCGCTACCGACCTCAACTACAAGGCACCGCCACAGAAATGTGGCGGTTTTCTTTTGCAAAAAAATCTACAAGCTAGCTTGTAAAGATTTTTTAAGCAAAGAACCTCCAGGCATGCTGAAAGCATGCTGAAGGTTTATGTTGAAAGTCTCCCCCTCACCGGACGGTGACCCCGAGAAATCGGGGGAACACCCCGCTCCAAAAGTGTTTGTCGGGCTTCGCCCTGTTTTCGGTCGGCTAAAGGCCTCCCTGTTTATAAAGTTTAAAATTAGTTGAGAGTGAGTTTGCTTTCAGCATGCTGAAGGTTTATGTTGAAAGTCTCCCCCTCACCGGACGGTGACCCCGAGAACTCGGGGGAACACTTTGCCTGTGGTTGCGAAGTTTCGTTCATTGGTCGGCCAGCGCCCCCGTTTATAAGGTTTAGAAATAGTAGAGAGTGAGATTGCTTTCAGCATGCTGAAGGTTTATGTTGAAAGGCCACCCCTCACCGGACGGTGACCCCGAGAACTCGGGGGAACACCCCGCTCAAAAATGTTTGTCGGGCTTCGCCCTGTTTTCGGTCGGCCAACAGCCTCCCTGTTTTCGGTCGGCTAAAGGCCTCCCTGTTTATCGGTCGGCCAGAGGCCTCCCTGTTTATAAAGTTTAAAATTAGTTGAGAGCGAGTTTGCTTTCAGCATGCTGAAGGTTTATGTTGAAAGGCCACCCCTCACCGGACGGTGACCCCGAGAACTCGGGGGAACACCCCGCTTCAAAATGGTTTTTGTAATTTTCGATAAAAAATATTTTTGTATTATTGAGCTATAAAAGCTAGTTAATTATATTAAACCTGGTTATGATAAATTATTGCCACAGAAGATTTATTATTCTTACATCTCTTATACTGATATTTTCTTCAGTCCTTAATCTTTATGGACAGCTTACACCTGACTCTTATTCGATAGAGGATACCATATCGGTTGAGGTAGATATATTTTCTGAGGAGGAGCCTGCTATTATTACCCTGGCATTTAATATTAAAGAATTTATAAAGAAAAAGAACAGCGATAATTATATTGATGCCAGGCTTTCCTATAAAATTAATGACACTTTAGATATTGAAAAGAATATTATGATTAAGGCTCGTGGTAACAACAGGAGAAAGGTATGTTATTTCCCACCTATCTGGATAAATATTAAAAACGCAAATACTAATAATCTCTACCTGCAGGATATAAACAAGATTAAACTTGTAACCCATTGTTAAAATCGCTTTAGTAATCAAAATTATGTAATTCTGGAGTACCTGATTTATAAGATGTATAACTGTATTAGTCCCTACTGCTGGCTTGGGGTACGCCTGGCCACGGATCCAATACATTGATACATGAAAGAAAAACAGAGAATTGGAGAAATGGGGCTTCTTGATTGAACCGAAAGAAGTAATGGCAGAAAGACTGGATGCCTACCCCTTGAAAGAGAATAAAATAAGCTATAAATCTACTGATCGCATGCAAACAGATATCATGTGTCTATTTCAGTATCTTATTGGAAATGCTGATTATTCAATACAATCAAGGCAAAATGTAAAGTTGCTAAATATGAAGGACCCTGATAAGCAAAGACCTATACCTGTTCCATATGATTTTGATTATTCCGGCTTTGTAAATGCAGAATATGCAATTCCCGGGGATAATCTGGGAATTGAAAAAGTGACTGATAGATATTTCCTTGGCCCATGCAGGAGTAATGAACGTTATTCTCAGATATTAGATATTTTTTATGATAAAAAGAATGAGATATATAGTCTTGTAAATTCATCTGAGCACCTGCGTGAAAGTTCAAAGAGAACAGCTATCAAATACCTTGATGAGTTCTTCTGCAGGCAAAGAACAAGAATTTTATCAGGAACAATATTCTTATAACCTGCAGGGATACATTGTAGACACTTCAGTCTGAAGTATTACCAATATGGATCAAATGCTACTACTGGACCCTGT
>CALOBV010000012.1:0-225167 GCA_942491535.1 uncultured Marinilabiliaceae bacterium
GAGATAACACTGGATGCCGCACTGGAGATTATAGAACCTGCAGTACTTAATGCAACAGTAACTTCCACCGATGTTACCTGTAATATGGCCGACAACGGCACGATAATTATCTCAGCACCGAGTGGTGGCTACGGTACCTACCAGTATACTATTGACGGAGGTACAACATGGAGTGGATCGGGTAACTTTACCAATCTAATCCCCGGCTTCTACGATGTCAGGATGAGGGATGCGGTTAACACTGCTTGTGAGCTTACCCTGGATGCTACACTTGAGATTACTGAACCCGCAGTCCTTGCAGCTGATCTTGCTTCAACAAATATTAGCTGCTTTGGATCTTCTGACGGGGTTATTGATATTACTAACCCAAGCGGAGGCTGCGGAACATATGGGTACACTATTAATGGTGGTGGCTCGTGGCAGGCATCTGGTAACTTCATAGGACTTGTACCCGGGAGCTTACAATGTCAGGATCCGTGACGCAGCCTTCTACCTGTAACGGTGCCGACGATGGTACAATTACCTTAAGTGGTGCATCAGGAGGATACGGCACGTATGATTATAGTATCGATGGTGGTGTAAACTGGCAGGCTGGAGTAAACTTCACCGGGCTTGCGCCAGGATTCTATGATATACGTATCAGGGACGGAGTACAAACTACCTGCGTAATTATTCTTAATGCGCATATGAGATTACCGAACCTGCAATTCTAGCGCAACTATTACAAGTACAGATGTTACATGTAATGGCGCAGATGATGGTACGATTACCTTGACCAGTCCAGCAGGAGGTTACGGTACATACGAGTACACTATTGATGGCGGAACAAACTGGCAGGGAAGTGTTAGCTTTAGTGGCCTTGCTCCGGACTTCTACGATGTGCGCATCAGGGATGCTGTTCATACAGGATGTGAAATAACTCTTGATGGAGCATATGAAATCACTGAACCAACTATTCTGAGTGCAACACTTGCAAATACAATGGTTACGTGTAACGGGGCAGCAGATGGTACAATTACAATAAGTGGCGCTGCCGGTGGGTATGGCACCTATGCATACTCAATTAACGGAGGTGCAAGCTGGCAGGGAACTGGCAGCTACACAGGCATAGCTCCTGCTGCATATGATGTTCGTATAAGGGATGCTGTTCATACAGGATGTGTCATCACACTCGATGCCTCACTTGATATTACACAACCAAATATTTTAAATGCTACTATTAACAGTACAGATGTAACCTGCAATGGAGCAGATGATGGTACAATTACCCTAACAGGTGCATCTGGTGGTTATGGAACATTTGATTATACTATTGACGGTGGAACAAACTGGCAATCTTCTGCAAGCTTTTCTTCTCTGAGTCCAGGATTCTATGATGTACGGATAAGAGACGGTGTTGAGACTGCATGTGAAATTATTCTGGATGCTTCCTTTGAGATCACCGAACCGGCAGTATTAAATGCAACAATTACAAGTACTAATGTAACTTGTAATGGTGCAGGTGATGGTACAATTACTCTGAGCAGTCCGACAGGAGGATATGGTACATATGAATATTCGATAAATGGGAGGTACAAACTGGCAGGGAAGCACAAGCTTTACTGCACTTAGCCCGGGTACCTATGATATAAGAATTATGGATGCTGTAAATACTGCATGTGTAATTACCCTGGATGCGCTGTATGAGATCACTCAACCTGATATCCTGGATGCATCCGTGGCAAGTTCCGATGTGACTTGTAATGGCTCATCCGACGGAACTATTAGCAATAAGTAGTCCGACAGGTGGTTATGGCACCTATGGGTATTCAATTAATGGTGGAACAACATGGCAGGGTTCAGGCAGCTTCCACAGCTCTTGCACCTGGATTCTATAACGTTCAGATAAGAGATGCTGCCCATACGGCTTGTGTTATTACACTTGATGCAATGCTTGAAATCACCCAACCTGATATCCTGGATGCAACGATTTCTAAGACAAATGTCAGTTGCTTTGGAGGAGGTGATGGAACAATATCAATCACCAGTCCTAGCGGAGGCTATGGTACCTATGAATACACTATCAATGGTGGCGGTTCATGGCAGTCGAGTGGTAATTTTACATCGCTCTTCCCTGGTACTTATAACGTAAGGATTCGTGACGGAGTGGAAATACATCATGTGTTATGACACTTGATCCTGCACTGGTTGTTGCTCAGCCATCCGTGCTGAACGCAACAGTAACACAAACAAACGTCACATGTAATGGCGATGATGATGGTACAATAACTCTGAGCAGTCCGACAGGAGGAGGATATGGCACATACGAGTATAGTATTAACGGAGGCACTTCATGGCAATCAACGGGAACTTATACTGGTCTCGCTCCGGCTACTTATGACATCCGTATCAGGGATGCAGCGAATACTGCATGTGAAATCATCCTAAACGGCGGATTAGAGATTACTGAACCGGTTGTGCTTGAGCTAACACCTACTGCAGATGTTCTGCTCGATTGCAATGGGGATGCTGATGGATCTGGTGGATTTTCTTTGCTGCAGGAGGTACAATACCTTATACCTTCAATGTTATATCAAATACGGCAGGTGCTACAATACCAGGAGCAGGCTTTAACTCCCAGAGTATCTTTGCAGCATCTGTTGGAAGTGTGACAGTGCGTGTTACTGACGCAAACGGTTGTCAGGACGACGCAACCATCACCTTCACGGAACCTGCTGCTCTTGATGCGGGAGTTATTGCTGCCGACCAAGTGGTTTGCTTCGGCGACGATCCTAACCTGCTTTCAGAAACAACTCCTGCAACAGGCGGACCAGGTGGATATACTTACCAATGGCAGTCTTCCACAAATGCTGCAGGACCATTTATTAATATTTCCGGCCAAACAGCAATAGATTTTGATCCTCCGGGAGGAATAACAACAACTACCTATTACCGCAGGGAAGTACGCTCAGGTATATGTACTCCTGAATATACTGCCCCGGTAGAGATTCTTGTTAATCCACTGCCTACTGGGAACATTGCTATCAGGTGGCGCAACTATCTGCCAAGGGAGAATCAGCTATTCTGAATGTGACTATTACTCAGGGAACAGGTCCATTTGATGTAGAAATTGAAAATCATGGAGTTGTAAGCGGATATAGCAGCGGAGACGATATCGTTGTAAGTCCCCTCGCAACAACTGTATACAGCCTGACAAGTGTGACAGATGCCAAGGGATGTATTGTTAGTGCACCATCAGGAAATCTGAATGGAACAGCTACGGTAACAGTACGTGAGCTGCCTGCAATATCAGTAGATCCTTCACCTGTACAGCTTTGTGAGTACAACCTGGCAACCTTTAATGTTACTGCTACAGGAGATGATCTTACCTACCAGTGGCAGGTAGATACTCTTGGTCCGGACTGGGTTGATCTGTCTGATGTAGGTGGATATTTTGGCTCTAATCAGCCAACACTAATGATCTTCAGTGCAACGCGTGATATGAACGGATATTCTTATCGCGCAGTAGTATCAAACTGTGGTAGTGATGCAATATCGAATGGAGCATTATTGACAGTTGATACGGCACCTGAGTTTATCTCTCAGCCCGAAGACAGCACTATCTGTTTTGGTGAAGACGGCACCTTTGAGGTACAGGCCCAGGGAACAGGATTGACTTACCAGTGGTATGTTAATACAGGTACAGGTTTCGATCCTGTTGATGATCTGAGTCCTAACTACTCAGGAGCAACAACACCAACATTATCAATTATAGATGCACCACTTGCATTTAATAATGACCTCTTCAGGGTTGTTGTCAGTGGAGCTTGTGGTGTTCCAATTTATTCCAGCTTTGCAATATTACATGTGATACAGCCTCCTGCACCAATGCTACATCCTACAGATGTTGAACTGTGTGATGGGCTGGGTACATATCTTACTGCAAACGGATCCTTATACCTGAGTACAAAATGGCAGGTTGATGATGGCGGTGGCTGGACTGAGATAACAGATGATGGCATTACCTATGTAGGATCAGATTCACCCATCCTGAGCATATTGACAACCGATACAGGAATGGATCAATACGAATATAGAATGGCACTGTATGGCGAATGTGACACATCTTATACCAACCCTGCTGTTCTGACGGTATATTCTAATCCGGTGGTTGACTTCAGTGCTGTAGATCCTATGTTTGCCTGTGGAGGAATAGATCTTCCGATGAACGGTAATCCGGCGGGTGGATCAGGAACATATACTACACACAGGTGGACAGGACAGGTTGGTCCGTTAAGTAACTTCGGAATTGTTGATCCTATATTTAATACAACTATCCAGGGTACTTATAATATGACCTACACGGTGACTGATGATAACACCTGCGTAGGAACAGGAGATGTATCTGTAATTGTTGAAAAGCCTGATGCACAATTTATGTTGATCAGAATATGGGTTGTCCTCCGCTTGAGGTTAACTTCACTGATGCATCATTAACACCGGCGGGCACTACTTACGCATGGGACTTTGATGATGGATCACCGATTGACATTACTGCGGGTAATACCTCTCATACATATGTAAATGCAACTACATCATTACTGTACTATGATGTTACACTTGAGATAACAACACCAAATGGTTGTATCGATCAGTTTGTCCAGGGTGTAACAGTATGGCCATCTATTACAGCCGACTTTGATATGAGTGCAGATACGATCTGTTCAGGTGAGTATGTAATATTCTCCTCTGATCCTGGCGCAGCACTTTATCAGTGGACATTTGATGATGGAACGCCAACTGTTCCTGCTTCGAATGTGACAAATCATTTGTTCACGAATGCTACAGGCTTACCGGTAACGCATAATGTAGAGCTTATTACCACATCATACTATGGATGCAAGGATACAATTGAGTACCCGCTGGTTGTTTACCCGATGCCGGTACCGACCTTCCTTGATCCGCCAGACCAGGTTTATCCTAATGCTACGGTAACATTTACCAATACAACATCCACACCGGGAACATGGGATTACCGCTGGACCTTTGGTGATGGTAACGGATCAACAGTTAATAGTCCGACTCATACATATACAGATCCGGGTTATTACGAGGTATGGTTATTCGCCAACAACTCGCAATGTATCGATAGTACATTCCATATGTTTAACCTGATGCCAACACCTCCGGTACCTGACTTCGACTCACTACCGGGAGCATGTGCACCGTATACGGTTACTATGACGAATAACTCACTGTATGCTGACTCTTATGTATGGGAGTTTGGTGACGGAGGAGTATCATATGCTGAGAATCCGACTTACACTTACCTTGAATCAGGTACTTACAGGATTACCCTGACAGTAACCGGTCCCGGAGGAGTAAGGAGTATTTCCAAGCTGATTGAGGTATGGCTGACTCCAAGAGCTTACTTCCAGGTCGCTCCGGAGCTGGTATATGTCGACGACGAGAAAGTAAGGTGCTTTAACCTGAGTGAGGGAGCCGACTCTTATATCTGGGAGTTTGGAGATGGCGATACAGCTATGATAGCAGATCCGTTCCACAAGTATATGGCAGAGGGAGTGTATGATATTACACTGCATGCATATTCAGCCAACGGATGTTACGATACCTACACCCTGTCGCCGGCCGTTACTGTACAGCCTGCAGGGGACATAAGGTTTGCCAATGTATTCAGGCCTAATAAGACAGGTGAGATAGATCCTGATGTAACGAACCTCAGCAGCGATCAGGTCGACCTCTTATTCTTCCCTCCGGTCAAGGAACAGGTAAGTGAATATAAACTGCAGATCTTTAACAGGGCAGGTGTGCTTATCTACCAGAGCGACGATATCAATAAGGGTTGGAACGGTTACTACAAAGGTGAGCTCTGTATGCAGGGAGTCTATGTATGGTATGTCGAGGGTAAGTATGCCAATGGCAAGCCGTTTAAGAAGGTGGGGGATATTACGTTGCTGCACTAGATGTAGAGACGCACTATATAGAATAGGGAAAATCCCGGCCAGTTTTTGAGCCGGGATTTTCTTTTTGTCTATAGTCTATATGGTTTTGTATAATTAGTGGATAAGGGAATCCAGAATAAAGTCCATAGTCGATAGTCTTTAAGTCTGCATAACAAATGACTATCTTATATTAGCAGTACCATCCCATTGATACCATACTAATATTAGCAGTCTACTGCTTTTGACTATTGACTGATGACTTGTCTAAAAACCTAAATTAGCTATCTATTACGATCCACTATGACTATTGACTTTCGACTCAAATACATACTTATATTAGCATTCTATTTACCCTTTTGGCTATTGACTGTTGACTTTCCTTATGACCTAAATTAGCTGTTTGCGATCCACTATGACTATTGACTTTCGACTCAACTACATACTAATATTAGCAGTCTATGGACCTTTTTGGCTATTGACTGTTGACTTGCCTAATGACCTAAATTAGCTGTCTATGATCCACTATGACTATTGACTTCTTATAACATCCCAGAAGTCAACTTGTACTATATCCCACTATTTTATAACTTACAGTTGGAATAAAAACTCACTGTATGTCTAAAATATTAAGTTTTAGGGATCTTGTTGTGTATAAGAAATCCTACAGGCTCGCAATGGAGATATTTGAACTTAGCAAGTCTTTCCCAAAAGAAGAAAAATATTCACTTACGGATCAGGTTCGCAGATCATCGCGTTCAATAACTTCAAATATTGCTGAAGCATGGGCAAAAAGAAGTTATCCAAAAGCATTTGTATATAAACTCACTGATTCGTTGGGAGAGGAATTTGAAACCGAAGGATGGCTTGACTACTCAAGGGACTGCAAGTATATTACTGAAGGAGTATATTCAAGGATGTCTGTTGGATATGATGAGGTTCGGAGGATGCTATCCTCTATGATTAATGATCCTGATAAGTTTAGCCCATATTAAGGAAGTCGATAGTCGAGATAGGTTTGTGGTATAACACCAAGTGATTCCATACAAAAGTCAATAGTCGAAAGACTTATGTGTATACTGCCCCAAAGACTATAGACTATTGACTATCGACTAATCTGAAAACCTCTCATTGCTGTCTGTAATCCCACCTGACTACTGACTTATTACTAGCAGGCTGGGTTTACGTTGCAACAGCAACGCAGTGTGCTTATTCAAAAAGCACACCTGGCCTTGTACTGTAATAGTTAATGATTGCAGTACAAGGCCAAACCCAGCCCCTGATAAACTCCTTCCCCTTTACCAATAATTAATCTACTGACCAAAGAACTTGCTTCTCAGTCTGGCTCCACTCTAAACTTTTTCACAGGGTTAGTTATTTGCACTCTGTCTCTCACACTCTCACAACTCACCTCTTTATCTAAATTTCATATAGGGATCAAAATCTCATGAAAACAGTACAGTATACGAAAAGAAGACCCCACTTCTCAGCAGGGTCTTTATCGTATATTTCTTGCGTCTTGCGTCTTTGTTATCTATTCCTCAGAAACAGTTCCCTTAGAGAATGAATCAGGGTTAAACCCAAGGCTTATCTGGTGCCCGCCGAAGGTATTAGGGCTACCTTTTGGCTCATGTTATAGGAGTAGTTAAGGGAGATGCCCGTATAGACTTCGCCTCCAAAGCCGATGCCCCAGACACCTGAAGAACGAGATAGCAGGTTGCCCCAGATTCTGGGGGTATAGTTGACATGGGCAAGCCTCAACAAGGCCGGGAGCGTCTATGCCTCCCCTGTACAGTAAATAAGGCTTAAGAGACCGTAGTTCTCGTCTATATCGTAGCTGTATAAGCCGCTGAACCATATAATTCACCCCAGGATTAAACTCAAGCTCAATTTCATCGTAAGTAGCCGGTCCAAACATCAGGTTTGAAGAAGAACACACCAGCTTCAAGCTTATCGAAACGATATAAGGCACTTACGTCAGTAGCAAACTTAACTTTAGAATTGATTTGTGCGTTTAAAATAAGAACAGGATCTATAACGAAATCCGGATCATTAAAATATGCACCGAGGTCGATTGTATTTGTAAACAGTCCAAACCTGCAGAGTGCAAAATTTAGCAGATGATCTTCGTTAGGGCAACCTCGTAAGAATAGGTACCCATAAGCATCATTTGTCTAAAGATATCGGTCTTGTCATATACAAATTTTCCCCCAATGCCCATTTTCTCGAAAGAACGTCCCATGATAGGACAGCTGATAGGTCTTTTGGACCGCCTGCAATTCCCGACCAGTCTGACCTGGCATCTAGTAGAACTGAATTCGGATTAATCAGTCCTGCATAGGCAGGTGACAGCCTGAAGGGATCAGTATTATAGCCATCCAAGAAGTCGGAAACTGTTGGGCAGATGTACCTATCCCCGAGAGATAATAAGTAATGCTTATTTGTGTTATTTTTTTCATGCTAGATTTATCTAATAATATTAACAACGCCCTTAATCTGCATCACCTGATGAAGTATCTAGAATAAGGAAATAATAGGAACCTTCCGGGCAGAGGAGATCCTTTGTAGGTACCATCCCAGTTGTTTGCGTAGGCTGTTGATTCATAGACAAGTTTTCCATGTCTGTTATATACCTTTACCACAATGGTCACCATAGTTCATCAATAAAAGGAATATGCCAGTAGTCATTTATTCCGTCGCCATTCGGAGTAAATAAGTAGGTGCTATTATCGAAGGCAGGCAGAGTATAGATTTGCTGTGATACCTCGGGAGCAGGGTTATAGTTTGTTCCGCCATCGTTATTTGCGGAGGTATGTGACTCTTCCTTCCTTAGGATTGTCATAAGTCACCTATCGAATGCTGCCATTGATGGATCATCAGCCGAAAATACAACTGGAAACCCGCTATCAGCACAAGCAACAAGATAGTGTTGCTCTGTTACCCTTAGATCATCCGGAACATTCTCAAAAGTAATAAGCTGATCCGCCTTATCAATTGTCAGTGCGCCGTTTACAAAGGCAAAGGAGTAATTATTATCGTATCCTCCTGTAAATTCAATATAATATGTTCCTGCATCTGAGTATCTCATCAGCATCAGCAGAAATAGTTGGATCCTCATTTATTACCGATTCATCTTCTCCAAATACAAAGCCGGAGTATTCAAACAACAGGATTGGTATTTGATCTCCATAAGTGATTGTTGCATCGTCTGCAGTTACTGTAAGCTGAGCCTTATCAACAATGGCAGCTACTGCTCTTGCCAAACCTTCACATCCAGTCGTTGTTGAGACCTGTGAGGCGTACCTGAAGTAAGTTTCCGGAGTAAGGAAGCCAAGGTCAAGAGTTGATTCTTCAACTGGAATATCTGAGAGATCTGAGTTCTCATACCAACTGACAGAGTGATCTGTATCGGGTGTTGCACTTAATAGTGCTGTCTCACCATAGCTGACATTTATATCGGGAGCTGCTGGTTGTGAAGGATTGGGACTAATTTCAATTTCTTGCTTTCCGCAGGTAGATGTGTTACCGCTAAGATCTGTTACTGTCCAGGTGATAGTTGTTACACCAACAGGGTAGGTACCAGAGGCATCTTGGTAGCTTGCTCCATAAGGAGAATTGTGTCTTACACTTTCCACTCCGCAATTATCAGAAGCAACAGGGGGGGGTATAGTGAGGGTATTATTGCACTCGGCAGCCTACAATATCTGCTGGACAGGTAATTATTGGAGAAATGTTTTCAGTTATTGATACTGAAATGAACACCTCGATTCATTTCCTGATGCATCAGTAAAAACAAATTCATTAAAGGTTGTACCTGTTGGAAATGCCGATCCGGAAGGCAGACCCACTTACCTGTGTCACAGTACTATCCAGGGCAATTATCTGTTCCTATTGGTGGGTCATAAGTTATTATTGTATCACATTTCCCGGGTAAAATACTAGCAACAATATCTGATGGGCAGTGGAGTTGTAAATCCAGGAAGGGTGTAAGGTCAATAACATGAACAGTAAATAACTCATCGTAACTTACAGTCTGCAGGTTAGTGTATTCTGCAGTAGCTGTTATGGTGGCATCCCCGCACATCAGGCTATCCGGAGTTACGGTAATTGTCGCGATGGTCTGCGGCGAAGTATATGTTACTGCATCTATGGCCAGAGACGAGGGTTGGTGACACTCTGCAAAGTAATATGAGTGTTGTCCACCAATACCACCGTCTGTAATACCTGTAAGTTGAATATCTGTAGATTTATCAGTTGAGTTAACATCAATTTCAACTAAATTGTCAATAGTCGGTGTGCTGTTGATATAAATGATTGTGTCTTTCTGGTTTGTACATGGCTGTGATGTGCTAATAGTCAGGCTTACACTGTAGTCTCCGATAGTCAGGAAAGGTATGTTATAGGTTCTTTTTCAGTGTGTAGAGAGGTGACCCGTCACCAAAATTCCGATGAATAGGTATCAACACCTATATTGGATTCGATACAGATATTATCTCAATCCCTCATTTATCAGTAAGGTCATTCTGATGAGGACTTATCCACCGGAACCATCTGAACTGCGTGTTAAGGCCGTTTGGGCAGCGGTGCAGGTACAGAGTATTCGAATTAGTTCCATTGGTGAATATTGTGTCGTAGGCTTTCGAGGAAGATAGTATAACCCGCTTGTGCAATTTGAGCCTCCATCCAGTACTATATACTCAAGCGCCACCCCTGCGTCCGGAGTGCTTGGACCCCTGCAGTCAGCTCGTCGGTATAGTAAGAGGGTGAACACCATACCGTATTTTCAAAACTAAGCTTTACCGCCACAGCTGAGGTCAATATCAGGTGTTTCAATAAACCTGTCGAGGCTTCAGATTCCTGTCACCTACCCAGAGATAATCCGCTGCATCCGGAGAAGGATAGCTTGTTGGGTTCTTGCATGGAGCACCCACTGAGAAGGGGGCTTGAGGTCCACCCTGAAGCTAGAGGTAATCACCGGGTATTATAATCATACCCCTCCAGCACCAATTCCATTCCCATAGAACTGTACTGTTAGGTCCTGTGAGCCATTTGGCGGTGTGGTTGTTATCTCGGCGATACACTGTGAGCATAGCTTCATGATTAGGAGCAAATATTATAAATATTAGAATATCAGGATAGTTAGTATTTTTTTCATTTTACCAGGTTTTAGGTTAATGAAAGGTGTAGTAAATTGATAGAAAGATTAAAGTTGTATGACATTGTATACATAAATATAGACAAAATTGTCTTTTATATGGTTGCGTGTTGCATTTATTGTAGTGCTTCAAAAAATACTCCTCAGAAGGGCGGGGTCAATAACAAGCCGCTGAACGAAACACTAATATTTGAGAGACTCCCTACCCGAAAGGGTTATTATCAAAGGGACTCTAGAAAGGTTCCGATTTGACGGACTATTTTTACTGTCTCCAGATCTAGGGTCCGGGTTATTGACAGTCATTATAACAAGAGAAATAGAGTTATCCAACTCTACTCGTTTGAATTTCAGTCTTGTATATGATTCTTCTTTTCTCTGGTCATTTCCATACTTCGTACAAAAGTAGTCAAAAAGTTATAGCTTACAAGTTACAAGCAACAAGCTATGAGTTTCATGTTATTTGTGCACAATTTTTTGTGTTGTTCTACTAATACCATTTTTTAAAACAATAATATATATCCTTCTGGTTGATTAAATCCAAATTGTTTTGTTTCTCCACCAAAGTGAATTAGAGATCTGATACCCCTTTGTTACAATACGTCCTGTAAGATCGTAGACGATAAGAATAGATCCTGGCTCTGTGGCGAATTGCCTTTCTGGAAGTATATTAATAACTCCAGCGTAACTAGTAGGCTCTGAAAGCATCCTTCTTCTTTCTCTCGTATCTTCAAAGCCAACACTGAGCGGGGGGTAAGAGTTCAAGAGCAAACCGAGTGTCGATTATTCCGGCTGTTGGACAAAATAGTAGGATGCTATCTCATCAAGAGTGACAGTCTACCTTCCTGACAGATCTCGCAAGAAACACATTGTAACCACCCATATCGTTAGCTTCTGTTCTGGTTAACGAATAATCACCATCACTCGATTATCTTAACTATCAAGTGGTACACGGTAATGTATCATAAGGTGGTTTAATAGAGTTAATTGAGTACTTTCTCATTTCAATTTGTGTATAAACCTGTGGCTTGTCTGAGTTCCAGCAGAGAATAGTTTTGATGCATCATATTCATTATCAAATTCAGCCGTGGCATAATCTCTCAGTCGCACTACTGTTTCGTCGAGCACAGGTACCGATCTCTGTTCAGTGTTATTCTGACAAGTGAATATTAGTGGAAGAGCTCTTATACCTGTTGACAGAGCCATGTGTTTTAACACCAGCCCCAGTAAAATCGATAGAACAACCTGCCTCGAGAGCTTTAACAAAGAAGCCCTGGAGCGGTGGATTATCGCCTGTTGTGCCCATTGGAGTACCGGTACCTTCAACATAGGAAACAAGTGAATTATTCTTAGTGAAATAGATGGCATCTCTCATATTGCCAGATGTAACCACATTATCCCAGTTAATGCTGCATGTAAGGGAATTACCTATTAGATTCAGCCCATTACCATTATACTGAAGAGCTACAGAAGACCCCATTGAGTTTAGTAGTCCTGTTACAGTGATGGCAGTATTGCTGTTACATCTGAAGTATGATAAAAGCTATATCCTTTTTTAGTGAAAGAGTAGAAAAACTATTTGTTCCATCATATCCATCGTGCCATTGCCAGCCTTCCTATTGTTATCATTACAATCTGGCAATCATCAAATTCCAGTAGGTTGTAAAGCATTAATATTTGTAAAAGTAGTTTTTTGAGATAGTTCCCGGCACGGCAATATAATGCCATTTATGATCTGGTCCACTGCCTCCCGTCAGGAACATCTCAAAGCGTTCTGTTCCAGCTATCAGAATAGGAGTTAAAAATAAGGGAAGCAATACCTGTAGCATCTGAAAGATGCTTAGGTGTACCACCACTATTTGTTAAGGTACTGAAAGTAGCTTTTGATCCGGGACTTAAGGATAAGGTATTTTCCATTTCCTGATTGTAAAGTTTGTCCCTGCAGATGTTGGGTAGTTTGATTAGGCCTGAGGGAATAATTACATTACTTGATCCAGCGGTTGGAGTCTTATTTTGCTCCCAGTTAGCTGCTGTTCCCCAGGCTGGTTCCTGACGAACCATCCCACCTGCTATATTGTACTTCATATGCATCCAATATCTGTGGTTCCTATCCTGTTATTTCCATAAAATCAGTTACTGGTGCACCGGTGTCTGTTCCAGCATCGCGACAAGGTGAGACAAATTTTATTGACCAATCGGAGCCATCTAGTTGCATAAAAGTTTGGACCATCTGAAGGCTGAATTTGGAAATCAAGATCAATGCAATTTGTATCCGCAGGCTGGTGAGACCCTGAATAGCGCAATTTGTAAAACTGTCCAGTACTCAACCTGTACCCAACCTTGATCGTTGGATCCCCAAAAAATACAATTTACTTGCATTGCCACCAGATGATAGTAGTATAAAATTGTACATCACCATCCATTATGATGAATGTTATTTACAAAGGTGGAGTTTATAATAGTATTGTTTACGATGTTTTTGCAGGAAATTGATATTCACCACCACCAGTCATAATAAGATAGTAATTCTCCATTGCAGCAGAAGTACTTTCAAATATGCAATTCTCAAATATCTAACAGATGATTCATTCCATATATATAGATACCACCACCAGCTTCTCTGGAGTATTATCATAAAAATAACGGTTTGAACATATGGACTTTTGTCCATTAATTGAATAAATAGCGCTCCCCCAAATGAGCTTTATTATATCTTAAAATACAGTTTGAGATGATAATCTTGGTATCCAAGTTAGTGATGTAAATATATTCCCCCACCATATTATGCTGTACCTGATCTATTCTTACAACTACCATATTCAACTAATGCAGTTAGTCAAATATAGACTGTCAGATGCTGCGTTATTATCCATAGACAATATGTCCCCATGAACCGTTCCCTGTTGCCTTTTTGTGAACAGTTATTGAATTTGTAGCCATGGCCCTCCATCAGCAGTAATTCTTCCTGTTGATGTAATATAGGTCTGAATTGTTCCTGTGTGAAGATCAAAGTTGCACCCGGCACAATTGTAAGATCATCCACCTGTACAATTGTAAGATCTTTGTTTCCAGATGATTCCAATGTATATTTTACCATCGACTTCGCCTATGCTTTTCCCAGTCCCAGGTTCATTTCTCAAGGGAAGTGTACCATAAAATGGATTTGCCTGAGGATCCGTCCCACTTAGCTGCCCGAATATTGGAAGGGGAGAGTGCGAGAGAGAGGGATGAGAACCAAAGTATATTAACTAATCTTTTCATAGTCTTAAGTTTCAGTTTTGCAGTAGAAAACAACTATAATATTAAGACCAAATTTAGCCTAAAGAGGTTGCTTTCGTATTATCATATTCAACAGGTGTATACAACACACCTAAAGATATGAAACAAATGTATCTGATTTTTGCTAAAAAACAAAGGAAATTTGATGCACTGACCAGGTTTGTTGACGAGGAATAAAATTCTGCTTTTGAAGAATTAACACGTATTGGAGACAAATTTCACGAATGATTTGCTCAGGTACTAACTAATAGGGGATTGTGCTTAGTAAACAAACCGCTTAAAATATAAGGAAGGTTGACCGAAATTAATAAGTAGTCCAAGTTTATTATCTGTTGCTTTTAGATAATTCAATAGCTGCTTTTCGTGTTCTTTAATTATATATTCAGCAGCCTTAATCTCAAGTATTATTTTGTTATAACATAGAAAGTCCGCAATGTAGTATTTTGTCAAAGTGAGATCTTTATATTTGATTTCCAGCTTTTGGTGCCTGAGATGAGGTATCTTTCTGTCGATAAACTCTTTTTGCAAAGCCTCCTGATACACATTTTCTCTGAATCCTGATCCCAATTCATTATGAACACGCATGCATGCACCAATAATCTTATATGATTTCTTCTTTATAAATTATACTACTCATACAGCAAGACATTTACAGCACACACTAAATTACGATATATTCGAGTAATTCGTCCTAAATTCGTGTAAATCTATCTAATAAGGAATAACATAAGCTTTCCCAGTCGTAGCGGATAGAAGAGAGGAACGATTATGTTTGACTTAACACCATAGCGGGTTTTCATGAAACTAATTGAGGGGAAGAGGTCACCCAGAACATATCTTAACTTATTGGTGAATCCAGGAATATTCCTAATAGTCTTGCGATAGGTTTTGCCCTTGCCTTTTACTTTGTTGCCCTTTGGTTTAGAGATGAACCTTCGAATATTTTCTTCAGCCTTTTGTTTTTGATTGTCTGAGAGTGATTTAAAAAAGTCATCCGGGAGGGGCATGCCCCAGAGTAGATTGAGGATATAGAATTTTTCGAAAAGTACTTCCAACAACCCAAGTTGCCTGGCCTGTTCAATAATTCCTGATGATTTTATATCCCTGGTGCACTGGGTCATAAGCTGGCAGAGATCGTTGTACAAGCGGAACTGAGACTCGCCTTTTTCGGTTTCGTGATAGTGTAGGTGCTTAATTAAATAGAGGAAATGATAATTCATAGGGAGGATAGAATATTGGATATTGGAATCGGAAACCGGAAACTGGAAACCGGAAACCGGATCCTCCTTCGCTATAGCTACGGAGGACGTAGGGGTATCGAAGAGGCGGTGGTGGAGTTCGATGGAGATGCCATCCGAATAGAGCTCGGGGAGGTGCTTGCCGATATCAAGGATTATCTTCTTGTAGAGGGGTGATTTAAGTGCTTGTGGCTGGAAGCCTTTACTAATAAGATGATTCCAGGCCTTCAGGCAGTCTTCCCTCTTAATAAAAAGATCTATATCATTCATCTGCCGTAGGCCCATATTGCCGTAGGCGGTAATCTCCAGGGCCATTCCCTTCAACAAAACAGGCTCTATGTTAATCTCTGCAAGATGCTTCTTTACTTCCTCAAGCTTTTCAAACAAATAAGTATTGCGACTGAGGCTTTTCAGGTAAGCATTTTCCAGAAATCTAGCCTCTTTCACAGGCAGCCGATCAATTAATTTCAGTTCCTTCAGATTATTACAGACAAGGGCTGAGATGCCGTGTTCATTCGCCAGGCTTACAAATTGATCCCATCCTGTCACCTTACTTACCAGGTCGTTGATATAATCCTTATCCTCTTTTCCAAAGTTCAAACGGCAGAGGGCGATCATGAGTTGGGTTTCGGCGGATAGGGTTTTGAGGAAGGAATTCATGGCCATGGTTAAATGAGGAGTCAAGATAGGAAATTTTTGTGGGGGGAGGGGGGAGAATATGACGAACGACGAAATGGCATAGGGGAAAAGCAAGAGCAGGGGTAGAGCAAAGGCAAGATAAAAGGCGTAAAGGAGAGGTTGAGATGGCAGACAGAGCTGCCAATAGTTGAGATTGCTTCTTTGAAGCAAATAGTTTAGATTATTGCTTTCTCAATCAATAGTTTAGAATTACAGGGTAGTGAAGCGAAGCCGGGTCTTACTTTATACCCCAGTCGGGTTAAACTATCATACTAAAACACAAAATTGAAACCCAATTAAATCCCGTATACCGACCAACCCCCTGCTCCATGTCCTTTGCTCCCTGCTCTATAAGGCAAAGTCATTACCCCGCCCTGTTAACACCAATAATTATTTTATCCTTGATTTTTTTCATTGTATTGGTGCATTGAAGTGTGAGGGTTAGAATAAATATTTCTATCTTTATTCTGGAACTGAAATTTATCTGTATCTTTTATACGATAATTACGTACAAACTGAATATTATTTTACCTAACCAAACAAAAAGATTATGAAGAAACTTATGAAAATTTCCCTGATCGCCATTTTATGCATGATTGGTGTAAATTCTTTTGGCCAGACTTTCGGAGTAAGAGGAGGTCTGAATTTTGCCAATATGATGGTTGAAGATTGGGGCTTTGGTGATAAAAAAATGAATCCTGGTTTTCATCTTGGTGCAACAGTAACTATGCCTTATTCGGATGCTATATCTTTTGAATCAGGTTTAATGCTGTCTACTAAAGGATTAAGGATTTCAGAAACAGACGGCGATGACAAATTCTCATGACTATTAACAACAATTACCTGGATATTCCTGTAAAGGTTAAATATTCGGTGGGAGTAAATGAAACTATGAGTTTCTTTGGTGAGTTTGGTCCTTATGTTGGTATTGCTTTAAGTGGTAAGATTAAATATATAGAAACTTACGATGGAGACACATCAACCGAAACTGAGGAAATTAAGTTTGGAAGTAATGATGAAGAAGATGATTTTAAGAGGTTAGATTATGGAATAACACTTGGGGGTGGATTAAATGTCGGTATAGTAGAGGTTGGAGTGTACTATGACCTGGGACTGGCAAATATTTCTGCTTACGAAGATGATGATGTAAAAAACAGGGTTCTGAGGTTATCAGTCGCCTATGTATTCTAAGACGAAAATAAAATATTTATACCTTATATATAGGATTAAAGCCTGGCTTAGTGCCGGGCTTTTTTGTATCCAGGCTGCAGGGAAAGGAGGAATATTGCATCGGGGCAGGGGGAAGAAGAAGGGTTGAGATGGCAGCAGAGCTGCCAGTAGTTGAGATTGCTTCTTCGAAGCAAATAGTTTTGATGGTTGCTCTCGCAATCAATGTTTGAAAATTGCGGGGTAGTGAAGCGAAGCCGAGCCTTATCTTTTACCCCATTTGGGTTAAACTATCATCTAATCTAAAACAGTAAATAGAAACTTCATTTATTCCGTATACCAAATACCCCCCAGGTCTCCACTTTTATAAGCTAAACGCAAGACAAAAGACCTTAGCATTAATGTTATAATCTACAAAAAGACGTTAGAAAAAGTGTATTTTATAGCAAAAAGTCATTAGATAAAGTGTATTTTTGTAAAAAGAAATTATTATGAGAAGAGAAAAGATTGATGATCTGGTAAAGTGGAAGAATTCTGAAAACAGGAAGCCCTTAATCATAAGAGGGGCAAGACAGGTAGGTAAACCCTGGCTAATGAAGGAATTTGGAAAAACCTATTATCAACAAACAGTGTTTTAACTTTGAGAAGCAGAAACATTTGCATTCACTTTTACTGACGATTTTGATATCGACAGAATAATAATTTCTTTACAAATTGAATCGGGTATAACTATTGACGCAGAAAACACCCTGATTGTTTTTGACGAGATACAGGCCGTTCCGGAGGCCCTTACGGCATTGAAGTATTTTCTTGAAGATGCTCCCTTTTTACACATACTGGCTGCAGGCTCACTTCTGGGAGTTGCAATACATAGTGGAATCTCATTTCCGGTAGGAAAAGTTGATTATATGAATCTTAATCCTTTGTCATATAACGAGTTTCTTGAAGCTTGCGGTGAAGAGAATCTGGTGAAATTATTGATAAGTGGTGACTGGAAACTAATAAAGATCTATAAGAATAAATTTATTGATAAACTGCGACATTATTATTTTGTAGGAGGAATGCCTGAGGCAGTTCTTAAGTTTATCGAAGGAAATAGTTTTGATGATGTACGCCGAATACAAAGCAATTTCTGGATGCTTATCAATGATTTCTCAAAACTCTCCTTGATTCGTTCCCAGAATCAGGATGATTTGGGATTCAATACCCGCCCAATTAGCAAAGGAAAACCGGAAATTTATTTATGGACTGATAAAGACCGGGTCTAGGGCAAAGGATTATGAATTGGCACTTTCCTGGCTTAGTGATTGCCGTCAGGCTTATAAAGTGCACAGGGTATCTAAACCATCAATGCCTTTGAAAGCCTATGAGGATCTGGGTGCTTTTAAATTATTTAAGTCGATATAGGCTTTTGTCCGCAATGGCTGATTTAGATATTAAAACCCTGATTGATGGGAATGAAGTTTTTATGGAGTTTAAAGGTGCGCTAACTGAACAGTTTGTTTTTCAGCAATTATTGAATGAAGATTCTGTAAATATTTGTTATTGGTCCGCAGACAAGTCAACTGCTGAAGTTGATTTTGTCATTCAATCCAGGGGAAGGATAATACCTATTGAAGTTAAAGCTGAAGAAAATCTTCAGGCCAAAAGCTTAAAGGTCTATATGCAAAAATTTAATCCCGATATGGTTGTACGAACTTCTATGTCTGACTACAGGAAACAGGATAAGCTTATAAATGTGCCTCTTTATGCTGTTGGTGCAGTGGCCAAAGGATCAATGGTTTAAGACGAAAGACGAAGGGGGAAGAGAAGGTTGAGATGGCAGCAGAGCTGCCAGTAGTTGAGATTGCTTCTTTGAAGCAAGTAGTTTGTGATGATTGCTCTCGCAATCAATGTTTGAGAATTGAGGGGTAGTGAAGCGAAGCTGAGCGTGAAGTTGAGCTTGATCATTTCTTCAAAATCAAGAATCTTAGATCGTTAATCTGGCATCTTAAATCAGGAGATTCTGATCAAAATTAGTAATAGATTGCCTTTAGCGAACTCGAAACCTTCGTTAGCACTGCAACTCGGATTTCCGTTTCCTCGTCGCTTCGGAATGACAATGGCTTATAGATTTGGGGCGAGCCATTTAGGAGGCTTCTTCCACACTCATGCCTTTGCGTTTTGCATAATCTTTCAGCTGGTCTTCGCCAATCTTGCCAATATTGAAGTAGGCACTCTGCTGGTGAGCAAAAATATATCCACTGACTGATGAGGGCGGATTCATGGCAAAGCTTTCGGTTAGCGAAACGCCGATGTTCTCTTCTGCATCGAGCAGATCGAAGAGCTTGCCCTTTTCTGTATGATCCGGACAGGCGGGATAGCCGGGTGCCGGACGAATGCCCTGGTACTTCAACCTGAGCATGCCTTCAATATCCAGCTTTTCGTCTTTATTATATCCCCAGATAGATGTTCTTACCTTTTCGTGAAGCAGCTCGGTAAATGATTCAGCAAGGCGATCGGAGAGAATACGGATCATTATCGTTCCGTAATCATCATCTTCATATTTCTTCATCTTTGCCGGCTCGGGCTCTGCTGTCACAACAAAGGCTCCCGTGTAATCAACAAGACCTGAATCATCGGGAGCAACATAATCAGCAAGACACAGGTTGGGCTTTGGATCCGATTTCTTTTCCTGGTTCCTCAGGAAGTTTAGCACCATGGCAACATCTTTGCTCTCAGGATCAGGATAAAGAATTATATCGTCTCCCCGGCTGTTAGACGGATAGATGCCAATCACACCTTTTACTCTAACAATCTCTTCGTCTATTATTACTTTAAGCCAGTGCTGTGCATCATCAAATAGCTTGCGGGCTTCTTCGCCCTTAACAGGATCATCGAAAATAGCAGGATACTTGCCATTCAGTTTCCAGGCAAAGAAGAAGAAGGTCCAGTCGATATATTTTACTACTTCGTTAAGATCATAGTTTTCGTAAACATGAAGACCGGGTTTCTCTGGCGGATAGATCATTTCTTTATTCCAATCAATCTTTAGCCTGTTATTACGAGCTTCTTCTAAAGAGAGAAGGTCCCGCTTCTGTTGTTTACCCAGGAATTCCTCCCTGATCTTATTGTATTTATCTGCCACCTCACGTGCAAAGCTATTATCGCGGCCTTCAGACATTAACTTCTGCAGTACCACAGTAGATCGTGATGCATCTTTTACATGTATAACAGGAAGCTTGTAAACAGGTGCTATCTTAACCGCTGTATGGATCTCAGATGTAGTAGCCCCTCCTATAAGCAGTGGAATATCCACACCCTGTCGTTGCATCTCTGTGGCAACATTTACCATTTCTTCGAGCGATGGAGTGATAAGCCCGCTTAATCCAATAAAATCGACCTTCTCTTCAAGAGCCCTGTTGATAATTTCGCTTGCCGGGACCATTACCCCCATATCTATTATCTCGTAGTTATTACACGACATAACCACTCCAACAATATTTTTTCCAATATCATGCACATCACCCTTCACTGTGGCAAGCAGCACCTTGCCTGCTGTTGTGGCTGAGCCCTCCTTGTTCTCTTCTTCAATATAGGGAGTAAGCCAGGCAACAGCCTTCTTCATTACCCTGGCACTGCGTACAACCTGGGGGAGGAACATTTTACCCGAGCCAAAGAGGTCGCCAATCTCGCCCATGGCATCCATAAGTGGTCCTTCGATAACATTAAGCGCCCTGGGAAATTCCTGTCTGGCAGCTTCAATATCTTCCTCTATAAACTGATCAATACCCTTCTTCATTGAATAATTGATCCTCTCCAGAAGAGGTTTTTCGCGCCACTCATTTACGCTGGACTTGCTTTTCTCAGGATCCTTTACCTTTTCGGCAAAGGCTACAAGTCGTTCCGTGGCATCTTTTCTCCGGTTAAGGACTACATCCTCGGTAAGCTTAAGCAGGTCAGGTGGTATTTCACTATATACCTGCAGGAGGGCCGGGTTTACAATGCCCATATCCATACCGGCCTCAATGGCATAATAGAGAAAAACAGAATGCATGGCTTCGCGGACAGTATTATTCCCCCTGAAGGAGAAAGAGAGGTTACTTACACCCCCACTTACTTTGGCATAAGGCAGATTTTCCTTGATCCAACGTGTGGCTTTAATAAATCCGTTAGCATAGTCATTATGTTCTTCTATCCCGGTGGCAACAGCAAGAACATTGGGGTCGATAATTATATCTTCGGGAGGTAATCCTGCCTTTCTCTGTGAGCAGGCGGTAAGATCTTTCGGCAACTTCTATCCTTCTCTCAAGGCTGTCGGCCTGTCCTTTTTCATCGAAGAGCATAACTACCACAGCTGCTCCGTACCTCTTAATCAACCCTGCCTGCTTAATAAATTGTTCTTCACCTTCTTTCAGGCTGATTGAGTTTACTATAGATCGTCCGGGGGTACATTTCAGTCCGGCCTCGATAACACTCCATTTTGATGAGTCTATCATAACAGGCACCCTGGCAATCTCGGGATCAGACATTATGTAGTTAATGAAGGTAGTCATCTCCTTCTCTGCATCGAGCAGTCCTTCGTCCATGCAGATATCAATTACCTGTGCACCGTTATCAACCTGGTCGCGGGCAACGCTCATTGCCTCTTCGTAGTTCTTTTCTTTGATCAGCCTGGCAAACTTCTTTGAGCCTGACACGTTTGTTCGTTCGCCGACATTTACAAAGTTGATATCGGGAGTAAAATTCAGTGCTTCCAGTCCGCTGAGCCGTGTAAGTCTTTCTTTTTCTGCCGGGATCCTTGGCTTGTAGTCTTTTCTCAGCTCATCAAGTGCCCTGATATGTTCATTTGTTGTGCCGCAGCAGCCACCAATAATATTAACCCATCCATTATCAAGGTATTCCTTAACAAAGCCCGCCATTTCCTTTGCTGACTGGTCGTAGCCGCCAAACTGGTTTGGTAGTCCGGCATTGGGATGCACCGATACAGGTATATCTGCTCTGCCGGCAATCTCCTCGACAAAGGGCCTCAGGTTTTCTGCTCCGAAGGCACAGTTAAGGCCTATACTTAGAAGTGGGAAATGTGAGACCGACAGCATAAAGGCCTCAAGTGTTTGTCCTGTTAATGTCCGGCCGCTGGCATCGGTTATTGTACCGGAGACCATTACAGGTTTCTCTTCACCTTTATTATCAAATAGCTTATTAAGGGCAAAGAGGGCTGCCTTTGCATTAAGGGTATCGAAGATTGTTTCAATAAGAAAGAGATCGGCTCCTCCGTCCCACAAACCCAGGGCCTGGTTGTAATATGCTTTTACAAGATCATCATAGGTAACTGTCCTGGTAGAAGGGTCGCTAACATCGGCCGACATGGATGCGGTTCTGTTGGTTGGACCTATTGAGCCTGCAACAAATCGTGGTCCTTTGCCTCCATATTCAAGATAATCTGATATTGCATCATTTGCAATAGAGGCAGCTGATCTGTTCATCTCATATACCATAGCCTGCTGACCATAATCTGCCATTGAGATCTCATTGGCATTGAAAGTATTGGTTGATAGAATATCGGCACCTGCTTCGAGGTAGAGGGCATGAATCTCCTTAATGAGATCGGGCTTAGTGATATTGAGCAGATCATTATTACCTTTTTGAGGCAGCTCTGTATCCTTGAATTGCTCTCCCCGATAATCTTCCTCGCCAAGCTTATAGCGCTGGATCATGGTTCCCATGGCACCGTCGAGGAGCAGGATCTTTTCTTTTATAAGGTCTTGTATTGTCATAGTAGTCTGTTGAAGGAACAAAGATAGGGAAAATGAGGCATAGGGCATAGGGCGAAAGGAAAGACGAAAGGTTGAGATGGCAGCGGAGCTGCCAATGGTTGAGATTGTTGCTATCGCAACAAGTAGTTTAGATGCTTTCTGCACAAGCAATAGTTGAGATATTTTTGGAGCATTGGGGTTTTACTAAATAATGTTGAATTGAAGCAACGCCTGAGGTTGTGTCTTGCCAGCGAAAAGCTGTTAAGAAGCTTGACGGTAATACACAAATTACAAGGCAAAGACTTTACCCCATTCAGGATCTTCTTTCTATAATAATTCTAAAAACCATCTTTTTTTTATATATAAAAACTATCTGATCCCAAAGCAACCGTCAGGTTTATTGTAGTTGCGCTCTCCCATCAGTCGTTAATATCCGTTCATTGCGGATTCATTTAAATACCCTTTCCGATCCCACTTCAAATAATTACAGGCTCTTTCGTCTTACTGTTTCTTTTTTAGTAATTTTGTACCTCTAATTACAGAATCGCATTATGAATCATCCCCTGCATATATATAACAGCCTGACAGGTAAGAAGGAGCAGTTTATTCCAATCAATCCTCCGAAAGTAGGGATTTATGTTTGTGGCCCGACAGTATATTCAGACTCTCACCTGGGTCATGCCCGTCCAAATATAACATTTGATGTGTTGATACGTTACCTCAGGTCGCTTAAGTATGATGTTACCTATGTGCGTAATATAACCGATGTTGGTCATCTCGAAGATGAAGAGCAGGGTGAGGGCGAGGACAGGATAGCCAAGAAGGCCAGGCAGGAGAAGATTGATCCTATGGCCGTAGTAAAGAAATATACTGATTCGTTTCATCAGAATATGAGCAGGCTAAATGTCAATAAGCCTGATATTGAACCAAAGGCCACAGATCATATCAAGGAACAGATTGAGATGATACAGGCAATATACATCAGGGGCTATGCATATAATTCAAACGACTCCATCTATTTTGATGTAAGGAAGTATGATGAGAATTATGATTACGGGATCTTATCGGGAAGGAAGCTTGAAGACCTGAGGAGCAATACTCGTGACCTGAAAGGTCAGTCGGAGAAGCGCTTTACTTCTGATTTTGCCCTATGGAAGAAGGCCGAACCGAAGCATATTATGAAATGGGATTCGCCATGGGGAGAAGGCTTTCCGGGATGGCACCTTGAGTGCTCTGCCATGGGAGCTAAATACCTGGGTAAGAGATTTGATATTCATGGTGGTGGCATGGATCTTAAGTTTCCTCACCATGAGTGTGAGATTGCTCAGTCTACAGCAGCCAATGGTGAGCAACCGGTTAACTACTGGATGCATAATAATATGATTACCATTAACGGGCAGAAGATGGCCCGTTCGCTAAATAACTTTATTACCCTGAGTGATATGTTTACGGGCAGCCATAAGCTCCTGGAGCAGGCTTACTCGCCTATGACGATCAGGTTTTTTATCCTGCAGGCTCATTACAGGGGGACTATTGATTTCTCGAATGATGCTCTTATAGCTGCAAAGAAAGGCCTGTTGCGCCTGATGAAATCTCTTCATACTCTCGACAGCATTGAGCCCTCGGATAAGTCAACTATTGATGTAAGCGCCCTGGTTGAGAAATGTTCGATGGCGATAAATGACGACCTTAATACCCCTGTGCTTATAGCCCATCTTTTTGATGGAGTGAAGGCAATTAACTCGATAAGCGATGGTAAAGGGTCGCTTACAAAGGAAGACCTTGATGAGCTGAAGAGGATTTATAAACTCTATGTAATCGATGTACTGGGTTTTATCGAGGAAGAGGATCAGAAGGACGAGAACGGAATTTCAGACAAGGAGATTGAACAGCTTCTTGAGGAAAGACATGCTGCCAAGCTTAATAAGGATTGGGCAACAGCCGATCGGATAAGGGATGAGCTTACACAGCTCGGGATAACAATCATGGACACCAAGGATGGTGCTACCTGGGAGAGGTAGTAATAAATTAATCAATGATCTGGCACTCACAGGAAATAACAGTTGGTACACTGCAACTGGGTGGAGCAAACCCGGTGCGCCTGCAGTCGATGGCCAATACAGACACACTGGATACAAAATCAAGCGTTGAGCAGGCTATCAGGATAATAGAAGCAGGAGGGGAGATGGTAAGGTTTACCACCCAGGGGATGAAGCAGGTGGATGGTCTTGCTCGTATTATGAAAGAGCTACGCAAAGAAGGATTTGTTACACCCATTATAGCTGATGTACATTTTAATCCTGAAGTAGCGGTTTATGCGGCTGGCATAGTGAATAAGGTAAGGATAAACCCGGGCAACTATGTTGATAAGAGGGCTTCGTTCTCAAAGGTTGAATTTACCGATAAGGAATACAAAGAGGAGATTGAGAGAATACATGAAAGGCTGATGCCTCTTATTAATAGATGTAATGAGTTTGAAACAGCTATCAGGATAGGTGTTAATCATGGTTCTCTTTCTGATAGAATTATGACCAGGTATGGTAATACACCCAGGGGAATGGCTGAGTCTGCTATGGAGTTTATCAGGATCTTCGAAGCGGAAGACTTCAGTAACCTGGTAGTTTCGATGAAATCTTCCAACTCGCTGATAATGGTTGAATCAACGGAGATGCTTGTTAAGATGATGCAGGCAGAAGAACTTAAGTATCCCCTTCACCTTGGTGTAACAGAGGCCGGCGAGGGCGAGGATGGAAGGATAAGATCTGCACTGGGCATAGGTAATCTGCTTATTAAGGGAATAGGTGACACGATTAGGGTTTCTTTGTCGGAGCCTCCCGAGAATGAAATACCCGTTGCTAAAAAGATTGTTGAGTATGCAAAGCAGTACAGGGATAACGTTGAGGAAACCGGAAACCGGAAACCGGAAACCGGAAACGTGAAACGTGAAACCGGGTACAGGAGGACATACTGGCTGAACTATTCTATTGATGATGAGGAAGAGTTAACCATAAGGGCTGCTGTGGACTCATCACAGGTAATGATACCCAGGGGGGTTGATGATTTGCATATACGAAACAGGGGCAATATTGAGGCAGAGAAGGTTGAATCGATAAAGGATGGGATATTGCAGGCCGCAAGGATAAAGATTAGCAGGAACGATTATATATCCTGTCCGACCTGCGGACGAACGAAATATAACCTTGAAGAAGCTGTTGCCAGGGTAAAGAAAGCCACATCGCACCTGAAGGGACTTAAGATAGCTATAATGGGATGCATTGTTAATGGTCCGGGTGAGATGGCGGATGCGGATTATGGATATATCGGAAGCAGTCCAGGAAAGGTTTCACTTTATAAAGGGCAGACGGAGGTATACAAGAATGTGCCCGAAGAGGAAGCAGTTGAGAAGTTGCTGGAAATGATTAATGAAGACGGCGAACGACAAACGGCAAACGACGAACGGGAAGAAGATTAATGAAGACGGCAAACGACAAACGGCAAACGACGAACGGGAAAAAGAAGACGGTGAACGGCGAACGACAAACGGTTTTTATTTGAGTCTGGCGTTAATTAGTCTTTGAAGCATACCTGAGACTGCTTCGCAATCATCTATCAGTTCATCTTTATTTTTCTTATCCAGAGATCCAATTTCTTCTGCTAATATAATCTGGGTGTAAAGCTCTGCTGCTGATCCTTTAGCTATATGAAAGAACCTAACACCCTGCTTGTCTGTTCCTGATTCATCACCTTCAGCAATATTAGAGACTATACTTACTGCTGATCTTCTCATTTGATCCCTAAGACCAAAATCTTTAGAAATTGTACCTGAATTCGTGATTAAATAAACCTTTTTTGCCAGATTCTTAGCACGAATCCAAACTCTTAAATCCTTAAAATTACTCATGATTTTGCAGCTTAAATTTGACATTATTCCAATTTCAAGCTACAATTTTCCTTTGATATTTCAAAAGCATCCGCCGTTTGTCGTTCGCCGTTAGCCGTTAGCCGTTCGCCGTTCGCCGTTCGCCGTTTGCCTCAAGCAATCCAGGATTGTCCCCCTATCTATTTAAGTATCAGCTTCCTTGTATATTGATTTTTGGATGTACTTATTTTGATGTAGTAAACACCCTCAATCAGGTATTCAAGATCGAGCATAACAGGTAAGCTGACCGGAACAAAGGATCTTAGTATTCTACCCGATGAATCAATAAGCGTAATTTCTTGTATGTCAGAGCCCTTAATCGTAACCATCCCTGTTGATGGGTTAGGGTATATTAGAATATCGGGATCCGGCTCAATAAGAGGTGCAGATACAAGCTCAGAGCCCAGCTTTGTTGAAGCTACTGTAGCCAATGTAGTATCAATTGAATAAGCTTTTACTTTTAGCCAGACAGCATTTCCCTCGCCCAGGACAGATGTATTCCACACATATGAGGTATCACTTATTGATTGAATAATATATTGATACGACAGTGAGTCTCCTTCACTGTAATACAGGTCAAAGAGCAGTGGATTTCCATCATCAGGGTTATCTACCTTCCAGCTAACCGTGTAATTATTACCTGAAACACCTGCTGTATCAATTACTGAAATAAGAGGTTTTTCGTATGAATGAAGAAGTTCGGCAAAGCCCTTTCCTGTAACAGCCGTACCGTTATAGTATCCATCTACTTCTACAGCACCCTCGTAGAAGCGAAAAGGAGAAAATACTTCAGTGGTACTTTTTATGGTGGTAAGTGTAATATCCAGGTTATTAAGCTGAGATGTGATCCTCCATGACTGTGAATAGCATCTCTGCATATCACTCATATATTTATATTTCAGTCTTTCTATTGTAAGGTCAGAAGTTGTATACTGAACCTGTTCATCAACAGAGGCTGCCAGCAGTCTGTATTTAAGGTCATCCGGGATCCGGCTATCGTCTGTAAAAAAATTATAAATGTTCAATTCAACATCATTTGAAAGTTGTACACAGAACCATTCATATTCCTGTCCGGTAGAAGGGTTAAAGGTCCCGTATTGCCTGTCTATCCATGCTGTCCCGCTTACGTTTTCAGTTATACCGTCTGCCTGTATGCTGCCTTCAGCAAGGACCTTTGGCAGGGAATAATAATATGTATATGCGTTTGAGCCCTGGTAGAGGTAACCACTATCGGCAAGAATAAGGGGAGGTTTTAGAGCATCAAGAGTAAGAGATAATGAAGCCGGGCCAGGGCTTGTAGATAACTCATATTCAAAGGGCAAGGCATTGTCGTCCGGAGCAGTTATGTTTTTGAATATCTCTGTGCCGCTCCCGAACACATTAACCTCAAGATTCAAGCTGTCTGTTGAGCAAATATTATAATTAACGGCCTGAGTATTGGTATAGAAATATTCGTTACCATCATTACTTATATTCAGTATCCTGAATCCGTCAAATATATAGGCAGGATAATAAAAGTAGCTTAACATAAAGCTATAATCTGAACCAGTTGTTTCACCTTTTAAATGACCGCTTACATACCACCATTCTATTGGTTCGTCGCTATGCCTGCCTTCGTCCTGGGGGAAAACGACCAGGCTTCCTGCCGGAGCCAGTGGATATGTTTTCCAATCCTGCGACATTCCGACATAAGATATCACTATCAAAAGAGAAAAAAGACAAAACACTTTTCTAAGAGCAAGGTTCATCCTTTGATTTTTCTTCAAATTTATGAATCTATCAGCACAAAATCCAATTGTTTTTTAACCAGGTCTGCTTTTACCACTTCCACATTTACTGTGTCACCCAGGGTATATTCATTGCCTGATTTACGGCCTCTTATGCAGTAGTTCTCCTCATCATATTCATAGAAGTCATCATCCAGTTCGCGGATGTGTACCATGCCTTCGCACTGGTTTTCGACTATCTCCACATAGATGCCCCAATCTGTAACGCCTGATATAACACCTTCAAAGGAGATACCCATCTTATCCTGCATAAACTCAACCTGCTTATATTTTACCGATGCACGTTCTGCCTCCACAGCCAGTCGTTCCCTTTGTGAAGATCTCTGGCAGAGCTTCTCGTAGAGGTCCCTGTCCTTTGATTTTTCACCGTCAAGGTAGGCCGTCAGAAGACGGTGCACCATCATATCAGGATAACGCCTGATGGGCGAGGTGAAGTGAGTATAATATTTAAATGAGAGTCCGTAGTGACCGATATTATCTGTTGAATAGATAGCCTTGGCCATCGATCTCAGGGCCAGGGTCTCAATCATATGCTGTTCCTTCTTACCGCTTACTTCTTTAATCAGTTTATTGAGGGAAAGGGTTAACGAATTATCTGTTGTTCCGTCCAGCTTATATCCAAAGCGTTTAATAAAGTTGCTGAATGAAGTGATCTTGTCGGGGTTGGGCTTATCATGAATACGGTATACAAATGTCTTTGCCTTTTCTTTCCCTATCTTTTTGCCTATTAGCTCGGCCACCTTTTTATTGGCAAGCAGCATAAACTCTTCGATAAGCTGATTTGCCGTACCGGCCTCTCTGAACTTAATGCTTACCGGGTAACCTTTTTCGTCGAGTTCAAACTGCACCTCGGTACGTTCAAAAGAAAAGGCGCCTGTATCAAATCTTCCTGATCTTAATTTCTGGGCCATATCATGCAGTAGCAGCAGATCATCCTTCATTGGTCCGTCTTCGCCATCAATGATCTTTTGTGCATCCTGGTATGAGAATCGCTGGTCGGAGTTAATAATTGTCTTACCGAACCATTCACTCAGGACCTCTGCCTTTTCGTTCATCTCAAAAACGGCCGAGTAGGTAAGTTTATCCTGTTTGGGGTTAAGAGAGCACACATTGTTAGACAGTGCTTCCGGCAGCATGGGGACCACTCGATCGACCAGGTAAACAGATGTCCCCCTGTTAATGGCTTCCTTGTCGAGGATGGAGTCGGGCTTGACATAGTGGGTTACATCGGCAATATGTACACCAACTTCCCATATGCCGTTGCCCATGTTCTTAAGCGACAGGGCATCATCAAAGTCCTTGGCATCGGCCGGGTCGATAGTAAAGGTAGGCACCGACCTGAAGTCACGGCGTTTTGCGATTACTTCTTTATTAATTGTTTTATCGATCTTTTCTGCAGCCTGGTCAACCTCAGGGTCGAAGAGGTAAGGTAGTTCATACTCAGCTAGTATGGCGTGGATCTCAGTCTCATGTTCGCCCGGCATTCCGAGTACCTTAACGATCTCGGCAACAGGGTTCTTCTGGCGCTTGTCCCACTCAACAATTTTGGCAACAGCTTTCTCTCCCTGTTTAGCCCCATGGAGTTTATCCTTTGGGATAAACAGATCAAAGGGCATTCCTTTGGTATCGGGTATAAGGAAGGCAAACTGGGGCATCACTTCTACTGTGCCCACAAAGGTCTCCCTTGCTCTTTCAATTATCTCCATTACCTCGCCTTCGGGCCTATTCCCTTTTCTGCGAACAAGGAGTCTTACCTTAACCTTATCGCCATGAAGGGCGGTATTAAGGCTCCTGTTGGAGACAAAGACATCTTCTTCAATATCGTCGGTGATAATAAAACCATATCCCATCCTTGTCATATCTACTGTTCCGGTGATAAGGGCACCCTGTTGCTTCATCTTATAACGACCCGGCTGTATCTCTTTCAGAAAACCTATATTTTTAAGGTCTTTCAGGACCTCATTTACCTGTCGTCTCAAGTGTGGGTCTGCAATTTGCAACCTGGCACCTACCTGTTTGTAGTTAAGCACCTTGCTGCCATCACTCTCAAATATTTTACGGATAAGTGATGTTAACTCAGGCTTTGAGAGGCCTTTTTTGGAGGGGGTTTTTCTGTGTTTCTTGTTTGACATATAAATAATATTTCTGCAAAGATAAGTAATTGCTTGCAGTTAAGGTTAGGAAGGGTGAAACTGGGGTGAAAAGGGTGAAAGGGTGAAAAGGGTGAAAAGGTTGAAACTGGGTTGAAACTGGGGTGAAAAGGTTGAAAAGGTTGAAACTGGGTTGAAAAGGTTGAAAATGAGTTGAAAGGGGTGAAACTGGGTTGAAAATGAGTTGAAACTGGGTTGAAAAGGTTGTAAATTTATAAGTGGAATAAGCTGCATTTTAAACTAAATCAATATGTCATGTACATTTTTAATTTTGAGAAACTAGAAACATGGAAGAAATCAAGAGATTTCACATCAAAAATTTACAAATTATCTGATAAATTTCCTGAAAACGAGAAGTTTGGATTAACAAGTCAGATTAGAAGATCTGCTATATCAGTATGTTCAAATATTGCAGAAGGATCTTCAAGACTAACACCTAAGGATCAGAAACATTTTTATAATATCGCATTCTCAAGTATGATGGAATGCTTCAACCAGGTTCTTATAGCTAGTGATTTAAATATCATGGATCAAAATGAGGTGGAATTGCTTAAGGAAAGAAACTAATATTATCTCCTACATGCTTATCAGGTTGCGAGATTCCAGTAATTAATTATAATCCTGTTTTTTAAACCTTATTAAACTCAATTTCAACCCAGTTTCAACCTCATTATTTCGTATATTTACGTTATGGAGGCCAGAAGTGTAATAAAAAAGAACCCCAGGATTGTTGCCCGGAAGTCGGGCGATGAATGTATTCTTGTTCCGATAACAGATAATGTAGCGAATATGGAAGCAGTTTATACAATGAATGAGACTGCTTCTTTTATCTGGGATAATATTGACGGTGAGAAGACGCTTGAAGATATAGCAAGAGTGATGTCGGGTGAATTTGCGACTGATATTGATACTGCCCTGAATGATATTGTTGAACTGGTAAATGATCTGAAGAAACATAATATAGTTTCAGAATGAAAGCCTATACCATTGATATAGCAGAATATAAGATTATGTTCCAGGCCAGGGGCCATGACTTTGAACTTAAGCCTTCTTCATCGCAGAAGTCGTTTATATCAACCAGGCCTGACTATGATATAGCGATTAATGTAACACGCGGTCGGGTGATTATTCCGCCGGGAGCTGAGGCTGTATTTAAGTCACCCTATGTAGAGGAAATTAACGGGGTGCCTGTTAAGAAGAGTGACAAATTCTGGACGGTATATAAGCACGGTGATTATATCCTTGTTTATTCTACCATGCCTCTCTCTGATACTATTGGCGAAGCAATGATTGTTATCAGGCCCGGCGAAAAGAGCTGGGACATTATTCTTAGCACAGATGATGAGGTAATAAATCCTATTGGCTATCCCCTTGATGGTCTTTTGCTGTATTATATTACTGCATTAAACGGAGATATATTTATTCATGCTTCGGGGGTAGAATGTGATAAACGAGGTCTTTTATTTACCGGTAAGTCGGGCAGGGGAAAGACGACCATAGCCCGATTATTTGATGAAGCCGGTGCTGCTGTGATACATGACGACAGGCTGATAATAAGAAAGATAGATGGGCAATATATGATGTATAATACTCCCGTGTATGAGCTGGAGAGAAGTAATTATTGTCGTCTGACAGGAATATATACCCTGGATCATGGCCTGGAAAACAGGCTAACAGCCCTTGGCAGTGTTGACTCGCTTACCTCGGTAATGAAGAACTGCATCCAGCATCACTGGAATTCAGACCTGATAGGTAAGCTTACTACAGCGATAAAGAATATGACAGATGAAGTTGATGTAAGTGCTCTTGAATTTCTTCCTGATATGAGCATAGTTGATTTTATAAGGAATGACAGTTGTTAACCACGACAAGAAGGCATTAAAGGATCTTGCCTCAGGCCTGCTGGACGAAGGGACGATGGTGCGCATGAGGGCAGGTGGCCGTAGTATGTATCCAACGATAAAAGCCGGATCGATTCTTCATATTGAGGCTGTAAAAACCCCTGACGATCTTGTTATTGGCGATATTATCGCATGGGAGAGGGAGAATGATATGGTTGTTCACCGTGTTATTCATAAGTACAGGCACGATGAGAAGACCCTTTTTATTACACGGGGCGACAGTGCTTTGACTTCAGACAGCCCGGTGGCATTTGATGATATTGCCGGCAAGGTTGTTTTGATTGAAACGACTCGGGGAAAAACAAAGCCCGTGAGGAAGGCCTTTATCAGGGAGCGGAGGTATAGGCTGAATAGTAGGAGAGTATGGGTAATGTCGAAGTTTAAGAGACTTCTTAAAATGATAGGAATCAACTAACTCATATATTATTATTGTGTTGGAGTGCTTTTGTTTTGGGGTGTTGGAGTTTTGGTAATGGGACAGAAGATGGGTTAGTGTTTAAGAAGGACACCACTTTCCTGCATCTGTTATCATTCTAATTATTTTTCCGATAATTCTGTCATAAGACTGGTAGTAAATTTTCATAAAGGTTTTTATCAATATATCCGCATTTATAAGCAAATTCAAGCCATACCTGAGTTTCAGCGGCTTCACTTTCAGAATCAGTAAGCTTAAGAATAAATACCTTTTCATATCTTCTCTTTCTGAAACCTTCGGCAATATTAGCTGATACTGATCTGGAACTTCGTCTGATTTGATCTGTTAGTGAATATGTTTCTTCTTTCGGGAAAGATTTTGATACTCTGAAGTATTTCGAGGCACTATCAAAAGATGGCTCTACTACACATCAGATCCCTGTGTGTAAATGCAACATAGACATTAAAGTAGTTAGTTTTAGCGAGACTTTAATAAAGATACAAAAAATATAGAATACCACCCCAACACACAAACACAAAACCACCCAAGCACATAGCATTTTTTTGTATATTCACACTTATGAAAACAAGGCTCCGCTTATTCAGCAAGGCTATACGGATGGTGCTTACTGCATCTCCCCAACATACATGGTCTGTAATCTTTCTTTCTTTATTTGCCAGCATACTCCCTCTGGGCTTGATATGGTCGATTAAGAAGCTAATTGATGTTGTTACGGTGGCAGCTGAGACCGGTTCGTATGATAGCACCAGGATGGCAATATACCTGGCTGTTGCCATAGCGGTAATTTATTTTATTGAGGAGAGCTTACAGTCGCTTATAAACATTGTCAGGAAGAAGCAGTCGTATAAAGTTGAGTCGTATATGTTTGGACTGATACACAGTAAATCTATATCCCTCGACCTTCTGCACTTTGAGAATCCGAAATACTACGACACCCTCTCCAGAGCATCGCGCGAAGCACCCTACCGGCCTTCATCTATTGTTTCCAATATTACCGGCCTGCTCCGAAGCGGTCTGTCCTTATTACTGATGGCAGGTCTGCTGAGTTTTTTAAATATCTGGTTACTGGCTCTTCTTGTTGTGGCTAATATCCCGGGTATATGGCTGAGGATTCATTTTTCGGATATACTCTATAATTTTAAGAAGGAGCTATCTCCCACGGCACGTAAGGCAGCTTATTTTAACTGGTTGATTACCGGGGACAGACCTTCGCGTGAACTAAGGCTTTTTGGTCTTGGTGATTATTTTTCAACGATCTTCAAAAAGCATTTTGATCAACAACAGACCGAGGAGATTAAGATAATAAGGAAGCGGTCGATGATTGAACTGATCTCGGGACTGTTTAAGGCTGTTGCCGTTCTTGTGGCCATATGGTATATAGTTAACCAGGCTATAGGTTCGTGGATATCGCTTGGCGACCTGGCAATGTACCTGCTTGCTTTCAGGATGGGTATGACCTTCCTGAAGCAGATGCTGGGATCACTGGCTGGCCTGTACGAGGATAATCTCTTTGTATCGGATGTGTTTGAGTTTTTGAACCTCGAGGAAAAGGTTGTTGCTGTTCCACCCCTTGCTGAGCTTAAGTCATTATCCGAAGGCCATAGAATTTGAGAATCTTTGTTTTAAATATCCCGGCTCCGAGGGCAGTGTTTTATGCGGACTTAAATCTGGATCTTACGAAAGGGAGAAACACTGGCCCTGGTGGGGGCAAACGGAGCGGGTAAAACAACACTGGCACGCTTGCTTTGCCGACTGTACGATCCTACAGACGGGCAAATAATGATTGACGGTAATGATATCAGGAATATTGATCCGCTTGATTACAGGAGGATGTTTTCGGTCTTATTCCAGGATTTTATGCTCTATAATATGAGTGCGGGAGAAAATATTATTGCAGGGGATATTAAAAACATGGAAGATAGGGCGAGGCTGGAATCAGCCGCTGATATTGCAGGGATAAAAACGTTTATTGAGAACCTGCCCAGGGGATATGATACTGTTATCGGGCGATTATTTGATGATAGTCGTGAACTGAGCTGGGGAGAATGGCAGAAGATAGCCCTGGCCAGAGCCCTGTACAGGCAATCTGAGATACTTGTCCTGGATGAACCTGCTTCGGCCCTGGATGCAGAATCAGAGTACGAGCTCTTTACCCGGTTTAAGAATATTTCGGCAGGCAGAACAACTCTGCTTATAAGTCATAGGTTCTCCAATGTATCAATTGCCGACAGGATTGCTCTTCTGGAGAATGGAAAGATAAGTGAGCTGGGAACGCATAAGGAGCTGCTTAAGCTGAATGGGCATTATGCGAAGATGTATGGCTTGCAGAAGAGCAGGTTTGAGGGGGAGGGACGAACGGCTAACGGACAAACGGCAAACGGTTAGCTATCAAAAGCTGTCATCTTGATAATTGTTGGTGGATCAGAAATGGCCAAAGAATAAGTAGTAGGGACCACAATGGATAAGCATAAATATCTGCATATCAATCCACTCCAATATTTAAAAATAAAATTAATTTCAACTCAGATTTAGGGGTATTACCTTATAAACTTTAAAACCTTAAAACCTTATCAACCTTCCTAATAAGAGGCTTTGACGATGCGTGAGATATTATCTGATGCTCCGAGGGTATAGTAATGTATCCCGGGCACATTGTGTGCCAGCAGGTCTTTTGACTGCATGGTGGTCCACGCAATACCAATCTCGTTAGCTTCTTCGTTGGTTTTACATTTCACCAGCTCCTTAACAAGATCGTCGGGCATATCAATATTGAAAGTCTGTGGAAGCAGGTTGACATCATTCAGTGCAGCAACGGGTTTAATGCCCGGAATAACCGGGACATCTATCCCCATCTCCCTGACCATCCTTACAAAGTCGTAATACTTGCTATTGTCGAAAAACATCTGGGTAACGATATAGCTTGCTCCGGCATCTACTTTTTCTTTAAGACGGGCAAGGTCGAAGCCCATATTAGCTGCCTCGATATGTTTTTCGGGGTATCCGGCCACCCCTATACAGAATGATGTGGGTGTGTTATCGACATCATCGAGATAAGATCCCTTATTCATTTCTGTGATCTGGGTTACAAGCTCTGAAGTATAACGGTGACCATCTTCTTCGGGGACAAATACCCGGCTTCCCTTTGGGGGATCACCGCGCAGGGCCAGCACATCGTTTATTCCAAGGAAGTGCATATCGATAAGTACATTCTCGGTTTCCTGCTTTGTAAATCCTCCGCAAAGGACATGGGGAACAACGGTAACATTGTACTTATATCTTACAGCAGCAGCAAGGGCTATGGTACCCGGCCTTTTTCGTACAGTCTTTCTCTCGATGAGTCCGTCGGACCTTTCTTTCAGGACAACCTCGTTCCTGTGGGAGGTAAAATTGATATAGGCAGGATCATACTCCATCAGGTTGTCGATAGTTTTATAGACACGATCGAGGCTGTGACCCTTGAGGGGAGGGAGGAGCTCAAAGGTAAACAGTGGATTTTTTGATCCGTTGATTTTATCTATGACTGACATATTAATATTGTTTTACATCCCCCAGGCCTGCCAAAAAGGGGCAGGCCTACCCCCTTCAAAGGGGGATCAGAGGTTAAATTCTTTTTTTATTTTGTCGACGTAGTCAAGTTTCTCCCAGGTAAAGAGTTCAACCTCTATCTCTGAATCGTCCCAGTAGATGGAGCTGTACTTTTTAATTTTTATCTCCGGCTTCCTTCCCATATGACCGTAGGCGGCAGTTTCTTCATAGATGGGAAATCTTAGCTTCAGTCGCTTCTCAATAGCTGCCGGCCTGAGATCGAAGATGGAGAGTAGCTTTTGAGCTATCTGTCCATCATTAAGACCCACGTTTGATGTGCCATAGGTATTGACATAAATATTAAGGGGATCAGCTACACCGATGGCGTAAGCTAACTGTACAAGTACTTCTGTTGCGAATCCTGCTGCAACGAGGTTTTTGGCTATATGACGGGCAGCGTAAGCGGCTGACCTGTCAACCTTTGATGGATCCTTGCCGGAGAAGGCGCCACCACCGTGAGCTCCCTTGCCTCCGTAGGTATCGACGATGATCTTTCTCCCTGTTAGTCCGGTATCTCCATGAGGTCCACCAATAACGAACTTCCCTGTTGGGTTAACATGCAGAACATAGTCGTTGTCGAACATTTTCTGAAGTTTAGCCGGCAATTGTTTAACCACCCTGGGGATAAGGATCGATTTTACATCGTTTTTGATTTTGGCGAGCATCCTTTCATCATCCTTATCGAACTCATCGTGCTGTGTTGATACAACTATTGTATGCACTTTCGAAGGCACATTATCATCGTCATATTCTATTGTTACCTGTGATTTTGAGTCGGGGCGCAGGTAGGTCATCTCCTTACCTTCGCGACGTATTGCTGCCAGCTCGATAAGCAGTTTATGACTCAGGTCGAGAGCCAGGGGCATATAGTCTTCGGTTTCGTTACATGCATAACCGAACATCATACCCTGGTCGCCAGCACCCTGGTCGAGAGGGTTTTCGCGCATCACGCCGCGGTTAATATCGGGTGACTGCTCATGCAGGGCATTCAGCACACCACAGGATTCACCATCGAAGCGATATTCGGATTTGGTATAACCGATCCTGTTAATTACTTCTCTTGCTATATGCTGTATATCGACATAAGTATTGGTATTAACCTCGCCGGCAATAATAACCTGTCCGGTTGTTACCAGTGTTTCACATGCTACCTTGGCCTGTGGATCAAATGCTAATATTTTATCGAGTATGGCATCTGAGATCTGGTCAGCTACCTTATCAGGGTGTCCTTCTGATACTGACTCTGATGTAAATAAATAAGCCATTATTATAATATTTTATAATTTAACAATATGTGTTGGATAAAGTTGATTGTATGTAATACAGATGCACTGTGTTTTAGCATTTTTTACATGTGGTTGCAATCAGCTCAAATCTTTCCACGAAAATCCTTACAAAGGAAAGGATTTTCTTTAAAAAATCAATTTCTATTTGTTCTTTTCTCCTTGATGAGAAAAGAACCAAAAAGATCAAGGCTGCAAAGATTTTGAAGGTTCGCTTGCTTTGACATTCCCCGAAATGCAACTCCCCCGAGTACTCGTGCTCAGACAACATTTCTTAGCTCTGGCCGCCGCAAATGTCAAAGCTATGCTCACTATTCTTCAAAATCTTTGAGGCCGATCGTACGCTCTACGAGCGTTATGGTTTAGGTCTTGGACTTACACCAACACCCCAACACAAAACCACCCCTCCACAGTATGAGGTATGTACGCTCTTCGAGCGTTATGGTTTGGTTCCTGGACTTACACCAACACCCCAACACAAAACCACCCCTCCACAGTATAGTACGCTCTTCGAGCGTTATGGTTTAGGTTCCGGACTTACATCAACACTCCAATACACGATCACTCCTCCACATCTTTGAGGCCGATAGATAAAGTGTTAGCGTAGATTGATATTAGTATATAAGGAATTAATTTAATATGAGAAATTTGGCTCCTTCATATAAAAGGACCGGAGCTCCACATATTATGATCGCCTGAATAATTTTGAAGCCATAGAGTTTCCGAACAATAAAACTGCATATCAGATAGGTGAAAATCAAACCAAGAAAGTCAATTATACGGGTCCAGTAAATTCCCTGGTTAAGAAGGAACTGTTTTACTGAGAAATTTTCAGAAACAACAATTTCTAACCCTTCCAAATGAGAAGACCAAACAAATAAAATTATAATACCTGCAATAATCTGTGGATAATAAGCGAGCCCCAATGAATTTAAAAATTGTTTAAATGAAGCGGTCCTTTCAAATACTCTAGCTATCAGATGAATAATTAAAGCATAGAAAAAGTACCAGATAATTACACCTGTAAAAACTGTAATCCAACTCATTCTAAGAATTAGGGAGTTCTCCGTAAGAAGCTCAGAGCTGATAGCTTTGACAAATGTCCCACTGTTCTCGGCCCTTAACACCCCTACCATAGCTACGATTAATAAACCATAAAGTATTCCCTTGTTTAACTCTTTCATTTCATACTAATATATACTTCTATAAACCCTGAAATAATAACGATTGTAACAGAGGACAGCATCATGACAGATATTTTCTTTATTTCAGATTTATCAGGCAAGGTATTTTCCCTGATAAGTCTATTGAACCATATTATACCCATCAATCCGACAGCACCGGAAATCCAGAATCCTAACAATTCAGAGAAGTGAGGAAGGGTTTTAAACAGAATATCTTTATTTGACAGAGAGTTATATATAATTATATCTCTCAGGATGGATCCAGTAATAAAACCATTAAACACGAGTGTAATAATGGTAGGAATACCATAGAGAAATATTCCACAGAATAACAATAAACAAACTTTTATATTTTGTTTCAGAATTATCCCAACAACTGTAATTTTCTTGTCGTTTTCAACATTTGTCTTTAAATCATTTATAATTCCACTATCTTCTTTCTCAAGAATATCTTTAGGATTTATAAAGAATGACGATGAAAAAGATAAAATCCAAATCAGGCTGGACAATGCTATTAACTTACTGCCAGGCTTCAATATAAAAGCTTGTTTATTTAGAAAAGTCAAGTACTATAGAGCCTTAGCTACACCAATACCAATAGCAACTCCAGCACCTACAGGAGTTACAGCTAATACGACAGTCCATAGAATCGCATTAGTTGCTCCCATGCCGATAATTGCATAATCATCAGTGGTACTTTCGGTAGTTGTTGCAGCCAGCGATGCTGCGGCCCAAAACTTTCCGGCGGCAGAGTTCTCTCCTTTTAACGTAGTTGCGCTAAAACTTGAAACCATTACAACCATTGCTGCTATAAGCAATAATGAGACAGATTTTTTAATGATTTTTTCATAGTAAAAAGGATTAGTTAGCAATAAAATTTATTAATGAATTTTCTTCAAATATGCTTGCCGATAATAGATATAGTAAATATTAATATAAGCAAGTACTGCAAAAAGAAGAACGATTATGAACACGAGAACGGCATCAATTTTTCTAAATCCAAACAGCGCAATAACCATCATGATCAAAAAGTTGGAGATCAGGATTAGTTTTTCATAGAACCTTATAATCCTTGGCAGGATGGTTATGTAACTTGTTTTGCACTTTTTACATTTTATCTTTTTATCGTAAGAGAATAACATCTGGGTCATTGTTATCCTGGTTCCGCACTCAGGGCATATACCATCATATTTTGACAGGGACTGCTCATCCTTTTTGTCTTCACGGCTTTGCATATCTATAGGTTTTGAAACAATAATGAGAATGGTACTCCAAACGTCTAATTCCATAAGCAATGAAGAATTCATTAAATAAATCAGGGAAAACAGTAATAGAGAAATGCTGCCATGGCAATAAAAAGCATAAAATAAATAGAACTTTTCTCATATTCTTAAGATTTAGTCAGAATGTATTGCTGTTAGGCCTAATACAAAGTTTTTTGTAAACATTTATCATAATTCCTCCTGATCGTGACTGGTTAAATAATTATGTTTTATGAGTTATAAGTTATAGTTATTCTCACCGCAATAGCGCTAAATTTTTTGACTACCTGTGGTAATTAGTTTTAGATATACCCATAATTATACCAGAACATCGACTAAAACAAAAATAATAGAATACAATTATTCTAACAAATGAAATTGTCAAAATTTCATTAATCCATGGAATTACAAATATTTTTTTAATCTTTTTTCTTAATAGTTTCTGTTTTGTGCAACAGTGAAATATATCAAGAGAAATAGGCAGTAAAAATCCTGCAGCTATAATTATGAGGTGTAAATACGCTCTTTGATCGTTATGGTTCTGGGCTTAAGGTAAGGAATGACTACTTAGAATAAGATTTTTATTATTGCGTACAAATAAAGCAGGTATATTATCGAAATGCTTACAATCTTCTTAAATGATCCAGATGAATCTTTTCTGAACTGCAATACCTGGAAATAAATACCCGGGACCAATCCAAGGACAAAAAAAATTATCATATATAATTCCCGGGCGAAGTAAAAGGCAATAAGGAACAGGAACAGAAAGAGATTTGATAACACGCCGTAAATGGCAAAAGACTTATCAAGATAATAATGTCTTTCACTGATAATATTCTGGATCAGAAAAACTAGTAATACAGCTATAATTATTAAGTCCGGGTTCATGAATCTTTATTTAATTCATTTCGAGTTTTATTCTTTTTTGCTGATCTCCAAAGTCTTATGCCCAAAAGAAAGCCCCAACCTGGTTACATGATGAGAACCAGGTGGGATGCTTTCCGGATTTTCTTCAAATCCTAATTCAGTTTTGGTCTGGTATGGTGTATCAATATGTATATTAATGATCCAAAAAAGGGCACAAAAATTACCAGAAGAATCCAGAGAAAACGAGTAAGATCTTTTTCATTCCTGGCAATCAAGATCACTGAATACACAAATATCCCTAACAGAACAATACTTATTCCAATAATGTGGAATGGTGTTAATAGTCCGCCCATTAGTTTTAGTCTTTTTTAAAATTGCTAAAAAACGCGAATAGAATTGCAACAATAAAAGCAATTATTATTGATTCAAATATTTCAATTTTAACAGCACTTCGTGAACTATTAATAATTATATCTAATAACCATTCCCCAAAAAATAATCCAATACTAAATGCGGCAAAATAGAATAAAAATTTTCTAATTTTCTTTTTCATAATATATGTTTTTACCAAACCTCCCAATGATCTAATAGAGCCACGATGCCTCTTCCAGCGGAGGAATAACATGCCCCAGCCACAGCTCCTGGTGCTGCTCCTACTCCACCGGCTATTGCTCCAACACCTGCCCCAATTCCGGCTCCTACTAAATCCGATTTACCCATGTTTTTCAAAGTACCCCAAAACCATTCCCAATCTTCTTCAGATTTATTGCCAGTTGATCCTATCAGCTCATCAATCCAGAAATCAAAGTTTTCATTCCAATATTCTAAAGAATGCTTCCCTACAGATGTTGATGATAATAAAACATCTATATCCTCCTCAGGACATTGAGTGATAATTTCTATTTCGATTGCTCCAATATTATCTAGTGTTTGCTCTAAATTAAGAGTAACGTCAGACATTATATTCTCAATCTTGTTGAAGTAGTAAATTTGTTGTTCGCTAAGGTTAATTTCAGAAAGAATCTGATTCGTAATACCTTCATCCTTCGAACTAGCCTTGATTAAAAGATCCATTTCCTCAAGGTTCAATTCCAGCTTTTTACATTCATTATCTTTTAGCCCAAAAGTTTCTTTTGAAAAGGATAATGAGGATTCTTCAATAATTGCATAAATCTCTTGCAGATTGTGTAACGAAATCTTATTTCCAACTTTATTTTCTCTAAATGACTCTAGAACAAAGTTTAATCCTTCGTTATGAAGCACGCCAATTTCTTCATAATCTGCAATTTTTATTTGTTGTATTGATGCTTCCTTTTTACAGGCAACAAGAATTATACTTATAACTATGAGTAAGGGGAAGATTTGAATAATAATTCCATTTTTTGAAATGTACTTTTTCATAACAGCGAGATTTTAGTTAGTAATATGGTTAGTTTAACAGCAAATTCTAACGAGGAAAACGGTGACCGGACCGTGGTCCGGCACCGCTTTGTTGACGTTATTCCACATCCGTCAACAGCCGTCACGAGAGTAGAGGATCGTGCAGCGAACTTTTTCTTTTCAAAAAAAGTTATAGAGTACTCTAATGGTATACAGCATACCATAATGCTCTTCAGTTTTAGGTTATAAATGACTACTACAGAATTGACTATGTCTAATTTAAAAAGAATCTAAAATTTATCCAAATAATTTTTATTGATTTGTTAAGAATCACATTGGAATGTGTTATAGAATAGGGGTTTTGGAGGGATCCAAATTACAGTTCTTACTTCTTTTGCTTCAGGTCAAAAGAAGTAAGCAAGAAAACCCCGCCACTGCATAATTGTTACGCTAAAAGACTAAAGCAAAGCTGCGAAAAAGGAACTCTCCCGAGTACTCGGGATCAAACAGCCTTTTTCGCTGATTGCTTTTCTTCCGTCTTTCTATACGCTACAATTATGAGGTGGATGTACGCTCTACGAGCGTTTGGGCTTGTGTCGTAATCAAACAACATTTCTTAGCTCTGGCCTGCGCTTATTTCAAAGCTATACTCACTATTCTTCAAAATCTATGAGGCCGATTATACGCTCTTCGAGCATAATGGTTTTGGTCCCGGACTTACCACAACACTCCAACACTCCAACACAAAACCACCCCTCCACAGTATTAGGTCGCTCTACGAGCGTTTAGGTTTAGGTTCCGGACTTACTCCAACACCCCATCACACCCTGACCCCATCACTCTTACCCCATAGCTCTTACCTCTTTGCTCCATGCTCCCTGCCCCCTGCTCCCTGCACCTTTGTCTTTACGCTACAATTATGAGGTGGATGTACGCTCTTTGAGCGTTCTGGTTTGGTTCCTGGACAATACCCCAACACCCATACGCAAAAACGCGCTCTGAAGAAATAAAAGTCGTTTAGTAGAAAATCATCAGTGCTGTGAGAATAAGAAACACGGCACACTTGATTTCTGGCTCAAACCAGTACTTCCTGTTCTTATGAAGGATAAGTAATAGCAAGAGGCCTACAAAAAGTCCTGCCGCTGCTACCTGGATAAAAAGAGTATCAAGCGGATAGTCCTTGGCCGTGAATAGGAAACCCACCATAGCCGTAGAAAAAAAATATCCTTCAAGGAAATAGACAGGATCGAATTTCTTTCCCTTTAAAGGGTTTAGAAGATACCACCCCAGGGAAATGTAGATAAGTCCCGATAGTACAAATATTGTATTGATAACAGCATGATGGACAAAAAAGGATAAAACCATCGCACTGACTGTCAAGACAAAAAGAGATCTCTCAAGTAGATTTTTCATTATGTTAGGTTTTTGGTTCTGTATTGCAGACAGATATCCAAGATATGAAATTTATTTAAAATAATGAAGAGGCAGAGGAAGGGAAAAAGAGAGTGAGAGAGTGAGAGAGTGAGAGAAAGGGAGAAGAGGAAACCGGAAACCAGGGAGGATATAGGAAGATCGGAGGAAGTAAAAAGTAAAAAGGGAAACAGGAGACCAGGGCCGAGCGTTAATAAGGTTGCCGGTGGCAAGCTTTAGTGAGGAGTCAGGCAGAGCAGAGGAAGTAAAAAGTAAAAAGTAAAAAGTTAATAGGGATGTCTTAGGTGGTAAGAATACGGAAGACTTCTTCGAGGGATTTGGCCTGTTGCTGCATTGATAGTACTGTAATGCCTTTGTCGACAGCATAACGGAAAATATGTGGCCTGATGTCTTCTGCCGTTGCAGATTCTATAAGCCACTGCCTGCTGTCTATCATTTTAATCTTACCTGCACCGGGGATCTCCTGCAGGGATTCTTTATCCACCCCATTGTCGAACTCAACCTGTATGGTAGTTACCTGCTTACCCAGGTGAGAATATATATCTGCCTTGCTGTCGTCGGCCCTGATCTTGCCGTGATCGATAATAATAAGCCTGTCGGCTAAAGCCTCTACCTCCTGCATGATATGAGTGGATAACAGAACTGTCTTTTCGCGACCGGCAGTCGAAATAAGACTTCGTATCTCTACAAGCTGATTGGGATCCAGTCCGCTGGTGGGCTCATCAAGAATAAGAATATCCGGGTCGTGAATAAGAGCCTGTGCCAATCCTACCCTCTGACGATATCCCTTCGATAATTCTCCTATCTTTTTGTGCTGCTCCGGACCAAGACCGGTAAGATCTATTATATCCTTAATCCTTTGGCCAGACGATTTCCCTATTTTGTAAATGCCTGCAATAAACTTCAGGTATTCAATTACATACATATCGTGGTAAAGGGGATTGTTCTCAGGCAGGTAGCCTATCCTTTTCTTTATCTCCACCGGGCTCTCTGTAATATCCATGTCATCTACCAGAACCGTTCCGGATGAAGCAGGAAGATATCCTGTTATAATCTTCATCATGGTCGATTTACCTGCTCCGTTTGGCCCCAGGAAACCAACAATCTCTCCTGTCCCAATCGTGAAAGAGACATCGTCGAGGGCAGCCTGGACTCCATAGTACTTACTTATGTTTTTTACAATAATAGACATGTTTGAAGCAGAAATTATTATTGAGCAAATATAGGTATTAGTGAGGAAACAGGAAACAGGGATGACTTAAGTGTTGAACAAAGAGAGAGACTGTTGATCTACGGGGTGAGGAGACAAGTAAAAAGGAAACGGGAAACAGGGAGAGCAGAGGACTAAAAAGTAAAAATATCAAAGAAAAGGAGTGTTGATATTTGATGCCGGTGCGGGGATCAAGTCAATAGGCTGGTAAAGCTGAAAAGGACAGACGTAAAACTGATTAAAGCTCTTCCGTCACTCAAACTATTTATATACGGAACGGACACCGAAAGCTAATTATTAATTTGTAAGTGGTAGTTATGGATAATCAATTGCAGATTCTGATAGTAATGATAGTGTATATGTGCCTGCTGATATTGTGGGGACTGTACCAGGGCAGAAAAGTAAAAAGCAGTACCGACTATGCTATTGCCGGTCGTGGATTACCAGGATGGGTGGCGGCCCTTTCGGAGAGGGCAACGGGCGAATCATCATGGGCCCTGCTCGGACTGCCGGGTGCTGCATATGCGATGGGCCTGACCGAGGTGTGGACTGCAATAGGGTGCGTGGCAGGGATAATAAGTGCATGGTCGGTTCTGGCATGGAGACTGAGAGATGAAGCCGAGAAATATAATGTTACAACATTTACAGAGTATATTGCAAAGAAACATGGCGAGACAGGAAACCAGATAAGGATAGTTGGCAGCCTGACTATCGTATTCTTCTTCTTCTTTTATGTAGGGGCACAGTTCCTGGGTGGTGGCAAAACCCTTCATACATTGTTTAATATAGATGCCCGACTGGGCATGTTTATTACCGCCGCAATAATTGTTCCCTATACCATATATGGCGGATTCAGATCGGTAGTTTATACCGATGTTGTCCAGGCCATAGTTATGATTGTTACCCTTATAATAGGCCCTATTGCAGGTGTAATTTACCTCGCTAATCACCCCGACCTCTATGCCGGCTCTATCTCCGAAGCACTTAGCTCGGCCGGCTCAAGCTATACCTCTATGACCGGTGCAGCAAAGGGTTTTGGAGCAGGGCTGATGATAGCCGGTGGTTTCTCGTGGTTCTTCGGATACCTTGGCGGTCAGCCACAGCTAAGCATGAGGTTTATGGCCATAAAGGATGCAAAACAGGCAAAAATAGCCAGGAATATAGGGATAATATGGACGGTGATTGCCTATATCGGGGCACTGTCGATAGGATGGATAGGGATAGCAATATTCGGACCGGCAGGACTTGATGATCCGGAATATGTGATGCCAAGTGTGATACTGAAATTATTTCCGCCCGCCATTGCTGCCATACTTATTACAGGGGCTATAGCAGCAATGATATCGACAGCCGACTCTCTTCTGATCCTCTCGGCCACAGAACTATCCGAGGGAATACTTAAGAGAGACGATAAGGACGAGGAGAAGAAACGAACCCTGGGCAGATCGAGGCTTGTTACGGCAATGCTGGCTGTAATAGCACTCGCGATAGCTTACGTGTCGCCATCCAAACTGATTTTTACACTGGTAAGCTATGTCTGGGCCGGTATTGGCTGTACCTTCTCTGTTGTAATAATCTTTTCCCTCTTCTGGAAACGCTTCCATGGCAGGGCAGCCCTGGCAACTATTGTACTGGGCCTGCTGTTTACAGTGTTCTGGATAAGCGGAGGATATGAACAGCACTATAAGGTAACCGGCGATAAGATTAGTTTTCTTATTGAGCAGGAGGTAATGAGCTACGACGATATTGAGATTTTTACAGGGATGGAAGGACAAAAATATATTGGTGCAGGTAAGTTTGAAACCGATCTGAGGTCGTCGATGAGCTCCTTCTGGGAGTACGACAGGATAGAAGAAAAGACGCCCTCTCTTTTAAGCGCATTTACCGAAAAAGGACCGCCGGCAAGATTGCTGACTTTTATAGTAGCCCTGCTTGTGGCTATTGTAACCACTTATATCGTTCCACCAAAGGAAGTAAAGAAAGAAATAGCATGATATTAGCTATTAATCAGGGATATAATTCGTTTGAATATTACCTAATTCCTCTTAACTTTACATAGTAACCATAATTGAATGACAATGAATAAGGAAAAAGAAATGATAGTTGTTCCATGGGACTTTACAAAGGTAGCAGAGAATGCCCTTCAGCATGCAGTAAAGATCTCGAGAATGGTAAATTCATCGATCGTATTACTACATATAGTTAATCGTGGCATCAAGACAGCAGAATATAAGAAGACGGAAGATAAACTCAAGGTAGTTGCCGATGAAGCATCAGCAAAGTACAGGATTGAGACCGACTTTAAGATAATGCCGGGTACCATCTTTACAGCAATTAGTGAATTTGTAAATGAGGCTGAGCCCAATATTGTTGTAATGGGTACTCACGGACTAAAAGGGATGCAGAAGCTTACAGGCAGCTGGGCCCTTAAAGTGATAGTAGGATCAAAGATTCCTTTTATCGTTGTACAGGATGCTCCCAGGGATATGGATAAATATCACGACCTGGTTTTCCCGGTTGACTTCAGGTCGGAAAATAAGGAGAAGCTTAGAATGGCAATCTTTATGGGTAAATACTTTGAATCGAGAGTGCATATCCTGAAGGATGTTCCAGGCGATAAGAGCCTGCTAAAGAAGACTAACATTAATCTGAATTTTGCAATCAAGTATCTTATACAGAATAATATAGAATATAAAATACACGATCTGCCCAAGGGTAACCTGGCCAAGCAGACTATTGAATTTGCCGAAAAGCTGAAAGCCGACCTTATCCTTATTATGACGACCAAGAATATCAATATGGCCGATTATGTAATGGGAGCCCAGGAACAGGCTATTATTGCCAACAGCTCAGGTATACCTGTCTGCTGCATGAACCCTATGGCTAACTTTGCCAAGGTCTCGCAGTTTATGTATGGTTAGGGCCTGCGCACCGGCCTTCAGTTGAGATGCTTGCTCCTTCGCGATAAAGCTACGGAGGGCAATAGTTGAAATTGCCCGCCTCCGCAGCGGGCTATGGTTTAATAGGTTTAAAGGTATTTTTTTAGACCTTTGTTGTTTACACCACCCCTCAAACTCTCAAACTTCTTAAACCACTCCAACATTCTTTCCCTACGCCCTACGCCATATTATTCCCTGCACTAAACTAGTTGTATATATAACATTTGATTATTTTTGTAGCTTATAACTATAAGAACGATTATTATGAAGCGGGAAAAGGTAAAGGTATTATTAGCGTCTGAGCCGGGACGGGATGTTCTGGCCAAGGGATGGGTCAGGACAAGAAGGGGAAATAAAAACATTTCTTTTATTGCTCTTAACGATGGCTCTACAATTAATAATATCCAGGTAGTTGTTGATGTTCCTGCTTTCGATGAGGAGCTTCTGAAGGGCATTACAACCGGGGCCGCCATAGGTGTTAAGGGTGAGCTTGTTGCTTCACAGGGACAGGGACAGAATGTTGAGATTGTGGCCAAAGAGCTGATTCTATACGGGGTGGCCGATCCTGAGATCTACCCTCTTCAGAAAAAGGGCCATTCAATGGAGTTTCTTCGTGAGATAGCCCACCTGAGATTCAGAACAAATACCTTCGGTGCTGTATTCAGAATAAGGCATGCCATGGCCTATGCCGTACATAAGTATTTTAACGATAAGGGATTTTATTACCTGCATACCCCTATAGTTACCGGCTCAGATGCCGAAGGAGCAGGTGAGATGTTCAGGGTTACAACACTGGATATGGATAAGCCTCCAAGGGGTGAGGATGGTAAGATTGATTATAGCAACGACTTCTTTGGAAAGGAAACAAACCTCACTGTATCCGGTCAGCTGGAAGGTGAGCTGGGAGCATTATCGCTCGGTGAGATCTATACCTTTGGTCCGACATTCAGGGCTGAAAACTCAAATACACCTCGTCACCTGGCCGAGTTCTGGATGATTGAACCGGAGATGGCCTTCTATGATAATAACGATAATATGGACCTGGCCGAGGAGTTTACAAAGTACCTGATAAACTACGCCCTGGAGAATTGCCGGGAAGATCTTGAATTCCTGAATAATATGATGGATAAGGAACTGATAGAAAGGCTTAAGTTTATCGTTAAGAATGATTATGTAAGAACAACATATACTGAGTGTGTAAAGATTCTCGAAGATGCCGATAGGAAATGGGAGTTTCCCGTAGGATGGGGTAAGGATATGAAGGCCGAACATGAGACCTACCTTGTTGAGCAACATTTTAAGCGTCCGGTAATGGTAACAGATTATCCTAAAGAGATCAAAGCCTTCTATATGAAACAGAATGATGATGGTAAAACAATAAGAGGGCTCGATGTTTTATTTCCTTATATAGGTGAGATTATCGGCGGATCGCAAAGAGAAGAAAACCTTGAAAAGCTTCAACGCAGGATGAAAGAGATGAATATCCCTGAAAAGGAGATGTGGTGGTACCTGGAATCAAGAAAATTCGGAACAGCACCTCACAGTGGTTTTGGTCTTGGCTTTGAACGACTTATCCTTTTTGTTACAGGGAATGAAGAATATAAGGGACGTAATTCCTTTCCCCAGAACGCCAAGAAGCGCCGAATTTTAAAGTATATTTGTGGCAGGGACCTAGAGAATGTTAAAGCAGAGATTACAACAGAAGTTATTACAAAAATTATCTCCACAGCAGATACAGATGATCAAGCTGCTGGAGGTCCCTGCTATGCAACTTGAGCAAAGGATTAAGAAGGAGATTGAAGAAAACCCAGCCCTTGAAGAAGGAGCCGAAGAGCTCTCTTCCGACCAGGATGCAGAGGAGGAGAAGTTTGATGATAATGAACAGGATGAGTTCTCTCTCGACGACTACCTGAACGAGGAGGATGTTCCTGATTATCGGCTTCAGACAAGAAATTATAGCAAGGAAAGTGAACGTAAAAGCGAGATTCCCTTTTCTTCAGGCTCATCATTCCACGAACATCTTGCAAGCCAGGTAGGTCTGCGCATACTAAGCGAGAAGCAACAGGTCCTCGTAGAGCAGATACTTGGTAATATCGACGAAGATGGTTACCTGAGAAGGGAACTGGATAATATCGTTGACGACCTTGCCTTTACCCAGAATATTACTACAACAGAGGAAGAGCTTAAAGTGGTGCTGGATATAGTTCAGGATCTTGACCCCGCAGGCGTGGGAGCAAGGTCGCTGAGAGAATGTCTCCTTCTGCAGATTGAGAGAAAGGACCTCGAAGATGAGCTTACCGCACTGGCCCATACAATACTCGATAAGTTCTTTGATGAGTTTACAAAGAAACATTATGATAAGATACTGACCAGGCTCGATATAAATAATGAACAGCTGAAGGAAGCCCTTGAGGAGATACTTAAACTGAATCCAAAGCCGGGGGGCTCATTTAGCGACCCACTTAACAAGAATAACCAGCATATTATTCCCGATTTTATGCTCGATCTGGTAGATAACGAGCTGGAAGTTACTCTTAATGCACGTAACCTGCCCGACCTGAGGGTAAGCCGTACCTATGCCGAGATGCTCGAAGCCTATAGCATGGATAAGGAAAAGACAAAGACTCAGAAGGAGGCCATTACCTTTGTAAAGCAAAAACTCGATTCGGCCAGGTGGTTTATTGATGCGATGAAGCAAAGGCAAAATACCCTGCTGCTTACAATGGAGGCCATACTACGTTACCAGGAAGAGTACTTTATAGAAGGGGATGAAACAAAACTGAAGCCAATGATCCTGAAGGATATAGCCGAAGTAACAGGACTGGATATTTCAACTATTTCAAGGGTGGCAAACAGTAAGTATATACAAACGCATTTTGGAATGTTTGCCCTTAAGTACTTCTTCTCTGAGGGACTTCAGACAGATTCGGGAGAGGAAGTTTCAACCCGTGAGATAAAGATGATCCTGCAGGAATGTATTTCAAAGGAGGAAAAGAAGAAACCTCTTACCGATGAAAAGCTGACCGATATACTGCAGGAGAAGGGCTACCAGATAGCCAGGCGTACCGTGGCCAAATACAGGGAGCAGCTGAATATTCCGGTTGCACGACTTAGGAAAGAGCTGTAATGGAAGAAAGAGCAAAACAAAAACCCATAGATCATTTATCAAAGATTTTATCGCTTATTTTCCATCCGGTCTTTATGCCTGTTTATGGTCTACTGGTAATATTCTACTCTCCAACATTTATGGTCCACCTGCCGGCAGGAATGAAGAGGATAATGTTTTTTCTCGCTGCCATCAATATGACCGTCGTTCCGCTTGCCATGATGCCGCTGATGAAGTTCAGAAACATAATCAAATCTTATCACATGGATACGAGAGGCGAAAGAATCATTCCGCTTGCCCTTGGTTCGATGATGTACGTAGTTACCACAATCATCTTTTATTCCTACCAGATCCCCGTGATAATAAAATCGTTTATGATGGCTGCTGCACTCACCTCGGTTATATTGCTGGTAATCAATTTTTTCTGGAAAATATCCATTCATGCAGCAGGTATGGGTGCCCTGCTTGCCACTGCAGTTATGCTTTCGCTGCGAATGAGAACCAACCTTTTCGTAATATTAATACCTCTGCTTATCCTCTCAGGCCTGGTAATGAGCGCAAGATTATATATGAGTTCACATCGGCCCGCCCAGGTTTACGCAGGCTTTTTACTTGCATTTTTTACTGTTTTTTTTGTGATGATGATCTACTGATTAAACCATCAAGCGCATCCTTCAAAAGTACTTCAGATTTAACATTCAGGTCATCAAAGCCCGAGGGATGTGGTATGTGGCTGACATCAATAGCGGAGATCTCAGATTGTTTGTATGATGCTATCCATCCCTTAGCGGCAAGGTAGTCGGCCAGGTACTCCTGTTCTGTTTGTCCGGGCGTGGGAATAACAAGCGCTCCCCCCTTACCCATTACAGCCAGGTCCATCAGTGTACTATACCCTCCCCTGCATATAACTCCCTTTGCATTGCTAATTATATATTTTATCTCACCCGCATTCAGAAAACTATAATACCAGATATTCCCCCCTTCTCCCATTCTCTCACTCACCCCAACACTCCCTCTCTCCCACTACCCCAACACTCCCTCTCTCCCTCACTCCCTCACTCTCTCCCTCTCTCCCTCTCACCCTATCACTCCCTCTCCCCAACACCCCAACACTCTCCTTTCCTCCTGCAATAACATATACATTATCATCGTCCGAAAACTTCCTTATAAGCAGCCTCGTAAGGATACTTCGCTGTGGCTCCGGCCCGGATACTATTACGGCATAATAGTCCTTGCTGCTAAGCCCCTCTGGTTGTTGAGCCTCGCATGTTTTAAGCATAGACAATATACCTATATACCTGGTATTGTCCATTCCCGGGTGTAGTGTGAGATCTCCGGCAAGACCGTTTTCTATATCAGGTATCCAGCACTCATTGTATTTTCCGGCAATAAAGCGGTGCATACGCGACAGTATGCTCTCAAATATCCCCTTCTTGCCGGCCTTAATTGTTAGCTGGTGGGTGATATATACCGAGTAAGCAAGCCCGGTCCATGCCCCGAAGCGGTTATCACTTATTACAATATCAATATTATGCTTTTTAACTATTCTGTTAATCCTGTAATGATCTGATAAGAATTGAATCAGTAAGAGGGGTGCCTGGATAAGGATGGCAAGGTATTGTGGAAGGATGGAGGAATATCTTATTCGTATTGAACTGAATTCCAGGGTGCGGGAACAAACCGAATCGTCGAATATACCAAGTAATGAAGATGAAGCAGCGACACTTACATTATGACCATCCTGGTGGAGGTGGTGGGATACCTGGCGTACTCGTGTAGCATGACCCATTCCCCAGTCGAGCGGACAAATCAGAATGTTTTTCATGATGCTATTATTTATCAGGCCGACACCAGTGTCTTGATACCTAAGCTGTTTACCCTTTTAGCAATCGACCGAAGAGTATCCGGATCCACCTTTTGGATGTTATGTCCAGCAGGAGCATCTCTGCTGATGGTGTATATCTGCACTTCTATCGGTTTAATCCTGGCGAATGCTTTTAACAGGGCTCCCAGCTCCTCCTCGCCTGTGTTATCTATTGTCCTGTTTTCGAAGGTACCCTTAATAAACATTGTCTGGATAATAATGTCAAAATCAAGCTTAGTCATCGATTCAATAAGACCCTCTGCATCAACATTTATTCCCGGCCTGTTATGCAGTTGTAGTGTTTCGTCAAGAGCCGAATCGAGCTTCAGGATGCATTTATCTAAAAGCTTAAGTGCTTCTCTTACCTCGGGAATAAGAATGGTTGTTGAGTTGGTGAGCATCGCTACTTCAGAGTCGGGAAAAAAGATATCCTTCACTTCAATGGTATCTTTAATTATCCCTGCTATCTCCGGGTGAATGGTTGGTTCTCCGTTACCTGCAAAAGTGATTACGTCAGGCTCCTGGTCGCTGGCAGCAATGTCTTCAAGGGCCTGGTAAAGAGCGTTCTTAACCTGTTCCCTGGAGGGCATTTCTTCCTTGCTTATATCGGCTGTGTGGGTTAGTCCGCACTCACAATAAATGCAATCGAAGTTACAGATCTTTCTGTTATTTGGAAGAAGGTTAATACCCAGTGAAACACCCAGTCTACGGCTGTAAACCGGACCAAATATTATTTTGTCGAAAAGGAAAGTACTCATTCAGGATTTTATAGGTAGGCAAAAATAAGATTTTTAATCAAGCAGGCAAATTATAAATGAGGCGTAAGGCGTAGGGCATAAGGCGTAGGGGGTTATTAGTTCGCTACGCTCACGTTATTGATTAATAGTAAAATAACCAATAACGCACCGCAGGTGCAATTAACGCTACTGAAAGTAGCCAATAACCATTAACGCACCGCAGGTGCAATTAACGCGACTAAAAGGAGCAATATAATTCCTCCGCCATTCGATAAACTCAGGGCAAGTCGGAATGACAGGGGCCGCTTATCTTTAGCCGTTTGCCTTTTTTCATTATCTTTAGTTTTTAAAATTAAATCATATGAAAAAATTGTATTTCCTGACACTCGCTGTGCTGTTTACTTTAAGCTCATGTACCAATCTGCCCGATCCGGTAGACACATCGGGTACTTTCGGCCCTGAAAAGGGATCTCTGGTTATTGTTGGTGGTGCCATGCGCGATACTGTAATTATTGACAGGTTTATTGAGCTGGCCGGAGGACCGGATGCGCCGATCGTGATTATACCGACAGCATCGGGGGCCGAAGAGATAGATGCAGAAAGAACATCCCGCTTCCTTACTGAGCGTGGAGCAAAAGACGTAAGTGTAGTGCATACCTATGATCCCGAGGTTGCAAAGACGGAAGAGTTTGTTGAACCAATAAAAAGAGCCATGGGAGTATGGTTTGGAGGAGGCAGACAATGGCATATCGTAGATTCATATGCGGGAACAATAACAGAGACAGAGATCAGGAAGGTGCTCGACAGGGGTGGTGTGATCGGAGGGAGTTCGGCAGGAGCCACAATACAGGGATCCTACCTGGCCAGGGGAGATACCAAAACAAATACAATAATGATGGGCGACCATGAGACCGGGTTTAATTACCTTACAAAATCGGCCATCGATCAGCATCTGCTTGTAAGAAACAGGCAACACGATCTGATTGAAATAATCAGCGCTCATCCCGACCTGCTGGGTATTGGGCTTGACGAAAATACAGCTGTTGTAGTAGAGGGTAATGAGATGGAAGTTATTGGTAAGAGCTTTGTTGCGATATTTGATTATAACCTATGGCCTGATAATCCCAATAGCACTAAATCGCTGGCTAATGGAGGTAAGTTTTTCCTGCTTCGTTCGGGCGATAGATATAACGTAAATACACGCCAGGTAACAGAGTGGACAGGAGGTAACAGCAGGAATATTTTTGCAGAACCTGAACCACTGGATTAAGACAGTGACCTGCATCACCTTTTTTCGGTGATACAAATTAATTTAAGCACTGAGTAACATCACTCAGAAACCGTTGACGAATAGGTCTTAAGGTAGTATTTTTACTGTCGAAGTTCAATGTGGTCATCTGGCCCCGACCATATTTATAATAGTTGAAAGGCGGTTGATGGTTCTTTACAAAAGTTAGGTTTATTTCCATATGGATTCTTATCCATTTTTCATTTCCATTCGACAGTCTGGTTGCTAGGGTTTTCAACCGCCTTTCACTTCTTCTTTTAATTCGAAAGTTCCAGATAGGATAAGGGATATATAAGGGCAGATAGCATTTTTGGCACGCTATTTGCCCTTTTTGTTATACAGGCAATCTTTATATATACCTCTACAAGTTAGGGCAGGGACGCGATCAAAAGCGTCCCTTTTTTTTGTAACAAGTCGCTCTGAGCTTTCTTGAGAAGATATTTACCTGGTATTTATTAAAAGGGCCTGTATCCTATAATCTCCCTGACTTCCTTAATGGTCTTACTTGCGCTTTCGCGGGCTTTTTCACTTCCCCTCGATACAACACCCCTGAGGTACTCGGGATTTGCCAGGATTTCACTTATCCTGTCGCGGATAGGTGTTGTAAATGCTATTATATCTTCGGCCAGCTGTTTTTTCAGATCGCCATAGCGTATCTCGCAGGAGGCATGTTTTTCCCTGAAGAACTGAAGCGTTGAAGGATCTGACATAACTTCCATTATTGAAAACAGGTTTTTAACCGGTTCGGATGGTTCCTGGTTTATTGCAGTAGGACCTGCGTCTGTAACAGCGCTCATAACTTTCTTCCTGATGGCTTTTGGCTCGTCAAAGAGGTAAATTCCATTTCCCTCACTTTTACCCATCTTACCGCTACCGTCAAGCCCGGGTATCTTGATTAACTGTGAGCCAAAATTATATGCATCAGGCTCGGGGAAATAGTCTACCTTATACATCTGGTTAAATCTCCTGGCAAAACGACGGGTAATCTCAAGGTGCTGTTCCTGGTCCTTGCCAACAGGAACCTTATTGGCCCGGTGTATAATTATATCAGCTGCCATAAGAACAGGATAGGTAAGCAGTCCGGCGTTTACATTATCGGGATTCTTCCTCACTTTCTCCTTAAAGGATGCAGTCCGCTCAAGCTCTCCCTTGTACGCATTCATATTAAGTAAGAGATATAGTTCGCATACCTCAGGCACATCACTCTGAACAAATAATGTTGCTACCTCCGGATCTATGCCGCAGGCAAGGTATTCGGCCAGAACCTGCTTTATATTAGAATGTAGGTCGTCCGGATTAGGATGGGTAGTAAGAGAATGATAATCAGCTATAAAGAAATAGCAATTATTCTCATGCTGCATTTTTACAGCATTTTTTACCATACCAAAATAGTTCCCCAGGTGGAGATTACCGGTTGATCTTATCCCGCTTACTACAGTATCCATTTTATTAATATTAATTCATCGCAAACCTAGTGGATTTTGGGCGAAAAAAAAAGAGCAAAGAGCAAAGAGCAAAGAGCAAAGAGTTGCTTGCTTCGAAGAAGCAATCTCAACCACTGGCTGCAAAGCAGCCATCTCAACTACTTGTTGCGCAGCAACAATCTCAACCACTGGCAGCTCTGCTGCCACTTCAACCACTTCAACTACTTGTTGCGCAGCAACAATCTCAACCACTGGCAGCTCTGCTGCCACTTCAACCTTTCATTTTTTCTTTGGTCTTTAGTCTTTCGTCTTAATAATCTATCTTTGTTCCAAATAAACAGACAATGGAATCGACTCGTCAGAAAAAGATATCAAGATTACTCCAGAAAGAGGTGGCTGAGATACTCAGGAAGAAAACAATAACACTGGCTCCTGGTAAGATGATTACCGTTACTACAGCTCGTGTTAGTCCTGACCTGGGAACGGCAAAAATATACCTTAGCATCTTCCCTTCGGCCGATAATGAGAAGGTACTTGAAAGTATCAGCAATGCAAAGGGATCGATAAGGAATGAACTGGGTAAATTAGTACGTAACCAGCTGAGGGTGGTGCCCGAGCTGATTTTCTATCTTGACGATAGCCTCGATTATATTGATAACATCGAATCACTGTTAAGCGAATAATATAATGCAATACGATCCTGTAAAGAGAAAAATAGGTAGGCTTGTTAACAGGGCTCCATGGATAAGGAAATTGTTTTATGGCCTCCTCGATATATTATTACTCCGTACATGGCATGTTAAGAGGGCTATCAAACAGTTTGCAAGTATAGCCAACGAAGATGTGTCGATACTGGATGCAGGATCAGGCTTTGGCCAGTATACCTACAGGATGCACAGGATGAACAGTAAGTGGATGATAAAGGGTGTGGATGTAAAGGAGGAGCAGATAGAGGATTGTTCTTTATTTTTTTCGAAGATCAAAGCATCTAATGTGAAATTTGAATATGCCGACCTTACGAAGTTCAGTGAGCCCGGCCTCTATGATATGATATTGTCGGTTGATGTGATGGAGCATATAGAAGATGACAGAACTGTTTTTAAAAATTTCCATACCTCGCTTAAAAAGGGAGGAAGGCTTATTATATCAACCCCCTCAGATAAGGGTGGTTCTGATGTGCATCACGATCATGACGAGTCGTTTATCGACGAGCATGTAAGGGATGGTTATGGGATTAAAGAAATAGATAATAAACTGAAAGATGCCGGGTTTACTAAGGTAGTATCGAGGTATACATACGGAAGACCGGGGAAAATATCATGGCGACTCTCAATGAAGGTGCCAATTCTATTGCTTAATATGTCGTGGCTATTTGCTATTTTACTTCCTTTCTGGTATATCCTTGTAATGCCTTTTGCTCTTATTCTTAATTACATGGATACAAGAGGCAATCATAATGAAGGAACCGGGCTGTTGGTACTGGCCATAAAAGAAGATTAACGGATAATAAATGAAACTATCCCTCTATATATCAATTAGATACCTTTTTGCCAGGAAGTCCAGGAATGCTATTAATATTATTTCATCCATATCTGTAGCAGGAGTGATGGTGGGCACGATGGCCCTCATTATTATACTGTCTGTATTTAATGGTCTTGAAGATATGGTTAAGTCAATCTTCGGGACCTTTGATCCCGATCTGGAGATAAGAATAACAGAGGGAAAAGTATTTAAGCCGGATGAAAAAAAGATTGCATCACTTGGCGAGATTAAGGGAATAGAAGCCTGGTCGGTGATACTTGAGGAGAATGCCCTTTTAAGGTATGACGACAGGCAGTATATAGCCACTGTAAGAGGAGTAGAGGATGATTATAGTAAGGTGACAGATCTGGATAGTGCTATGTGGGACGGAGAATTTCTGTTGAGGGCCGAAAACGGCCGGGAGCATGCAGTTGTAGGTATGGGGATAGCAAATACACTGGGCATAGGTCTGAATTTTTTGGATCCAATAAATATTTATGTTCCCAGGAGGACGGGCAAGGTAAGGAACACTGATCTTACAAATGCCTTTATACGGGAGTGGATCTTTCCTTCCGGCATTTATTCTGTGGAGCAGGATTTTGACTCCAGGTATATCTTTATTCCTATAACGGTGATGCGCAGGCTGCTGGAATATGACAGTGAGATATCGGCTATTGAGATTAAATTTGATGGTAGCTCGTCAGTTGAAGAGATACAGGCTGAAGTAGAGGCCCTGTTCGGACCTGATTTTACCGTAAAAAATCAGTACCAGCAACAGGAGATATTCTATAAGGTTATGAGGTCTGAAAGACTGGCAATCTTCCTGATATTGTCTTTTATCCTTCTTATCGCATCATTTAATGTAATAGGGTCTCTTACTATGCTGATAATTGAGAAGGAGCGTGATATTGAGATCTTAAGATCCCTCGGGGCAAATAATAGCCTGATAAAGAAGATATTTATTTTTGAGGGATGGCTGATATCAATTTTTGGAGCTCTCTCCGGTTTATTACTGGGCGGCTTTGTTTGCTGGTTGCAGATGCACTACGGCCTGCTAAAACTGGAGGGCGACACGCTTATTATTGATACCTACCCCGTGATAATGAAGGTTCCCGACTTCTTTCTTGTGCTTGGTACAGTACTCCTGATAGGATTTGGGGCTGCATGGTACCCGGTAAGATATATGTCAAAGCGCTACCTTAAGGATGAAATAACGACTAATTAGTATTCGACCTAGTATGAACAGAATCAAGTTTATATTCATATTGATACCATTTATCGGACTAATGGTAATAAGTGGATGCAGCAATGACTCAAAGCCTGATGTGCTGATTAAAAAGGATAAAATGACGGAGATACTTATTGATCTCTACATTGCTGATGGCCTTCTTCAAAATAACGGTGTAAGAAATGATTTTTCAAGCGCTGACTCTACTGAAAACTATATAATGGTGATCGAGAAACATGGATATACCATGCCTGAATTTGAAGAAAATATTGAATACTACTTCAAGTTCGAACCCCACAAGTATGAAGAGATATATGATAATGTTTTTGCCGTATTGTCAGGAATGCTGGCAAGGAATATTCAGGACAGCGGCATTCGTAATCCTGGTCGTAAAAACCTATGGGAGGGAAAATCTTCATACAGGTTGCCCGACGACGGAACAGCCAATCCGATCGAATTTTCAATACCAACAGAGGGCCTGGGAAAGTACCTTGTACGGGCCCGGATTACCCTTTTTGTAGACGACCAGACCTTAGATCCCAGGTCGACTGTGTATTTCTGGTATGATGATGGGACAGAAGAAGGAAATAAAGATTTTTGGGATACTCTGTATTATGAACAGTCATCAAGGTCAGTAGGACTGGAGCTTAGTAAGGAATTGAAAGACACTAATGTTACTCATTTAAAGGGTAGACTGATAGATTTTACACCACAGCCGGGTCACTGGGAAATGCATTCCTCAATATCGGGGATTAATATCTCTTTTAATCCCCTTGTGAAAACTGACACTGCTTTTATAGATAACAGATGAAACGCTTCTCTGCACAATATATAATTACAGGCACTGGAGAGGTACTTAAAAGAGGCGTAATAAGCTGTGATGACAGTGGCAAAATAATAGATGTTTTAGATACTTCCGGCAATCTCACCGAAACTGCCGCCACACCATTTTATAACGGTATTATTGTGCCCGGCTTTGTAAACTGTCATACTCATATTGAATTATCTGACATGAAGGGCATGGTTGAGAGGGGGAAGGGACTGGGCAGCTTTATAGGTGAGGTAAGGGAAAAGCGTAATCCGTCGAAAGAAGAAGCCCTGAAGGCAGTTTTAGATGCCGACAGGGATTTATACAGGTCGGGCACTTCGGCTGTGGCTGATATATGCAATACCTCATTGAGCTTCAGTATAAAAGACAAGAGCCCGGTAAGCTATATCAACTTCCTGGAGGTGTTCGGAATAGACCCGGCGGGGGCAGCCAGGAGAGAGGAAGAGATTATTGCCCTTAAGTCGGTGGCCGATAATTACAAGACACCTTCATTTATTGTTCCTCATTCTGTTTATTCGGTATCACAAACACTTTTTAGTAAACTCTCGGTTCTGATTAGGGATAATGCTATTACATCCATTCATTTTCTTGAGTCGCCCCAGGAGAGACAGCTTATTGATAAGCTTGAAGGAGACCTTCGTGAGTCGTACCTGAAGATGGGAATAAGTGAGGAGGTGATAAGGCAGAGAGTACCGGGCCACCTCTATGCTATTAATAAGTATCTTCCCCGGGGAGGGAGCCTTATACTGGTTCATAATACCTTTGCAGACAGTAATATTATAGGTGAAATACAAAAACGTCCTGAGGTGTACTGGTGTTTATGTCCCAATTCAAACCTATATATCGAAAATAGTCTTCCCCCGGTAGAAGAATTATTAAAGAATTCGGCAACTATAGTTCTTGGCACAGACAGCCTGGCATCCAATAATTCATTAAACCTGCTCGATGAATTAATAACTCTTCAAAAGCACTTTCCCTCACTTGAATTACCTGAAATGATTATTTGGGCAAGCAGAAACGGGGCTGAAGCTCTTAATATGGCTGAGCTCGGGACTATAGAAAAGGGTAAGACACCCGGCCTGGTCCTGCTTGAAAATTGTGATCTGGGTAGACTGAAACTAAGCGATCAAAGCAGGAGCGTAAGACTTATTTAGTATCCCTGTATTCTTTGATAAAGTTAGCGGCGCGACGATTATCTATCATTAGATGATCATCAAAAAACTTTTCTAGATACTGGTACATCTCAGCCTCAAATCCTGTTTCGCCATTTTCAAAGTCTTCGCGAAATGAGATTATCCTGTCGGAAAATTCCCTGTGTACCTTAATATGCCTCTCGAGCCTGTCGTAGCCAAGCTCCTTGAGATAAATTTCTTCCTGCATCATATATTTATCGAAGTAATGTACCAGCTGGTAAAATACCTCGGAGATAGCTGCAGTGTCAGCTCCCTTTGCGACCATTGCCTTCATCAGGTTAATGATATCCAAAAACTTATGAGTCTGCTGGTCGTACATCTCGTGGTTTACCTCATACTCCTTCTTCCAGGGATAAGGATTGGGGTCGGGAATTTTCGTCATCTCTCTTGTATATAAGTCTCTGTTTATTTCCGCAATAAAAATACAACAGGAAGCTTATTGATTCAATGACTTATATCACTAATGTGGCATGGAGCATGGAGCATGGAGTTGCGTTGCTCTGCAACGCTGATGGCCGACAGCCAGCTGTAGGCTGGCAAACCCCCTGCCCCCGGCCCCTTGCTTCGTCCGCCGAAGTTTTAACGACGGCGGGCACCCTGCTCTTTATATAAAGACTCTCAGGGAGATAATAAAATTGCGTCCGGGGGCTACTATGCCTGATGAGTATGGCCTGTACCTGTGGTTAAGTATGTTTTCTATACCTGTGTTAAGAATGCCGAAAGTACCCAGCTGGTAGGAGGTTTTAATATTTATTGTATACCACGAGGGGCTGTATGGATTATCATTAATGTCGAGGGCATAGATCTCGGGTTTATCCTGTTCGGATGGAGCCATCTCCGAATATGACAGTTCTCCGTTATAGCTGGCATAGAGATCGGCTTTGAATTTCTTATTTTCATATACAAAGTGAGTAGAGCCATAAAGTGGTGAAACATGCCTTAGAGGTATGCCATCCTGGTCTTCGCCCTTTGTGTAGTTGAGGGTTGATTTTAATCTCAGGCTCTTTGCGGGAGCTACCTCTATGCTGGCATGTGCTCCATAAACCAATGCATTACCGCCATTTACCATAGCCAGTACCTTGCTCATTTCGCCACTGTACATAATAGAGTCCTGTCCGTAAAAATCGAACTCACGGCGTACCATTGCATCTTCCAGAAGAGTAACAAAGCCAATAAGATCCAGTTTTACGGTTTTCCACATATCTTTTGACAGGCCAATGTCTATATTCCAGGCATATTCTGGATTAAGATCCGGATTTGGTACCACTACGTTACCCGGCTCTGAATCGAATACTTTTCCAACATCATCAAGATTAGGTGTTCTGAATCCGGAAGAAATATTCATGTTCAGTTTTGTCTTACTATCCGGCAGAAATACAAGTCCTACCGATCCTGTTACGGCACTGTTTTTCAGATCTATTTTTGTAAAGGGGAAGTTAAAGAATGAATTATCGACGATAGTAGAATGAAGCTCTGAATAATTGTAGCGTGCCCCTGTATTAATAAAAAATCTGCTGGATATATTAAAATTAAACCCGGCATAGGCAGCCATAGTATAGTACTTGTTATCACCGTCGGGATATCTTGTTGATTCTGGCGATGTTTCCTCCAGGTCGAAGTCCCATGAACTGGCAGTTGATGTAACATCGTTTAGTACTGCCTCGGCTCCATAGTAAATCTCATTTTCGCCTATAGATTTTTTGAAATCAATATTAGCAGAGTAGGCAATTACTTTTTCATAGCGCTGCGTGATTACCGGGTTATCAAATTTCCTGTCGTGCCGACTTTCACCGAAATCCTGTCTCGCCAGGACCGTCTTCATCTCGTCGAACAATATTGAGCCGGGTTTCCAGTCTGCACTTATACTGTTCATCATCCATTTTTGCGGACCGTAATACCAGTCGCCATACTTAAGCACATCATCACCTGTGTACTGAATAAGCCTGTCGTAGCGTGGTATATCGGAGCTCCTGCTCAGATGACTGGCAAATACTACATTTAACTTCTCTGTTGGCTGGAAACGTAACTTATTGGTAAAGTTATATTGAGAATATGCAGTTCCAACCTGAAGATTGGGATTGGTATTGACAAACATTGAATCAACACCATTAAGCTGTTTTTGATAGTTTCGCCGCACATAATCGGGGTGTTTTGTGTTGCCCATCATCAGGTCGTCGAAAGTAGAAAATGTTACACTTGAGAGGAAGGCAACCTTTGATCCGCCGATATTAAAATGCACATGACCGGTAGTTTCTTTATTGGCAGTAGATCTTCGCCCCATGGCTTCGACCCTGACATTGGTTTTTTCGCTGGTTGAAAGGAGGGCTTTCTTTGAATTGAAATTCATTACGCCTCCTATTGCATCGCTTCCGTACACAACTGCTCCGGGACCGAATATTACTTCGGTCGACTCCATAATATTAGGATCAATAGATATTACATTCTGCACATTGCCCTCTCTGAATATTGCAGTATTCATCCTTACTCCATCAACAACCAGGAGTACCCTGTTAGTGGCAAATCCCCTGATCATCGGGCTTCCGCCACCCAGCTGACTTTTTTGCACAAATACCTCATCAGATGAGCTAAGCAGGTCGGCTGCTGTTTGAGCGTTTGCAAAGTCAATTTCAGGCTTACGAACCTGTACAATCTTATTCGGAACCTCCATCTTGCTTTGCTCCCATCGGTTTGCCGAAACTACAAATTCTTCAATATCGAAGGTCAGATAGAGCATCAGGACTATGTATTGGCTGTCTTCTATTTCCTTCCTTGTAAGCCTGATATTTTCGTATGAAGGATGCTGGAAGTTAAGATAATCGTTGTCGCCGAAAGAGTTTATACTAAATTCGCCGGCAAGGTCAGTATATCCGAATTTGGTTTTGCTGTCGTTGTAAACAGCAACATCCTTAATAGGTTTTTGGTCTGAGGCATCTATTACAACAATTTTCTGAGCATGTAAGCACTGCCAGGAAATGATTAATAACAGGCCTGTAATAATTTGTTTAAACATAGTAGTTGGTTCCCCTGCGGTCACGATATTCAAAAATCGTACCACCTTGGCTGCTTTGGATGCAAGTTAACCAGAAATGATTATATTTTATTACTTTTATATGGTGTAAAACTGCTAAAACATGGTTAAAAAGTGTTAAAAAAAGGGACTGTTATATTCATAGTAATTCTGGTAGGATCAATGGCTGTTCTGGCCTACTATCTTAAGCAAAAAAGAGAGGCATATGTTGCCAGTCCATACAAGACAATTCCTATGGATGCAGGAATGATTCTTGAAGCTGTAAACCTTCCTGATCTTCTGGAAGAGCTTGCTTCAGACAATAATATCATTGCTGAGATGGAACAAATTGCCCCCCTGCAGAGTTTCAGGGATGGTGTTATATTGCTGGACTCAATAGTTCATACGCGCGATATGAGGGCGTTCTTTGGATCTGTGCCGGTACTGATTTCTTTTCACCAGATGGGCAGAGACAGGATTGAGCTTTTCTATTCGCTGGCCCTTCCACCGGAGATAAAAGAAAGACATATACGTGAGATGCTTGGCGGGAACAGTAAGCTGAGCTATGGGATTAAGGAGTACCAGGGCTACAGGGTTTTTGAGGTTGAAACAAGAGATATTGAGAGTGTCTCGCTTTACCTGTCGTATGTAAAGGGAGTATTGATAGTGAGCAGGTCGAGAATATTAATCGAAGCGGGAGTAAGACAGTCTGAACAGGTGCACGATATCCGAAGCAGGGAGGGGTTTAAGGAAGTATTGTCGGCTGCAGGTAAGAATGATAATAAATTGATTATTGTTTTTGAAAATTTTCAGAAGATTACCTCACTGGCCGGTAGAGGAGGGGAATCGCCATTGAGCAGCAGGGTAGCAAATCTCGCCTTAAGTGCAGAGACAGACATATACCTTAAAAGCAATAACCTGATACTTTCTGGTTATATTGAAGCGAGCGATAGTTCTAACCTGCTTTCGCCCTTCCTCAGCTATTCGCCCGGCAGTTTTGATTCATATTCGGTAATTCCTTCCAATGTAGCAATGTTTGAGTCGATGATCGGCATATCAGAATGGCCGGCTGTTAAACGTACACATATTGAAGGTGTTACCAGGTACCTGGCAGATATAATCAGATCTCAGCTGGAAGGAGAGCTTACAAAGATGTATTTTGATCTTAATGGAGAAGACCGCGCCCGTAATAAAATGACAGTTTATAAGCTAAAAGGACAGAATGCTACTGAAAAAGCCTTTACAGAGGAGCTCGAAAACTATTACAGCCGACTGGGTTCAGAACAGGGAGACTATACGATAGAATATAAACCTGATGATGAGAGCAGTTACACTATCTACAGGCTGCCCGACAATAAGCTGCCTGAGGCTCTTGCCGGCAGTTTTACCAGTGATTACAGCGGAAGGTATGCAACCTTTTTCGAGGGCTACCTTGTCATAGGAGAAAGTCATGGATCTATATCTAAATTTATCTATGATAACATACTAAACAGAACGCTGGCAAATGATCTTTCATACCGTGAATTTGAGAGTACCTTACCAAGCAGATCGGCATATTATTTCTATGCTGTGCCCTCAAAAATAATGGATCTTTTGCCTGAGCTTTTAAACGATGATATTGTGAAGGGGCTGGATAAATATATTAACTCGCTAAAGAAGGTGCAGGCTGTCGGGCTTCAGCTTTCTCCAAGTAATGATATGATCTATACCACCCTGTCTGTGCTTATCGAGCCTGAGATAAAGGAAGAGGCCACTGCTCAGTGGGAGAGCCTGCTCGACACAGTACTCTACTCCAAGCCCCTGTTTTTTACCAATCATTATACCGGACGTAACGAAATATTTGTACAGGATCTTAATAAGAATGTTTACCTGATTAATTCGGCAGGAAGAATTTTGTGGAAACTCAGGCTATCGGAAAAAATTGTGGGAGAGGCGGTAATGATTGATTATTATAAGAATTCCAAGTACCAGATATTATTTGCCACCGAAAATAGTTTGCATATTCTCGACAGAAATGGAAACTATGTGGAGAGGTATCCCGTTAAATTAAGAGCCCCGGCCAGTAACGGTTTGGCGGTCTTTGATTATGAGAACAATAAAGATTACAGGCTCTTTATCTGTGGTAACGACCGAATGGTATACCTTTATGATAAGAGTGGTAACACAGTGAAGGGATGGAATCAGTTTAAGACTAACGGCGAGGTAAAATCGAATATTGAGTTCTTCAGGGTGTCCGGGAAAGACTACCTGGTGGTGAACGATAGTGAGAATATGTATATTCTTGATAGAAAAGGCAATGAAAGAGTAAAGGTAAAGGAGCCTATTGCAAGAGCTTCTCATTCTGCTCTGAGACTTACAAATGAAAGCTCGCCCAGGCTCATATTATCGTCAAAGGATGGTAGTCTTAAGCTAATCTCTTTTAATGGTGATGTGGAAACTATAAGCCTGGGAGAGTTTAGCCAGGATCATATATTCGATCAGTTTGATGTCGATGCAGATGGAATGGGTGAATATATCTTTATTGATAAAGGAAAAATTTACGCCTTCGATAATAACAGGTCGAAGATGTTCGTTGAATCAACAGGGTCTGATAATGTATACGGACCCTATGGGCTGGAATTTGGGAGCAATGATAAAAAAATTGGATTTGTCGACGCTGGTAGCGGGCAAATACATATAATCGATAGCAGGGGGAAAACCCTGAAGGGATTTCCGCTGGCAGGAAGTACACCATTTTCGGTAGGCAAGCTTACCGGGAGTAGTAGTTTCAACCTTATAACAGGAGGAAGAGACAGTTTTATTTATAACTATGAGTTAAAGAGATAATATTATCGATATGAAAAAATCACTATTTTTTATTCTGGCCGTTATCCTTGTTGCAGGATGTACCAAGATGACAGTCGACACCGATAAAATATCAAGCCGGGTTAGTCTTAAACCCAGCTTTGTGGTGGCAGTATCGGGTAATGTTAACCTGGGCGACCTGATTCAGCCCGGAGACACTATCCTTGATCCCAGAGATACCATCCTGTTTGACGAAACAGGCCTGATGAAGATCTTCGTATATGAGGATTCTCTTCTGAGTATCTCTGTTAATGATTTATACTCAGGGTTTTCGGATGAATCTTTTACAGGCACTTACGATATACTATCATCCGAAAGTGAGTTAATCGAAGAGAATATTGATATTGATCCCGGGATGGATATTGAACTCAGGTCGATGAAAATAACAACGGGTGAAATAACTTATTCAATAGTTTCATCATGTGACTTCCCGATTGAGTTTGTACTGACCCTTACAGGGATATACGATGAGACACTTAATCCTATTCAGGAGTTAATTTTCATCGGGGCAAATGCTTCAGTAAGTGGAGCTGTAAACCTTGATAACGCACTTGTTGATTTTACGCTTGACGGGACGCAACCATATAACAGGATGGTTGTAAGCGGACTGGTTACACCTGGAGGAACAGGTACTGAACCAATGGGATCGATAAGCCTTGATATCAATGTTCCTGAACCCAACTACGACTATATTACAGGGTATTTTGGTATGCAGACCGAGGGAGAGGATAATGATACTATCGACCTTGACCTGGGTGAGATTTTTGCAGGTAATACAAATGCTTTTTACTTTGCTAATCCAATAATGAGAATGCACTACAAGAACTCTTTCGGTTTACCTATTGAGATTGCTGCTGAAGCAAGAGGACTCAGTGATGAAGGAGGGGATGTAGGCCTGAACAGGGCCCCGGAAGATCTTTTATATCCCACAACTATTGAAACACGTGATGTAGAGGCAACATTTGTTATTGATAAGGACAATTCCGATCTGCCTGAGCTTGTTTCAATGTTTCCCGATGATATAATTTTTGGTGGCTCTGCAACAACAAACCCCCTGGGTGATGTGGGACCCGACAATATTGTTTTCAGCGACAGCAGGCTGCTTGTTGACCTTGAGGTTGAGCTGCCAATGGAATTCTGGATGAATAACCTTGTGCTATCCGATACAATAGATAACTTCCTATTACCTGACGAGGATGGTGATAGCCCACTTGATTTTATTGATGAGTTTGAATTAAGGATGTTTATTGAAAATGGCTTCCCGCTGGGAGGGAAATTTTCAATAACCCTGTATGATTCGACTAATGCAGTGGAGAAGAGCATGATTGAAACAGGAGATTTTTTTGATCCTGCCCCGGTCGATGCAAACGGAATTGTTACTTCATCAACTGAGAAGTCAACAGTTTTAACTCTAACTGATGAATTTATGGAAGACGGCCTTGTGGCCGAGAAAATGATAATCAATTTTACTTTTAATACTACAGGAAGCGGATCACAGGCAGTGAAAATAATGTCTGATTACAGTATCTATTTCAGGGCAGGATTGGTTGTTAAAGCCGGTTTCGATGAATATTAAAATAATGGAAGTGATGATAAATAATAGAAGCAAATATATTATTATACTGTTACTGCTGCTTTCAGTAAGCACAGCTCTACAGGCACAGATAAGTCAGACCATGTATTTCCTTGGATTGCCACAGTCTAATATGGCTAACCCGGCATTCAGACCTTCTGGTAAAACTTATATTGGTATACCTGTTTTATCGAACACTTATGTGAGTGTGAACAATAATATGTTCAAACTGACCGAGATGCTACAGCCTATGCCCGGTTACGATTCAACAATTACCATCCTTCATCCGGATTACGACCTGGATGCATTTCTTAACAGCCTTGGTAATACCGGTAAAATAAATTTAGATGCATCGGTTCAGCTTCTTGGACTGGGCTTTACGGTTTCTAACGACTGGTATGTTGACCTTAGCCTTTCGCAGAAGATAAGTACTTCGGCTTATATACCCGGAGATCTTTTTACCCTTGTTTTAAAAGGTAATGAAAGTTTCCTGGGATCAACCATCGATCTCTCGGGCCTGGGATTTGAGGCAATGCAATATATGGAATCGAGTGTAGGGATCTCAAAAAATATAAATGAAAAACTCAGAGTAGGCGGAAGACTTAAGATATTATTTGGTGGCGCCGGTGCGTCTATCGATAACCAGCGCCTGGATATAGACGTGGGCAATGATTTTTCACATACCATACACAGCGATCTGGTATTAAATGTATCAGGGCCGGTTGACTTCTATACAAATGATGATAATATGATTGATTCGGTGGCGTTTAGAGACGAAATAAACCCCTTTGATCTTATCTTGAACGGGAAAAATTCAGGAGTAGCATTTGATTTCGGAGCTGAATACCAGTTATTACCAAACCTGAGCCTGTCTGCAAGTATTGTTGACCTGGGTTTTATAGGATGGAAGAGTGATGTGTTTAACCTTAAGGCCACCAATAACTTCTCCTTTGATGCCTTTGATCTGACAGATGTTATATCAGGAGAGCAGGACTTTGATAGTATGCTTGAAAACCTCGGAGATTCATTAAAGAATTCGTTCCAGCTTGTTGATGGAGAAAACAAGTTCAATATGGGTCTTCCCACAAAGATTTTCCTGGGGGCTCAATATAGGCCTATCGACTTATTTGGTGTTGGTGTTCTTTCAAGAACCACTTTTAACCAGGGTCATATATCTCAGGCATTATCGCTGTCAGGCACACTCTATGCAGGCGACGCTTTTTCTTCGTCGCTTACCTATACCATGGTAAACAGGTCATATGCTAACCTTGGCTTTGGTTTTGCTGCCAAGCTGGGCCCGGTACAGTTTTATACTATAGCCGATCAGATACCACTTACCTGGGTTAAATTTACCGAATCAGGAGGGAAGAGTTTCTCACTTCCCAACAGAATTGATTATTTGTCGCTTCGCTTTGGTATAAACCTGGTATTTGGCAAAATGAAGCATAAGGCAATTGACAAACCAATGTTACTGGAGTAGACGGAAATGACAATATTAATTAGAGTATTATTATTCGCTTTACTTATCTATCTTATTATTAAGATGATAAGAGAGTTCCTGGCTGGGCCTAAAGAGGAAGATACGAATGTTAAATCTTCGGCTAAGGAACGTAAGGTGTCAAGAGATGTGGGGGAATATGTCGACTTTGAAGAAGTGAAAGAAGGCAAAGGGCAAAGGGCGAAGGGCGAAGGGCACACCGGCGAGAGAACCGGCAAGGAGCAGGGAGCAGGGAGCAAGGGGTCAAGAGTTAGTGATAAGGGCAGGGGCACAAGGGATTTCAGGTAAAAGGTTGGGAATGAGTTTAGAATGAGTTTATATCCAGGCTATAGGCTTTAGGCTTTAGGCTTTAGGCTATCGACTATCTACTCTTGACTATCGACTCTTGACTATCGACTATTGACTATCGACTATACTCTTGACTATTGACTATCGACTATCGACTCTTGACTATCGACTATCGACTATCGACTCTTGACTATTGACTATCGACTATCGACTCTTGACTATCGACTTCTCACTTCTCACTTCTGAGCTTTTTGGCCAGGGTAGTGGCAAAGACAAATTCATTAAGAGGACTGCAGTCAGAGTGAAGTATTTCTTCCTTTGTTCCTTCCCACATCTTGGCGCCATGGCTAATAAACACTACTTTTTCGCCTATTTCCATAACCGAATTCATATCGTGGGTATTGACGATTGTTGTCATATTAAATTCATCGGTAATTTCTTTAATAAGGTTATCGATAAGTATGGCTGTTTTGGGATCAAGTCCGGAATTTGGTTCGTCGCAAAAAGGTAAGAGGGGTTGAGGGCAATGGCCCTGGCAATAGCAACTCTTTTTTGCATGCCTCCTGATAACTCTGAGGGGTACATATTATTTGAATTAAGAATATTAACCCTTGACAGGCAGGCGTTAGTCCTGTCGGTTTTTTCTTCGATAGATTTGTTTGTAAACATATCCATCGGGAACCTTACGTTTTCCTCTACTGTCATTGAGTCGAAGAGGGCAGATCCCTGAAATAGCATGCCTATTTTTTGTCTTATGGCTCTTTTACCGGTGTGGTCGAGCTGATTAAAAAGAATATCATCATACCAGATCTCCCCGCTGTTTATGTCGTGTAGTCCCACAATTGCTTTAAGCAGTACGGTTTTTCCCGATCCGCTTCTGCCAATTATCAGGTTAGTCTTGCCCTTCTCAAAGCGAAGAGAGATATCTTTCAGGACATCTTCTTCGTTAAACGATTTATATATGTTTTTTAGTTCTATCATGATAAGAGGAGCTGGGTCAGAATCACATTAAAGAGCAGTATAAGGATGCAGCTATAAACTACTGCATGTGTGCTGGCCTTACCTACATCAAGCGAGCCTCCCCTTACATGATAACCATGGAAGGCAGATACGGTTGTAATAATAAATGCAAAGACAGCAGCTTTGATAAGTGAATAGGTAACATAGTAGGGAATAAAAGAGTACTGTATGCCGTAGATAAAATCCTCCGAGCTGATTACTCCGGTCAGTACTCCTGCTGCCCAGCCTCCGCCTATACCCAGCATTATACTAAGGAGGGTAAGCAAGGGATTAAACAGAACAGAAGCAATTACCTTGGGCAGGACAAGGTAAGCAGAGGTGTTTACGCCCATCATCTCAAGTGCATCTATTTGTTCGGTTACCCTCATTGTACCAATAGATGAAGCAATACTGGAGCCCACCTTACCGGCAAGAATAAGTGCAACCATGGTAGACGAGAACTCAAGAATAATAGAATCGCGACATCCCAGCCCTATAAGGTAGACGGGGTAAATAGGATTTTCGGTATTATATGCTGTTTGCAGAGTAATAACCGCACCCATAAAAACAGAAATGATTGCAACTATACCAATTGAGTTTATCCCGAGCAGTACAAATTCATTCATTGTCTGCCTGAAATATACCCTTCCTTTCTCCGGCCTGGAGAATACTTTGCCCATCATTATTAAGTAGGCTCCGATCTTTGATATAATGTTCACTCCATAAATGTATTAAAAAATGTTGAATGGTTTAATGGTTTAACACTTCAACCTTTTAACACTTCAACCATTAAACCATTTAACACTTTAACCATTAAACTCCTTTTATTATATTTGTTCTAGAAATAACCAATGTCAACACCCAGACAATGAAAAACAGATATATAGTAATCATGGCCGGTGGGATTGGTACTCGCTTCTGGCCTTTAAGTCGTGATGAGAAGCCAAAGCAATTCCTTGATATTCTTAACAGGGGAACCACTCTGATCCAGGATACGGTAAGTCGATTTGAAGGACTTTGTCCGAAGGAGAACATCTACGTGGTGACCAGTGAAGATCACAGGGAGATCGTGAGGGAGCAGATTGATATACCTGATGATAATGTTCTTGCTGAGCCAATGAGAAGAAACACGGCTCCATGTATTGCATATGCTGCTTTCAGGATCTTTAGCAAGGATCCGGATGCAGTAATGGTTGTGAGTCCTTCAGACCATCATATTATGGATGTAGAAAATTTCAGGGCAGTAATAGATGAGAGTTTTGATTTTGCTACCAGTAACGATTCACTGCTTACCCTTGGTATCCGTCCCGACAGGCCTGAGACGGGCTATGGTTATATACAGGCTAACATGAAGAAGCCGGTAAAGGAATATGAGTGCCTGATGCAGGTTAAAACTTTTACAGAGAAGCCCACGAGGGAGCTTGCAGAGGTATTTATGACAAGTGGTGATTTTTTCTGGAACTCAGGAATATTTTTCTGGAAAGCAAAAACCATAATTAATGCATTTGAAAAATACCTGCCCGATATATACACTACTTTTGATGAGTACAGCTATGCATTTGGCACAGAGAAGGAAGATGATATAATTGGCAGGGTCTATTCTGAATGTTCAAGTATATCCATAGACTATGGCATAATGGAGAAGGCCGATAATGTATTTATTAAATGTACCGAGTTTGGCTGGTCTGACCTGGGCACATGGGGGTCACTACCGGGTCATTATGCTATCGACCGCGACGGAAACAGCGGTGATATGGATTCGGTTTTCGGATACGAGCTCAAAAACAGTATTATCAAACTGCCCAAGGGCAAGGTGGCCGTTTTGCAGGGATTGAAGGATTATATTATTGTTGATGCCGGAGATGTACTTCTTGTAGTAAGAAGGGAAGAGGAGCAGAATATTAAAAAATATATCGACGATATCAGGGATAGAGGTGGAGAGGAGTATTTGTAGTTAATAGTTAGTAGTTAATGGGTTCGCTGCGCTCACCGTTAATTACTAATAACGCGACTGAAAGGAGCAAATAACCAATAAACAGTTACACTTCATTATAAATAGAAAGGTGCCCAATATTGAGCACCTTTTATATTAGTTAGCTGTTGCTATCTCTTAGTATTCCCACAGGTCGTGTTCAAATTCCTGCAGTTCTCTTTTGACCTTTTCTGCCTCGTAGAGTACATCTTTACCAACTTTGTACTCATTTATCTGCCTGTCGTCGTATACATTAGACTCGGCATATATAACGCTTGAGAATCGACGTTGCATAAAAAGGTCATCATATGATATCCTCTGGGCATCATTAAACCTGTTATAGGCTTCGTGTCTTGCGAATGAGTCTCTGTAGTCGTTATATTTAACCCAGAATATCTGTCGGCGTGATATACGGCCAAGCTGCGGATCAAAGAAAACCCTGATGGGGCAGAGACCAATTATTCTGACATCCATCCTGGAGTGCTTTTTATCGAAATACCATTCTTCCAATACCAGCATCTGCAGCACCTCTTCGGGATGTGGTTCTCGTAAGATAACCGTATCGCGGAAACCTCCTGTCATGGTCTGGATAGTAGTTGTATCAGATCCGGCTCCGAGTTGAATCTCGATATCGGAATAGGTTACATTAACATTCATATTATTTGGGTCGAATGCATTCAGCGCCCCTGCTTTAATCTCACCAAGTATAATACTGGTAAGGCTCATCCTGCCATCTGATGTGGGAACGGTTGGATAATAAAGAGGGAGATTCATCTTCTCTCTCATATCAACCATCCGTGTTACCCTTTTCGACCAGATAACATCTGCTTCACGCAGGTATGGATAGGGGATAGCCTCATTGTTTTCGATAGATTTCTCATATATATCGCCAAAGGATTGACTGAATCCGGCGGTTGAGATGAAAAGCACTAATAGGCTAAAAAGAACAAATCTTTTCATGATAGTATATCAATTAATTTATTGTAATAATTACCGGAGGAATCTTACTTGGCTTATTATCCGGTCCAACAGCCCATATATCTGTTACATAAAGCTTTTGTCCACGATTTAAGGCATCGATAAGTTCCCTCTGCTGGGGTGTTATCCTGTTATTTGTTGATGATGCTACACGGTCGAATCCACGCTGTGTAATAGTCATAGTAAATTTAGTTACCGTATAATCAAGGTCGAACAGGAAGTCGGGCTGTTCGGCAAAAACACCCTGTTGTGCCAGGGCAACTGCTTTGGATACAGATCCGTCAGCAATTACGCCTGCAAATTTTGCAACCGGAGGAGGAATGGTTTGTACTCTGAAAGTATAGGGAGGGAATCTCATTCTCTCTCCATTCACAACGGCGCTTACATTAATTGCAGCTTCCTGTCCTGCTGTAGTAGGCTTGGCTATCCATTCACCCCTGTAGCCCTGTAGTCTGCCTCTCTTAATATTACCATTAGACATATTCGCAGATATGGCATCAGAACCCACACCAGGTACGGAAATATCAATAGGGTTGTCGATACCAATATAGAGTACGTTCATAGCAGTAGGCGATACCACAACGTTTGGTGCACCTACGGTATATGAAGATTTAAATGGATAACTTACAATAGATCCATCGGGTGCACTGATATTAATCAGTCCGCCCCATGGCTTATCTCCGATAGATGTAGCAGGTTTTGAATAAATACCACGTCCCTGGTCGTCGACCTCCAGTGTCTCGTAGTCGCCAATCATCTCATATGATCTGGTACCATCAGCGTTAATAGTAGAATCATATCTTCCAACCAGTATTTCAGGTACCTTGGTAGTATCGGTAGCGGCAATAAATACCGAGGCTTTATACTGGTTCCCACGCATCACATAAGATGATGGTGTAATAACTGTTGGCACGAGTTTGTTGAACTTATATGACGAAGCATCGATCTGGTTGTAAAGGAAGTTCAGAACATCTGTTTCGGCATTTCGTACATCAACCTGCAGTTTTGACAGAATAGTAATAACGGCTACCAGGGGCAGTGCGTGGAAGGTATTATTCTCCCATCTTTCGACTGCTCCGTCGGGAGCTTTCGCATCGTCGGTATTAAGACTTTCCAATACAGACTGTTCGACTGTAACGTTTCCTCCGTCGATAGTTTCAATTAGAAATCCACGGTAGTCGTTAATAAGTGCACGAATATTATTGGCCTTCCCGTTTTCGTCGTCTCCGATAAGAATCTGGGAAGGGATATTGTTCTCGTCGATTTTCTCGACATGATCTATATGGACTTCTCTGCCAACTACAGCTTCAGTGTCTTCTCCTTCAGCTTCGTAGATTATTTCAATCTTTATATCCTGCAAATAATCAAAGAGTTCGTCTGCGCGATCATGAAGCTCTACGGCCTTTGACCTCCATGGGCCTGCCTTAACAGGATTTTCGCTGAAGGCGCGCTCAAACTCCTCGTAGGTAAGGTTGTTTTTCATTTCGTAGTTGATTACAGTCTTGGTAAGACCTTTATCAACCTTTTTAAATGCTTCTACGGCTTCTTTCGACACATTAAGCGCTAACATTGCTGTAAGCACCAGGTACATCATGCCGATCATTTTTTGCCGCGGGGTTTCTTTTCCGTGTCCCATATTGTGGAGGGTGGTTTAGGTTAAAGAAATATTGATTACTTAGTGTTCATGGCACTTAGCATATTGCCATATACTGTATTCAGCGCAGCAAGGTTTTCATTCAGCTGACTTACATGTTCGCGATACTTTTGTGCATCTTCTGCTGAATCCTTAAGATTTGTCAGCATTCCCTGAACACCTTTCATCAGTGTTTCAGCATCTTTAACCTGTTCGTTTGCTCCTTTGAGTTGAAGTTCATAAACAGCATTTAAAGCAGATAAATTCTTATTCATAGCTACTAGCTGCTCATCGTATGATTTTCCTCCTGCCTCAATTTTCGACAGTGATTCGGTCATATGCTGGTAGTTGCTTCCTGTGTTGGTAATAATCTGGGCTGTGCTCTGATACGACTCGTCAAGTTTACCAAGAGAAGAACCAAGTGACTCGCTTTTCTGAACGAAGTTGTCAGTATGATTACTTACAACATCGGCGGCACCTTTGATTTTCTCAGCAAATTCGTTGGTTGCTGCAGTTACATCTCCCATAGCATTGAGGTTGGAAGTTGTTTTGTTGAGTTTCTTCAGTCCTATGCCGAGACTTTCAAACACATCGGGTGTGATTTCGGCATTAACCAGTAACTCGTCAAATTTTGCAAGGGCGGCTGATCCGCCTCCTCCGCCGCCACCGCCTTGGTGTATTGCAGCTGATCTTGAAGCTTGCAATGCCATTTCTTCTTCATCGTCCGGTACTCCGGCGAGCTCTGGATACACAAGTGACCAATCTGGTTCTTCGTGTAGTGGCTCAAATGCAGAGAAGAAGAAAATAATAGCTTCAGTACACAGTCCTACAAACAGGAAGGGACCTGCCAGCGGGTAGTGCTGAATCTTAAAGAGTGCTCCGATTATTACGACAGAAGCTCCAATGCCATATAGCTTGGCCATAAAGTTCTTCCATCCGCTACTTTGTACAATTTCTGCTAGGCTCATATACCTGGTTTTAATGGTTTATTTCTTATGTTATTAGGGTTTAATTAACACCGATAAAATCTCTTACGTTACGGAATCCGATATAGCATTTCGCTGAATCCTGGTACTCAAAGTCGCGAGTACTGGTTTGGAGGAAGTAAGCAATGTCCTTCCATGATCCGCCCCTTATTACTTTCCGTTTCAGGATAGGTGGATCGTCGGGTCTGGCGTCATACTGGTAGTCAGGATTAAGGTCGTGGGTAAAGATATAAGCTGAGGGGTGGTATGCACATTTTGTCCATTCAGCAACATTACCAGACATATCGTAAAGCCCGAATTCATTGGGCTCGAATGATGCAACTTTGGCTGTATATACTTCGCCATCATCGATATAATTACCACGAAGTGGTTTAAAGTTTGCAAGGAAGCAACCTTTATAATTCCTGGTATAAGGACCACCCCATGGGTACATTGATAATTCGAGACCGCCTCTTGCAGCATATTCCCATTCTGTTTCGAGTGGTAATCTGTAGGCATGCACATCAACCATACCCTGTGCTCTTAAAGCAGCATTCAGGTATTCTGTTCTCCATATACTGAAGGCATTAGCCTGTTGCCATGTTATCCCTACAACCGGATAATTGTCGTATGAAGGGTGCCAGAAATAGAGTGATGCAAAGGGGTCGTTAAATGAATAAGTAAAGTCTCTGATCCATGCGAGTGTATCAGGATAAACATTTACCTCATCATGCATAATGAATGATGATCTGTTCTGTACGTCCGATACCACACCATCTATACTGGTAACCTGGCCTTCGTATTCTCCGGTCTCAGCATTGTACCTGCTCTTGGCTGCCTGCTTATAATCAACCCAGTAATAGCTGAAGTTAAGTTTACGAACATCAAACTGCTTGCGGTTATTAAATCTTTCTTCAGGTGGATAATACATCTCTTCCACAACGTCAGCTATCTCCTGGTTTTCGAAGTCGATTTTTTCTTCCCAGTTCAGAACAGGAGGATCATATTCGTTGCCTTCATCGTCGACCATATAGAACTGATAATCAGCGATGGCTGCCTCACCGAGTTTGGTGCGCATAATTGAGTCGCGTACCCAATGTACATACTGACGATATTTATTATTTGTAATCTCTGTCTGATCCATCCAGAATGCATTGACCGTTACCGACCTCGATATGGTAGTCATAGAGTTTACGGCGTCCTGATCGCTAGGTCCGATCATGAAGTTGCCGGCAGGTATAAATGCCATCTCAAAGGGCTCTGGTTCGAAGAATTTTTTTCTACCCTGTACTCCAACAAGTTCACCGTTGTTTCCAGGTCCGCATGCTGTCAAAAAAACTGTGACTGTGAGAACTAATAGGATTACCTTTTTCATATTACATCAGAATTTAATACTGCAAGTAAGTTATTTTTTTTCAATAATCATAAAAATCTAATACTTTTATAGCGCATCGAATTCCTTCCCAAACTCAGGTCAAAACAGTAGTTTACGAGGAATTCGTGACTGCCGGAAGTGCTCTTTCTTATGTCGTTCATCGGGAAGTCATAAGCATAGCTAATTCGTATCCCATTATACAATTCTATACCAAATATTCCGGTCATTGAATCACCTGCTCTATAGGAAACGCCACCCCATACTTTTTTATTGTACCTGATCAGGGTATTAACCGTTGTCTGAAAAACTCTTCCATCGCTATACATAAACACCGATGGTAAAAGTTCAAAAGCAGGATTGGTAAGCCTCAGGTTATAGCCTGCCATTGCGTAGAACTGGCGGGCTACGAAAGGAGTCCCTTCGGTATACTTTATCTTTGGTTCGTTTAGGTGAGTAACAGACAGACCGGCATAGTAGTCGTTAGTACTATAATACACTCCAAGACCCATATCAAAGGCAAGGATACTTTCCTTTCCATCCGGAATTAATGGATCCTGGGAAGGATCTACAAACTGATCGCCTGAGGGTATATTCCATGTGGGATCTATTGCCCTGTTCAACATTCCTATGTTTGCCCCAATGCCCAGTTTACCTGACCCCAGGTCAATCATATAGGAATAGGAAAGGGAGAGGGTATTATCTGTATCAAAGCCTGTTTTATCATTAACTATAGTCAGTCCAATACCTGATCTTGTGCCAAAAGGAGATATAGCTGCATTTATATGAAAGAGAGTGGTGGTTGGTGCTCCCTCAAAGCCAACCCATTGTTGACGGTTCATGGCAGTAGCGCAGATCATTCCCGAACTTCCTGCCACCCCGGGGTTATATAGCATACGGTTAAACATATACTGACTGGATACAGGATCGGACTGACCTTTTACCAGAAGGCTTATGCTTAATATTGTTGCTATAAAGGCTATTCTCTTAATCATATGGTAGACATCTAGTCTGGTTGGGACTAATATAACTACTAAAGAAAGTAAAAATTATATTTTACCCCAAAAAATACACAAAAATTAGACCAACTGGCCTAATATATTATGACTAATGGTTGAAATATACGGATGAACCCTCTGAAAGTTACATTTATAGTGAAGTGCTTTCTAATTATTTTGAGATGGCCTTCATCCACCGGGCCGGAATTTCTCCTTCTCCTGCTTTCAGATAATCGTTGTATGAACAGGCGATATATACTATAAGGCCATCTTTAGTAACTATCTTCATCCACCATCGGTTTGTTACTGTGCTTTTAATGAATATAAGATCTTCCTCGAGGTCTTTTACACTTACATGATACAGTACGAAGCGACCATTTTTGTCTTTATCGATTAATTCTGATTCTGATTTCCTCTGCGAGTTTCCTTCGAGTAAGAACCAGAGTATTTGCGAGGCCAGAACAGAGGTCTGACTACGACTGTCGAGCAGGGGGTTTACCTCAAACAGACCGAATACTTTCATATTATCGCTAAGTCCGGCATAACGGGCCAGGAGGCATATTTCTTCTGTATAAAAACCATTTGGCGAAGGGGCAAAAGTGCCGGGAGCGTCTGATTGCCTGACGGATGATATATCGAGAGAGATAAAGGATGAATCGCGAAATGTTGGCTCGATTTCGGGGAGATCGGCCCTGGCTTCACCAAGTCTTACCAGCATGTGGTTCATCTTACGAAACCTATTAACCACCTGTTGGTCATTGAGATATGTCTGATATCCTATGTTCACAAAATTACTAATTGAACTCTGCCTGTTGTAAATGATCTCGCCCAGGTAATTGAACGAATCGGGTTCTTTTCTGTCGCTGGAAAAGTCCAGTCTTGAATCAATGGAGGCGAAGGAATATTTTATTTCATGTTCTGTAAAGGCCCTGTCGATAGCAGGTATAATAGCACTGCTGCCTCCCAGGATAACAGCCATGCAATCTTTGTGAAGGAGGTAAACAAGAACGTCTTTAAGGGCGGCCAGGGTGTCTTCAAATCGCGGACCCTGTTTTATATTACCCAGGTCGGCAATCTTATTCTTGCCTGGTAACCTTGAAAGCTGGTAAAGTGATTCTCTTATTTTATCAGGCGCTTCACCTGATCCTTTGTTTGGAGAGCGGCGATCTTCTGCAACACCTATTAACGCAATCCTGAACCCTGATATGTTTTCAATCGGTTTACTGGCAGTACTTATTGTCAGATTATGCGAAAGACATGATGGTTCTGCAAGGTGCCCCCACAGGGGTCGCTCAATACTCACAGGGTCGAAATAATCGCTGAGGTTGATCATGCTGTAATAATAGCTTATTTTTTTGATCCTGATCCCTTTTCAATCAGCGCCATACAGTCTTCTTCTGTAAGGGTGGCAGGATCTGTCTTTTTTGGAATTTTGTAATTCTTTTTATGATATGATATATATGGCCCATAACGACCATTCAGAACAGTAATTTCCCCGAAGGTATTTATTATTCTTTTTTTATCTCCCTCCCTCTTTGCTTCGATAAGTCCGATAGCTCTCTCCCTTGTTACTTCTAATGGGTCGTCGACATCCTTTTCCAGAGAATAGAATTTATTGTCGTGCTTAACATAGGGTCCGAACCGCCCCAGTCCGATAGTAAGTGGCTTTTCTTCGTATTCACCTATTTCGCGGGGTAGCTTAAATAATTCAAGCACTTCTTCAATTAAGATTGTCTCGATCAGCTGACCTTTACGGAGACTGGCATATCTTGGTTTACTTTCTTCACTGACTTCTCCAATCTGGGCAACCGGTCCGAAGCGTCCCATTCTGACCGAAACCTGTTCTCCTGTTTCGGGATGTTTGCCCAGTATGCGGACACCGGTTTTCCTGCTGCTCTGCTCGAGGGTTGACTCTACCTTCTTATGGAAGGGATTGTAGAATTTCTCGAGCATCTTGTCCCACTTCAGCTTGCCTTCGGCTATCTGGTCGAACTGTACCTCAACATTGGCCGTAAAATGATAGTCGAAAATATCTTTGAAATTTTCGACCAGGAAATCGTTAACTATCATACCAATATCCTGAGGAAACATTTTTGATTTTTCCGTTCCTGCAACTTCTGTTTTAACTGCTTTGCTGATGGTCCCCTTTTCAAGACTCAGAAACCTGATTTTTCTCTTCGTGCCCGGACGATCTTCCCTGGCTGCGTATCCGCGATTTTGAATTGTTGAAATAACCGGGGCATATGTTGAAGGCCGACCAATACCAAGTTCCTCCATTTTCTTAACCAGGCTGGCTTCTGTATATCTGGGTGGCGGAGATGTGAATCGCTCGGTGGCGGAGATGCTTTCATAGCTCAGGTCCATTCCCGGTTTTACCGGAGGAATATCAGTTGATGTATCACCATTCCCGTTGTCGCTAGATTCGCGATATACTTTCAGGAAGCCATCGAAAGTAATAACTTCTCCCTGGGCAAAGAACCCTGTGGGGGAGTTCGATACACTAATAGCTATAGTAGTTTTTTCTACTGTTGCATTACTCATCTGTGATGCCAGGGTCCTCTTCCAGATCAGGTCGTACAATCTCTTTTCCTGCTTGCTGCCGGGTACTTCATGGTTATCCATATAGGTAGGCCTTATTGCCTCGTGAGCTTCCTGTGCTCCCTTTGATGAGGTTTTGAACTGCCTGGATTTAGAATATGCTTCTCCAAATTCTTTTTTTATTACTGTCGCAGCAGTGTTTATTGCCAGCTGCGAAAGGTTTGTAGAATCTGTACGCATGTAGGTAATCTTACCTGCTTCGTATAATTTCTGTGCCACCGACATGGTTTGCGAAACTGAAAAACTAAGTTTTCTGTATGCTTCCTGCTGAAGAGTCGATGTTGTGAAAGGTGGTGCAGGAGACCTTACACCCGGCTTAACCGAAACATCGCTGATTGCAAAGGAGGCTTCGGAGCACAGCTCCAGGAACTTCATGGCGTCGTTTTCGCCGCCAAATTTTTTATTAGTCTCTGCCTTAAGTAGGTTATCGCTGCCTTCTTTGTCTTTAAACAGAAAATCGGCCTGGACCCTGAATGATGAACCAGCTTTGAAGGCGATAATCTCTCTTTCACGGTCAACAAGTATTCTCAGTGCAACCGACTGAACCCTTCCGGCCGACAGAGATGGCTGTACCTTTCTCCACAGGATGGGTGATATTTCAAAACCCACCAGTCGGTCGAGAACCCTTCTTGCCTGCTGTGCATTAACAACATCACTATTTACACTTCTGGGACTTTCTATAGCCTTTTTAATTGCTTCTTCAGTAATCTCGTGAAATACTATACGCCTGGTATTGTCTTTGTTAAGCTTAAGTACCTCCATAAGATGCCATGCAATAGCCTCTCCTTCACGGTCTTCATCCGAAGCAAGCCATATAATCTTGCTTTCCTTTACATGTTTTTTCAGTTCGCTAACAATCTTCTTTTTATCGGTTGGGATAATATATTCAGGGATGAATCCGTTGTCAATATCGATACCTATATTCTTTTTACTAAGGTCACGAATATGTCCAAAGCTGGAGACAACTTTATAATCTTTACCAAGAAATTTCTCTATTGTTTTTGCTTTTGCAGGCGACTCTACAATAACCAGGTTTCCACTCATATCCATCTAAATTGGGTTCCTCAAAATGCTGGACAAAGTAAAGCATTTATGTACCTAAGTTCAAAATAATGATCGATAATTCTTTAATTTTTATTTAGTACTTTTGAAGCAAAGATCACAAACAGTTATGACAGAGAGCAAGAGTAAGTACAGAAAATATGTCAGATGGTTCTGGATAATATTCGCCACACCCTTCCTTGTGTTGCTGGCTCTTTTTATTCTCGTTTCCAATGAGGTTTTTGGTCCAATGCCAACTTTTGATGAGCTTGAAAACCCTGAGAACAACCTGGCTGCAGAGGTATATTCGGCCGACGGTGTGTTACTGGGTAAATACTACTTTCAGAACAGGAGCTGGACAGAATATGAGGAGATATCTCCCTATGTGGTGGATGCTCTTATTGCCACCGAGGATATCCGTTTTCACCGTCACTCAGGCATTGATTTCCGCGGGTTGGCAAGGGTTATTGTTAAATCAATTGTGATGGGCCAGAACACCGGAGGAGGTAGCACAATATCACAGCAGCTTGCAAAAAACCTGTATAATACACGGGCCATAATGATGGGCGAAGAGGGTAGGAAAGGAATCTTCAACCTTGGTATTGCCAAGCTTAAAGAATGGGCTACTGCGGTGAGACTTGAGAGGAATTATACCAAGGAGGAGATAATTACGATGTACCTGAATGTATATGATTATCTCTATAATGCAGTGGGGATAAGATCTGCTTCGGAGGTTTATTTCAATACAACCCCAGACTCATTGTCAATTGATCAGTCTGCAATTTTTGTTGGGATGCTAAAGAATTCGGCTCTCTATAACCCAAAGAGATTTCCTGAGAAGATGATTGAAAGAAGGAACCTGGTACTATCTCAGATGGTTAAATATGGTTACCTCGATTCAGAAGTTGCCGATTCTGTTTCTCTTCTCCCAATAGAACTTGACTTTAAAGAACCCAGCCATAACCTGGGTCTGGCAACCTATTTAAGGGAGTATATTCGTACCACAATGATTGCTTTTGAGCCCGACAGGGACAATTATATTTTTACTCCTGACTATCAGAACGATTCAATTGAATGGGAGATGAATAATCTATATGGCTGGTGCAGGAAGAACACCAAACCCGACGGGTCGAATTACAATATATATAAGGACGGACTAAAGATTTATACAACTATAGACTCCAGGATGCAGCTTTATGCCGAAGAAGCAGTCTGGGAACATCTGTCAGAGGGATTACAACCTGATTTTGATTACCAGTCGAAAAGCTTCAGGCGTCCGCCATACAGTAACGATCTGTCGTCGGGGGATATTAAAGACATAATGCAAACCTCGATCAGGCGGACCGACAGGTACAGGGCTATGACAAGGGCGGGGATATCGGAAGACTCAATAAACCTTGCTTTTAATACTCCCGTGCCAATGAGTCTCTTTACCTGGAAGGGTGATGTTGATACCATATTAACCCCCTACGATTCGGTATACTACTACAAGCATATTGTACGCTCCAGTATTATGGCTATGGATCCTCATTCAGGATATGTAAAAGCCTATGTTGGTGGCCCGGATTACAGGTACTTTAAGTATGATGCAGTTAGCCAGCAAAGGAAGCAGGTTGGCTCAACAATAAAGCCATTCCTTTATACCCTGGCCATTCAGGATGGTTATTCACCATGCTACGAGGTAGAGAATATTCCAAGGGTTTTTAATATACCGGGGGATACTGTACCATGGTCGCCAAGAAGTTCAGGGCCCCGCGAATACCATGGTAAGATGGTTACTCTTAAATGGGGACTGGCAAAGTCTGAAAATTATATTTCGGCCTGGCTGATGAAGCAGTTTACCCCACAGGCCGTGGTGGATATGATGACCAGGATGGGAATAAATACACGCAACGATTATGTTGAAGCTGTTCCGTCTATCTTTCTTGGTACCGGCATAATTAAGCTAAAGGAGATGGTTGGCGCATTTAGTACCTTTGCCAATAAGGGCATTTATACTGAGCCAATTGTTGTAAGCCGTATAGAAGATAAAAATGGTAATGTAATTGCAAGATTTAGTCCACGAGTCGAGGAGGTTATGACTGAGGAGGACGCCTACCTTATGTTAAACCTTTTGCAGGGTGTGACTGCAAGCGGAGGAACGGGAGTCAGGCTAAGAACAGTTTATGAGCTGCAGAGTGAAATCGGGGGTAAGACGGGAACCACCCAGAATCATTCCAACGGATGGTTTATGGGCATAACTCCTAATCTGGTGGGAGGAGTGTGGAGTGGTTGGGAAGACCAGGGAATTCACTTTGAAAATATTACCCTTGGTCAGGGATCTAATATGGCCCTGCCGGTATTCGGTTTATTCCTTCAGAAGATTTATGCCGATGAGGAACTGGGCATTATGGAAGCAGATAAGTTCGAAGAGCCACCCGGATTCAATATGGAACTCGATTGCGATAAGCTGAAGAAAGAGACTCCTATAAATAATCGCTATAATGAAGAGTTTTAGTGGGGTGTGAGGTGCGAGGTACGGGGTACGGGGTACGGGGTACGGGGTACGGGGTGCGAGGTATCAGATAATTGATTCTCTGTATTGAATAAGTTTCCTTAGTTTTTTTGATAATATTGAGATGTTCTCAAGCAGAATGTCACATAATTTATTTTCAATGTATTGAGTTTTCTGAGCAATAAATATCTGAGTTTCTAATTCTGCCAGTGAGCCTTTTGAAATATACAGGTAGTTAATTGCTTTTAGTTGTCTTCCTGACTCTTCCCCTTCTGCAATGTTTGAGGCAACACTTACGGCTGACCTTCTTATTTGATCTCTAAGGCCAAAGTCTTTAGAAATTTTTCCGGATTCTGTCACTTCATATATATGGACAGCCAAATCTTTTGCAAGATTCCATACTTCGAGCTTTTTATAGTCTCCCATTAAATCTAAAATATTTTATGCAGCAGCATAAATTTATTAAAGATTTATGAAAAAGTCAATTGATTTTTGATTTTCCTATTGCATCCCGTACCTCGCACCTCGCACCTCGCACCCCGCTTCTAGCCAAATAGTCTTTTCACAAGCTCATCTACACGTCCGATTTCAACTACAGTGATTCTTGTTTTTCCGATGTCAGCTTTACGGTTGTACTTTGAGATAAAGATTTTTTCAAATCCCAGTTTATCAGCTTCTTTAATTCTTTGATCTATGTGACTTACCGGTCTTATTTCTCCGCTCAGACCTGTCTCGCCTGCAAAGCAATATTTCTTACTGATTGATATATCCAGATTGGAAGACAGCACTGCGCTGATAACGGAAAGGTCTATAGCAGGATCACTTACCTTTAATCCCCCTGCAATATTGAGAAATACATCCTTTACACCCAGCCTGAATCCGGCTCGTTTCTCCAGTACTGCAAGCAGCATATTAAGACGCCTTATATCAAAGCCAGTCGAGCTCCTCTGGGGAGTACCATAAACGGCACTGCTGACAAGCGACTGGGTTTCAATCATAAATGGTCTTATTCCGTCTACAGTGGCTGCAATTGCTGTGCCGCTGAGTTCTTCAGTGTGCTGGTTTATAAACATTTCACTCGGGTTTGCAACTTCCCGGAGTCCTGTTGACAGCATTTCGAATATTCCAATCTCGTTTGTCGAACCGAACCTGTTTTTAATGGCTCTCAGTATCCTGTATATATAATTATTATCGCCTTCAAATTGAAGTACAACGTCAACAATGTGTTCAAGAATCTTGGGCCCAGCCAGGGTACCGTCTTTTGTGATATGTCCTATCAGCAAGACGGGGGTGCCTGTTTGTTTGGCATATTTGAGCAGAAGGGCAGCGCTCTCTCTTACCTGGCTAATCGAACCTGCTGATGATTCTATAGCCGAGGTGGTGATTGTCTGTATACTGTCTATTATAAGCAGATCGGGCTTGATCTGCTCGGATTGGGAAAGGATATTTTCGAGTGATGTTTCGCTGTAGATATAACAAAGATCATTACCATCTGACAGTCTCTCAGACCTGAGTTTAATCTGTTCACCACTTTCTTCGCCAGAGACATAGAGAATTTTTTTCTGATCCATCTTCATTGCCAGCTGGAGAGCCAGTGTTGATTTTCCAACTCCCGGTTCGCCTCCGAAGAGTAGTAGAGATCCTGGCACCATGCCACCACCAAGTATTCTGTCTACCTCCTTATATCCGGTTGAAATGCGGCGCTTTCGCGATGATGTTATATCTCCTATAGCTTCAGGTCTGGAAGGGGTATCCTTGAAATTCGTTACTGAGGTTCCTTTTTTTACTTCAAGCTCTTCTATATAGGTATTCCATTCTCCACAGGAAGGACAGCGACCTATCCATTTCGGGGAATCAGCACCGCAATTACGGCACACATATATTTTCTTAGATTTAGCCATTAATTTCTTAAAAGTAATAAATATAACAAATCCTTATGTTTAAACTGAGTTGAAAAGGGTTGAAAAGGGTTGAAACTGGGTTGAAAAGGTTTAAGTGGTTGAAGTAGTTTGAGTGGTCTATCACCCCAACACCCCAACACCCCAACACTCATCTACCCTCCCTTAGCCCTTAGCTCTTCGCTCTTACCCTTTCGCCTGAATATCCTGTAGAAGGAATATGTTCCAAGCACTGCTATAAGGATCATCTGGGACTCATGCGATAAGGTTGCATAAACCAGTCCGTCTTCAAGCGATATTCCGTATACTACAAAGAGACCCCTTGAGACAATCCAGTGAAAGGCGCCTATACCTCCCTGCACCGGTGCTGCCATGCCCAGGCTGCCAATTACCAGGAGAAATATTCCATCGGCAAGTGTAAGGTGCTCTGTTGCGGGGGTCATAAATACAATCACCCAGGTCATAAAAGTATAACTTGTCCAGATTATGAGGGTATGAAAAATAAACTCTGCCTTGTTTTTTATAGAAAGAAAGGCCTTCAGTCCATGAAAAATTCCTTTAACAATATCCAGTATTTTCCTGAAGAACTTAAGTTTAATAAAATCGTTACGGAAATGGTAAATAGCATAAATTGAAAAGACTATCACAAGTGCTGCAATAGTAGTAGCGAGAAACGAAAATCCGAAGATGTCGGCCATCTTATCTCTTAGCGGAACCAGGACATAATCACGGAGGAAGGCTTTCATCAGGTCGCCTCTGAGAATAAGCATCAAAACAAGTATGGTCAACATGCTTATAAAATCGAAGGCCCTTTCTGCTATTACTGTTCCAAAAAGCTTATCAACCGGTATTTTTTCCTTTTTTCCCAGTGCCACACAGCGCGTAAATTCTCCCACTCTCGGGAGAGCAAAATTTGCCAGGTAACCTGAAAGCAGGGCATGATATGTATTCCAGAGGCCGGGCTTGTAACCCAGGGGCCTTATTATCAGGATCCACCTGCGTGACCGGCTAATAAATGCAAGCATTGAAAAAGCAAAAGAAGGGATTAACCATCCATATCGGGCCTTCTTAATGTCTTCAATTATTTGTCCAAGATCAACCTTCCTAAACGCAAGATAAAGGAGAACTGTACTCAGAACCAGAAATATAATGATTTTTAATACCTGCTTAATCTTCTCTTTCAAGATCAGATAAGTTTATTTGTAGCTGTGTCGGGGAATACCAGATGTGGCTTAAAGGTTTTTGCCTCTTCAATATCAAGCATGGCATATGCAATTACAATTACTACATCACCAACAGCAACTTTTCGTGCAGCGGGGCCGTTAAGGCAAAGGTCACCAGATCCTCTCTTTCCTTTAATTACATAGGTTTCAAGACGCTCGCCGTTGTTGATATTTACTACCTGTACTTTTTCGTTCTCAATAATGTTGGCTGCATCCATAAGATCCTCATCTATGGTAATACTTCCAACGTATTGAAGGTTTGCCTCGGTAACGGAGGCCTTGTGAATTTTCGATTTTACTACTTCAATCCACATGAGATAGTTGTATAATAGTTTTACCCTGCAAAGTTAATCAACTTTTAGAAACTGGAAACAAAACTCAATATTATCGATTAGCCTTATTTCGCCCGCAAAAACAGCAATACAACCAAAATATCGTAGCTTGGGATCCAGGCTTGATGAAGCTGACACTCTTTTAAGAGACACATTATCAACGATTTCGAAGTACTCTGTCTTGAAGTTACCTGTTTTGTTAATCTCTGAAATAATCTTTTTTTCTGTTAAAGGGATCTCTGCCTGTTGTGATATATTATTATACAAGGACAGTGTCGAATGGATAATTTTTGCTTTTTCCCTGATATCAGCCGGCAGTCTTTCATTGCGTGAGCTCATTGCCAGGCCATTTGGTTCTCTCAATATATGGCATTCTATTATATCGATATTAAGCCTAAGCTTCTCGACCATCTTCTTTATTATGGTAAGTTGCTGGAAGTCCTTCTGTCCGAAATAGGCTTTATTTGGTCTGACTGCCTCAAATAAGAGTTTTACAACCCTTACCACACCCTGGAAATGCCCTGGCCTGTGCTTTCCTTCCATCACTCTGTCAATCCCTTCCAGGTCGAGATCGAACTCCTTCTCACGGCTGTAAAGATCTTCATATCCCGGTATAAACAATATGTCTTTCTCTTGCATTATATCTTCAAGCAATGCAATGTCTTTCCCGATATCCCTTGGATATTTTTCCAGGTCTGCGGGGTCGTTGAACTGAGTTGGATTTACAAAGATGCTTACAACACAGGTGTCGTTCTCCTGGCATGATCTTCTTATCAGGGATAGATGTCCTTCGTGAAGCGCTCCCATAGTAGGAACAAAGCCCAGGGTGCCGATGCTTTCCTGTTTGAGATGTAATTGAAGGTCGTTAACCGTTTCAAGTATTTTCATTAAAAATATTTAATCAAATAACAGGGCAAAGATATTAATATGCCCGACACCTTGTTTAATCAAAAATATATTTATAAAAACAAAACTCTCTAACTACTATATATTTAACTAAGTAAAGAATTTTTGCTATCTTTGCATTCTGTTAGAACTAAGGCATATCTAGTAGTAAGATGGATAACAAAAAGGTACTATTTGTTTCACAGGAGATAACCCCATATTTAAGCGAGACGGAGATTTCAAGAATCAGTCGCTTTTTACCACAGGGGATCCAGGAGAGGGGAAAAGAGATCAGAACGTTTATGCCCAGATATGGCGTAATAAACGAGAGGAGAAACCAGTTACATGAGGTTATTCGTCTCTCCGGGATGAATCTGATTATTGATGACACCGACCATCCTCTGATAATTAAAGTCGCTTCAATTCAGGCTGCACGCATGCAGGTCTATTTCATTGATAATGAAGATTATTTTAACCGCAAACACGTTATAAAGGATGCAAAGGGTGTTGAATTTGCAGATAATGATGAAAGGGCAATATTCTTTTCAAGAGGGGTTATCGAGACGGTTAAAAAGTTAAGGTGGTCGCCTAATATTGTGCATTTGCATGGATGGATGTCTGCTCTTATTCCTATTTATCTAAGAAAATTGTACTATGACGATCCGATGTTTGCTGACCTCAAAATAGTTTATTCTTTATATAATAATGAATTCAATAATCCGTTTAGAGATACGTTCTCAGACAAATTGATGGCCGACGGAATTGACAAGAAAGACATCAAGCATGTCGAGAAAGCAGATTTTGTTAATCTCACAAAACTTGCTTTAGATAATGCTGATGGCATAATTCTTGGAAGCAAGGAGATTAACAGTGATGTTGAGAAATATTTAAAGAGCCTTGATAAGCCGGTTTTAGGCTACCAGGGAGAAGAGGATTATGTTGATGCATATAATGAATTTTATGACAAGCTTTTACAATAGGGATAGAGAGGCGAAGAGGGGGCTATTATCCATCATCAAGACATTTTACGGTCTATTTTATTTCCTTCCATTTTTGGGCTTATTATTATTTTCCGGTTGTGAGGAAGACCCCTCCCAGATTGGAGGTGAGATACTTCTTCTGTCAGACCTGAGCACCGTTGCTTCTATCGACACGATAAGTGTTAATACATACACATCTTTTTTTAATAAGATTAAGACTTACTATATCGATGAAGATGGTAATACAAATAAACCATCAACTTATTATCTGGGATGTGATTACAGTCCGTATTTTGGATTGACAGAGGCAGGATTTGTATCACAACTCTGGTTGGGAAGTGAGTGGCCAACAGACCATCTTACTCTCGATTCTATGATACTCAGGCTTCAGATCTCTTCAATTGAAGGAAGCCTTCCTGTAAACCAGATAGTTAATATCTACGAGATAGATAAATTTTTGTCACCCGACTCGACTTATTATATTAATGATAATGTGCCTGTAAAGCAATTACTGGGATCATTTAGCTTCGTGGGTGTGACTGCGGGTGATACTGTGTTATCACTTAAAATGCCATTGTCATTTGTTAATGAGTTAATGAGGGATACCAGCCAGCTCTTTCTTGCTGATCTTCCACCTGACTTCAGAGATTATTTTTACGGACTGTATTTTGAATACCCGCAGACAGAGAACTACCATATGGTGAAGGTGAATCTTAACGCAGGCTATTCAGGCTTGAATTTATATTACACCGATACAGCTGATGCAAGCAGAGCATATAGTTTTCTGTTTAACACCAAGACTGTTAGTTATAATGTGTTTGATCATGATTTTGATGCGGCTGAGTCAGGCAAAGAGATTCATTATATAAACGAGGAAATACAGGATACCGTTTCATATATTCAGAGTTATAACGGTGTGTTTACAACCCTCAGGATGAATGGACTTGAGTCACTGAAAGACAGTCTTCCTGTGGCAATCAACAAGGCAAGATTGTATCTTCCTGCATATTCAGATGATACCGATTTCCCTGAGGATAATTTCCCCACCCGTTTGCTTGCCAGGTATGTCGATGAGGAAGGCGACAGGTATATTACCAGAGACTACCTGATTGATCCCACCTTTGCAGATGGTCAGTACTATGATTTCGAAAATAACTATGTAATAAATATTACTGCATTTGTACAGGACTATCTCGACGGATTAATTACCGAGCCTGAGCTCGAGATAATATTCAGTGCATACGAAGGGAATCATCTTATTTTATGGGGCCTGGGTAGTGATAACCCACCAAGACTCGAGCTAGTTTATACCAGAAGGTAGTTAGGGGGTGCGTGGCATGAGGTTCGGGGTACGAGGTGTAAGGGCAAAGGGCAAAGGGCAAAGAGCAAAGGGCTAAACTACTCAAACCACTTCAAACTACTTAAACTACTTAAACTACTCAAACTACTTCAACCCAGTTTCAACCTTTTCAACCCAGTTTCAACCCCTCTTCCTATACTGTTCCTGGTAATATTTTTCGTAGTCGCCGGATAGAACATTATTGAGCCAATCTTCGTTCGACAGGTACCAATCTACAGTTAAGGCAAGACCCGATTCGAAATTATGAAGCGGTTTCCATTTCAGTTCTTTTTCGATCTTGGAAGAGTCGATGGCATATCTCATATCATGGCCGGCACGGTCTTTAACAAAGGTCAGCAATTTCTTACTTTCGCCTTCCTTACGACCTAATCTATCATCCATAATCGAACAGAGGGCATTCAAAAGACTGATATTTGTCCACTCATTATTCCCTCCTATATTATATGTCTCCCCCTGCTTTCCTTTATGGAAAACCATATCGATGGCCGAGGCATGGTCTTCTACATAAAGCCAGTCTCTGATATTTTCGCCCTTGCCGTAAACCGGAACATCCTTCCTGTTTTTGATATTATTAATGGCCAGCGGGATTAGTTTCTCAGGGAACTGGTTTGGTCCGTAATTATTTGAGCAGTTAGATATTACAACAGGTAGGCCATAGGTGTTGCTGTAGGCTCTTACCATATGATCGGAGCTGGCCTTGGAAGCAGAATATGGACTCTTGGGATCATATGATGTGGACTCAGTAAAGAGTCCTTTATCACCAAGAGAGCCATATACCTCGTCGGTAGATATATGATAAAACAGCTTATTATTATAATCCGGCCACATCTTCCTGCAACAGTTAAGGAGGTTTACAGTACCGATAATATTTGTAAATACAAATTCATCGGGTGAAGTAATCGACCTGTCAACGTGCGATTCGGCCGCAAGATGAATAATAGCATCGAAGCGGTATTTTTCAAACAGCTCTTCCAGCTTGTCTTTTTCGACAATATCAATTTTCTCAAACCTGTAATTAGGGCTATCTTCTATATCTTTCAGGTTATTCAGGTTACCGGCATAGCTTAGTTTGTCTGCATTAACAATGAGGTAGTCGGGATAGTTTTTTACAAACCGCCTTATCACGTGCGAACCAATAAATCCAGCTCCTCCGGTTATTAAGACTGTTTTTTTCATTATTCAGCTTTTTTTATTCTGTAGTGTTTTTCCCATTCCCATGCTGATTTCATGGCATCATCGAGAGAGAGCTCTGTCTTCCATCCAAGCTCCATGTTTGCATAGGAGGGATCTGCCCAGATCTGTTCAATATCGCCTTCTCTTCTGTCGGCAACCATGTAATTTAGCTTTTTAGCTGATACTCTTTCAAATGAACTGATTGCTTCAAAGACAGAAACCCCTTTGCCTGTGCCCAGGTTAAAAATCTCATAACCCGAAGTCATTTTATTTGCAAGCAGTCGTTGTACTGCCTTTACATGTGCCCTGGCCAGGTCGACTACATGGAGATAGTCTCTGATACATGATCCGTCGGGTGTATTATAATCATCACCAAATACCTTTAGCTGGTCTCTTATTCCTATTCCTGTCTGTGTAATAAAGGGCACAAGATTATCGGGTACTCCTGCGGGCAGTTCGCCTATCAGGGCCGAAGAGTGAGCTCCAATTGGGTTAAAGTACCTGAGCGAAATGCCACTTAAATTTTCGGAGGCAGAGATAGCGTCCCTGAGAATGCTCTCACCCACCTGCTTGGTGTATCCATATGGTGAAGCAGCTTCTTTAATGGGCGATTGTTCGTTTACCGGTAGCTTGTCGGGCTGACCATATACAGTGCAGGATGAAGAGAATACCATTGAATCTATCGAAAACTCTCTCATTACCTCCAGCATATTGAGCAGGGAGAGAATATTATTACGATAATATTCGAGGGGCTTATTAACAGATTCACTTACAGATTTAAAGGCCGCAAAATGAATGACAGCCTTTATGTTTCCCTGTTTTTTTATAAAGGATGATAGTGCCTCCTTATTGCATAGATCGATCTTTTCAAAGCAGGGCCTGGTACCTGTAATCGCCTCTATTCCATCGAGAACACTTAATTCTGAATTGTGCAGACTATCGATAATAATAACTTCAAAGCCCTCGTTTTGAAGTTCGACGGCTGTATGGGAACCAATATATCCGGTCCCCCCGCTTACCAGTATTTTTTCAGTCATATTATTATTACAGGCTCCAGTAGGAGTATGTCTTGATTTTTTCTTTAAGGGCTCCCTTAATATCGACTACAATACCTTTCTTGTCGAGTACGGTTGAGAAGAATTCATCATCCAGGTTGGCATACTCATCATGGTTAACAGCCACTATTGCTGCATCGTATATGCCTTTTGGCTTCTTCTCGAGTACGATGCCATATTCATGGTTAACTTCCCCGGCATCGGCCCTGGGATCTACAACATCTACCAGTACACCGAAATCGAGTAATTCATCAACCACATCCATCACCTTGGAGTTTCTTATATCCGAAACATTCTCCTTAAAGGTGATACCCATTATCAATACTCTTGCCCCTTTAGGGCTTTTTGATGAAGATATTATTTTCTTAACTAATTGCTTGCCCACATACCTGCCCATGCTGTCGTTGATAAACCTGCCTGAGTCGATCATCTGTGGATGGTAGCCCAGTTCTTTTGCTTTGTAAGAGAGGTAGTAGGGGTCGACACCGATACAATGCCCTCCTACCAGTCCGGGGAAAAATTTCAGAAAATTCCACTTTGTACCGGCTGCTTCGAGCACCTCATAGGTATTTATCCCCATCTTGTTGAAGATGATAGAGAGCTCATTCATAAATGCAATATTTATATCGCGCTGGGTATTTTCAATAATTTTCGATGCCTCTGCAACTTTTATAGAGCTTGCCCTGTGTACGCCGGCCCCAATAATAAGTTCATAGGTACGGGCTATATTTTCGGCCGCTTCATCATCGCAGCCACTTGTAACTTTTACAATAGAGCTAAGAGTATTAACCTTATCTCCGGGGTTTATTCTTTCCGGGCTAAATCCAACCTTGAAATCAACTCCATATTTAAGCGAAGAGAACTTTTCAAGTACCGGCACACAGTCTTCCTCGGTACATCCCGGGTAAACAGTTGATTCATACACTACATAATCACCCTTCTTCAGAATCTTTCCTACTGCCTGTGATGCTGCCAGTATTGGAGTAAGATCGGGCAGGTTATGTTTGTCGGTAGGTGTTGGTACTGCAATAATATGAAATGAGGCGCTTTTCAGATCATCTATTCTGGATGTATAGACTATATCAGAATTTAAGAAATCTTCAGCCAGAAGCTCATTACTCGGGTCTATACCTTTCTTCATCAATTCAACCCTGTCGGCTTTAATATCATATCCAATTACACTTAATTTTTTTGCAAAAGCAAGAGCAATAGGCAGGCCAACATATCCTAGTCCTATTACCGAAATCTTTGTCTCTCTGTTAAGTAGTTTTTCGTACATATGTTTATTTTAATAATTTGATAATCATGGGATGTATTTCACCCCTGGAAGGTGTGGGTTCGCTATTCCTGATAGCATGTGCAATTTCTACCGATCTTCGTGCTTCTTCGAGACTAAATCCTCTTCCTTCAAGTATCTCCTGGTAGGTCTGCTTATGCAGGTCTGTGAAGCCCCCGCTAAACTCAATTTTATTACCCTCTATAGTTATAGACCTGTAAGTTCTTTGTCCTGATTCTTTTATTTCTTTTGGCAGGTCGTCAGTATCAAGACTAAGAAACCATCTTACCCTGGCCTTTTCGAGTTCAAGATATCCGGCTGCTTTATCAGCCTGGTTAATATGAACAGTTTGTGTCTTTACCTTACCGAAGATCCAGGTAAGCATATCAAAAAAATGTATTCCAATATTTGTAGCTACGCCTCCTGATTTTTGTATATCACCCTTCCACGAAAAACGATACCAGTTTCCCCTGCCCGTTATATAACTCAGGTCAATATCGTGCACCTTATCTGCCGGCTCGTTTTCGACCTTTTTCTTAAGTTCAATAATCGATGGATGTAATCTAAGCTGCAGTACTGTGTTTACCTTCTGACCGGTTTCTTTTTCAATTTCCTGGAGAGCATCTATGTTCCAGGGGTTCAACACAATAGGCTTTTCGCATATGGCATCGGCTTTATGACGCAGGGCAAACCTGATATGAGAATCGTGGAGAAAGTTAGGAGAGCAGATCGAAACATAATCTATCTTTATATTATTCCTCTTTAACTTCTCAAAGTGCCTGTCGAAGCGTTCAAACTCTACAAAGAAATCACTCTCGGGGAAGTAACTGTCTATAATTCCGACACTGTCGAAGGGATCAAGGCTGGCCAGGAGCCTGTTGCCTGTTTCTTTGATGGCTGCAAGATGTCTTACTGCTATATATCCTGCCACTCCAATAAGGCCGAAATTTTTAGGTCTGGTTTCCATTAGCCAGTAGATTTTGGGTAAAATTAGTTAATAATTTTTGAAACCCTATTGACTGAAAGTTTATATTTCTCCCTGCTTTCAGGACATTCGGCAATGCCATTTTTATCAAATTCGAGCCTGTGACCATATTCACTCATCCAGCCTGCATGACGAGCGGGGTTGCCAAGTACCAGGGAATAGGGCACGACTTCCTTTGTTACAACGGCCCCTGCTCCAATAAAGGAGAAGGACCCTATGTTGTTGCCACAAATAATTGTTGCATTGGCGCCAATTGAAGCTCCTTTGCCCACTATTGTTTTTACATACTGATCTTTTCTGACCACAGCGCTCCTGGGATTAACGATATTTGTAAATACCATTGAAGGTCCCAAAAAGACATCATCTTCGCATATAACACCTGTATATAAAGAAACATTATTCTGAACTTTCACATTATTGCCAAGTATCACCCCTGGCGACACCACAACATTCTGGCCGATATTGCAATTCTCGCCTATGACAGAATCGCTCATGATATGAGAGAAATGCCATATTTTCGTTCCGGGGCCTATTATACATCCCCGGTCTATTACTGCCGATTCGTGTGCAAAGTAATCCATTTTAAATCTCCTCAAAATATTCCAGAACTTTGGAAGTTATATAATCAATCTGATCACTCCCAAGCTCGGTATGCATTGGCAGTGAGAGTACTCTTTCCGACAGGCTGTTAGTTACCGGATAATCGATGTCGGATAGATTAAGGTATTTATAGGCCTCCTGCCGGTGTAGGGGGACAGGATAATAGATCATAGAAGGTATATTATTAATACCAAGAAAATCCCTGAGTGGATCTCTGTCTTCGGGATCAAGCTTAAGAGTATACTGGTGGAAAATATGACTTGAAAAACTACTCTGTTCGGGACAGCTAATACCGCCGGTAAACCTGAATGCGGTAGAATATTTTGCAGCTGCCCGGCTCCGTGACTGGTTATAATCGTCAAGGTATTTCAGCTTAACCCTTAATATTGCTGCCTGTATTGTATCGAGTCGGGAGTTAATCCCTATATAATCGTGGTAATATCTTTTTGTCATGCCGTGATTCACTATACTCCTTACTTTTTCTGCCAGCTTATTATCGTTGGTAAATACAGCTCCGCCATCTCCGTAGCACCCCAGGTTTTTACTGGGGAAAAAAGATGTTGTGCCAATTGTGCCCATTGTTCCTGCCATTGCTTTCCGCCCATCTGAAAAAACATATTCTGACCCAAGTGCCTGGGCTGTGTCTTCAATTATGTGAAGTTGGTGCTCTTGTGCGATATCCATCAATTCTTCCATGGCGGCACACTGACCAAAGAGATGTACAGGGAGAATTGCCCGTGTCTTTTCGGTAATAGCATCTCTCACAGCACTGGCAGATATATTGAATGTGCCCGGATAAGGCTCAACCAGGACGGGTTTGAGACCGAGGAGGGCTATAACTTCTACGGTTGCAATAAATGTAAAGTCGGTTGTTATTACTTCATCGCCAGGCTTTAGGTCGAGAGCCATAAGTGCAACCTGCAGAGCATCGGTGCCATTACCACATGCTATAACATTGCCAATATCCAGGAAATTTGCCAGTTCTTCTTCAAACAGGCTTACTTCCCGCCCCCTGATAAATGCAGTGGATTCTATCACCGAATTAATCGCCGTGTCAATTTCATCCTTAACATTATTATACTGGGTCTTTAAATCTACCATCCTGATCTCTTCCATGGCTGCGATAATTACTTGTTTTTAAGTTATAGCTAAGATAATATTTTTGATTATTAGTGGCACTATGAACTTTAAATAGACTTTTTTATTATTTTTGTTGTTCACGCCTTATTGAAAAATGATAGATATTACAGCACATATCAGGGAATTATTGTTTAAGCACGATTGTGTTATTCTCCCATCGTTCGGGGGTTTTATAGGTAATTATCGCCCTGCGCAAATCGATAAGGCCACCTCTACCTTCAGTCCGCCCGTAAAGGCTATTTCTTTTAATCGCAACCTGGTTCATAATGACGGCTTGCTTATTGGAAAGATTTCGGCGGAGAGAAAAATTGGTTATGCCGACTCGAAGCGCGTTGTGGATGACTTTATCGCTGGTGTTAAGCAGCGACTTGAAAAGGGTGAAAGAGTGGCATTCGACAGGATAGGTTATTTTCAAACCAATAATGAAGGTAATATAGAATTTGAGCCCGACAGGGACACAAATTTCCTTCTCGACTCCTATGGTTTTACAAGCTTCAGAAGAGAACCTCTTATGTCTTATGAGCTAACGGGCAGAACAGCGATGCGTGATATGAATTCTGTGCGCTCTTCAAACAGGAAGATGGCATGGAGAGCTGTTATAGCTGTACCATTCATTGCGGCAATGATACTGGTTCCTCTTAAAACAGATTTACTCCGAAGCAGGGCTTCTCTTAACCCGATAAGTGGGATAGAGCTGACTGACAGCGAGCTTGTTGAAAGAAATAATGTTGTGGTTCAAGAGGAGGCTCCTGAGAATAGCGAGATGGAGATTGTCTCAGGTGAGCCCGAATCTATTGTTAACTCCGTTCAGGATAACATTAGTGAAAAATACTATATTGTCGCAGGCAGCTTTAAGAGTCATGAAAATGCAATGAGAATGGTTGAGGACGCTGACTCCAGGGGATATGCTGCAGAGCTATCGGAGAATGATAATGGCTTTTACAGGGTCCTGCTCAGCTCATATTCTACAAAGGAGGATGCTCTGAAACTGCGCGATAAGGTTCGTTCCGATTATTCAGACTGTTGGATTCTCAGGAAGTAATTTATTTTACTTCACTTCCATTCATTATATTTTCTGTAGGAGATACAAATACAAGTTTGCCATTATTGTCTTCGGCCATAAGAATCATTCCCTGTGAATCTATACCTTTTATTTTCCTTGGTTCAAGGTTAACAACCAGAGATACCTGTTTACCAACAATCTTATCAGCCTCGAAATATTCTGCGATACCCGACACAACAGTCCTGGTATCAAGGCCCGTATCAACAGTAAGCTTGAGCAGCTTTTTTGTTTTAGGTACTTTTTCTGCCTCCAATATAGTTGCGGTACGAATATCCAGTTTGGTAAAATCGTCGAAGGTGATGTTTTCTTTTACTGTTGCCGGTGATAAATTATTTTCGTCGTTCATAAGCTTTGTTTCAAGCAGTTTATTAACCTGGGCTTCAATCTCGCTGTCTTCAATCTTACGGAAAAGCAACGAAGGTGTATTTATAGTATGGCCAGGCTTAAGCATCGCGGTATCTCCTGCTTTATCCCAGGGGTGATCCTCAATATTGATCCACTCTCTCAGTTTCTTTACCGAGAAGGGAAGAAAGGGATCGAGCAGGATAGTCAGGTTAGCGGTTATCTGGAGTGAGATATTCAGAATGGTCTTTACCCTGTCTTCATCAGTCTTTATTACCTTCCATGGCTCGGTATCGGCAAGGTACTTATTACCCAGGCGGGCAAGGTTCATGGCTTCTTTCAGTGCTTCCCTGAATCTATATGCTTCGAGGCTCTTTTCAACTTTCTGCTTAAGCATTTTTATCTCTCCCAGCACTTCATTATCGTAGTCGTTGGTAATACCTCTTTCAGGTACTCTTCCATCAAAATACTTATTGGTAAGAACAAGGGCCCTGTTTACAAAGTTACCCAGTATAGCTACCAGCTCATTGTTGTTTCTTGCCTGGAAATCTTTCCAGGTAAAATCGTTATCCTTGGCTTCGGGTGCATTGGCACATAGGGTATAGCGAAGCACATCCTGCTGGCCCGGGAAATCTTCAAGATATTCGTGCAGCCAGACAGCCCAGTTACGTGAGGTTGAGATCTTATCATTTTCGAGATTCAGAAACTCATTTGCCGGCACATTATCGGGAAGTATATAACTGCCTTCTGCCTTTAACATAGCCGGGAAGATGATGCAATGAAAAACAATATTGTCCTTACCTATAAAGTGAACCATTTTTGTTTCATCGTCTTTCCAGTATTTTTCCCAGTCGTCTGTAAGCTCACGTGTGGCCGAGATGTAACCTATGGGAGCATCAAACCATACATACAAAACCTTTCCTTCGGCTCCATCAACAGGTACCGGGACTCCCCAGTCGAGATCACGGCTTACCGCCCTGGGATGAAGTCCCTGGTCGAGCCATGACTTGCACTGCCCGTATACATTTGTTTTCCATTCCTTATGGTCCTCGAGGATCCATTTTTTAAGCCAGTCTTCATACTTGTCGAGGGGCAGAAACCAGTGTGTTGTTTCCCTGAGAACGGGTTTGCTTCCGCTGATAACAGATTTTGGATTAATAAGGTCGGTTGCATTGAGCGACGTTCCGCATTTCTCACATTGATCGCCATAGGCATCTTCGTTGGCACAATGAGGACAGGTTCCTGTTATATACCTGTCGGCCAGGAATGTTTGGGCCTCACTGTCATAATATTGTTCAGAAGCTTTTTCAATAAATATACCCTTGTCGTACAGGGTCTTAAAAAACTTAGAAGCAGTTTCGTAATGTATTTTGTTTGATGTCCGGGAATAGATGTCGAAAGTAATTCCAAAATCTTCAAAGGCCTTTTTATTTATAGCGTGGAACTTGTCAACCACTTCCTGGGGACTTATTCCTTCGTTCCTGGCTTTAAGTGTAATAGGTACTCCATGCTCATCGGATCCGCAAATAGATATTACATCCCGGCCTCTTATTCGCAGGTAGCGGGTGTAGATATCGCTCGGTACGTAAACACCTGCAAGATGGCCAATATGAATAGGGCCGTTAGCATACGGCAGGGCAGAGGTTACAAGGTATCTACGGGGATCTTTCATTACGCCTGGACTTTTCAAATATATTGCTGTTTTTTTATCGCGACAAAGATAGTAAATTTATAGCTTAGCAATTAATAAGTTTCCGGCTCCTTTTCTGCCGGCAAGAGATATTATCGGTAAATAATCAGGGCTTATGGCAAAGGTTGAAAATATGCCTTCACTCCTTAAAAAAGGAGATAAAGTAATTGTTGTTGCACCATCGGGGAGAGTAAATACTGATAAAACAAAACGGGCAATATCTGTAATCAAGTCGTGGGAACTGGATGTTAGAGAAGGGGAGCATCTTTATAAAAAGGATGGAATCTTTGCAGGCAACGACAGTGAGAGGCTGGCCGATCTTCAGGGCGCACTCGACAATCCCGGTATTAAGGCAATCTTTTGCGCAAGGGGAGGCTATGGTCTGTCAAGGATAATCGATCAGCTCGATTTTGAGGAATTTAAGCGTTCTCCCAAGTGGGTGGTTGGATTTAGCGATGTAACGGTATTACATACCGAGATATTGAGAAAAACGGGCATTTCTGTTATTCATGGGGAGATGCCATTAAATTATGCCGATAGCCAGACCAGTGCTGAGACATTAAGCACCTTACGGGATGCTCTGTTTGAAGGGAGCTGTGCTTACCAGTGGATGCCGGCTAATCTCAGGCAGGGTGAAACCAGGTCTGTTGTGGCAGGAGGGAACCTGTCGATGTTATGTAATATTCTTGGAACGGGATTGAGCGAATTTCTGAGGGGGAAAATACTTTTTATTGAGGACACCAATGAACATCTTTACAGGATAGACAGGATGCTTATGGGACTCAGACTGGCGGGTATCTTTGACAATATCAGCGGGCTGATTGTTGGAGGAATGACGGATATAACAGATTCAAAAGTTCCCTTTGGGAAGAGTATTGAGGAGGTAATAATGAGTGTAGTATCAGGCTATAATATACCTGTTGCCTTTGATTTTCCTGCCGGGCATATGGATGATAACAGGGCTTTTTACCTTGGCAGGGAAGCACTTTTCAGGGTCGATGCCCTGAGTGCAGTACTTAGCTTCTGAGCTCTTAGAAAGCCGCCAGGAGAAGATTTATATCTTTAGAAAGTATTCCGAACTTCTGACCCAGGGTTTCGCTGGTTAATATACCCCTGTAAACATATACTCCATGGCTGAGACCGGGAGAACTTTTAAGCATGGCATCTATGCTTCCTGCATCGGCCAGCTCCTGTACCATTGGTGTAAATACATTACTGAAGGCAATGGATGCTGTACGGGCCACCCGCGAGGGAAGATTCCAGGCCGAGAAGTGAATAACTCCATGTTTATCATAAACCGGGTCTTCCATCTCCCTGCATTCGGTTGTTTCAATGCATCCTCCCCTGTCAATACTCAGGTCGATAACCACAGCACCCTTTTTCATTATCTGGATCATATCTTCAGTTATATGGTACCATGGTCTGAGGTCCTCAATCTGGATTGCTCCTATTAAAACATCAGCCGATTTAAGAGCCTTCTTAAGTACCTGCGGATGGTATACAGATGTCTGTAGTCTCTGTCCGATAGATGACTGGAAATTACGAAGAGTATGAACTGAACTATCAAATATTTTTACTACAGAGCCAAGTCCTATTGCTGCCCTGGCAGCATATTCGCCAGCCGTTCCTCCACCAATAATTATTACCTCTGTTGGCGTTACCCCGGCTATCCCTCCCAGCAATACACCTTTTCCTCCATGCTGATTACTAAGGTACTCGGATGCAATTAAGACAGAAGTAATGCCGTTTATTTCGCTCATAGATTCAACAACAGGCAGCTCTCCATTCCTGTCTTTAATTCTTTCAAAGGCTATAGCAGTGACATTTTTACGAATCATTGCCCTCAGTGTCTCCTCGTCCTGCTTGAGAACTTTCATGTAAGACATTATAATCTGTTTTCCTTTAAGCTGATCTACCTCTTTGCGGGTGAAGGGAGCTACCTTTATTACCAGGTCGCAGTTAAAAATATTGCCAGAGGATTTTGTAATTGTGGCTCCGTTTTCGCTGTATAAGCGGTCGCTATAGTTTGCACCCAGTCCTGCTCCTTCCTGTATAATTACCTCGTTACCGTTTTCTACGAGTATATTTACAGCCTCGGGAGTAAGCGATACCCTTTTCTCGGTTTTTTCTGTTTCACATGGTATTCCTATTGTAATCTGCCGTCTTTTTCTTCCTGTTTCAAGATGCTCTTCCTGGTTCATAAGAGCTGTATCTGAAAGGCCGAAGCTCTCTTTATTTTTCTGTTGCTTCATGGTGGCGAAGAGGGTTAATGTTTAACCAAAGGTAATAATTTAATTACATATCCCTTACTCAGTTAGGGACGACAAATCATATTATTCATGGCGATGGCTTCAGAATTAAAAATTGAGTGTCCGGCTGGAGTCATCGTTTACCACGATCTTTACCGGGCTTACTGAATCGGGGAGCAGGGATTCTATTTTTTCGGGCCATTCGATAAAGCAATATTTTCCTGAATCGAGGTATTCTTCGAAGCCAAAATCATAAGCCTCCTCCAATTTATTTATGCGGTAGAAATCGAAGTGGTAAAGATAGTCGCCACCTTCCGTAAGATATTCATTAACAAGCGTAAAGGTTGGGCTAGTTACTACATCAAGAGATTTAAGGTTTGCACACAGGGCCTTAATAAAGGTTGTTTTACCTGCACCCATATCACCATAGAAAGCAAATATTTTCTTCCCTGAGTTTAATTCCAGGAACTTCCTCGCTGTTTTGTCAAGGCTTGCCAGTTGATCAATAATTAGCTGCACAATATTCAGTTTATTATATTCTGAGAGGCCAAAATTACAAAATTTTAAGGATTCGGTTCGAGGCACACCAGTGGGATAATCATTTCGTGCATTGAAATTCCTCCATGCTGGAAGGTGTTTTTATAGTAATTTACGAAGTGGTTGTAGTTTTTAGGATAAAGGAAATAATCATATCCCCTTGCAAAAATAAACTTTGAGGAAATATTTAACTGGGGCAGGTGTGCATCTGCAGGGTTTCTGATTGCGAAAACTTCTTTTTCCGGATAGTCCAGGTTTCTGCCCAGTTTGTACCTTATATTTGTTGAGCTCAGGCGGTCGCCCACTACCTTTACCGGGTTATTTACTCTTATTGTACCGTGGTCGGTAGTAAGGATTATTGTTATTGGTTTACCCTTTAATTTTTTCAATAATTCTATTAGTGGAGAATGAACAAACCACGACCTGGTAAGCGATCTGTATGCAGATTCATTATCGGCCAGGTCTCTTATTAGTCCTATCTCTGTTCGTGCATGTGATAGCATGTCGACAAAGTTGTAAACCAGTGCGGTAAGGTCGCGGTTAAGAATATTCTGGTAATTGTCTGTAACCTTCTTACCATCGTTATTGTTTGAGATCTTAGAGTAGCTCCAGTTACAATCAATAGAATGTCGTTTCAGTTGATCGGCCAGCAACTCTTTTTCGTACTGATTTTTTCCCTGCTCTTCATCGTCGCTTACCCAGAATTGAGGCATTCGTTTTTCGATATCCCTGGGCATAAGGCCTGAAAATATTGCATTTCTTGAGTATTGAGTTGCCGTTGGCAGTATTGAATAATACACCTCATCGCTTATTACCCGCGCAAGATCTGTCAGCTCTTCAGATAAAATTTTCCACTGGTCGTACCTTAGGTTATCAATTACGACAAAGAGGACTTTCTTTTTTTGTTTTAATAGGGGAAATACCTTCTCGCTCATTATAGCCGGGCTCATAAGAGGTCTTTCTTTGCACTCAGGAGTGAACCACGAGAGGTAATCTTTAGTAATAAACTTTGAGAAGGCAATATTTGCTTCATGCTCTTGCATTGAAAATATTTCACGAAGGCCAGGATCATCAATCCTGTCTAGCCTGGTATCCCAGTAGATTAATTTCTTATATATATCCGACCAGGTACGGTGAGTATTTGCAGAACCTATTTCCTGACCTATTTTTGAGAAACCGACGCGGTAATCTGTTGTTGTTGTTTCTGATACAAGCCTGGAGCTTTCGATATTCTTTTTTAATGAGAGGAGTATCTGCTTTGGTTTAACAGGTTTAATAAGGTAGTCGGCAATTTGAGACCCGATTGCCATTTCCATTATATCCTCTTCTTCGCTTTTAGTTATCATTACAACCGGAATCTCTGGCTTCAGTTGTTTGATTTCCCTTAGTGTTTCTATCCCACTCATTCCCGGCATATGCTCGTCGAGGAAGATAATATCATAATCGTTGTTGTTTACCAGGTCTATAGTATCATTCCCGTTCGAGCAGGTGCTAACCTCATATCCCTTATCGGTAAGAAAAAGTATATGGGGTTTGAGTACCTCAATTTCATCGTCAGTCCAAAGTATCCGGATCTTTCTCATTCTATCTTTGAATTATGCCCGAAGTGGCATTTAGTTATTTATATTGAGATAGTTATCCTCGAAGAAAAGGAAGTACCTGTCGGGGTCTTTATCCTTTCGGAATACCTCCATATTTGCCGGGGTTATTGTAAATGTAAGAACCTCTGTGTTACCAAGGTTATTTAGTACACTGGTGTAATCAAACTTATTGTAATAGTCGGCTGCAACAAATTCATCAGCCAGTGGCCCCACGGTAATCATAATATATGAATTATCAACCAGTTCGCCACGTGAGCTATAGTTTTCATTAGTATAATTATCGATATTAAAATTAATTACATCAAAGGTCAGGCGGTTAATATCCAGATCTGGGTTCTTAATAATTATTACAAAGCTATGGGCCCCGCTTACATCACCCAGGTAGATATTTTTCGCTATTTCTTCTTCTTCTTCCAGCTTAAGCTCGGGAAGCTCCCTGTTAAGATATTCAACCAGCTCTGCGGCCCTTCTGCTTTCGTTGGTTCCCGGGTAAAGTGATATTAATTGTTGCAGCTCCTGTTTCAGTGTTCGTTCATCAACTTGCTGTGCTATAGCGTATATCTTAAGAAGCGTAAATTTTGCAGCAAGCTCTCCCTCGGGGAATTCGGCAAGTGCATTATCACAGATCACGACTACCCTGTCGGTATTTCCATTCTCCCAGTTTATATAGGCTTCATGATAAAGGTTTTCTTCTTTCTTATTTTTCAGGTTTAGTGTCTCATAGTAATTCGGGTCGGATAATATTTTAGCGTATTCTGATTCCGGGTAACGGCTAATTAATATATCTTTCTTGTCGTCAGCATAAACCCTGTTCTGATCTTTATTTATATTGTAGCAGTCGTAAAGAGCCTGTGGCATAAGGGCATGGTCGGGGAATCTTGTGAACAGTTCGGAGTAAGATTCATTAGCTTTAATATTATCATTAAACTCGGTGCTAAATAACCTGGCGGCAAAGAACAGGGCATTTGCTATTCTGTCGTTTGATAAATCCATGAGGGAGTCGCCAATTGGCAGATTAAGGAGGTAATATTCGGGCGATTTTATATCGGCCACTTTAAAAGATGCCGAATCGGCTGCCTGTCTTGCCATTTCATCGATTATCCCCATTGAATTGATACTTGCCCTGTTTCTCCTTCTCCAGTTATCTTCAAGTTTTCTCTGACCCCACCTGTTTTTAAATTCAGTGCGTCCGAAAGCAAGAGTGGCCTGGTTATAGAAATACCACTTACCACTTACATCAACATTATCACGAAACCGGCGCTGGTTCTCATAAAACTGACCCATATTATAACGGTCGTCCAGAGGAGTCTCTGCGAGTCTTTCTGCTTCCTCTATTTGCTTTATTATGCCATTGATAAGAGCCATCTGCTGAGCTTCCGGGAGGGCTGCAACATATTGAAGACTATCTTCATAACTTACTGTAGTAATATAGCCTGTGAGTTCATTCAGCTTAACAGAGCGCTCATAAAAGTCGTCATATCCCGGATAATCTTTGTCGAGAAAGATAACGGCACTATCATAATATACCTGCGATATGAGATAGTCGTTGTTATTGAAGTAGTAATCTGCGAGGCTAAGGTAGGATTTGCCTTTCTGATTTGTATTCTGTGTACTTACAGCTGCAGATTGCTTAATGTATTCAATGGCCTGTTCGGTATCTCCCTCTCTCATAGAAAGGTTACCAAGAGCAAAATAGATCTGATCCTGGTATTCAATATTTTTTGCGTCTTTTAATAGTCTTGATAGCTCCTTCTCTATTTCATCGACATCGCCATTCTCCACATCAAATACTCCTGCCTGGTTAATACGGGAATTAAACTCAAGCTCATATCCGGGGTTTAGTTTAAGGACCTCCTTGTATGTCTCTTCTGCCATCACAGAGTTACCTGTCACTTCATATAATCTTGCAAGGATATAGGTATAGCGGTTTTTTGGCATATTCCCTTTTAGCAGTTCGTTTGCTTTTTCAAGTGGGTCTATGGCTTCGGCATACCTTTCCTGCTTCATGAAAATATCAGCCTGTGCAAGGTAATAATCAGTTTTAAGCCTGGCGGGTAAAGCAGGTAGTTCGACTTCGGTCAATATTCTACGGCTTTCGGCGTAATTTTTAAGTTCACCATATGATTTTGCTAACCAGATTCTGCTTTCGTTCCTTATTTCAGCATCGCCAGATTCCCTTATATTGTGAAGGAAGGTTACCCTGGCTTCTTCGAAATTGTGCTTCATATGCTGGGCCATTCCAAGCAGTAGGTAGCTGTCGTCGACCCAGTTGTTGTAGTCGTTCTTTGCCAGGAATTCTTTTTCCTTATTTGATAGAGGTTTATTGTTTTTGCTTTCAGGCCTGGCTGTCATAGAATGCAAGCTGATAACTTTTGATGCCTTTTGCATTGCTCTATCCATATCCCCTGCCGACGATCTTATTGCATCGGGGTTGCTATACTCAAAGAGAGGCATAATGGTAGTGTAGTCGTCACGATTCGATGACTTTATCTTTTGCATTCCCGCATCAAAGCTTTCCTTACCATTAAAATATATATTATAATGAGAAGCAAGGTTATGATAGAACCTGCTCAGGTTGGTGTTTTTCTCAACCGAACAGGAATATCCTACTATCATAAATAGCAGGAACAGGAAGATATTGTATGAATAGCGCCCTTCTCTCAAACCGATCTGTTTATACTACAAACAGCCAAAGCTTACAATTAGTATATAAGCGGTTTTAAAAGTAGTTAATTTATAGTTTTATACAGCTATAACTTCAACTATTTCAGGGACCTCTTTAATCAAGGCCTGCTCAACTCCAGCTTTCAGTGTCTGCATACTAAAGGGGCAACCCGAGCAAGCACCGGTAAGTTTTACTTTAACTATAAAATCATCAGTTACATCTACAAGTTCAATATCTCCGCCATCGGCCTGAAGATATGGTCTTACCTTATCAAGTGTAACTCCAACCTTACGTACAAGCTTCTCTTTTACAGCAGCTTCCATATTTTAAAGAGAGATTAGTTTATATTAACTTTTTTTGTTGGCTCCAGGTTCTTATTACGTTCTTCGGTTTTTTCAACCAGCTTAGCGGCCAGTTCCATAAATGATTTCCCGGTTTGAGTATCTTCAAGCGATACAGGAATTCCTTTATCTCCACTCTCGCACAGACTCTGCTCAAGGGGGATTTGGCCGAGCAGTGGTATATTCCTTTCTTTAGCCAGTTTCTCGCATCCTCCCTTGCCAAAAATATAGTATTTATTGTCAGGAAGTTCGGCAGGTGTAAACCATGCCATATTCTCAATAAGGCCAAGCACAGGAACATTTATCTTCTCGGTAGTAAACATTGAGATTCCCTTTATTGCATCGGCAAGTGCCACATCCTGGGGAGTACTTACAATTACTGCACCCGTTACCCCGAGTTCCTGGACCATAGTAAGGTGTATATCGCTGGTTCCCGGAGGCAGGTCAATAAGTAAATAATCGAGTGCACCCCAGTCGCCCTGCTCAATCATTTGCTTAAGGAAATTAGATGCCATTGGTCCTCGCCACACTACTGCTTCCTTGGGGTCGACAAAGAATCCAACCGACAATACCTTAACGCCATATTTCTCCATTGGGATAACCATTTCCTTGCCCTTTTCGCTTTTAACACTTGGACGAAAATCTTCAGCATTAAACATTTTAGGTGCAGAAGGCCCGAAAATATCTGCATCAAGCAATCCCACCTTATAGCCTTTTTTAGCAAGTGCAACTGCGGTGTTAACCGCAACAGTAGATTTACCTACTCCCCCTTTACCAGAGGCAATAGCAATAATATTCTTTACCTCGGGCAGAAGCCTGGTAATTTCTTTAGCAAGCGGTTTTACCTGCAATGGAGCGTTAACTGTAATATCGAGTATGCTGGTGTCTGCCCCGAATTTATCCTTAAGTGCCTGCACACATGCATGTTTAAGTGAGTTTATTACAGGATCTTTGGGTAAGGTTGTTTTAAGAACTATTTTAATTCCTTCTTTTGTAGATTCTACGCTTTCTACCATCCCCATTGTAACGATATCCTTTTCGCCGGGATATATTACATTAGCCAGTCCTTCCAGTATCTGTTCTTTGGTATACATATTATAAAAATTAAGCTTATTTTTATTTAAATTAAATATAAAGAAGCAAAATAATGGTTTTTTTTTGATACTAACAAGGAATCAGGATAGTTCAACAACAGGGTCCCAGAACATTTCTTCAAAGTTCAGGATTCTGTCATTTTCGATTACTGCTCCTTCATTTTCAAGCAGCTGTTTCATTGTTGAAGAATTACCAAAATGTAATTTACCTGTTAGCAGACCTATTCGGTTCACTACCCTGTGTGCTGGAACGTATTGATTATTCGTATGGCAGTTATTCATTGCCCATCCAACCATCCTTGCCGACCGGGCTGTACCCAGGTACCTGGCAATTGCCCCATATGAAGTTACTCTTCCGGGAGGGATTAAGCGCGCAACCTTATATACTTTTTCGAAGAATCCAGGCTCACTCATCGTCTTCAGGTAAGTCAGCTATCTCTCTTTCGGTCTCGATTCGGAACCTGATATAGGTGATCTTTTTGCCTTCATTAAGAAATAATTGCTCGTAATGAGTCTTTATCTGCAGCAGCGTATCGGGCAGTTTTGCTGAATAAAGATCGCCTGTCAATACCTCAGGATCAATCTTATTTAGCTTCAGGAGTTCAGCAGTATATTCAAAAAGTTCTGCACTATCTGTTTTAAGGTGTACCAATCCACCAGATCTTAGAAACTTACGGTAAGAATTAAGGAATCGTGCTCCTGTCAATCTCTTTTTATTTCTTCGTTTTTTTATCTGGGGATCGGGAAAGGTAATCCATATTTCGTCGACTTCACCGGGAGCAAAGAAAGACTCTATCATTTCAATTCTCGTCCTGAGGAAGCCAGCGTTGCTTATATTATTATTGTTAGCCTCTTTGGCTCCTCTCCAGATTCGGGCTCCTTTAATATCAATTCCCAGGAAATTTTTGTCGGGAAATAATCTTGCCATGCCAAGGGTATACTCTCCTTTCCCACAGCCCAGCTCCAGGATAATAGGGTTATTGTTTTTAAAGAAACTTTCTCTCCAGTGACCTTTAAGCTGATAATCTTTTCGGAAAACTTCTTCAAACGAAGGTTGAACGACATTGCTGAATTTCTCCATTTCAGCCCACCTGTATAGTTTATTCTTACCCACCTTTACTTATTGTCTCTTTCTTTAATAATAAGTCCTACATCAACTATGCCCTCAAGCTTATCAGTTCGCATTCCATGTTCAATTTGAAACCGGTATTCACCCGGGACCGGGAAGAGCACATTGGTTTTGTAAGGCACGGTAATGTTATGTATGTCGCCAAGCCCTTTTCCGTACCATTTACCTTTCTCATCGGCCAGCTGATATTCTATAGTGTCTTTTATTGACCGGCCTTCAGGGGATGTGGTAGAAACAAACAGGAATAGGTTGCGATAAGGGTATTTATGGTTGTTGCGTATTGAAAACAGCAGATCGTATGAAGATATTGTATCATTTATTTCAACATTAAACCGGAGATTTTTATACTTACTCCATCCGTCCGGAGGAAATGATTCATTGAATGAATACCTGTTGTTAAAGTTGCACGAAACAGCAATTATTGAGAGAAGGATAAAAAAGAGAATGTTCCGGATATTAGTCTTTCCTGTGTTTGTCATTTCTTCTTTTCTTGTTTTTATTCCTGTGACGTCCTGTTTGGTTAGGCTTTTTCTTCTTTTCTTCAAACCTTGTAAGGCTTTCTTTTCCCACCGTATTTTCAAATTTATGTTCAAAATCTACCTCAAATTCATTCTCAACGAGGCGGGCCGGTTTTTTACCATTCCTGTTAAGTTTCTGTATTTCAAAAACTCTTTCAACAGGAACGGCAATAGTTTTTGCCATTGAGTTCTTATCGAACGAATACCAGAACAGGCCTTTCTGAATTTCCATTTTCAGAAAATGAGCAGTACCTTCTTCAACCTCCAGGGCAATGTCTTTTGGAGGAAAATTCTTTTGTTTATCGGTATAGGAATCGATCTCGTAGTTAAGGCAGCACTTTAATTTACCACACTGACCGGCCAGTTTCTGGGGGTTAAGCGAAAGATCCTGCACCCTGGCGTGGGCTGTAGTTACCGATATAAAGTTTTTGATATATGAGGAGCAGCAGAGCTCTCTTCCGCATGAGCCTATGCCACCAATGCGCCCGGCTTCCTGCCTGGCTCCGATCTGCCTCATTTCTATTCTGACCTTGAACTTTTCGGCAAGTTGTTTGATAAGCAATCTGAAATCTACTCTTTCGTCTGCTATATAGTAAAAGATGGCTTTGGTTTTGTCGCCCTGGTATTCAACATCTCCAATCTTCATAGCAAGACCAAGCTCTTCGGCTATATTTCTTGCCTTCAGCATTGTCGGTATTTCCAGAATGCGAGAGGCTTCCCATTTTTCAAGGTCTACATCCTTTGCCTTTCTGTATATCTTTTTCAGATCGTCTAAGGAGGTGACGGTTTTTGCCTGTTTCTGTTGAAAATCAACCAGGCGACCAATCATAGATACTCTTCCAATATCATGGCCGGGAGAGGCTTCGACAGCAACAATATCATCAATATCAAGCCTGAGCCTGTTAATGTTGCGATAAAAACCCTTCCTGGTATTCTTGAATCTGACTTCAACAACTTCATTATCCCTCCCATCAGAAGGAATATCTGACAGCCAGTTGTATGAGTTTAGTTTGTAATGTCCCGGTATATATTTTGAGGCAACTGAAACTTCTTCTGCAATATTTTCAGCATTGCCATTATCCTCGCTCTCCTTCATCCTTATGTAAATTAAACCCCACAAAAATTATAGGGGTGAGTTATATTGATTCTACCTTTTATTCAAAGAGGTACAAATTTAATGATATTTTGATTTAATATCAATTATTTGTTTGGCAGCCTTGCTATTTACGGATTAGTTTGACTATTGTAAGAGCCAGGTCGAGAAGTACAATTTTTGCATTCCCGTTGGCTGATATGTGTGTATGGGCCAGTGTAAACTCATTAAATAGCGGTACTATATTTTTCTTATTGATAAACTGGTTAAAGTTTTTTGCAAAATCGGCTTCTTCTCCCATCAGGTATACCAGCTGGTTTTTATCCTGACCGATATTCAACATAAAGTTTTCTCTTAATTGGCCAATGGCAAATGTGAGAAATCTTTTTTTGCGCCTCCCTCCCCGAAAGGGCAGTTTCGTCTGCCCATTCAGTCAGCGCAACAATATCTCTCATCCATGAGAGTCTCATAAGCCTGACGAATTGATTGAAGTTCTCCTTCCTGTTTTCATCCTCGGTAACCATGCTCTTTCCCTTAACAAAATTACCATTTGATGCCTTGGCCAGATCGTTTGCTTTGTCGGCCGGCACATCAAGGTTCTCGGAGAATGCCCTTGCAAGGTCTTCTCTGTTTATTGCTGGTACACGAACGAACTGGCACCGCGACATAATTGTCGGCAGAATCAGGTCGGCTTCTTCCGAAACGAGTAAAAAGAGTGTCTTTTCGGGAGGCTCCTCGATCAGCTTTAGCAGTTTATTCGCTGTTGCGGTATGCATTTTTTCGGGAAGCCATATTATCATTGATTTGTAATCCGATTCGTAGGTTTTAAGACTCAGCTTTTTAATGATCTCAGAAGCTTCAGATGCATAAATTAATCCCTGCTCGTTTTCCACACCCAGAATATTAAGCCATGTATTCAGATTAAAGTAGGGCGTATCTAATACAAGTTCTCTCCATTGTACAATAAAATCTGTGCTTACAGGCTCCTTCTGGCTTCCCTTTTTAAATACCGGGTATACAAAATGAAGATCGGGGTGAGCCAGCTTCGCATACTTGATGCATGAAGGGCAGATGCCGCAGGAGTCACCATCTGATCTGTTTTCGCATGAGATATATTGGGCGAAAGCGATTGCAAGCGCCAGTTTACCACTTCCTTCAGGGCCGGCGAAAAGCTGGGCATGGCTTACTTTCTCCTCTTCAACCGATCTTATTAGCTTGTCGATTATTAATTTTTGCCCTATTATTTCGCTGAACTTCATTCTAGGTATGAGGTGTTATTGATCACACAAAAATAGGAAATTAGATCAGATTTCAGTCAAAAAAATGTAGGTTTGTAGAGCGAAACAGTCAGTTGAATTAAAGGCTTTGAAGTATCGGCCTGTAAGCTGTTTCAGGGTAATTTATTTAAAATATATGAGTGATGAAAAACATAGAAGGATATAGTTTTAAAGACAAAAAGGCTATTGTAAGGGTAGATTTTAATGTGCCACTCAACTCTGATTTTGAGGTAACAGATAATACCAGGATAAGGGGTGCGATAAGAACCATTAAGAAGATAACAGGTGACGGTGGATCTGCAATATTAATGTCTCACCTTGGCAGGCCCAAGGATGGTCCTGAAGAGAAGTTTTCTCTCAAACATATAGTTCCTGAGCTGTCAAAGTTGCTGGGGATGGAGGTAGAGTTTGTTGATGATTGTATCGGAGAGAAAGCAACTGAGGCAAAGAGAAGGCTTAAGCCGGGACAGGTATTGGTACTTGAGAACCTCAGGTTTTACAAGGAAGAAACCAAGGGTGATGAGGCCTTTGCGTCTAAGTTGGCCGAAGGATGCGATGTATATGTTAATGATGCTTTTGGAACAGCACACAGGGCTCATGCATCGACTACCATAATTGCAAATAACTTTCCTGATGAGAAGCTGTTTGGTTATCTTATAAACAGCGAGCTGGAAAGCATGGACAGGGTTATACATCAGTCGGAAAAGCCTTTTACTGCCATAATGGGAGGAGCAAAAGTATCAGATAAGATTCTGATAATTGAAAATCTTCTTAATCGTGCCGACAACCTTATTATTGGAGGAGGAATGGCTTATACCTTTGTTAAGGCCATGGGTGGTAAGATTGGGAATAGCCTGTGCGAGGAAGATAAGCTTGATATGGCTCGCAGATTACTCGAGATGGCAATAGAGAAGGATGTAAAAATATATTTACCTGTAGACTCTGTAAATGCCGATAGCTTTGATGCAAATGCAAATACAGAGCTTACAGAAATAGACTGTGTATCAGATGGATGGATGGGTCTTGATATAGGTGAAGAATCGATAAAATCTTTTAGCAGTATTATTGAGAGATCAAAGACAGTTCTGTGGAATGGTCCTATGGGGGTGTTTGAGATGGAGAAGTTTTCGAGGGGGACAAGCGAAATAGCAAAGGCTGTAGCCCGATCGACCGAGAGAGGTGCATTCAGCCTTATTGGTGGAGGTGATTCTGTTGCTGCAATAAATAAGAATGGTCTTGCCGATAAGGTAAGTTATGTATCGACCGGCGGTGGTGCAATGCTCGAATATATGGAAGGAAAGGTGCTACCCGGGATTGCGGCTATCAGGGGAGACAATAGTTAATTTCAATTCTTGTAATGAGAAATATAAACCTGTTAATATCGCTGCTTGTAATTTTCTTTTTCGTGTCTGCACTAAGCGGATGCAAGAAAGAAGAGCAAAGGTTTAGCGGGACTGATACCATAGATAATATCCTTGTTCCCAGTGGTCAGACTTTTGCTATTTTCGGGTTTTCGTTTGAACAGGGAGAGGTAATCTCGAACCTTGAGCCTCCGGGACCAGATGTCACAATACACCTGGAGACAGATATTGGCGGTGTAATAGGTAAATACTTTGGTACTGTCAACCTGGTAGAATCCTTTGCCCTGGAAGGAGAATACCAGGGCGCCACAGAGGCAAAGACCGCTTTTAATAATTTACTTGAAGTTGGGACGCGCACATGGCAACCGGCAGCCTGGGATGTTGAGGAAAACCAGGTCTGGCTTTTTAAAACTTCAGAGGGCAACTATGTTAAGTTCAGGATTATTGAAATACAGGTCGACGAACAACAGGATCCTCCATATATTGAAGTGACATTTGAGTGGCGCATTCAGCCCGACGGGTCTGATATTTTTAGTAAATAATGTTGTTCCACGATGAAAATAGACCTTTCTCAATTTCGTCGGAGCATGAGTTTGCTTCACTGGCCCTTGATATTTTCAGATATCAGTCGGTCAATAACATTGTATACAGGGATTACCTGGAAGCTCTCGGAATAAGAGCCGGGGATATTGATACAGTTGATAAAATACCCTTCCTTCCAATTAGCTTGTTTAAAAACCGCAGGGTAGTTTCAGGAAACTTTACCCCGGAGGCTCTTTTCAGGAGCAGTGGCACAGGCGGAATGCAAAACAGCCTGCACCATATAAGGAAGCTGTCGATATATGAGAGGAGCTTCTTAAGCAGCTTTTCATTGTTCTACGGTGATCCTTCCTTAATTACTTTCTATGCCCTTCTTCCATCCTATCTCGAAAGGAACGACTCATCTCTTGTATTTATGGCCGACAGGCTTATAAAAAAGAACAGCAGGGGAAGGGGTGGTTTCTTCCTTTCCAATTACGTGGAGCTTATAAATAGCATAAAAAGATCATTAGACGAGGGAGAGAAAGTTTTGCTGCTGGGAGTATCTTTCGCCTTGCTTGACCTTGCAGAAAAGTACAGTCCTGATTTATCGGGAGTAACTGTGATGGAGACCGGAGGGATGAAGGGAAGGAGAAAGGAGATAGTAAGACAGGAGCTTCACTCAGTACTTAAGGCCGGTTTAAATATCAAATCTGTTCATTCTGAATATGGTATGACAGAATTACTGAGCCAGGCCTGGTCGTCGGGCGACGGAGTATTCAAAACACCTCCGTGGATGAGGATAGTAATTCGTGATCCCCTCGATCCGATGTCTGTTGTAAGTAATGGAAGAACAGGAGGAATAAATATTATTGACCTGGCGAATATATATTCCTGTTCATTTATTGAAACAGCCGACCTGGGAGTGCTGGCTGAAGACGGCTCATTTGAAGTAAGAGGGCGATTTGATTCAAGTGATATAAGAGGCTGTAACCTTTTGATCTAGGGACTAAAAGCTAAGGACAAAGGACGAAGGGTTTTCCCTTGGTCCTTTGCCCTTAATCTTTTGTCATTCCGAGCTAGCCCGCAAGGGCGACGAGGAATCTAAATCAAGGTTATAGATCCCTCACCCAAGTTCCTGGGTTCGGGATGACACTAGAATCCTAATTTTTTTCTCATATCTGCCGGTACAGCATCTTTATGTACCATAATAAAGATAACCTTTGCACGTACATAGCTTTCCGACATATTCAGGTAGCCTCCGAATTTGTTCCTGTCGGTTCCCCATGAATTCTTTGTTATATAGTATTTCGTGCCGTTCTGGTCTTTTACTGTACCAGTAATATGCATTAGGTGGTCGTCAGTTGTTACAAAGCTTTCGTAACCGGCCTGTCGGATATCCTGAGTTACATTTATTTCAGGGAATGGCTTATTGAATTTATATACTTCCTCGAGCCTCATAGCAGGAGTCATATCTTCAAATCTTGCCCTGTCGGTACCTGAAAAATCCTCTGTATGCATTACGTCGGGGTTTATTGCCACACCATTGGTATGAGAGAATCCCTTTTCACTTACATCGCCATCCCAGTTAACGGTATAGCCATTTTCAAGAGCATAGTCCTGTATCTCTATCAGCTCATCAAGAGGCACATTATAAAATCTATCGTGGGTCCAGTTATCAGGAACTTCAAGAGTTCCTTTTGTATAGAAGGGAAAATGATTGAATGAGGTTATTTCAACATAATCATCGGGGTTAATACCAAGCTCCTTTGCAAAACTCTCAGGGCTATAGTTTTTTCCTTTGTAAGTGAAGCTTTCGGGAACCTCTCCAAGATAGGTGTCGAGAATTCCGTTCACGATTGCATGATACTGATCGCTTTGTTTCCTGAGCTTTACAGGCACCTCTGATACGGCTGTAATAAATGCCAGCATCTCACTATGGTTGTGAGTCTCAGAGCCGTAATTTAAGCCGGCATAAACTTCGTCAGGGACAATTCCATCATTCGAAAATATTCTCATCCAGTCGTGAGCAAGTGATCCCTGTGACACATTTCCATTGCCCCGTCTCAGGTAATTATCGTTCAGGCGGTCAATATAGTTCTGGCGAACTATATACATTTCCGAAAGGTCATATTCGCCTTTCCCCGTGCGGAGAAGCTCCGATTCGATGAAAGATGTAGTGGCAAAGCACCAGCAGGTACCTGTTCTTGACTGGTTTTTTACTGATGTTGCAGGGAGGTTGATAAGCTCTGTAAATTGATACCCTTCCTCTTCAGCTGTTTTTGATTTTTTCTTCTGTGCGCTAAGGTTTAGAACACTGATACACAACAATAGTGTAAATAGAATTTTGATTTTCATATTGTAGTAGTTTTATGGTTGTAGAATGATATTTACAGATACAAATATACCTGATAAAGGTTTTTAATTTTACATCCCTGTTCTAGAACAGTTTTTCACGGATTTATTTTTTTGTGATAAGATTATAGGAATGATCGATCAGTTCTTTGATAAGTGAGGGTTCAATATTCCCATTCAGTCTGACAGCATTCCAGTGCTGCTTGTTCAGGTGGTATGCACCTGTAATTTCGGGGTACTGTTCTCTCAGCTCAATTGCTTTTTCCGGATCACATTTCAGGCTGATCCCTCTTTCGTCATCCGACAGATCCAGTATGGCAAAGATTCTCCCTGCCTTAAACACCAGGGCGGTATCATTAAACGGGAAACTCTCGGTGACCCCCGGTAAGGATATACAGTATTCTCTTACTTCTTCAAGGTTCATGTTTAATTGTTGAGTTGTTGAATCGTTAAATTGTTAAATTGTTGAGTTGTTGTATTTTATTTCCCTTTTCCCTTAGCCCTTAGCCCTTAGCTCTTAGCTCTTCGCCCTTAGCCTCAGAGAGTAGGATAAAAGGCATCTTCAATATGTTCTATTTCAAACCTCCTGCCGTCCACTACAACAGAAACAATATCAAAGCGGGCATCTTTTTCGGGCATGGTGCGTTCGATGTAGGTCTGAGCGGCGTATATCAAATTTCTTTGCTTTGGCACAGAAACAGCTTCGCGAGGATGTAATTGAAAATCAATGGTTCTTGTTTTGACTTCAACAAATACTATATTGTTATCGTCTTCGGCAATTATATCTATCTCCTTCCGCCCGGTAACCCAGTTACGTTCAACAATCCTGTAGCCTTTTGAAAGCAAATAATTAGCTGCTATATTTTCGCCTCTTTTACCCAGCGAATGCGATTCGGCCATAACAGGAGCAATTAAATCTCAATAATTTTATTTTTAATAGCATGAAGTATCAGACTGGCCGTATTTTTCGAATTAGTCTTACTCAAAAGATTAGCCCTGTGCTTATCAACGGTTCTCTTGCTTATAAAGAGTGTATCGGCAATTTCCTGGTTTGATAGTCCTTCGCAAATTTTAAGAAGTATTTCCTTCTCTCTTTTTGACAGGTTCGCGATCTTGCTTTCTGTCTCTCGTGTCTTGATCTTCTGGATTACATTATAAAGTAGTTCCTGGGAGAAGTAATTGCCTCCGCCATTAACAGTAATTATTGCTTCTTTTACTTCAGAAATATCCGAATCTTTTAGTATAAATCCTTTTGCCCCGGCCTCTACCATCCTGTAGTAGTACTCTTCTTCACCATACATTGATAGAGCAATTACTTTTATATCTGGATTTACCTCTATGCATTTCCTGGTAGCTTCAATACCATCGAGCAGGGGCATATCTATATCCATTAGCACCACATCACAGCCACAATTAGCAACTATCTTAACAACTTCTTCTCCATTACTTGCTTCTCCAACGACCGAAAATTCGTCAAATGCATTGAGCAGGATTCTAAGTCCGTTTCTGAACAATTGATGATCATCGGCTAAAACTACCTGAATACTTTTACTCATAATCCGAGTTTCTTATTTCTTTATTTAATTTGATCCTGATAATCGCCTGCATCCCATTCCCCGGGCTGCTGTCAAGGAAGAGTACCCCGTCTACCGACTTAACCCTTGTATGTATATTTGAGATGCCCATGCCATTGTTTTCTCCATTTCCACCCTCGCTTACCTCAAAACCACGTCCATTATCAATGTACTGCAAAATAAGAAATTTTCCGTGTATATTAAGTTCGATATTTATATTTGCTGCCCCGCTGTGTTTAATAGAATTATTAATTAATTCGCACACCGATCTGTAAAGTACTACCTCAACATCAGCATTTAACCTTTCCTCCCCGAGGTTTGTGTCAAAACTAATATTTACAGATTTAGTCTGGTTGATTTTTGAAATAAATGACTTGCTTGCACTCACCAGTCCAAAATTAGTGAGGATATGAGGGCTGAGGGTATTGCTAATATTTTTTATAGTGTTAATAGCTTCATTAACAATGTGATTTGTGTTTTCAAGGATTTTTTTATCGGTGGACGTTTTGGCTCTTTCGGTGAGAGCTGAAACAGACATTTTTACTGTTGAAAGTAGTGGTCCGAGATCGTCGTGCAGGTCTTTGGCAAATCTCTTTCTTTCGTTTTCTTCTGTATTGATTATTGCATGGAGAACACTTCTCTCGGATTTTTCACGATCTATTTCAGCTTTTTTGAGAGACAGGAACAACTCTCTTATCAGGATTACGCCGGCAAAAATAAATATCGAGACCAATGTGCCCATCCATGCATCTATCATTTGCATCTCGGGAGCAGAAACACCTTTTGTAAGTTCAATCAGTTGAATAATCTTACGGGCAGCCATAAAAGTAAAAGCCAACGATAGCAGGATCCATGAGATACGATATTTTGTGAGCCTCATAAACCTGAGGGCAATTGAGGCAGCAACAATTTGAAGACCTATAGATATAACAAGGGCCAGAAGAGAAATCATTTTATTGATATATTGATTCTGGTGTAAAAGTACAAGATAAAGTTGAAATGGTTGAAACTGGGATGAAAAGGTTGAAACTGGGGTGAAAAGGTTGAAATTTTCCTTACGCCTCTTATTCTGTCTTTTCCTTTTGTCTTTTGTCTTTGTCTTTCTTCCCTCTTTTTCCTTACTGCCTCCTTTTTCTGTCTTTTCCCTTTCTCTTTCTCTTTCTTTCCTCCTCTGCTCAGTTCTGGCTCCTCGCTAAATTGATCCACCGGATCAATTATTAACGCTCGGCCCTCTTTTTACTTTTTCCTTTTGTCTTTCGTCTTTTGTCTTTTAATTATCTTTGCCCCAATGATGGTCCTTTATAATATCGCAATCCGCTTCTATATATTTTCTATTTATATAGTTTCTCCTTTTAATAAGAAAGCAAGCTTATGGCTTAAGGGAAGGAAGGGATGGAAGGATGGGCTAAAAAGCAGGTTTAATAAGTCTGACAGGGTTTTCTGGGTACATTGTGCTTCGCTGGGAGAGTTTGAACAGGGACGCCCTGTAATTGAAATGATTAAGGAGAGAGATCCTTCAATAAAAATATTTCTGACTTTTTTTTCGCCATCGGGCTACCAGGTAAGGAAAGACTACGAGATGGCTGATTATATTATGTACCTGCCGGCTGATACACGTAATAATGCGAGGCTCTTTGTAAATCTTGTAAAACCAGATGCTGCCTTATTTATAAAGTATGAATTCTGGTATAATTACCTGGAGACGCTTCAGGAAGCTTCAATCCCCAGCTATCTGGTATCGGGTATATTCAGAAAGGAACAGTTGTTTTTCAGGTGGTATGGTCTGAGATTTTTGAAGGTGCTGAGGGGATTTACAGAGATGTTTGTACAGGATGGAGATTCTGAAAAGCTATTAAGGGATCACGGGATAGAAAGAGTAAGGGTGAGTGGAGACACCCGTTTCGACAGGGTTTTTGATATAGCAGGAAAGTCGGCCGAACTGGAGATACTTAAACTCTTTTGTGTAAATAGGGATGCAATCATTGCGGGTAGCTCCTGGCCTGCCGAGGAGGATATGATATGCAGGTATATTAACCTCAGCTCTGATAAAAGAAAGTGGCTTATTGCTCCACATGAAATCGATGCCGAACATATTCTTTCGATTGAAAATAAACTGGAGCTTAAATCAATCAGGTATTCAGCTGCGGTCGGAGAAAATACCGACGACTATAAGGTTTTGATTATTGATAATATTGGAATATTATCGTCGGCTTACAGGTATGGCCGGATTGCAATAATTGGAGGAGGTTTCGGGAGGGGCATACATAATATCCTGGAACCTGCCAGCTGGGGATTACCGGTGCTTTTCGGGCCAAATCATTCTAAATTCAGGGAGGCAAAGGAATTGTTATCTTCGGGTGGGGCATTCACCTTTTCTGACAACAGGCAATTTACAGAGATACTCGACAATTTATTGAATAATGATAAAGCACTCGAAGAAGCTTCGAAGAGTGCAACAGAGTATGTTAAAAGTAATCTTGGTGCCACCGTAAACGTTGTAGATAAGATACTTTAATTGTTTTCAACAAAAGCCTTCTCTCATTGTTCATAAATTGTCTATAAAAGGTTAGCGAATTATAACAGGATTAAGTGTTCAATTTAATACTTTAGAGTCCCTTTAAATGAGGAAACAAACAGCTGATAATAATGACTTCATACTACTGTAAATCAATAATATACAACGAAAAACAACTATAAACCTATTAACTTTTCCTATTATGCGAAAACTAAAATTATTCTTACTGTTGGCCTTATTACTGTTCTTTGGAAAAGATGGAAGTGAACTGGAGATGAGGATATCAGGAAGGCTGCGGCGGCCGGATGCAATAATGTGCGGTATCGTGCCATACGAGTTACACTGAGATTACCCTGTCGCTCGGAGAAAACACAACCCTGAACTCTACCATGGTACCAACCACGACTGAGATGACAGAGGTTATTGTGATTGGTTACGGGACATCAAAATTCAATACCACGCAAACCGGTGCAGTGACGAATATCACTAATAACCAGATAAATGATTTGCCGACAGTGAGTCGCAGCATTACAGACGTTACCCGCCTTTCGCCCTATGGAGGCAATGGGATGACCTTTGTCGGCTCAGATGGTCGTACGGCTAACTTTACAGTGGATGGAGCGAATTTCAACAACAACTTCGGTTTGAGTTCTGCTCTTCCCGGTGGAGGCAACCCAATTTCTATTGAAGCTATCGAAGAATTACAGGTTGTAATCGCTCCATATGATGTTCGTCAGACTAACTTTATTGGTGGTGGTGTAAACGCTATTACAAAATCCGGTACAAATACCTTAAAAGCCAGTGCCTATACTTATCACAGAAATGAAAACATGCGCGGTGATGCTGTTAATGGTACGCAAATCGCAGGTGCGCGTGAAATAGACCGCAATACATCTTATGGTTTTACTTTGGGTGGACCAATTATCAAAAACAAATTGTTCTTCTTCGTAAACGGTGAAATGGCTAAAACACCAACCATTGTCAATCGTTGGAGAGCTTCAACTGATGGTGTAGCCGATGCCGACAATTATATTTCCCGCACAACAGAAAGCGATCTTCAGACAGTTTCAGATTTTGTTAAAAGCAGGTATGGATATGAAACGGGATCTTTCACAGATTTCCCTGCAGATGAAAACAACTACAAACTTCTTGCTCGTTTGGATTGGAATATCACAGACAAACATCGTCTGGCCTTACGTTATAACTACACAAAGAACCTTATCTATAGGTCGCCAAATGCTTCATCTATGGATGGAGGTACCCGTATGTCTGAGGCAAGAATGTCACAAGCCTCAATGTCGTATGCAAACTCGATGTATTCTATGGACAACCTTGTTCATTCATTCTCTTTTGACTTAAACAGCCGATTGTCCGATAACTTATCTAACCAGTTCCTGGCAACATTCTCAAAACTTGACGATTTGCGCGGATCGACTTCCGATGAATTCCCATTTATCGACATTTTGAAAGACGGACAAGCCTACCTGTCTTTGGGGTATGAGCTTTTTACCTGGAACAATGGTGTTCACAACAATGTATGGAACATTAAAGATGAGTTGACCTATTATTTAGGTAATCATAAAATTGTCGGAGGTATCGCATACGAATATAAAATGGCAGATAATGCTTATATGCGTAACGGTACAGGATACTATCGCTACACAAGTCTTGACGACTTCTTAAACGAAGGAACACCTGAAATTGTAAACTTAACTTATGGTTATGATGGAGAGAGCAATCCTGCAGCTCGCATAAGAACCAACAAAATTGGAGTTTACGGGCAAGATGATTGGAGCGTTACTGATGATTTCAAACTTTCGTATGGACTTCGTATAGATGGGCTTTTCTTCGATAATAATGACCTTATAACAAACCAGGCTATCTTTGACATTGATTATTCCGGTCGTAATATCGATACAGGAAAATGGCCTACAGCAAATATCATATTCTCTCCCCGCATAGGTTTTGCGTGGGATGCATTTGGTGATAAGAGCCTGAAAGTTCGTGGAGGTACCGGTCTTTTCGCGGGTAATTTACCTCTTGTATTCTTCACCAATATGCCTACCAACGGTGGAATGGTACAGTATCAGGCACAGATTAATGCAGCGAACGCAGCAGACAGAGGTTTCACAATGGATGAATTTGCCGGCGGTCTTGTAACTGATGCTAACGGAAATGCTAATATTGCTGCACTTTATGATAAGTTAGTATCATTGGGATATCCTTCAACTATTTCTCCCGAAGACGGAACCGTTCCTTCTGCTATTGCAGCTGTAGATCCAAATTTCAAAATGCCGCAAGTATGGAAAACGTCACTTGCTGTTGATTATGCATTCAAAACATCTTTCCCATTCTCTGTAACGGTAGAAGGAATTTATAACAAAACAATCAACGGTGTTTCTATTTCTGACTGGAGTATTCCAAATGTTGGTGGTTTCGCCCGTTTCAACGGTGTTGACAATCGTCCGATTTATCCTGCCGGTTATCGTACTGCCACAAAGGCCTTTGTGCTGGAAAACACAAGCTGGGTTATGGCTGGTCAGGCAACATTACTTTCGATGCTCAACCGACAGAATGGCTCAGTTTGATGGCTGCCTATACACACATAGTTTCCAAGGATGTAACGGGGATGCCGGGATCTAATGCAGAATCTGCATTCACATATGTTCCAACAGTAGAAGGTCCTAACAACATTAAATTGCACAATTCTCAATACACCACACCCAATCGTCTTGTGGCATCGCTTACTGCCCACGACAACAGCGGTAACCACTATAGCATTATCTATGAAGGATGGCGCGGTGGAGCTAACTACTCATATATGACGGTTAACGATATCAATAGTGACGGTTACAACTACGATGCAATCTATGTTCCAACTGACGATGAAGTGGCAAACAATCAGTTCCGCTTTGTTTCAGCAGACGATCAAACTCGTTTTATGGACTATGTGCATGCCAATGATTATTTGAAAAATCAACAAGGCAAGTATGCAGAAGCCTATAGCGTTTACTCTCCCTGGGTACATCGTATCGACTTAAGCTATAAACACGATTTTGTGTTAAATTCAGGCAAAGACAAACATAAGCTGCAACTTAGCTTTGATGTCAAAAACGTGATGAACCTGTTCAATTCCAGTTGGGGTGTCGGCAAATATCTGAATCCGGAAATTGGTTCGGAAGCTCGTATCCTCAAATATGAAGGTGTGGATGCTGACGGTGTGGCTACATTCTCAACACCCTCTTCAATCCATGGTGATACCAAAACTTTCACTCCAAGCTACTCATTGGGTCAGTGCTGGTATGCTTTAATTGGCCTCAAATATAATTTCAACTAATAAAAAGTACAGAATATGAAATTAAAATATTTTTTCCCATTATTCATCGCGGCAGTTACCATGTTGGTAAGCTGTGACGAAGAATTCTCTCCGACGTTGCTTGATGAAATTCAGGTGTCGACGTCATACGTGTCTATCCCGGTAGATGGTGGTTCTACACCCATTACCGTAACAGCTACTGATAACTGGACAGTAGAGAAAGTAACTCCTGATGATGATCCGCAGGCGCTTGATTGGTTGACTATCTCTTCAACCTCTGGCAGTGCCGGTGAATCAACGCTTACATTTTCTGCTGAATCTGCCCTGGATGGTCGCACGGGAGAGGTAGAAATTCAATGTGGAGGCGAAACTCAGATAATAAACGTAATCCAGGGCCTGGCAACAGTTGCACCTGCCACATGTGCGGAGGTAATTGCCGGACCTGACAGCAAGACCTATCTGGTAACCGGAGTTTGTACGGCAATAGCCAACACAACTTTACGGCAACTGGTATTTGGAGGATGAAACAGGTTCTATTTATATATATGGTACTCTTGACGCGAAGGGTGCAGAGAAAAACTTTTTAAGTTTAGGACTTGAAGTGGGTGATGAAGTAACTGTTCAGGGACCAAAAACTACCTACGGAACAACGGTGGAATTGGTAAATGTAACAGTTATCAATATCAATAAATCACTTGTGAAAGTTGATTCGGTAGCAAACGCAGAGCTTCCTATTGAAGGTGGTGAATTCACAGCATACCTTACCTGTAAAGGACAAGGCGTATCGGTAGATATTCCTGAAGATGCCAAATCATGGTTATCAATTTCATCTATCCAATCGGCAGGAACGAATGTTGTAGTGAAATTCAAAGCCGAGGCAAATGCCGGTGGAGATCGTGGAACTACACTAAAATTCCGCACTACAGATGGTTCTAAAATCTATTCTACAGAAACAACTCTTAGCCAAACAGGAGCGATTATAGATGCTTCTATTGCAGAATTTCTTGCAGCTGAAGTTGGTGATACTCAATATCGTTTGACAGGTGTTATTACCAGTATTTCCAATGCTAACATATGGCAATTTATACTTAAAGAGATTTCTCAGGTGAAACCTATGTTTATGGCATTGAGGATTTCAGTACCTATGGTTTAAAAGTGGGCGATATCATCACACTTGTTGGGAAACGCTCCGCATATAATGGAAATCCACAGGTAGGTGATGCAGTTCTGGAAAGCTCTATTTCTGTAACTGCGGCAACCATTGCCGAGGTGCTGGCTGCACCCGACGATCCCGATACATACTATATGGTAACCGGTGAAATTACATCGATTACCAGTGATACATATGGTAATCTTTATTTGAATGACGGCGACGAAATCTACTCGTATGGCTGTTATCCGGGTTGGGGTGCAACAGGCGACGACAGAAAATACGTGGTAACTGACAAGGGCCTTAAAGTGGGAGACCAGCTGACGGTTATTGCACCTAAGGGTTCTTATAATAGTTCACCCCAGCTTGTAAATAGTATTTATTTCAGCCATGTAAGTTCGAAGTAAGTACTACGAAACTTTTTACCATAAGTACTTGACGCGCAGCATAAGTTGTGTGACAGATAATAAAAGGGGCTGCCTCACTTTGAGGCAGCTCTCTTAATTTTTAATGGTAATTTATAGAGTTCATTTGTCTTATCTGACCGGCTTGTCTATTATTCAATATGCAAACCAGCAGTTCTACAGGTCAACGGAATAAAAGATGTATTCTACATTGCACTACATTGTCAGAAATATGCAACATGGAACGAGTCAAACGGAACACAGACAATGATATTCCAGTGTACCAAGTCAGGTCCCGATCCTGAATTTACATATGTTCCTTAATCGTCTATATTGAAGATTATAATATTATAAGATTATTAGATTGAGTGAGCTCCGGCTCACGCAATCTTTTTGTCTTTCTTAGAGTTAAAAAATTAACGAAAAAACAAAAGATTTCAGGGTCTTTTTTTCTATAAAAAGAGGCACGTTTTTTGATGCGATGTTTTTCGTTCGATGTTTGTAATGTCCTTATAAACAGCCGTATGCGATCGCACGTTAATAACTACACCTGATTGTTAATAAGTATCACTTGTGAACTAAAGTCACCTTTCTTACTTTAGCAAAACCTGGTAGAGTTACTTATCAAAATTCAACGTATTAATAATCAACACGATTACAAATATTCGAGTGTAAATGGGAGAATTATTTCTTGAAAAACCTGCGGTTGCCTCCGAAAAAACAAAAGAAAATCAGGAGTTATCTTTTGAACTTGAGGAGAAAAAAGATGATATAAAGATGGATGTGGAAGTTGTAAAAGAGGAGACGAAGGAGAAAAAGACCAAACAGGTTTATTCACATGAAGAAGTTATTGCGGCGAGTAATAAATATTTCAATGATGATAATCTGGCCGCTGTTGTTTGGGCAAACAAATATGCATTAAAAGATTCTTTTGGAAATCTTTTTGAAAAGAGCCCCGATGAAATGCATCGCAGATTGGCCAGTGAGATTCATCGTATAGAGAAGAAATATGCCAATCCTGTTTCAGAAGAGAGAATCTACGAAGTACTGAAGGGCTTCAAATATATTATTCCCCAGGGTGGTCCGATGACAGGTATTGGAAATCCATACCAGATAGCATCCCTGTCTAATTGCTTTGTTATTGGTAACGATGGAACCTCCGACTCCTATGGCGGGATATTGAAAATTGACCAGGAGCAGGTACAATTAATGAAAAGAAGAGGTGGCGTTGGTCACGACCTCTCACATATTAGACCCCAGGGTTCACCCGTATTGAACAGTGCCCTGACATCAACAGGCGTGGTTCCCTTTATGGAAAGGTACTCTAACTCAACCCGTGAAGTAGCACAGGATGGCAGGCGTGGGGCCCTGATGCTTTCAATATCTGTTAAGCATCCTGATTCTGAACATTTTATTGATGCCAAGCTTGAGGCAGGAAAGGTTACAGGAGCAAACGTCTCGGTTAAAATAACCGATGAGTTTATGGAAGCTGTAAAAGAAGGAAAGGAGTTTAAGCAACAATATCCAATAGATTCCGATAATCCTACTTATGAAAAAACTATAGAAGCCCGCGACCTCTGGAAGAAGATTGTGCACAATGCATGGAAATCTGCCGAGCCGGGAGTTCTTTTCTGGAATACTATAGAAAGGGAGAGTGTTCCTGATTGTTATGCCGATCTGGGGTATAAGACAGTGTCTACCAACCCCTGTGGTGAAATTCCTTTATGTCCCTACGATTCCTGCAGGCTGCTGGCGCTCAACCTATATGGTTATGTAAATAACCCCTTTACAGAGGATGCAAAGTTTGATTTCGACCTGTTTAAGAATCATGTGCATCTTGCCCAGAGAATAATGGATGATATTATCGACCTGGAGCTGGAAAAGATAGATGCAATAATTGCTAAAATAGACAACGATCCGGAGAGCCCTGAGATAAAAGGCACTGAGAGAAATCTCTGGGCTAATATCAGGAGGAAGTCGGAAGAAGGAAGACGTACAGGCATTGGCATAACTGCTGAAGGAGACATGCTGGCATCCCTCGGATTAATATATGGCACTGATGCAGCAACAGATTTTGCGGTTGAGGTTCACAAGACACTTGCTATTGAGGCTTATCGCTCTTCATCTAATCTGGCAAAAGACAGGGGCGCATTTGAAATTTATGATGCGGCACGCGAAAGGAATAATCCATTTATCAACAGGCTTAAAGAAGCAGATCCCGACCTGTATAAGCAGATGGAGGAGCATGGCAGAAGGAATATTGCTCTTCTGACTATTGCACCTACCGGAACAACAAGCCTGATGTCACAAACAACATCAGGAATAGAACCGGTCTTTATGCCGGTGTATAAGAGGAGGAGAAAGGTTAATCCAAACGATCAGGAAGTAGTTGTATCTTATAAAGATGAGGTAGGTGATTCATGGGAAGAGTATAACGTATTCCACCATAAGTTTATCGATTATATGAAGATTAAGGGATACGATACGAGCGGAGTGAGGAACATGAGCGATGAGACGATTCAGGAAATAATCAAAGAGTCGCCATATTATAAAGCTACGGCCAACGATGTTGACTGGCTGGCAAAGGTAAGGATGCAGGGAGCAATACAGAAGTGGGTCGATCATTCAATAAGCGTAACCATTAATATCCCGAAGGATGTAAAGGAAGAAATGGTTAGCGAACTATATCTTACAGCCTGGGAGTCGGGATGCAAGGGAGCCACGGTATATCGCGACGGATCGAGAAGTGGCGTGCTTCTGTCGAACAAAACAGATAAAGAAAATAAAATACAAAAACGACCCAGGGCCCTGGAGGCAGATATAATCAGGTTTAATAATAATGATGAAAGGTGGATAGCTTTTGTAGGATTGCACGAAGGACGACCTTATGAAATATTTACAGGGCTGGCTGATGAAGAGATGTACCCTATCCCTAAATCCATTGTGAAGGGTACAATAATAAAGACCAAAGATGAGGATGGCAAGAGCAGGTACGATTTCCAGTATACCGATAAGTATGGTTATAAAAATACCCTGGGAGGTCTGTCTCATATGTTTAAGCCTGAATTCTGGAATTATGCCAAGCTGATATCAGGCGTTCTGAGACACGGAATGTCGATACCTCATGTTGTGAACCTGGTTCAGTCGCTCCGGCTCGATGATGCCTTTATTAATTCGTGGAAGAATGGTGTTGAAAGATCCCTTAAGCGATATATCCCAAATGGAACCAAGGCCAAGGGCAAGTGTGAAGAATGTGGTTCAGAAAATGTAATTTATCAGGAAGGATGCCTGATATGTACCGATTGTGGCTCTTCTAAATGTGGTTAATATATTTTATGGAAAAGAGCGGTCCCGGAACTTCCTTGTTTCGGGACTCTTTTTTTTTGGCTAAGGGCTAAGGGCTAAGGCAAAGGGGTGATTGGGTATGGGGTACGGGGAGTGTCATCCCGAACAAAGTGAGGGATCTGTACTAACCTTGTTTTAAGATTCCTCTTCGTCTGCGACTCATTCGGAATGACATTTACTTGTAGCTTGTAACTGCTATTTAATAACCCCCAGTTCTCTGCCTATCTTTTCAAAGGCAGATATTGCCTTATCCAGGTTTGCTCTGTCGTGGGCAGCTGAGAGCTGAACCCTTATCCTTGCCTTGTCTTTAGGAACAACAGGATAATAGAAACCAATTACATAGATTCCTTCTTTAAGAAGTCGTGCTGCGAATTCCTGGGATAGCTTTGCATCGTAAAGCATAACAGCGCAGATTGCCGATTGGGTTGGTTTAATGTCGAAGCCGAGGCTACGCATTTTCTCCATAAAATAATCTGTATTGTTATGAAGCTTATCCTGGAGCTCGTTCGTCTCAGTCATCATGTCAAACATTCTTATCCCGGCCGAGGCCACCAGTGGCGGAATAGAGTTTGAAAATAAGTAGGGCCTTGATCTCTGGCGTAGCATCTCAATTATTTCTTTCTTGCCTGTTGTAAATCCTCCTATTGCACCACCAAAGGCTTTCCCAAGGGTGCCTGTAATAATTTCAACCCTGCCTTTAGCATCAAAGAGTTCGGTTACACCACGCCCTGTTTTTCCTACAACACCTGCCGAATGAGATTCATCAACCATTACCATGGCATCATATTTTTCGGCCAGCTTCAGAATTTTATCGAGGGGAGCTACATTACCGTCCATAGAAAAGACACCATCCGTTACAATAAGCCTGTATCTCTGTACCTGCGCGGCAGCCAGGTTATGCTCCAGGTCCTCCATATCTGCATTTTCATACCTGTATCTTTTTGCTTTACAGAGCCTTACTCCGTCAATGATTGAAGCATGATTAAGCGAATCGGAGATTATTGCATCTTCACTCGTAAGAAGTGGCTCAAACACACCCCCGTTGGCATCGAAGCAGGCAGCATATAAGATCGTGTCTTCGGTACCAAAAAATGATGCAATCTTTTGTTCCAGCTCCTTATGCAGATCAGAAGTACCACATATAAATCTTACAGACGACATGCCGTAACCATGTGTGTCGAGAGCTGATTTGGCAGCATCTATAAGCTCGGGGCTATTTGAGAGCCCGAGGTAATTATTAGCGCAGAAGTTAAGCACTTTCTGGCCTGTACTCAGTTCAATTTCTTCGGATTGAGGAGATTGGATAATTCTCTCGTTCTTGAAAAGTCCGGCTTCCTTAATATCGACCAGTTCTTTTTTTAAGTGATCCTGGAATGCTTTATACATTACTCTGTAATTTATATTCAGGGCACAAAATTACAACTTAAACGCCAATTAAACTGAAATGTTTAATATGAATTATGTCAGGGAAGGTTGAAAAGGTTTAAACTGAGTTGAAACTGGGTTGAAAAAGTTGAAAGAGAGGGCAAAGAGCCAGCCTACGCTAAAGCTACGGCCGACAAAGCAGGGTGCAGGGTGCCGGGTGCCGGGGGTTGCCAGCCTATGGCTGGCTATTGGCCATCAGCGTTGCAAAGCAACGCAACCCCATGCATGCCGCAACCCCATGCCCCATGCCCCATGCTCCATGCCCCATGCTCTTTGCCTCAAAAGTAAAGGCCACGGAATAATCCGCAGCCTTATAAACGATTTAAACTACTTAAACCAGCCACCGAAGGTGGCGATTAAACCTTTTTTATAGTCCGTACTTATCTATTATCTCCTGTTTGCTCAGTCCGAGGATTTCATATTTCTTGCCGATCTTGATAAAGGCTTCAAGGGCTTTCTCAAGATGATGTTTTTCGTGTCCGGCTGATATCTGGGTTCTGATCCTTGCCTGTCCGTTAGGCACTACCGGGAAGAAGAACCCTATAGCATAAATTCCTTCATTGAAGAGATCTCGTGAGAAATCCTGGGATAGTTTTGCATTAAAGAGCATTACCGGCACAATAGGGCTGTCGCCTTCCTTAATAACAAAGCCTGCATCACATAGTCCCTTCCTCCAGAAATTGGTATTGTCTTCCAGTTTATCCCTGCGCTCTGTACTACCGGATAAAATATTAAATACTTCGAGTACTCCCGACACAACAACCGGTGCAATTGTATTGGAGAACAGGTATGGACGGGCTTTCTGGCGGCACATCTCAACTATTTCCTTTCTGCCCGACACGCAACCTCCTGATGCTCCTCCCAGTCCCTTGCCGAAGGTTGTGGTGATTATGTCTATCCGGCCCATCACACCACAGTGCTCGTGAGTTCCACGACCAGTTTTGCCAATAAATCCTGAAGCATGTGAATCGTCTACAAACAGAAGTGCATCATATTTATCGCACAGGTCTGCCATCACATCAAGCCTGGCAAGGTCGCCATCCATAGAGAAAACACCATCGGTAATAACCATCTTTATTCTCTTGTTCTGGTGTAGCTGGAGTTTTTGCTCCAGGTGTTCCATATTGGAGTGCTTAAATGTATCGTGTTCGGCGCTGCAGAGTCTCATGCCATCTATTATTGATGCATGAACCAGCCTGTCGGATATCATAATGTCCTCACTTGTAAGGAGGGCCTCAAATACACCGGCATTGGCATCCATACATGAGGGAAAAAGGATGGTATCTTCGGTGCCCAGAAATTCTGTTACCTTGCTTTCAAGTTCCTTGTGAATATCCTGGGTGCCACAGATAAACCTTACCGATGACATTCCATAACCTCTTGTATCGAGTCCTTTGTGAGCGGCTTTAATTACATCGGGGTGACTCGACAGGCCAAGGTAATTATTAGCGCACATATTAATGGCGCTTTTTAATTCAGCTCCCGAAGGGAATTCAACCTCAATATCTGCTGCCTGGCTGGAATGAATAAATCTTTCCTCCTTAAAAATCCCCGCTCCCCTGATATCATTCAACTGGTTTTTATATAAATCTTTTAATGTATTACTGTAACTCATTGCTGTATTGTTATGATTATTAATAAATAATTATCGATTAGCGAGGTTCGCTAAACAGGCACACCCACTGGTGAATGCTTATTTAACAAAACTGTTTACCAGAGATACAATCTTATTCACAGAGTCAAAAGCCTCGGGTGTAGCTTTCTCATCAGGTATTGATATATTGAATTTCTTTTCAAGAAAAACCTTCAGAGAAACCATAGAAAATGAGTCAACAAAACCACCTGATATTAGCGGAGTGTCGTAAGTTATTTCATCATCTTCGTCTTCCTGGTACTCGTTTATTACATAGGTGAGTACTAAATCTTTCATATCATCCATAATTCTTATTCTTTATAGTTAATTAATAATTTACTTATTTCCAGCTTTCAGCTTTCAGCTCTTAGCTTTCAGCTTTCAGCTCTTAGCTCTCAGCTTTCAGCTCCTAATCGTCTTCCAGGGTAGACACATCACCAATCTCTTCACCCCACTCCTTAGCATGCAGAATACGTCTCATAATTTTCCCTGATCTTGTCTTTGGCAATGTTTCCATATATTCAATTTCCTGGGGCATTGCAAGGGAAGACAGTTTCTTTCTTATAAAATTCATAATACTGAGTTCAGTATCATCATCAAATACATATCCCGGTTTGAGGGTTATAAAGGCCTTAACAACTTCCATATTAACATCGTCGGGCTTGGCCACTACTGCAGATTCGCTGACAGCTTCGTGTTCGAGCAAAGCCGATTCTACTTCGAATGGACTAACAAGGTGGCCTCCGGTATTTATTACATCATCATCCCTTCCAATAAACCAGAAGTAGCCTTCCGAATCGAGGTAGGCTCTGTCGCCGGCCAGGTACCATCCATTCTTGAATTTTTCCTTATATTTTTCCTCGTTGTTCCAATAGGTTGTCATCATTGATGGCCAGCCGGGCTTGAAGGCAATAAGGCCTACTTTGCCGCTTTCCCTGATTGGTTCAAAGGTATCTGCATCCAGTACAACTCCTTCAATTCCAGGAAATGGTTTCCCCATTGATCCGGGCTTGATTTTCATATCGGGGAAGTTAGTTATCATCATACACCCTGTTTCGGTTTGCCAGTAGGTATCCAGGAAGGGTAGTCCGAATACTTTCTCAGACCAAATAACTGCTTCAGCATTCAGTGGCTCACCAACACTGGCAAGATGCCTTAATGAACTAAGGTCGTATTTCTTAACTGTTTCTTCACCTGCTTTCATCAATGACCTGATTGCTGTGGGGGCAGAATACCACATCGAAATCTTATACTTCTCGATAAATTTATACCATGCATCAGCAGAGAAACCGCTGTCGAGCACACACTGTGTAACACCGAGGCTCCATGGCCCAATTATTCCATATGATGTACCTGTAACCCAACCAGGGTCGGCTGTGCACCAGTAGATATCATCTTCCTGCAGATCGAGTACCCACCTGGTAGTAAGATATTGTGAGATCAGTGAATAATGAACATGCCTCACACCTTTAGGCTGCCCTGTTGTACCTGAAGTGTAGTGAAGCACAGAGGGCGAATCGGCCTTAGTTGGGTATATGTCAATAGTTTCAACAGGTTTAGCTTTCTCCAGGGAGAAAATTACCTCCTTTTCCCTGAGCTTGCTTTCATCGATATTATCGACAATTATTATATGCTCAAGCGATGGTAATGTTTCGACTATCTTCCTGACTTTTGAAACATGTTTCTTTTGCGTAATTATTGCTTTTGTCCCGGCATTTTCAAGCCTTACAAATAATGATTCATCACCGAATGCAGAGAATAGTGGCTGCACAATTGCTCCAATTTTAAGTACCCCCAGGAATGACAGGTAAAGCTCAGGTATCCTGTCCATAAAGAGGCAAACCCTGTCTTCGGCACCAATGCCCAGTCCCCGGAGGAAACTTCCTATTGTGTTTCCGGCAAGACGGATATCATTAAAGGTGTAAGTTTTTACATTGCCACCAAAGCCCTCGTGGTGTAGTGCGACCTTGTCTGACTTACCCATCAGGCAGATCCTGTCGGAGCAGTACCACCCGATGTTGATAATGTCGCCTTTTTTATAATTTAATTCATTCTCGGAAATTGACCAGGAGAAGTTTTTTACCCGGTCGTCGTAGGAACCAATGTTACTCATAGGTCTTAATAAGGTTTGTTTAATATGACCTACAAGTTAATGTTATTTTTTGAACAGAAATAGAGTCAGAGACTAAAATAGCTCTGTTTTATAGCATGGATTTAAAAGAGTTTATTAAGACCTGGTTTGATCAGATTGAATCAAGGTACCTGTTTCTTATTACACGTAGTTTTTCTACAGACCTTTTATCATCGTATACCCTAACTGTTTCGATAATTCCACTACAATCGTACATCATCGACAAACCTGCATCAAAACTTATTCCTTCAACATTATTCATTACATGCTTGGTGACTTTTTCAAATCTATCCCATTCGAGATGCTTATCGATCCGGAGATAGGCAAACGAGCTATTGTCAGTATCAAGGTAGATGCCATCTTCGATCTCTTCAGTGTTTATATATTTTGTAATATGAATTACTGCTTCGACTGGAGCCTGCTTAAATGGACCTATAAATTCAATGCCTTCTTTATTGAATCCCTTTACAATTTCAGGAATCTTTGATTCGGCAATACACCTTATCCTTATAACGGCAAATAATTTATTATGAAAAGTAAGATATCCCGGCACTCCGTCAAATCCTAGGTCGCCCGATTTTTTTACTTTCTGGATTGCCCTGATGATAGAATCATCTTCGTGTTGCAGCTTTGTTACCAGGAAAAATGAAGATCTTTCCGGAAGATCAGGAACCGTTGTTCCGTAATATCCCGAATAGGGATGCTGGGTTTCAAATATCTGTATGTTGGCTCCGTCAATATGATCAGCTACGATTAAAACTTCTTTCTTGGTAACCTTAGCAAGGGATGATAGAATTGCTTTATCCATAATTTAAGATTATTATCGTTGTAAGAGATTAAATATAAACCTTATATATAGATAACAATATTATTTTGGAAATGTTCTGAGTAGTTTGCTCGCTGCGCTCGCGTAATTGGTTATTTGCTCGCTGCGCTCGCGTTAGTGGTTAGTTGCTGCTTCGCAGCGTAATTGGGATTTTTTAAGTAATATACGCTGCCGCCAGGCAGCTAATAACTATTAACCATTTACGCGAGCGCAGTGAGCAAATTACCATTCAAGGATTACCTTACCACAGTTTCCCTCTTCCATTGCATCAAATCCTTTCTGGAAGTCATCGATTGGAAAGTGGTGGGTGATAACAGGATCGAGGTTAATACCTCCGATAATCATTTGTTCCATCTTATACCATGTTTCCCACATTTCTCTGCCATAAATTCCCTTCATGGTAATTGCCTTGAATATTATATCGCTCCATGGAACCTTAAAGTCAGAAGGAAGGATTCCCAGAAGGGAGATATTTGATCCATTATACATATTTTCTATCATTTCATTGAAGGCTTTGGGAGATCCTGACATTTCGAGTCCCACATCGAAGCCACGCATACCAAGCTCCTTGACTGCATCTGATATCCGCTCTCCCTTTGACGGGTTTACGACCATGGTAGCTCCCATCTTCTTTGCTATATCGAGCCTGTAGTCGCTCAGATCGCTGGCAACAACATACCTGGCACCTGCAAACCTGGCTATTGCGACCGCCATGCTCCCTATCAATCCTGCTCCTGTAATCAGTACGTCTTCTCCAAGGACTGAAAAGGATAGTGCTGTGTGAGTAGCATTTCCGAAAGGGTCCATTATAGCTGCCCAGTCGTCGGGGATACGTTTATCGAGCGGAATAACGTTTTCGGCAGGCACTCTTACATATTCGGCAAAAGACCCGTTGATATTTACTCCTATGCCTACCGTATTTTCACAAACATGTTTCTTGCCACGCCGACAGTTTCTGCAATGTCCGCATGCTATGTGACCTTCTCCTGTAACGCGTTCACCCACTTTCAGGTTTTTTACTCCTTTACCCATGGATTCAATATAGCCCATATATTCATGGCCGACGGTCATAGGTGTTTTGATAGTTTTTGCTGCCCATTCATCCCACATATAGATATGCAAATCTGTTCCACAAATCGCAGACTTTTTAACCTTTATTATTACGTCATTTATTCCCGGTTCAGGGATTACAACTTCTTCCATCCATATACCTTTACCCGGCTGTTTTTTTACAAGAGCTTTCATTGTATTCATGGTGCAAATGATTTTCTGTTACTAATGTCAATTTTATACAAAAATATATCAAAAAAAGATGATTTTTCTTAGTTCACTGCTGTTATAACAGTTTATTTATCTTTGTAGTCAAATAAAATCAGATTAATATGGCTAAAAATTCTGTTCGCGTTCGATTTGCACCCAGTCCGACCGGTCCCTTACATATGGGTGGAGTGAGGACGGCCCTGTATAACTACCTGTTTGCAAAAAAAGAGGGTGGAACTTTTATTCTGAGAATAGAAGATACCGACCGTAGCAGGTTTGTAGAAGGGGCAGAAGAGTATATAATGGAGTCGCTTGCCTGGTGCGGAATTGTAGTGGATGAGGGAGTAAAGGAAGGTGGAAGTTTCGGGCCTTACAAACAGAGCGAAAGGAAAGAGCTTTATAAACAATATATTGAGGAGCTTATTGATAAGGGTTGGGCTTATTATGCTTTTGACACACCTGAAGAGCTGGAGAGCCTAAGGTCAACCTATGAATCGCATGGAGAAAAATTCATGTATAATTCAAAGATTAGAAAGTCGTTGAAAAACTCTATCTCACTCGAAAAAGCAAAATATGAGTTTCTGATTCAATCGGGCACACCCTATGTAGTAAGGTTTAAGATGCCCCTTGATGAAGAGATAAGGATGAAAGATCTTATTAGAGGAGAGGTTAGCGTAAACAGTTCGACACAGGATGATAAGGTATTATATAAATCGGATGGTATGCCTACCTATCACCTTGCTAATATTATCGATGACCATAAAATGGAGATATCACATGTTATAAGAGGAGAGGAGTGGCTTCCTTCCCTGCCTCTTCATGTTATGCTATACAGAGCCTTCGGATGGGATGAGCCCGAGTTTGCCCACCTCCCCTTATTGCTTAAGCCAACAGGAAAGGGGAAACTGAGTAAAAGAGACGGAGATAAGATGGGATTCCCGGTATTTCCGCTCTACTGGAAATATGGCGATACAGCATCGGGCTACAGGGAAGAAGGATATTTCCCGGAGGCATTTGTCAATATGCTGGCCCTGCTGGGATGGAACCCCGGGACAGAACAGGAAATTTTCACAATGGACGAATTAATAAGCCAGTTTTCTATCGGGAGGGTAAGTAAATCAGGAGCCAGGTTTGACCCTGATAAGGCAAGGTGGTTTAATCACCAGTATCTACAGCAAAAACCAGATCTCGTTTTAGCCGAAGATTTTAAATCTCTATTAAAAGAGAAGAATATAGAGATAGAAAGCGATCGCCTGGTAAGCCTTATTAAGATGGTTAAGGAAAGAGCTGATTTTGTAAATGATATATGGACTCAGAGCGATTTCTTTTTTATTGCACCACAGAGCTATGACGAAAAGGTAGTGAAGAAGAGATGGAAGGAAGAGACTCCGGCCATGATGACTGAGCTTATATCGATTCTTGAGGATATTGATGAATTTTCTTCAGGGAAAACAGAGACTACAGTAAAAGCCTGGATAGCGGATACGGAACTGAATATGGGAGATGTAATGACAGCATTTCGCTTATTGATTGTTGGCGAGTCACGCGGTCCTCACCTCTTTGATATAATTGAATGGCTGGGTAAGGAGGAGACTATTGCAAGATTAAAAACCGGCCTGTATTCTTGCGTGTCATCCTGAGCGTAGTCGAAGGATCTATACATTAATTTATGAATAAACCCCTGAAATCTGACTTTATCAATTTCCACGACCACGGATCTATACCTGTTGACGGAGTTTTCTCTGTTGATAATATAATGGTGCATGAGGGAAGGACACCTTCAATCCTGGATGGAATTACCCATAGTGTGGGAGCCCATCCCTGGTTTCTTACAGAAGATAATTTTGAGAGGCACCTGCTTAGCGTGAGGGATATGGCTGTTTCCAGCAATGTAGTTGCTGTTGGCGAGACAGGGTTTGACAAGCTTAAGGGGCCATCGATAGAATTGCAGAGGAGAGCTTTTGAAAGGCATTTCGAGATAGCCGAAAAATTATCTAAGCCTCTTATTATTCACTGTGTGAGGGCATGGCCTGAAATCCTGGAAGAGAAGAAGAGACTTAAGCCAACAACGCCCTGGGTGATTCATGGATTTAAGGGTAAGAAGGAGCTTGCTCAACAATTATGTGATAAGGGCTTTTATCTTTCTGCCTGGGTTGAGTGGGCAATCAGACCTGTATCGTCTGATACTTTGAATAATATGCCTCTCGACAGGCTCTTCCTGGAAACAGATGGTTTTGATATTGGAATAGAGCCTGTTTATACGGTTGTGGCAGGCTACCTGAATATGGAAGTCGAGAAAGCAGATGTATAAGAACTAAAAGAGCAGATGTATAAGAGAGCATAATTTATACAATAATCCCTTATGCCATTCAACATTGAAATTCTTAAAAGGCCAATTCTACATCCTGAAATCTTCAGATAAGTTAGAATCTGAGCTGAATATATTGGGATAAGTGAGTCAACTGCTTTAATCTCTAATATAACCTTTTCTTCTACAAAAAATATAATTATACCCACTTGAGTTTTACATTATTATAAAAGTGGTAAGGGGACTGTTTTTTTCACTAAAATGATTAGTTGTAAGTTCATGAAATAAACATGCTTCATAGGAAGACTCAGAATGACCTAATTCACTGTGAACTTTATATGCACAATCAAAAATGCCTTTGATTCTGAATGCAAATATTCCTTGTATATTTTTTACAGCAAGACATTATAAATTTACAATTTTCTTAAACTCTGTGAGATCTCTGTGCTTTCTGTGGTAAATCTTTTTATTATTTTTGTCTTTATGAACTGGCAATCACGAACGGAATTATTACTGGGAAAAGAGAACCTTGAGAAACTGGCCTCCGCCAATGTTCTTGTTGTTGGCCTTGGAGGAGTAGGAGCATATGCCGCCGAGATGATCTGTCGTGCCGGAGTAGGTAAAATGACAATAGTAGATGGTGATACTGTTAATGAAACAAATATTAATCGTCAGTTAGTCGCACTCGGGAGTACTGTTGGAGAAAAGAAAACAGATGTGCTGGGGGAGCGGCTGCTGTATATAAACCCTGAGCTTGATCTGACAAAGATTGATGAATATATCAAGGATGACAGGATGATAGAAATTCTGGATCAGGGCTACGATTATGTGGTGGATGCCATCGATACTCTCTCTCCAAAGATTTATCTTATTTACCATGCAATGCAAAAAGGCATTCCTATAGTTAGTTCAATGGGAGCAGGTGGCAAGCTCGATCCTTCAAGGATTGAGATTGCTGATATTGCAAATTCATATAATTGCAAGCTGGCGCGTGTTCTGCGTAAAAGACTTCACAAACTTGGAATAAGGAATGGCTTTATGGCAGTCTTCTCACCTGAGGACGTTCCTGAAGAAAGTGTTGAATTAACTGAGGAGGAGGATAATAAGAAATCGAATGTGGGCTCCATCTCATATATGCCTCCTGCCTTCGGCTGTGCCTGTGCCTCAGTTGTTATTCGTAGCTTTCTGTAAAAATGGTATGCCTTTGATCATCCATTCGGGGGCCGGTTTCCCTTTTAAATAATGATCGTAGAACTGTTCCATCCTTGTCTGGAAGTCGACCTGGTTTTCCCATTTAGCAAGATGATGATCTTCTCCAGGGTAGGAGCACAGGATCACATTCTTATTATTAAATCGTAAGCCGTTGTAAAACTCAATTGCCTGCAGCCATTCAACCGATCCGTCTTCTTCTCCCTGGAAGAGCAGGAGCGGAGTATTCATATTGCGTGCATGGAATACTGCCGACTGGTCTACAAAAAGATCAAAGTCATCGTATGGATTGGTATTAAACCGTCCCTGTCCGTAATAGTCGTAGCTGTGCTGATTTGTGCCCGAGGATTTCCACAGCTGGTTAAAATCAGCAAGCAGATCGGAGACACCTGCTCCTATAACTGCTGCGGCAAACATATCGCTATGTGTTACAATATAATTACCTCCCTGTCCGCTAAAGCTATGCCCGTGTATGCCTATTTTTTCCATATCCACATAAGCCAGTTCGTTTACCTTATTTACCGCCGCTTCTATGCATTCGAGCATGTCGGAGTGGGTTGAGCCTATATTGAAATGAATATCAGGCAGCAGCACCAGGTATCCATTGCTTGCATATTTTGGAAACATAGGGGTGTCGCGGTATATAATGCGGGACCACCTGTTCAGGTTCTGAGAGTTCTTTTCATAGAAGTCGACCAGCATGGGATATTTATCTCCTTTCTTATATCCATCAGGGACCATCAGTACAGCCTGGAGTCTAAGCCCGTTCTTGTTTGTATATTCTATCAGCTCATTATGGTACCACCTGAATTCATCTACAATTGGGTTGGCATCGGTAATTTTATCCAGTTTCTTAAAATTGTTATCGCTCAGGTAATAATCGGGGTATTCTTTGGGTGATTCACGTGTAACAAGGTAGGTGTCGGCCTTCTTTGCCTTTACCGGTCGGCCATACCTGTTAGCACTGTAAACAAGTTTATTAAGCTTACCATCTTCAAGCTGGTAAAAGCCTGCATCCTTGCTCCAGTAGCCGTATGCAGATAGAAGCATGGGCTTTTCAGTATCGATAAATTTCTCTTCGGGATCGGTCTGGACATACCTCAGTTGTATCTCATTATCTGTTCCGTAATTATTGCTCAGATTCTTTGCCGGTGAGCCATCAAGGGGCTGGAGCCATATATCGTACATGCTGTACAGTATTACACTCATCCCATCTTTTGACCAGCCTGCTATACCATGGGATGGTTTTTGTCCGGCCTTGTCGAACAGCTCATTGATAAAAGATACCTCTGTATCTTCTGTAATATTAAGCGCTTTGTCAGACTCTTCTGTAAAGGTCCAGAAATTACCCTCTTCCCAGAAAATAAATGTTTTGCTGTCGGGAGACAGACCCATAGCTCTTTCGAGACCCTTCCTGATAAGTTTTCTCTCACCGTTCAGGGTATTGACCCAGTAGTAATCTGCAAGCCTTGGTTTCCAGTCGGATATATATGGCTTATCATTACTGCCGATAGCGACCCTGCCATCCCTGCTGATACTAATATTCTTTATGCTTGAATCGGCCAGGGGGACAAATTTTTCAGTTTCTGAATTGACTGCCGAGGTATATGTAAAATTTTTATCCCTGTTTGCCTGCTTCTTCTGAACAGACTGTATTCTTTCATCCTTCCAGTGCCAGATATCAACATCTGCCACCGGGTCGGCATCTTTCTTTGTTTCTATCTTATTCTCCTGTTTTACGATCCCAAAAAAGTAGACAGAGTTATCGTCGCTAAATCCGGGAGTGCTGTTTTCACTAATAATATAATTCTTCGGGAAATTTTGATCCTCAGCCGGATCATACTCAAATAACTGTATATCATCATCAAGCTTACTAAACGAAATAAGCGAATTTGATCTGTGCTTTTTGCCTTTTGGAGTTACTCCTTTATATGCAGCCAGAACGGTTCCTTTTTCATTCCATCCAGCTTTTGAATATATTTCTTTACCTGTATCAAGAGGTTTAATCATTCCATTGCCGGAGTACATCAGGAAGAGTCCGTTGCCTGTACTATCGGGCACCTCTACGGTAAGTATTGTGTGCGTTCCGGGCCTGGATATTTTATAATCTGTGACATGAGATATCCTTGATGTGTGTCCGGATTTAAGGTCAACAAGAACCAGGTCCCTGCCTTTGTTTTTTGATTTTGGGTCATCTTTAGCCAGGTGGACTAACAGGAAGTTGGAACCCTTATTAAACTCAAACTTTGCCTGGTTTTCTATAATTTCCTTTTTACCTGTCTCAAGGTTTAATAAGACTACGCTGCTGCTTACCGGTTTCTTTTCTTTTTTGAGTGCCTCCTGCTTTTTAAATGGAAGAACAAGCCTGTATGCAGCCCACAGCTCGTTATCAGAAAATTGTACCTGGTTTGCCAGGGGGATAACATAAGAAGCTTCTGAAGATATACTTTTAATATACAGGGTATCATCCATCCTGGGTGTTGAATAACTGTATCCTACCCAGTTTCCCTTTTCGGATAAGGCAATTGAATTAATTGATCTGAAACGACCATAATCTTCGATCTTAATTGCTTTCTTCTGAGCATAACCGGGCATGCTGATAAGTAATAATACCAGCAGGCTGAGAATTCTGTATTTCATAATTAAAAGATAAATATGGTTTGTTTAAATAAACTTACTATTTGGTGCAGGGTTTAACAAGGAGTGTAATTAGGCCTTAGCTTCCTGATTTTTTTGTCCAGGAGTCTCTCAGGGGAACAGTCCTGTTAAATACCGGGTTGCCGGGCTTTGAATCCTTATCGACACAGAAATACCCTATTCTCTGGAACTGAAATTTATCACCTGGTTTGGCTTCCTTAAGAGATGGTTCGAGTTTACAATTTTCGATAATCTCAAGTGAGTCAGGGTTCAGGAATTCTTTGAAATTTTGATCTTTCTGGCCGGCAGGATCTTCATGATTAAATAATCTGTCGTACTGATTGATCCTTGCGTCCATAGCATGTTGTACCGAAACCCAGTGAAGAGTTCCTTTAACCTTCCTGTCTGTTTCAAGACCCCCGCTCTTTGTCTTTTCATCGTAGGTACAATATATTTCTTCAATCTCGCCATTAGATTCATTTTTCTTAAACCCTGTACATTTTACTATATAGGCACCCTTAAGTCTTACTTCTCTTTCCGGACCCAACCTGAAAAATTTCTTTGGAGGATCCTCCATAAAGTCGCTCTTCTCAATAAATACCTCCCTGCTGAAAGGAACCAGTCGTGATCCCATTGTTTCATCTTCCGGGTTATTTATAATTTCCAGTTCTTCGATATGGTCTTCAGGATAGTTGGTAATTATCAATTTCACAGGGTCCATTACACCAAATACTCTTGGAGCTATCTTATTAAGATCTTCCTTTACGGCATGCTCCAGGAGGGCTACATCGTTTATTGCTTCAACCTTTGTATAACCTATGCTATCAATAAAATTCTTAATAGATTCAGGTGTGTAGCCACGTCTTCTCATACCAGAGATGGTCGGCATCCTGGGATCATCCCAGCCATCAACAAGTTTTTCCTCAACAAGTTGCTGAAGCATTCTCTTGCTCATTACAGTATAGGTAAGGTTAAGCCTGTTGAATTCTATCTGTCGCGGCCTGTAATCATCTGTTTTCAGATGATCAATAAACCAGTTGTATAATGGTCGGTGCACTTCAAATTCAAGAGTGCAGAGGGAGTGAGTTATTCCTTCAAAATAATCACTCTGGCCATGTGCAAAATCGTACATAGGATATACATTCCACTTATCGCCGGTGCGATGGTGAGATCTTTTTACAATCCTGTAGATTACGGGGTCACGCATATGCATATTAGGAGATGCCATATCAATTTTTGCACGAAGAACATGAGTGCCTTCTCCAAACTCTCCCTTCTTCATTCTCTCGAAAATCTCCAGGCTTTCAGCTTCCGGCCTGTTTCGGAAAGGACTTTCTTCGCCGGGAACATTGGGAGATCCCTTTTGTTTTGCAATTTGTTCTGAGCTTTGATCGTCGATATAAGCCTTGCCTTCTTTGATAAGAGCTACGGCAAAGTCATAGAGCCTGTCAAAATAGTCGGAAGCAAAAAACTCTCTGTCTTCCCAATCAAAACCAAGCCAGTGGATATCTTCTTTTATAGAATCAACAAATTCAAGCTCTTCTTTTGCAGGGTTGGTATCATCGAACCTGAGGTTGCATTTCCCTCCGAATTTCTGTGCTGCACCAAAATCAAGACATATTGCCTTGGCGTGACCTATATGCAGGTATCCATTTGGTTCGGGAGGGAATCGGGTATGAACCCTGCCATCGTTCTTTCCCTGTTGCAGGTCTTCTTTAATAAATTGTTCTATAAAATTCAGGGAATTGCTTTCCTCGTTTGCTTTGTTAGCCTCTATATTACTCTCATTCATACCTGCATAGTTTTTGGACTACAAAAGTATAAATATTTTACCATAGTGTAGCACTAAGTAACACAGTGTCTCACCGTGTAACTCTGTGTAACACCGTGGCGGGTTAATTTATGGCTTGATATACTGTCCGATGGTATTTACATATTCTTCGATTCTCTGCCTCCCAAGCTTTGTAATCCTGCAAAGGGTCTGCGGGTAATTATTTGAGAATTTCTTCTCAACCTTAATATAGCCGGCATCCTTTAATTTAGTAATCTGAATGCTAAGGTTCCCTGATGTAGCTCCCGTTTGCTCTTTAATAAAGGTAAACTCTGCCGCATCGGCATTCATTAGTATAGAGACTATGGCAAGCCGCAACTGTGAATGCAATAGTGGGTCGAGGTCTTTAAACTGTACCATTGTTCTCTTCTTTACGAAGTAGATATCCAGGGATAAGATAGCCTAATAGCATGCCAACAGGTATGGTAAGTGATTCAATATGAGGCCCGGAAAAATGACCTGCCAATGCTAATATCCAGAAACATATTCCTCCGAAAATCAGTGGTTTGAATTTTATCATCACTCCTGACAGAAATGTGGCATAGCAACAAGCATAACATAAATGACCCGATAAAGTTCACATTATTACCTATGAGCATAATAATCATTATTGCTGCAGTTGGTAATACTGCCATCCATGTCCACATATATACTCTGTCAGTATAGGTATATATAGTTTGTTTCCTTCCCTTGCTGAATCCGTAAATCATGAAACAAATACTGCTGGTATGGTTAACCACCAGACATAATAGGATTTTTCGAAAGTAGTGAATGCCTGATCAGGTAATCTGCCAGGCTGCATATCAGGATCAGCCAACCCCACAGAAGAAGGTGAAAACTTCCATGCTTTATGTTACATCGGGTTTTGTGGATCATATCAGTTATAATCCTCAGGCTTTCTTCGCCCGTCATTTGTTTTGTTTGATTTTCCATAATATCTATAAAAATGTGGTTAATATATTTATAAATTTTGTAAATTAAAGTAGTTTATAATATAAACCTAATTTTCCTATTTAATTTATTTTTGAACTTCCAATCTCTCCTGGCCCCTGGTTGTTTGCTCCTTCCTTTAGTCTCTTAATTTCAACTTTTTTTAAACTCTTTCAACCTCCTCCCATTAAAGTTCACCCCAGTTTCAACTTTTTCACCCCAGTTTCAACTTTTCACTTTCAACTCATTTCAACCCAGTTTAAACCTTATCAACTTTATCAACTTTTTCAACCTTCTTCTTATCTTTACCAGATGGGACTTATTAAAATAGAGGACATGGAATTTTATGCCTTCCATGGTCATTTCAAGGAAGAGCAGATAGTAGGAAATAAATTCCTTATAGATCTTACTATTGAGACAGACCTTAAGCCTGCTGCCAGAAGCGACAGTCTTAGAGATGCTGCAGATTACCAGGTAGCCTACCGGGTTGTTAAGGAAGAGATGGGTAAGAAATCTAATATGCTTGAGAATATTGCATCAAGGATTCTTGACAACCTGTATGCCAATATTCAAAATATTGATAAGGCCACCATCAGGATAAGGAAAATGAATCCTCCTATGGGAGGACACATTGGGTCTGTAGGAATAATTATGTCTCGCTGACAGATGCCATATGCATTATCACCCATTCACCCTCCACACTCTTTATTCATACTTGACATATATCTAATTTTATCTTAACTTATTAGGTTCAAGTTTGTAGTTTACTAACTGCTTAAATTATTTGCCATGAAACCTTATAATGTCATATCATTACTTCTATTTGGCTTATCAATCGGGATCAGTGCACAGGACGTTGAAGGCAGCAAAGATCCACCACTTTTTGAGAGGTTACCTGGTTTCGTGATTTACGATTTCAGTGTTAATAACTTCGCAGGTTACCAGTTTTGCAATGAGAAAGGTGAAAATATTGTTATTGATGGCATGGTGACATATTATTACTACGAGACGGATGGTGAGGTTGATCCACAAAAGATTATAGATAAGTTCTCAAGGGCAGTAATTGAAAGAGGCGGTAAGGTATATGGCGACAACCCTAATCAGAAGTATATGTTCTATCGTGACACAAACAAACTGGTATGGGTCGACCTTTTTGCTGAAGACTTTTATTATACTCTAAACATTATCGAGAAGGGGGAGATGATAAGTGATATCAGTGCCGGTGATCTTCTAAAAAGTCTTGACCAGACAGGCACAGCTGTATTATACTTTAACTTCGACAGCGGCAAATGTGAAATAAAGGAGGAGTGTATGCTTGTGATTGAGATGCTGGCAGGTGTGTTTTTATCAGACCCGGAACTGAAGATTAATATTACAGCCTATACCGATAATATAGGCAATAGCGATAATAATCTTAAGCTGTCTGAGAATCGAGCCAGGACTCTTGTAGAGAAATTGATAGAGATGGGGGTACCCGAAAACCGGCTAAGCTGGGAAGGATTCGGAGAGAATGATCCCATTGCGGATAATTCAAGCCTTGAAGGAAGAACTCTTAATAACAGGATTGTCCTGACAAAGAAATAATAAGACCTCATACATTCCCTTTATATAACTTTCGATTCTTTCCCAACAATCTTTTGAAGAGATTTGTTAATAGTTAATACACATAGATAATTCTATTATGGGTCAGGGTCACTATCATGAAAACGAAAAGAAGACCCTATGGGTAGTTTTGCTTACAGCCGTGACAATGGTTGTGGAGATTATCTTCGGCCTTTTATCGGGATCGATGGCCCTTCTTGCCGACGGTATACATATGGGATCCCATGTGCTGGCAATAGGCCTTAGCTGGGTAGCATATATTATTGTCAGGAAGTTATCCAGGAACAAGTCATTTACAGGTAACTCCGACAAGATACTGTCGCTTTCTGGCTACAGCAGTGGATTAATCCTGTTAATTTTTGCTTTTGTGATTATAAGCGAGGCCATACACCGTCTTTCAAACCCTATTGATATAAATTATAAAGATGCTATAATAGTTGCTTTGATTGGACTGATCGTAAATATTATTAGTGCCTTCCTTCTTCATACCGATAAGAAGCAATCAGATATTAATATCAGGGCTGCCTATCTCCATGTTATTGCAGATGCCCTTACCAGTTTCACTGCAATTATAGGTCTTGTGATTGCCATGATATGGGATATTGTATATATCGATGCAATTGCAGCTCTCTTGAGTTCACTAATAATAATCAGGTGGTCGATAGGTTTGCTGAGGGACTCGGGTAGAGGTCTTCTGGATATGGAAAGCAGTACAGAGCATAAACATTAGAATATCTGACCCGGGATAGTCTTTTTCAGTCCTTAAAAATTATTATATTTGCAATCCGAACAGTAAGATGATGGTCGGTTGGCCGAGTGGCTAGGCACCGGTCTGCAAAACCGGCTACAGCGGTTCGACTCCGCTACCGACCTCAACTACAAAGCACCGCCACAGTTGCTGCCGGGGCTTATTTATGTGGAGGATTTTCCCTGAATGATATCTGCAAAAAATCTACAAGCTTGCTTGTAAAGATATTGTTTAAGCAATCCGGATCACGAAATACCGGGTGTAATACAGAAAAGTTAAAGAGGTGAGTGCCAGCATGCTGAAGGTTTATGTTGAAAGCCACCCCCTCACCGGACGGTGACCCCGAGAACTCGGGGGAACACCCCGCTCAAAAAGTGTTTGTCGGGCTTCGCCCTGTTTTCGGTCTTCGCAGACTTGTGCGGCCTATTTATAAATTAGCTGTTGAAAAGCTTAAAGATTTTGATGAGTGAGTTTTTCAGCATGCTGTATAAGGTTGTATGTTGAAAGTCTCACCCCTCACCGGACGGTGATTCCCCGAGAACTCGGGAGAACCCCTATCTGTTTATAAAGTTGTTTGTCGAATTCTCCCTTTTATAGTGTAGAAGGAGGAAAAAAATTCTATCCGACAGATTTTTCACTTGTTTTCACCGTTTAACCTTGCTTCCGATATTTCACTGGCTGAAGGTTATGTTGAAAGGCTCCCCTCACCGGACGGAGACGACCTGGATACATCGCCGGGGAACACCCCGCTGCAAAAATGTTTGTCGGGCTTCGCCCTGTTCTCCGTCAGGCTTACAAGTCCTCCTACTGTCTGTAAGGTCGTGGCCCTCGATCAGAAGGGAGGATCATCCGAGAGCCAGACGTGGAGTTTTTCCACTCTAAATAATGCTCCAAGGCCATTTAGTCTCATTAATCCATACAATGGTGCTACAGGTGTTTCAATTGTTGAGAATTTATCATGGGAAGCCTCTCATGATCCTGATGGTGATCTTGTTAATACGATATTTACTTTCACGATACTGAATGTTTAAAAAGTGGACACATATATACCTCACACCAGTAGTTGAAAAAGTCACCCTCACTAGAAGAGGGTGACCCCGAGAACTCGAAAGGGAACACCCCGTTCTTCTACCGAAAATGGTTTTGGAATTTTCGATAAAAAATATTTTCGTAATATTGAGATATAAAAGCTAGTTAATTATATTGAACCTGGTTATGATAAACTATTGCATCAGAAGATTTATTATTCTTACATCTCTTATACTGATATTTTCTTCATTCCTTGATCTTTATGGACAGCTTACACCTGACTCTTATTCGATAGAGGATACCATATCGGTTGATGTAGATATATTTTCTGAGGAAGAGCCTGCTATTATTACCCTGGCATTTAATATTAAAGAATTTATAAAGAAAAAGAACAGCGATAATTATATTGATGCCAGGCTTTCCTATAAAATTAATGACACTTTAGATATTGAAAAGAATATTAGGATTAAGGCTCGTGGTAACAACAGGAGAAAGGTATGTTATTTCCCACCTATCTGGATAAATATTAAAAACGCAAATACTAATAATCTCTACCTGCAGGATATAAACAAGATTAAACTTGTAACCCATTGTGGCAATAGCTTTAGTAATCAAAATTATGTAATTCTGGAGTACCTGATTTATAAGATGTATAATATTATTAGTCCCTACAGCTTCAGGGTACGCCTGGCACGGATCAAATACATTGATACAGCAAGGAAAAACAGAGAATTGGAGAAATGGGGCTTCTTGATTGAACCCGAAGAAGTAATGGCAGAAAGACTGGATGCCTACCCCTTGAAAGAGAATAAAATAAGCTATAAATCTACTGATCGCATGCAAACAGATATCATGTGTCTATTTCAGTATCTTATTGGAAATGCTGATTATTCAATACAATCAAGGCAAAATGTAAAGTTGCTAAATATGAAGGACCCTGATAAGCAAAGACCTATACCTGTTCCATATGATTTTGATTATTCCGGCTTTGTAAATGCAGAATATGCAATTCCCGGGGATAATCTGGGAATTGAAAAAGTGACTGATAGATATTTCCTTGGCCCATGCAGGAGTAATGAACGTTATTCTCAGATATTAGATATTTTTTATGATAAAAAGAATGAGATATATAGTCTTGTAAATTCATCTGAGCACCTGCGTGAAAGTTCAAAGAGAACAGCTATCAAATACCTTGATGAGTTCTTTCTGCAGGCAAAGAACAAGAATTTTATCAGGAACAATATTCTTATAACCTGCAGGGATACATTGTAGACACTTCAGTCTGAAGTATTACCAATATGGATCAAATGCTACTACTGGACCCTGTTCTAATAGCTGTGTTCATCCAGCTTTACCTTGCCCCAGAAAGTCCGGTATACAATTACAGTATATGTTACTACCAGAGGAAATCCTATTGCGGCAATAGTTAGCATTATTCCAAGCGATTTTTCAGATGAAGCTGCATTATAAATAGTAAGGCTGTTTATTAAGCTTCCCTTATCGATAATAATAACGGGATATAGCTCAATAGCCACAATTATTAGCAGGAAGCTTATAGCAAGGGCAGAAAAGATAAAAGACCGTAGGTATTTACCTTTGGAGGCCAGTCTTGGAACATTTGCTATGCTCAGGAATGCAAGCAATGGTACAATAAGTAATACCGGCCTGGAAAGGAATTTATCTGTAAGATGTGGATAGGCTAAAAGAGATATAATTGTTACCAATAAAAACAAAGTAGTAAACACCAGAATAGATCTCCTCAGCAACCTGGAAATCTGCTCAAAGAGTGCACCTTCAGTCTTCATAGTAAGGTATATGGCTCCGTGAACCATAAAAAGCGACAGAGATGTTAGTCCGACCAGCAATGCGTAGGGATTCAGGAACTGAATCCATTTTCCTGTATATACAAACTGTTCATCCATGCTCATACCAATAAGTACATTCCCAAGCACAACACCAAGAAGAAGTGCCAGCATTGCACTTGAGACGCTATAGCTGATATCCCATACCTGCCTCCACCACTTCATTGTTTCCTTACTCCTGAATTCAATGCTTACTGCCCTGAATATCAGGAAGCCAAGGAAGAGAATAAATGGAATATACATAGCCGAAAATAGCGTTGCATACGCCTCCGGAAACCCTGCAAACAATGCTCCGCCACCAATTACAAGCCATACTTCATTACCATCCCAGACTGGTCCGATGGCGTTAAGAGCTATTCGTCTGCTTTTATCGTCACGGAAGAATAAATGCCATGCTCCTGCGCCCAGGTCAAATCCATCGAGTATGGCATAGCCTGAAAACAGTGCACCTACAACAAGAAACCAGAGAGTGGGGTAATCTATTCCTAATAATGTTTGCATAGCTCTTATATATTTCTTTTTTCAAATTGATCTGCAATATCTTTTAACCTGAGTCTGTTATCTGATTCGTCTTCTTCGAATGGGCCATTCTGAATCTTTTTATTTGCCAGGTAGAAGAACAGTAAGAGAAGCAGGAGATATATCAGTGTAAAGAATATCAGTGAAAAGATGATATGACCCGCATTCACAGACTCTGACAGAGCATCTGCTGTTCTGAGATGGCCATATACAACCCATGGCTGGCGACCCATCTCGGCAGCAAACCAACCCAGCTGATTTGATAGCTGTGGCAGGATAACAGAGAAAGCCAGTATCCACAATAACCATCTTTGCTTGAATATTTTCCCTCTCCACCATTGTATTGTGGCAAACACGCTAATAAGGATAAGCAGTATGCCAATGGCTACCATAAGATGGTAAAACTGGAATACGTAATTCACCTTACCCGGTCTTTCGTCTTCAGGGAATGATCTTAATCCGACTACAGGTTCTTTGGCATCAAAATGAATAAGCATGCTCAGCCCACCGGGGATCTTCAGACCCTTAACCTCCTGCTTATTCTCGTTAACCCAGCCAAAAAGATACATATCGGCTGGCTCGTTTTCAGCATAGTGTCCTTCAAAAGCGGCAAGCTTTGCAGGTTGATTCACTGCAACGCCATCGGCCGAACTGTGGCCTGTGTATAGTTGTGCGAGGGAGGCGAGAGTTGCAACAACAAGGGCTGTTTTAAGAGCTTTCTGTGAAAGATCGACATAGCGGTCCTTAAGCAGGTAGTAGGCATGTACACTTATAACCAGGAATGATCCTGCAAGAAAGGCTCCAAGCCATACGTGGGTAAGACGGTCTATTGAAGATGGATTAAAAATCATTGCCCAGAAATCTGTTATCTCTGCCCGCGCATTAAGTCCTTCGCCAACAATATGATAGCCGGCAGGTGTTTGTTGCCAGCTATTGGCTATAACTATCCAAACTGCCGAAAACATTGAGCCGAAAAATACTCCAATTGTTGAAATAAAATGAACACGTGAGCTAACCCGGTTCCAACCGAACAGAAGCACTCCAAGGAAAACGCTTTCGAGAGCAAAGGCAAAGATCCCCTCAGCGGCAAGAGCACTTCCGAATACATCGCCAACATAGCGAGAGTATTTTGCCCAGTTTGTGCCAAATTCAAATTCCATTACTATGCCGGTTGCGACACCAATACCAAAAATAAGTGCAAAGATCCTTGTCCAGAACCTGGTCATGGTTTCATAAACCTTATTGCCTGTTCTTAGATATTTCCACTCCATTGTTACCATTATTAATCCCAATCCGATAGAAAGAGGTGGGTATATGTAATGGAAGGCTATTGTAAACGCAAATTGTAATCGGGCAAGAATTTCAACATCCATAATCTAAGTTTTGTTGATTTGAAAGTAATTGTAAAAATATGATCCTTTATCAATAATATAAAACAAATCATAAATAATTTAGCATGCCTTATATCATTCATCAGAATCGCAGGGATATACTGGCAAGGTTTTTACAATCTTCCATACGTCAGGGAGGAAATTATTCGTTTCTTAACATCATCATGCGGTAGTTTCTACGAAAATTATTACTTTTAGTAGATTCATATCTGCTGTCTAATGGAGTTGTGAAATGAAAGCCCTATCATTCTTTGCGTCTTTAATTTTTGTATTCTGCAGTTTGCCTGCAAATGCAGAAACGCAGGGATATATTGATGATACCGCTTCTATAAACAGTATCACACGTGAGGCCTATATAGATGCCAGAAGAAACCCTGATCTTTCTATCCTTAAAAGCTATCAGGCTCTTTCCCAATCAGTACAAATTGATTACGACAGGGGGAGAGCTGATGCCAGCCTGGCCCTGGGAATGGCTTTTCTTGCAAAATATAACCCGGGGGATAGTGCCACTTTTTTCAATATGCAGGCCTTAAATATATACCGGCAAACAGGAGATTATACGGGCCAGGCAAGAGCATGTTATGGTTTATCTTACGCTTATAGCTTTAAAGGTAATTTACCTGAATCGGAGAAATATGGTGAATTAAGTCTTAGTTATTTTGAACAGGCTGAAGACAGGCTGGGGATGATAAATGCTCTCAGCGTATTAATCTATCTGGCAAGGCAATCTGGCAATAACGATAAGGCGCTTGATTATTCAGACAGGGCAATTGAAACTTCAAGGACAGTAACAGATATAAACCTTGTAGCTGATGCAATCAATACCCGTGGTAATATTTTTAAGGATATGCTCCTTTACAATGAGGCTATCGATTCATATTTTGAGGCGCTTGACCTGTGGGAACTTAAGAGCGATTCGGCAGGACTGGCAATTGCATATGGTTCGATTGGATTAATGTATTATTACCAGGAGGAATATTCTAAGGCGCTTGAATTTAATTTTATGAAACTTCCCCTGTCCCTGAAGAGTGGAAATATATGGGAAGTAAGTAAGACAATGAATAATATTTCTCAGATATATGGCGCAAAAAGTATGCACGATAGCTCTCTCTTTTACCTCAGGGAAAGTCTTAAGCTAAACGAAGAGATGAACCTGCCGCAGGGAATAGCCAGTGTTTGCTCTAAAATCGCAGCTACTTTTATCAATTTACAAATGATTGACTCTGCATCCTTATATATTAACAGGGCAATTTCCATTGCACAGGAAATTGATGATCCGGAACTGGCTGATTACCTGGTTATAAAAGGTCAGGTACTGAAACGTGAAAGAAGATACGGAGAAGCCTTAGAAATAGCTTTGCGCGCCTATAAACTGGTTAGTACAATTAGTAATCCTGAGATACTGGCAGAAACTTATGCCCTGATGAGTGATATGTATTACAGAACCGGTGAAGGCAAGATGGCTTATGAATACCTGGTAAGCTATCATATTCTTAAAGACAGTATTACAAATAATGAAAATCTTAAAAAGATAACCCGACTGGAAATACAGAATGAATACGATCGTAAGTTAAAGGAAAAGGAATATGAGCAGGAGCAGGCATTACTCGTTCATAAGAATAGGATAGAGCAGCAAAAGCTGTTTGTAAGGGGCCTGGCTATTCTGATCCTTCTGATAACGGTAATTCTGGTATTGTATATCAGGCAGAGCAGGTTAAAATCAAAATTTATAAATATAGATCTTGAGCAAAGGCTTATGAGAGCCCAGATGAATCCACATTTTATATTTAACTCTCTCTGTGCCGTACAGGATTTTATCCTGGCCTCTAAGCTGAAAAAGGCTAATGCCTTTCTTGTAAAGATTGCCAGCCTGATGCGCAATATACTCGAGAATTCAGGAGAGGAATATATTTCCCTGGATAAAGAAATTGAAACACTCAAGCTCTACCTTGATGTACAGCAGCTAAGATTTGATGAAGAGTTCGATTATAAATTTAATATTGACAGCTCAATTGATACTGAGAATGTTGCGGTGCCTCCGATGCTTGCACAGCCATGTCTTGAAAACTCTATTGAACATGGATTACTCCGTCAAAAAAGAAAGGGATATCTGGAGGTAAGCTACACCTTGAAAAATGATCTTCTGATGCTCGAAGTTACCGACAATGGTGTTGGAAGAGAAATGGCTGCAGAGAATGAAAATACCGGGATAAAAAAGAACTCCATTTCAACAAAATTAACCCAGAGGAGACTTGATTATTTCAGGAAAACATTGAAGAAAAAGGAAATTTCTTACGAAATTATCGATCTCTATAATATGCAGGAAGCCACCGGCACCAGGGTGGTAATGATTGTGCCCTGCAAGAAGATATTCGCTTGAAAAACAATATGATATGAAAGTGATTATTGTTGATGATGAGGCCTCGGTCAGGAACTCCATAAGCAGGGTTCTCAGAGAGCTCTACCCGGGAATAGAGATTGTGGCAGAGGGCTCGAATGTTGAAGAAGGTTTTAATGCAGTTATTAGTAATAAGCCCGATCTTCTGTTTCTGGATGTTGAAATGCCTGATGGCAGCGGCTTTGATCTTATAAACAGGCTTATACCTGTCGATTTCAAGGTAGTCTTTATAACCGGCCACCAGGAATATGCACTGAAGGCAATAAAGATGAGCGCTCTTGACTTTATTTTGAAACCCTTTGGTGAAGAAGATATCAGCAATGCTGTACGAAAGGCCATGGAAGCTATAAACAGGGACCAGGAGCATGCAAAATTCCAGGTACTAAAGGAAAATATCGAGGGCAGGAGAATTCTTAAAAGAATAGTACTGCCTACGGCAGATAATATTCACCTGGTATCTATTTCTGATATTATCAGGGCCGAGGCAGATAGTAATTATACAAGTTTTTTTATCGCTGATGGTCAGAAGATTATGGTATCACGTACAATAAAAGAGTTCGATACACTTCTGTCCGGTTCGGGAATGATCAGGGTACATCAGTCACACCTGGTTAATATTACTTATATCGATAAGTTTGTTAAAAGGGACGGGGGCTACCTGGTACTTAAGGATGGAACAAAGATCCCGGTCTCACAAAATCTCAGGAAACAGGTCATCAGTGCCATAAGTAACTCTGTCTATTAGCAGATTCTTCCTGATATTACCCATATACTAATCCATTTTACCCCGATTCTAATTCTGGCTGGACTTCGAATCTATTCCTGCGTAACTTTAGTAAAATAAAATCCGGAATTATGAAATACTCAGCATTAATTACAGTTTTGGCATTGGCCCTGTTCGTCTTTACCCCAGATGCATCTGCACAGGTAAAGATCAACCTGAAGGAAAAAATTAACAGGGAGGCTAATAGGCGGGCTAACAGGAAGGCCGATGAGAAAGTAAATAAAGGCTTTGATAAGCTGGAGAAGGGCTTGAAAGGGATTATCGTGAATGAGGAAGGATCTGATAGTACAGCTGTTAAGACCACGACTAAAGATCAAAACACGGGTGCCTCTTCATCCGGGAAGTCTGATACGGATAAGACAATAGCACAACAAGCTGGTTCTGCAGCACCTTCGCTTAGCTGGTCGAAATATGATTTTGTGCCTGGCGACAAAATCATATTTGAGGATAACCTTATGGGTGAGGAAAATGGGGAGTTCCCATCGCGATGGGACCTATATGATGGTACTGCCGAAAATGCAGTTTTCGGTGGTGAAAATGTAATGATGTTCAGGGGTGGATCACCAAATATAGTACCTTACCTTAAGAATCCTAAGTTAGACTATCTTCCCGATGTGTTTACAATTGAATTTGACCTTTACCTTCCGTCAAATAGCTTTACGGTTCGTTTCTATGACAGAAAGAACCAGGCTACCCAGCATGGACATAACTATCTGAATATAATTGGAGAGGAGATGAGCCTGCACCCTGCAAGCAGTAAAATTCCAGACGGTAAAACCATCCGTAAAAAGTGGGCTCATATAGCCATTGCATATACAAATGGTAAAATGAAGTGCTATATCGATGAAACAAGACTTATAAATATTCCTCATCTCGAGTTTAATCCAACCGGGATTTCATTATACGCCAGCAGTGCAAATGATAATAACCTGTTTTATATCAAAAACTTCAGGATAGCTGAAGGGGGTGTTAAGTATTACGACCGCTTCCTGCAGGATGGAAAGATTGTATCAAATGGGATCCGTTTCGATGTAGGAAAAGCCTCCTTGCGTCCCGAGTCTATGGGCGTTCTTAACGAGATCTATAAAATGCTTTCCGAACACCCTGATGTTGCAGTGAGCGTTGAAGGACATACCGATAGTGATGGTGATAACGATCTTAATCAGAAACTATCAGAGGACAGGGCTGAGACTGTTATGAAGCAACTTGTGTCTATGGGTTTGTCGAAAGACCGTCTTAGCTTCAGGGGGTATGGCGAAAGCAAACCAGTAGCACCTAACGATACTCCCGAAGGCAAAGCCAGTAACAGGAGGGTTGAGTTTGTAAAGAAATAAGTCGCCGGATCACAGTATAATAATCCCATCTGTGGCGGACTACCTTATTAAACATTTTAGTCATTAAATATTTATCTAAAATGAAGAAAGTAATTTTGGTTCTTTTTGTAAATCTGCTTATCCTGCCTCTCTCAGCTCAATTTAGTGCTGACCTGGCAAATGTTCAGCCAGGAGATAAACGAATCTACAAAGTGCACTCAAATGGAACAAAGTACCGTTATGACTTTGAAGAAGATGGCATGAAGGGTGCCGTTATTGTAGATCCTGCAGCCAATCAGACAGCCATCTTATATCCTGATAAAAAGTATGTTCGTTACGTAGAAACAAGCTCACCTTTTAGCGGGATGATGGATCCAAACCAGGGATTCAAACAGATGCAGCAAAGATTCACGCCTAAAGATGCGGGCAGTGAGACCATGCTGGGTTATAAAGTAAAAAAGCTGGAAATATATGCTGGTGAGGACAAAATAGTTACAGGCTGGTATTCTGAAGATCTCGGATTCCTGGTTAAAATGATTAAGCATGGCCGGGAGAATGATTATATGGAACTGACTAACATTAAAAAAGGGAAAATTGATGACAGCCTGTTTAAAATTCCGGAAGACTACATCGAGGTTGATGACCAGATGCGTATTAAAATTCCAGAACCACCGCCTCCTGAATCATGGAATTCAATCGAATTGAATCTTCCTATTAAGGGAGACTATAAAAGAGGTGACAATATTTCTTTTAGTATTCCTGAGAATAAATCACTACATAGTTATTCTGAAGAATAATACTGATGATCCTTCAAAAGTAATCCGGATCTCCATGAGGGATGGTAAAGAGCTTGCTGATGATGAACAGGGTCCTTTGAGTTACAGAACAGAGCGTATCCATGGTGGGGAATCATCCTCAAGTACTTATGTATGGACAGCCGGAGACAAGAAGATCTTCAAGATCTATGAAGGTGTAATTAATATTGAAATAAAACCTGAAAACAAATAATATTCAAAACCAACTATCATGAAAAAACTAATCCTATTGTTTGTAGTAAGCTTGTTCTTTTTCCCATTATCAGCCCAGTTCAAGGCAAATATGGTATTTAACAGTATGGGGCAGGCCAGGACGTTTAAAGTATTCTCTTCAGAGCTCGGCTACCGCTATGAATTTAATGAAAGCGGTCAGGAGGGCGTAATAATTGTTAAAAAGGGCTCATCCGAGGTTATAATCCTGATGCCCCAGCAAAAGATGGCTATGAAAGGGTCGGCTGATAGTCCAATGAGTATGGGTAATGACCCTGTGGGTATGTTTGAATATTACAAGTCTAAAGGTAAGCTGAAAGAGATTGGCAAGGAGACAATTAATGGAACTAAATGTACTAAATCAGAATTATGGAACGAATCCGGTAATGAGTATGGTAAAGTAACACAGCTTATGTTTACTGTCTGGTTGTCAGATAAATATAATTTTCCTGTGAAATTGGTAAATCATATCAACGGATCCGGCGACTCAACTATGGAGCTTAAAGATATAGAAACCTGGACTCCCGATCCCAAAAGTTTTGAGATCCCTGATGGTTACCAGGTGATGGATATGCCTGCCGGAATGCCACAGAGATAATTAATAGCAATCCATTATAATCCAGGTTTATGAAAAATTTCGCATTTGTTTTTTTCTTCTTTTTTATCCTGACAGGAATTAATCTTAGGTGCCTTGCGCAGGAGGAGTTCTGCTGTGAAAGAACCATTATGTTCGCGCCAATCGAGATGCCTGCTGAGCAGGAGTGGAACGCATCTCGTTTTTTAGATGCAGTTTTCTGTAGTGGAATGAATTGGTCAAAGCATCGTTTCAATTGTCCAATCAGACTTGACTGGCAAGATTCCCATGGAAGGGAAATGCTAGAAGAAATGATTAATGCCATTTCCACTCATTTAGGGGCTCCCCCTACTCCGGATGACATTGAACATTTTAAAGAATTTGGTGAACTGGACTATGTCTTCTTCGGTGAATTGACCTTAGACAGAATTGACACCATATTCGCGGGTTATTGGCAAGAAGGTAATGCTGGAGCACCTGACTACGAGGCTGCAAATGCATTAGGAGATTATTCTATTAAAATCAAATTAGTTAACACTCAGTTCAACGAAAAAGTCTGGGAAGGCCAAACCTTCTGGAACGGGTGCCGAAGGATGGCCAGCAGATTTACAAGGTAGAGATACACCAAATGCTGTTAGAGATCTGGGAGCAAGCATATCGCCCAGTATCGATAAACTAATTTATGATTACGAGCGTACCCCGATGAATTGCAACATTGAAATGGAGCAGGAGGAAGTCTCATCAGGCGAAGAAATCGAAATTACACTTACAAACCTGACAGATGAAAAGGGACGCCAGTCACGATACTGGCAGCGGATGGTAATAAGTCTTGAGCAGGGGGAAATTATAAATGCGACAAAACTTCCAGGAGAGGAAAAACAATGGGTGGTTCTGGTTGGAGAAGAAGGACAGGTCACACTAAAGTACAAAGCACCCCGGATATGCCAGAAAGAGAAAGAGACCATTAAGATCTTTAACTCCTGTATTGGGGTGGTCCCAGACGAACGCTCCCCGGGACTCCTGCAAAGAAACAGTTAACATCCAAAACATTTGATATAGTCCCTTCCGAGCCTAAGGACTGTAATCTCGATATTGATTACAGAACCGACTATCCCCCATATTTCAAACTGGATATCAACAGTATTATCAATGAAAATGACAAGCAGTATCCCGATAATCTCCTGATTGCCATAAAGGCTGAGAAAGGAAGACTGGAAGGAGGACAATTAATCGCCGGATGGCATGTCTATCCAACATCCGGGGGCCGGACAACTGAAAAAATAAAATATACTCCACCGCAATGTGCTATCAGTCATACTGATATCTTAAGTTTCGCTGCCGTATGTGAAAATAAAAATGGAACAATGAGCATCGGACCGGTCAAATTTACGAAGAAGATCACTAATCCTAAATGTTCCGATGCCACTTTTACTCTGACATCCAGGCACCTGGTGGAAAAGAAACTTGACAAAGAGGAGACTGTCGGCAATGATTATGTGAAACACGGAGAATGATTACAGGTATGACAGAAAAGGTACTATTACAATCCAGTTAAAAAAACATTCTGTATTAGACCTTCCTTCTATAGGAAACCGGAATGTGCTTCCTGAAACATGGGTCTATTACATGAGTGAATCCAGAAGTTTTGACAGCTGGGATATAACGTACTTCGAGCATCGAAATGAAGAAAAGACGAGCAAAAGCGGTGGATTCACACAAAAAATCAGTGAGGAGGCTCAGATATCAGATGTCAGGCTTATAAGTCCAATTCCGGAGGCGCCAATAATGGTTATTGTTGCTTACGACAAAAACACTAAGAAAGCTAAACGCGTGATGGTCCAGGCAAGTTTTGTGCTGGGTTATACTATGAACATCCTCAGATCCACAGAATCGGAAAGTTGGATGGGAGGTGAGAAAGATAGCCGCAGTAATTCTGAATCAAAAACAAAAAATGAAAGATATTCTTTTGAAATTACTGGCAATCCGGTTATGGATCCTGCAACCGGCAAGAAATTTCCTTACGGATGCCTTGTAAGCGGTGGCGATGGAAAATCCTCCTTTTCCGGTACAGGCAGAAAGGAGGAAATAACTTCAGAGAATAGCGCATACTATGAGAAAATATATGATCTGAAAACATCCGATTGGGTCCTCTTGGTCAATGAAAACAAATGATGTCAAAACCTAAAACGTCTAAGAATTAATCCTTAATAACTCCATGGTAAGAAAAAAGAGCGAAAAAATAATTGAAATATAAAACGATACTATGAGAAATTTATTAAACATAAAGAGACTTGTGACCGTTTCGTTTGTCCTTACAGGACTACTATTCACAATGAACCTATATCCTCAGGAGCCTGAACTTTTTACTAAAATAAGAGATAATGATATTGATGCTGTCAAGACTCTTATTGCAGCCGGAGCAAATGTTAACGAGGAGGATGATATGATGGGATATACACCACTGTTCCTGGCAATCGTTAATAACAATTTTGAAATAGTAAAATTGCTGTTATCTAATGGGGCCAATATTAACCATAGATACAAAAGGGGTGGATTAAGTCCTCTGATGTATGCATTAAATTCAAATTATATTGATATGGCAAAATTATTAATTGACCGGGGAGCGGATATCAATATAAAATCGAATGATGGATCAACAGCGCTGATTTTCGCGGCAGGAAGATCTAAAGAAGCTGTCGAGCTTCTTCTTTCTAAAGGAGCAGATATAAACGTCCGGACAAAAAATAATCTCGGAGTTTTTACAAATTGCGTTATGGGCCTTTATGTCGGATATGTCTCCTATGATCTGGCTGAGCTTCTTTTAGAGAAAGGAGCAGATATTAATGAAGAAAACACCAATGAATATATGGCAGGAGAGACTCCTTCTTTTTATTGCTGCAGGCCAGGACAATGAAGAACTGGTCAGATTTCTGATTAAAAATGGCGCGAATGTCAATGCCAAATCTAAAAAGGGGAAGACTCCCCTATCGATAGCCACAGAGGCAGGGAACGCCAATATAATTGAGCTGTTAAAATCCAACGGCGCAAAATGATCTCTGTCAGATGTAACGGAGATTAAATGGAACAAAAGAAAAATATAAGAATTACCATTATGAAAAAACTAATAATGAATAAAAGATCTGCAATCTTATCCGTGGTGTTGATCGGACTTTTTGCCACAACAAACCTGTTCGCTCAGGAAACAGAACTTTTTGCCAAAGTCGGGGCAAATGATATTGATGCAGTAAAAAAACTGATTGCGTCCGGTGCTGATGTAAACTATCAACAGGATGATATGATGGGTTACACTGCCTCTGGGTCTGGCTAAGGACACTGTGATGATGGAGGTACTTATCTCCGCTGGCGCCGATATCAACCACCAGGATAATAGAACAGGGTACACCCCACTGATGAATGCACTTAATGGAAATAATATCATGGTAGCTGGATTTTTAATCAGGCAGGGAGCCGATATTAATATTAAGGCCAATGACGGTGCAACTGCCCTTATTCTTGCATGTGGCTGCTCAGAAGATATTGCTAAACAGCTGCTTGAGAAAGGAGCAGATATCCATGCATTAACTGACAAAGGGAATGGTGTCTTTACTCAATGTACGAGCGTGGGTTTAAGAAGAGAAACTGTTAGCTATAAATTTGCCGAATATCTTTTAGCCCAGGGAGCTGACATCGATGAGGCTAATACAACATCCTGGTACAAAGGCTATACCCCCCTGTTATGGGCTGTGTCATCCGGCGATGAGAAACTGGTTAGCTTCCTTGTTAAAAATGGTGCAAATGTCAACGCTATCGCAGTTGAGGGCAAAACACCCCTTTCAATAGCGACTGAAGCCGGATACACAAACATCGTTGAGATACTTAAAGCCAACGGCGCAAAATAGTTTAAGTTTAAATATAAAAATCAACCAACCATGAACAATATGAAAAATAAATGCACAATCTTAATCTTACTGGTATGTTCGATTATTGGTCTTGGATCGTGCGAAAAGGATGAAGCCAATCCCTTTATCGGGACATGGGAAAACTTTGAAATAACAGCTCGTGGTTCCAATGCTACAACCATGGTATACAGGTCGAATATGACCATGACATTTACAATGGTGGTAACGGTTGACGACGAGGATACCTCAGCTTCAACAGATTATAATTATTCATATACTTCAACAACACTCACTACCTGGGAAGATGGCGAGCAGGAAGAAACAACAGAGTATATGATTAATGATACTTACCTGGTTCTTTCCCCCGGGACTGATTTTGAAATAACTCTCACTAAAACTAACTAAAAATATCTGTATGAGATTCGGTAATACGAGAACCAGAAAACCAGGTAACGCCAACCCCATTACTCTTGGTTTGATATTCGCAATTGTAGGAGGAGCAATATTTTTTCTCTTTGCCCTGCCTCCTATCCAATATGCAGCTACATCAAAGAGCTGGCCAACGGTGCCTGGAATAGTAACCAGGTCTGAGGTAAGTGTCTGGAAAAGAGACAGCCAGACTCATTACCAGCCTGATATTGCTTATTCATATACAATTGATGGTAAAAAGTACAGCTCTGCAAAGATAACTGTCGGAGAGCCTCCCCTGGATAATAATGTAAATACAGCGAAGCGACTACAGGTAAAATATCCGGTAGGTAAGGAGGTGCTTGTATATTTTGACCCTGAATTGCCCGAGTCTTCAGCCCTTGAGCCGGGAATAAAAACAGGCGATATTATGCTGGCATCCATTTCAATACTTTTTTTTGCAGTAGGACTGTTTGCACTATACAAAGGATTGAAGGCTAAGAGACAGGCATCTGAAGCAAAAATGTCACAGCTATAATAATAAACCTTTTTTAATAAATATTAAAGCAATGAGAAATAAACGGCTAAACAATAACCTTATAAGAATCAGTACATTACTAACCGGACTCTTCCTGACAGCAATTATTTACGCACAGGAAGCCCAGGAGAGCGATCCTCTCTACAGTGCGACCATCCGAGCAGACATCGATGCTGCGAAAAAGGCCCTGGCTGAAGGTGCCGATATAAACAGGCAGAGCGATAATGGCTATACGGCGCTGATGTGGGCGTCTACATACAGTAACAGGTCTCCATATGATGAAATGGCAAAATTTCTTATCAATGCAGGTGCCGATGTGAACATCCGTGCCAATGATGGAACTACAGCTCTTCTTGATGCAGCTGAGAGCTCGAAAGAAATTACCCTTATGCTCGTGGAAAAGGGTGCAGATATCACTGCCCGGAGAGATGACGGCAGAGGGATATTCACAAGCTGCATTTTTGGCATCCTTATGGGAGCCACTGATATTGAACTGGCAGAATTTATGCTATCAAAGGGTGCTGATGTTAATGAGGCAGCCACATCCGGTGATGTAGAGGGCTGGGCAGCAATTCATTATGCCTGCAGTAACGGTAATGAAGAACTGATTAAGTTTCTTATAAAAAACGGTGCAGATGTAAAAGCAAAAACGGCTGATGGTAAAACGCCCCTTTCCCTTGTCGGGTCAAAGCATCCGGAAATTGTTGAAATTCTGAAAGCCGCCGGCGCAGAATAGTTTTATACGTATTAAATAATACTACATGATATGAACAATAGATATTTTTTTAGACTACCGGTAGTTTTTATTCTTTTAACAATTTCATTAATATATATTACTTCATGTGAGAAGGAACCGGATCCTCTTGCTCTGACCACACTGGGTGCATCGGAAATCACTTATTCAGGCGCGATTTCCGGTGGAAATATTACAGCTGACGGAGGAGCAGCAATCACTGCAAGGGGCGTTTGCTGGAGCACCTCCCACAAACCCACGGTAGCTGACAGTAAAACAGAAGACGGGTCAGGCTCCGGCACTTTTACAAGTACACTTACAGGCTTAAGCCCGGAAACTCCCTATTATGTACGTGCCTATGCAAGCAATAGTCAGGGAACAGCTTACGGAGGAGAGATTTCATTTACTTCAGGCCAACTGACAGATATTGATGGTAACGTGTACAATACTATAACTATAGGCAACCAGGTATGGATGAAAGAGAATCTGAAAGTCACCAAATTCAACGACGGAGCTGATATACCATATGTAACAGACAACGATACCTGGTTCCAGACCAACGATCCCGGATACGGGTGGTATGATAACGATGAAGCTACCTATAAAGACTTGTATGGGGCTATGTATAACTGGTACACAGTTAACACCGGGAAACTTTGTCCTGATGGCTGGCATGTACCAGGCGATGCGGAATGGACAATCCTGACTGATTTCCTGGGAGGTGAAGAGATAGCCGGTGGCAAGCTCAAGGAAGCAGGTACTGAACACTGGAGCGATCCCAACACTGATGCCACAAATGTAAGTGGTTTTACAGCCTTGCCAGGTGGATACCGAAGTAACGGCGGACAATATTACGGTATTGAATGGCAAGGTCGCTGGTGGACTTCCAGTATGATTGATAATAACTTTGTCTGGACCCGACACATGCAAACAGATATCGGTAATGTAAACAGGTATGATATGAATAAAAACTATGGATTCTCAGTGCGTTGCATTATGGAATAGTTAATATAATATAAGTATTTACATCAGTTTATTAGCCTGATGATCTGTGAATACCGGAGATAATTGATGAAAGTCAGTGAGCATATCCTGAGGGGTTCTGAGTGGAAGCGATACTAATAAAGAAGTTTTATTCAACTAAAAATATTTGAAGATGAAAATTATTCTTATTTACAAAAACCACATTAAGATAATTTTGCTTTTATGTTTTCTTATAGCTACAGCTTGTAAAAAAGAGACTACTAAAAAAGTTGAGGCATCATCGGGCTATCTCAAAGTTGAGTTTACATGCACTTACCCTCCCTGGTCTGTGCAAAGCGTAATGAATGTTGAAATTGATTCGGAAGGAAACATCGACATAGATCCCGGAGTTCTTCAGTACTCAGGAGAAGTAGAAACAGATGAAACCAGATATACCCGAAGTGGGACATGGCAAATCTCCCCTGTTGGAGATATAGAGCGTAGCGGGGATGAGACTTATGTAGTTGTTGATCCTGACATTTTTGTTGATAATGACATAACAAGGCTATATGTTGATGGAATTCTATTTCTTGAACAGCCATATTCGGTGGTAATAGATGATTCACCTGTAACCTTCAGCTACAGTGAGGCAACAGCTAACCCTGCAGGGTCAATAGAAGGAGTAAGCGATGCAGGAGGTTCTATAATCTGGTCTCTGAAATTGATTCCTTCAACAACAAATTGCGAATGGATGGCTGGTAACCCATTCGTAGGTACCTGGAGATACCAGGACGATATAATTACTTCAACTCTGGTGTTCAGTGATGACATGAAAACTACTGCCACCCTTACAACGGATGATGGAATTACCGTAAACACCATTACGGAAAATTATACCTATTCATATACAGCAACTACACTTACATTAAGCAAAGCAGGTGATCCGGATTATATAACAGATTACCTTATTAATGCAGAGTCTTTAACTCTATCAATAAATTGGAGAATCCCATGGACCTTCTCAAAAGTGAATTAGCACAATAAATTATAAACTAATTATTAATAACTTATTAAATAAATATTATGAAAAAGACATTCTTATTACTTGTAATTGCAATTTTTGCACTGGTTCAAATGTCAGCGCAAACGCCAACTTTTGCCAAGGGAGATAAAGCTCTTAATATAGGGATCGGATTGGGTTCATCCTTGTATTCAGGTGGTTTATATAAAACTCAGTTACCTCCCCTGTCAGCTTCTATGGAAATAGGTATCCTGGATAATCTCCTTGAAAAGGGTGTGCTTGGAGTCGGCCCATATCTTGGGTTTGCATCTTATAAATGGGAGTATTTAGACTGGGGCTGGAAATATACAAATATTATTATCGGTGCCAGGGGAAATTTCCATTATCCTCTTCTGGAAAAGTTTGATACATACACCGGTCTTTTATTAGGTTTTAATATTGTTTCAGCCTCTGAATTTGGTACTCCAATATTGGGCTATAACTATTCATCCTCTTCAAGTGGTATCGCATGGTCGTGGTTCCTTGGAGCAAAATACTACTTCAAGGAAAACCTTGCTGCGATGGTTGAACTTGGATATGGTGTAGCGTACCTCAATCTCGGTATAGGAATGAAGTTTTAATATTCAATGAATAATAATAGATCCAGCAAAAACAGCTGACGGTAATACACCCTTTTCTCTTGTAGGGTCAAACGCATCCGGAAATTATTGAAATACTGAAAGCCGCCGGCGCAGAGTTATTATTTTATGTAGAATTAATCAATATAATATAATTATGAAACTAATTAATAAATCAATCCTTAGCATAATCTCAGTTTTGCTGATATTCTTTTTCTATAGCTGCCAGAAGAATGATCCTGATACGGAGGATGATATAATAGCTAAAATAGCTGAATACACTGGTGGTTCTTTCAAGATGGTTTATTGCCCGGGTGGGACATTCCTTACCAATGATGATGATGATGATCCTGATTTTGAAGACGGGCCTGAAGTAACTGTAGCTCCTTTCTGGATATCTGAGATAGAAGTCACCAATGAACTTCTGGCCTGGATCTATAATTGTGCTTCCGGCCTCGATATAGTCCCGGGAGCCATCACGGGAGGAACGCCGATATTTGATACTGAAGATGATAACGCTCCGAACTATCTTTGCGAAGACTATGTGAAATGGGGCGATCAGCCTCTTATATATATGGGAGGATCCCAGCTAAATGGCTACCACGATATAGAGCTAAATAATGGCTTCAATCCGAGAGATGGCCTTGATGACTACCCCTGTACCGATATAACGTGGTATGGGGCAATAATGGCCTGTAACTGGCTTACCGATAAAGGTGTGGGAATAGGCCAGTTAAGTAAGGTGTACTCTGATATTGATGAGGAGTGGTTGGCCAATGAGACAGTAAGTAATACTAATAAAACAGGATTCAGGCTGCCAACTCCAGCAGAATGGGAGTGCGCTGCCCGCTGGCAGGGCCCGGATAACTCCGGCGATTGCTATGAATATCCTGCCGGCAGCGGACAGTACTGGACACGTGGTGGTTGTGCAAGTGGTGCGACAGCTCTGGCAAACGACGTGACAGCCACTTCTGAAGTAGCCGTCTATAAATATAGTGATGCCAGTATTCAAAATCCTGAAGATGTACAGGAAGTAATTGAAAACAGGAAACCTAATGCCCTGGGCCTTTACGATATGAGCGGAAACGTATGGGAATGGTGCTACGATGAAGATGAAACCTGGCAAATCAGGATAATAAGGGGTGGCGGAGCATTCTCTTATTTTAATGATGTAAGGATAACTTCAACATGGGCATATCCTGCAGATGGTACAGCCAGCGATCTTGGCTTCCGGCTGGTGATGAGTGCAGACGATAAATAGGATAATAAATATTATCTGTCTTAAAGGATGAGATTATCAGTTCATTTTTGCAGTTCCTGTCCGTATGATGCATAAAAGATTAGTATAACTCTAATAAAAAATAACTTATCATGAAAGCATTTACACGATTAAGCGTTTTTTTCTTATTGTTAAGTCTGATACCATCCTGGGCCTTTGCCCAGTGGAGTACGGATGTTAATGAAAATACTATGGTTACAAATGCGATTAAAGACCAGAGAGAACCCACGGTTATTTCTGATGATAATGGAGGTGTCATAATTGCATGGCGCGACTACCAGTACAATGAATCTATCTTTGGAGGCGATATACTGGCCCAGAGACTTAACGACGAGGGATACCTTATGTGGCAGACAGGAGGTATAGGTGTTAATGCCGGGTCGATAGGTAAGGGTCATTTCAGTCCTGTAATGGTTGAGGATGGCTATGGAGGTGCTGTAATAGCATGGGGACGAACCCCCGGATTTTTATATAATTATGACATCTTTGCCCAGAAGGTAAAAAATGATGGCACAAGGCTCTGGGCATCAAATGATGTTACTATCTCAGATCGATCAGGTACAGAATCATTTCACCAGATGGTAAGCGACGATTCGTGTGGCGCCATACTTACATGGACTCATCTGCCCGGGACTCCCGGATCGACAGATATATATGCTCAGAGAGTAGACTCAGCGGGTAATCCCATCTGGGACAATAATGGAGTGGAGATTTGTATGGCAGCAGAGAGCCAGTCTTACCCCATGTTGACCAGTGATGGTAATAGTGGAGCTATTATTACCTGGGGCGATTCACGCAGGGGAGTGGGACAGTCAGATATTTATGTTCAGAAAATAAGCCACGACGGAGTAGTTCAGTGGGCAGCCGATGGCGTTATACTTTGTAATAATACTAACTTCCAGGGATATCCTGTAATTATAAGCGATAGCGAGGGAGGTGCAATAATTGCCTGGAGTGATGCCAGGGCAGGAAACTTCGATATTTATGCACAGAGGATCAATGCGGATGGTGATCTTATGTGGGCAGAACAAGGAATTCCCGTTTGTAGTGCTGCACAGTATCAGGACATGCCTCAAATCGTAGGAGATGGAGCCGGGGGAGCATTTGTTGTATGGCAGGATCAGCGAAATGGGAACATGGATATTTTTGCCCAGCGGATTAATAGTTCAGGAGCATTGCTCTGGGATAACGATGGTGTAGCAGCAGCTAGTGCTCCAAATAATCAGTATGATCATAAGATTGTAAGTGATAATGTGGGCGGGGTATTGATTGCCTGGACCGATTACCGAAGCGACCCCCTGGGCGATATATATGCTCAAAGGATAGATGCCTCCGGTACTACTCTATGGAATGATAATGGTTCCATAGTATGTGGAGTGGCAGGTTACCAGGAAACTCCAGTGCTTGCTTCAGATGGAGATGAAGGGGCAATAATTGTATGGGCAGATAAACGCAGTGGAACAGATTATGATATTTTTGCCCAGAAGATAGATAAGAAGGGAGACCCGGGGATATTTATTGATAGTGACCTTGATGGTATTGGAGACCTGGAGGAGCAAGGCTCAGCTGGAAATAATCCCGACTACGATGGAAATAATGATGGTACTGCTGACAGGCTGCAGGCTAATGTCGCATCTTTTAAAACCTTTAGCCAGGAACAGTATGTAAGCTTAGCCGTTCCTGAGCCGCTTATACTTGAAGATGTGCAGGCAATAGATAACCCCGATCCCGATGCTCCAGGTTCTCCTGAGTCTGATGTAGATCCCTATGGCTTCTTCAGCTTTACCATAAGCGGCTTGAGTCCGGGAGGATCGACGATAGCAAAACTTGTTCTTCATGGCGGATCTGAAATAAGTACTTACTACAAATATGGACCAACCCCTACTGAGAGTACTGCCTGGTATGAATTTACCTATGATGGTGAAACAGGAGCTACAATAAATGCAGATACAGTATTCCTGCACCTGATCGACGGACTCAGGGGTGATTATGATATTACTGCTAACGGAATAATTGTCGAGCCAGGCGGTCCGATCTACCTGGCAACATCTATTATAGATTATCATTCTACAGGCTTCGAACTTGAGCCAATTTATCCCAACCCTGTTTCTGGTATATGCACCATACCTTTTTCTGTAGCTTCAACATCAAATATAAATATTGAAGTATATGACCTGTCTGGCAGACTTATTAAGTGTTTGTTTAAGGAGATAGTTACTGAAGGGAAGTACCAAACAACATTTGATTTCGAAAACTTCAAAGAAGGCAGCTATATTCTTAAGATGTCTGATGGGAAACAGTCGGTGACCCGGAGAATAATAAAACTTTCTCAATATTAAGTATTGATTATATTAAGGGTAGCAGGATTAATAAGTTTAATCCTGCCCTTTTCTTTTGGTATGGATTTCTTACTTTTGTGGTGAAACTTCATTGTCAAAACAGGGATGCTTTCCCCCTTAAAAAGAATTCAATGAAACAAAAAGTAGCCTTAGTATTATCGGGAGGAGGAGCAAGGGGAATAGCTCATATAGGAGCGATTGAAGAACTTGAAGATCAAGGCTTTGAGATAACTTCAGTAGCAGGCACTTCAATGGGGGCTCTTGTTGGTGGTGTTTATGCCCAGGGCAGGCTTGAAGAGTTTAAAAACTGGATGCTGACACTTGATAGAAAAAAGGTTTTTGGACTTGTAGATTTCACTCTTAGCAAGCAGGGCCTGGTAAAGGGAGATAAGGTGTTTAGTGCCATGAAGGAATTTATCCCCGATTCCGATATAAGAGATTTAAAAATACCATATGCTGCTGTTGCTGTCGACCTTAATAAAATGGAAGAGGTAGTATTCAGATCAGGCAGCCTCTATGAAGCAATAAGAGCATCAGTATCAATACCAACAGTGCTTACTCCGGTTGAAAAAGGAGAGGCACTTCTTGTTGATGGGGGAGTAATGAATAATATCCCAGTTGATGTGGTGAAACGTCACAGGAGAGACCTCCTGGCAGTGGTAAATGTTAATGCCAATATTCCAAAACCATTACTTCAGCAAGCTAAAAAGGAAGTTGAGAAATCTGATAGCATCTATAACAAAAAAATTAATGAATTCAGGGCCTACCTTAAAAAGATGTTACCAGAGAAGGATGATGACGAACTTGGATATTTTGATCTTTTAAACAGGACAATCAGCTCTATGATTTACCACAATGCCCAGGTCAACCTGGATAAATATAACCCCGACATACTGGTTAAGGTATCAAGGAATTCCTGCGGAACCTACGACTTTTACAAAGCGGAGGAGATGATTAAATATGGAAGGATGGCTGCAAAGGAGGCAATAGAGAAATATGGCTGAAGGCAATAGAATGATTCCCGGGAAATAATACTGGATATGTTAAACTGTATCAAACATTTCTGTATTACATTTGTTCTTTATTCAACTATATGAGAGCAATTTTCCCATTTATCATTATGCTTATTTTCCTGGCCTTCCTGGTCTGGGCAAATATCTACCTGGCAAGAAGTTTTGGTAAATATTTTGATATTGGAGAACTTAAATCGCTTAATTTATTATTTGCTGCCGTTACCGTATTAATGATTTTCGGCTTATTCGGCTTTACAAACTCTACAAGCCTGGTGGGTACCATAGTCTATAAGGTATCGGCTGTGTTAATGGGACTGGTATTATACCTGTTTATAACAGTTATAATAATTAATCTTCTATCCCTGGTTGTTCCGATTAAAGAGATATACCAGGGAATTTCAGTTATTGCAGCTACGATATTAATTATAGTATTCGGTATTTTCAATTCTTATAACCTTAAGGTCAGCAGGCTGGAAATTCCGATTAAGGGACTTAAGAATGAAGTAGCTCTTATTCATCTTTCAGATATTCACCTTGGTCATTTCAGGGGTGAGAAATTTCTTGAGAGGATTGTAGATATATCCAATCGGCAGGATCCTGACCTGATATTAATTACCGGTGATCTTTTTGATGGCAGGATAAGGCTTAAGGGAGAGACACTTGAAGCTCTACGGGAAACTAAGGTGCCTGTATATTTTGTTGAGGGGAACCACGACGGATACACAGGTGTTAAGGTGATAAAAGATTTATTAAGAGAAAAGGGTGTCAGGGTTCTGGAAAATGAAGTGGCATTAGAAGGCGAACTACAGATTATTGGACTAAACCACCTTCTCCCTGATAGCACAACGGTTGGAATGCATGCCACACTCGGAAAAGAAACAATTAAGAATATACTTCCCGGGCTAAATATTGATCGGGAACGGCCTTCAATACTTTTACATCACAGTCCTGATGGCATACAGTATGCCAGTGCCGCAGGAGTAGATCTCTACCTCGCAGGTCATACACATGCCGGACAGCTCTTTCCGATAACTCTGATTAACGATCTTATATTTAAGTACAACAAGGGTTTGAATGAATACAGGAATACAAGAATATTTGTTTCCCAGGGAGTAGGAACCTTTGGTCCGCCAATAAGGGTTGGTACCAGAAGTGAGATTGCTCTGATTAAACTTATTCCTGAAAAATAATTATTATGCTTTTATACGAAAAAGTATTTGAGAACAATCGTAGATGGCTTAAGGATAAAAAGGCAGCTGATAAAGATTTTTTTCAAAAGCTTGCTTATGAGCAAAACCCCGATTTCATGATTATAGGATGTAGCGATAGCAGGGTGCCACTTGAAAGTATTACCGGTGCTCAACCCGGAGATCTTTTCGTCCATCGCAATGTGGCCAACCAGGCAAGCAAGTCAGACCATAGTGTATTAAGTGCAATAGAATTTGCCATTAGCAACTTTAATATAAAGCATATTGTAGTTTGTGGTCATACCCAGTGTGGGGGGGTAAGTACTGCTATGGAGTCGGAAGATGAGGATACGAACCTCGGATCATGGCTCTCTAATATCAGGTATGTAATGAAGAAACACGATGATGAACTTCACATCCTGGATCCGGATAAAAAATATAACAGGCTAATTGAATTAAACACTTTAGAACAGTGCCGTAATATTGCTTCCCTTAAAATTATTCAGTCTTCACAAGGAAAAACAGGTTTCCCAATTGTTCATGCCTGGATCTATGATATAGAAACAGGTCAGTTGTACGACCTTAATTACTGAACAAAGCCCGGAACAGTTTCCATATTAGACAGCTTCTTAGTAATTAAGTAACTTAGCCTGGCAATACTTTCAGCTTTTTCATAATCTATTTTATCGGCATCATCACCCGGTTGATGAAGGTCTCTATGCATTCCTGAGAAGAAGAAAAATGCTGGTATGCCTTCATCTATATATGACATATGGTCGCTACCTCCCGGAGAATCTTCGTCGTTATCAAAGATCAGGGGGAAGTCGGTAACTCCCTTATTGATGTCATTAATAAATGCCTCGATACCGGCTATATACTTTTTATTTGTTACAACATAGTGTGCTCGTGTTTCTTCATTTTCCGGACCACTTCTTCCGATCATGTCCATATTAAGGTTAAACTTGAGTTTATCCAATGGAACAGCTTTGCTATGTACAAAATATTCCGAACCGTGAAGACCCATTTCCTCGGCTGTATATGCAATAAAGATTACCGATCTCTTAAATGGATTCAAGGCAACAGCTTCGGCGATTTCAATTACCCCGGATGAACCGCTGGCATTATCATCAGCACCATTACATACCTGTCCCATTACCGGTTTAACATGATCAAGGTGGGCTCCTACAACTATATATTCATCTTTCAATACGGGATCTGTTCCGCGAACCATCCCGATAACATTCTTTGTTGTGATCATTTCCTCACTCACAACTTCAATTTCACTGTTCAGGTAAATGTCTTTTAATAACTGGGGCTTGTAATTTATAATTAAGTTCTCCTTGTTGGTAAGGGGGTTGCTTTTATTTCCGGCCATCAGTATTTCAAAAACCTCAGGTTTTGCCAGGTAGATTGAAGGCATTGATCGTGATTCTTCATTTTGTTCTGCCCCTTTATAGATATATTTTTCCTTCCCAAACGAACTCGGGATCATTGCATAGGGCAGACCCGCAGATCCGTCAACATCGACAATTATTATCCCAGCAGCACCTTTGTTGAACAGTCCGCCTATTTTGCCCTGGAGTCCCTGCATACCTGTATATTTCTTGTGTATTTCAGGGGGTAAGACAGGCTCTCCTTCTATAACAGGTGCCCCCCCAATAACGAGCAGTATCTTCCCCTCGGTATCCAATTCTTCAAAGTCGTTCCACTTATAATCGGGTTCTTCAATACCAAATCCGACATAAACCAGCTCTGTATTATCGTTAGTAATATTACTGGCAAATAATACTTTGAAATCCTTTATATGTGCCAGCTCGGTTGAACTACCATCTTTGGAGATCTTCCAACTCAGTTCATTCCCAAATACTGTTTTAGCAAAGGGTACACCCTGGAAAAACGAACTGGATCCATCTTCTTCAGTAATCAAAGGTTCCAGGCCTGCAGCAGCAAATTGTGCAGCAACATACTGAGCCGCAATTTCATATTCGGCCGAGGGTCCGACCCTCCCACCCATAAAGTCAGATGCCAGAAAATAAATATGTCCTTTAAGTTCATCTGCAGTAATTGATTGGAGAGCTTTATCTGACTGGGCAAGTGCTCCCTGAAACAAAAATATTGAGAGGGTGGCCAGACCGATAATTCTTGTGCTTTTAAATATTTTAAACATGTCTGAATATATATTTGTGGTTTTTCACTGTATTATCCGCATAAGCTGTGTTAAATAATTTTTCGCAAATGATTAATATTTAACGACGCAATAAATTGTATTATGTTGCAGATTGGGCAATTTATGAAAAAAATCAGCGAATTATGGGACGTAATTAATTTTTTTTCGTCATTTATCAGAAACCAACATAACACCAACCATGATCAAGAACTTCATTAAGATTGCTATGCGCAGTCTGTTAAAACACAAATCATCGACGATAATAAATATCACCGGATTAGCGATTGGCCTGGCTGCCACAATTATGATACTGATGTGGATCCAGCAGGAGTTAAGCTATGATAAATTTTTTACGGATGCTGATCTCCTGTACAGGGTAGAACAGGATCAGAGCTATGGCGAAGGCGATCCCTATCACGTAAATGTAACACCTGTACCCAGCGGACCCGTATGGAAGTCCGATATTGCTGAGATTACAGATGCTACAAGAACAATGTATCTCCCAAGGCTTCTCTTTGAGAAGGATGATCTTATCATTTATGAATCGGGTGTCAGAGGAGTTGATTCAACCTTTTTCAGGATGTTTGATTTTAACTTTAAATATGGCGAGCCTGGAACAGCCCTGAACGAACCTCATTCTATCGTAATAACTGAAGAACTTGCGGAAAAATATTTTGGAGACGAAAACCCAATTGGGAAACAGCTAACTATTGAGAGAGAGGCGGAATTTCTTGTAACAGGGGTCCTTGAAAAACTGCCCGATAACACAATACATAATTTTGATGCTGTTTTACCATTTGAATTTCTGTATGAGATTGGCGTGGCAAATGACGATAGCTGGGGCTCAAATTCTATTATCACTTACGTGAAGCTTGTTAATAATGCTAACCTGGAAGATGTCGGGAAAAAAATCACAGATGTAATCACAGAACACAGGGAGAGATCCACCACCCAGTTTATGGTTAATCCCGTAACACGGATAAGGCTTCATGGTTATTTCGGATTTGCAAAACCAGTAGGAGCAATAATATATATCTATATATTTGGGGCAATATCCCTGTTTGTGCTTGTTATTGCATGTATCAATTTTATTAACCTCTCAACGGCAAGATCAGCGAACAGGTCAAAAGAGATTGGGATTAAGAAAGTATCAGGGGCACTCAGTGGATCTATCAGGACACAGTTCCTTATAGAATCGGTTTTCCAGGTCTTTATTGCTCTTATACTTGCTCTTATACTGGTAGGTCTTTTAATGAGTGTCTTTAATACTATCTCCGGGAAAAATTTTACAGTCTCAGATTTGTTTAAGCTGGAGTATATTGCCGGCTATGTACTTCTGTCTCTTTTTACAGGTATTATCGCCGGTCTGTATCCCTCTTTCTACCTGGCTTCATTTAAACCACTGGATGTTCTGAAAGGAGAGCGATCTGGCGGATCAAAAAGCGGAAGGCTGAGAAAAATACTTGTAATAGTACAGTTTGTGTTGTCAATTTTTCTTGCTACAAGTGGTCTGGTTATTTATTCACAGGTAAAATACATGCGGGATATTGATATTGGATATGATAAGGATAATACTATTAGAATATCAATGTCTGAAAATATGCAACCCGACTACGCACTATTAAAGACCGAATTGGAAAGACATCCGCTTATTGATGGTGTTTCAGCAACAATGTCGATGCCACACAATATGGGAAGTAACTCCGGAGGTTCAGACTGGGAGGGAAAAGATCCTGAGAAACAAGTCCTTATCGGGTTTAATGGTATAGACTATGGATATGTCTCTACTATGGGAATTAATATGAAATATGGCAGAGCATTTACAGAAGACTATGAAGGAGATAAGCTTACAGATTCTACTGCTAATTTTATAATAAATGAAGAAGTAGCCAGGCTAATGGGAAAAGAAAATCCGGTTGGTTTGAGATTCGATTTTGCAGGTTTTTCAGGAACCATTATTGGAGTAATGGAAAACTTTTATTTTAAGCCTGCAAGCGAGGTAATTGAACCGATGGCATTTATATGTGCTCCGTTACCTTATCTTCAACATATTGTAGTTAGAATAAATCCTCAGAACAGGGAAGAAGCTCTTGCTGCACTGGATGAGATATGGGCAAAAGTAATACCAAACTACCCTCTTGATTACAGGCTTATTGCAGATGAAGTTGATGGACTATATGTTGCGGAAACCCGTATGGGTGACCTGTTTAAATATTTTACTTTTCTTGCAATATTGCTTGCATCTCTCGGACTTTATGGTTTATCATCTTTTATCGCAGAACAGAGAACAAAAGAGATTGGAATAAGAAAAGTTATGGGTGCCTCTGTTGGTAAGGTGGTCAGTGGTCTGACAAAGGAATTTATATTTCTCGTTATGCTGGCTCTTGTTGTTGGTCTTCCCCTGGCGTGGATCTATATGAACAAATGGTTGGCCGACTTCCCATATAAGGAGGGAATTGACGCACTACTTTTTGTACTTGTAGCTATTGGGTCTCTGTCTATTGCTGCAATAGCAGTGAGTTTCCAGTCCTTCAGAGCAGGAAGAACCAATCCGGCAGACACTTTAAGAACTGAATAAGTAAGATAAAAGACAAAAGTATAAAGTTAAAAGTCATTTAATCAGAGAGTTGGAATATAAACTTTTGTCTTTTCCCTTTTGTCTTTAGGAGAACTGTTTCCCGGATATAGAATCAATATCCAATCGTAAAATGGTGGTCTTAAGCATTGTGCCGGGTTTAAAGGTATAATTATCTTTCCCGGTATAGTGCTTCATCAGGCAGTTTAGTCCTATGTTTCTCTCTTCTTCGTCCTTTACAATATATATTTTCCCCGTACCCATAACCGAGCTGTACAGCATTGAGTAGTCGCAGGCAGCATCGCCATCGGTAAGGATATGATCGGTGTCCATCTCAAAACACACATTATTGTTTTTAGCTATTATATCTATCTTTCTTCCTCTGGTGGCACAATGAAAATATAAGCATGAAGGATCCCCTTTCATATACCCGAAGTTAAGAGGTACAATATAGGGCATGTTGTTATCTGAAAGACCGATCCGGCAGACATCACACCTGGAAATTATCTCCTCAATTACCTGATTATCTTTTATTTCTCTCTCTTTTCTTCTCATATTATATGCAATTTACTTAGTATTCGAAATATATCACCTCGAATATCAAATGTCGCCTATCCAATAATATCCCAGAAATACTGAAATTCTATTGCCCTTCCATCGGGATCTAAGGCATAGAAGTGGTAGATCCTGTAATCGGGGTTATCAACCGGCCTGGCTTCTGCTATATCTTTGATTTTCTGATAGATCTTATCAACTCCATCCCTGTCAGGGTAAACAAAGGTAAGCAGCCCGCCGGTTTCAATCTTATCGCGCTGACAGAATCCGAAAAGCATATTGCCGAATTTATAAATCCTGCATCCTCCCTGGTCGAGCCACAGAGTGGCACCTATTAGATCAACATAAAACCTGTGGAGCTCTTCAAGATTTGTGGTCTGGTAGAATATTATTCCTCCATGTTCGTGCATACGATTAAAGATTATAAGATTATAATATTTTAAGATTAAAGATAGAAATTTAAGCGAGCTTTTCCGGCTTCACGATACATCTTCTAAAAGGATTATGAGATATAATCAAGGTATCTGTCTATATAATATCCCTCTACATCTATTTCATTTCAGATATGCCTGCCTTCTGATATACATTTGAAGTGGAAATCACAACAAAATTTAGAAAGATGAAAGGACATAAACTAATAATAACACTTTTTCTGATGGGACTTTCTTCTATCCTGGTTGCCCAGGATCTTAAGGTATGGACGCTTGAAGAATGTATTGATTATGCGCTTGAACAGAATATCCAGATAAGGAAATCTGAGGTGTCGAATCGTATTAATTCTGTAAACGTACTTCAGAGCAAAGCAGAGCAGATACCTTCTCTGGGTGCAAATGTGAGGCAAAGCTTCGACTGGATGAGCCAGGAAGACATTATAAGTGGAGAAGAGGAGTTTAATAATATAAATGGAACCAGTTACTCGATAAATTCCAGCATTACCTTGTTTAACGGTTTCAGGCTTAAGAATAATATCCAGGGTGCTGAGCTTGATTATGAAAAAGGACTATATGATTCTGAAGTAATAAAAGAAAGTATTACTGTAAGCATACTGGAAGCCTATCTTAATTTATTGTACTCTGATGAGCAGATTAAAAACAGTAATGAACAATTGGAGTCTACCAGGGAGCAACTTAGATTGGCAGGAGAAAGGCTGAGTCTTGGTAGTATCTCACAAAGCGACTACCTGCAGGTAAAGAGCCAGCTATCCACTGAGGAATTGACCCTTGCAAATGCAAACAGCCAGAATGCCATGGCCAGAGTTAATCTGATGCAACTGCTTGAGCTTCCTGTCGGCGAAGGTTTTGAAATAGCTATACCCGATCTTGACAGGTATATCCTTATAGAACTCGAACCTGATCCACAGGAGATTTATAACACGGCACTTCAGATAAAGCCACAGGTAAAAAGTGCTGAGCTGCAGGTTGAAGGATCCCAGCTGAATGTAGAAGTAGCAAAGGCCGGATATATGCCTAGTCTATCTCTCGATGCCGGCCTGTCAACATCATATAGAGGCAGCAATGGTTCAGACAGCTATGCTATGCAGATTCAAAACAATATTAATCCGACTGTCGGCTTGAGCCTCTCCATCCCGATATTCAGCAACAGGCAGACAAAAAGCCAGGTTGAAGTAGCCCGACTGGGAATAGAAAATGCAGAGCTTGAGATGATTAATACTGGCAACCAGTTGAGGAAGGCTATTGAGCAGGTATGTGTTGATGTTAACTCTTCAGAATCTGAATATATGGCAAGTAAGCAGCAATATCTGGCCACAACAGAATCCTTCGAGGTGGCAACAGAAAAATATAAGCAGGGGATGATGAACTCGGTTGATTACCTCTACGAGAAAACAAAGCTGATTGTATCAGAAAGCGAACTATTGCAATCAAAATACAATATGATTTACAATTATAAGATGCTTGATTATTACAGGGGAATACCCTTTACTCTTTAAATATGAATACCAGAAATAAATATACAATGAAAAAGAAAAGACTTTATATCGGACTAGGACTGGCTACTACACTTGTCACTGTCGTACTGATAGTGAATGCATGCCAGAAGAATAATAGCAACGTTACTTTCGAAACGGCAAAGGTGGAAAGAATGACAATTACCAATACGGTTTCTGCTACAGGAACTCTTGAGGCTACAACAACTGTTGAGGTAGGCACCCAGGTTTCTGGTGTAATTGAGAAAATTCATGTTGATTTTAATTCGGTTGTAAAAAAGGGTCAGTTACTGGCAGAGATCGACCAGACTTCATTAAAGAGCAGTGTGGATGAAGCAGAGGCATCTCTTGATAACGCAAAGGCCGAGCTTGAGTATCAGGAATCTACTTTTAAGAGAGTAAGTGCTCTTAGGGATAAGAAACTTGTTGCAGATGCAGATTATGACCTCGCCAAATATAATTATGATAAGTCCAAATCAAGTCTTAAGACAGCACAGGCACGCTATGATAAGGCAATTGTAAATCTGAATTATACAAGAATTTACTCTCCTATTGATGGTGTTATAATGAACAGGGCCGTTGATGAAGGACAGACTGTTGCTGCAAGTTTTAACACTCCAACCCTTTTTTCAATAGCAAATGATCTTACACAGATGCAGGTTGAGGCAGATATTGACGAGGCTGATATTGGCATGGTTAAACAAGGGCAAAGGGTCGAATTCGAAGTTGATGCTTTCCAGGATGAGGTGTTCGATGGTAAAGTGCTGGAAGTGAGATTGCAGCCTGTTGAATCCTCAAATGTTATCACCTATACTGTAGTAATTGATGCTCCTAATCCGGACCATAAGCTTATGCCAGGAATGACGGCAAGTATTACTGCCTATGTGGAGGAGGTGGACAATGTACTTGCAATTCCAGGCAAGGCATTAAGATTCACTCCAGACAGGGATGTGATGACAGCTTATATGAGTAAGCAGGAACCCGAGCCTGCAGGAAGGGTAATAGAAGGCCCAAAAGTGGTTGGTGGAATGCCTGCTGGTGGTGGAATGATGATGGGAGGAACTGATGAGATCTTAGCCGAAGATGAAAATATCATAAATGTATGGATAAAGGATAATGAAAAAATATACCCCAGGCGAATTGAAATAGGAGTATCCGATGGTTCTAATGTTGAAGTTCTGTCAGGACTTAATGAAGGCGATGAGCTAATAATTTCAATGAGTGCAGATATTAAAATTGCTAAAGCAGATGCAGAGACTTCAAGTACGTTTATGCCCCAGAGTCCTGGTGGAGGAAGGTAAAATAGGTATAAGAATTAAAACGATAATAGAAATAAACAATTTGAAGAGAGACTTTCAGGTAGGCGAAGTTACCGTACATGCTCTCAGAGGTGTGGATCTGAAAATTGCAGAAGGAGAGTTTCTTGCAATTATGGGAACCAGTGGATCGGGTAAATCTACAATGTTAAATATCCTGGGGTGCCTTGACCGGCCTTCCGATGGAACTTACCTGCTAGACGGGACAGACACTAGTGTCATGACAAAGAATCAGCTGGCTACTCTTCGTAACCGTAAACTTGGGTTCGTGTTCCAGTCGTATAACCTGCTATCCAGAACTAGTGCCCTGGATAATGTTGAACTGCCCCTTCTTTATAATGCTGATGTGAGGTCAAAAGAGAGAAAGGAAAAGGCCGAGCATGCCCTGGAGTCGGTCGGGCTGAAAGACCGGATGCACCATATGCCTAATCAGTTATCAGGCGGGCAGCAACAGCGCGTGGCAATAGCCAGATCGTTGGTAAATGATCCACTGGTCATATTCGCCGATGAACCAACAGGAAACCTTGATACAAGAATGTCGTACGAGGTGATGTCGCTTTTCCAGGAGCTTAATGATAAAGGTAAGACTATCGTATTTGTTACTCACGAGAATGATATAGCTCTTTGTACCAACAGGAATGTTGTTTTTAGAGATGGCAATATTGTTAGGGAGGTAATAGTTGAGAAGAAGGTTGATGCAGCTCTCATGCTTGAGAGTATGCCTATTGAGGATAACTAGAAAAGAATAAGTCATGAATTATAAGAATCTTTTAAAAATAGCTACTAATGCCCTGATGAGGAATAAATTCAGATCTTTCCTTACAATGCTTGGTATTATTATCGGTGTAGGTTCTGTTATTGCTATGCTGGCCATAGGACAGGGCTCTAAGCAAAGCATAACCGACCAGATCTCTGATATGGGGTCTAACCTTGTAATGGTTATGCCAGCTTCCAACAGGATGGGTGGTGTACAGATGGGTAATTCAAATACTCAAAGTATTGAAGTTAGCGATATTGACGCTATCCTGGAAGGATGTCCGTCGATAAGCATGGTATCTCCGGAAGTAAAAGGCAGCGGCCAGGTGGTATTTGGGAATGAGAACTGGCCAACGCAAATTTTCGGTGGTGACATAGAATTTCTTGATATTAAGAAACTCGGGGTGGAGAGTGGCAGGATGTTTACGGAGAAGGAAGTAAGTTCTTCATCAAAGGTATGCCTGATAGGAAAGACAATCCAGGAGGAGGTCTTTGGTCTGAACAGCGATCCCGTAGGACAGACTATCAGGTTTAAAAGCATTCCTTTTAAGGTAATAGGTGTCCTGGAAGAAAAGGGAAACAATACTTTTGGCCAGGACCAGGATGATATTATGCTGGCACCGTATACAACCGTTCAGAAGAGGATCCTTGCTATAACACACCTGCAGACTATCCTCTGTTCAGCAGTCAGTGAAGAGGCTTCAGCTCAGGCTGAGATTGAGATAGAAGAGGTATTGAGAACAGAGCACAGGCTTTCCGAAGATGAGGAAAACGATTTTGAAGTAAGAAGCCAGCAGGAACTTGTTTCAACATTTAGTTCAGTTAGTGATATCCTTACGGTATTATTGGGAGCCATATCAGGTATATCCTTACTGGTAGGGGGGATAGGCATAATGAATATAATGTATGTTTCTGTTACTGAGCGTACCCGTGAGATCGGATTAAGAATGTCTATTGGGGGCAAGGGCAGAGATATATTAATGCAATTCCTGATAGAATCAGTATTATTAAGTGTTCTGGGTGGCATACTGGGAATCCTCCTGGGTCTTGCGGGATCCCAGGTAGTAAGTATGGCAATGTCGTGGCCCGTGGTAGTGACAGTAAATTCTGTTATCCTGTCTTTTCTTGTGTGTACGGTAATCGGAGTGTTTTTTGGATGGTACCCGGCACGCAAGGCTTCTGAGCTTGATCCTATAGATGCCCTGAGGTACGAATAAGACTTTATTTTGTGGTATTTAAGAAGTAAAACAATTAGTTTTGATTTATAATTCACTTAACAGGCATTTATTTATGGAGAAGGGGAAGAAAAGATCACCGGTAATCCTGCACCTGATAGGTTGGATAATACTCTTTATCCTTCCACAATTTATTCTGTTTATTCATACCGATGAATTAAGTAGCCGTTTTTTTTGGAGACTGGCTCCGACCACCCTGATTTTTGCCGGGGTGTTCTACCTCCATTACCTGGTGCTGATCCCGGCTATGATAAATGGTAAGAAAAAATGGTTATACCCAATTATCAGCCTGGCAGTGGTGGTTGGCCTGTTTGTGGGGATGAATTTACTTCTTAAAACTATTATGCCACGGACTGGTGATATTCAGGAACAGGTGCAGGAGCTCAGGCAGGAGAAGGAAAGACCCGATCGCAGAGGACCTGACCCAAGGAAGATGGCTGCTTATAACTATTTTATCCTTAATGCTCTGGCAATAGGTTTTGCCTACGTACTGAGGGTGAACGAGAAGGTAAGAGAAACAGAAAAATCTAAAAAGGAACTTGAAGAAGCTCACCTCAATTCAGAACTCGCATTCCTGAAGAACCAGATAAGCCCTCATTTCTTTTTTAACACACTCAATAATATTTACTCTTTGATAGAGCTCGACGGTAAAAGTTCGCAGGAAGCAGTGCTTAATCTCTCAAAAATGATGCGCTACCTCTTGTATGAGTCTGAGCAGCAGGATACAACTCTTGGCGATGAGATTAATTTTATGAAGAATTATATTGGCCTGATGAAGTTAAGGGTTAGTGATAAGGTGAGTGTAAATGTCAGGTTTACAGAGAAATATAATGATCTTAAAATACCTCCGCTATTATTTATTCCTTTTATAGAAAATGCATTTAAGCATGGTGTAAGCTTAACAGATGAATCTTATATAGATATCTCCCTTACGGCCAATAATAAGGAGTTAATGTTTACTTCGACCAACCCGGTAAACCTGTCAAAGGGAGATAAACCTGAAGTTGCTTCGGGTATTGGACTGGATAATGTTAAGAAAAGGCTTAAGCTTCTGATGAAAGACAGGTATAAGCTGACAATTGATGATGGTGATGGTGTATTCAGAGTACTTCTAAAAATAGATATCTAAGCGATATGATCAGGACTGTTGCCATAGACGATGAACCACTGGCTTTGAAGCTGATAAAGGGCTATATTGATAAAACTCCCTACCTGGAAATGGTGGAATGTTTTGAAAGCTCCGTTGAGGCACTAAGTTTTCTCTCGGGAGCAAATATTGACCTGATATTTCTGGATATCCAGATGCCGGATCTTACAGGTACGGAGCTGGCCCGGCTGATTGAAGGAGGATCGAGAATAATTTTTACCACTGCATATGAAAAATACGCACTGGAAGGCTTTAAGCTAAATGCTGTAGACTATCTTCTGAAACCATTCAGCTATGAGGAGTTTCTGAAAGCTGCCGGAAAGGCTCAAAAGATAATAGATCTTGAGCTGGGCGCTGCATCTGAAACCGAAGTGAAGGATGGATTCCTCTTTCTTAAGTCAGAATATAAAATACGAAGAATAAACTTTAAGGAGATACACTATATAGAGGGCCTGAAGGATTATGTAAAGGTATACCTGAGAGATGAGAAGAAACCTGTACTTTCACTCTCATCCCTCAAGGCTATGGAAAGTAAATTGCCGGCTAATATGTTTATGAGAGTTCACCGATCATATATAGTTAACCTTGATACGATTCACACTATTGAGCGTAGCAGGATTGTATTTGGAGAGCTTCGGATTGCAATTGGCGACCAGTATAAGGACAAGTTCCAGAAGTTTCTGGATAAGAACTTTTTGTAATATTCCCCCGTACAGGTAAGCCATGACGAGCTGTGTCATTCCGACAGAGCGAAGCGACGAGGAACCGAGAATTACGAGTTAGTCTCAAACGAGTGATTCAAGCTCGCCGAAGGCAATCTGTGAAAAGCTGCTTGCAGATCCCTCATTTCATTCGGGATGACAGCTATCCAATTACCTTAATCCAAATCTGTAAGAGAATTTTATAAGGAAGGTATTATTTGCTTTTTTATCTGAAAACAGATAATCCAGGTTCTCACCTAAATCATATGTACCTGATCCTCCTTCATAAGCTCTTGTTTGCGACCATACAAGATAGGCTGTTGAGCCAGGAAGAAATTCCCATCTTACAACAAGATTTGAGAGCCACTCATTGGTCATGAAATCGGGATTATCAAAATCTTCAGTATATCCGCTTGTAGTAATATAATACCTGTCATCTACCAGGTCAATCTCTGATCCTTCCTCGTAGGTATGGAACCTGTCTGTATATTCTTCAGCTCTGGGATCAGTAATTATTTTATACTGACTGAATTTAAAATCACCCGAGAATGGCTGTCCCCAGTATTGTATTGTCAGATCAGGTGTAATATTATAATTTATCCTGAGTGACATTGCTAATATTTTCTGATCGAGCGCTGCAAAGAGGTAATTGTTGTCGTCGTTGAAGAAGTACTGTAATTCATTTCTGGTAACACTGTAGCCTGGAGATAGTGAAATTGTGAGTGTATTCATTGGACGCACCAGCAGTGAAACATTAAAGGATGTTCTTTTATTTTGATCCTCTACATCGCGATTAACAGAAGTACTAAAGGATAAGGATACTTTCTTTCTGTTGTCTGTGCTGCACCAATAATGAAATCTCATACTATTGGGTGACAGCATTGAGGGACCCCCTCTGAGCAGGGTGGTTGACACCTGGTTAAAGTTAAATCCGCCGCCAAATCCTGAATTCCATTGGTTTTTAAAGTTAGCACTAACATTATATTCGTAGCCTACTCCGTTAAGATTACCACCGAAATCCCATACTGTATAGATATCATTATTCAGATTCAAACTTCTGAAGATGCTGAATGGTTCGATAAAGTTATATCCGGTCCATGCAACGTTCAGGATCTGGTCGGCCTGCCTGGAGAAGCCCATATCATTTATCTCAAGGCCCGGGCTTGTCCATGTATTCATAAAAAGGAAATTCCATTTTCCACCGAGCTTACCAAACTCCAGCTTACCTCCGTATCCGGACAGGCTTGTACGCGTATCATCATATTCAAGGTGCCTGGCATCAGGTCGATTAAAGTACCTGGCTGATGATTCCTGTGTTCTTGCTATTGCATCGGCGCTTCCTCTCACATTGCTCATATATAGTGATGCAGCAAGCTTGTAGTTTCGGTCCTTAAAAAACTGAGTGAAGTCTATGCCTCCTGTTGTTGCATCCTTATGGAGCCAATCAAGGTCGGTGCCGTCGAGTTTCCTGATAGTACTGGTAACCGCTCCACCGATGATAGTATTTCCTTCCTTAATATCTTTCTGAACCCTGACAAGAGAATAGTTAGACAGGGGTTCAATGGTTTGGTACGATCTGTCTCCATCAGTGTCAATTTCGGCCTTTACTTCTTTTGTAATACTTTCAAGGAAACCAATAGAAATCCCGTTCTTTGTTTTCCCCGTAAGTTTGGCTGCCCCTATTATATCGGTAAAGTGCGGTACATTGGCATATTCTGTATCGGAATCATAGTCGGGGTACCCATGAGGCCTTCGGCCGATACGCCTGGAATAAAACAGGTTATCATTTCCTGCATCACCGTCTCCAAGTCCCACGTTGAAACTGGTAATATTTTTTCCTTCAATAAAGAAGGGTCTTTTTTCTTCGAAGTAGGTTTCAAATGCCGACAGGTTAACCTCAGAAGGGTCGGCCTCGACCTGTCCAAAGTCAGGGAACATAGTGAGGTCTAGAGTGAGATTATTGGTAACACCTATTTTTGCGTCAAAACCAATATTGCCTTTAAGATCACTACCATCGGCAAAGGGATTTCCCTCCTCTGCCTCGTAGGTGTTTATTGCTCCTACAGCATAGGGAGTAATATCAAATTGTTTTCTTGGTTTCACTTCCTCAAGTCCATTAATTTCTCCTATTGCATGCACAAATCCCGGTGCTGTTCGGGGGATATGCTGCCAGAGGCTTAGTTCGTTATGCCTGAAAATCTGCCTTGCAGCCAGGAAGCCCCAGACTTCAGCGGAGTTTTCCTGGAACCTCAGCTGGGTAAAGGGTATTTTCATTTCGGCCGACCAACCCCAGTCCTCAATTTTCGCCCTTGCCATCCAGATGGGATCCCACGTTTCATCCTGGGACTGTCCGTCGTTAGCCCATATCCCATCAAATCGAACACCTGCTGAACTTACGCCAAAAACAAAACCTGTTCTCAGATCATGGTAACTGTCTATCATTACAAAGACCATATCTCCATCGGCCTGGTCTCTGCGGCTCATACGGGTGGTGATACTATCGGGTGATGAGTCGTAAGCCTTCATGGCAATGTAGAGATTGAGGTCGTCGAAGCAAACTTTAAATTCGGTAGGTTGTGAAGGCCTGGCTCCATCATAAGGCTCGTGCTGGGTAAAATCGCCGTCCCAATCGCCATTAATCCAGGCATTGTCGTTGAGGTCTCCGTTTATTACCGGAGCTTCTGAAATCCGATTGGCTGTATATAAGCGCTTTGCTATTGGCCCCTGCCCGAAGGCAATCTGAGTCGCTCCAATAAACAGAGCGATAAGCAACAATTTCTTCATTCTTTTCCCAGGTTAAGGTGTTAAACAATAAAATGACGAAGAAATGCCTGAGTTGTTGCAGTTATATATTAATTAAAATGATTCTAATTAAGGACATGGCAGCCGGCTCAGTCGTCGTAAAGCTTAATAAACTCGTAGGTATTACCATGGTATTCGATAAAGCGAATAAGATCAGATTTCAATACAACAATCGATGCAGTATTAATATTCGGGTGAAACGAAAGTTTTTCAAACTCATTAAGTTTTTCATCTATAAAGATATGCACGTGATGTTCAATATCATTAATTATTCCAAATGGAGATACAGATCCTGGAGTAAGCCCAAGGTATTTTTTAAGTCTTTTTTCGGATGCAAATGTGAGTTTTCCCTGCCTGAGTCTCTGCTCCAGGTCTTTCATCATAAGGTTTCTGGTGTGTTCGAGTATCACCAGGTAGTGCTTATTACCTTTATGGTTACGAAGAAATATATTTTTACATCTTCCCGAGTCGAGGTTTTTCCAGTAAATTTTTGCTTCCTCAATTGTTGCAACCGGAGGGTGTTCCCTGTAGCCGTATTCAATATTTAAGTTATTAAGAAGTTCGTAGAGCTCTTTTTGTCCTCTCATATCATTACTTGGTGATATACGCAAAATCTATCTCAGCAAGATAGGAAAGGTCTTCTCCGGCTTCTTTCATATCGGTATCTTCTTCATCCCACATCCAGGCAACTTCTAAATTTACTCCATCTTCAGAGATCTGTTTTAATGCTTCCACAATATCGAACAGGAACTTTGCAGATGAGGAGTTAAAGTATTCGAGGTCGAATTGGAATATTAGCGGATCGTCTTCAGTAAAATGATTAGCAGCATTATTCTTTAAAAACAAACGATAATCATGCAACCATTTAACAACGGGGAAATATATCTCTCTTACATCTTCAGGCCTGCTGTTTCCTTTAATGCTGAAGACTTTATTATCGTGATCAAGAATAATTTCGGGACTGAAGGTATCTTTATTAAACTCTAATCTTTCCATGCTGATTATTAATGATTTAGGCAAATATGAGATTTTAGCTTAGGATTGTCAAGAGGAGTTATTAACAAAAATCAAAAAAGGGATGGGTCAATTGTTGATTCTTCATAGCCTTTATCTATGGCCAGCTTATCCTGATGTGAGGCTTCAACGGCCAGCTGGTCGCACCTTTCGTTGCCAGGAATGCCGGCATGACCTTCGACCCATTGGAAGGTAATATTGTGCTTTGGATAGATTTTCAGGAATCTTCGCCACAGGTCGGGGTTTTTCTTCTTTCTAAATCCTTTCTTTTCCCATTCGAAAACCCAGCCTTTACTTACAGCATCGGCAACATATTTAGAGTCGGTATATACAGTAACATTTGATCCCTTATTTTTCAATGCTTCCAATCCAACAATAACAGCCAATAGTTCCATGCGGTTATTGGTGGTTTCACGAAAACCTTCTGAAATTTCCTTTCGGTGTTTTCCTGCCATTAATAGCACCCCGTATCCTCCCGGTCCGGGATTCCCCCTTGCTGCGCCATCGGTATATAATGTAATTCTATTTGACATGGGGGAGTATAATGCCTGTATTGCTAATGAATAATTTTACTGCTATGGCCAGGAGGATTATCCCAAACATTTTTCTCAGGATGTGTATACCCGCCGGTCCGAGTGCACGTTCGAAAAATGATGTAAGCCTGATTACGAAGAATACAACAACCATGTTAAGGGTAAGTGCAATTAGAATATTAATTGTCTCGTATTCGGCTTTCAGGGAGAGCAGTGTTGTTATAGATCCTGCTCCTGCAATAAGAGGGAAGGCTATTGGGACGATTGTTCCACCACCGGGAGCGTCGTGTTTAAATAGTTCTATTCCCATTACCATTTCCAGACCGAGCAGAAGAATTACTATTGAACCTGCTATAGCGAAAGACTGAATATCAACACCGAATAATCCCAGCAGCGGTTTACCTGCGAAGAAGAACATAATAAATATAATAAAGGCAACTAGAGTAGCTTTAGCTGAGCCGACTTCTCCGGATTTTACTTTAATATCCAGGATAATAGGGACAGATCCGAATATATCAATAATGGCAAATAATACCATAAAGGCTGCAAGGATCTCCTTTATGTTAAACTCCATTTCAGTGCTGTGTTAAATTAATTTTTGCAAAGATAGTTAGAAGAAGGTTGAAAAGGTTGAAAACTGGGTTGAAAAAGATGAAAAGGTAAAAAGAAAGGATGCCTGGTTTTCCAGGCACCCTTCTAGTATGTGAAATTAGTCCTTAATCCGTGTTAATCTCTTATATCAAGTTCATCGATTATATTAGTTGCTCCCGCATATTTATCGATTACCCACAGAACATATCTTACGTCAACACTGATAGTTCTCTGAAGGTCGGGCTCGAAAGCAATATCTCCACTCATAGCTTCCCAGTTTCCATCAAAAGCAAGACCAATAAGTTCACCTTTTCCGTTAATTACCGGGCTGCCTGAATTACCTCCTGTTATATCATTATTTGTCAGGAAGCATATTGGCATATAACCGTCTTTATCTGCATAGCGGCCATAATCTTTATTTTTAACCAGCTTAAAAATATCTTTTGGAAGATCAAATTCATAATCGCCCTCAACATATTTTTCCATAACGCCCTCCATGGTTGTATAATACTTGTAGATTACGGCATCTTTTGGCTGGTAGGGAAGAACAGACCCATAGCTTAAACGCATTGTGAAGTTTGCATCGGGATATTTTACCAGGTCGGGGTCCATTTCCTTAAGTCCTGCAATCCATAGTCTGCGAGCCTTAGCCAGCTCTGAATTGTTTCCACCCATAGCTCCTATTTTCATACTAACAGCCATAATATCTCCCAAAGTCTTATAGGCTAAATCATTCTCCATCTTTTCAACATCCGGATTCTCAAAGAAACTTTCCAGTTTCTCTTTAGATGTATAGATTGAATTATCGAACATATAGTCAACAAATTTCTTTACATCACCGCCATATTCACTGTCGATTGTATTAAAAAAATCAGGCCAGTATTCCTTATCAATATCTTCTTTATAAAGGCTGAACATAGCAGTTGTTGCTTTCCTGTCTGTAGGTTCGTTATAATTTTTGTAGAACCTGTCTGCATTTTCGAGGAACTCATTAATAGCTTCTTCCTTAGCTGTTTCATCATCACCCTTAAGTGCTGAGATTACTCCCCGAGTCCTCATTGAAAACATTGTAAGTTCAGTTCCACGGCCGAAGCACTCATTTAAGTACTGTGACAGGTGATTTGATTTTGCGCGATCAGCGATCGAGGTCTTTATAGTTTCAAGAACTGATCCGTATTTATTGCTTAATTTTTTCTTCGATCCTATCCATTTTGTGAATTCTGCTTCTATCTCTTCCTTTTGTCCTTTTACATTCAGTCTTTCAAGACCGGCCTTCTGGCCAATTGAGAATTTCCAGTAGTTGGATGATCCTGAGTATTTGCTTGCATACTGGATATTTACTTTCTGGTCGGCAATCATATCTTCCATCCATACTTCCTGCAGCGCGCCCCTTATTTTTATCCTGTTAGGGTGTGTTATCTGAAGTTGTTCGTCTATTTCAAAGGAAGTCATATACCTTGTTGTACCACCCGGGTAACCAAGTATCATAGCAAAATCATTTTCCTTTACTCCCTTAATGGAGACCGGCAGATAGTGTTTTGGTTTCAGAGGAATATTATCTTCAGAATATTCGGCTGGCTTGCCATCAGGGCTCATATATACCCTGAAAATACTGAAATCACCGGTGTGGCGGGGCCATTCCCAGTTATCAGTATCGTGTCCGTATTTCCCAATTGATGAAGGAGGAGCACCTACAAATCTCACATCGGTATATGTTTCATAAACAAGAAGATAATAGTTATTACCTCCAAAGAATGAAGATACTGTTGCCCTGTAATTGTTTCCTTCTGTTGCAGCATCAGCTATCTCTGTTCGGGCACTTCTAATAAGAGCGCCTCTTTCTTCTTCGGTCATATCATCTTTAACATCTTTCAGGATATCATTGCTTACATCCTTAATACTTACAAGGAATCTAACGGAAAGACCGGGATTTGGTAGTTCTTCTTCGAGGGACTTTGCCCAGAAACCATCCTTCAGGTAATCGTGCTCGACAGAACTATGAGACTGGATAGATCCGTATCCGCAATGGTGATTAGTAAACAGGAGGCCTTTGGATGATACAATCTCACCTGTACATCCTCCACCAAAAATAACTATCGCATCTTTTATACTGGCCTGATTAATACTGTAGATATCTTCTGCAGTCAACTCAAGGCCCATCTCTGTCATGGTCCCGATATTAAGCTGATCGAGAAGAGGCAGAAGCCACATTCCTTCATCAGCTTTAAGCTGGGCATTAATACCAAGAATAATGGCAAATAAAATAGTAATTAATCTTTTCATGTAGTTTTATTTTAGTATTGATCGACTTTTAGAAAGCCAAATATAGCTTAAAAAAATTATAGTAAAAAAGACTTAAAACAGGTCCATCTGTGAGTCACCCAGGTTGAATGTTTTTCTGTGATAATCGCATGTTCCATGTTCTGCGATAGCATCCCTGTGCTCCTGTGTAGGATATCCCTTGTTGGTATTCCATCCATATACCGGATGTTCTTCATGCAGCTTGTTCATCAGCTCATCCCTGTAAGTTTTTGCCAGAACCGATGCTGCGGCTATTGACATGAATTTACCATCTCCCTGGATGATTGTCTTAAAGGGAATGTCTTTAAAGGGGATGAAATTATTTCCGTCTACCAGCAGTAGTTCTGGTTTTTTCTCCAATCCTTCTATAGCCAGGTGCATTGCCTTATATGTTGCCCTCAGTATATTAATCTTATCAACCATATGGTTATCAACGGCAGCTATATTCCATGCAATAGCTTTTTCCCTAATTATTTCGCGTAGCTCTTCTCTCTTAATAGCAGATAGCTTTTTTGAGTCGTTAAGAATATCGTTTTTAAAACGTTTTGGAAGTATTACTACGGCTGCGACAACAGGTCCGGCAAGTGCCCCTCTGCCCGCTTCATCACATCCTGCCTCAATTAATTTTCTGCTAAAAAATGATCTTAACATTATATACTGATTTAACTTGATTTCAATGTTTCAAAGCGTTAGAGCTACTACTAATCGATGTTATTCTCAGGGATATGCATATATTCTGTAAGGTCGGAAATAATTTTAAAATTTCCTATCCCGGTCCTAAGACGAAGACCCGAATGCACCTTAGAGTATATTTTATATACTGATTTGGGGATAATTTGCGATTAAAATGTTAATAAGTTGTTGAAAAGTATAGATAATTTCAAAATATTTATATTTTTGAAGTCCACTATTTCTAAAATAAATGCAGAAGAGGGGAATCTTCATATTATTTATAGTGATTGTTGGGGTGAATGTTTGTGCACAGAAAATTTCGCATGAGGTTATGGTCCCGGCATCATCAGTTGCATCTTCGGGTGGTTACTTTATTAGTCAGACTATAGGAGAGTCTGTAACTACATTAGTTCGCAATGAAAGCTATATTTTCACACAGGGCTTTCAGCAACCCTCTTCCATGAAGTTTACTCCTGTTGATCATTCAGGAAGCGGAGTGAAGGTTTATCCTAATCCGGTACAGGATTGTCTTACCCTGGAATTGTTTGGTGAGAAGGATTTAGAATATCATGTAACAATTTTTGGGTTTAATGGTGCCATATATTTTTTAAAAGATTATCCTTGTAAAGGGTATTTTCAGACATAGAATTCCTATTGATGTTAGTAATTACCATAGAGGAACCTATTTTGTTAAAGTTGTAACTGAGGACGGGATGATCTCAAGGCTTTTTAAAATTGAAAAAATGTAAAACTAACTGCCATGAACTACAGGAAAATGTTTTTAAGCTTTGTGGCCTTATTGTTATGGCTAACCGGCATCGTTGCCCAGCAGGTGCCTTATGGAATAAAATACCAGGCTGTTGCCAGGAATAGTTATGGAGAGGAGCTGGTATCTGAGCAAATAGATGTCAGATTCAGTATTCGTTCGGGTTCTAGCGAAGGTAATCTTGCATACCAGGAAGTTCATTCCAATGTTGTAACATCTCAATTTGGTGTCTTTGATGCAATTATAGGTGCCGGAACGCCGTTTGCAGGAGATAAAGAGAGGTTCCAGGATATTACCTGGGAGACCGATAATTATTTTCTTGGGATTGAAATAAAATTTGATAATGATTTTCTTTATATGGGATCTATGCAGTTTCTGAGTGTGCCATACGCACTTTATGCCGGCCGTTCTCTTGAGCCCGGGCCGGAAGGCCCTCCAGGCCCTCCGGGAGATCCAGCTTCTGATGATCAGACCCTGTCTTTTAATGGCGTAAATCTTGCAATTTCAGGCGGAAATGAGGTAAATCTGGCAGCCTTTTTAGCGGTTAATGATGCCGACCCTGATCCTGAAAATGAGATACAATCACTGAGTTTTAATTCGGTTAATTCGGAACTCGAGATTATCGGAGCCAACAAGGTTGATCTCTCACCACTGATTAATTCCGACAACCAGGAACTTTCATACAATCCGCTTACTCATATTCTGACCATATCAAATGGAACTATTCCTGTAGACCTTGAAGAGTTAAAAGATGATGCAGATGCCAGCCCAACCAATGAGCTTATCTCAAATATTCAGATTGTTGGGTCCAGTCTGGTAATAGATGAGGGTTCTTCCCAGCATTCGGTTGATTTAAGTAGTAATCTGGTGGCTTTCAGGGTAAAGAAAACTATCTCAACAGACGCACCAATGCCTTTGTCTAACGTTGATTTTTTACCAGATGATGAGGACTATAATGATGGTTTAACTTTCAATATGGGGACAGGAGAATTCACAGCTCCTATGAATGGCATTTATGCATTTGATATAAACTATACAGCAGCGAGTAGCGCTGTTGAATTATCTATTTTCAAAAATGGAAATATTTTTGAAAAAATTGGATCAAACCTGACAACAAATCAACAGATTTTCAGGCATAAAACTATCAAATTGAATTCTGGCGATAGAATCAAATTAGTAGTATATACTGGAACGGGTCTGGCAATTGGAACCGGAATTTTTTCAGGATTCCGGGTGTATTAATAAGGTTTTTAATTTATTACAGATATTGCAGGGGCGCATCTATTGCGCCCCTTTTTTAATTTTCATTTGCTTCAATAGCCCTTTGCCCTTAGCTCTTAGCCCTTAGCCCTTTGCCCTTTGCTACCTCTCCACTTCCTCAAGGGCACTCCTGAAGCGATCCATAAGCTCCTTATTAAGATCCAGTGGTGGATCGGAGTCTTCGCCAAGGAAAGACTTATAGGGATGCTCGGCACTGTATGTTTTAAATTCTTCCTTTATCTTATTTAATTTATCAGGTTCTGTAAGAAGGTCTATAGCAGAAGCAGCCATTACCCTTGATCCCGTATTGAGACCCTTCCATGCTGCACTGCCATAATATGCCGATACTGCAGACCAGTGGTGACCAATCATACCGGGAACTCCTCCGGGGAATCGTAATGTGGCGCAGGGGGCAACAAGTGTTACTTCGCCCACATCGGATGAACCTCCACCTACCTGGATACCTGAAGGCATATTTAGCTTATTTACTTCTATAGGGTATCCTGCTTCCTTTTTACCCAGATTCTTCTGGAGAGCTTTAGCATATTCGTTTTCTTCCTCTGTCCACTGCGGCATACCAACCAGTTCAATATTCGACTGGATCAGTTCGGCCATTCCCCTGTTTGAATGTCGCTGGTGAACACCGGTAAGGACCCTTACCTCTTCAAGTGTTGTACCTGTTGCAAGAGCAGCTCCTTCGGCACATTTTACAACCCTGTCGTACATATCTTCCAATCGTTCATCGGTATTTCTTACATAGTACCAGACTGAAGCTTTATCGGGTACAACATTTGGTGCTTCCCCTCCCTTTACAATAACATAATGCATCCTGTGGGTGTAATCAAGGTGCTCTCTGAGGTAATTTGTTGAAACATTCATTATTTCAACTGCATCAAGTGCACTTCTGCCATCCCAGGGTGCACCGGCCGAGTGTGCTGTTTTTCCACTGAAAGTGAATATTACCGAGATTACAGCATTACCGCTCACTCCAAACCCGGTACCCATATTACTCGATGAATGATTATCAATTACTGCATCGACATCATCAAAAACGCCGGCTCTTACCATATATGGACGGCTAATAATAGTTTCTTCTGCCGGAGAACCATAAAATCTTATTGTACCCTTGATATTGTTCTTTTCCATGCTCTTTTTGGTTGCTATTGCCGCTGCAATAGCTGCTGTTCCCATCATATTATGTCCGCAGCCATGACCTGGCCCTCCCTCTATAAGAGGTTCCTGTTCGGGAACCCTTCCTTTCTGTGAAATCATTGGCAGGGCATCAAACTCACCGAGTATTCCTATAACGGGTTTGCCGCTGCCCCAGCTGGCAATAAAGCATGTAGGCATGCCGGCCACATTCCGTTCAATAGTAAATCCTTCTGATTCAAGAGTTTCCATAAGAAGAGCAGATGATTTAAACTCCTGCATACCCAGCTCGGCATAGTGCCATATTTTATCAGATATTTGTCCGAATTTTTCTATTGTCTCTTCCTGCTCAAGCCATGATAGGGCCGTCTTTTTTTCTTTATAATTTTTTGCGGCAGGAACATCTATTACATTTTTATTTTGCGCAAACAGAAAGTTTACTGAAAATAATAATACAGTAATTATCGAGACGAATGATTTAGCCTGGCGATTCATAGTATTTTGATTGGATTAATAATACCTTAAACTTAATGTTTTTAGCTATTATTCCTGTAAAATATCCTGTTAAAGTAAGTTAAGAAGGAACTTGCTGATATTTTATTAATCTAAAAGTCTGTTAAGCCAGAGGGTGAAGAAGATGCCAAGTATTATTCCAAGAAAATTGGCTATCATATCGTAGATGCTAAAAGATCTGGCAACAATAATAAGTTGATGAGTTTCATCAGCAGCAGCAAATGCTATCAGGCAGAGCATCAGAATGCTCACTTTTTTGGACCATAATTTAATTTCTGTTTTTGCAAAGGTCAGAAATGCCAGGAACGCAAGTGCAAAGTATTCGGAGAAATGCATAAGCTTATCAAAGTATCGTTCCAGCAATCCATTATTAATATTAATCTGTGGTAATCTTGGAAGAGATGAAAAAATCAGAATAATTAGTACCCACGCCGCAAGAAGGTATGGGGCTGCTGATTTTATATATCCAAAAAGGACTTTCATATTACCTTTATTTTTCGGCCTGCTAAATTAATCATTCGATATTAATAATCTAAACTTGGCTGAAAGTCGTCTTTATGCTACTTTTATATAAAATTTACAGAGATGATAAGTAACGATCAGTTAGATGGACTTATTAAGCGCCGTGATGCGCTGAGGAGGTTCCTTTGACATAGATGTCAAATTAAGCCAGATAGAAGAGAAGGAAAAAATTACACAGGATCCCTCGTTCTGGGACGATCCAAAGGCTGCTGAAGATCATATGAAAGGCATTTCGCTCTTAAAGGGGTGGACAACATTATTCAAGGATGTTGAGGATTCTATCGACGATCTGCAGGTATTATTTGATTTTCACAAAGATGGAGAAGCCAGTGAGGAGGAGATAGAGGAGAATTATTCAAGGTCTTTAAGACTGATTGAGGAGCTTGAACTTAAAAATATGCTTCGTAAGGAGGAAGATCAGTTTGGAGCGATCATGAAAATAAATGCAGGGGCAGGTGGAACAGAAAGTAACGATTGGGCTGAAATGCTGATGAGGATGTACCTTAGATGGAGCGAAACGAACGGGTATAGCGTTAAAGAACTGGATTTTCAACCCGGTGATGAGGTTGGAATAAAATCGGTTACACTTGAGATTTCAGGAGATAAGGGCTATGGCTACCTGAAAAGTGAGAACGGAGTACACAGGCTGGTAAGGATCTCACCTTTTAACGCACAGGGTAAGAGGCAGACTACATTTGCATCAGTATTTGTGTCTCCGCTGGTGGATGATGAAATAGAGATTGATATAAACCTTTCCGATATTACATGGGAGACCTACAGGGCAAGTGGTGCCGGAGGTCAGAATGTAAATAAGGTTGAAACGGCAGTGCGACTGCGACATGCTCCTACAGGGCTGGTAATAGAAAACCAGGAAACACGATCGCAGCATAAGAATAAAGAAAATGCACTGAGAATACTGAAATCGAATCTATATGAGCTGGAGCTCAGGAAGAGGATGGAGGAGCAGTCGAAAATTGAAGGAACCAAGCTTAAGATAGAATGGGGCTCGCAGATCAGATCTTATGTAATGCAGCCCTACAAAATGGTGAAAGACCTCAGAACCGGTTTTGAAACAGGTAATGTTCAGGCTGTTTTAGATGGCGACCTGAATGGTTTTATTAAATCTTTCCTGATGGAATTCGGAGCTGATTAATTGTTATCCTGAACAAAGCAAAGCCTGCCTGCCGCCAGGCAGGGATCTATAATGTAATATGGGAATAGATTCCTTGATACCCCGGAACGATATTCCAGATTAGTTTTTCCCACGAAATCCCGGCGCGAGATATCTTCTCCAGTATTTCATCGGGGTAGTAAATGCAAACAGATGGTTAAATAGTCTTATCCTGTTGAGATAGAATATTATCACATAGAAAATCCAGGTGGCAAATATCGTGACGATCCAAAGCATAATATAGTAGATCACATCCCTTGGAATAAAATCTAACTTATCGGTAATAATTGAAATAAGTCTGCTGAAATAGCTTATCTGTCCAATTTTAAAAATAAGAATTGTATAGATAGCCATCAGGGGAACAGAAGAGTTTACTGATTTCTTCGGACATATATTAGAACATCTCATGCAGCTCTCGCATTTATATGTCCACCAGGGCCTGTTATTTACCATTTTTATTGCTCCTACCGGACAGCTTTCGGCGCATAATCCGCAACCATTGCAATTTACATCAGCAAGGTATGTCCTGGCCAGGATAAACCTGCCGAAGAAAATATATCCCAGACTGATGGGTATAATAAAAATATCAACAGGCAGGAGAACAAAGAATTTTATAGGATAGAACATTTTCTTCCTGCTAAGGCTATCCCAGAGCTTTGATATCTCTCTGTCACGGCGACTGAAAATTGAATCAACTACCTTTTTGCGGATACCCGGGTGGATACTAATCCAGTTAGATGGTGTGTCGAGTGGAACAACACCATGAATATGGTAGCCTTTAAGTAGCAGAATCAGCATGGGCAGCAGTATGGCCATCCCGCTTATGCCGGGAGTGAACAATTTACCCATCTTCATTCCGGCACGGTTATTTATCAGGATCACCCTTCCCTTTCCCCGCGGAAATCTCAGGATGAACTTTAACATATACCAGGGTAAAGAAAAGCCATGTGTTGGATAAGAGAAGCCAAAAATATTGTTAGAGTTTAATGATCCCTTGAGTGGTAATGATTCAGCCCCGGCAGGGCTTAATGTAACATTGTTGTATGATTCTTTAGCAAGCTCTGAAAATCGTGTTGCAGCCCAGTATGAATTGCCTGTGCCGGTCATAAAGTAAATAATGACTGATGTTTCTGTTTCTGACATAGATATAAAGTTACAATATATGACAAAAAACATTGATTTTCTATGTCTATTTTCTTTTACCTTTGCACAAAATAAAACAAGATATAATAATGTCAGAAAGCAAGAATTTATTCACACAATTTCCTCCTGTCTCTACAGAGGAGTGGATGGATAAAATTAACAAGGACCTGAAGGGAGCTGATTTTACAAGAAAGCTTGTATGGCGGAGTACTGAAGGTGTGGATGTAAATCCATTTTATCGCGAAGAAGACCTGGAAGAACTTTCTCATATTGATTCTCTCCCGGGAGAATTTCCTTTTGTAAGGGGTAATGGTAAAACAACTAATGAATGGCTTATAAGACAGGACATAGTGGTTGATGACCCTGCTGAGGCTAATAAAAAAGCACTGTATATTCTGAACCACGGGGTAAATTCTCTTGGGTTCAGGTTCGGCAGGGATGTTAAGTATTCAAGTGATCTTTTCGGGACACTTCTGGATGGTATATTTATTGAGAGTATTGAACTTAATTTCTACCCTGAGGGATCTGCAATTGAATTGCTTAAAGCCTTTAAAGCTCTCCTTGATGAAAGAGGTATTAAACCAGAAATGGTAAAGGGAGCAATTGAAACCGATCCAATAGGCAGGTATATGGTAAACGGTAAACTGTGTATCCCTCTTGACGAAGGGATCTTATACCTTAAGAATCTTATTGAGTCTGCTGCTGATATCAGTGGCTTGAAGCTAATAAGGGTAAATGGAGCAAACTTTTCAAATGCAGGAGGAACGGTAATACAGGAACTCGGACTAAGTCTTTCTATGGGTAATGAATATCTTGCCCGTCTGACCGACCTGGGAATGGCTCCTTATGATGTTGCAAAATCGATATGTTTTACTCTTGGAGTGGGGTCTAATTATTTCTTTGAGATAGCCAAGATGAGAGCAGCAAGACTATTATGGGCTGTCATTACAGAGAAACATGGTGTTAAGAAAGAAGCTCAGATAATGAATATCCACGCTATTACAGGGGAATGGAATAAGACGGTTTATGATCCATATGTAAATATGCTGCGAACACAGACTGAGTCAATGTCTGCAACTCTGGGTGGGGTTGATTCTTTAACCGTTACAACATTTGATTCGGTATATAATAAGCCTTCAGATTTTTCTGAGCGGATAGCTCGTAATCAGCAGCTTATTCTTAAAGAGGAATCGCATTTTGATAAGATTGTTGACCCGGGAGCCGGATCGTACTATATTGAGAACCTTACCGCTATGGTTGCAGAAAAGGCATGGGAGCTATTCCTTGAGATAGAGAATGAAGGTGGCTTCCTTAAATCGCTGAAAGCTGGCCTTGTCCAGAAGAGAATTGAGAACAATGCACAGATACGTAATGGTAATCTTGCCAGGGGGAGAGAGAGGTTACTGGGAACAAATATCTATCCCAATATTAATGAAGTACTCGATTATACACCCCTTGTGTCAGAAAAGGATGATGTTACCGAGGTCAGGCCATTAAAGCTCTACAGGGGAGCTGAACTATTTGAACAGCTGAGATCTGAGACCGATAAATGGCATTCCAGGCCCAGGGTGTTTTTGCTTACGATAGGTAACCCGTTAATGAGAAAGGCCAGGGCTCAGTTTGCAAGCAGTTTCTTTTCTGTGGCTGGATATGAAATAGTCGACAATATTGGTTTTGAAACACCATCTGAAGGTGCTGAAGCAGCCCTCGCGCAAAAGTCAGATATAGTAGTTATTTGCAGCTCAGATGAGGAGTATGCTACAGTAGCACCGGCTATTTTCAACAGTTTGAAAGGCAAAGCAATAGTAGTTGTTGCCGGATTGCCTGAATGTGAAAATGAATTGAGAGAGACAGGTATTGAAAACTTTATCAGCCTGAAGTCAGATATCCTCAGAACATTGCAGGGCTTTAATAAATTACTTGGTATTAAAAAGATCTAAGGAGCATCAATTATGAGACCATCATTTACAAAATCAGATATAAAGAAAATTAATACTGGATCGAAAGATGCCAAGTCCTGGGAGAAGGAAAAGGGAATAGAGAAAAACTGGCTAACATCTGAGCAGATACCCCTTAAGAGTATATACTCAAAGGATGACCTTGCGGGTATGGATCATCTTAACTTTGCAGCCGGTCTACCTCCTTACCTTAGGGGTCCATACTCTGGTATGTATGCCATGAGACCCTGGACAATAAGGCAATATGCAGGATTTTCAACTGCCGAGGAATCAAATGCATTCTACCGTCGTAACCTGGCCTCCGGGCAGAAGGGCCTATCAGTAGCATTTGACCTTGCCACACACAGGGGGTACGATTCGGATCATCCAAGGGTGATGGGTGATGTAGGGAAGGCAGGAGTAGCCGTTGACTCAATACTCGACATGAAGTTACTGTTCGATCAGATACCCCTGGACGAGATGTCGGTTTCTATGACAATGAATGGTGCGGTATTACCAATAATGGCATTCTATATCGTGGCTGCACTTGAGCAGGGCGCAAAACTGGAGGAACTAACGGGTACAATACAGAATGATATTCTCAAGGAGTTTATGGTAAGAAATACATATATCTATCCTCCTGAATTTTCGATGAAGATTATCGCAGATATTTTTCAGTATACATCGAAAAATATGCCCAAGTTTAATTCGATAAGTATATCTGGCTACCATATGCAGGAAGCAGGCGCTACATGCGATATTGAACTTGCCTACACCCTTGCTGACGGACTTGAATATTTGCGTACCGGCATTAAGTCCGGATTGGACATTGATTCGTTTGCCCCTCGCCTCTCTTTCTTCTGGGCCATTGGCATGAATCATTTTATGGAAATTGCAAAAATGCGTGCTGCCAGGATGTTATGGGCAAAAATAGTAAGTGAGTTCAATCCAAAAAATCCCAAATCTCTTGCACTCAGGACACATTCACAGACATCGGGATGGAGCCTGACCGAACAGGATCCATATAATAATGTGGGTCGCACATGTATTGAGGCTATGGCAGCAGCCCTCGGACATACCCAGAGTCTGCATACCAATGCTCTTGATGAAGCCATTGCTCTCCCAACAGAATTTTCGGCCCGGATAGCGAGGAATACACAGATTTATATCCAGGAAGAAACCAATATATGCAGGGCAGTTGATCCATGGGCAGGTTCCTATTATGTTGAGACACTTACTCATGAAATTGCTGAGAAAGCATGGGCACTGATCGAGGAGGTTGAGAAGCTTGGAGGTATGGCAAAAGCAATTGAATCGGGAATTCCCAAAATGAGAATTGAAGAAGCAGCAGCCCGTGCCCAGGCAAAGATTGATTCAGGAAACCAGGTTATTGTTGGAACAAATAAATATCGCCTTGAGAAAGAAGATCCTCTGGAGATACTAGAAGTTGATAACTCTGCAGTACGTGAATCTCAGATCGCAAGGCTTAAGAAACTGAGAGACGAGAGAGATGAGCAGGCGTGCCAGGAAGCATTGGCCAGGCTCGGGGAGGCTGTTAAAACAGGAAGGGGAAATTTATTGGAACTGGCTGTAGAGGCTGCTCAAAAAAGAGCTACCTTAGGGGAAATTTCAGATGCTTGTGAAAAAGAAAAGGGGAGGTATAAAGCTGTGATACGTTCAATATCAGGTGTATATTCATCAGAATTTAAATCTGACAGTGATTTTGAGGAGGCTCGCAAACTGGCAACAGAATTTGCCAGGAAAGAAGGACGTCAGCCCAGGATAATGGTAGCGAAGATGGGTCAGGATGGTCATGATCGAGGGGCAAAGGTTGTATCGACAGGCTATGCAGATATTGGTTTTGATGTGGATATTGGTCCATTATTTCAGACACCGGAGGAGGCTGCCAAACAGGCCGTTGAGAATGATGTTCATATACTTGGTGTGTCGAGTCTTGCGGCAGGCCATAAAACACTTATACCACAGGTAATATCAGAGTTGAAAAAACTGGGCAGGGATGATATTATGGTTATTGCTGGTGGCGTTATCCCTGCACAGGATTACCAGTTTCTTTATGACGCAGGAGTAGTTGCCATATTCGGCCCGGGTTCGTCTGTAGCAAAGGCAGCCATAGAGATGCTGAAGATACTGCTGTCGGCAATAGAATAAGATAGCAAAAGACTTACGACAAAAGGCAAACGGCTATTTTCTGAATATTTTTTATATCTTGGCATATTACACATTTAAGCTTGTGATATGATAAGATATTTAGCTGTACTTGCCTTTGTCCTGCTCGTTTCTTCTGCCGGTTCAATTTTCGCCCAGGAAATTAATTTCAGTGACCCACAGACCTGGCTGCTGGGATATTTCCAGTCAGATGAACTGATCCAGGAGCCATACGCCATATGGTTTAATGAAGAGTTTGATTCATATCAGATAGATGAAGAGGCATTGATTGACTTGATGAATATAGATCTTGAAGATATAGAAGTGCTCGTGGTTATGGGTACCTGGTGTTCTGACAGCAGACGTGAAGTCCCAAGGTTTTTGAAATTGTGTCAACTAATTGGATTAGACCAGGATAAAGTAAGATTTATCGGTACAGATAGCTATAAGGAGGCACCGGTCGATGATTATGAAGCACTTGACATTGAAAGGGTACCAACATTCATTTTTTATTATAAGAAAAATGAGTTTGGACGCATCATTGAGTACCCAAAGGCGTCTTTAGAGAAAGATATGGTTAATATTTTGGAGGCAAAGGGCATAGGGCGTTAGTAATAAGGGAGATAAGAAGTGAAAATCATGTCTGAGAGTGGCCCCGTTATATTATAAAGAGAAGTAAAAAATAAATAAAATAGATCGTTATGGAAGAAAAAACCAGAAATTCAGGACAGGGACTCGGTGTTGCAGCGCTTGTACTGGGAGTAATAAGTTTTATAGTTGCACTTATTCCATGTGTTGGACTATTTGCACTGTTTACAGCCATAATTGCCATTGTTCTGGGAGCTATTGGATTATCGCAGGCTTCAAGAAATGACAGCCCAAAAGGTTTAATGTTTGGAGGTCTTATTCTTGGTGTTGTAGCTTTATTTATTGCCATTGCACAGGTTGTTTTTTTCTCGGGATTTGCCGATAGAGCCTCATTTTTTGAAGAGAAATTTGAGGATGTAATAAAAGACATTGAAAATGAATTTGAAGATGGCAACTTCAGTATCACCATTGACGATGGAGAAGATAGGATTGAAATTAATTCTACTGTTAAGAAAGAACTGAGAGACGCTCTCGATGAATTAGAGGGAATTGATAGCGAGATAGATAAAGATACTGGAAAAACAAAGGTTGATATCAAGATTAAAGTCGATACTTCTGGTGGAGAATAAGAGCTGTGCCTGGATTTCCAAAAGGAGCTGAAGGCTCCTATAAAATAATAAATTATATTTTTGCCGGAATAATAGTAATTATATTTATCTATTCCGGCATTTTTTCACCCCAGGGTAATAATTATCCTGTAAGTTGCGTTCATGAGCAGCTTACCGGTTTAAGCTGTCCGTCATGTGGTATGTCGCACAGCTTTTCTTATATCATACGTGGTGATATCAAAGAGGCAATAATATGGAATGAATACGGACCAAGAGTATTCCTGTTCTTTCTTTTCCAGCTTATGCTAAGGATCTCCAATATTGTAATTCTCAATCGTAAACCTCAGCTAATAAGGTCTGTGAGCCTATCCGATATTGCTCTGTCGGCTTTATCAGTCGGTCTCGGTTTCTGGCAGTTTGTGGTATATTACTTTACGATGTTTAGTGGCTAAAGTGACCAGGGTTAGGAGTTAAGTATTTCATCAAGGGTCTTGTATATTAGATCTGTTTCGTAGCCCCTTGACTGGGCAAAACGCATAAGTTTTGCCCTGAGCTCGTACTGGTTTTTAGCTTTTACAGATCTTCTTTTACTTATAATATCATCTTTCAGAGTGTTCAGATAGAGCTCCTGGGAAATAGAATTAATAGCTTTATCTATAGTTGATTCGGCTATCCCTTTTGCTCTTAGCATTGCTCTTAGCTTTACCTTACCCCACCTGTTAAATTTATGCTTGTCTCTCACATAGCTATCAGAATATCTTGATTCGTCGATAAAGTTGTTTTCCTTCAGGTAATCTATTATTTTCTCCTGTTTATCAGTATCAGCTAAGCCCCATCGCGACAAAGCCTGTATTATGTCGGAGACCGATTTTTCTGATTTACTGCATATGGCCATTGCCCTTGCAAGGGCTTCTTTGTAGCTTAGATTCATCTTACTTATCTGCCTTAATAATCCTATCCTTATTGTGAAGGTCTTTAATTACCCTGATATTCCTGAATCCAAATCCGGAAAGCAACTCCCCTGTTTCATTGGCAAGGGCTTCATTTATTTCAAAATACAACGAACCACCACTTCTAAGTAATTTAATGGCCGACTCACCGATGGCCCTGTAGAATTTAAGCGGATCTGAGTCGGGGACAAAAAGTGCTGAATGAGGTTCATAAGCAAGAACGTTTTTGTGCATATGTACTTTTTCAGATTCCCTTACATATGGTGGGTTACTTACTACCAGGTCGAAAAAACCTTCCCGGGTAATTTCACTATCAAGGATATTATCCCTTGTAAAATTGATTCTACAATTATTTAAACTGCTATTTTCCCTGGCTATTGTCAGCGCATCTTCAGAAATATCAGTTGCCTCTACTTCAGGGTTTTTGAGGGTTTTGCACAGGGAAATTGCTATAGCACCACTTCCGGTTCCTATATCTATTATTTTTAATCTTTCTTCTTTATTTTCATTAATAATCAGGCTAACCAGTTCTTCTGTTTCCTGCCTTGGGATCAGGGTATGTTCGTTAACTCTCAGGTTTATTCCAAAGAATTCTGTCTTACCAAGAATATACTGTATTGGCCTGTTATCTTTTAGTTCAACACATATTTTCTTAATTTTATCCCATGTGCCGACACTTAATTCTCTCTCGGAGTCGATTAGAAGATTGCCTGGACTCAAACCGGTCGTTTCGAGCAGAATAATTTTTGTTAGTGAAATTACTTCTTCCCGGGGATAAATTGAAGATAATTGATCCGCAATATATTTTCTGGCTGATTTAATGCTTTTATTTATCATGATCTAAGGATCAAAATTATAATTTTATACAGAGATGAGAAGCGAAAATGATATCAAATTTATGAAAAGAGCTCTGGAACTGGCTTCCAATGCTGATGGGAGTACCCGCCCTAATCCCATGGTAGGGGCAGTAGTTGTTCATAATAATATCATTATAGGAGAGGGATATCACGTAAAAGCAGGAGAGGATCATGCAGAGGTAATAGCCATTAACTCAGCCCCGGGGAGTTTAATTAAAGAGTCAACTATCTATGTTACGCTCGAGCCCTGTTCTCACCATGGCAGAACACCTCCATGTGCAGATTTGATTGTGGAGAAGGGGATCAGGAAAGTGGTAATCGGAGCAAGGGATACCAGCAGTAAGGTTTCGGGAAGGGGTATAGATATACTCCGTAAAGGTGGCTGTGAGGTTGAGATTGGAGTACTTGAGGATGAATGCAGGGAGATTAACAGGAGGTTTTTTACTTTTCACGAGAAGGGCAGGCCATACATAGTTCTGAAGTGGGCTGAATCGAAAGACGGATTTATTGATCGCGACTGCGACCGGCCTGATCTAAGTGGCCCGAACTGGATAACCGGGGAAGATGAGAAAGTACTTGTTCACAAGTGGAGAACCCAGGAACATTCTGTACTGGTGGGGAAGAACACCCTGATAAAGGATAATCCCTCTCTTACGGCCAGACTGTGGGAAGGGATAAATCCTTTGAGAATAGTATTAAGCGATTTGGGAGAATTTCCTGATAATCTAAATGTATTAAGAGATAGTGAACCGCTGCTTCTCTTCTCAACAGCAGATGTCAGCCTGAAAGAAAATAAGGAATGTATAATAATCAGAAATACAGAAAGAGCGATTGAGGAGATTCTGGCAGAGCTGGCGAAAAGGGAGATCCAGTCGGTGCTGGTAGAGGGAGGGGCCTCAGTACTCACACAATTTAGTGTAAAAAATCTATGGGATGAAGCCAGGATTTTTATAGGCAGATCTGAATTTGGCACAGGTCTTAAAGCACCTGATCTTAGTGGTCAAAAAACAGGGGAACAAATTTTTAATACCACCAGGCTTATATGTTTAAAAAACAGACTCATCACATGAATGAGTATTTTAATCAAAAAATTGTAACTTTGATTGAGTTAGTATCGTAGAAAATAACTGGAAATAGAGCTTAAACCGGAGCATTTATAATGCACCGGGAATTAATTTTTGCCGGATTGAATTAAGAAATGAAAATACTTATACCATGAGACAGATATTTAGTGTACTGCTAATTTGTTTGATATCACTATCTGCATATAGCCAATCAAACAAGAAGGCGCTGAAAGCCGGAGATGCATTTATGGATAGCGGAAGATATGAAGATGCTGTTGCCCAGTTTACCAGTGCTATTCAGTTAAACCCAACTGATATTAAGGGATATATTGCACGAGGTGGGGCATATGAAAATCTTGATAAATTCCAGGAGTCATATGATGATTATGAAAAGGCAAGAGTATTCGATCCTAAAAATGTTGATGTATTATTCCTCCTGGGCAGGGTATGCAACAAGATGGGGAAATACGAGGAATCCCTGCAGCACCTTAATTATGCTTCCAAAATTGCCAAGAGGGAGGGTAAGATTTACCCCGAAAAGGTAAAAACTCTTATTGCCCTTGAAAGATACGACAGGGCACTTCAGGTTTCGGATACGGCCTTAAAGATTAAGCAGGATGAATTAAACTACTACCAGTTCGGACTTGCTTTTGAGAGACTGATGAACTACCGGAGAGCAAAAGAAGAGTACAAGAAATCAATTTCAAAGAACAAGAAGTATGTCCCGGCAAGGGTTGCAATGGCAGGTTTGCTTATAAGAGAGGGCAATCTTGATGAGGCGATGGAGCACTGTACCTATATGATCGAGGCCGACGAAAGGAATACAGAGGCCTATAAGGTAAGAAGCCTGATATATAAGGAGCAACTTGACTATCCCAATGCTATTAATGATATATCCAGGAATATATTAATTGATCCGGGTAATCCGGAGAACTATTCAATCAGGGGAGTTTTTTACCAGGAGTTTAACCAGCACGCGAATGCGGTAAATGATTTTTCAAAGGCCATAAGCCTTAGTGAGTCAAATCCGGATTATTATTTCAAAAGGGCCAACTCTTATGAACAGTTAATGGACTATGAAAAAGCACAGTCGGATTATAAACGAATTACCGAGCTATCAGAATTCGATATGAGAGCCAGGCAGATGCTGGCAGGGGCAAAAGACAGGCTTTATGAAATAAACAGGGAGTCTGACGCACCGGTAATTAAAGTAGCTAACCTTGATATTAAAGGAAACAAAGTAGATATCAACGGAGATGCAGAAAAGATAATTATTTCAGGGAGTATTAAAGAAGAGAGTCCTCTGAAGTCACTACTAATAAACGGAAACGAATCCCTGTTCGAGAGGGGCTCAGACGGAGTATACGAGTTCCTTACCAATGTAGATATTGAAGACCTTGACACTCTTAAAATAGAGGCTTACGACGATTATGATAATATGACAAGCCTGGTGTATGAGATTAACAGGACAGAGACCACTCCTCCAAATGTTGTAATCGTTGCACCCTATGCCTCTGACGATGGTCAGATTTATCTTGAGAGTAACGACCGGAATATCTTTATCCAGGGAAGGATAACCGATGAAAGCATTATTAAGTCAATTTTTATCGAGGGAGTAACTGCCAGTTATGCTGTTAACGACCTTAACCCCGGTTTTACTGCTACAATAGATGTTCTGAATAAGAATAAGATTACTGTTATAGCAGAGGATGCCTTTGGTAACAGGAAGGAGAGCGAATTCAGGCTGAATCGTGAAGGCGCTGCACTGAGTACCAGTAACCCCATGGGTAAAACATGGGTAGTATTTGTAGAGAATTCCAACTATGCTTCATTTGCCAGCCTCGACGGACCGGTAAAAGATGTAAACCTGATGAAGGGTGCACTTGCTAATTACCAGATTCATAATATTATCCATAAGAAAGACTTAACTAAAGATCAGATGGAGAAATTTTTCTCTATTGATTTAAGGGATATGGTCAGAACCAACCAGGTTAAGTCGCTTCTTATATGGTATGCCGGACATGGTAAGTTTGTAAATGAAACCGGTTACTGGATTCCAGTTGATGCAAGCAGGGACGATGAGTTTACTTACTTTAATATTAATACACTCCGGGCATCGATGGAACCATATGTAAATTACCTGACTCACACCCTTGTGATTACCGACGCCTGTGAATCAGGCCCCAGTTTCTATACTGCAATGAGATCAGCCCCTACAATACGGAGTTGTGATGATTATACAGCAACTCAGTTTAAATCCGCCCAGGTATTTATGTCTGCCGGTCGTGAGCTTGCCTCAGACGATTCGCAGTTTACAAGGACCTTTGCCACTACCCTTCAGGTTAACCCTAACTCATGTGTACCTATTGAGGAGATTGTATCGCAGGTTTCGCTTGCCGTTACAAATAATAATCAGCAAAAACCAAAATTTGGAAATATCGCTGGACTGATCGATGAACATGGAACATTTTTCTTTATTGCCAAATAAATAACAATGCAAATAAATCATAATGAAACTCTTAAGAGGGTCACCGGGATATTATTCCCGGTGATCCTTTTTATTTTTATTGGGGTGCAAAAAGCTGCTGCCCAGAGTTATCCCTTTTATAAGTACAGTGTGCAGCAGGGCTTAAGTTCGGCTAAAGTTTATACGGTAATACAGGACAGGAATGATTATATATGGCTTGGAACCGAGAGCGGACTTACAAGGTTTGATGGCCTTACAATGGTGAATTTTTCAATAAACGACGGACTATCGCAGGGAGGCATATATAGTATCTACGAAGATAGCAAGGGCATAATATGGTTTGGTCACCTGGATGGTTATATTTCTTTCTTCGACGGTGAGCAGTTCGCCAGTCTTGCTCTGGATTCTCTGAAAATTACCGGAGATATTACAAGCATCGTTGAGCATAATGGGAAATTATGGTTTACTACATATTTGAACGGAGCATTTTCATGTCCGGTAAAAGAGCACTTATCGTCAGCAGATTTTCACCAGTATCGTGGAGGAGAGGGCTTAAGTGATCAGGTTTCTAATTCTTATGTTGATCCTCAGGGAAATCTATATTGCATGGCTGATGTTGGTATAAAAATATATTTGCCAGATAAGGATAGTTTTGAGTCCTATAAACCAGAGGGTTTAAGCACTTATTTCAGCACTATTGTAATGTTTGAGGATAGCAGGGGAGACAGGTGGTTTGGAACCTACCATGGGGGCTTATATTATTTAGATGGAGAATCAGGGGAATTAAAGGTATATGATATACGCGACGGACTGGCGAATAACTGGGTTAGTTATATTACCGAGGATTCACGTGGCAGGGTATGGATAGGCACCTTTGGAGGCGGTATCTCTGTATTCGACGGAGATCAAATATTTAATTATACTAATAAAAACGGTCTTGAAGCCATGCAGATAAGATGTCTCCTGGAGGATCATGAGGGGAATATGCTTATTGCCAGCCAGGAGAATGGGCTAAATATCTATAAAGGAGATCATTTTGTTAATTATAATTCAGATCGCTTTTTCACAAATAAGAACATCAATGCTATTAACGAAGATAAATTCTCGAGACTATGGTTTGGTAACCTCGATGGAGTAACAATATACGATCCTGAAACCAGGCTTTCATGGACCTATAATTATGAGGATTATGGGCTTGCAAAAGATATTACTGCTATTCATAATGACCTCGACGGCAATATATGGCTGGCAACTAATGGAGGAGGAATATTTAAATACAGGTTTAAGGATAATAAGTTTACACGTGAAGACAAAATCAATAGCATTCTTTATCAGGATTTGAGAATTAAGTCAATGACAGTTGATTGTGAGAATAATCTGTGGTTGGGCACAAATATGGGAGTAGGAATCTGGAGCACACATATTGAAGAAGGCTTTGTTTATACTCAGTCTCAAGGCTTATCTGGGAATGAAATAACCTGCCTGTTTGTAGACAGGGATGGTTTTGTCTGGGTTGGGACTCGAATACGTAACGGGCTTTCAAGGTACAACCCCACAGCCGGGACATTCAGTATTGTTGACATAGGCGGCGACCTGTCTCCAAAAACCATTACTCAGACCGATGATGGCCGAATATGGATAGGAACAACTTATGGTGCAATGGCTATAGAAGGAGACACGGTAGTTATTCATATTACCGAACAGGATGGTCTGTTATCAAATGATATTAAGTTGTTACAGCCTGACGGGAAGGGAAACTTATATATCGGAACAAATACAGGACTTAATAGTTATCACCTTAAATCCGGCAAAATTATTTCTTATACATCCCAAAATGGTTTTACCGGTATTCAAACGAACCCGAATGCTTCAATAATGGATAAAGCTGGTACTCTCTGGTTTGGTACTTTAAACGGAGTTACCAACCTGATACCTGATCTTGTTCCTGAAATAGACAGAGAACCTCTTACTCACATTAAGGAATTAACGGTTAATCTTGAACCGAGAGCTATGATAGACGGAATGAAGCTTTCATTCAAGGAGAAGTCTCTTGTTTTTGATTATTACAGTATCTGTCTTACCAATCCCGAAGTTGTAAGGTATAAGGTAATGCTGGAAGGTGCTGAGGCCGACTGGAGTCCCGAGACAAATGTTGCCAGGGCAACCTATCCGTCTCTTTCGCCCGGACGCTATACGTTTAAGGTAAAGGCAGTTAACAGCAGTGGTGTATGGAACTCCGAACCGGAAACATTCTCATTTATAATAAAACCGCCGTTTTACTTCAGCCCTGTTTTTATTCTGAGTATGGCTGTTCTGTTAATTCTTGGTATATGGTTCTATATAAAGATAAGGGAGAGGAACCTGATAATTGAAAAGCAGATACTCGAGGAGAAAGTAGAGGAGAGAACGGCAGAGGTAGTTGAGAAAAGTAAGGTTATTGAAGAGAAAAACAGGGATATCACAGCCAGCATAAGGTATGCTGAGAGAATTCAGATGGCAATGTTACCACCCGAAGATGGTTTTGAGGATACCTTTGTGCTTTTTATGCCCAAAGATATTGTAAGTGGCGACTTCTACTGGATGTACGATAACGGTGATATTCAGTTCCTGGCTGCTGTCGACTGTACGGGTCATGGTGTGCCCGGTGCTTTTATGTCTATTATCGGATCCAATTCGTTAACGAAGATAGTGAGGGAATACGGTATTCTTCGCCCGGCGGCCATACTTGATCAGCTAAATATCGAGGTTACCAAGTCTCTGGTTCAGAGAGGAGAAACAGTTGTTAACGACGGTATGGACCTGGCATTGATATCGTTTGATAAAGAGAGGAGGAAGGTTGAATTTGCCGGCGCCTACAATCCTCTTGTTATTGTTAGAGATGGCGAGCATATTACAATTAAGGCCGACCGTTTCCCTATTGGTATGTCATACGCCGCTAAAAGAAAGTTTACAAATAATAGCGTTGAGGTGAAAAGTGGTGATATGTTGTATATGTTCTCTGACGGGTTTGCCGATCAGTTTGGCGGGCCTGATACAAAGAAGTTTAAAACACTGAATCTGAAGAACGAATTTCTGAAGATATATAAATTACCTGTTGAAGCACAAAAGGATCATTTGCTAAAAACTCTTGATGAATGGATGGGCGAATCGCAGCAGCAGATAGATGATATTCTTGTAATAGGGACAAGGGTGCCCTAGGCTGTCATCCCCGTGGAAGAAGGGATCTTGCGATAATAGCACTGCCAGACTGAAAGGGATTCCTGCTTTCGCAGGAATGACAGTTAGATACGTGCTATCTTTACATAGTTGGTATCCCAGTCCTTATAAGAATTGATATGATTTAGTGCATCTTCAGGATTATCTGCCACATACCACATATTCTTATGTTCGTTTCTCATAAAGTTCTGCTTAACCAGCTCGTCAAGATATTTGAGCAGTGTATTGTAAAAGCCAAAGGCATTAAGAATAACAATCGGGCCCTTAAAAAGACTCAATTGTTTAAGGGTTATAGCTTCGGTTAACTCTTCCAGTGTTCCTATACCACCGGGAAGGGCGATTACTGCATCTGAAATTTCGAATATCTTCTTCTTCCGGCTATTCATGTCTGGAGTGACAAGTGTTTCGTCGATAGTACTATGACCCCAGCCGTTTTTAACCATAAATTCAGGGATTACTCCAATAACTTTACCTCCATGTTCCATTGCCTTATCAGCCAGTGCCCCCATTAAACCGATGCCTCCTCCTCCAAATACCACTTCATGCTTATTGACTGCAATTAATCTTCCCAATTCAGACGCTACGGTAAAGAATTCTGAAGGTATTTTGCTGCTTGAGGCGGCGAAGACAGAGATTTTCATGTTATAAATTATTAAAAAAAAGGCCGCCCATCGAGGACGGCCTGACTTATACAATATTTTTTTCTAGATCAAGGCATCAAGTTTTGACACAAAATTGTTTTTAGGTACAGCACCTACCTGCTTATCTGCAACTTCTCCATTCTTGAAAAAGAGTACTGTGGGAATATTACGAATTCCAAATTTTGCGGCTACTGCCGGACTGCTATCTACATCACACTTTACAACAACAGCTTTTCCTTCATATTCTGTAGAAATCTCTTCAACAAACGGTGCTATCATTCTGCAGGGGCCACACCATTCTGCCCAGAAGTCAACCATTACAGGTTTGTCCGACTTTAGGACTACCTCGTCAAAGTTGTTGTCGTCAACATGTATTGCCATGATTAATTGAGTTTTATAGTTAAAAAATGATTATAAATTCTGCTGCAAATATACTAATTTACTTTATATTCAATACCCGGGAAAGCCTTTATAAAGTTAATAAAATTGTTGTTTACATCTACTCTGACAGATCTTGAAAACATAGGAAGACTGATTTTATTTACCGGGTCTATTATTACAAATTTAAGCTCTGTCTTTCCCTTATGTAAAGTTGTCAGGTCCTTAAGTTCGTCAACCATTTTGTTATTTATTGAGCTTACCGGGACTATCAGGCTCAGCGATTTTATCATCTCCTCCCTTACTGAAGTAAGCAGGTTGATCTTTTTTATCTTAACTTCAATTTCATCTTCCTTATACATGCGCTTTTGCACCATTCCTTTAACAAGCACAAAATAACCAGGTGTAAAATACTTACTGTGTTCAACATAATCCTTATCGAAGAGCATAAACCTGTAGGAATCTGTATAATCCTGGATGGTAATTGAGCCATAAGGTTTTCCATTCCTGCTGGTACCCGACCTTGCTTCGGTAACCATGCCTGCAAGTATTACTTCCTTGCCAAGAAATTGTTTAAGGTCGTGAAGGTCGCTAAGATTTACATTACAGAATGATTCCATCTCGAGCTTGTAGTCATCAAGAGGGTGGGCAGAGAGAAATATACCGATTACATCCTTTTCCCTGGTTAAGTTTTTCAAGCTTTGGCCATTCTTTCACTTCGGGAGCAGGTGGTCGTACTATTTCAAATCCTTCAGCTTCACCAAATAGCGATTGTTGGGTTGTTCCGCTGTCGTTTTTTACCCTGTTACCATATTTAATCAGGATTTCGATAAAAGACTCGCCCTTATCATTTTCGGCGAAGAACTGTGCCCGGTTCATACCTTCAAAATGATCGAATGCTCCACCAAGAGCCATGGCTTCGAGATTCTTTTTATTTAATGAATTAAGGTTTACTCTTTCTACAAAGTCATATATTGAGACAAAGGGGCCGTTTAGATTTCTTTCCTCTATAAGTTCCTTAATAGCACCCTTGCCAACTCCTTTTATGGCACCCATCCCAAACCTTACATTGCCCTCATTGTTAACAGTAAATTTTACATAACTCTCATTCACATCAGGGCCAAGAACATCCATCCCCATCCTCCTGGTCTCGTCCATGAAGGTGGTAATTTTTTTAATATCATTAATATTTCTTGAGAGTACAGCGGCCATAAACTGGGCCGGATAGTGTGCTTTTAGCCAGGCTGTCTGGTAGGAAATATAGGCATAGCATGTTGAATGTGATTTATTGAAGGCATATTGAGCAAATGCTTCCCAGTCGGTCCATATTCTTTCAACAATCTTTTCACGATGACCTCTTTCTTTGCAACCTTCGAAGAACTGGACCTTCATCTTATCCATTATGTCCTTTTTCTTTTTCCCCATTGCTTTACGAAGCGAATCTGCCTGTCCCCTGGTAAATCCTGCCAGCTCCTGTGAGAGAAGCATTACCTGCTCCTGGTAGACTGTTATGCCATAGGTATCTTTCAGGTGTTCTTCCATTGAAGGAAGTGGATAATCGATTTTTTCCAGACCGTGTTTTCTCTTGATGAACTTTGGAATATATTCCATTGGCCCCGGACGGTAGAGGGCATTCATTGCAATAAGGTCTTCAAACCTGTTTGGTTTAAGCTCTCTCAGGTGTTTCTTCATCCCTTCCGATTCGAACTGGAACAGGCCGGTAGTTTCACCCTTGCTGTAAAGTTCGAAAGTAAGCTCATCGTCGAGAGGTATATGGTCTATTTCTATTTCATCGCCGGTTGAATATTTAATATTCTCAATGGCATCCTTTATAATAGACAGAGTTTTAAGCCCAAGAAAGTCCATTTTCAGGAGGCCGACAGACTCGACGTGATTGCCATCGAATTGAGTAACGAATAATTCCGTGTCTTTTGCTGTACTGATCGGAATATGCTGGTCGAGAGGATCACGACCAATAATAATTCCGCAGGCATGAACCCCGGTTTGCCTTACCGAACCCTCAAGGGCTTCGGCGTATTGAAGAGTTTTAGAAACAAGTTCTTCTCCCGACTCCCTTTCCTTTGAAAGCTCTTTTACTTCCAGATATGCTTTTTTAAAAGTTGTGCCGGGTTTCTCTGGGATAAGTTTTGCCAGCCTGTCGGCATCTGAGAGGGGTAATTTCTGAACCCTGGCCACATCCCTTATTGCCATTTTGGCTGCCATTGTTCCGAAAGTAATTATATGCGCTACCCTGTCGTGTCCATACTTCTCAACGACATATTTTAATACCTTTTCCCGTCCATCTTCATCAAAGTCGATATCAATATCCGGCATTGATATACGGTCGGGGTTAAGGAAGCGCTCAAACAGGAGCTTATATTTAATAGGGTCTATATCAGTTATCTTTAAGGAGTATGCTACTACCGATCCGGCAGCAGACCCTCGCCCCGGGCCAACAGATACATCCATTTCCCTTGCTGCCCGAAGAAAATCCTGGACAATAAGGAAATAACCCGGATAGCCCATCTTCTTTATTGTCTCGAGCTCAAAGTCAATTCTTTCTTCTATTTCAGGACTTATCTCTTCCCACCTGAGTTTTGCTCCCTCGTATGTAAGATGTCTCAGGTAATCATCTTTTGATTCGAAATCATCAGGAATTGGAAATTCCGGCATTATAGGATCGTGGTCGAGATCATATTCCTCAATTTTACCGGCTATTTCCATAGTATTTTCAACAGCTTCAGGGAAGTCGCTAAACAGTTCCTTCATCTCTTCCTCGCTCTTAAAATACTCCTGCTTGGTATACCTCAGGCGGTCGGGATCATCGAGCTCCTTCCCTGTGTTAAGGCATATAAGCCGGTCGTGTGCCTCTGCGTCTTCTTTCTTCAGAAAGTGGACATCATTGGTGGCAATTATTTTTACGTCAAGTTTTTCAGATAATTCCCTGTAGGCATTAAATACACGGTTCTGTTTTGCCAGGGTATCATTATCAAATGCCGGGTTACCTGTCTTATGACGCTGTACTTCAAGATAAAAGTCACTGCCAAAAATCTCCTTATACCACAGTATTAATCTTTCAGCCTCTTCAATATTATCATTGAGAACTGCGCTTGGCACTTCCCCGGCAATGCATGCAGTTGTTGCTATAATCCCTTCACTGTATTTCTTCAGAATTTCCTTGTCTATCCTGGGTTTGTAATAAAACCCCTTTGTCCATGCTATAGAAATAAGTTTAACCAGGTTCTTATATCCTTTATAGTTTTTTGCCAGCAGTATCATGTGGTGACCCGACCTGTCTTCTTTTCCTGAGACTTCTTCAAGTGATCGCCTGGCAACATAGGTCTCGCAGCCGATTATGGGTTTTAATTTCTTCGCCCTTGCAGCATTGTGAAATTCCTTAACCCCAAACATATTACCATGATCGGTTATTGCAACCGCTTTCATCTTCATACCTGAGGCAATCTCCATCAACTCACTAATCTTTGATGCACCATCCAGAATGGAGTATTGAGTGTGGAGGTGGAGGTGGGTGAAGTTGCTCATATACAGGTATTTGAAAGGTGATAACAAGTTAAGCCACAATCGTGTGGATGGAGTGTAAAACTAATCAAAAATGCTATACATGCTGACGCTTGTTTAAAGAAGTAATCAACAAATTATTATTTTGTTTAGCAGAAGATATTATATATACTTGCTTGAAAAACTATCGACCAGCTTTGTGTTTTGTTTTAATTTTTTTATTTTAACGCAACGAATTATTAATTTTAACAGTCTTTATTAAGTATTGATGGATGGAACTTGCATGGACAGTAATATTCAACCTATCAATGCGAATTATTTTACTAACCTAATTAATCAACTATGAGAAAATTACTAATTATGGTTTTTTTCTTCTGTGGTATAGGCATAATGGCCTTTGCACAACAGAAGACAATAACCGGTACCGTGACAGGTGCTGATGATGGTATGACTATTATCGGTGCTACTGTTCAGATTAAAGGTACATTAACCGGGGTTACCTCCGACCTTGATGGAAAATATTCCATTATGGCAAGTGAAGGAGACATTCTTGTCTTCAGATTTGTTGGAATGTCTACCCATGAAGAAGTTGTAGGAGCTTCTAACGTTATAGACGTTATTATGGAAGCTGACTATATGAACCTTGATGAGGTTGTGGTTGTGGGCTATGGAACACAGATTAAATCCAAAGTTACAGGCGCGATTTCCAAGGTTGAAGGAGAAAGCCTCAGGAATACTCCTGTACCTTCTGTTGAACTGGCCTTACAGGGTAAGACTGCAGGGGTTTTTGTAGAAGCAGTAAACGGAAAAGTATCTGGAGCCACCAGAATGAGAATCAGGGGATCTGCTTCAGTAACAGCAGACAACCAGCCTCTTTTTGTTGTTGATGGAATTCCACTTTCCAGTGAGGTAATGAACTATGCAGGTGCTGACATTAACCCGCTTACTTCTATCAATGTTAATGATATTCAGTCTGTTGAGATTCTGAAGGATGCTGCATCAGCAGCTATTTACGGTTCCCGGGGTGCGAATGGTGTTGTATTGATAACTACCAAAAAAGGAGAATCCGGAGCTACAAAACTTAACTTCAATTTCCAGGCTGGTATAAGCCAGGCTACAAACAGAAGAGAGTTTATAAATGCTGAAGAGTATATTGAACTATTCTGAGAAGCTGCCTATAACAGTGACCTGTTTGAAGGTTATGACCCAATTAATAATCCTGGTGACTATCCTGGTTCATGGCTTGAATTTGCTGAAGGATATCTTATCAGGCGGATGGCGTGCTGATCCTGGCGAGGTGGATAGTGATGGCAATCCTTAGAGTAGATACAGACTGGCAGGCTGAGGATTTTCAGAACAGGTAAAAACCCAGGGCTGATGTATCTGCAAGGGAGGAATGAAAACTTAATTATTATGCCAGTATTCGGTTATGATAAGATCGAAGGTATCCTTACAGATAACTGATATTGAGAAGATATCGGAAGGTTGAATGTTGATAACAATATTAAAGTTTATATCGATTTTGGTTTTGGATTGAACCTTATGAGGACGATATGGATAATGGTTGAAAACGATAATGCTTTTGCTACACCACTGCAGCTTGTTGCCCAGTCTCCTGTTACACCAGTAATAGATCCTGAGACAGGAGAACTATAATAAGCAGACTGTACTTATTATAACGGTTTAATCTCACTTAGGGATTCTGAAAATTCACAGATAAACTTCAGGACACTTAGTAACGCATATGTTGTTTATGACATTAGCCAAAGGGCTAAGTTTCAGATCAGACTTTGGTGCTGATGTCCTTGATTTACGTGAGAAAAACTTCTGGGGCCGTGAAACAATTGGTGCCGGGCCTGCAGGAGAAGCGCAGAACAGGTCAGTCAGGGTTGTCAATTATAACTGGGAAAATTATTTTACCTATTCATAATGCTTATTGATATCCATGATATTAACCTGATAGCAGGGATGTCATACCAGGAATCAATGACAATAGGTTCTAATATAGTAGGAAAGGGCTTCCCTTCAGATGACTTTACAAATATTCAAAGTGCAGCTGAAGCAACAACTTTTGATAGCTGAAACAGGCAAGACATATCTTTCTTATTTTGCAAGAGCAAATTATAAGCTTGCTGATAAATATCTCTTCTCAGCCAGTGGACGTATGGATGGATCCTCGAGGTTTGGAGAAGACAACAGGTATGGATTTTTCCCTGCAGCATCAGCTGGTTGGTTGATCTCTGAAGAGAACTTTATGGATAATATTGAATATACTTTAAGTTACCTTAAGCTCAGGGCCAGTTATGGTTTAACCGGTAACTCAGGTATTCCTAACTTTGCTCACCTTGCACTCTATGAGTGCTGTTAACTATGCCGGCAACAGCGGTACTCAGCCCAGATCAGCTTAAAAGTAATGACCTTGGTTGGGAGACAACAGCACAGCTTGATATTGGACTTGACTTTGGTTTCTTTAACAACAGGTTAACCGGTGAGATTGACTATTATAACAAGCAAACAACAGATCTCTCCTTTATGTGCCACTTCCTTCAACCTCGGGTTTGACCGTGGAGTTTGGAACAATGTTGGAGATCTCTGAGAATGAAGGAGTAGAATTTGTACCTACATTCTTATAACACCTTGATTGGTCGTTTAAATGGACCACAGACTTCAATATTTCCTTTAACAGGAATAAGGTACTTGATGTGGAGGTCCAGAGATTAACGCCAAACGAGATTAATTATGTTATGGAAGGACAACCACATTGGAGTATTTAAGTTGAGAGACTATGCTGGAGTTGACCCGGCTAACGGAGATGCTCTTTACTACCTTGAAGAAGGCTCTGACGAAACAACAAATAATTATAATAACACTGCCACTCAGATAGTAGGCTCACCTAACCCTGACTTTACAGGAGGTTTCTCAAATACCTTCGATTTTAAAGGTTTTGATCTTACCGCCCTGATCAGTTTTGTCTACGGTAATAAGGTTTATAATGGTGGTGGTGGTTATCAATCTGTTCAGGGTGACTGGTGGGATAACCAGACGGTCGACCAAATGGAAAGATGGCAGCAACCCGGTGACATAACAGATATTCCTCAGGCCAGATTTGCTGAAGGAAATGGAACACGTGATTCTGACAGATTCCTTTCTGATGCTTCATATATGAGACTTAGAAATGTAACATTTGGTTACACTTTACCAGATAACATTGCTTCCAGGCTAAGATTGGCCAGTGCCAGAGTTTTTGTTGGTGTACAGAACTTAAATACTCTAACTAATTATAAGGGTTGGGACCCTGAAGTTAACTATACAGGTACCAATAGAAGTACACAGAGTTCTAACATTATTCAGGGTTATGACTTTTATACCGCCCCTCAGGCGAGGACTTACTCTGTTGGTATAAATCTTTCTTTTTAATACAGCAAACTATGAATATCATGAAAAATAAAAAAACATACATACTATTTTGGTTGCTGCTCTTCCCTGTGATGATTCTACAAAACTCTTGTACAGAGAAGTTGGATTTACTTCCAAAGCAATCTATTGATGCTGGGACAGCACTTACCACTCAAAAACGTGGCTACCCTAATAGGAGCTTGCAGGCGCGCGATGGCGATATTTTCGGATCTAGTTTTACGGAGTTCAGTGAATTAATCGCATCAACCGGCGACCTGCTATTTATTGGATCATATGATCAACCAAGAGATCTGATAAATAAGAATATGACAGCCACATTCTCCTATGCAGAAGATACATGGATTGAGGCTTATCAGCTTATTAACCTATGTAATACACTTGTAGATCCTGAGGTACTTGGCGTTTTAGATCCTGCTGATGCTGTTACGGTAGAAGCAGAGCCAAATTCTTAAGGGGATGGGTTTATTTTAAAATGGCAAAGGCATGTGGACTACCCTATGTTTCAGGTCAGGCCAATGCTCAACTGGGTGTTCCTCTAATCCTGACACCAACATATGATATTAGTGATGCAGTAAAGGTTGCCAGGAATACAGTTATGGAGAACTATACCCAGGCACTTCTTGATTTAAACTTTGCCAAGGATAACCTGCCCGATGCAAACGGTGTTTATGCTTCATCTTTTGCCGCCAGTGCGGTTCTTGCAAGAGTTTATCTGCAAATGGGAGATTTTGATGCTGCCGTAGTTGAAGCAAATAATGTTATAGAGAATGGTGGATTTTCACTTGTTAGGTCATCCTTTAATGGCATTTAATAACTCGCGATACTATTGCAGAGGATATTTTTGCTTTGCAAAATAATATTGCAAGTAATACAGATTGGCTTACTGTAATGTTTGCTTCCCTTAATGGCATGGGAAGAGGCGACTATGATGTACAGCAAGTATTTCTTGACACTTTCGATCCTCTTGATCTCCGTGGATTACTGCAGGTTGCTACTGAAGATGAGTTTACAATAGCCGATATTGATTCAATGTACTATGTCGGTGTTGGTCAGATCCTGAATAGCGGAGGTATCAACACAGCCAAATGGGGCGATTATTATGCAAACCTTCCATTGATCAGACTTGCAGAGATGTATCTTATCAGGGCTGAGGCGAACTTTGCAGTCGAGGAAATGCCTCAGGTTGGACCACAACACCACCCTTGATGGTATTGGCATTATTTGAGAGACTGCTCCTCGGCACCTGCACTTGTTGGTCAGAGCACTCGGGCTGATATCAGGCAGGAAAGGACATGGGAGTTGTGGGGGGAGAGGTCACGGAACTTCACGATCTAAAGCACTGGCAGATGGATATAGATGTTTATCCTTACGATGCCGGAAACCTGATTCTCCCAATTCCTTTCAGGGAGATACAGACAAATGAACTGCTTGTACAGAATTCATGCTAGCACTGCAACTAAGTAAATTGGACCTCTTCTTTGGATGTTGGGAAGGAAGTCCATTTGAGGCGCCTGTCTTACTGTATAGTGTACGCACGTCTTTTCACGCAGTAGAGACAAATGTTGTGTTTGGCACACAGATGGGATAGAGATACGTCGCTCAGATTGAAAGCCGACCCTCCATAATATTATTCGGTCATATGGTTCGAATGCGTTAAGCTCAAAGGATGAACCGGAAGAGGTACTAAGTATCTCGAAAAGTTTTATCGATTCCTATTTTAAAGATTATCCCAGGAAGATCGGTGATTTATCTACTTATGGGTCAGAGGATGAGCCTTTGATTTATATTGTGAATCTTATTCCTGAAGGATGGATTCTGGTGTCGGGCAATAAAAGCGCTAAACCGGTAATGGGATTTAACTATACTGATAATTTCGTTTTTCCCGAAGAAAATACTGATAACCCGGCTTATTACTGGATAAAACAGGCCTCAGAATATATAGGAGAACTTTTTATCGAGCCAGCCGACAAAGCTGACCCTCTCTGGACTGAGGGTTATGAATTTGATTTATCCAAAGCAGATATAACCGTTAATCCCCCCATAGTGTTGAGTGGGGCCAGGGTAGGATAGAACCAA
>CALOBV010000013.1:0-63342 GCA_942491535.1 uncultured Marinilabiliaceae bacterium
AAATTGCTCTAAGCTGTCTTGCATATTATCTCTATTTACGTCGATGCGGTGGACTTTATATTGCATAGTGTTAGGATTTGATTAAGTAATGTAATTTACGAAACTTAATAAACACTTATATCTCAAAATCTATTAATGGGAACCTGGGGATATAATATTTGACAGCAACAAAAGACAAGCAGCTTTTTCGTAGAGATAGGTTTTCGGTTAAGTATGGTATCTGACAATCTTACTGATTAAATATAACTATTCCATCCCAATACTGTCGATCAGGAGCCGGAAAGATTCCGCTTTCTTGTTGCCGATAAGGAGACCAATCTCTTCGACTTGGTCGCCCGGATAGTTGGGGATATCAGGGGCATAACCCCTGAAGGTGGGGACCATTTGCGAAAAGGGGATCTCCACTTCCTGCCAGTCGCCGGTAGTCTGAAAAGTGTAACTATAAGAGTGCCTGTCGGAGCGGGAGCGCTTAGCCCTGAACTGGTACTTTTTACCATCGCCCTTAAGCCTCAGCACAAACCTGTCGTGCTCGCCGGTCTCAATTGTGCCGGTACCATAACGGAGCGATGAAAATCCACCATTGTTCTCAAGCGATACTATGCCCTCAAAAATAGCGTGTCCATCCTTATCAATAGCGAGTGCACCACCTGACATACCGCCCATTACGCCGTCATCAACCACCTGCCAGCCACGTGAGCCGCTCTTGCTGCTGAAATCAAATATTATTTCTCCGTATGACATAAATACTAACAATAAGCTTATTACAATATAGTTCATAGATGGATAACATAGGAGGAGGGCTATTGTTTAGGGTTTTTGTGAAAAGGAGTATGAAGGGTATTTTCAGGTTTGTGGCATATAATTTGTTGTTTTACAGCAAACAAACCATAATAACTATGAAACTATTATACTCTCTGATTGTTGTTTTATTTATATTCAGCGCAAGCTTAAAAGGCCAGTATTATACCTATATATATAACCCCTACTCGGATATGAATAAGGACCAGCTGGAGCTGGCTCTGAAGCAATCTAATAAGATGGAACAAAATGGGAAAATATGGACTGCCGTGGGTTCGGGAATGTTTGTCGGTGGTGCAATAATGACCTTTAATGGGATTAATGATATAAGCTCTGATGATTCTCCCTCCTTTGGTACATTTGGCGCAGGATTAGGAATTATGTGTACAGGTATTTTTCCCCTTGCATATGGAATGGTTGCCTGGCTTACAGGCAGTGAAAAAGCCAATAGGATTGAGATCGAACTACTGGGCATAGACGAGGAGACCCTGGCTTTTAAACCGACAGAAAACGGTGTTGGCCTTGTGCTTACATTCTGACAGGATCGTTAAAATACTTCCATCATCCCACAAAATATTTCTGGCACAGAATTTGTTTATCTATACATCCAGATATATAGATATATAAATTAAATACATGGTATAATGAGATTAATAGCTAATAAAGTGAAGTTTGCCCTGATGCTGGCAATTATTGTTTCTTTTCCTCTTTTCGGTTGCGAGGAAAATAACGACAAATCTGAAACAGATGACTTAAATGAAGTCGCAGCCGACCAGGAACCTGTTTACAGTGGTAATATGTTTGCGCACATCGACCAGATGCCTCTGGAGGAATTAAGTGATGCAGAGAAAAACGGGTTGTTATTCCTGAGAGAAGAAGAAAAACTGGCCAGGGATGTATATACTACTTTATATGAGCTTTTCCCCTTAAGGCCATTTCTGAATATTTCAAAGAGTGAGCAACAGCATATGGATGCAATAAAATATCTTCTCGACAGATATGAACTTGATGATCCGGCAGAAAACACAGAAATAGGAATATTTAAGAATCAGGAACTTCAGGATCTTTACAATGCTCTGATTGAATCAGGCAAAAAGAGCGAGGTAGACGCACTTAAAGCGGGCGCTTTGATAGAAGAAACAGATATCATGGATATCAGGGTAGAAATTGATGAGAATGTCGATAATGAGGATCTAGCATTCGTCTATGAGAATCTTCTTAATGGTTCAAAAAATCATTTAAGAGCTTTTACAAGGGTTCTTTCAAGGTATGGAGTTATTTATACTCCTGAAATTCTTGAGCAGTCCTATTACGACGAAATAGTTACGCAGTAGGCATACTGACTAAAGACAGGTAGTATTGCCAGTGAAGAAATGCTTCAATCAACAGATTGAAGCATTTCTTTTAAGCTTAATATCTTCAGTATAGAGCCTGGAGCTGTTATCCTAACTTTTCCCGAAAAAATGAAATTGTTCTATCCCAGGCCAGCTTAGCTGCTGCCTCATCGAACCTTGGTGTTGTGTTATTATGGAAACCATGATTTACACCAGGGTACATATATGCAGTATACTCTTTTCCGTATTTTTTAAGGGCATTTTCATAATCCGGCCAGCCTTCATTCACTCGTTTATCGAGTTCTGCATAATGGATAAGAAGAGGAGCATTTATTTTTTGTACATCTTCTTCAGCTGGCTGTGTACCATAAAATGGCACAGAAGCCGATAAAGAAGGTATTCTTACAGCCATCATATTTGATATCCATCCACCGAAGCAAAAACCAACAACTCCAACCCTGGCTGTACTGTTTTCATGTGATCTGAGGTACTCATATGCTGCAATAAAGTCTTCAAGCATCTCGTTACTGTCTCGTTGCCTCTGAAGGGTCCTTCCATCATCATCATTTCCGGGATAACCACCCAGGGGAGTCAGCGCGTCGGGGGCCAGGCTTATAAATCCATCCAGGGCAGCCCGTCTTCCTACATCTTCAATATATGGGTTTAAGCCGCGATTTTCGTGCACCACGACAATAGCAGGTAATTTACCCGAGATTTCAGCCGGTCTTGAGAGAAGACCTTTGATGCTGCCACCACCTAAGGGTGACTTATAAGTTATATATTCAGAAATAATTCGGGGATCATTTGTCTTCACAAGGTTTGTTGTTTTATAATCGGGCATTATAAAACTCATCAATGAACCAAGTGTTATTCCTCCAACGGCGTAAATAGATAATCTCTCCACAAAGGTCCTTCTATCCAGGCGATTATGTGCATACTCATCGTAGAGATCAAAAACTTCCTGGTTAAGGTCTTCTTTTTTTAGTTTTTTCATAGTTTACTTTATTAGGGTAGTACTTATATAATATCTCCTTGCAGAATATTGTTCATCTGTGATAAGATAATTTCTAAAAAAACACTTTCTGAAAAGTATATTTTATTGAAGCATAAGGAGTCTTGCACTTAATATATTCGAGGTATTGCATCCATTAATTTGGAATGATTCTTTAGCACAGATTGTGTATTTTTCGAGATAATTATATCCCAACCTTATGAAATCTTCAAAACTAAACAGGCGCAGATTCCTTAAGACTGCATCGCTCAGTACTCTTGGTGCAGGTCTTGCTTCTACAGGTGCCTTTGCATCAGGACAGGCTTCAGATATTAATGTAAAACCTCTTATCAGGGAATACCGCAGGTTTGGTAAAACCGGTTTTAAGGTGTCGGATTTTGGTAGTGGTGCTCCATCGAATGAAGCAGTATTAAGGGCATTGCTCGATAGCGGGGTTAATCTAATCGACACCGGAGAAGCATATGCGAACGGGAATAGTGAGAGGATAGTCGGACGAGTGATAAAGGATTTCGACAGGAGCAAGCTTTTTATAAATACAAAACTATATACAGAGAAAGAATATCCATCCAAAAAGGAGGTTATTGAGAGAACCAACCAGGCCCTGGAAAGGCTGCAGACAGATTATGTTGATTGCATGCAGATCCATTCGGCCGAGAACTCAAAAATATTAAAGGACGAGGCCTTTCATGCGGGCATGGAGCAGCTAAAGAAGGAAGGTAAAGTAAGGCATGTAGGTGTTTCGTGTCATGGTAATAACTGGGCAATAGACACCGAAGAAAGCCTCGATAAGATCCTGCTTACTGCCGTTGAGGATGGCCGTTTTGATGTAATTTTGCTTGCCTATAATTTTGCTAACAGGGATATTGCCGAGAAGGTACTGGATGCATGCGAGCAGAAAGATATCGCAACAATTATTATGAAGTCTAACCCCGTACACCTTTTTGATATTTTCGCTGGAAGGAGAGATAAAATATTGGAGGAGGGCAAGGAATTAGATATGTACACTCAGGGATACTATGATAAGTATAAAAAGATGAATGAGGCCGCACAACGCTTCTTCAGTTCTTACGGCATTAATGATGAAAAACAATTCAGGGATGCGGCATCGCGCTTTGTCCTGTCAAATAGTAAAGCTCATACTACGATATGGGATTTCCAGAATTTCGATGAGGTAGAGAGAATGATAGGCCTGTCGGGGCAAAAATTAACATCGGGCGATAAATATGTCCTCGATGGTTTTACAAAGCACCTGGGTCATACTACCTGCCGCATAGGATGTAATGATTGTGAAGCAGCATGTCCTCATAATATTCCGATTAATAAGATTCTGCGCTATAACTACTATTTCAGTGTTAAGAAGCAGGAGAGGAGAGCCATGGAGAAGTATGCCCTGCTTGACCTACAAAAACCAGGAGAGGTATGTCTGGATTGTGAAGGATATTGTGAAAAAGCATGTAAGTACGGGGTTTGGACCCGGCCACTGCTAGCAGCAGCCAGGCAAAACCTCGAATTAGTAGTTTAGGTTTTTACTCTTTCTTCTTAGCAGGGGTAGCATATGGCGGAGGCTTGATCTCTTTTACTCCCGCCTTTTCAACTAATATCATTGCTTCCTTAACAGCACGCTCAAGTTGAGGATCTATTCCTTTTTCAAGTGATGCTGCATCCTGGCGCACTTCGATATCCGGTGGAACACCTTTATTTTCGGCAACCCAGACATTATTTATCGGATCAAACACGGCATTGTCGGGTGCGGTAATAGTACCACCATCAACCAGCCTGTAGTGTACTGATGATTTTACCAGCCCTCCCCATGTTCTCATCCCGATCAGCGGACCGGCTTTTTGCTGCCTGAAGACCCATGGGAAATAATCTCCACCCGAGCCTGCTCTCTCGTTTATAAGCAAGACCTTTGGTCCGAGTATACCGGCCGGCAGAACCATGGGTTTTCCCCCGGGCACTTCGTTTGTTAACGCTGCCCTCAGGCTCCTTGTCATAAGGTCTACCATATAATCGTCTAATAATCCACCGCCATTAAACCTTTCGTCAATTATGGCTCCTTCCTTGTCCTGCTGGGCAAAGAAATACCTGTTAAACGAGACAAAGCCGGGACCGCTTGTGTTTGGAACCCAGATATATGCAAGCCTGCCATTGGAAAGTTTATCAACCATTCTCCTGTTATCTTCTACCCAGGCTCTCTGGCGAAGTGCATTTTCATTCGCGATGGGCTCAACGGTTTCGGTCCATGACCCTTCAAACCTGGGATCTTTATTAATATGTATTATTGTCTGGCGTCCAGCTGTTCCATCAAGAGCCTTATATAGATTGTCGGCCGATGTAATTTTATTGCCGTTAATACCAACAAGGTAATATCCTTCCGAGATATTTATTCCGGGTCTGTCGAGTGGACTCGATAGTCCGGGATTCCAGCTCTCGCTTGTGTAAATCCTGCTGATTTTCCAGCATCCCTTTTCTTCTATAAGGTCGGCACCAAGAAGCCCTGCTAATGATCTTTCAGTTTCCGGATAATCGCCACCACCTACAAAGCTATGCCCGACAGAAAGTTCTCCGTTAACCTGGTCGAGTACATAGGTGAGATCTGCCCTGTGCCTTATAAATGGTACCAGCGGGGAGTAGCGCTTATATACTTCATCCCAGTTTCTCCCATGCATATTCCTGTCGTAGAAATAATCCTTTTCGTACCTCCATGCCTCTTCAAATATTTGCATCCATTCGGCCGACCTGTCGAGCTTAACCTTAAGATCTATCTTTGGCGACTCACCTTTCCCTTCAGGGCTGGAAGTACTCATAACCTTCCAGCTGCCGTTTACCCTGGCAAGAATCTTACTCCCGTCTGCCGACACAGATACCTGGCCTGCTCCCTGGATAAATTCTTTAGCCTCACGTTCCTTTAATGAGAACTTATGTAATACCATCCCCGGAGAATTAGAGGCAGACTCTGCAATAAAGACAGATCCTGCTGGTCCCGGCAATATCATTCTGTATGAGCGTTTCGGCATAGGAAGAGCAACGGTTCTTCTATCTATCCTGTCGAAATCTATTGTAAGCAGTTTGCCTTCCGGAGTCTTTTTTTCAGCATCAGGCTTTTCTTTTTCATTCTTTTTTTCTGCTATAAGTTTTTCACCTGTTAACTCTTCATCACTTTCGGGAGCAAAGGGAGAAGGATCACTTTCATTGAGGTTTATAACATAAACAGCATAAGCCGGGTCTGCAGTCATCGAGCTGGTATTGGCCCATCCCGATCCAAGAGCCAGGTCTGTGCTTGCAAGGAAATAGAGGTGCTTGCGATCGAGGTCCCAGGCCGGCGCAAAGGAGTCGGCAAATTTGTTACTTAGCTCCCTGATGCTTCTGTCTTCTACCGACCATATTATTATTTGCCTGAAATTATTACTGCTGCTTTTTGCATAGGCCAGCCATTTTGAATCGGGCGACCAGGTGAGGCCAAGCGATCCTCTTTCAAGGTTATTGCCTCCAATATCAATAGTGCTTATTTCACCTTTTTCCACATCCACCACACGTATCCTTACATCGTCGTCGGAGAAAGCAATATATTTTCCGTCTCCCGACCATGCGGGTTCCCATAGCATTTTTGATTCTCCTATTGAAATTGTTCTGGGTTCTGACAGGCCGTCCTGATTGCTTATCATAAGCCTGTAAGCCTCTCCGCCGGCATCCGACACCCATGCTATTTTGTCACCTTCGGGCGACCAGACGGGAGCCCTGTCGGCTGCTCCCGAGCTTTGTGTAATGTTTCTCGGATCGCCATTTTTAACAGGAACAGTAAAAATCTCTCCCCTGGCTTCCATAATTACCCGCTTACCTGTTGGTGAGAGAGAGACGGAGCTAATACTCTGACTTACATCTATCCATTTTGTTTCTGCCCAGGGAAAATCGCCCTTAATAGTAATATTGAATTTGTTTATTTCTCCTGTAGCAGGATCGAGAGAATGAATGTATCCATCTCTTTCAAACGCGAGTATCCCGTCTTTGCCGCTCAGGCATTTTACATCGGGTCCTGTAAATTTTGTAAGCTGATCCAGCTCTCCTGTTTCGACGGAGTAAGACCATATATTCGTTGTAAAATCCCTGTCCGACAGGAAGTAAATACTATTTCCCATCCACAGAGGCTGAAGGTCTGTTGTAGACTCGTTCGGGAGCAGGACTTCAGAAAAATCCTTAAGATTCAAAATTATTAAGGGAGTATTTTGTCCTCCCCTGTAGGCCTTCCATTCAATATCCCAGCGGCTCATTTTATCAATAACAATTTTCTTGCTGTCGGGTGAGAAGGATCCGCTTGTAGCCCACTGGGAGCTTAATAATGCAGCCGGTCCGCCATCAACAGGTATTGTCCACAGCCTGTCGTAGCCCGAGGGCGCAGTATTTCTTGATGAGGCGAAAAGAACGCTCATCCCGTCGGGAGTCCATCCTCGTGCCTTTGATGGAGAGGGGTGCCAGGTAAGCCTTGTTGGCTCACCTCCTGTGGCGGGAACAATATATACAGCAGTATTGCCCGATCTGTTTGATGTAAATGCAAGCCATTTCCCGTCGGGAGAAAAATAAGGATCACTTTCTACAGCCGGGGTGCTGGTAAGTCGCATGGCCGATGTGTTGTTGAGTGCCGAAATCCATATATCCCCCCCGTAGCAGAAGGCAATATGTGTATCGCTTATTGCTGGTTGTCTGAGTAACCTCGTATCCTGGGCTAAAGAGCTATTGCTTATTAAAAATATTAATAATGAATAGAGGCAAACCTTTATTGTGGTCATAATTTTGGTGATTTGGGTTAGAATTTAGCACAAGATACAAAATTGGGAGGTTTACAGCCTAAGAATTAAGCTAGATGACATACATTAATGGAAGATTATTTTAAGCATTTTTCCAAATGTCACATATATCATTTAAGCGAACAACTAAGCCTTATATCTGTTATGTTTGTACATTAATCCCATTAAATGAGTCTTTATAAAAAAATATTAAGAGGCCTTCTGGCAGCAAGCATGTCTGTGCTCGTTGTAATGGGAACAGGTGGTATTTTAACCGAAAAGCATAGTTGCCAGCATTGTGGTATAGACTTTAGCCTGGCCTTGCTTTCTCCTGATAGGAGTGATGCTGATTCGTGCTGTGGCTCTACTGACAGCGATGCTGAATCTTCTCAGAGTTGTGAAATGAAAGAGGAGGCCTGTTGTTCATACGAAACAGGCAGTATAGGTATTTCCGGACAGTTGCCAGCTTTAAATAATGCCGAGAAAAAAATAATTTCTCAAAGCATTCTTTGTATTGCAGAATTAATTCCTCTTTTTGATAAAGCACAATGGGTAAATATATATGTACCTCCTGACCGACAGGGAGGCAGGGATCTTGTAATATCTTATTCCCAATATCGTACCTGATTATTTCATTTCCATAACAGATAGCCGGTGTATCAACTGATATCACTGCATCTCGCTGTGCAATATTCTTTGAACAGTAGCTTATTTAAATTTTAAGTAAAGGAATGAAATGAAAAAAGCATATATACTGCTATTACTATATAGCCTGCCGGCTATAGTCGTGGCACAAAAGAATCTGGAGGGAAAAATTCTTGATTCGGCAACGGGATTGCCTCTCCCGGGAGCAAATATTTTCTGGGCGGAAACGACAAGGGGAACCGCGACCAATGCCGCAGGGTATTTTGTCTTGAAAAAGACAAGCAGGTCCGACCTCCTGGTGATAAGTTTTGTAGGTTATTCTGCAGACACTCTGAAGATTGAGAATAATGCAGATTACCTGGAACATTCTCTTAATCCTGTAGCAGATATTGATGAGATAATAGTTTTTGGACGGGCCAGTGGCATTCATATTACCCGCCAGGATCCCTTATTGACTTATAAAATTACCGGGGCTGAATTAACAAGGGCAGCATGCTGCAACCTTTCGGAAAGCTTCACCAGCAGTGCATCTGTCGATGTATCTTATTCGGACGCCGCAACCGGAGCCCGGCAGATACAGCTTCTGGGATTATCAGGGTCATATATTCAAATAATGACCGAAAATTTCCCCGCACTTTACGGCCTTGGTTCTTCATATGGCCTGAATTATATTCCAGGATCATGGATGGAATCGATCCAGGTATCAAAAGGTACTTCATCAGTGCGTAATGGATATGAAGCAATAAGCGGACAAATAAATGTAGAATTTAAAAAACCGGCCAGCAGTGAGATGTTCTATCTAAACTTATATGGTAACAGCTCAGGCAAGACAGAGGGAAACATAAACACATCATTGCTCTTGTCAGACAAGCTCAGCACGTCTCTTCTTGGCCATGTGGAAAGAAATAATCTTATTAATGATCATAATATGGATGGATTCAGGGATGAACCGAATGTAAAACAATATCACCTTTTTAACAGGTGGGATTATCTTACAGAAACAATCACCCTGAGGGCTGGAATAAGACTGATGGAGGAAGAAAGAATAGGAGGAGAAACTTCATTTCGCCCCCTTGAAGAAGTGGTTCCGGGACCTGAGTATGGGATATTGATAAATACCACACGGGCTGAAGGTTTTACTAAAACAGGTTTTCTTTTCCCGGCCGACAGGAGTATGTCGCTGGGGTGGATTAACAACTTTACCTACCACGACCAGGAAGCAAAATTTGGTGCTGATTTTTACACCGGCACACAGAAATCCTACTACACTAACCTCCTTTACCAGTGGAAGCCCCTTCTTGACCGCCACACTATTGATGCCGGCTTTAGCTATAAGTATGACTATTTTGACGAAATGCTTAATAACGGTAAATTAGAAAGAACAGAGAAGGTGCCGGGATTATTTCTTCAGTACTCATATATCGATACAGCCAGGGTTACTATAGTTGCAGGTATCAGGGCAGATTTCCATAATTTATACGGCACGATAATTACACCCAGGGTGCATCTCAGGTACGAGCTGTCGGATCGTACTACACTCAGGGCTAATGTTGGAAAAGGTTATCGATCGACAAATGTACTGGCAGAGAATCAATACCTTCTTGCAAGTAGCCGGAATATGGATATCGCCGATGATTTAAATATTGAAGAAGCGTGGAATTCAGGTGGAAGTATAACATCATACTATCAACTGGCAGGCAATGAGCTCCGGATCACGGCGGATTTTTATCATACAAAATTTATAAACCAGGTGGTAACTGACCTTGACAGGGATGTTAACTCCGTATACCTCTATAACCTTGATGGTAAATCCATCTCAAATGTTGCCCAGCTTGAAGTGCAGTGGGAGCCCCTTAGCCGGCTTGATCTACTCACAGCATTCAGGTGGAATGATGTTAGGATGACTACCGATGGCAGGCTTCAGCAGAGGGCCCTTACCAGTAAGTATAAAGGCCTGCTGAGTGGATCATATCTTTCATACTTAAGAAAATGGCAGTACGATGCGACTCTTAGTCTTAACGGGCCGGGTAGAATTCCTTCTACAGAGGATAATCCCCCCCTGTACCAGAGACCTGAAAAATTTGAGCCCTATGTGCTCGTAAATGCCCAGTTAACAAGGAAATTCAAATACCTGGATATCTACCTGGGGGTCGAAAATATTACGAATTTCAGGCAGGAAGACCCTGTAATATCTGCAGATAATCCTTTCGGAGATCAATTTGATGCCTCTCTTGTGTGGGGTCCCGTAATGGGGCGCCTGGTCTATGGAGGCATAAGAATATCAATTAACAGATAATAATAATTCGCTTTAAAGCGCTAAAAAATACAATTATGAAAAGATTAATCTTTATTACAATAGCATTATTAGTAAGCATGGGTATTTCAGCCCAGGATAAGAAGAAGATTGTAGACATTACTTTCAAAACTTCTATTACCTGCGACAATTGTGTAAACACAATAATGAGCTCTCTTCCTCTGGAGAAGGGAATAAAAGATGTAAAGTGTAACCTTGAAACAAAGGAGGTAAGGGTGTCGTTCAGAAACGATAAAACTGATAAAGAAAATATTAAGCGTTCGCTGGAGAAACTTGGATATGTTGCAGAGGAAGTTAAGGAAAAAGACAAAGCGAAGAAAAATTAGGGTAAGCTCCTATTAATATTATTCATAAATTACCCGAACAATGGAAGGATATAATTGTTTCTTAGTCAAATAATAAACCATAAAAAATGAAACTTAAAAGATTTACAATGCATGCAGCCATCCTGGTTATACTGGTGATTGCTATTCAGTCATGCAACCAGGCAACTGGAACCGACGAATTAAAAACAGGTGTAGAACATTTCAGGTCACTTCAGTTTAGTGAAACTCCTTATGATATTGAAAAAGGCCTTCATCAACTTAGTAACGAGGAAGCAGCCACGGTAAATAATTACAAATTTACCTACGATGATATGGGTCGCCTTGGCTCAGTTGAGTTTTGCAGGGGCGAAGAGTTGTTAAGCTATGGCTCGCTGGGAGGTGCTCCAAGAATAGTATATACTTACGAGGATAATAAGCAAACAAAAGCATTCTTTAATAAGGATGGTGAACAGATATCATCCGGTGGAGTATATAATGCTGTTTATACTCTTAATGAAGATGGCGTAAGAACTGCTTTAATGTTTCTTGATGAAAATACAGAGCCAGTCGAAAACAGGAATAATATCCATCGTTACGAGTGGAATATACTTGATAATGGCATGGTTAGAGAGCTGAGGTATAACCTTGCAGAAGAGGAAACAGTAATGAATCCTTTCTGTCCCTTTTATGAGCTCAGGTTCGAATACGACGATAAGGGTTATGCTGTTGCTATGATGAATTACCAGGCCGACACTCTGTATAATTGTACAGCAGAGAATTGTGGTGATATTGGAGTATCTTATTTTGAATTTAAGAATAATGAAGAAGGCGACCTTCTGAGTTTTTCTGTTCATAACACAGTTGGACAGCTCTCAAATCTTTACTGGGGCTGGGCAAAGAGAATTAACCAGGTCGATGAAAATGGTTACCTGATTGAAAGGGCTGTTTTCGACCAGGACGATGAGTATCTGTCTGGAAAGAACGTACCCGTAACTCAGTATAGCTATGATGAGCATGGTGCTATGGCAGAGATGAAAAACATGGATAAAGACAGGAACCTGATTAATAGCCCTAATAACGGCGTTGCAATAACAAGGTTTCAGTACGACGAAAAAGGTAACAGAACCGGATCGCTTATGTTTGATAAGGATGGTACCGAAATCGTAAATGAATAATATTATGACCAGGATAGGATCCAGAAATATCTTAAGAGCTTTACTCTTTATAGCACCACTTATTTTCTTTGCCTGCTCAAATGACAAATCAGGATCAAAGGATGAAAAAGCTATTGATGAAAAGGTATCTGAAAGCAATATTGAAATAGTTATTGACAGGGAGACCGAACTGCTTTTGAAAGACCTGGAAGAAAATGGAGACTATGTTAATTCCAGGGAATTCCCATCGCTGATTAAGGCTTCAAGCGTAAATGAAGATGCCAGTATCAATACACATATTATTGATATTCGCAATCCGGAAGATTTTACCAGGGGGCGCCTGCCGGGATCTGTTAATGTAAAATTTCAGGATTTGCCTTCATACCTGGTGACCGATATTAAGCCCTTCGAATTTGACAGGATAGTGCTTGTAAGCAACGACGGCCAGCTGGCCAGCTATACTTCTTCGCTGCTTCGTCTTATGGGATATGGTAATGTTTATGCCCTGAGATGGGGGATGAGTGGGTGGAATATGTCTTTTGCAGAATCAGGCTGGTTAGCAGGATGCTCTTCTGCATTCCAGGAGAATCTGGAGACTGAAGATAGCGAAAAGCCTTCTGCATCAGGGATGCCGCTTCTTAATACCGGCTATTCGACAGGTGAAGAGATAGGTGGTGAAAGATTTAAGAAGCTGTTCAGTGAAGGTCTTGAGGAAGTTATGATTAGCCCGGAGGAGGTTTTTAATAATCCGGAAAAGTACTTTGTAATAAATTATGATCGACGCGATAAGTATGAGAGCGGCCATATACCGGGGGCAGTGAGATACAAGCCCGGAGCAACTCTGGGTATAGTAAGTGAAATGGCTACAATCCCTTCAGACCTTACCGTTGTTGTTTACTGCGGAACCGGTCATAACTCAGGCTTTGTTACCGCTTTTTTACGACTGTTCGGATATGATGCACGTACACTTAGTTATGGCAATAATGGTTTTATGTATGAAAAGATGAAGGCTGAAAGAGCCACTCTTTCGTGGTTGCCATTTACAGATGAATACATTGAAGATTTCGAGATAGAGAATTAGAAGTTAGGTTTCTAATAATGTTTTCCGGCTATTTTGATGCATTATCTGCATCTGGCCGGAATTCATATTTTAGCACCATGTCCTTCCTGCTGTCTGCAAGAAGATATAAGTCCCTTACTCCTTTCTGGGCAAGCAACATATAGGCCATGGCTTCAGATGCCCTGGTGTCGGCTATAATAACCCTTGGTGATGAGGATTCCCTTATTGCCCTGATGCTCTGGCGAGCCAGCATAGATTCAGTATTAAGAGAAAGAAGATCGCCTGTTTTAATCTCCCCAGGGAGCTCCGGGTCTCCTAATATGATAACAGATCCCCCACCTGCGTTAAAGTCTTCGACTGTGATAAAGTTCTGCCCCTCAAGAGCAATCTTTGAGTAGTTTTCGGTCCCCTGCCTGAAATTATTACCCCCGAGCTGTGTAATTATCAGGATAAGAACCAGTATAGCTGCTGCAAGCACTAAAATATTATTACTAAATTTTTCCTTCATCATAGGGTAGATTATTATTCACATCCTCCATCAAGGTCCCTCTCTGCCTGTCTCCGCGATTCAGCGTACTGTAACCTGAGGCTGTCGGGGAGGGAGTTGATTTCTGTAAAAAACCGCTTAGCCCTCGACCTTGTCTCGTATATTGCATTTTCTCTCGGGCTTATCGTCTCTCCCGAAAAGGAAGAATATATAATTGTTTCAAACCAGGCATTTAATCCTCCCTCCATAGCAAAGCAGTTCTTATATCCCAGTCCTCTTGCCAGTGTCAATGCATAACCTGGTTCAATGTCGCTGTTTGCATAAAAGATATAGCTGATATCATCATTATACAGAAATGTCTCAGGCTTCATCTCAAAAAACAGATCAAGGGGTATATTCATTGCTCCCGGAATATTCAATTTATTAAATTCTCCAGGGTCTCTCAGATCGATTAATTGTACCGTACTGTCTTCGCTAACCACATACCGGGCTACCCGGTCGACAGTAATGTATGAGTCCTGGTTAAAGAGGCTTAATACAAGTTTATCCGGGTCTTCAGTAAATGAATAATTCCCTGAACCGGGTAACATAATCAGCGCCAGTGACAGGATAATAAATGATATTGAGAGTTGTTTGAGGATATTCATTCTTGGTTCTTAAATTTTGTCGGTGATATCTGGTCGTCCGAATCTTTTTTCAGCCTTTTCAGCCACCCGGAACATCAGCATGGCTATTAATACAAGAAAGAAGGTAAAAAGAGCCGGTGAGATGCCAAACACCTCGTTTATTTTTACCGGACCCTTATAATTGGCCGTAGCAAGATTACTTACCAGGGGCCAGCTTTCTGCAAAGAGGAATGCACCCAGGAGTCCACCGAGAATAAATACCATTGCATCAATCTTACCTATTGAGGCTGCGCATATACCTGTTCCCGGGCAAAACCCAGCCATAATAAACCCTGCTCCCATTATTACACCTCCGATTATAGACGAAGTAACATAAAACTCATTTACAAATACCTGGCTTAGATCAATAAGCCCCAGGTAACTCATTATTTGAGAACCTATCAGGGCTGTAAGTGATGCTGTAAAGAATACCTTGATAACAGTAGTATCGTATCCATAGAACATACCTGCAAGCTTGCGGCTCGAAGAGAAACCGGCCTGTTCGAGAGAAAATCCGAATCCTATACCAATAAGGAAAGCTATCAGAAGCGATAACCATTCAGGAAAATTGGGCGATAGAGTAAGAGGGTCCATATAATAAGAGGGTTAAATCCAGTTTTTTCTGAAGAACCAGGCAAAAAGATATGCCGATCCGAATATTGATAACATTGTGACAAAGCCTGCAACAGACAATACAGCCATCCCCGAGAGAGCAGCGCCACTGGTACATCCCCTGGCCAGTTGAGCTCCGTATACAAAGAGTATCCCTCCCAGGAAGGAAAGTAAAAGACGTTTTCTGTTTGTGATAGAAGGCGATTTCTCGATGCGTAGCCTTGTTCTTCCCGATATTATGCCGGAAAGGAAGCCGCCTGCCAGTAAGCCAAGGACTTCAAATGGCAGCCACGATAGAAGAGGTCGGTTCCCACCCTCGAAATATTTGCTGTAGTAGCTTGAGTTAAGGCTATGCTCAGGACTTATTTTATTGACAATAGATACGACACAATATTTCAGTCCTCCACTGGCTCCAAGACCACGACCGGAGAGATACATAGCCAGAAGCAATACCAGGCCCAGAAGTATCCCTGCAAAATACGGGTTCATATATGCTTTCTTCATCTTATCACAGTTTCATACAAAACCCTTCGATGCACTTAAAGTTCAAAATAATAAGATAATAAATAGCACTTAATAAAACTGGAAACGCTAATATTCTCTTATTATTTGCGGTCTGCTGATATCAATCCTGCTGGTATGGTTAAAAATTATAAGGGGGATGTCTTTCAGATCTATTGAATAGAGATATCCGTCAATAACTCCAAGTCTGTCAGATTGAATATTGATTTGCTGCGGCTTGAAAAATGTTCTAAAAATTTCTTCGTTATCTGACCCCCAGAATACAAGTTCGTAAAAATCATATTTTGGATATTTTTTAAATATCTTTCCGGGCAGGTATAGCCTTATGCTTTGTACGGGTTCTTTAGCCATAAATTCAAGGTGGAAAGACTCGTATCCCAAGCCGTACATACCATATCCCTCGCCAGAACTGCCGCCTCCTGAGATTTCTTCGGCCCGTCTTATAATACATTGATCGGTAACCCCCAGCGGCTTGTCCAGACTGGTAATTTCAAACTCAGTCCTAACTCCTCCCGCAAGATCTGTAATTGATTGCGAAAAGGATACTTTCGTAATAAATACCAGGATAAAATATACTATTGCTTTTTTCATGACAGTAGTAGTTTGATTCAGGAAAAAAGCACAAAAATCAGGCCATGTAAAAAGGTTTATTACTTTTGCCAATCATGAATTCTAAACGGACATTATTATTTTCTCACCTTGCCCTTCTCGGGGCAAACGTAATATATGGTTTAAACTATTCCATTGCGAAAATCCTGATGCCCGATTATATCAAACCTCTTGGCCTGGTTGCATTAAGAGCAATAGTTGCTACTACTCTTTTCTGGCTCTTCTCTGTCTTTTTCCCAAGGGAGAAGGTTGAACGTAAGGACTTGATCTATATGCTTTCCTTTTTTATGTTCGGAGTGTTTTTTAACCAGGTGTTTTTTTTACTGGGTCTGAATAAGACCACCCCTATAAATGCTTCTCTCCTTATGCTAATCAATCCTATCCTGGCAATTATTTTCGGGGTAATAATTCTTAAGGAGAAGTTTTCGGGTCGCAGGCTGGCCGGCGTTATTATTGGTATGTCGGGGACAGCTCTTTTAATTCTTGGAAGGGGAAGTTTTTCTCTCAGCCGCGGGTCTGTCGCAGGTGATATTCTAATACTGCTAACAGCCGCCTCATGGGCCTTGTTCCTGGTTGTTATTAAGCGTATGACAACTAAGTATGAGAGTTTTACCGTAATGAAGTGGGTCTTCTTGTTTGGTTTATTTCCGAATCTAACAATTGGCTTTAACCAGCTTACCGATGTGAGCTTTGCGAATTTGCCTCTTACGATAATACTGGCTTTTATTTATGTAACTGTTTTTACAACATTTATCGGGTACAGCATGAATACTTACGGATTAAAATATGTTAGCCCGACTGTTGTAAGCACCTATGTATATCTTCAGCCTCTTGTTGCTGTTATTGTTTCAATTGCACTGGGCCAGGATACCCTTAATACAATAAAGATTGTTTCTGCTGTGCTTGTTTTTACTGGAGTATACCTTGTTAGTAAAAATGGCGACAGGGCAGTCAGGAATGTTTAGGCCTAGCCTATAAGATCATTAATTGCAGTTACCAGGTCCTTTCTTTCAAAAGGTTTCTTTAGCACCCTGTCAGCACCAAGAAGATCGGCCGAAGCCAGGTAGCCCTCAGGCGACAATCTGCCGCCTCCTGATATTGCAATAATTTTAATATCGGGGTAATCTCTTCTTAACTCGGCAATTATCTCCAGGCCTTCCTTTTCGGGCATTATAATATCTGTAATTACAAGGTCGAAGCTGATCTTCTTCAGCATGGCTATGCCATCGAGCCCATTTGAGGCAAGGTCTACTTCGTAACCGGCCCTTTCTATCATCTTCTTCATCATAAGAAGTATTGTGGGCTCATCGTCTATAATTAGTACTTTTTTCATTACAAATACTGTTTATTTAAGAACCTTCTGGATCATTTTGCTAAACTCGCTCAGGATAATGGGCTTGGATATAACCGCCTCAATGCCAAGGGCATCAGAAGCATTCTTCGGCACTGATTCTTCAAAGCCTGTAATAATTATTGTTTTAATATCAGATCTTAATGTTTTTATTTTTTTTATCAATTCCGTACCCTGCATCCGTGGCATTGCCTGGTCTGTAACAAGAAGATCATATTTATTGGGATCCTTTTTAAATTCCTCGAAAGCAGATTGTCCGTCCGATTTAATTTCCACTTTATATCCCAGGCTTTCAAGCATTTTTTTACCCATAAAGGTTATTTCTTTTTCGTCGTCAACAAAAAGTATATTTCCTTTGCCCTTTTCAATCTTTTCACCGGCTTTTTTACTTCCACTTACTGTCTTCGAATGCTGGGGAAGGTAGATTCTTACTTCTGTCCCTTTTCCCGGCTTACTTTCAACCTTTATCGCTCCGTTGTAATTATTGATGATACCGTGCACTACAGATAATCCAAGGCCTGAACCTGTTCCAACATCTTTTTTAGTAAAAAAGGGTTCAAAAATTCTGTCAAGTGTTTGCTTGTTCATACCGTGGCCTGTATCAGCTATCGTTAATTGGAGAAAGGTTCCGGGTTTTATCCCAGAATAACTACCAAGTTTATTACCGCTTATTTCGACTGAACATAATTTTGCTTTCAGTACACCTCCTTTACCCATCATGGCATGATAGGCATTGGTGGCCAGGTTCATTATTACCTGGTGCATTTGAGTGGAGTCTGCCATAACGGTGCCACAATTCTCATCAAGCTCCTGTACAATTTCAATATTGGAAGGGAATGACGCTCTGATAAGGCTAAGAACTTCTTTTACTACAAGATGAAGCTGAAGTGGTTTTTTGTCAAAATCGACCTGCCGACTGAAAGTTAGAATCTGCTGTACCAGGTCCTTACCCCTTGTAGCAGCGTGATTTATCTGCTCAATATCATATTTTAAAGTACTTTCGTCAGAAAGTTCTTCTATGGCCATTTCGGTATATCCCAGGATAGGAGTTAATATATTATTGAAATCATGAGCAATACCACCTGCAAGAGTACCGATAGTCTCCATTTTCTGTAGCTGGAGCAATTGGGATTCTATCTTTGCCTTTTCTTTCTCATGGTGCTTTCTTATTTCGATCTCACTTTTAAGATCCTTATTGGCTCTGGTAAGCTGCCTTGTTCTTTCTGTCACTCTTATTTCAAGGGCGTTATTTGCCGCCTGTACCTTGTCCTGTTCTTTAAGTAACAACATTCTCATATAATAATCTCTCCTTGCGGAATGTTCCATGGAGTAGCTGATAAACATTCCAATTATATTGGCAGATATAAAGAAGAAGTTATTGTTAATAAGAACCTCTACCGGAGTTTCCGACATCCATATTGCTCCAACCTGGTAGGATATCACAATCGACCAGCCAGCAATAAGAGCAGAAATAAACCGCGCCCTGATAAATGAATATCCGAAAAAGATTATCAACATCAGTCCTGCATAATATGAGTACTGGTTAGCCTTTATTGAGGCTATGGTTATCATAACAATAATACCGAGGCCGGTAACATACATAATAACCGATATGACCACCTGCATGTACTTTTTGAAATGCCGGGAGAATGAAAATAAGAGTACCACTAGAAGGATAGGGCTAACCAGGCCAAAGCGGATAAACCAGAATGTGGTTTTAATAGCGGGGAAGAGAAGCGCATCGAGGTAAGCAAAGATGTCGTAAAAAATAATCGCCAGGAAAATGGAAAACCTGAAAGGATTAATTGATTTCGAAAAATAGTCGCTCAGGAAACCTTCCTCATAATGCTTGATATTTCCGGCAAATGATAGCGTCAGTGGATTTAGCTTCCAGTCTTTCTGACCTGCAACGGGCAGACCGAGCAGATTACCAATCTTAAATTTCCTTTTTCTTGCCATACTTTATCCCACTGTGTATTAGTTGCTTTCGGCCTTCATCCTGAGAAAGAGATTCACACCCAGTGATTCTGAATCCACACTTACATTTTCTTCTTTTACCTCTGCATCAATGGCAAGCTTTAACAGATCGAAACGCGACCTGTGATTCAGGTACCAGTCAGACAGAACCTCCATAAGTCTCTTTGTTGGATTTTTTGTAGAAAAATTACCGATTATGAACTCTCCATCATCGTTTAGAAACTTATAATATTTCTGAATTACATATTTAAAGTGCTTGTCTTTAAAATAATCGAAAAGCCCGGCACTCCAGATAAGGTCGTACATTTTAAAGGGCTTATACCTCAGGACGTTGATCTTAAAGTATTCTACAGATCCGTTATACCTGCTATTTGGTTCTTTTGCAAAATTTATAGCGTTCTGGTCGAAATCTATTAGTGTGAATTCGATACTGGAATCGGGACAGAGCTCCAGGTATTCGTTTACGTCGGTGGCTGGGCCACTTCCAAGGATAAGAACCTTTTTAGATTCACCGCTTCCTTTCTCCAGCTCCGAGCAGCATCTTAAGAAAAAGTCTTTCCTGTTCCTTACTGCCTGGGCTCCGGCCTGTTCCTGGAAAAACCTGTCCCAGTTACCATATTTAGGATCTGGATTCGCATATCTCCGATAGATATTATGTATGATAGTAAAATCACCCGGGTAGCCATAGGGCTTAACAAAGCCGTGCCCAATCAGGGTTTGCTCATTGAGAGAATCTTTGATAGTATTCCTGAATAAATCAAGCTCCTCATCGCTGAGATTATTGACAATGTCTGTGAATGCCGAATATTCATCAGGTTCCGGGCCCCCCTTTTCAACAAGTTTTTTCAGGAAGGATACAACCTCCGCCGGAAGTTGTTGGGTTTTTAAATTGTACATTCTGGTTAGAGACTAAAAAGTAAGTATTACAAAGCTGGTTTATTATTATAAGCAGAGGAGATCCTCTGCCTCCGACAAGATAATAGCTTGAAACACTTATTAAAAGGAAAAGAAATAATTTGGATCACCACTAATGGTGATATAGCTCATTCGATTCGCGATGCAATACTTGCATTTACCAGGCCATGCTATAATCATATGTCTTTTCGCAGATATGTTAATATCATGTATTTAACTATCCAGGAACTTATATGACGATTCAGTATATCTCTTCCCCGACACATCAAAGCCCAGGGTATCGAGGATGGCAATATCTGATTTGGAAAGGACCACATCAACCGATGAGTAATTTTCCTTAAGGTACTTCCTGGTTTTCATCCCGGGGATCGGAACAATATTTTCTCCCTTTTGCAGAAGCCAGGCAAGCGATACCTGTGAGGGCTGTATCTTATATCGTTGTGCAATTTCTTCAATAGTTTCAAGCTTATTGATATTATATGAGAAATTGTTGCCCTGCCACCTGGGTTGATTTTTTCTGAAATCATTTTCAGACAGCATCTCCTGAGACTTAAACCTTCCAGTTAGCATTGCCCTTGAGAGTGGACTAAAAGAGACAAAGCCAATATTATTATTCCTGCATGTTTCAAGTACTCCTGATTCAACATCCCTGGTAAAAAGAGAATACTCTGATTGGATGGCGCTTATATTTGCTACTTTTAAAGCTCTCTCTATTGTTTTTGCAGAAACCTCAGATAATCCAATATACCTTACCTTACCTTCACTTACAAGGTCTGTCATTGTCCCTACTATTTCCTCAATCGGCAGGCTCTTATCCAGCCTGTGCATATAATATAGATCGATATAATCTGTTTTAAGTCTTTTCAGACTGTTCTCGCAGGCACTTCTTAAATAATCAGGATCGCATCTTACTTTTAGTGATCCGTCACTGTTTTGGATGTATCCAAACTTTGTGGCCAGTATTACCTTATCTCTCTTACCCCGTATAGCCTCAGCGATTAGTTTCTCGTTATGTCCTGATCCATATACATCGGCTGTATCAAGGAAATTTACTCCTAAATCGATCGATTCTAATATTGTTGCAATTGATTCCTTCCTGTCGCTGTCACCATAGGCTCCCGACATTCCCCAGCATCCCAGCCCAAGTGATGGAACTTCCAGCTCACCAAGTTGTCTTTTTTTCATAGTTGTTTATCCATTTATGTCTGTCCGATCATAGCAAAGATATTGTTTTGAGAGCTATTAATGTTAAAACTTCTTAAAGTATGTATGGAATGATCAATAACATACCTTCTGTTAGCCTCTGTCTGGAGTACTTTTAATATGTTTATAGAAATTTAACCAAAACTGTGAAGATGAAAACAAAAAGATTAGCATTTCTTTTGCTGGCCCTGTTGCCACTCTTGGTACTTGGCCAGAAGAAACCATTAACTCATAGTGAATATGATGGTTGGAAATCTCTAAGCCAGCAATCAATAACTGATAACGGTGAGTGGATTAAATATGAGATCAATCCCCAGGAGGGAGATGGTAACCTCTACCTTTATAAGGTAAATAGTAAATCGCTCGATAAAATTGAGCGTGGATCAGGAGCTGTTTTTTCTCCTGACAATAAATTTTTTGCCTACCAGGTGAAGCCTGAATTTGCGCTTACACGACAGGCAAAGAAGGATAAAAAGAAGGCCGACGAGATGCCAAAGGATAATCTTGGGATTAAGATACTCCCTGATGGCGAAACTGTACTTATCGAGCGTGTAAAGTCATTTAAGGTCTTCGAAGAAGACGGATCATGGATAGCCTACCTTATGGAGAAGCCATTGGCTAAGAAAAAAGAAAAGCCGGAAGAAATAGAGGAAGCCCCGGAAGAAGGCAGGAGACCTGCAAGTGCGAGAGCAGGAAGGGGAGGATCTAAGGCTGACGGAACAGAACTTGTGATCTTTAATCCCGTAAGCAATGTGAAGCATAGCTTTAAGGATGTTGTTGACTATGCCATGGCAAAAGAAGGAGATAAGATTGCTTTTGTACAATCTACTACCGACAGTACCAAGATTAAGCATTTTACTGTAAGTCTTTTTTCTGTAAGCGATGAGTCTGTAAAGGAAATATTCAAAGGAGATGGTGATCTTCAGAAGCTCACCCTGAGCGATGATGGTGCTTCACAGGCATTTATCTTTACTACCGATACATCCGATGTAAAAGTGTATGCTCTATACCTTGGCAATAAGGGGTCTGCACAGAAGATAGTCGATTGCGAAACAGAGGGCATGATAGAAGATTGGTCTGTCAGCGAAAATGGATCACTGAGCTTTACAGAATCGGGCGAAAGACTCCTTTTCGGAACAGCCGAAAAACCTGTTGAGGAGCCCGAAGATACTCTCTTAGCCGATGAAAAATATAAGCTGGATATCTGGAGCTGGCACGATCCGCTCCTTCAGCCTCAGCAAAAAGTTAACCTGAGTCGTGAAAAACGTGCAAATTTCCAGGCGGTTTATTTTATTAACGATAAGAAGATGGTTCAGCTGGCCGACACTGATTTACCCTCGGTCAGAATATTGATGAAGGGCGATGGAGACCTGGCCGTCGGTACCTCAAACCTGAAATACAGGAAAGAGGGATCATGGGATCCTAATCGTTATACCGATCAGTATATTGTTGATGTAAAAACAGGCAAGAGGACCCTTGTATTAGAGGCAGCACCATCGTCTGTTGTATTTTCTCCTTCAGGAGAACAGATGGTGTTCTGGTGTATTAAGTCAAAAAGCTGGAAGGCACAACCAGGTGCAGGTGGCGAGATAGTTGATCTTACTTCAAAGCTGGGTGTTGCTTTTCATAATGAGCTTCACGATTCTCCCAGTGAGCCTTCTCCTTATTCAAGGTCGCTCGACTGGATTGAAGGAGAGAAATATGTGCTTGTAAACGACAGGTTTGATATCTGGAAAATAGATGTCAGCGGTAAGGAAGCAGCAGTAAATCTGACAAACGGATTCGGACGTAAAAATAATGTTCGCCTTACCTATACCTCTGTAGAGCCACGATCAGGTGGCGGACGATTTGGCTCCGGTGGCGGCTCATCAGATAAAATATATATAGAAGCAAAAGAGCAGGTTTATCTTTCATCGTTTAACTATTATACAAAGGATGCAGGACTATATACCCTGAAGGTTAACAAGGCTGCCGATCCAACCAGGATCGTTTCCGGACCAAATACCTACGGGTCATTTACAAAGGCTAAAGATGCTGATAAGATGATATTTACCCAGGGGGACTATGTTAACTACCCTGAACTGTATGTTGCCTCAACAAAGCTGGCAGCTCCTGTTAAGATTTCAGAAACAAATCCACAGCAGAAAGATTTTAACTGGGGTACGGCCGAACTTGTTGAATGGAGGTCGTTCGACGGACAAATGCTGCAGGGTATTCTTTACAAACCTGAAAACTTTGATCCCAATAAGAAATATCCTATGATAGCATATTTCTACGAGAGAAGCTCAGACGGTATTCACAGGTATACGGCTCCGGCGCCAAGTGCATCTACAATAAATAGAACTTACGCAGTAAGCAATGGTTACCTGATTTTTGTTCCAGACATTCCTTACGTTGAAGGATATCCCGGCCAGAGCGCATATAACGCAGTTGTAAGCGGTACCTATGCTATGCTCGACCAGTTTGATTTTATCGATCCCGATCGCCTGGGTCTCGATGGCCAGAGCTGGGGAGGATACCAGATTGCCTATCTTATTACCCAGACAGATATGTTTGCCTGTGCATTTTCAGGAGCACCGGTTTCGAATATGACAAGTGCCTATGGAGGTATCCGCTGGGGAACAGGAATGAGCAGGATGTTCCAGTATGAGAAAACACAGAGTCGTATTGGAGGAACACTATGGGAGAAGCCTATTCATTATATTGAGAATTCACCGATATTTTTCGTGCCAAAGGTTAATACCCCCGTTCTTATTATGCATAACGATGCCGACGGTGCAGTACCATGGTACCAGGGAATAGAATTCTTTGTTGCCCTGAGAAGACTTGAGAAGCCTGCATGGCTATTATCTTATAATGATGAGGATCACAACCTGAGAAAAAGACCAAACAGGAAAGACCTGTCGGTCAGGAAAATGCAGTTCTTCGACCATTACCTGCAGGGAGCTCCTGCTCCTTACTGGATGGAGAAGGGTATTAGCCAGATGGAGAAGGGTAAGATTGATGGGTATGATCTAATGAAATAGTATTGAGTTGTGAGAAGAGAGAAGTGAGTATTAAGCTCACTTCTTATCTCTCACTTCTTTTTCTACTCCTGTAGCCAGAATTTTTGTGGCTTTTCTTTTTATAATCCTGTCCCTTTTTAGAGTAAGGTGTTTTACTCCTGGTTCTTGGACGGGAGCGGTCACGCTTTATTTCCCCTTCCGATATATCTACCTTGACACTTACGTCTTCATAGACAGTGTTTTCGAAGGCCTTCTGGGTATCTTTGTCGTAGTCCTTATCTATTTCGAAGAATGAGAAGTTCCTCTGAACGTCGACCTTGCCAATATCAATATCATTCCGTCCCAGGGCCTCGTTAATAAGTCCTATCAGGTGGGAGGGATTCATTCCGGACTTGGTTCCAAGGTTTATATACATCCTGGTGTAGGCAATATTACCCTTCTTCCTCTTACCTTCATCCCGTCCCTTTTCGGGCACAACATTCAGGTCGCCGGCGTTCTTATAGTACTCAAGGAAACGGTTAAACTCAACCGAGACAAAATGCTTAATAAGATCCTCCCTTTCGAGCCATTCAAGTTTCTTGTAAATGGAAGGAAGAAAGGAAGCTATTTTGGCTTCATCAACTTCTACTTTTTCAACCTTATCTATAAGGTTATATAATCTTTTTTCGCATATCTCATGTCCTCCGGGTATTTGCATATACTTGAAGCTCTTGCCTACAAGCTTTTCCAGTTCCTTTATCCGGCGTCCCTCACGTGAATGAGTAATTGTTAGCGACAGACCATGCTTGCCGGCTCTTCCTGTTCGTCCGCTTCTATGAATATATACTTCAGGATCGTCGGGCAGGTTATAATTTATGATATGAGAAAGGTCATTTACATCCAGTCCCCTGGCTGCTACGTCGGTTGCTACCAGCAGCTGAAGGTGCCTGTTACGGAATCGTTGCATCACAGAGTCTCTCTGTGCCTGCGACAGGTCACCATGAAGAGCATCTGCATTGTAGCCATCCTGTATAAGCTTATCAGCAACTTCCTTTGTTTCACGGCGGGTACGGCAAAATACAATACCATAGATCTCGGTGTTAATATCAGCCAGGCGTTTAAGAGCCTTGTACCTGTCGGCTGCTTTTACTACAAAATATTGATGCTCAACGTTTGCTGCACCCGTATTTTTCTTTCCCGCTGAAATTTCAAGCGGGTCTTTCATATAGTTGTTGGCAATGCTTCTTACTCCTGCGGGCATGGTTGCAGAGAACAGAAGTGATTGCCTGCCGGCAGGTGTATCTTCCAGTATCGAGTCCAGGTCTTCCTTAAAACCCATATTAAGCATCTCATCAGCTTCATCAAGAACCATCCATCTGATTTTGTTAAGATGGAGAACCTTCCTCCTTATCAGGTCGAGGGTACGTCCGGGTGTTCCCACAACAATATGGACTCCCTTTTTTATCGAGTTAATCTGAGGAACAATGCTTGTTCCTCCATAAACGGCAACTATTTTCACTCCCTTTGTATACTTGGCGTAAGTTTCCAGGTCGCTTGTAATCTGGAGACATAATTCACGGGTAGGGCACAGAATAATTGATTGTACACCATTCAGGCCTGTATCGAGTTGTTCAATAATGGGAAGTCCGAATCCGGCTGTTTTTCCGGTACCTGTCTGCGCCAGACCTATAATATCCCTGCCTGAATCAAGAATTACCGGAATTACTTTCTCCTGTATAGGAGTAGGGTTTATAAACCCCAGATCGTCGATGGCTTTCAGGATTCCATCGCTTAGCTTATACTCTTTAAATGTTTGCATATTAATATGTTATCAGGCCGCAAAGGTAGACTTTATAATCGATAAATCTTCTTATTACCTAATATATTATGTCCCTTTCCGGCCAGGCCTGGTTAAAAACTATTCTGTCTTGTTAATAAACACCTCAATAATCGGGTTGATTTAGATTTTTTAATCAAGGAAATTCGTGGGTAATTAACAATTTTATACCTGGGTAATTTATGCTTAAGCTGATATCGGGCATGCTGGGATTAATCTTCCTTCTTTCAGGAGGGGGCCCGGGCAAAAAAAATTCTCTTCCTGAGGGAGATAGCCCTTTAATTAGGAACTATGAGATTTTCGGACCTAAGTATTCGAGGGTGGAAATCAGGGATAACAGCCTCGAGGGTGCTGTTTACTATCTTATGTCGGGACATGGCGGACCGGACCCGGGTGCACTGGGCAACTATGGCAGGTATACCCTGGCAGAGGATGAATATGCCTACGATGTGACCCTGCGCCTGGCCAGGAGCCTTATTGAACATGGTGCCCTTGTTTATATGATTACAAGGGATAATAATGATGGCATACGCGATCTGAATATTTTACCCGGTGATAAGGACGAAAGGTGTTATCCTTCCGAACCAATACCTGCCAACCAGATGGCCAGGCTAAGGCAAAGAACAAATGCTGTAAACCGGCTTAACCGTAAATACAGGGGACGATACCAGCGGCTTGTTGTGCTTCATCTCGATAGCAGTAGCAGCAGCGAAAATATAGATGTATATTTTTATCACCATCAGAACAGCATATCTGGAAAACGTATGGCTACAAATATTCATAATACTATAAAGGATAATTACCGTAAGCATCAACCTAATCGTCCATATAACGGTACAGTTACAACACGGAGCGGCTTATATGTAATAAGGAACACCCATCCGCCAACTGTCTTTATAGAGCTGGGCAATATCCGAAATTCAAGAGACCAGAGGAGGTTTGTTATAGCCGATAACAGGCAGGCACTTGCAAACTGGATATCGGATGGCCTGGAAAAAGATTTCAAAAGCAGATAATAGAACGTGGGGGAAACACTTAAAAATTAAGAATGAATTACCTGGATATTATAATACTTGTTATAGTTGCCTGGAGCCTTTTCAGGGGATTTAAAAATGGATTATTTATTGAAATAGCTTCGGTAGCTGCCCTTATCCTGGGTATCTGGGGTTCGATCCGTTTCTCAGGATTTACACAGACAAAGCTGGTTGAGTTTTTCGATCTTCAGACACAATACCTTGGTCTGATTGCATTTATTATTACTTTTCTTGTAATAGTTGTGCTTATTCATTTCCTGGCCAATGCCCTCGATAAGTTGCTTAAGGCAGTAGCCCTGGGATTTGTTGTTCGGATACTGGGGATGCTCTTTGCAGTTATTAAGTCAGTCCTGATATTAAGCGTTGTTCTGGTGGTATTAGGCACTCTCGATCGTAACTCAAAACTTATTACAATACAGCAAAAAGAAGAGAGTGTACTCTATATGCCGGTTGCCGATTTTGCACCCATGCTTTTCCCGATTATCGAAGGAGGCGATCTCAGAAAAAGCTTTGATAACTTTAAAAACCGCAAAGGGAAAAAGCCAGAGGGCGAAGAGCTAAGAGCAGAAGAAGGAAGTAGAGAGTGAGCGAGGAATGAGATGGCAAAGCTTCGAGCTGGCAGAGGAATGGGTGTTGGGGTGTTGGGGTGATGGGGTGATGGGTGGCAATAGCGCAATCGGAAACCAGAAACCTAGGAAGAGTAAAGTCAAGAGTCGATAGTCAATACTCGTTCGATAGTCAACCTTTGCAACCCAGTCGATAGTCAGAAAGGAAGGGCCAAACCCCTAAACCCCAAACTCAGTTTCAAACTTTTCACTCTCAACTCATTTTCAACCCTTTTCAACCCCTTCGTCCTTCGTCTTTCGCCACATCTTCTTATATTTGCAGTTAATATTATATAAAAACAGAGAATGAATTTCGTAGATGAACTGAAATGGAGAGGGATGATTCACGATATCATGCCCGGGACAGAAGAGGTGCTTGAAAAGGAAATGTCGGCCGGGTATGTGGGCTTTGACCCCACTGCAGACTCCCTGCATATAGGTCACCTGGTCAGCGTAATGATACTTAAGCATTTCCAGACTGCCGGCCATCGTCCGATAGCTCTTATTGGAGGGGCCACAGGAATGATAGGAGATCCTTCGGGCAAATCCCAGGAAAGGAACCTGATGGATGAAAAGACCCTCAGGCATAACCAGGAATCGATAAAGAAGCAGCTTGCAAAATTTCTTGATTTTGAATCAGATATCCCAAACAGGGCACTGATGGTGAATAATTATGACTGGATGAGCAAGTTTTCATTCCTGGACTTTGTACGTGATATAGGGAAGCATATTACCGTAAACTATATGATGTCAAAAGACTCGGTAAAAAAGAGGCTGGGATCAGAGTCAAAACAGGGAATGTCGTTCACCGAGTTTTCATACCAGCTGGTACAGGGTTATGATTTTCTTAATCTCTATAAAGAATATAATTGTAAGATCCAGATGGGAGGATCCGATCAATGGGGTAATATAGTTACCGGAACCGAGCTGATAAGACGAAAAGAAGGCGGAGAAGCATTTGCCATGACCTGCCCCTTGATTACTAAATCTGACGGTACCAAGTTTGGTAAGACCGAATCGGGGAATGTATGGCTCGACCCCGAAAGAACATCTCCTTATAAATTTTACCAGTTCTGGCTCAATGTGTCTGACGACGATGCAGCAAAGTATATGAAGATCTTTACCATGCTTAAGCAGGATGAAATTGAAGCTCTTGTCGGGGAGCACGAAAAGCAAGCTCATCTAAGGGTACTTCAGAAAAGGCTGGCAGAGGAAATGACGATAATGGTGCATTCGGAGGCCGACTATAATACTTCTGTTGAAGCTTCGGGAATTCTGTTTGGGAAGGGAACAACAGAGACACTGAAAAAATTGGATGAAAAGACCTTCCTTTCTGTTTTTGAGGGAGTGCCGACCTTTGATGTCGACCGTTCCATTATCGAGAAAGGAGTCAATGTTACAGATCTTTGCAGTGAGCATACTCAGATATTCTCTTCGAAAGGCGAAATGCGTCGCTTAGTTAGCGGAGGCGGGGTAAGTATAAACAAAACTAAATTACAGGATACTGAGCTTACAATCAGTACATCCGACCTTCTTAATAATATGTATATACTTGTTCAGAAAGGGAAAAAGAACTACTATATTGTCAGAACAGTAAAATAGCCCGGCAGGGCTAATCTACCTGAGAGTAGCGGCTATAATAGATACATCATCAAACAGGTAAGGGTTATCATCAGGGATGCCCAGGTCGGCGATTAAGGACTCAATATTTTTATCGATTCCATCCTTGTTTTTAATATGGCTGATTATAGGTCCGGTACCTATATCTTCGCCGTCATCTCCTTTCAGCTCAGACAGACCATCGGTATAGAGTACAATTTTTGAAGGATTCTTTATAATAATAGTTTTGCTGGCAATAAAGGGTATCTGGTCAAGCATTCCTATACCCACACACGATGCCTCAAGGTGTTTAATATCACCGCTTTCCATATCGTAAAGAACAGGCGAATTGTGTGCAGCATTTATATACTCCAGTTCTCTTGTATTCTGGTTATACCTTGCAACAAAGAAGGTAATAAATTTTTCTCCCGAAGCATTTTCAACTACCACCTTATTAAGGGTTTTGATAAGGTGTTCCAGGTCTACTTCGGCAGTAAGTAAGGCCTTATAACTTGCCTGGAAGTTCGACATCAGGATTGCAGCAGAGACTCCCTTACCTGAAACGTCTGCTATACAGATGCCTGTTATGCCATCGCCCAGGTCGATACAGTCGTAATAATCGCCCCCTACATCATAATGAGGATGGTAATAGCCTGTTACCCTAATATGCTCATTATTGGGCAGTATCTTATTGTCGGGAATAAGCATGGTTTGCATCCTGGCAGCCAGCTCAAGCTCTTTCTTAATAGCTTCCTGGATAAGTGTTTCCTTAAACAGCCTGATATTTTCTATTGCGACAATAATGATGTTTGATATTATCTGAATAAAACGAAGGTGCTTAAGGATAGGGCTCATCCCGGTTCCTTCTTCTTCGATATCACCTATTAATACATAGGCCAGCGGGACATTGTTATTTATTACCGGGATAATAATCTCCACCTCGGGCAGACCATACTCTTCTTCATGTGGCAGTATAACCATGTCTGAAAATTCTGCCAGTCGCTCCTGGGGGTTCACCGACGATTCCAGGCTTTTATCGAAACCTGCATTAAGGATGCAGTCCCATTGATCCGAATATTTGAATATAAGTATCTTCCCGATATTAAGATTGTCGCGAAGAATTTTTTCATACTTGGCAAGCAGCTCTTCTGTCGACTCGTTCGCATTAATGGACGTAGTAATATCCAGCAAAGAGTCCAATTTAAATTTGGACATCTGAAGTCTTTTCCTGGATGATTTTTTGTCCATGGTCAGTGATTCTTATTCCTTTACTCTTTCAACGTATGACTTATCCCGTGTGTCAATCTTTATCTTTTCTCCGGTCTCAACAAAGAGAGGTACCATAATTATTGAACCGGTTTCTATTGTTGCCTGCTTTAGCGTATTTGTTGCAGTATCTCCCCTGAGTCCGGGCTCGGTATAGGTAATCTCCATAACAACGAATTGTGGCAGGTCGACACTAAGAATATTCTCTGTCTCAGCGTGTACTACCACCTCGCAGGTATCTCCTTCTTTAAGAAATTCTGAATTTTCAACCATATCCTCGTTGATGGTAATCTGCTCAAATGTTTCGTTATGCATAAACACAAATCCCATATCATCTTTATATAGGTACTGGTAGGGTCGTCTTTCAACACGGGCAGCATTTACCCTTACTCCTGAGGAAAAAGTATTTTCTATAACCCTGCCATTTGTTAAACTTTTTAGTTTTGTTCTTACAAAGGCAGGTCCCTTACCTGGTTTAACATGCTGAAACTGCACAATAGTATACAAACCATTGTTATATTCTATTACCATGCCATTTCTGAAATCTGCTGTTGTTGCCATAATTGTTTTATCTGGATACTTTTATCTGATGATTTATTGATTGTGTAAAGATAAAAGAAAAAGGTTGAAAAAGTTGAAACTGAAACTGGTGAAACTGGGGTGAAACTGGGTTGAAACTGAGTTGAAACTGGGTTGAAAAAGTTGAGAATGAGTTTAGAATGAGTGCAAAGAGCATGGTGCAGGGTGCAGGGTGCAGGGTGCAGGGTGCAGGGTGCTGGGGGCTGCCAGCCTTGGCTGGCTATTGGCCATCAGCGTTGCAAAGCAACGCAACCCCATGCCCTTAGCTCTCTGCTCCATGCTTTTAGCCCTTCGCCCTTGGCTCTTCGCCCTTGGCTCTTCGCTCTTGGCTCTTCGCCCTTAGCTCTTGGCTCTTCCGAGAATGTTCTTACGTGGGATGGTGGCAATAAAATCCTTTAGGTAATATGGTTCAAAATATGCTATATCTTCAAAGTCCCTGTTAAGGAGAGCTTTATGTGCCGGTATTGCCAGCGAGCTTGCACTCAGCATATATCCATCCTGGAATATTGCGTTTGGGTGACTTATCAGGTCCTTAAGTTTTTCAGAACCATTACCAAAGAAAAGTACGGGAGACTGATTAAGTAAATCCAGGTAAGATTCTTCATTAATTATTTCTGCCTTAACTCCCGCTACCTCGTCGCCGCTGTATTTAAAAACTGACGAATAGACCTCCATTCTCCTTGCATCAATCATCGGGCAAATAAGTGTATCCTTATCTATTCGCGGGTGAGACGAATATTTGTCGATAGCACCATAATACATGCTTTTAAGGGTACTTACAGCAAGCAGGGGAATGCCGGCTCCAAAACAGATGCCCTTGGCTGTTGATACACCAATCCTGAGCCCTGTATATGATCCGGGTCCCTTGCTTACAGCAACAGCATCGAGCGACTCTGCCGTGATATTTTGCTCATCAAGCAATTCTTTAATAAATACTGTAATCAGAGATGAGTGTGACTTGTCGATATGGCTCTCCCTCAGACCCAGTATCTTTTTTTCGTGGGAAAGACATACAGAGCAGACACTGGTAGCTGTTTCAATACAGAGGATCATTATCCTGAATTATTTTTCGGCCTTAAACAGGTCTTCCCTGGGAACCACTTCTATTAGTGTGCTATCCGATAATTTTTTGCTTATTGCGCTGAAAGGAGCTGAAATAATATCTGTACCTGCTTCTATTCCGCTTAATATTTCAATATATGAATTATCCTGGATGCCTGTTTTGACATCTCTTGCCAGGGCATAAGTACCGTCTGATGCAAATACCAGTGTTCTGATAACTTCATCGGCAAGGGTGCTGGCTTCAATACTTGAGTCAATCCTGGTTGTTACAGCCTGGATCGGGACAGTCAGGATATTATACTTGGTTGAGGTCTGGATATCTACGGTGGTAGACATACCGGGCCTGAACGGATTCTTTGAGGATTCAGTTATAAGATCTTTATAGCTATCAGGCAGAACAAATATTTTGACATCGAAGGTTGTTACCTGGTCGGCCGAAACACCTGCTGTACTGGCAGAATTAGCAATCTCGGTAACAATACCCTTAAATTTATAGTCGAGATAGGCATCAACCTCAATTATGGCTGTGTCGCTCATATTAACCTTAATGATATCGTTTTCATTAACCTCAACCCACGCTTCCATACGGGTAAGGTCGGCTATCCTGAGCACCTCGGTCCCTGTCATCATTTCTGTACCAACAACCCTTTCGCCCTGTTCTACCAGGAGAGTCGATATGGTACCCGACATAGGTGCATAAACCGTAGTTTTAATAAGGTTTTCATTTGCCTCCTTAAGAGTAGCCTCTGCGCTCTTTACAGAGAACCTGGCTGCCTCTACCTCAGCTTCGGCAACCTTATAAGAGGCCTGTGCCTGCTCATAATCTGATAGTGAAACAGTCTCCTGGTCGTAGAGTTGCTTACTTCTCTTGTATGCAAGTTCCGACTGCATAAACTGGGCTTCAGCCTGTGACTGGCGGGCCCTGGCCGACTCCAGTGCTGCCTGGGTCCTGTCGCGCATCGAAATATAGGTGTCTGGCTTAATCTTAAAGAGAAAATCTCCCTTTTTTACAAAATCACCTTCTTTAATATTTAATTCAACGATTTCGCCAGAAACATCGGGACTGATAATAACTTCTTTTTCGGGCTGAATCTTACCATTGGCGGTAATAATTTCAATAATAGACCTTGTCTCCGCCTGTTCAATAGCTACTTTTATCGTAAGAGCTTTTCCAAACCATCCCTTGTTCTTACCAATAACAGCAAAGATTAAAAGAACTACTGTAATAGGTACAAGGAGTTGAAGTAGTTTATTGGATTTCATATCTGCTTATGATTTTCAAGTTTAGTTAGTTTCCAGTGTTAACAGCTTACCCCTGTAAAAGTCAAGCACCTTCGTTTTAAAAATAAATTCGTATTTAGCCTGCGCCAGGTCAGACTGGGCACTCAAGAGCTGCGATTTAGCCTGGCTGTACTCTATTGGAGTAACCATGCCAACATTAAATTTTTGTTCTGAATAACGAAATGATTCCTCCATTGACACAACAGCTTTCTGGCTGGCATAATATGACTTCAGGCTTGCTTCGGCATCAGCATAGGCCTGCTGAATACTTTTAAAGAGCTGCTTCCTGCTGCTCTCAAGACTATATTCAGAGCTCATTATGTTGATACTGGAATTGCTAATATTTGTCCTTACCTGCCATCCATTGAATATGGGTATGCTAAGAGAGAGGCCAATCCCATAATTTATATTATCATTTAGCTGTTCTCCAAAGGGATATTTGCCATATAACGGACCGGAAGTAACGGGGTCCAGTCCCAAAAATTTCTGTCTGAAATCAGAATAACCTGTGCTGAATGTCGTGCTGAGCGACAGGCTTGGATATAAGCCTCCTTTTGCTACCTGCAGATCGTACCTGGCTCCCTCGAGCCTTAGCTTTGCACTCGCAATAGAAGGCCTTATTTTTTCTGCCTCTATAAATATGCTGTTAACATCCCCTGAAATAATTTCTGATTCACCAAGGTCTATTTCAGGTTCTTGTATCTCAAAGTCTTCCGCGCTTTCCAGCTCAAGTAACTGGGCCAGGTCAAGGTAGGATAAGGAGATCTGGTTTTCCATGTTAATCAGCAGTAGCTCTTCCCTGGCTGCCTGTGCCTGTATCTCAAGCAGGCTGCCACGGGCCAGGCTCCCTGCTTCCACCATAGCCTCAGTTTTTACTATCTGCTCCAGGGTGGTCTCTAATTGAATTTGCGTTACTGCACCAAGTTCCTTATTAAGTAAAATCTGCAGGTAACCAAGTGCCACTGAAAGGGAGATATCATCTTTTATCTTTTCAAGGTCCTTTAAGCTTGCTTCGAGCTTATACTGGTTGCTCTTTATGGTATTTGTTTTCTGAAAACCATTAAACAGAGCAAGGCTGGCTCCGGCATAGAAATTACTCGATATAATGGTTTCATTTTCAGTAAACTCGTAAGTGGTTTCATCAAGAGCACGACCAAAAGAGAAATTATTACTGGCCTGTCCGTTCAGTGAAGGCAGGCGAGACATCTTTGACTGGTATAGGATATTCTCCTGGTAATCGGTTTGTAATTCCTGTTGCTTAATCGTGATATTATTGTCGATAGCATATTTAATGCACTCTTCCAGGCTCCATATCTTTTCCTGGGCGTTGATTTTCAACCCCAAAACTATAAGTAGTATTATCAGAGGGAATACTTTCTTCATATCTAATTTTTCAATTATCCATGTATTTTGACTACGAAGATAGATAAAAATATGTATCCGGAGATAATAAGATGGGTGTAATGGAGGGGTGGTTTATGGTTTATGGTTTTTGGTTTTAAGTTATGTTTGAAAAAAATTGGGTATTTTTATTGTGGAATAAAATGCTGTATTATGAAAATTCATAGATTTGAGGAGCTTGATATCTGGATACTTGCTCGGGATATTAATAAGATTGTAATTCAAATCACGACCTCTCAACCTTTTGCTAACGATATCAGGTTCAAAAACCAGATTCGTTCATCGTCCGGGTCTATTATGGATAATATTGCTGAAGGATTTGACAGGGGAGGCACTAAGGAGTTTAAGCAGTTTCTGTCAATTTCAAAAGGATCAAACGGAGAATTGAGGAGTCAGTGCTATCGTGCATATGATTGTGAGTTTATTACTGAGAAAGAACTGGCTGTCTTACTTGATAAAACCGGTCGTTTAGCAGGAAAGATTACAAATTTGATGATATACTTAAGTAATACTTCTAAAAAGGGAATAAAATACGATTAAAACCCAAAACCCAAAACCCAAAACCAGTAACCAAAAACCAGTAACCAAAAACCAGTAACCAAAAACCAGTAACCAAAAACCAGTAACCAAAAACCAGTAACCAAAAACCATTAACCATTAACCAATAACGCTGCCGCAAGGCAGCAAGGCAGCCAATAACCATTAACCAATAACGCTGCCGCAAGGCAGCCAATAACCATTAACCACTAACCATTAACCATTTCATTCGTTTATCGTATCTTTACAGATATAAAAAATTAACAGAGAAAATATTATAGATATGAAAAAATTAAGCCTTGAACCAGGAGTACTTTATGGAGAGGATGTAAAACAACTATTCGATTATGCCAATAAGAATAATTTTGCCATACCTGCAGTTAATGTAATTGGCACAAACTCAGTGAATTCTGTACTGGAAACAGCCAGGGATGTAAACTCACCGGTTATTATACAGTTTTCTAACGGTGGTGCTCACTTCTTTGCGGGTAAGGGGTTAACAGGTGAAGGACACGAGGGTGCTATTGCCGGTGCAATATCCGGAGCATTACACGTACATAATGTAGCCGAATATTATGGTGTACCGGTAATCCTTCATACCGATCATGCAGCTCGTAAACTATTGCCCTGGATAGATGCCCTGCTTGATGCCGGAGAAGAGTTTTATGAAATGAACGATAAACCTCTTTTCAGTTCGCATATGCTCGATCTGTCTGAAGAACCAATAAAGGAAAATATAGCTACATGCAAGGAGTATCTTAAGAGAATGGATAAGATAGGTATGACTCTTGAAATAGAGCTCGGCGTTACCGGCGGAGAAGAGGATGGAGTAGATAATACTGATGTCGACAGCTCCAGGCTCTATACTCAACCTGAAGAGGTTGCATATGCCTATAAGGAACTATCGGCTATAAGCAATAACTTTACAATTGCTGCTTCTTTTGGTAATGTGCATGGGGTATATAAGCCGGGAAATGTTGAGCTAAGACCGATAATTCTCAAAAATTCGCAGGATCATATCAAGAAAGAGTTTAAGACAGGCGATAACCCTGTTAACTTCGTATTTCATGGTGGATCAGGATCGGAGAAGCATCTTATAAAGGAAGCCATAGAATATGGAGCAGTCAAAATGAATATCGATACCGATATGCAGTGGGCTTTCTGGATAGGGGTAAGAGATTATTACGAAGAGAAGAAGGAATACCTGCAGTCTCAGATTGGTAACCCGGAGGGCGACGATAAACCAAATAAGAAATTTTACGACCCGAGAGCATGGCTCAGGAAGGGTGAAGATACATTTATTACCAGGCTTAAGGAGGCATTTGAAGACTTAAATGCCAATAACAGGCTGTAGAAGTTTTAAGTAATGCACATATCAGGCGATCAGTCTATTAGCGACTGATCGTTTTTTTTATGTTAATAATTATTATCCCTGTCCAGGCAGGGGGTATTACATATTGTTAATTTTACCTTCGATTACCCAAGAGCATATTTTGAGACGCTTGAAAATAAAAGACGATAGGCTAAAAAGAAATAACAGGCTCACCGTTATGCTTAATAACAGGGAGCTAAGGGCTCTGAATCTTTATTGTCAGCGGTTCAGGGTAAGTAACAGGTCACGCTTTATGCGCGAAGCCATTATGACAGCTATTCTGAAGAGATTCGATTCTGAGTCGCCGAGTCTTTTCGAAGAAGGCGACCCTACATTATTCTCGGGTGATAATAATAAATAAGTAACTTTTTTACGTCGAATGATTCACTGACGACCATCTTTACCTGGCCTTCGCAGTATGTTTTTTTACTAAAGAAGCCACTCTGCGGGATTGTTAATCCTGTAGCTGCATGCAATAAAATGCGGCATTTCAGATTTATCAAAGGTATAGTTTATATCGCCCGACAGCCCATAGGCCATAAGCCTGCCGCCACTTTCGCTCAGTATTAAATCCCCGGCAGCTATATCCCATCCATAGATCCTTCCCTTCTTAATATAAAAATCAGCCCTCCCTTCTGCGATAAGACAGAATTTGATTGCAGAGCCCTGTTGCTGTATTTTAATATTTTCAATAAGAGAAGCTTTTTCGTACCAGAGCACTTCTTCATTCTTATTATGAGACCGGCTTTGCAGGAGGAGGAGGGGAGAACCTGTTTCCTTATTTTCAAGCGGCAGCTTACTTGCTTTATTATCTTCTACCCTGTATGCCCCATCTCCCTTTATGGCATACCATAGTATCATCTGTGTTGGCCAATAGATATAAGCCTCTATAGGTCTGCCCTTTTCGATAAGCGCCAGTGATATGCAATACTCTCCGTTCCCTTTAATAAACTCTTTTGTTCCATCCAGTGGGTCGAGAAGCCAGAATAACGAAGGTTTATCATTGCTGCCCGGGCTGAGAGACTGCTCTTCACTTAACACCGGGATATCGTTGAAGTTATCAGACAGCATATTCCTGATAATGGAATCTGAAATAAGGTCTGCATCTGTTACGGGTGACTTATCTGACTTGTTATTAATAATATAAGTGCCGGATTCAATCCTTCGGATATTCTCTCCTGCTTCACGCAGTGATTCAAAAATTATTCTTTTATTTTTAGGCAGATCCATATTTTACAGATCGGTGAAAGCAAATTTTAATAAAGTTAATAAAGAATAATTTAGAAAGAGTTTGCTACGTCTATTATTACTTTGCCGGAATGCCATTTACCCGCGGAATCAAATCCGTAAATAGAAATTTTATACATCCCCGGATTATGGTTGAAATAGATACTTTCTTTTCCTGAAGAAAGAGGTTTTAAGTTTTTCCATATAAGGATATCATCAATATTTGGCATACCGGGGTCCACTGGCTTTCCTGCAACTATCGGTAAATATTCTGCTTTCTGCGGAAGCTGAAATGTTGATAATGTCGTACCTGGCGGCATACTCAAACCACCAAAGTCATTATTAACAGACCTGATATCAACTAGTCCCTCAAATATTGCATTTCCGTGGATATAGAAATTATTGACGGCCTTAATAGTCTTAATCCTATCCGGTGGCAGGTTAAGAAGCTCTTCATAGTCATATATTGCAATGCCATCAAACAGTATCAGTGTAGGATATTCACTGGGGTAAACATTTTCTCCTGCAACATTTATTATATACTTCTTTTTATGCTGCCTTATATTAACATATGGTACTACTTCAAATATTACTTCTCTTAAGTTAGGGAGTCTTATATAATCTTCTACCCGAACGTTAATATTCGCTTCTCCATAAAATGGATTATTTATTGAAAGGGTGTCTGCAGCTATTTTATTTTCGGCATGCTCGGGGTAGTAAACATTTTTTAATTTTATATCCAGCAGTCTTTTTTTAAGAAATTCCAGTTCTTCTACGGTAAATGCAGCACTGCTATTTTTACCCTCCATTTTAAAATCAGCATAATTAGCCTGTATCTCAACCTGCCAGGAAGGGTTGTAATCTTCGATAAAGCTCATAATATAATCCCTTGGGCCGTATTCTTCGGGAAAAGTAAAAACGAATCTTCCGTATTTGTCTGTTATGGCCGAATAGAATGAGTTATCATTGAGAATGGATAGGGCTATATATTTCAGGTTAACAGGAGTCAGATCATTTTTATTTACAATTTTACCGGTAAAAATGCCCCCTCTTGTTTCGGGGTAATATTCAATATTAGTTATGTCTCCGGATACTGAACCCGGGCCCGGGGATCCGGGGTTTTGTTTAAAGAATGCCTTTGTAACCTTATCCGGATAGCTATTGCTTATTATCCATGCTTCAAAAGCTTCCTGGGAGGATGGTATGCGGTAGTTTGCAGGCCATCCCGGTAAGCCCGGCAGGTAATTATTGATCTTGCTTCCAGGGATATAGGTGTCGGCTATAAGACTGAGATAATTATCAGTTTCATTATCAGAATAAGCACGGGTGTTGTATTTGAATAAGTGCTCTCCTCCCGTAATTACAGATGTAGCTTCCATCTCGATCGCTATATCAGAGGATTCTTTATTATAATCCGACCATAATCTCTTAAAAAGGATATTATTATTACTGTCTAAAATCGTGCATTGCGAAATTCCCGAAGGAAGGTCTCTTACCGGTACTCGGAACACCAGCTTATCACTGCTTGCCTGAAGTGTATCAAACCACGACCATGAATATAATCTGTGCACCAGTACTTTGTATGTTTCTCCCGGGGTAACTCCTGTAAGGTCGATACTCAGGTATCCATATTTCTCGTTTATAGATGTTGAAGGGAGCTTGCTTTCCTTAACAACCAGGTTAAGATCTATATTTTCTCTGTCGAAGCCCCTGGCGAATATTTGAAACCTGTCAGGATCTGAGCTACGATAATATGATGTTCCCCAGCCGGTATAGTCAGTATTGAAGGTCATTACCGTGTCTTCCGGACCGCTTAAGATAATTCCCCGGGCACTTATTTCATTATTGAAGGCATCTGTTGTATAAATACTGCATTTTGTTAATAATGGATCGTTGGGATCGGGATAGGGACTGACATTTAATACCAGGTGCTTATTAACCATAAGCAGTGAATCCTGGTTGGCGTCATTACTGTTCAGTATCCTTAAAGGGTGTGATGAGAAGTCTTCCTCGGCGAAGTTTCTCATCCAGTTAGTATATGATATTACCCGGTAGCGTCCCGTCTTCAGGTTTGCCGGGATGGTAATTTTGCCTGAAGCCTTAGTAGCAGTGAGCTCAATATTCTTACTAATGATTGTATTTCCGTTCTCGTCGATTAGTTCTATGCGAATGTTATTACTTAAGACGGAAGGTTTATAGGTGTCATTTTCGAGTAAGCTGATATTATAAGAAATATCTTCGCCGGCCAGGTAAATATCCCTGCTAATCTGTAACCATACTGTTTCCCGGTAATTTGATTGGGAATTAGCATTAGCACAAATAAAAAGGGCCAGTATCGTTGCGAGTATAGGAAATTTTTTTCTAATCATTCCAAGTAAATATTAATATTCCCAGAATGGAGGAACTTCTGTTGTCCCTCCGCGTGTAGTGCAGTCGAAACATCTAATGTCAGAGGTAAAAAACATGCCCGGATCCTCCTCTATTAAGTAGGCACCTTCTCTAAGATTACTCCAGGGGAATGTTTCAGTCCCAACGGTGTCGAGCACACACGTCATAGGAAAGACATGCAGGTTCGGTGGCCTAAAAAAATACTCTCTCATTTCAGATACACCGGCTACCTCAAATATCCCAATTACACTTAGCTTTTGATCTGTTACACACTCAATATTACCTGTTAACCTGAAGGGTTGAGTTTCGTATAAACCTCCAACTTCATAAATCAGCTTATTAAGATCTTGCCAGAACTTATAGGCATCTTCAGAGATCCTTAATTGCCTTGCATGTAAGCTATATAACTGAGATAGCTCGTCCCCATATTGAGACTCGAAATTTAATGGCGCCTCGATAATTTTGTTTTCTGCCAGTCCTACGGTTGAGGACACATATAATCCCAAAATATTTTTGTCCTTATAGCACCTGAGAAGATCATTGTTTTCGAATATAACAGTCTCTCCTTCCACCCATATATGCGTAGAAAGATATGGTACGCTGTACGAGTATGTAGCGTCGAGCAGCCACCTGTAATAAGATTCTTCCGAATCATCATCATGGGTGCTTGCAAAAAACCTCAACCCGGAAATAAGATCACCAATATCGCTTTCTTTCTCCTGAACTATATCAGCAGTCAGACTGTCTATTGAAGGTGAAAGGCGGAGCATTTCATAAGTCGATTCAAATGTCTGGCTATTATAAGAGACCGATAACTTATAGGACTTACCGTTTTCACCTGTGAAAAGCGGATCGGAAGGGACATACCTTCCAATGCTGGTTTCAATAAAATCATAGCTATTGCCATCATCGCACAATATTGTGACACTGGCACCTGATATCTTTGATAAAATCCTGTTAATGCTTTCAGAATTCCGTATTGTTACCGGCAAAGTTCTTGATATTAATACATGAGGTGTTAGCGATGGATCATTTGTAACCAGGGCTTCAATAAAAAGAACATCTTCATATTCCGATGTTTCAGGAACAAAGAGCTCGATGCATGATGATGCAAATATTAAAACCAGTATGAGGATATTACTCAACCGCATAATTACCTAATTTAAAATTATAACTAACCGTAAAGATCGGGACCCCGTAAATTGATTGCTTATAACCCACTATCTTTCCCAGGTCATTTTTGAAATATATAGAATAAGCATTCTTCCTGCCGGTCAGGTTGTATACTGAAAACGCCCAGGATCCGTGAGCAAATTTGTTTTTAATAAGGTTCCCTTCAAGGTTCACAGAAACATCCATCCTGAAATAATCGGGTACCCTGTATTCATTTCTGAGAGAATAATTTACTACCTGTACGTCGTCTACATAGAAAATACCTGTGGGGTAGGTTATTGGCCGTCCCGAGTTATAAACCAGGTTTGAAGCAAGGCTGATTCTTCTTGATATTTTGTAGCTCCCGACAAAATTAAATGCATGCGGCTTATCATAATTAGCCGGGTAGCTTATACCCTTGTTTATTTTTTGCCATGTTTCATCACCGTCGACAGTTATCATAGACCTCGACCAGGTATAGCTTACCCAGCCGGTAAATCTTCCGGCATTTCGTTTTACCATAAACTCAGCTCCGTACGACTGCTGGTCTCCCTGGAGTATAAGAGTTTCAAAATCAGGGCTTGAAGAAAGGTCAGCTCCGTCTTTATACTCAACAATATTATCACCTTTCTTAAAATAGAATTCAACAGAGGTCTCCAGGGCTTTTTTATTGAAGTTTTTATATAGTCCAAAACTGGCCTGGTCTGATACGGGGGGCTTAATATAAGGATCTGTAAGCTTCCACCTGTCGGTAGGTGCAATCGATACAGTGTTTGACAGCATAAACAGGTATTGCCTCATCCTGTTCAGGCTTAATTTCATTGAGAAATCATTGGTAAATTCATAGTTAAGTGATAACCTGTATTCAGGCCCCGAATAATGCACAATAGTTTCATTATTGCCGTAGCTGGTGGTATCGGTGATATTATCATTATCATAGGGCAACCCGGGAGTATAGCTGTATACATCATTGGGTCCCAGGTAGTTAAACAGGCTGTATCTCAGGCCTGCATACAGGGTGAGTCTGTCTGTAACACTTATTTCATCAAAGGCAAATATCGAATATTCCAGTCCGTTTTCTTTGCCAAAATCATTTTGGACAAATAATGATTCTGCTCCCAGTGGGTCGTAAGAACCCTGGTTTAGAGTATGAAGTGTAACATCGGTGCCAAATCCAACCCGGTGATTAAGCCAGGGATAACCGGTGAAGTTAACCTTTAGTTCCTGTGACTTGATATCAAACTGGTGTTCAAAAGATGTCGACTCTTGCTCCGTACTATTATGGTAGTTAGAATAGTTGCTCAATACAGCGGCTATTTCCATTTTCCACTTCTCGCTGATATTTTTATCGTACTTAAGCGATGCCCCAATATTTTGATAATTGTAGTCATTAGACTGAGCCAGGGTGAATTTGTCCTCGCTATAGTATCCGAATAGCTGCCAGGAAGAATGATTATCACCAAGGATGTGTATACTGCCCATTAAGTCGTAGAACGAAGCTCCGCTATTACTGATATCAGGATTGTCGATTCGGTTAAGGATCCAATCAGAATATGTTGATCTCGCCCCCAGGATTATAGAACTCTTATCTTTTACTATGGGCGATTCAACCAGGAGCGATCCCGTGACAGGACTGATCCCCCCCCTGGCTCCAAATTTTTTCTTATTTCCCTTTCTTGTTGAAACTTCAAATACCGAAGCCAGCCTTCCTCCGTATTCAACAGGGAAATTACTCTTATACAGATTGAAATCACTGATCATGTCAGGATTAAAGGCTGAGAAAAATCCGAACAGGTGGCCGGTATTTAATACCGGGACTTCATTAATAAGAAAGAGGTTCTGGTCTGAAGCTGATCCCCTCACATTAAAACCTGCAGCCCCTTCTCCTACGGTTTGTACCCCCGGCATCATATTGGCAATCTTCAATATATCTCTTTCTCCCAGTACCACAGGTATTGATTTAATTTCATTCATTTCAATCCTCTGGAAGCCCATTTGCATACCCTGCACATTATCATGCTTTCCGGATTTTACAACCACTTCCTGTATGTCGATCAGCTTTTCTGACATTTCAATATCCAAAATACCGGAGCTATGCATTTCTACAAGGAATGATTCGGAAATCATTCCAAGGCATGAAACCTCGAGAGTGAAATCTGATCCTGACTCAATCGACAGGGAAAATGTCCCGTTGCCATCAGTAATAACTCCATTATTTGTGCCTTCAACAATTAATGTTGCCCCGATAACCGGCTCGCCGCTGGTCTTTGATGATATACGGCCGGTAAGGACACTTACCGGAGAGTTACCCACCTTTGTTCTGTCGCCAATAACAACCTTACTGATAGTCTTTTCGTATGATATATTGCTGAAATATTGTTCTGCAATAGATTTATTCAGGCTATCTGCTATCAGTATCTTATCCTTATCAATAATATTTTCCTCGATCAGTTCAGTCTGGCCGGTAAGAAAGAATTGCCTGTTTCCTCGCTTAATAAACTTTATCGATTTATCTCCCAGGACCTTCATTAACAGGCCATCCAGGTCTATTGAGTCGCCCGAGATATTAATATTGATATCTTCAATCCACTCAGAGCGGTAGAAGATATCTACCTGGTAATCTTTTTTTAACCTGCCGGCAAACTCGGTAAAACTGATATTATTGAATTCGCCACTTATTATTGTTGGTTTAATATCCTGTGCCTGCAGAATGATATTAAATGATAAGAAGAGAGCAGATATAAAAAATATCTTTTTCATCAGGGCTTAGTTATTAAGGAATTACAATAATTTACGAGCCTGGCTCTGTCTTCAATGTTTTTTGCAGACGGAACCAGTGAATTTTGAGAAATAAATTTTTTAAGCATCTGTTTATGTTCGGGGAATAATTTATAAAGCATTCTTCTGCTTTTAAATCTTATAAGCTGGTCATCAATAAGCAGGTAGTTTGCATAATATTCCTTATACTTAAAATCTGTTGATCCACCGGTGGATACAGCAAGAACCTTATCTATTATCAGCAGGTAACTTATTTTACCATCGGCGCACACTTCACAGAAGTAATTATTGTCATTTATAACCTCCCCGGGAAATTTTATAAACCTGCGATCGTTAAGTGTAAATTCAGATATTGAGTACTTATCCAGGCAGATATGCATGGCCTGGTTATTTAAATTAACGGTATTAAGCACCAGTTGGTTTGATGAAATGTCGTACATTAATAATAGATTATCAAATAGTTCTCCATCAATTACGACCGAACCAAACTTCCATTCTGTATTAATCCAGAAAGGATGACCGCTAACAGATCCGGATGCTATCCCCGGGTATGCAATCCCGCTGCATAGTCTTTGATCAAGACCAAATACGTAGTCGAGTTCGTTTTTTGCATCCTGGGATGATTCCGGCTGATAGGTCTGCTGTGCTATTACTATAGTCTGATTTATCAGAAACAGAATAACAACTATCCCAGGCAATTTTTTTCCATTTATCATAAGGACATACATATTGGTAAATAGAACGACCGGGTCATGGCTCCCGCTCATCTAATGCAAAATTATTCTATTCCATTTAATAAAATGCAAATAAATGTTAAAACTATTGATATTTGGTTATGCCAGACAACATATTCATGCAGTCTGGATATGTTAAATAATAGATTTCGAATAAATGTAATTAGACTTATAATTGATTTATCAAAAATTTATTATTTTTGCACCACCTTATCAGGTACTATTGACCCATGGTGTAACTGGCAACACATCTGATTTTGGTTCAGAAGAGTCTAGGTTCGAGCCCTAGTGGGTCAACAAAAAATGCTCCAGCGATGCTAGGGCTTTTTTTATTTATAGAGTGAGTAGCAGTGCTCTTGTCGGGTTGCGAAGCCCTGCGGCAGTCAGTCCCCTCGGGGAAATGATCTCAGCCCTTAGCCGTTGCTTCAGCCCTCTGGGTTTCAGCGAGTTCGCCGCCCTAGTGTTTCTTCCAAAAAAGCCCCGGAGAACTCCGGGGTTTTTGTGTGTCCGTTTTCGCGAAAGGTCCTCGATGCAGGGTGATGGGGTGTTGGGGAGAGGAAATATCATTCAGGAAATTCAGCAGTGGACAGGTTGTAGTTGCCAATAACATTATAGACAGGACCATCCTGTGTCAGTATGCTTTCATAGAAAATCACCTGTTCGATTACTGATGATTGTATGGTCTTATCCCTGTATTCAGATATTATATCTGCAAGAGTATTTTTTTCTTCTATACATTTTGGTCTGCCGAGGGTCAGGTGAGGCCTGAAGGGCCTGCTGTCGCTGAATAGGCCTTTATCACTCAGCCTGTCGCATATATCATTCCTCAGGCTGTTCAGAGCCTCCGAGCTTATCATTTGAAGGAAAATAACTTTCGGATCCTTTAGAGATCTGAACAGGTCGATACCCTGGAAGACAAGAGGGAAAGTAATATGAGCGGTGCGGGCAGATTCGAGGATATGCTTTATTGATTCAATGTCATTTTCGTCGGTATTACCGATAAAGGCCAGTGTGATATGTATATTATCCTTTTCGACCCATTTTATTCTTGATTTCCTGAGCCTGTTCCTGAGCTCCTCCATCAGGGTCATCAGCCCTTCCCCGGGGTGTATTTTTATAGCAATAAAGGTACGTTTCATTTTTACCTGCATATTATCAGGTATATTCAAAGCTATAAAAAGTTCTGAATTTAACAGGCTATCTGTCCGGGATAATTATCAAAAACATCCCTGACCTCAGGATCAGACTTCAATTCAATTTTTTTCTTTTCCACTATTTAATTTATGCTTTTTTCCTTGTAAAAATTGCAACAATTGCACTCGTTACAGCACCCATTATTAAAGCACCCACAGTACTTTGCAACATATAGCTCTTAAGATTAAACTGGGCTTCTGCGTCAGCAACACTATTATGGTAACCTGTCTCAACTGAATAGCGTATTACATTCTCAAAATAGTCGGGTGTAATTACGTTCGAAATTATCCATTGTGATAATGGACTGAATACCGTTACAATTAATGTGATTATCATACCTGCTAAAAAGCCTTGCTTATAGCTCATCACTCCATTGTAGAAATTTTTTCTTTTGTCCAAAAGTGCAAAGACATATAGTGCAATTGCAACAATTGAATAAAGCATTGTCAGGTACTGGTGTTTGTCTATGTGCTTGTCGTGAAGCCCAGCTAAGCGTTCCAAAAGCATCCATAATAAAAGTGAGCCAATAAAGATAAAAGCCCATTTAATTTCAATTCTAAAACTCTTCATAATCTAATTTATCTTGTAATTATTTAATACCCTGCCCTTTAACATTCACCGCTATCATAACTCATCACTCATAACTCATCACTCCCTTACCTGAGTATCTTCTCCATCTTCCTTCCTTTAGCCAGCTCATCGACCAGCTTATCGAGGTATCTGGCCTGTTTAGTCAGCGGAGTTTCAATTTCTTCGATTCGGTAGCCGCATATTACTCCGGTTATCATGTCGGCATTAGCATGCAGGCTGGCATTTGAGAAGAAGGATTCAAATGTTACATTTTCGTCGATCAGCTCCTGTATTTTTGATTTATCGTAGCCGGTCAGCCATTCTATAACTTCATGAAGTTCATCTTTTGTTCTGCCTTTTTTCTCAATTTTCGCCAGGTAATGAGGGTAAACCGAAGCAAAGGTCATCTTAGCAATTTTCTCATCATGTTTCGCAGTTGTTTCCATAGAGATTAGAGTTAGATTTCGCTAATATAACAATATAGCCAAGCTTCCGGTTCACAAAAAAGCCCGGATTTTCATCAACACTTCACCGTTCGCCCTTAGCCCTATGCCGCTTCGCGACAGCGAAGCTTCCTCATAACTAACAACTCCCTACTCATCACCCCATTACCCCAACACCCCAACACCCCATCTCTCCTTCACCTCTTCTCCCTTTCTCTCCCTCTCCCTTTTTCTCTCCCTCTCCCTTTCTCTCCTCTCTCCCTCCCTTTCTCTCCCCTCTCCCTTTCTCTCCCTCTCCCTTCTCTCTCCCTCTCCCTTTCTCTCCCTCTCCCTTTCTCTCTCCCTCTCTCCCTCTCTTTTTCTCTTTCCCCACCCCAACACCCAATCACCCAATCCTACCCCATCACTCCCTCTCTCCCTTTCTCTCCCTCTCTCCCTCTATTTTCCCTTTCCTCTGCTCATCCCGGCTCCTTCTCTCCCTTGTGCTGTTCGGGTCTATTTCCCATATATTTCGTACTTTAGTATATTCAATAGGGTACATAATGATGTATTTGGTATGAAAGTCAGGACGATACTAACACTATTTCTTTCTTTAATTAGTTTCCAGGGTCTTTTCGCTCAGGTGGAAGTAAGCCTGAGTACTGATAAATTGAAATATGAGTACGGGGAAAGTATCTACCTGAATGTAGCTGCATCAAACCCAACACTTGACACAATAGAGCTTTTTTTCCGGGGAGCTCGCCAGGTAGATTGTTTTATAGATAATATTTGTTTCGACAATATCGATGAAGAGCTACCTCCTGGGGCAGGGATGGAACCTGAAACGATTTTCATTGTACCCGGGTCTTATTTTTCCTGGCAGTTTACTTATCCTCAGGAATACCGCCAGCATTTATTTCCTGAACCCGGTTTTCATACTATAAGCGCAAATGTAGCCGGATATGGGTCTGCTGAACCTGTAGAGATTGAAGTTGTATTATATACGGCATTAGACCAGGATCAATCGGATCTATTATCTATTGGTCAGAATTATCCAAATCCCTTTAATGATATTACATATTTATCATTTAGCCTTTTCGAATCGGCAGAAGTAAGGGTTTCAGTTTATAATTCTAAAGCTCAGCTGGTGAAAGTAGTCTCATCAAAAAAATATGCCCCTGGCTATTACCGGCAAAAACTTGATTTATCGGGACAACCAGCAGGCGATTATACCTGCATTTTCCAGTTAAACAGTCAGCTCAAGACCATAAGACTTCTCAAAACCAGTAACTAACTCCGTTTTATAAACCATAACATTCTTGCCCTATATTGGCTTATTGCTATATCGGACGAGGTCCGAGGGAAATCTTAAATCTGGCATCTTAAATCTGGAATCTGGATTCAAAATCTCTCTCCCATCGTCCTTCGAAGCCTTGGCGAAGGAGGAACTCTTTTCCCTTTCTCTCCCTCTCTTTTTCCCTTCCCCACCCCAACACCCAATCACCCAATCACCCCATCACTCCATCTCTCCCTTTCACTCCCTCTCCCTTTCTCTCCCTCTCTTTTTCTCTTCCTCACCCAAACACCCCAACACCCAATCACCCAATCACCCCATCTCTCCCTCTCCCTTTCTCTCCCTCTCTCCCTCTTTTTTTCCCTTCCCCACCCCAACCTCTGCCAGCCGAAGCTTTGCGAAGGCTGGATGTATCGTCCTAAAAAAAGTTTACAGGTTGATACTTCAACATGTCCACAAGTTGAAGAAAGTAATCATTAGACCAAATTTCAAGGGATTTCTCGTCTTTAATAAAGGGGGCAACATCCCTTTTGACCAAACCTATGTCAGTTGAAGAAAGTCGGTTTTTTAATTTATCCATAAAATCTTCCTTGCTCATTTCAAAACCATTTAACTGCCTGGTGCGCTCCTGTAAGTGATTAAAGCCGAGTGGTATCTGGTTTCTTATATACCACTCGAAATCATACCAATCACGACCTTTTACCCTTGTTTTCCAATTCCGGAATAATAATGCATGCATCTTTCCAGCAAACATATCGGGCAATACAAAACAGCGAGTCATGAATGAGAATGGTTGCAGCAAAAGTTTTTGCTCAGTAAGGAATTCAAGAGGAGGGCTTGTATCAACCTCTATTTTCACCTTAATTGTCCGCTCCGTTTGAAAAGCAAGGTTATATATTTCAGTATCATCTTTTAAAAAGGCCGATTCAATATTTCCAGATGCTATCTTTCTCTTTTTGTCAATAACAACATCCCTCCCCATGGCTTTAAATTCTGCAATTATACCCGGGAAATAATCTTCCAGTTTAAATGAATCGTTTCTTGCCACGAGCGAGAAATCCAAATCCTCAGAGAACCTTGGCATAGAGTGAAATATTCGCAGACAAGTACCTCCATAAAAAGCGGCCTTTTCAAAAAAACCGTTGCGGTAAAGACCTGCAAGAGTTATTTCCTGCATCACTTCGTGAATCGCATTTCGTCTGTCATTTTCAGTCCTTATCTCATAACGCGACATCATCTGTTCAAATACACTCATCTTTGCAGAATTTTTATAAGATTATTCAAATCATTTCTTTTTTTACCTACCTCAGCACATTGCCCAAATATCCTGGTATCCATCTCATAGAAAGCCTCCATATCGAGTCTGATATCCTCTTCAAGATATGATAACAGGGATTTGATAAATCTGGGCCTTACCTCAGGCGTATATGCAATAAGGTCACACAGGGCCTTTTCTGGAGATGCAATCAGGAATGAATAATCATCACCGATTTTCTGATTTATTCCAATCGGATAATAATCTTCACTACAATTGATGTATTCAAACCTCGAAATGGAATTTTCAAAAACCCTGGACCTTTTCGCGGCCATTGATCTTACTACGTGGATACTCTCAGGTATCAATCCATAATATCTCAAGGCACTTTCCATCGATACATAAGATGGGCCATATAGGTGATTTGCGATTAGTTCTGTTGATAAAAGTTTCCCGGACTCATTAGGCGAAACTACATACAAGCCTCTTTTTAATCTAATAAGTTTTCCTTCAATTTCAAGATTGGCAATTTTATTCCTGGGAGACCTATATCTACTGAAAAGCGAACCCAGCAGCGCATAATCAACAGGAATAATACCAAGTTGTTTTAGGTTTTCCATTATAGGTATTCATCAAATGAATTACAAATATAGTGAATAATTGCATACTTATTCTTATTTCATTCAACTATCTATGCAAATATTAACTAAATGGTATATCTGCCATATTAGTTCCAGATCCCTCAGAAAAGGTTCGGACACTCAGACTTTTTTACTAAGCTGGCGTTCGTCTCGCTTATTTTTAGTTATGTCCGATGCACCTTCAAGTGGAATACTTTTTAAAAGTGAGCATTTGGAACCTGGATAAATTTTTGCGGACGGCCCCCTTTTTACTTTTTGACCCGTCCTGCTCTCCGCCCTCCTGGTTCAACTTATGTCTTTTTACTTTTATCTTTTGTCTTTAGCCTTTAGTCTTCCCATCGGTTTCCTGTTTTTACTTCCTCTGCTCTGCCTGGCTCCTCCCTAAAGCTTGCCACCGGCAACCTTCTATACGGTCGGCCCTGGTTTCCTCTTTTTAACTTTTTACTTTTTACTTTTTCCTTTTTACTTTTTCCTTTTATCTTTTATCTTTTACTCCCTGCACCTTAAGCCTTTTGTCTTTTTCCTTTTGTCTTTTATCTTTAGCCTTGCGCTTTACCTATCCAAACAAATTGATGCTAGCAGTGTTATAGAATAAAGATAAAAATTTAAAACCGGAGATATGAAAAAGAATATGGGATTAGCCGACAGGCTTATAAGGGTAATTATCGCTGCAGTTATAGCAGTATTGTTTTTTACGGGAGTTATTGGGGGCATCCTCGGAATAGTACTTCTGGTGCTGGCCGTTATTTTTGTTCTTACAAGCCTTATTAGTGTTTGTCCGCTTTACATGCCCTGTGGCATCAGGACATGTGCTGTTGAGAAGAAAGACTAGAAAATCATTAACAACTTCCTGCCCGCCGAAGCCTTGCATTGCTAACCGAAGCTTTGAGAAGTTTGGGTGTAGGTGGGTGACCTTCGCTCATATTATCTGACGATAAGCTTACCCCTTAGGACTGTACTTCCGGTAAGCTCAATAGAATAGAATCCTTTTGACAGGCTTCCATGGTTTATTATATAACTATCTCCAATTATCTTTTCTTCGATTATTTTTGATCCTGACAGATCATAGATACGCAGAATATAGTTATACAGACTATGATCTTTGTATTCAATCATAGTGTCGCCACTAGAGGGATTAGGATATATTATTAAACCCTCGCTGCTTATATCGGTAATACTTGTTGCACCGATATCAACATTTAGCTCAACTAATTCTCCTGTACATCCATTTACGGTTGTTTCAAGGACAGAGACCGTACCAGTGCCCATCGAGACCCATTGAACATTGACAGAATATGTGTCCTGGCCTGATAAGATATTTCCTCCGCTTACGGTCCATGTATAAGTGGACCCTTCTGTTTGATTGACTGTATATATCTCTTCCTCTGATGCATTTGAAGTAACATTTCCATAAATACTACCAGTTTCAACCGAACCAGGTTCAGAAAGAGTAATATCATCGGTAAATGAACAACCAAAAATGTCAAATACTGTCACTGTATAAGTACCCACAGGCAGACCCGATATTGTATCATTTGTAATATTACCGCTTATTAAGCCATCTGTTGTGGTCCATAGGTAGGTATAATCATCCATACTCAAAACCGAACCCCCATTAATATTCGTAAGTGATAATATGCCATCGCTGTAACTATTACATGTAATATTATATCCTCCCGGATAGACATATGGATCGATATCAGCACTTACTGGTTGTGGCGATCTGACCCAGGTTTGTGTCGTGCTTATGCATCCATTGGCATCTTCATATACAATAGAATAAGTTGTTAATAGCTTGCTGCCTCCAACATCAGGTACTATATCATAAGTCAGCGGATTTGAATTATCAAAGTTAGTAGTCTAAGTACCTGTCTGAATTGTTTCTCCACCTCATCAGTTACCCGGTAATATCTAAATGGGGAATGCTTCCTAGGTGGAGTATATTCCTACCCTTATTTCTCCATCATTTGAATCGAAGCATGTTGTATGGATATTATACGGCAGTTTTCTTATTGGTCTGAATTCTGTAATTGGAGGATCAACAGAAGAAAAAAAACTTTCAACATGAACAGTTCCCAATTGCATCCGTAATTGTTACGATATAATACCCCATTTCCAAGTCCGGAAATGTCTTCAGTTTCACTATAAAAACCATATGGTCCAGACCATTCAAACGAATATGGGGCTACTCCTCCATTTACAGTTAGATCAATAGACATATCTGAACCGTTATAACAAACATTCGGTGTTACGATAGTGCCAATAGTGTTAATATCGTCGTACTTAAATATTAATTCCAAATACTTGCTATGATTTCTTACTATGTTGCAGGGAGCAGATTTTATATTTTCTTCAGTTAATCCTTCGTCCGGTATATAGTAGTCATGGGGTATTTGACTATAAGCAATAATGCTACAGAAAGATATAGCTACAAAGGCTAGTATGAATTTCATTGTTGGCTGATTCAGTAAGATAAAGGTAATAATATTTTTCCTAAATTAATTTAGGAAGCACTTCCGGTCTTTGCAGCCCAGGTGTTTCAGACCACTTATCTTAGACGTTGGTGATAATTCAGTTTCCGATTTCCGCACTACGTTTTCCTCTTCCCTTTCTCCTTTTGTCTTTTGTCTTTAGTCTTTACTATCGACTCAATACTCACAACTCACCTCTTCTCCCTTTCTCTCCCTCTCTTTTTTTTTACCCACCCCAACACCCCAACACCCAATCACCAAATCTCTCCCTCTCTCCCTCTCTTCTTCCCTTCCTCTGCTCTTACCCCTTTGCCTTATGTCTTTAGTCTATAGTCTGCTTCATGAATAGACGCAGCGAACTTCAGTCCTTTCTAACAATACAGGAGTGGATTATTTATTGGTGCCTTTGACTATACCTCCTTGCATGATATAGATACCTGCTCCTCTGGTAAGTTAATTCTTTGAAGCTCATCCCCCTTGGCTTTTTCTTTGCTTTGGGTCTTCTTTGGATATTAAGGGAGATATATATTAAAAGAAGTACTATGATTATTCCAATAGTAAGGAACACGATGTCGGGTATACTTCCCATAACTATAATTAATTAGGTGATAATAGATTGGCTTTATGTAAAATTATTAAAGAAATGAGTCCAAAGCAAATATATATTCTATTGCCATGAAAATACAGAAGAAAACAGCGATCTCATGATCTTTTTGACTAACAACTATCGACTTACAACTGCTTCATCCCTTCGATTTTCAGCGAGCCAATAGCTCTTCGCTTTCCGCTCCCTGCTCTTCGCTTCATCCGCCATAGTCCCAATCCCGGGGGGTACTGATTCGCCAGGCGATAAACCAGGCTTATAACAAAATCCACAATTTTATTTATTTTTATAGTTACTTTCCTTGTAAAAATTAATACACGAACCTCCAGTAAAACAGATAAGATGAAAAGATCATTTAAAAACCTGCTTCTTGTAAGCATTATTCTTTCATTAAGCTTAGTCTTAACAGGCCAGAAGGGTAGTTATTCTCTTGATAATGTTATGTCATATCCCTTCCCGGGTGGTTTGGCTGTCTCTGCCACGGGATCAGCCATTGCCTGGGAAATTAATCTAAAAGGTTCAAGAAACCTGTTTGTTGCTGAGGGACCTGACTTTATTGCAAGGCAATTAACGAATTACAATAAGGATGAGGGCCAGGCTCTTACTTCTATTTCAATTTCACCAGATGGAAGCAGGGTAGTATATATCAGGGGAGGAGATTTCGGGTCAAACTGGGCTGATGAATTGCCGGTAAATGCTATCTCTTCAACCCGGGCACCCGTAGTCGGGATATGGAGTATCCCATTTGGCGGAGGAGAGCCTGTAATGCTTGCTGAGGGTCTCAATCCAATTATTACCAGGGGGAGTGAAAGTGTTATTTTCACCGATGGGGGGCAGATTTGGAGCGTGCCAATCGATGGATCGGACAAACCTTCAAAACTTTTTACCCTGAGGGGCAATAACGGGAATCCCGTATGGTCGCCTGACGGTAAACATATGGCTTTTACCTCATCAAGGGGGATCATTCATATATCGGGGTATATTCCGGCGCAGACAAGCCCATAAGATGGATCGACCCCGACTTCAGCAGGGATAGCTCACCGGTCTGGTCGAGAGATGGCAAAAAGATAGCATTTGTAAGGCAACCCGGTAGCGGAGGAGAGCCCGGATCAGCTCTGGACTCAAATATCAGGACATGGAAAATAATGGTTTACGCCCTGGAATCGGAAGAATGCCGGGTTATTTATGATTCACCTGCCACACTGAAGGGATCGGTTCCTTCAACCCAGGGGGGAATAAATCTTAAGTGGGCAGCCGAAAGTGTTACTTTTCTCTCATACCATGATGGCTGGCCTCACCTCTATTCAGTTAATCCTGGGGGCGGTGACCCCTTGCTTCTTACCCCCGGTGATTTCATGGCAGAGTATATCTCTTTATCACCTGATGGAAAATCACTTTTGTTTTCAGGCAACACGGGGCCTGACAGCTACGATATCGACCGCAGGCATATAGTAATGGCATCGACTCTGAAGAAGGAGATAAGTGTTCTTACACCGGGAATTGGTAATGAGTGGACACCCTTTATGACCGGTGACGGAAAGTATGTGGCATTTATCGGGACCGATCCGCAAAAACCGCCACTGGTAAAGGTCCGGGAGCTTAAAACAGGTAAAACCATTGAGGTAGGCAGTAATCTTATACCGGCAGATTTTCCCCTCTCTGAAATGGTGGTACCACAACAGGTAATATTCAAAGCCAGTGACGGAGAATCTATTCACGGGCAGGTGTTTAATAATAACAAAGCAGAAGGCAGGAAACCAGCTGTTATCTTTGTTCATGGAGGTCCGCCACGACAGATGCTACTTGGCTGGCACTACTCATCCTACTACTCAAATGCCTACGCGCTTAATCAATATTTGTCTTCTCTGGGATTCGTGGTTATTTCGATTAACTATCGCCTGGGGATTGGTTACGGATATGATTTCCATCGTCCTGAAGACGGGGGAGCAAGGGGAGCCTCTGAATACCAGGATGTTCTTGCTGCTCACAGGTGGCTTTCGGAGCAGGATTTTGTCGATCCCACCAGGATTGGTATTTACGGCGGGTCATATGGAGGCTATCTTACTGCCATGGCACTCGCCCGTAATTCAGATCTTTTTGCTGCCGGGGTCGATATTTCAGGGGTTCACGACTGGACCTCCAGGAGCAGGTCACCTATTGGTGAACGCAACAGGTATGAACAGACCCGCGATGCAGAAGATGCATTAAGGCTGGCCTGGGAATCATCACCTGTATCATCCGTTGCAGGATGGAGATCTCCCGGACTGATTATCCATGCCGATGATGACAGGAATGTGGATTACAATCAGTCAACCGACCTGGTACAGAGACTTACAAAACTGAATGCCCCATTTGAGACACTCACAATTGTTGATGATACACACCACTTTATGCTATTCAGCAACCAGCTGAAGGTTAATAAGGCAACGGCAGACTTTTTGCGAAGGATGCTAATTAAATAAAAACCAGCAGAACGGGTGCAGGGAGAGCTGGCGGGAGTCGAACTATTATATGGTATATGCTGACATACAACTGAGTATGGCAATTTTGTTAAGTAAGGTGTCCGAATAAGTGTCGTAGAGTAATATTTATCAAACCTTAAAAAACATCCAAAATTGTACTAGTTAGTTGAGAACCACCCAAATATTTGAGATAAGAGAGATAATATTGCAATAGACATAGCAATTATTGATAAAACTAGGTTCGATCTGTAACTACGCCTGTTTGCTTTATTTGTTTTAAGAGTATCACGGTCAAGTACATCTTGATTTTCTAGCCTTTCATCAAGACGTTTCTGTCTTTTGATGTCAGCAACTTCATAGAGTATTCTTCGAGCCCCATATAGCTAATTTATTGAATCATTTTAGAATTACCAAAGCATGTTAGGTACTATATGATTAAAATTTGAATTACTGGAAGCTTATAATGCCTATTATTTTCTATCGTGTTATTGTTTTGCCTCTATGTCGGCTTGTATGTTCTTCGTAGCCCCAGAAACTATTATTTTAATGCACCTGAAATTGTGATTGAAAGGCTTAATTATTTTATATTGTTTTTAATCCCAATTCTTTCAAAAACTCTTTGTGTGTTCCTTTGTCTTCTTGTCAATTCGTTCATTAATTGAAGTCAAACTCTCATTAACTACGTTTAAGTCGATTTCTATTTCATCTTCTGCTGTACTCACATATCTTGAAATGTTCAGGTTGTATCCATTCTTTCCAGCTTCTTCCATTGAGACTTTACGAGAATATCGCTCAGCCTCTTTGCGGTATTTGTATGTTTCACAATTTCTTCAATGTCATTTGGCTCTCCATTTTCTCCTTCCCTAGGTTCTTAGAGTGCTTTTTGTATATGCTTTTTGCCGTTTTTTTCGCAAAATGCTCACTCGCATTAATAAACAGAACATCATCTTCTTTTTGCATTTTTTTCAATACCAGAATACAAACAGGAATTCCTGTTGAATAGAACAGGTTTGAAGGCAATCCAATTACCGTGTCAATATTATTGTCTTTTAAAAGTTTGGTACGAATTCTTTCTTCTGCACCACCACGGAATAAAACACCATGAGGTAAAATGATTGCCATTGTTCCTTCTTTGCCTAAAAAATGAAATCCATGTAATAAGAAAGCAAAATCAGCTGCTGATTTAGGAGCTAAACCATAGCTTTTGAAACGGAAATCTTCTGCTAAAGTATCATTTGGCTCCCAACGTAAACTAAAAGGTGGATTGGCAACTATGGCATCAAATTCATTTTTTTGGATGGATTCATTTCATTTAAGCATATCCCATTGATTTTTTAAAGTATCTCCGTGATAAATCTCAAACTCGGTATCTTTCATGCCATGCAGGAGCATGTTCATCCGAGCCAGATTGTATTTCGTGATGTTGTTCTCTTGTCCGTAGATTTTACCAACAGTGCCTCCATTGTCTTTGATACGTTTTCGCACATTCAACAACAATGAACCTGAACCACAAGCAAAATCCAATACTTTGTCCAATTTGCTTTTTGTTTTGCCTGTTGATGGGTCTTGACTATCTAAGGTTACAATTTCAGAAAGGATGGTAGAAATTTGTTGTGGGGTATAAAACTCACCTGCTTTTTTACCTGAACCTGCCGCAAACTGACCAATCAAATATTCATAAGCATCTCCAAGTGTATCGGTATCGGTAGAAAAATCAGCAATGCCTTCTGCAATTTTTTGAATGATGGTGCAAAGCTTTTTGTTTCTTTCGGCATGGTGTTTTCCCAAGCTTTTCAGAGTTCAGGTTGATTTCTGAAAACAAGCCCTTGAAAAGAGTTGTCAAACGATTCATTTTCGATGTAGCGGAAACCTTTTTCCAGGGTGACTCAATAACTCATCATTTTGTGTACGTGCCAGTTCTGAAATGTTACTCCACAAATGTTCCGGTTTGATGACATAATGCACTTTTCTACGCATTTGCTTTTCAAACTCGGGTACATCTTCTACGTTTGCGACATACCAAATACCAAGCGGTGTTCTGCCATCATCATCCGCTACTTTTGGGAAATCAGATCCCAATTCATTTTTGGCCGATTCTTCGTAGTTGTGTGATAGGTCGCGAAAAAACAAACACGACAGCATGTAATCACGGAAATCATCCGCATTCATTGCTCCTCTCAATTCATCTGCAATATCCCAAAGGGTTTTACCTAGTTTTTTATGTTGTTCTTTTTGTGTCATTTATCTTAATTTTAATTATGAAATTGTATTTATCTTGCATTAGTTTCTTATCGAATACTTCATTCAAATAATTCTTTGTTGTCTCCGTATTGGTTATAATTACTGGTAGCTATTTTTTGGTGATGAAAGCATTTATATCAACCCGCTTTCTATCAACATCTTTAATACCTATTTGTACCAATAAGTATTCTTTGCGCCAACTCCTAAAAATGAAGATGCAATGTTTTCCAATACTTGTCTTAAGAAGAGCAAAATGGTATTTGTAAATCTTCATTTTCGGCTTTGCTTCAATTGTAATGTTTGTAAAAAGCTCGTGAAGTGGTATAGAAAAACATCTTTTCTTGTTTTATAACTTAAATCATCACTTTGTCTTTTCAAGAATAATTGTAAATTTCTCAATTTTGTTGTAATCACCGAATTTCTTTTAGTTCATCCTCTTAAGCCAATGTTGACCAGAATTGAAGAAAATCAATATGATGTGTTGTAAATAATTATTTTTTTTTCTTCAAAATTGTTTCAATTAAATCTAAATAATACAGAAATCTGGCTGTAAAAAAATATTGTATGGTCATCCAAACTTGAAACTGGGTCATCAATAAAGAAGTGAAATGCAGCATTTTTGTTCATCTGCCCATCCTTCAACTTCAAATAATGCTAAAAAGAAACACCAAATACAAATATTCGTTCTTCTCCTCTTGATATTTTTATTGGTGATTGTTTTTCTTCATCTTTTGTAAAAAATACTGAATACGCGTCAATACCATTTCTCAGGATTCTTATATTGGATTATGAATTCAAAATTATATTTGGAAAATACGGTTCCAAGTTTCTTCTCACATCTTCATTTTCATCTTCACAACCTATAGAAACTGTATTCGATTTAAACTACTTTTATATATTTAATTTCATATTTCATTTATCATTTTACTTCGTCATTATCCCAAACAAATAAATCCTCACTGAAAGCATTGTAAATAAACTCCCCTGCATGTTTTCCATCACTTTCGCTTTGTTAAATCCTTATATTCTACCGATAATCTTGTTTTTCCCAGTTGAATTAAAAGCATAAATAGAGTATTATACTTTTCAGTTTTCCTAACTATCCTTTAATTCTTCTGCTATTTCTGTTTATTGTTGCCATCTCTTAACTCTCTATTTTTTGGAAACAAGCCCTGCATCAAGCCCTTTTTATGTAGTTGCAATTGTTCTATTTTCTCCACTTGTGCGGTGATTAACTCATCCAAAGCCGAAAGACAAGAAGCTATTTTTTGTTGTTCTTGGAGTTTTGGAAAACTAGTAATTTTTCAATTCCGAACTTCTTTTTGAAACCGTAATTTTCCTATTTGACCTAGTGCATCTCATTTCCATACTTTCGCTTTTCTTATAGAATTATCAGATTTGTAAAAGTATAAAAACTGTCATTTGAATTTTTTTAATTTCATCTTGTCAATAAATTACTCTATGCCAATTTGTCCATTAACTCATATGTATCCTTATATATTTTCCACTTTTCCAAGCTTCCAACCAATTAGATTGTCCATGAAATTATAATACACATCACTGCTTTAATATTGCAAAACCTTTTGTCTTGACTTTTTCCAAGAATCAGAATTTATTGAAAATTCTTCCATTTATGAAATCAATAGCTTGGTAATTTGAATCAATAACCATTTTTTCCTTCATTATAATCATTTAATTAACCCTTCAAAAGGCCAATTTCTAATAAACTTTAAATCAGTGATTTTTTCTAAAGTTCTTTTCCACCCACTCCCCATCATTCCTCAAACTCCGGAAAACGATATTTAGGATATTTTCTCCTTCTTGCGTGGAAAAAGTTTTGCATCAAGCCTTTTTTGTGGTCTTTGAGGGCGTCCAACTTTTCGTTGTGGGCGGCTATCAGCTCATCTAAAGAAGAAAGGCAGGAGGCGATTTTTTGTTGTTCTTTTGGTTGAGGAATAGTAATATAGGTCAAAATCCATCTTTCAAGAATCTTTTAAACAGAATCAGTTATTTTACCATTGTCACTATCTTGCACCATTAATTTGAAGCATTCTTCTTGAATCTTGACATGAATTGAAATTGCAATAGTAATGTTCCGTAAAACTCATTTTTTTTATTCTTAAATCTAAATTTTGACTGTCCTAAACGATGACATAAGTATGTACTATGATATAACCTGACGTTGGCAATTGGATTGAAACATTCCAATTGTCCCTTGAAATACTGCAGATAATATAATAATCACCATATCTTCAACCACATATTAGTTTTCTAGTTTTAATATTACTCTTGTTTGCATATATCAATTATCGATTGTTATTCAACTTACTCTGGTCAACTATTCCATTGCTGAATTTGTTAAAATAATTCCATTTTCGGGATAAGGCATACTTCTTGATTTTTGTTCTTTAATAAAACACTTGATCCGCAAGTTTTATTCCAATGCTAATTTTTTCTCTCTTCCCATCCTTCTTCAAACTCTGGAAATCGCAATTCGGGTATTAATTTATATTCTTTATTCATAAGCTGCTAATCCTGATATTTCACGCCCTTGGGCTAGTTTTTTTAATTGGGGCACTAAGTCCTTCATCAAAGCTATTTCTGCTTTACTTCTGCGTTGTTTCCAGCTTAGTTCCAAAGGTTCCATAACAGGTCGGTGAGTTTTTCTCCGTCAAAAATCATTCGGTTCATAATCTGCTCTACAAAGTTTTTAAGGTCTGCTGTTTGCAATCCGTGGTTATTGGCAATTTTAGCCAGTTCTTTGTCGTATTTTTCTACTTTAAAGGTTTCAAAGTTTTGCTTCAGTTCATCTGCTGTTTGCCCCACGCTCCAATCCACTTGGTTAATGTATTCCGTTAAGTCTTCCTCTTCGTCCATCAGGTTGGAGTTGGATTTCAGCAAACTAATCACCTGAGATTTAGTCATTTTTTGTTTGGAAGGTTTTTGCTGTGTGCTGTCAGCAATCAGGTCCATAATATAATCGTAGTCAATAATGGCAGAAGCAAAAAGCACAAATTCAAAATCCAGTTGCTGTATTTCGTCTGGTGCATCATCACCTTCTTTTTGTTGTATTTTTCGTAAGTTGTTTGGCGGTTTCCAAATACGAACTTCTGAACTCTTGCAAGTTTTCTTTTGGCAAAATGGCTTCAATTTTGTCTTGTTGTTCTTCGTCCAAATCGGTGTATTGGTCGAGCTGTGTTTTAAGCCGCTGTACTTCCTTAAAGTTTTTTACAAAAGCAATCTTTGCAGCATCACCACGTAGGTTATAAACTTCCTGTGGTTCGTTTACCAAATTGTGTTCCTTCATAAAAACTCCCAAAGCTTCCACTGCTTTTTGGTATTTGTCAATAACCACCGGAGCAGGATCAACCATCCAAATTTCTTTGGCTTTACCGCTATCCTCACCAGAGAAAAGGGTAATGGCTTGGTTTACGGCATCTTGTTGCGAACGGAAATCCAGAATATTTCCATAAGGTTTGGTATCGTTCAGTACCCGGTTGGTGCGCGAAAATGCCTGTATCAATCCGTGGTATTTCAGGTTCTTGTCCACATACAGTGTATTCAAGTATTTGGAATCAAAACCTGTGAGCAACATATCCACCACAATGGTAATATCAATCTTGTTTTTGTGCGGATAGTCTTTGTTGGTGTATTTCTGGTCTTTGATGCGTGTTTGAATATCCTGATAATACAAATCAAATTCATTGATAGAATGGTTCGTGCCATATTGCTTATTGTAGTCGGCAATAATTTCCATTAAAGCTTTTTTCTTCTCTTCAGGATTTTGTTTGTTGTCTTCTTTTTCCTGAGCTAAATCTTCCTGAAGTTGTTTAATGTCTGCTGCATTTTTTTGACTTTGCTGGTCGCCATTTTTTGCAATCAATTGGGCAGGCGGTGAAAACACACAAGCAATATTGAGCGGTACAAAATCCGCATTTTCTGCCAGCTTTTTTTCTGTATTGTTTTGAATAGACGATAATATTCAATAGCGTTATTGATTGAAGCTGTTGCAAAATCGCATTGAATTTTCGCTTGATTGGTGGCTGCATTGTGTTTGTCGAGAATGGCTTCCGCTACTGCTTGTTGGGCAATTGGTTCTCCCGGCTTGGGATTTTGTGCCTTTGCCTTTAAAATAGTCAATATGAAAATTTAAGTACATTTTTATCGTCTATGGCATGAGTAATGGTATAGGCGTGCAACTGCTTTTCAAAAATTGACTTCTGTGGTTTTGTATGTTTCTTGTTCGCCTTCGCTGATTTTATAGTTGCATTTTCATCAAAAATGGGTGTGCCTGTAAAACCAAATAGTTGAGCATTTGGGAAGAACTCTTTTATCGCTTTATGATTTTCGCCAAACTGTGAACGGTGGCACTCGTCAAAAATGAAAACGATACGTTTATTGCTCAATGGTTCTAAACGTTCTTTGGAAGTTTTCTTTCTTTGTATGTGCCTTATCCAAAGCCAAGTCCTAATTTTTGAATAGTTGTAACAATAACTTTATCGGCATAATCGGTAGAAAGTAAACGTCTTACCAATGTTTCGGTATTGGTGTTTTCTTCTACACTGCCTTCCTGAAATTTATTGAACTCTTCACGGGTTTGTCGGTCAA
>CALOBV010000014.1:0-8777 GCA_942491535.1 uncultured Marinilabiliaceae bacterium
AATTCTCTCCCAGGTCTTGCCACCGTCTATTGAGCGCAAAGCTTTCGCAATGCTTAGAGAATAAATGAGCCAAACTCATCACCGGGATCAACAAAAATCTCAAGGTAATACCATGCCCTCTGTAAAGGCCTGTGATCTCACTCACTTTGGTCCAAAGCTCACCTGCATCGATAGAAACGAACAGTCCGCCTTTTTCCTTATTGGAATCACTTTCAATAAGAGCGTATACCATATCCGGATTGGAACGACAGACAGCTAATAGCCATTTTGCCCTTTTCCTCTAGTATGCCATTATGTATCTTTTTCCAGGTATCACCTCCATCACTGCTTTTATATAATCCGCTTCCTTTTCCGCCACTAATTACCTTCCAGGGCTAGATCTGATGCTCCCTAGGCGCAGCATAGAGTACCTGCGGGTTATTCCTGTATCCACCGGACAGTCTCAAGGCATCCGGTGAGATTATTTACAAATAATACATTCCTCCATAAGATGCCGCATAATCTGCAGATTTATATATTCCCCACTCCTTTGAAGGGCCAAACAGGGCTCCCTCAGCTGCTACGAAAACGAGATCGGGGTTAGTAGGATGAATTACTATCCTTGAGATATGCTGAGTCTTCTCCAATCCTAACTTTACCCAGGTCTTGCCAGCATCAACCTGATTTTAATACCCCATCGCCATAGGAGGTCATAACAGCCCTGGGTGCATGCTCGCCCATACCACAGTAAACCACATTGGGATTACTTTCAGACACACTAACGGCCCCGACTGATCCGGTAGTGAAGTACTTATCGGAGATATTGGTCCAGAACTGCCCGGCATCACTGGTCTTCCAGAGTCCTCCCCCGGTGGTACCCATATAATAAGTAAGAGGGTCGTTTACTACACCTGTGGAGGTAACAGATCTGCCACCCCTGTGCGGTCCTATGGTTCTGTATTTAACGGGATTAAATGAAAAGTCTATATCCTGTGAATAAATATTAATAAGCTGAAAAGAGAAAAACAGCAAAGAAACAATTGTTAGTAGTCTCATGATTGTAGAAGGTTTAAAATGAAACTTGAAGATAATATATACTTGAATTATGATTCCGGACCAGATACGATTTAATCAGAATTCCCGTTTAAAAAGTACTGAACCTGATGTCTTTTAATATAAAATTTTTATTGTATCACTCAATATTGAGGATTATCAGGTGCTTTGCGACATGTATAATCAATATTGTGTAACCGAATAGCAGGGGGGTTCACGTAAAATGGGAAGGGGAATTATGAAATTGTTTATTCATATAGTTGTACTATTATGGCTGTCATTGAGTATTTCAGGGCAGGATTGCTCAATATTATCAAAAGCCAATAATATTACCCCCGATAAATTATGCTCACCCGTTACTGCAACATGGTTTGTAAGCTATACAGGGGTAAATGATGCAGGCACTGATGTGAGTATAAGATACGATTGGGACAACGGAACAGTTTGAACTATACCAGCTACTGAGATGTCACCGGGAGTTTTTGAAGCAACATCTGCTACCACATATACATCGGCGGGTGATGTATGCAATTATAATCCTCGGGCAACACTTATTGTAAATGGTGTTCTGTGTACATCATCTTCGCAGGAGCAGATAGTAACAGTGTGGGACAACGACGATAGTAATGGAGGAGAGATGCATATTTCTCCTGATATTTATCCTATATGCTTTGGCACCAGCGATAATGTACGATTCCGTGACCTCACTCAGTTTAACTGCGTCCCTCCACAGGAGCTGGATAATCCAGAACGTAAATACCAGGTGGTTACAGTGGATATATGGCACAGGATAATACTATGACAGGTACACCCATAACCATAGAAGGGGTATCAAGAACCTTTCCTTATATAGACAATGTAATACATTAACCGGACCAGTTACAGGGTCGGGAGTTTAGTCTGGATGTTATAAATGTTGCTGCCGATAAAGCTACATTGGTCAGTATTTTGAAGTTACACTTCGCAACTGGAATTATTGTAATCCCTATGATGATCCAAATATCCCGGGCACACCTGCAGATCCTGTTAATGGTGATAACCCCCCGGTAGAGACAACTGCCATGATATTGATTGTAGGATATCCCGATGCAACAATTAGCCCGGTAGATGCACTATGTGCTAATGCCGATGCTGTTACCCTGACTGCTGTTGATCCAGGGGGCATATGGTTTGGAGCAGGAGTTTCGGGCAACACCTCTGATCCCGAAGTTTCGGGGCCGGAGAGACCATATTAGCAGGTATGATCTGACAGATCCAAACAGGTGGCTCCGACAGTGATGAAACAATAATAAGCGTGGTACCTATACCTGATGCTACAATACTATCTGGTGGGATTGTATGTTCATCTGACCCTCCTTACACGCTCCAGGCGCGAGACTCAGGAGGTGTATGGACCGGTCCGGGAGTGGTTGGAGATATATTTAATCCTTCTTTGCCCGGAGCAGGCAATCACACAATAACCTATACAATAATAGATAGCAACGGATGCACCGACTATGATGAGACGATTATCACAGTTGCCACACCTGATGCTACTATAACTCCCGTAGATACATTGTGCAACGACAGTCCACCGGTTACCCTGAATTCTCAAGACCTGGGAGGCATCTGGTCAGGACCGGGAGTTGTTGGAAATACTTTCAACGCAGTTATTGCCGGCATAGGTGATCATCTTATCAGATACACTATTGATAATGCTGATTGCAGCGATTCCGACAGTACGATAATAACGGTTATGCCAAATCCCAATATCACAATTATTAATCCGGGCTCACAGTTTATAGATAGTCCACCGGTAGCACTGATTGCCAGCCCGGAAAATGGTATATGGTCAGGCCCCGGTTTATCCGGAAATATATTTAATCCTGTGCTGGCAGGCATTGGCACACATGTTATATATTATCAAACTATGCCCGACAGGTGGGGCTGTATGGCCATAGATACCATACATATAAGTGTTATCCTTCCTCAAATGCCGATAGCAGACTTTAAGGCCGACACAACAGGATGTACACCGCTTACTGTATCATTTGAAAACACCAGCCAATTTGGTACAGTTTTTACCTGGGACTTCGGTGATGGCATATACTCCAATGAGAAAAATCCGGTCCATACTTATTATGTTCCCGGTGACTACTTAGTAAAATTAAGAGTTAATAATATTAGCGGTCAAGACGTACATAATGGAACAATAAGAGTTTACCAGAACCCTTCGGCTATCTTCAGCGCCTACCCCACTACAGTTGTTAATAACGAACAGATAGTAGTATTCTCCGACAATAGTTATTTTGACCAGTCTCATTTATGGAGATTTGGTGATGGACAAAGCTCCACAGAAGAGAATCCCAGGCATCAATATATGGAGCCCGGTGAGTATACTGTATCACTTATTGTTACTTCAGAAAACGGGTGTGTCGATTCTACGACACTCGAAACGCCTATAGTAGTCGACTGGATAGATGGAGATATTGAATTCGCGAATGTATTTAAATGGAATGGCTCAGGCCCCATAGGGAGGAGAATGGAGGCCGGGGGTTTACGATGGCATGGATTTCGTCTTCAGACCATTCTTTGAAAATGTTGCAAGATACCAGCTTCAGATATTTAACCGATGGGGAGTACTTATTTTCGAAAGCTTCGATATAAACAGAGGTTGGGATGGTTACTCTGGTGATGGTAATCTTGCACCACAGGGGGTATATGTTTGGAAAGTAACAGGCCAATATGCCGACGGCTCATTTTTCACAAAAGTTGGCGATATAACCTTTCTTCACTAAACAATAAAATGAATCGTCAAATCCTTATGGTTTGAATGAATCCTGATTCAGGAATGGATATAGTGTTAATCTAATTCCTACAGCTCAGCTACAGGAAACGACCCTGAAGGCCGATGATATATATAAATCAGATTTGAGCTCCAGCCCTGATCTGGAAAGGAAGTAATCAAGTCCGCCAAGATTAATATACATACGGAAGTTCCTGTAATGATCTCCCCCTGCAATCCTCTCAATAATAAATAATATTAAACTTGAAAACCCAACAGGTCTGGGATACATATAATCCATTATTATAAGCCTGGGGGCAATCCTCCTCATCTCCTTTAATATTCTTATGGCCAGGTCGGGATCAAACTGGTGGATCGCCATCGATGTTACAGCAACATCAAATGAATCATTTTTATATAAGGACAGGTCGGATGCATCTGAATTAAGAAACTCGACATTGGTAATGCCTTTACTATTTGCAGCAGCATTAGCAATTGCAATCATCTCCTCCGAAAGATCTATTCCCTTTACTTCAGATGCTTTCTCTGAGATTGCTATTGACAGAGACCCGGTGCCACATGCCACATCAAGTACCCTGTCGTCGGAACCAATGCGCAAAAGAATTGATTGCTGAACACTCGACAGTATCCTGTCAATTATATGCTTATAGATAAATGAATTTATTGAAAATTTCATGCCGGCACAAATGTAAATAATTAACTCAATAAAGAAAATAAGTTGAAAGAATCGAAAAAATGTCATGAATATTGTGCTGATAATTTTTGTAGCTTTGAGTTTTTAAGTCAGACATAGTTATGACAGCCGCTGAGAAGGAAAATATAAGAAGTAGCATATATGCCGAGATTGATAAACTCAATAATCAATGACCGAAGGACAGAGCAGGGGGGCAGCGGGGGCTGATATAAGATGCATGTCATGCAATTGCCAGACAAATGATTATAATAATTGTAAAGAATCGACTAATATACGTTACCTGTAAGAAACCCATTCCCATCGAGCAGATTATAGGGAAGAAAGGGCCAGATTTTGAAGTAGTGCCTTTTTTATGTTTTACTGGCATTAGGATTGAGCGGGTTAAAGGCTCAGAGTATATTTGAACCTAACTATGCCTTAAAAAATCCAATGACTCTTGAGCTAATTAACATAGAGTTAAAGGATGATGTCACACTTTTAAATGTAAGTATAGAAAACCTTGCTGAGGGTGGTTATTATTGTATAGATCCGGCTACCTACCTTATTACTGATAAGGGAGAAAGGTTTAGGCTGTCTGAGTTAAGCGGACTACCTCTTTGCCCGGACGTATATAAATTCAGTCGGGTAGGAGAAATAAAATATATTACGATGCGCTTCCCTCCTATTGGGAAGGACTCGGAGTGGGTTGATATTATTGAGGAGTGTAGCGATAACTGCTTATCTATCTACGGATTATGTCTAGATATAAAGTTAAATACGGAAATAAATATTGGTTTCAGGGATATAGAAAACGGGAGGATGGATGCAGCTCTGAATAAATTTGAAGACCTAAAAGAGTCAACTCAAGGATAAAGGTAATCCTATCCTGGGATCAATATACATTAACCTGATATCGCTCTACGAAGAAAACGGTAACTCCGCCAGGGTAGCTGAGCTGAAGAACGAGCTGCAGGGATTGCTAATACCGCATAAGGAAAAGTTTATTGCCCTGGTTAAGTAGATTGAACCTAAGTTGAAAGGGTTGAAACTGAGTTGAGGTTGAAAACTAAACCTTTCTCAACTATTCGCTGCCTAAGCAGCGATCTCAACCACTGTCCACGCAGTGGGCATCTCAACCTTCTCTACTGTTCTCCGAACAGGAAATCAACGCCAACAGATAATATCCAGGTACGTGTATCATAGTACTGCGATACATTTACCGAAGCTGTCTCCCCATCCTCCGGAGTATATTCATAACCTGCTTCTGTAAGCTTATAAAGGGTATATGAACCTCCTATATTCAGGTCAATAAGTGATGATAGCCTCAATCCGATCCCTGCACCGATAGTATTTGATGGAATGGCATATCTCTTCTCATTCTGATATTCAGCATTAACTCCCGGTCTGGTAATAAGTACTCCTGAACTGATTCTGTATTTACTATTAATCTTATATTCACCCCCAAAACCAAATTCATAGGAATTTTTTTCAATCATATCGATATTAATGTTTTCATAGCCATCAAAATCTATTGGCTTGTCAAAATAGTAGTGTATGCCGGCATAGAACATTAGCCGGTTGGTTGGTATTCGGGTAATTCCAAGTGAAAGCATTGCGGGGATATCTGCTATCACAGTAGCTCCATCTTTATATTCGCCGCTATTCCCATCTTTGCCATTATTTACTTTGGTCAGAATATCAAGGTTTGTTTTAAACTCATACTTAAACGATATGTTGGTGGTAAGGGATGGGGCATAATTAATACTTATTATGGGTGTAACACCCACTCCCGAAAAGCTTACATCTGTCTCTATATCCTGCTCTCTTCTTTCTACATCATCGGCCAGGTCATCGAGGGGTTTTGTTGCAATAGAATCCAGCAAAAAGGATAGAAATCTTGAATAATCGGCAGGGTTAATCTTAAAACTTCCCAATGCATTATTTCCAACAATAAAGTAATCTTTAACCTCGCTCCGAACCCATTTATTTGCGTGAACCACTCTTGCTCCTGCCGCAACTGAAATATACGGGTTAATCTGAAAAGCCACATTACCCTGGTATCCCATTATAAGGTTCTTACTTTCTGTAGCTAATTCCAGCTCATAACCGGTAATATTATCATAATCACCATCAACAGAAGTTGCCGCAACAACAAGGTCATTTACTATACTAAGTGTATTCCTCACTACCTGTACTGCATCCGACATATATAGTTCGGAAGAAGGTAGCCCTTCCGAATATTTTGTTTTACCATCACCTCCTATAGGATTTGCAGCAAATGAAAATGCAAATCTTCCGGTTTTATAAACAGCATATGTAGCAGGAAATACAGGTACACCTACCTTTCCATCAAAATCCTTTTGACCATCTGTTAGATTCTCGTACTCTGTGGTAATCATCTTCAGCTGGCCCATTGTATTATTATTCAGGGAAAGGTAAAAACCATCATTCATATGAACCAGGCCGGCAGGATTATAAAAGGCTGCATCAACATCAAGGGTAGCATCGCGGCACTGGAACCTTGTAAACATTGCACTCTGGTCGAGGTTGGTAACAAGTCCCCCGGCTAGAAGTATAGAAGAATATAGAGAAGCCAGTAATAAAACAAATAGTTTCTTCATAGTATTATGACTTATATGTTAAGAATTAGGTTGCTTATAAGCAAGCTACATAAATTATGCCTTAAATTACAAAAAAATGCGGACCCTCAATGAGAGTCCGCACCTTCTATATTCGTGAAATTCGTTTTTAATCTGTGTAAATCTCTTTCTTAGAAGTGAAGATCAACGCCAACGGCAACCATCCATACTCCCCTATCATAAGTTTCAATAAAGTCTATCTGGCCACCTGTAGGGATTGCTTTAATCTTATCATAAGATTCCTCTGCATAGGAGGTAAATGCCGCACCAACATTAATATCTATCATTGAACCAATTGAATACTGGAATCCGCCTCCGATAGTACTGGTATTAAGAGAGTGTGTAATATCCGACTGATATAGATCATTTACACCTGTAGATGTACCGCTATAACCGGCACTTATCCTTAATGCATCATTAAGACCATACTCTGCTCCAAGTGAATAAGAGAGGTAGTTTTTATCTATTAATTCAATATCCATGCCCTGGCTATAGTCAACACCCTTATCAAAGTAGGTAGTAGCCCCGGCAGATATCATCAGCTTGTCGATAGGTTTTAAGCTTGCACCAAAAGCCAGCATGGCAGGCATATCTGCATTATATTCGTAACCATCAGGGAACATAGATGCTGTGGGCTGCCCGGTTGCAGGATCAACTGCTGTTATAAAGTCAGATGTTGTTTCGTTCTTAAATTTCAAGGAAGTTTTTCCTTCATATCTAACTGCAATATTCAACATTTCAATTGGTGAGAAATTAACACTGATTATAGGTGCAAATCCAGTTGCTGTTTGAAGAACATCAGCCTCCTGGTCCATTAGTCCACCATAAACAATTGCTTTGCCGCCAAGATCTGTTGCTGCTGCAGTATAAGCACCCTGTACCTGGGCTGCAGTCAGACCAGTTGGATTAACTCCCAGAGCTACCAGACCACCATTTAACTGATCAGCCTGTGCCTGTGTAAGTTGTCCGGCGCTTACAAGAGTAGGAAGATCCAGCGAACCGCCACCACCATCAATAATAGGCTGAACTGAAGCTGCTGCTCCTGAAGCATTTGTCGAAAGAGTATTGAAAACACCTGCTACACTGGTTGGTGTTCCCAGATAATTAAGGTTTACATTCCTGAGGTAACCATTATAGGTATTCTTAGCTGTTACCATTCTTCCTCCAATAGCAACTGATAACATATCGTTAATCTTATATGCTAGATTTACCTGGTATCCAAAAATATATTGAGGTTGCTTCGAAACTAGATTCAAGATCATATCCTGTAACTCCTGCACCGGCAAGTGAAGAGGCTATCAATGCAGGATCATACTCTATCCTTGGAATTCCGCCTTCGAAAGTTGCACCACCGCCACCACCTATTGGGTTAAAGGCTGCAGATACTGCAAATTTACCTGTATTAAAAACTCCGTATATAGACGGAAAAACAGGTGCAAAGACATCACCAACGAATTCCCTGGTTTCACCAGGGGAAACTCCATTCAGGATCGGGTAATTAGTATTAATGTACCTTGTCTGAGAGATTGTCTGATTACTTACTGACACGTGTATCCCGGGTTTCATAAATACAGTACCTGCAGGATTATAATAAACTGCATCCGTACCAAGTGAGGCATTACGTGCCTGCAGTCTTGTCCATGAAGCG
>CALOBV010000015.1:0-112076 GCA_942491535.1 uncultured Marinilabiliaceae bacterium
GAATTATATATACAACATATAAAAGTATGAAGTATTCAAGATGAAACAATATGATAATTCCTGAACTCGGAATTAGTGGACAAGGTATAAACAAGGGCAAAGAGCTCCCGACAGCCGAGTTATTTCTACATTCTTAGAATTTCTGGTTCAAAAAATTATCAAGTGTAATATATACTTGAAAGGAGAATGCAACTTGAATTTCACATATCTCGAATCAAGCACTTTTTTTGATTATGCTAACTATTGCTACAATTAATCCCAATGTAAACTCTCAGCAGGATATATTCTGTGCCTTAGATGATTTTATTGGTTTTAAATACAATCCGGCATACACAGGTAATAAGGATTTTAACGACTTAATGCTTCTATCGAGGCAGCAATGGGTTGGTTTTGAGGGAGCTCCTCAAATCATACCTGCTTCTCACTCAATCACTCACAAAGAGAAGAAGGCAGATATTGGTGCAGAATTAAGTAATTTTACTCTCGAATCAATCACTGAAACGAGTATATTTTTCTATTATTCCTATTCCATATAAATATTAATGACAGATCAACCCTGGCCTTTGGTTTAAAGGCCGGAACTGAGTTATATCATGCAGCTCTTAATAATTTTATTAATTGATCCTGCTGATTTATTATTTGAGAATAATGTTGATCTTAAACCGCTTCCGAATATTGGGGCCGGGATTCACTATAATACACCTGTATATTTCATTGACATCTCATTTCCCGGTCTAATTAGAAATAATCTTAATCCTGCAGGTCTAGAAGAAAATTCCATAAAAAACAAGCAGGACAGGTTATTTATACTTGGAGGAGGTACCACTTTCTCGATTAATGATGATCTGGCTCTTAATGCTGCCAAATATTAAAGCATAGATTGTCAATTGGTCACAGGTACTATTAAGTATTAAACTCAGTGCAATATATCAGAATTCTTTCGGTGCTGGCATTAACTGTGAACCTGGAGCAGCTATTGCTCGATTCCTGGTAAGAATAAATAACAACCAAAATTTGGATATTTGTACGAGCTACATACAGGTTCATTGCTCGATTCATTGAACTCACCATTGGAGATTAGCTATAATTTTCAACAGCAAGAAGTAAAACATTGTCTCCCAGGAGGTTTTAATATTAATAAAATTGACAATATCTAAGCGCAATCCCCAACTGGTTCTCACGAGATTTTTATTGACAATAATTTCAGTCTACAAAGAGAAGTAAAACATTGTCTCCCAGGAGGTTTTAATATTAATAAAATGAATAAATATCTAAGCGCAACTCTTCTAATTTTTCCTATTCCGCTAATTAGCCTGGGGCAACCAGCGCAGAGGATGAGAACATACCATATCTTGTTACTTTTGGAGCAAATTCAGAAAAATCGTGGGGAGATGATGATTTTTGCCAGATTTTCTTCTTCAGAATACCTAGATCATATACAGAACCATTTTATATACGAGTCTTTGACCCTGATACAGGTGGCGAACTGGATGAAATGAAAGGTGATTTTAATACCACTGTCAGGTTTTCTGTACATGGTGGAAAAGGAGCATGGAGCGATGAAGAAGCACAGGGAGTAGACCCGGTAGGTAATTACAAAAGCGGAAATCTCATTGCCTCTAAAACATTTGGCACAAGCTCAAGGTACGACGAGGAATGGTATACATTTGGCCCTTTTAATCCTGTTGAAGGTGAGCTTTCTGAAAAGTTAGACGGATATATATTTAAAATAATTGCAGAAGGGATTAGTGGAGACGATGGAAATTTGTACACATACTTCCTGACAACAGAAAAAAATGAAAATCGTGTGATTGAAGGAGGTAATGTATTTACCTATGAATATACATTCCGCCTTTCCAATAATCAAAATAATGTATCGCAGATATATCCATATCTTGATGATAAAGTAACTTCGGTAAAAATATTAAACTACGATTGGGATAATGACGGTTTCATTCGGGTTGTGTCTGTTGCAAAAAGAGGAGAGTTATGCCAGGTATCAAATGACAGTAACTGGGAAGAGACAGAATTGCCAATTACTGAGGATGAACATAATACTTCAATGGAAATTCAATTTATTAAAAACAGATCGCTTCAGGTAAAAAACAATAACGTGGTTGTGATAGTTCAAAACCAGTATGGAGTAAGTTTACCTTTTTATGTTGTACCTATTGGTGGAATACCGGTTTATAATCCTTCCCTCAGGATGAAAGCCGTAGAAAGAAAGTAAATTAAACAAGATGAAAAAAACACTTTTTATTGTTACCCTTTTTTCAATCTTCCTGCTGACTGCCGCACAGGATAATCTTTTCAGACAATATGGTTCAGAGTATGGTCTGAATAATTCATTCCTCTACTCACTGAACCAGGACAATTCAGGCTATTTATGGATTGGAACAGGGGAGGGTCTTTACAGGTTTAATGGCTATGAGTGTGATATTTTTACAGACCAGGATAGCCTGGCCGAAAATTTCGTAACTACTATTTTTAAAGATCTCTCAGGGAGACTGTGGGTTGGTCATATGAGCGGAGGGATTACAAGAATTGATAATAATCGCTTTGATATTCTCGTCGAAAGCTCAGCTTTCAATTCCTCAATAACTGATATAACTGAATCAGACAGCTCAAAAATCTGGTGCACTACCCAGAATGAGGGGATCATATTATTTGACAACAGCGATAAATTCATAGAAATCTCTGTAGACTTAAGTAATGAGCTGATATTCAGCATAAAACATCTAAGTGGTAATAACTTTTTACTCGGCACCGATGAAAACCTGTATATCTCAGAATATATACCAGAGACAGGAACATTAGAAATAATTAATAGGATAAAAGACCTCCCTCTGTCTAAAGTATCCACGATAATTAAGGAGAAATCCAATAGTTTCCTGATTCTTACGCAGGATGAAGGAATCTTCAATCTGAAGGCTGAGGATGATAATGCTGAATTCAAGCTTGATACTATAGATAATAATGAATCAGGAAGGCTTGATAACTTACAGGGTGGCCTGCTGGTCAACAATAACACCCTATGGATTAATACAATGGGTAATGGTATAATAAAATACCTCCGTGAAGACTCAGATCTTTTCGCTTTCAGTGGAACAATAAATTCAGATAACGGACTCCCATCGAATAATGTAAAATATCTTTTTAAAGACCGTGAAGAAAACATCTGGTTTGGGATGTTCGGAGAAGGACTTATACGATATATCGACGACAATCTGAAGTTCTTCTCATATGAGGATATTACAGAAACCAAAAATATTTATTCCATCGCTCCAAGTGGAAAGAATATATGGATTGGAACTGAGAACAGTATAATAAAACTTGATCACAATGATGGTTCCGTTTTAGAATCAATTGAGCTTCCTGTCCAGAATATAGGGTTAATTATAAACTCAATTTACGAGTCCGAAGAAGGTCTTGTCTACCTGGGATATGATAAAACAGGTATCACTGTCTTCAACCCGCTTAATAAATCGTTTAAGAATGTGAGATTATCTGGAGACGATCTCGAAAACTCTGTCAATAATATAACCGGAGATTCTGACTTCCTGTGGATAAGTACAAAAAAGGGTGCCTGCAAATATTCCTTGCAGACTGGACAGAAGATATGGTTCAACACCAGAAACGGAGGACTACCGCATAACAATATTATGACTCTATTCATTGATTCCAAAGGTCGTGTACTTGTTGGAACATATTGCAAGAATATCTTCTATATCGATATTGATAATACCATAAAGCCAGACCCAAAACTTAGTCTTAACGGGCTTAATTCTGTTATATCATTTGCAGAGGATTCAGAAAAATCGATCTGGGTAGCAACGTCAGGATCAGGGGTTTTTAAATTTAACGATAATGCGGAAATAGGCTGGACTTTCAGGAGGTCCAGTGGAATGCTTTCAGACTATTGTTATAGTATGGTTTATAATAATCTCGATAAGATTGTTGTAGGGCACAGGGGGGGATTCTCTGAAATAGAAACCCGTGAAAAACCCAGGATAAAGACTTATACCAATTACGAAGGAATAAAAACATCTACAGAATTCTATTTAAATTCCGCAGCAGTTGATTCTTATAACAGGATCTGGTTTGGGACATCTGAGGGAGTTATAAAATTTCTTCCGGAACTTACAACAAAAGGCCTGACTCCTCCACTAATCCATATAGACGCAATCTATATTGACGATGAACCATACAAGATACAAACCCAGCTAATTCTTGATCCCGGATATTATGAGGTAAGGGTTGACTACACTGCTATCAATTTCAGTAATCCTGAACTTGTAAAATATAGTTCCATCCTTGAAGGATATAATAAATGGTCAAATCAAACTTCAGACAGAACGGTAACATTTAACAGGGTTGGACATGGCAATTATCACTTCAAAATTGGCGCATTCAATGAAAATGGAATATCGAGTACTATTTCCGGATTTGAACTAAAAATAAACAAGCCAATCTACCTGTCATTCTGGTTTTATGCTATAATAATAATAATTATTTCTGCTTTAGTTTACGCGATAATAAGAGCAAGGGAAAGAAACCTCAGGCTTGCCCAGGAGAGACTTATCAAAAACCTGGATGAAAAGACAAAAGAGGTAATTGTCAAGGAAGAGATAATCAAGGAACGAAAAAAGGCTGAGAAAGAATTAATTGAAGCAAAGGATAGGGCTGAGCTTTCCGATAAACTTAAAACTTCGTTCCTGACAAATATGTCACATGAGATAAGAACACCGATGAATGCGATAGTTGGGTTTACCGAGCTACTTAAAGATTCTGACCTGGAGGATGAGGAGAGGAATAGCTATATGACAAATATTATCACCAATTCAAGAGGACTACTAAGTCTTATTGATGATCTTCTTGATATTTCAAAGATTGAATCTAACCAGCTTAATATAAAAATAAAACCATGCAATGTTTCCGCGCTTGTGAATGATATATATTCACTCTTCCAGGAAAACATTAATGAGCTGGATAAGAGTCACCTGGAGCTGATATTAGATGAACCCGAAAGCGATAGTCCTTATATTTTCGAAACTGATTGTACCAGGCTTCGCCAGGTACTCACAAAATTGCTGGATAATGCTGTAAAGTTTACTGATTCAGGTTCGATAAGGTTTGGCTACAAGATCAATAATGATGAAATAAGCTTCTTTGTAGAAGATACCGGTATAGGGATGGCTCCTGATAAAATAGAAGTAATCTTTGATCTTTTCAGAAAGGTTGAAGACAATAAACTCAGATTATATAGAGGAACCGGCCTGGGATTAGCACTTTCACAGCATCTTATCAAACTGATGGGAGGTGATATTACAGTGGAATCAGAAGAAGGCAAGGGATCCAAATTCATGTTTTCTTTATCAACTAAAGGGCTTCAGGTATCAGGTTCTCAGCAGAAAAAAGCTAACAGTACTTTTGGAAATAATTTTGACTTTAGTTCAAAAACCATTCTTATTGTTGAGGATGACACACCCAATTACTTATTGGTAAAACAATTATTAAAACCAACCAATGTAAATCTTCACCTTGCAAAAGATGGAGAACAGGCTTTAGAAATATTTAAAAAGCTAAAAAAAATTGATTTGATCATTATGGACATAAAGCTTCCAGGTGTAGACGGGTACGAGGTAACCAGAAGAATAAGGGAGCTTGACAAGGAGGTCCCAATACTTGCTCATACAGCCTATGCAATGGAGGGCGACCGGGAGAAATCGATCGAAGCCGGATGCAATGATTACATTGCAAAGCCAACCAACCAGAAAGTTCTTTTAAAAACAATTGAGAATTTAATTAATAAATCCCGGGACCGCAGGATTACTTTGTAACCAATACTAAGAAATATGAAAAATCATTTGATTCCAGTAGTTATTCTCCTGGTGCTTATATCTTCATGTAAATCAAATATAAGTAAAGAGCAACATCTTAAGCAGATATCAGAAATTGAAAACGGACTCCTTCCTACTGTCATTATTGATGGTGAAGAAACCGAAACATACAATATCAACGACCGGATGAAGTATCACAAGGTTCCCGGAATGAGTATCGCTTTTATGGACCAGGGGGAAATTGTATGGGCAAAAGGATATGGCTATACAAGTTTCGACAGCATTACGGCTGTTGATCCTAACACGCTCTTCCAGGCTGCTTCTATAAGCAAACCGGTTGCAGCAATGGCTGCCCTGTATCTCGTCGAAGAAGGTATACTTGGGCTCGACGATAATGTTAATGATTACCTTGTTGGCTGGCAGGTAGAAGAAAATAAATTCACGACCGAAGAAAAGGTCACTTTGAGGAGACTTCTCTCCCACTCCGCCGGTTTAACCGTTCATGGTTTTGGAGGATATTCAGATACTGATTCTGTTCCCGGTATAATACAGGTATTAAACGGTGAAGCACCTGCCAATTCAGGCAGAATATATCCTGATACTCTGCCCGGATCAATCTACAGGTATTCAGGAGGAGGATATACTGTGATGCAGAAAATGCTGTGTGATATTACCGGAAAAGAATTTCCTGTTATTATGAATGAATATTTGTTGTCAGTAATTGGGATGGAATCCAGCACATATAAGCAGCCGCTCCCATCAGAACTTGAACCTAAGGCTGCTATAGCTTATAGGGTTGATGGCAGTATGGTGATAGGAAAATGGCATATTTACCCTGAAATGGCAGCTGCAGGCTTATGGACAAACCCTACAGACCTGCTGAAATATGCAATAGAAGTTCACAACTCTCTTTTCGGAAAATCAAATAAAATTTTATCCAAAGACATGACCAAAGAAATGCTTAGCCCGCAAATGAACTCTCACGGACTGGGACCTGGTGTCGGAGGAAAAAACCTGTCTGCAACCTTCGGTCACGGAGGAGCAAATGAAGGATACAGATGTCAGCTTTACGTATTTTCACATACCGGTCAGGGTGTTGCGATAATGACTAACAGTGATAAGGGTGATGTACTGATGGGTGAAGTATTAAGATCCTTTTCAAGCGTATATAACTGGGATAGTTACAAGCCGGAAATAAAAAAAATTATTGATTTAGATAAAGAATCATTGAATAAACTGGCAGGGGAATATTACCTTGAAATACCTGATGATTTGATGTGGGTTAGTTTCAGTGTCGAAGACAGTCACCTGACGGGAACTCAGTCGCTGGATGAAAATAGTTTTGAGATATACCCTGAGAGTAATAACCTTTTCTTTAATAAAGAAGATAGGGCATACTTCGAGTTTATAAAAAATAGTGAAGGAGATGTAACAGAAGTTATTATTCAGAATCAATGGCACTTCTTAAAGAAAATTGAGGACAATTAGATATTAATAAAACGAAGAATAAATAGAAGTCAATAAAATGCTGTTATTAATCCAACTTCTTAATAGGAAATTAAAAAAGCTTTCTTATTTTTGCAGCCGAAAATACACTCCCGTATATTGAAGACAGAAAAGGAAAACCTCCTTTGCTGAAGCTTCGTGGGGAGACCGGGGTATAGCGCAGTCCGGTTAGCGCACCTGCTTTGGGAGCAGGGGGTCCCAGGTTCGAATCCTGGTACCCCGACAAACAAAAAGCCTGACACGAAAGTGTCGGGCTTTTATATTTATTAGCGATGAGAGCTTGCTCTCAGGAGCGGATAAATATAAAAGCCCTGCTGCAAACAGAGTTTGCAGTACGGCTTTTTGTTTGAATCAACCCCCTGAAAAGGATCACAAAATTGCGAAGTGATTTTGTAATCCTGAGGGAGAGAAGGGGAGAATGGGTGATGGGGTGATGGGTTGATGGTGTGTTGTGGTGTTGCAGTACGGTCTTTTTCGTTTTGAATCAACCCCCTGAAAAGGATCACAAAATTGCGAAGCTATTTTGTAATCCTGAGAGAAGGGAGAGAGGGGATGGGGATGGGGTGATGGGGTGATGGGGTGTTGCAGTAAGGCTTTTTGTTTGAATCACCCCCTGAAAAGGATCACAAAATTGCGAAGCTATTTTGTAATCCTGAACAAGTGAGGGAGAGAAGGAGAGAATGGGTGAAAATGAGAATAAAACTATTGAGATCACTGCAACAGGCGCTAACCTTCTTTTGCTTGAATCAACCCCCTGAAAAGGATCACAAAATTGCGAAGCGATTTTGTAATCCTGAGAGAGAGAGGGGAGGTGATGGGGTGATGGGGTGATGGGGTGATGGGGTGTTGCAGTACGGCTCTTTGTTTGAATCAACCCCGAAAAGGAAAGATTTTGTGGGTTCTTTTGAATCAACCCCCTGAAAAGGATCACAAAATTGCGAAGCTATTTTGTAATCCTGAGTGAGAGAGGGAGTGATGGGGTGTCGGAGTGATTGAGTGTTGGAGTGTGGTCTTTTTCGTTTTGAATCAACCCCCTGAAAAGGATCACAAAATTGCGAAGCGATTTTGTAATCCTGAGGCAGTGTTGAAGTGAGATTGTCGCTTTAAGAACCATATAGCTTATAAACCCTAATGATTCGAATATCTGATAATAATTATATAATTTAGTATTATTAATGCATTGATCTAAATTATAAACCTTACTGATTATGAGACGGATAATATTAATATCGATAATGACAATAGCCCTTATAGGATCATCCTTTGCTCAGGGAATATATTTTAGAGTAGGTAGCGGATATGGTTTCCCTGCTGCAACAAGCCAGATAGGTGAAAACTATCTCCATTCTTCAGTATATGATGGAAACATCTTTACGGATGATTATTCTACAGAGGTCGTTACAGCTTCGTATGGAGCTGGTGTTAATTTCAATATAGCCTTTGGTTATAAGTTTAATGAGAACTTTATATTTGATTTCAATGTAATATACCTTGCTGGAAGAAAATTTGAAACAAGCAATATTCAGAAATATGAAGATCTTGGTTATACCACATTGGATAAACTTACTGTTTCATCAAAATCAAGTGGAGTGTATTTTAATCCAACATTAATCTTTTCAGCCGGTTTTGGGAAGTATGCTCCATATGGTAGATTTGGTGTTATTGTTGCATCACCTAAAGTTGTCGAAGACGAAACTTTTTATAGTAATTCGGATGGTGAAATAACTACAGAGCTTAGATGGGAATATAGTGGAGGAGCTGCGTTAGGCTACCAGGCTGCAATAGGAATGAACTGGGAGATAAGCGACAGACTTGATATATTTACTGAAGTTAATTTTGTAAGTATGACCTATTATCCTAATGAGGGTAATATGACAAAACATATTGAAGATGGAGTAGATAACCTGGATCAGTGGGTAGTATCTTTCAGGAAAAAAGTATTCGAGAAATCCTATGATCCTACTATTGCATATGACCCGGATAAACCGCAGGTTTTACCACGTGAGGCGACCCCATTCTCTTATATCTCAACTCAGGTGGGGATAAGGTTTTCTATATTGAAAATTGATAAAACAAGTAGTGGATATTAGATATTGTTAGCCTGGACAAACAGAAGATTATATAATGTATTACTTAGAGTAATCTCAAAACCTTAAGTATTTTTGGGGCCTTTCTTATGCCTGATAACCTCAAATTTATAGCAAATATAGGGGCCTTTATGCTCTTTTTTATTCTTTTCTCACTTTCCCGGCTTGGCTATATACATCAATAAAGGAAAGGGGTGCATTCCTACCCCGACAAACAAAAAGACTGACACGAAAGTGTCGGTAATCTGAATACCTCATTCTCCTTCAAAGTAAGCAGTCTGTTTGTAACTGGAAAATTATCCATTTTGCATATAATACTGAAATTTGGAATAGCTCTTTATCAGTATAGAAAAACCAGTCAAACTGGTTTTTCCATCTTAGAAGCCAATATAGATACCCTTCGCAAATATCAATGATAAAATATACCTGTTCGTAGATAAATACTTCCATAACATTGATTATTTTTTTCATTGATTAAATGTTCTCTTAGGTTTGAAGCTTAATACACCAAAACATTAAAATCATGAAGAAACTTTTGCTTTCTGTTATTCTTGCAACTCTACTTTCAGGAATGTTTACAAGCTGTGTAAAAGACGATACGTATGAGCCTCTAACAGTTGGAGATACAGATCTTGTCCTGAACGAGATTATGTCAAAAGATCCAGTAACAGATAATGACTGGATAGAACTGTACAATAAGAGCGAAATTGAAGCTGACATCTCCGGATATTTAATTAATGATGATGACGATCCAAGTGGCGGTTTTGTCATCCCTGACGGAACAATAATAGCATCTAAAGGATATTATATTGTTTATGAACCAGAGTTAAGTGTTGCGATTAGTTCAGGTGGTGAAGATGTATCTTTCGGTAAACCTGATGGAACTTTACTGGATCTTATTACTTGTCCTGCATCTCTTGCTGATGGCTCAACTTTCAGCAGATTACCCGATGGTGGTGACACCTGGCTTAATGGTACAGAGGCCAGTCCTGGTGCTGCTAATATAGGAGATCCAGGCACTCCAATCATTTCAGGCCTGGAATATGATCTTACACCTGCCGCAGGAGAAACTGTTGATGTACTTGTCACTTTTGATGCAACAGAAACAGTAAGTGAAGTGGCTGTATTTTATGCAAGTGGCGATGCTCCTGTTTATAATGTAAGTAATAAATTGGTTGGTGCTCTTGGTACAGGGACAGCTACTGTTACAATGACAGATTTAAATGTTGACGGCGTAAAAGTTTCCTTCTTTGTAGCCATTACTTTAGACAATGGTTCAGTGTATTATTATGATAAAAACAATAAAAGTACGGTATTAGCTACATTATCAACGGATGCCACCCTCTGGAACACATATACCCCTGTTGCAGGAGGAGTTGCAGCCCCAAATCTTTCTGTAACATTTGGTGTCGCTCCTACAGCTGGTGATAGTATTCTGGTTCAATTGGACTATTCTGCTGATATTGAGATAACTGAAGCCAGAATATATTTTGCTTCTGGTGATTCGCCAGAATATATTAAAAATAATAAAGTTAAGGGTGAAGATGAGGCCTCATTTACTCAAAGCGGTGTAATCATTAATATGGCAGGTGCTGATGTGGAAGATGCTGATGGTACAATTGTTGGCTCAACCAGTGATCCCGATGTGGAAATTTCATTTTTTGTTCGTCTTGCGCTGACAAACGGTAATGAGTACTATTATGGTTCTAATGGAGTCCCAATCTTAGATACTGATGATGATGGTACTGATGACGGTCCATCAGATGATTTTAAAGCAGATGCAGCTCTATGGAACGCATTCACACCAAAAGATGCTGTTAGTGTAACAAAGTTTGATTTCCCGTCGAATCCAGGTTCTACTGGTGATATTCTTGTTGATATAGAATATTCCTCATCAGAAACAATTGAGGAGGCCAGGATATATTATGCTATTGGAGATACTCCTGTTTATATTAAGAACAACAAAATCAAGGGTGAAGATGATGCTTCTTTTACACAGACAGGTGTAAGCATTAATATGAAAGATGTAGCAATTGAAGATGCTGATGGTAATCCTAATGGTACATGTAGCGATGCCGGCGCAAAAATTTCATTCTACCTGAGAGTTGCTACCTCAACTTCAGAATATTACTTTGCACTAGGTGAAATGGCTGCAATTAATGATAGTCCAGGTGGTAGTATCCTTGACGAATCTGATAATTTCAAAGATGACCCTAGCCTGTGGAATGTATATAACGTTCAGAGCAAATAGCAAATTATTGTCAAGCTATTGATCCCGGAGAAAGGTTTTATATGCAAACGATTTTGTAATCCTGAATTAGTAAGTGAGAGAAGGGGAGAATGGGAGAAAATGAGAATGAAACTCTCTATTGTTTGTCAGCTTACAATCAGGAGATCTCATTGCAGTAATGATCACATGCCATGCAGGATACCTAATACTTATCATGCCTATAAGAGTTTTGGTCAAAAAAAGCTAAAACTGTTAATAATCATTCAGAAATTATATTTGCTATTCTTGGAAGAAATTTTATATTGCGTCGAAATTAATAGCAGACTGTTAGTTTTCAATCAAGCGAAACAACAATTGTGCTAAGTAGGATACCTCCTACATAGGATTTTAGTATTAATGGATAATTTATAAACCTAATTTTTGGATCAATGAAAAGTTTAATCAGACTATCTTCGTTATTATTGGTAACATTTCTATTTACAACAGTATCTTACAGCCAGGTAAGCGCAACTGCAACTGCTTCTGCAACAATAATTACCCCAATTGCTATTGCCAATACTACCGATATGGATTTCGGTAATATTTCTGTAAGTGCCACCCCGGGAACGGTTATACTATCACCTGCCGGTGCACGTTCAACAACAGGAGGCGTTACGCTTCCCGCAGTTACCGGAACAGTTACTTCAGCTGCATTTGCAGTTACCGGGCAGGCAAGTTTTACTTACTCTATTACTGTTCCTGCTGCGGCAACAACCATTACAAGTGGAGCAAATACAATGACAGTTGACACATGGACATCAAATCCTACTCCAACAGGGACACTTGATGGAACAGGATCGCAAACCCTCTCTATTGGTGCAACATTAAATGTTGCTGCCGGACAGGCTGCAGGTACTTACATCTCAGGAACTCCATTTACAGTTACGGTCAATTATAACTAGTTATTCACGAAAGGGTTTAAACCTATCACCATGGAAGGGCTAAAAAGAGATTTTACCAGCCTTATATTCTTGTTTATTTTAGGTGGGAGTCTGTTCGGACAGGCTATTGCACCGGCCACAGCTACAGGAGAGATTTTTGCGGAAGTGATACCAGTGTTCTCTGCAAGTCAGACTTCACAGATGAATTTCGGAAAATTTTCTCCCGGAGCACAGGGAGGAGAAATAATCCTGTCACCTGAGAGTGTAGTTTCTGTACTCGGAAGTGTTTATAGTGGTAGTGGATTGCGAAACGCTGCCAGCTTTTTTGTTTCTGGAGACCAGGATGCAATATATTCAGTTTCCCTTCCTACAGAACCTGTGGTAATTAGGAGTATCTCTGCAGATAAAACAATGGTAGTGGATAACTGGGTTTCTGTGCCAGATGAGGGAATAGGAACAGGGATTCTTCAAAATGGGTCACAAACGGTGTTTGTTGGGGCAACACTAAAAGTGGGCACACTGAATGATAATCCTGTTGGAATATACACAGGATCATATACTGTTACCTTTGATTTTAACTAATTGGAAAATAAAAATTATGTCACTAATAATTCCATCCTCCCGGTTCTCAAGAACCTTGATTTGTTCATTTGTAATATTCCTCTCTTTTTTGTTCCTCCTTCCATCTAAAATCTCGGGACAAGGAAATCTACTGATAACACCAAGGAGGGTTGTATTTGACGGTTCTACAAGGTCAATAGACCTTAATCTTGAATATACAGGGCGGGATAGTGCTACCTATGCTATCTCGCTTGTACAGATCAGGATGACAGAGGATGGGGGTTTTGAGACAATAACCGAACCCGATCCGGGACAGAGGTTTGCTGACAAATTCATCCGGTTTTTTCCTAGATCAGTAACACTCGGACCAAATGAAGCTCAGGTTGTAAAGGTACAGGTAACAAGGAGGAGCCAACTAGAGGAAGGGGAATACAGATCTCATTTTTATTTCCGGGCAGAAAAAGCTCCATCTCCACTTGGGGAAGAGGATCCAGCTAAAGAGACAAATACTATTTCTGTAAAACTGACCCCTGTTTTCGGAATAACTATTCCTGTCATTATCCGTATTGGTAAGCCTGAGGCAATTGTGACACTTGAAGACTTAAAATTCGGGGTGGATGATGAAAATAATCCGGTACTGGATATAAGTTTCAAACGCTCAGGAGAAAAATCGATATATGGAAACCTTGTTGTTGAACATATATCACCTGCCGGAGTAAGCAATCGTGTTGCGATTGTAAATGGAATAGCTGTTTATACACCAAATAATTTAAGAAAATTCAGGCTAAAGCTTCTGAAATCCGGCGAGATTGATTACAGCTCCGGAAAACTTAAATTACTCTACACGGCACCATCTGACCTGGACCCTGAAACATTTGCTGAAGCAGAACTTATACTTCAATAATAAGCAGTTTATTTTATTATCCGATCAGCACAAATTTCGTACTTGACAATGTTAATGCCAGACCTGGTCCATAAATTTATTACTGCACTCGCCGTAACTTTTATCACGGTGGCTTTGCAGGGACAGGTTAATGGAGATTACCAGACCAGAAATAACGGAAACTGGAACAGCAACACCACCTGGCAGGTATATAGTGGTGGAGCCTGGACAAACTGTTCTACCGGAGATTATCCGGGAGCCGCCTCAGGGGCAGGCACAGTATATATATTGAATAATCACACGGTTACAGTAAGCTCAGATGTCCAGAACAGTATTGGTTCACTAATAATCGACTCGGGCACCAATAATTCCTTCGTTCAGTTTAGTGGATCATATTCATTGACTGTCACCGGTCAAACCTACTTGAACTCCAGTACTACCAACTGGGTCCAGAAATCTATACTTGTCGATTCAGGTGTATTTAGGACAGGATCTGTCTGGGCGTCATCAGACAAGAATAACAGGGATGCCTATATCAGAATTTCCACAGGTGAAGTAAGCGTTGATGGCAACATTACTCTTAATGGAACCAGTCGAGGTAACTATTTTCTATTTACCGGAAATGGAGACCTTTTTATCGGTGGTGCAATAACAGGAGGAACGATTACAAGTAATTCAGGAGGAGGTCCCCAGGCACCAACATCAGGAACAGTAATATACAATGGAACGGCAGCACAGAATATTGGCACTTATGATTACTATAACCTGGAGGTAGATAATAGCAACGGCGTATCACTTACAACAGATATTACTATAAGTAATGGTCTCACCATGACTGATGGAAATATTTCGACCGGGACAAATACCTTGATACTTACCAGCAGTACATCGTCAAACTTAAGTTATACATCCGGGACAATTATTGGATCACTACAAAGAGCTATTGGTACACCAACCGGAACAGAATACCTCTTCCCAGTTGGGATCAACAACGAACTATAATCCCCTTAAAACGAGATTTCACCAACCTAACCGCCGGTGACTTTACTGTTAGAGTTTCCAGGCTTCCGATATCGGAAACAACAGGATCTTCCTCTAAACGAGCGGATCTATTGATATCACTGACCGGTATACAACAGGTTACTGGACTATTATTGCATCATCAATGGACTCTGGCATCGACCGACTATGACGTAAATCTGAATTATACTGGTTTCATCAGCTGTTGAATACCCTGGCCAGGATAATAAAACGAACTGCCGGAGGCAATATAAGCATTGATGGAACTCATGGAAGTGTTTCAAGTCCTGAAATCACAAGAACTGGACTAAGTGGCATTTCCACAAGCTCTACCGATCTAGCAATTGGTAAATCAAGTCTTTCTATCATCACTCATCCTGCTGATTACACTGGTTGTGCTCCTACCTTTACTGTAGTTGCAAGCGGAGCTCCCACACTAACCTACCAGTGGCAGGAAGATTCAGGAAGTGGATTCACTAATATCAGTGATGGAGGTAATATATAATGGGGCAACCAGCACTACTCTTTCCATCACAGGAGTATCCGATTCGATGACCGGTTACCTCTACAGGTGTATTGTCACTGACGGCAATAGTAACTCTTTACCAAGTAATTCAGCTCTACTTACGGTTATTTCAGACCTTGTCTGGACAGGAGCTTCAGATACTGACTGGAATAATGCAGGAAATTGGTCATGTACTTATGTGCCAACCATTGCGTCTTTGGTTCAGATTCCAGATGTAACAAATAAACCCATCATTAGCAGTGGTGCAATTGCATCCGTAAATGATCTGACAATAGATAGTGGTTCATCCCTGACAGTATCAGGTAACACTTTACAGATTGCAGGTACAATTACCAATAATGGAACCTTCACTGCCACAGCAGGCACTATTGAGATGAATGGCTCTGCCTCACAGGATATCGGTGCCGACATCTTTGAGAACAATACAATCCTTGATCTGATAATAGACAATGCAGCCGGAGTAACATTATCCGGACCCCTGAGCATAACAGGGATTTTATATCCTGAGAATGGAGATCTTGCCAGCGGTGGCTTTCTGACAATGGTATCCACAGCCTCACAAACTGCATTGATAAGCGGATCGGGTAACGGAAGTGTTTCAGGGAATGTTACAATGCAAAGATACCTTCCAGAACGATTTGGTTACAAATATTTCAGCTCTCCATTCCAGGCAGCAACTGTCAGTGAGTTTGGCGATGATATGGACCTAAGCTACTGGTATCCCACTCTATACGAATATGATGAAAGCAGAACTTCTTCAGGATGGGTAAGTTATATAAATCCCGCCTGGATCCTCGAGCCCATGCATGGTTACGCAGTTAATTTTGGATCTGTACTAAGTGCTGATACAATAGATGTAAGTGGCATTGTTAATAGTGGTGCCCTCTCAATAACTCTATACAATAATAATAACACCTTTACCCAGGGCCTCAACCTGGTAGGAAATCCTTATCCCTCACCAATAGACTGGGATGAAGCAACAGGATGGACTAAGATCAATATTGACGATGCAATTTATTATTTCAAATCGAGTACAACAGATCAGTATGGTGGTACTTATAGCTCCTATATAGGTGGAATATCAAGTGATGGCTTCGCAAACAATATCATCCCTTCAATGCAGGGTTTCTTTGTACATGTTTCTGATGGAGCATACCCTGTCTCAGGGACACTTGGAATGAATAACAGTGTAAGAATAACAGACCAGACACATCCATTCTTGAAATCCAAATATATTCAGTCAAAGTCTTCAGGAGATAATCCGTTAATCAGAATATCAGCTGAATTTGATGACGACACTGGTTCAGTTGACCATATGGTTGTTTACCTGAACCCTTTTGCCACAGCTGGTTTTGACTATGATCTGGATGCCCTGAAACTTTTAAACACAGACTATACAGTTCCAAATATATATTTTACTATTCCTGGTGATAAGAAACTTTCAATCAATGCACTTCCCGAATCAATTGAATTCCCGATAAGAATTCCACTGGGTGTCAAAACAAATCGTGGTGGAAATCTCGTTTTTAGTTTGAAGGATTTGGATGATTATTATTCCATTTATAGAATAGAATTATACGACAGTTATACAGATATAAACAGAAGACTTCTAACTGATTCCTGCTATTCTACATATCTTGATGCAGCAGAATATCATAACCGATTCTTCCTGGATATTAGTCAGGTAAGCACTGAAACCAAAGAACCTGATTCCTCTGATAGAATATTCAAGGCCTATGCATCAGGTAACTTGCTGCGAGTTGAGATATATGAGCCTCCACAGGGTATAGGAATTCTTACAATCCATAATGTTCTGGGCCAGACTTTAAAAAGATTTAATATAACTGAACCTGGACTATATGATTATTATAATATTTATGGAAAAGGTTTATACATAATTAACTATCGTTCAGGAATTACGTCAGAATCGAAAAAAATATTTATTGGCAATTAATGAGAAAGAAGATCAAAATATATTGGCACAGGGTAAGTTTAATAATTATTATAATTACCGCAATCACAAACAAAACTTTTACACAGGAACCTCCACCAAGACCTGTGGTGGTAACCGTAACCGCCCAAACTTTAAGTTTTGGAGCATTTACTCACGGTGCTTCAGGGGGAACTGTAACTATCAGCTCAGGTGGAATTCGTACAGCAACCGGAGATATTATTTTACTGGGATTGGGCTATCCATATTCAACTACTCTGTACGAGATTGTGGCAAATCCGGGAACAATAATTTCAATACTAAATGGCCCGGATGTTGTTTTACCGGGTAGTAATGGAGGATCTATAACCTTATCTATTGGGAACTCAGACCCTGCTTCACCATTTGTTACAACAGTGGTACCTCCATTATCTACATACCTCAATATTGGAGGTACAATTACGGTAGGAAATAGTGCGGCAAATCCACCCGGGAGTTTTAGTGGAACATATGATATTACATTTATACAGGAATAAATAACAGGATATTGCAGTAGATAGAATGGGAGGAGACAGGGCATCATCTATAAATATAATAAATCAATTACCCAGGTTACTGCCCGGATTATCAGCAATATTTTTTGTCTGGATTCTTTCAATTATCCCTCTGAATTCTCATGCACAAACAGATTCAGAATATTACGAAATATCGGTTAACCTTGATATTCAAAGAGTAGGCGGGACTGAAGTAGATGCTGTGATACAGGGAAAAGAAATCTACCTGGCGATAAATCATCTTTTCGATTTCCTGAAAGTTAAAAATACCCTTTCGGAGAATAATGAAACCGTCTCAGGTTTCTATATCAGTCCCGCAAATAAGTACCTTATAGACAGATCCAGGAACACTATAGAAATTGGAAATAAAATAATAGATATTATTCCCGGTGATCTCTTAATGACTGAATCAAACCTCTACCTAAAATCCGATTATTTTGAATCGGCATTTGGCTTGAACTGCATTTTTAACTTCCGAACTCTTTCGGTCAGAGTTGAGACAGACCTGGAACTTCCTCTTATAAGGGAGATGAGACAGGAAGAGATTCGCAAAAACCTTAACAGGATAAAGGGTGATCTCGAAGCAGACACGACGATAGAAAGAAGATACCCGATGTTTAAATTCGGAATGGCAGACTGGTCGGCTATCGCTACTGAAGAAGTAAACGGGATTAACGATACAAGGCTGAACCTGTCCCTTGGATCTATGATAGCAGGTGGGGAAGCCAGCGCATCAATAACTTATGATAGCCGAACCCCATTTTCTGAAAAACAACAATATTATTTGTGGCGTTATGTCAACAATGATCAAAGGCTCCTACGGCAGGTAAAAGCGGGTAAGATTTTTACAAATTCATTATCTACAATTTATAATCCTGTTGTTGGAGTTCAGCTCACAAATACACCAACCACTTTCAGACGATCATATGGCACATATAAGATTAGCGAAAGAACTGAACCAGGCTGGACAGTTGAGCTGTATGTTAATAATGTCCTTGTGGATTATGTAACAGCAGATGCATCAGGATTCTATTCATTTGATGTGCCGCTGATTTATGGTAATACTATAGTTAAGTTAAAGTTCTTTGGTCCATGGGGAGAGGAAAGAACCCAGGAGAAAAACATCAATATCCCATTCAATTTCCTGCCTCCTAAGAAAATGGAATATACTCTTAGCGCTGGTTTTGTCGAAGATTCTGATTTCAGCAAGTTTGGTCGTGCAAATGTCAGTTATGGTTTATCGAACCGGATAACTATAGGAGCCGGTATTGAATATCTTTCTGCAATCAGTGCAAATCCTGTTATGCCATATGTTAACAGTTCAATAAGAATCACAAACAACCTGCTCATTTCTGGAGAATTCGTGCCTGGAATAAAAACAGGGGGCGCAATTACATTCCGGCTCCCATCCAATCTCCAGCTTGATGTAAAATATAATCTGTATGATGAAAACCAGGAGGCTATAAACTATAACTACCTGGAAGAGAGAAAGATTCAATTATCTCTTCCTGTGAAAATTGGTAAATTATCGGCTTATAACAGGTTCAGTGTAAACCAGCTTGTTCTTCCTCTTTCCAAATACACAACAGGAGAGTGGCTATTCTCGGGATCAATCCTGGGAATTAACACAAACCTGACAACTTATGCTCTCTTTATAGACAAAACTGATCCTTACATATATAGTAATCTTTCTATGGCAATCAGGCTTCCTGCAAGAATTATTGCCATGCCACAACTTCAATACGGGTATACTCAGAAGCAATTATTAAGCGCCAGGTTAAGAATTGAGAAACACCTGCTCGATCGGGCCTTTTTAAATGTCTCATATGAAAAGGACTTCAGAAGTAAAATGAACATGGCTGAGGTGGGATTCAGGTACAACTTCTCTTTTGCACAAACAGGAGTAACTGCAAGAAGGTCTAACAACAAAAATACATTTGTTCAGTATGCCAGGGGAAGTCTTATTGCAGATAAAAGCAATAGATATTACAGGGCTGAAGACAAAAATAACGTTGGGAAAGGTGGTATAATAATTAAACCCTTCCTTGATTACAACTCAAATGGCAGGCGCGATCCGGGAGAAGAAGGAGCTCCAGGGCTGAATATAAGAGCTAATGGGGGACGTGTAGACAAGTCAGAGAAAGACACTATAATTGCTATCCTTGGTCTGGAACCATATACTTCCTGCTTTATTGAGCTCGACCCTAACAGTTTTTATAACATTGCCTGGAGACTCCCATTTAATACCATGAGTGTAAAGATTGATCCAAATGTTATGAAAAGCATAGAGATTCCAGTAGCAATAGTAGGAGAAGCTTCAGGTTTTGTGAGGATTGATCGGGATGGAGAGATTAACGGACTGGGCAGAATTATTGTTAATTTCTATAATGAAGACCAAAAATTGGTATCCAGAACCTTATCTGAAGCAGATGGTTATTTTAGTAATTTCGGGCTTACTCCGGGTAGTTATTATGTTATGCCTGATACGGCCCAGCTGGTAAGGCTGGGAATGATCAGTGATCCTGATTCTATTAGATTTAATGTAGATATGATAATCGACGGTGACCTGATAAGCGGGCTTGATTTTGCACTGAGAATGCTACCACCAGATTCCATTGGAGCAGACACTATAATTCCAAGGCAACCAGTCACCAGGAGGGATACTACCTATATGATAATCCATGAAGTAGTAGAAGAGCTTATGACTATTACTGAAGATAGCTGGGCAATTCAGCTGGGTGCATTCACTGTGAAGTCCAATGCTGAAAGATTGAAGAGAAGACTTGAAGGCATGCTGGGCAAAGATGCTGAGATTGTAATTGAAGGAGGATTCCATAAAGTGAGAATTCTTGAAATAAAAGACAGAGAAGAGGTAGACCGGCATCTTGCTGTACTGAACAAAAATGGCTTTAGCGAATTCTGGGTAATCAGGCTAAAAGCTATGCAACAACAACTCGTGATGCGTGAAGTATCTGATACTCTTACCTCTATTATTGAAACAGTTATCGACCCTGCAGCACCTGAGTCAATTGCGAAGATGTCAATAAAGATAGGTGCATTCAGGAACGAAGCTCTTGCCGAGGCAATATTAAGGAAACTATCTATAACAATAGATAAAAAGTTTAGCATAATTGAAGAAGATGGCTTCTACAGGATAATGGCATCAGATTTCAAAACAGTTGAAGAACTGGATCGTGCAATTGTTTCATTGGGAATGCGGGGAATCAGGGATATGGAAGTAGCACCGGAACCGGTTATTGTTCCTGAAGTACTCACAGATACTCTACCATCGATTGAGCAGATTCATGAGGTAACAGAAAGAATTGTGGTTGATAGTCTTAATATCCTGAAAGCTGAATATACTAAGAAAGATATTGAGACGGACCTTGCAAAAGAGACCTTAAAAATGGAAGAGCCAAAGGTTTCTCTTCTTGTTGGTTCATTCCCCAGAAGGACACAGGCTCTAAAAGCAAAAAGAATTATTGAATCCAGACTAAACCTTCAGGTTGAGATAGTTGAGCAGTGGGATCTATACAGGGTATTTGTAAGGGGATTCTTTACAAAAGAAGAGACCTACAAGTATTATCCTGAGCTAGCCGGACTTGGCTACGATGTGATCTCAATAATCGATAATTCGGGGAAATAAGTTAGTTTGTCGATCTTTCGCCTGTGAAAGTGATAGATATTAAAGGCAGAAAAATTTAGATATCTTAAATAATCTGCATAGAGATCCAAAGTATACCTGAGATATTCGAATAATAATTTACAAAGCTTGCCTTATTAATGACCCTTCTATATATCATTCAGCCACAGAACGTCTCTGGCAAGGTTCATCTCCTCTTTTTTTGCATTATTGAGCAACATGCTAAACAGGTTCTCCGTAGCCGAATAATCTGATTCCCTGACAAGATTATTGAAAAAGCCAACCAGGCAATCATCATAATGGATAGCTATTTCAAGGATATCGTCTGCATACAAAGGAGGCTCGAAATTCAATTTATTATGGCAGTACGAAAAAACATCAACAGGCAAACAGGGTACACATTTGACCCAGGTGTTCAGTGCTTTGCTGCTGGAATCATGAAGATATCGCTCTAAGGAACCAGCAATTTTCTTCTCTCTTCCACTTAGATAGTTCAATAATAATATTGCTCTCTGATCATAGGCTTCGTCCTTAAGAGACTGATACTCTAAACTCAGATTAGAATGATATTGTTGAACGGTCTGGATTATTTCTCTTACTTGCTTTTGCATGACATTTATCTTTTAGTCCTGATTGTTAGATGTAATAAGAAAACTGTATCCCTCTTGCTTAAATTTGTTCCTCTATAAGGTATGAAATATGTAATAGACTTAACTGATTTTCAGCTTAATATAAAACAAGAAAAATACTGATAATTGCCATCAAAGAAGATGTATAATCTCAAGATAAAGATTGTATTTTAAACTAATCCATATATATTCTAAGTCCAGATTCTATGCATGAAGCAAGGACTTATCGTCCATCTCCGGATTAGGAATAAGCCCATTATTATTCCTATATTTATAAAACTAAAAAAGACCATATGTTTTACAGTAAAACCACCCTTATATCATCATTATTGTTACTGTCCTGCATTTTTCAATACTGTGATTCAGATAATTCTATTAGTAAGGATCTGATTATAATTAATAATGCCGTATCTGAGCCGGAAAGTCCATTCTATATTTCTACTACCCATAATTATGACAGACAGACAGAACTGCCAATAGGAGTATTTGACTCAGGCACCGGAGGTCTGGCAGTGCTTGAGGCAATTCTATCTCTGGATGAGTTTAATAACGAAACACACCTGCCGGGCAGCGATAGTATCCCCGACTTTATATCAGAATCGTTTATCTACCTCGCAGATGAAGCAAATATGCCATATGGGAGGTATGATGCCGAAGGGAAATCTGATTTCCTGAGAGAACTTGTTGTAAAAGATGTGCTTTTCCTGTTGGGAAATAAGTACTTCCTAACTCCGGGTGACGAAGTACCCCAGACAGGTAAAAAACCTGTCAAAGAGATTGTTATTGCATGTAATACTGCAACGGCTTACGGACTTGAAACCGTAAAAAATGCTGTCCGGTTGTGGGATATGCCGGTTAAGATAACAGGAATAATTGAAGCAGGAGCCAGTATTGCTTTAGTGAAGATAAAGAATGAAAACATAGATGAACCACTAATAGCAGTCTTTGCCACTGAGGGGACATGCTCCTCCAACGGGTATCCTAAAACAATAACTGAGCAGGCCGGAGAAACCCTTCCCTCATCAGATATTCAGGTCATTCAACAGGCCGGGATAGGACTTGCGGGGGCAATAGATGGTGATATAAACTATTTAGATCCCGGGGCAAAAAGTGCAAGGGCAGGAGACAAATACTTTGGCCCTGGCATCGGCAACAAAGATTATCCGCTGGACCTGATATTATGGGACATGTATAATTTCGCCGGTGAGAATGAATTATTTATTGAGACAGGTCCTGGAGGCGACACCTCTATTGTACAGTTGAACAGTGTTAGAAACTATGTAAGATATATGGTAACTAGCCTGGTAAAAAATACCTCTATAAACTATCCTGATCGCTCAATAGACATTGCAATACTGGGATGCACTCACTACCCTTACGAGGAGACTGAGATTCGCAATCATTTCAGATATCTCAAAAAATACCCGGAGTTTAAAAATATTATTCCTGACTCCATAATATTTATTGATCCTTCAAAATCTCTTGCCACAACACTTTATACAAACCTGGTTAGCAATAATCTGCTGGGTAATAATTCAATGAGCGAAAGCGAGTTTTATATTTCTGTCCCAAATACCTTACTTAAGGAAAATATAATTGATGAGAACATGGAATTTTCCTATAACTGGAAATATGGACGAAATCTTAATTCCGGTCTCCGATATGTAAAGATTGTACCCTTCTCTGACGAATGGATAGATGCAGAGATAAGAGAGAGGATAAAAGTAAGCCTGCCTGTAACTTATAATATTATGAAATGAAAAAGATATCACTTTCAACACTGGCAATTGCCGTTATACTATTACTATTTACACAATGTTCAGGTGATTACGATATAGTAATTAAGGGAGGAACAATCTACGACGGAACTTTAAACTCACCCTTCGTTGCAGACATAGGTGTCGTAAATAACAAGATTGTTGATATTGGTAAAATCAGACCGGGTAAGGCAAGCATTATTGATGCCAGCCAGATGATAGTAGCTCCCGGCTTTATCGATATTCACACTCACTGCGACAGGGCCTTTAATAATCCCGGTCTTCTCGCTGCAGAAAACTATCTTACACAGGGTGTAACGACAGTTGTTACCGGCAATTGCGGAGCAGGAACCTACAATGTGAAAGAAATATTTGCCGGTCTCGATTCGTCTGGCTTTGGTCCTAATGTAATTCACCTGGTTGGACATAATACCCTTAGAAAGGCAGTAATGGGAATGGAGGACAGAGCCCCAACTGAAGAAGAGATGCTAAAGATGAAATCGCTGGCTGCCGAGGCTATGGAAGGTGGAGCAGCAGGATTCTCAAGTGGACTCTTTTATGCACCCGGTAGTTATGCCGATACCGAAGAGCTAATAGAGATAGCTAAAACTGTACAAAAATACGGTGGAATATATGCTTCTCACCTGAGGGACGAGAGCAATTATTCTATCGGGCTTCTTGATGCTCTGAAAGAAGCAATATATGTTGGTGAAGTTAGCGGACTACCCGTCCAGATATCACATATCAAAGCTCTTGGCAAACCAGTATGGGGTCTGTCTGATGAAGCATGTGCAATAATCGAAGAAGCCAGGGAAAAAGGGATTAAGGTGATGGCCGATCAATACCCCTACCCTGCATCAAGCACATCACTTGCAGCAGCTGTTGTCCCCCGATGGGTCCAGGCTGATGGAGCAATAAAGGATAAACTCAGCAATAAGAAACTACTTCCCGGCATAATAGAAGAGATAAAATATAATATTGAACGCCGAGGAGGTCCTGAATCGCTTGTAATAGTATCATCTTCCCAGGATGAGTCTTTTGCAGGTAAGAACCTGAAAGAAATAAGCGAGGTACTTGAACTGCCGGTTGAAAAGACAGTAGTTTATCTCTGCCTTAATGGTGATCCATCAATAATTTCCTTTAACATGGATGAAGCAGATGTTAACTACTTTATGAAAAAAGACTATGTAATGACCTGTTCTGACGGTCATGTGCCTGTATCTAAAGAAGAAAAGGTACATCCTCGCTCCTATGGTGCTTTTACCAGGAAAATACGGAAATATGTTATTGAGGATAAAGTGATATCTATGGAACACGCTATAAGGGCAGCTACATCACTTCCTGCATCAATGCTTGGATTAAATGACAGGGGAACCATTAAAGAAGGATATGTGGCTGACATAGTAATTTTTGACCCGGAAAAGATCCGGGATGAGGCAAGTTTCGAAAACCCCCAGGAAATCAGTAGTGGCCTGCCCTATATAATTGTTAACGGAAAAATTGTAGTAAAAAATGGTATATTTACTGGTGAACTGGCAGGAAGACCTTTAAGATTAAACCAATAAGAGTCAAACAATAAAATATTTAACATGAAAAAATCGATACTTTTTACAATTATAGTTTCATTGGTTCTAATCAGCTCATGTAAAAAGGAAGAAGAACCTAATGTGATCGAAGGGATTATCACATTTGACTTCAGCGTTGAAGCTGGAGATTTCTACATCTATATGGATACTGACGGAGACCCTTCCACCGGTCATATTATATATGGTGCCGGAACATTAAGCGGGGATGAAGGCGGAGTAAATTACACCTTTGATACTGAAAACATACCTGAAGGCAGTTACTATATCTATGCCGGTTTTGACCTCGAAAGTGATGACAATATGGATCCTGAGGATATGCAGGTATGGGAAGGACTGGGATGGTATGGAAACGATGATGATGCAACAAAGCCTGCAAATCCTCCTGTTACAAAACTTAGAGGAGAGTACAACTTTACAATTTTCGGACTCGCCAGGTAGAAATAATAAGTTTTACCTGAAAGTTATATATCAGGAAGTACTTTTAGACATAAGGGGCTATTCCTTAGAAAGTAGCTCATTAACATTTGAATAAAAAAGCCCGACCCATTCTGTATACATTTCTCCCGATGGATGCAGTCCGTCATCTGCAACATACTCTGGCTTATATGCTGCTTCCCTGGATATTGGTGTAATATTAATAAAAGCTATACCCATAATTTCGCATTCCTCCCTGCATACATTATTATACTCGTCAATCTCTGAAGAAATCTTTTCCCTGTCTCTGCCTTCTGCAAAGGGCATTACTCCCCAATCAGGAATCGACAAAACAAACACATTTGAGGTGTCATTTGCTGCAAAAACAAGTGCCTGAATTAAAAGTTCTTTGAATTCCTCCCTGAAGTTCTCGCTATCCCTTCCCCTGTACTGATTATTAACTCCAATAAGCAAGCTTACGAGGTCATATGTGCCAGAAACCTTCCTGTCGGCTATTCCATTAATCAATTCATCGGTGGTCCAACCTGTGCGAGCAATAATATCCGGATCGCCAATACTTATCCCATCCTGCCTCAGCCTGTCTGCTAATTGAACAGGCCATCGCTCGATCTCTGTAACACTCTCTCCAATAGTATAAGAATCGCCCAGGGCAAGGTATTTTAATTCTGTTTCCATAGTATTAATTTTGTCAGGAGGCCTGTTATTGCTACAGGCATTAAATGAAACAATAAATACTAAATAGCTGATAAATAATGAAGAAATTTTATTCATTTTCGCTGTTTAAATAATAAATTTTATAATACTGCACCACAAGTTAATATATTTCTGACTATGTAAGATCGCTACAAAGGGTCGACACAACTTTACTTAAGACTCAATATGGAATGTTTGGCTTTGTCGATCAGGATGGGAAATTATATCTTGATACAGTCGACGGACTGATAGACCTGGAAAATATCAAACAGCAGATCTCAATAAAGCAGGATTAATAGGGCAGACTGGCAAAGAAAGTTGTACCCCTATTCTTATCTGTCTCAAACCATACCTTCCCTTTAAGGTATTTCTCAGTCAGTAACTTTATACTATAGGTTCCCAGTCCGCGATCATGACCCTTCGTTGAAAAGGATCTTCTAAATACCTGTAGCTGAATCTCTTTTGGCATATACTGATCGTTGTGAACATAAAATGTAATATTCTCGTTATCAGAATAGTAACCTGCCACAACCTCTCCCCCTTCTTCGCTTGCTTCAAGCGCATTCTTTAAGAGGTTGATCAGCACCCTCTTTATCAGAATTTCATCAGCACTAAAACCAAGATCCCCGCCACCATCTAAAACAATAGTCCTTTTATCGGCCACAATATGAAAGGCCACGGTATTTTTTGCATCTTCTAATACCGACATGGCATTCAAATCCTTAACATCAAGCTTAAGGTCTTCATTTTCAGCCAGGACAAGTGCTCTCTGGGATTGTATCTCATCAATCAGGTCGTGACTGAGCTGATCGACAACTTTCACATATTCTTTCATAGCAGAGGGTTCATCCGCCTGCTTCAGGAAACCGGTAAATCCCTGGATCCCTCCTGCCGTATTCAAAATATCATGAAAGAAAATTCTTTCCAGGGCCATCCTTCTTTTTTCACTGCTGATATCTATCATAAATACCATAGTAAATGTCTGACCCTTAATTTTTACAGGTGCTGCGGTAACTTTATAATCGAAACTAACCTCCTGATCTTCAATAAATGAAACTATCCTGCACTCCATCTCTACTTTTTCGTCAAGCTTTTTGCTCTCCAGTATTGCATTAACAGCACCACAGTAGCGACAGGATTCGGTAGTACCACATCCTCCTTCGGTTTCTGTTGAATGGATACAATCTATTGCTTCACCGGGCCTCAGACCAATAATCTCGTCGTGACCTTTATATGGCAATATGCTTAAGAGTCCTTCATTAGCATATACTATCTGTCTCTCATTATTAAGTACCATTGCAACCTCGGGCATTGCATTGAAAATATCTTTCAAATAACCGTAATCCTGAACAAGCTTTTTTTCGCTCAAAACTTCCTTATCGGCCTTCCTTTCAGCACTTGCGTAATATGTCTTTAATTTTGCCATTTAATAAGTTCTTACTGATACTTCTGAAGAATATTTAACAATAGCATAAGGTTTTCTTTGGTCTCTTCATCAAAGTTTTCCCTGCTTACCTTTCCTGCTTTTACATCGCTCAGGAACTTACTCAGAAGAAAATTCCTGGGGAGGTCTTTCTCCTTTATATACTGCGAGTTAGGCACTGTAATTCCCTCTCTGCTATGAAGGATATAATTCTTAAAATCAAGTGTTGAAAGCAGGTCCTCGGCATTCTGGAAGCCTTCAGGCATTACCACAATAAGGTCATGACTGGCTATATTATCAGTAAATGCGAGACTTTTAAGCTGCTCCGACACATCAAGTTCTACTTCGTTATTGAATAAAAGTACTGCAAAACTCATACCCCAGCCCATAAGAATATTACACATAAGGGGTACAGACGAGGGATCGGTAGAAGGAATAAAATGAATTTTTCCCTTATACCCGATCAGGGAAAGTGCAGCTGTTAGCAGGTAGTATGTTCCAACATCATTTACAATTATATTGAATTTATCTACAGAGAATTCCTGGTTTCCTACCGGGTTACCCATTATGCTCTGAAGCGGTGACAAAGTGTCGGGCGAAGCATCCACCAGCCTGACCGGGTCGAGTATAGTTGTAGCACTTCTCTGATTTTCAACATCATCACGCTGGATAGCAAGTACCCTGTGCAGTTTATCAATATCTACAAGGTGGGGTGAGTGCGTGGTATATATTACCTGAATATTTTTCTTAATATCTTCAAATACCTTAAGTACATCTTCCTGCGCCCTGGCATGAAGGCTTACTCCTGGTTCATCAACAAGAAGCACAAGATGTTGATTCTTCCTGACTGAAGCAGCCATTAATTCCAGGTAGAACGACAGGAACCATCTTACACCACGACTTCTTTGCTTTGGATAGAGCCTCTCACCCTCATCCTTAACCCAGAATTCAAGGTAGGGTTTTCCTGCTCTCTCTCCATGATTGGTACTGTAGTGATCTAGTTCAAAACTGATCCGGATCTTGTTTTTTCGTCCAACGTATTGCTGCCAGAAATCCTGGAAATCCAGAGTAAGTTTTGAATTAAGATTTTCTATCTTCTGTTTCAATATCCTTGCCGAGGGCTGCTGAAAAAATGAGTAATCCAGATTTGCTAAAGTCAGAAAATTGCGGGCTGCCTTATATCCCTCAACATCTTCATTTTCAGAAATAATATCCTCAAGATCTATCCTGTTAGGAAGTAAACTTCCAAAATCCTCGAAAATTTCAAAATAAGGTGTCTCCACCATAAGTATTTCCCCTATTGACTTTGCTGTATAACCGGAGTTAAAATCTTCGAGCAGAAGAGCGGTTTCTTCAGATGCGATCTCATAATTCTTTCCCTCGATCATAAATCCGCAAATAAGAATCTGCCGCGATACCTTATCCTCAAGCTTAATCTGCTCAGCAGTCAGTGTCCTAAAATCCGACAATACCCTTTCCCACTCACCAACAGATAGTTCATGAAGGCTTGGGCCCGAAAGCAGGGTCATGGTCTGGTGCCTCTCCTCAAGTTTCAGGGATATCTCTTCCATCTTTTCCTGAATCAAACCCTGATCACTCAGTAGTTCATTCAATACATCTATCCCGGCAGCTATTGAAGACTTGCCATCGAGTGTCTTTTTATTCGATACAAGCTCGTCCTTCTTATCCTTTATCTCACGCAGAATTTCATTTCTGAATTTTTCTCGCTCAGGATTTACTTCCTGTCTTTTCTTCCTGAACAGTTTTATTCCCGATGCTTTATGAGAATCTTCAGGTAACTTCAGTTCGAGATCCGTTATCCTGTCATGCAGAGTGTCAATCTTCCTCCTGGCTGTATCTATCTCATGTTCAGCAGCCATAACTTTATTCCTGCTTTCATCTATTCTTTCCCTCTTCCTGGCTTCCTGCTCTTCGAGGTATTCCAGAATTTCCCCACCCACTTTCAACTCAGAACTTAAATCAGCCTTCCACTCTCGTTCGATAGTAACAGACTCAATTTTCATGATTATTTTCAACAATTCTTTCTCACTTCCCGATAACTTTTCTGCCACTAATTCTCCCGGGATATCAAATCGGCAACTTACTTTTGGGAGCGACATATCGCTTCTCAAGACGTCTTCGCTAATAAGGCCCTTATGGAAAACATTAAGGCCCTCAAGCACCGATGTTTTTCCCGATTCATTCTGTCCAATCAGGCAGGTAATATTATCGGGTGACAGATTTTGCCATCCAGTATCAACAATTGATCTGAAGTTATAAATGCGAAACGATGATAATCTCATAATCTCTTAAATTTCGAATCCAAATACCGTTACATCATCAACCTGCATCGATTTACCTTTCCATTCATGAAAAGTCTTTTCAATATTCTCCTTCTGTTTATCCATATTCATATTAGATACTGATTTAAGAAGGTCTCTGAATCTGGTAATTTTAAATTTTTTATTTGTTTCCCAGCCAAACTGGTCAGGGTAGCCATCAGAAAATAAATAGATCTTATCCCCTTCTTCTACTTCTATCCTGTGATTCTTAAAAGACACCTCTTCAAGCGGGGCTACCCCGATTGGCATCTTATCGGGCTTATATTCTCTAAGTTCTCCCTTTCTTACCATCACCAGGGGCCTGTTGGCACCTGCATATTGCAGCACGCCCCTGAATGGTTCATAAACGCAGAGAGCAATATCTATACTATCTTTCTTTTCAAAATCCACTCCCCTCTGATCTAGAGCATCCATCACCTTTTCCCTCATCCTGTTCAGTATCCTGTTTGCCCTGGGAACAACTCTTACCTGCAATATCTCATTTAAAAAAGAGATTCCGAGAATAGTAAGCAAGGCTCCCGGAACACCATGCCCTGTACAGTCACCGGTAGCAATTATTGTATACCCTGCATTCTGATATGCATAGTAAAAATCGCCACTCACAATATCCTTTGGAAGATAAATCACAAAGTGATCCTTTAGAATTCCCGACAATACATTTGGATCGGGAAGAAGTGCCTGCTGTATCATACGAGCATATCTCAAACTCGAGAGGTGATCCTCCATAGCCTGAACAAACTCAATTGTATCAAAATTTACCCTTCCTTCAGTCATTTTATCAGATAATGCTTACCTCGGACCCATAAATATACATCTATTTGCGGAAATTCCATAAGAGCTAAGAGCTAAGAGCTAAGAGATGAGAGATGAAATACAAAAAGGTAAGATTATTACTTATTTCAAACCTTTTCAACCCAGTTTAAACCTTTTCAACCCTTTTAATACTTCTTGGGGTTTGCCGTTTGTATTACGCCACCTATATTTGCATCTGATTTAAGAGCTTATGATTTCTGTAAATTCCATTACTGTCAGCTTTGGGAGTTTCACCCTCCTCGATGATGTTTCCTTCCTGGTAAACTCCAGAGACAGGATTGGTCTGACAGGTAAAAACGGAGCCGGGAAAACTACCCTGCTTAAAATAATTGCAGGCAAACATAAGCCAAGCTCAGGCAGAATAACAACTCCCTCAGGGCTTACGATAGGCTATCTGCCACAGCAAATGGAAATATCCGACCACACTACTGTTTTGAATGAGTCGTTAAAAGCTTTCACTAAAGTATTCAGCCTGCAAAAATCAATAGATGAAATTACCAATGAGATAAGTCACAGGACAGATTATGAATCAGAGTCATATATGAGGGCTTGTGACAGATTATCCGATCTGCAGGAAGATTACAAAATTTGTGGTGGAGATAATATATATGCAGAAACTGAAATAGCACTTACGGGGCTTGGTTTCAACAGAAAAGACTTTGATAAACCTACCAACCAACTATCTGGTGGATGGCGTATGCGAATTGAGCTGGCAAAAATTATTCTTACCAAGCCATCCCTTATACTGCTCGACGAACCCACGAACCACCTCGACATAGAATCCATCGAATGGCTTGAGGGCTTTCTTAAAACCTATCCAGGGGAAGTAATCCTGGTGTCTCACGACAGGGCTTTCCTTGATAATATTACAAATAGAACTATAGAAATATCGCTTGCCAAGGTTTATGATTATAAGGTGCCGTACACAACTTACACAAAGCTGAGGGAAGAAAGGAGAGAACAGCAGCTTGCTACCTATCGCAACCAGAAAAAGATGATAGATAGTACCGAGAAATTTATTGAACGTTTCAGGTACAAGAACACAAAAGCCATTCAGGTGCAATCGAGGATTAAGCATCTCGATAAGCTGGAAAGAATAGAGCTTGATGATGAGGATAGTGGCAAAATTAATATCAGGTTCGAACCTTCGCCACGATCAGGTACTATCGTGGTAGAAACTGAAAACCTTTCTAAATCATATGGAGAGAATCTCGTTCTGAATGAAATTGATATGGTAATAGAGCGTGGTGAAAAGGTGGCCTTTGTCGGTAAAAACGGAGAGGGAAAAACAACTCTTTCGAGGATAATAATGAATGAAATAGATTATGAAGGCGAACTTAAAACAGGCCATAATCTTAGAATAGGATATTTCGCTCAGAACCAGGATGAACTACTGGATGAGAATATGACTGTATTTCAGACAATCGATAATATTGCTGTCGGAGATATCAGGACCAGGATCAGGGACATACTCGGGGCCTTTTTATTCAGTGGTGATGATATTGAAAAGAAAGTTAAGGTTCTTTCGGGTGGAGAAAGATCGAGACTGGCCCTGATAAAACTTCTGCTTGAACCATATAACCTCTTATTACTCGACGAGCCGACAAATCACCTCGACATTCGTTCAAAAGATATATTGAAACAGGCTCTGTTAAAGTACGATGGCACGTTAATTGTGGTTTCTCACGACAGAGATTTTCTGGATGGACTTGTTGCTAAGATTTATGAGTTTCATAACAAAAAAGTTAAAGAACACAGGGGGTCTGTTTATGAGTTCCTGGAAAAGAAGAAACTCAAAAGCCTGAAGCAACTTGAAAGAAATAGGAAAATAGCAAACATAGAAGAGGACCAGGAATCTATATCATTAAGCAAACTTTCATACCTCGAAAAAAAGGAAGAAAACAGGAAGATCAGAAAACTGGAGAAAGAACTTTCTGAACTGGAAGATAATATAGAAAAGCTGGAGAAAGAAAGAGAAGAAATGGAAAACATACTTAGCTCGCCAGAGAAGAATGAAGAATTAAGAGATGGTGATTTCTTTAAAAAATATGAAGAATTGAAGATTTTGATTGACAAAAACCTTACCCTGTGGGAAGATAAATCAGAGCAGCTGGAAAAAACAAGATAGTAGTTTATGGATAGTATTGTATTCGAAAAGAGTTATGAGGTACACTCTTATGATACCGGGACAAATGGTAAATTAAGACCAGATGCACTGCTCAGTTACTTGCAGGACATTGCCGGACACCATGCCTCGATACTGAATGTAGGGAGAATAAACTTGCTCGAAAAAAAGAGATTCTGGGCTCTCCTCAGGATTGTCTGCAAATTATCAAGCACACCGGAATGGAATGATAAGATAGTTATTAAGACATGGCCAAAAGGTATTGAAGGCGTACTTGCTATTAGGAATTTCATAATAGTAGGGGCGGATGCTAAGGTAATTGGAGAAGCAAGTTCATCATGGGTCGTTGTGGATTCTGTTTCAAGACGACCGGTAAGACCTGATGCCCATCTCGCTGAGCTTGGCAAAGAATCTCCTTTAAATGATTTTTCCTGCCCCTCCGCAGAAAAACTCCTACCCACCGGTAAGGATGCCTATAGATCTAAACCCAAAGGGGTCAGATACAGCGACCTGGATGTGAATATGCACGTAAACAATGCCAGGTATATGCAATGGATACTTGATTCCTACCCGCTGGACTTTATTCAGAACAATGAAGTTGTTGAGATTGAGGCTAACTATAATTCTGAAACTACTCCCGGAGAAGAATATATAATAACTGCTGAAGAAAAAGGCGATTCATTTTATCATTCCATCATTAAAGAAAATTCGGGCAGGGAGGCCTCTCTTTTCAGGATTAAATGGAAATCTTGAGTTGATGGGAAAGTTTAGTAAATTTACTGCAGACAAAGATGATTAAAAAATTTGCATATATTATTCCGGGGATAGCAATCCTGTTATTACTAATGGTCTCATGCAGCACGGTCCAGACCGAAAGTGTTGACCCGAATGATATGTCCTATCTGTATAATCCCTTAAAGAACAATCTCCATCCAAGGTACAGGATCTTTCACGATAACGAAAGCATTAGTACGCTTTCCGTAAAACTTAACTCAAGCGACCTGTTTTTTTCAGAAGCTAATACTGAAGGAGTCCCGAAGGCACAAATGGCCCTTTTCTACAGGCTATACAATCTCAGTCAGGGAAGAATCGCCGTCGATACTGCCATGGTAAATATACCTGTTACAAAACTGGATGGAAGAAGAGATTATATTTTCAGTTTCCCTGTAGAGGCAAATTCGGGTTTCAATTATGAAATTGAGATTTTACTGAAAGATCTTCTGAGAAATAATACTGTTCAGGCTCATATACCCTTCGACAAAAGATCTGATCTTAGCATGCATAACTTTAAGCTAAGAGGCCATTTTAATAAATACGATATTTTTACACAGGTTTTAAGGGAGGGCGACTATTTTAATATCCTTTATCCCGGGAAAAACATTGATACTCTGTATGTCAACTATTTTAAACCATATAATGAGATACCGGATCCACCATCAATGCTCACCCCCACTACTTCCCTGGATCTTATACCTGATGCTAAAACGGCAATAAGCTATTCAGATACAATGCCGATTATGTTGCCCCGCGAAGGAGTGTACCTGTTTTCTCCTGACTCATTGATTCTTAATGGTTACAGCCTTTTTAATTTTGGAAAAACCTATCCCGGATTAAGCGATCCGGAGACAATGATTTATCCACTTATTTATCTTACCAACAGGCAGGGAATAGATGAAATGCTAAATTCTGACAACCTTAAAATAGCACTGGATAACTTCTGGCTCGACATAACCAACAATGTTGAACGATCACGTGAGCTGCTCAGAATATATTATAACAGGGTACTCTATGCTAACTATTTCTTCGGCTCACATAAAGAGGGCTGGCAAACAGACAGAGGTATGATCTATACAATATACGGTCCACCAGACAAGGTTTACAGAACCCCTGATGGAGAAAAATGGGGATATCATAAGCCTGTAATCAAGTCGGGCTGGGGTATACGATACAAGGTAAAGGACGAATACCTGTATTTCAATTTCATGAAACGTGAAAATCCATTTACCACAAACGACTACACTCTTATAAGAAATGAAAGTATAACAACATACTGGGACCAGGCGATAAGAAGCTGGCTTTCAGGTATTGTATTCAGGCTTGATAATCCAACAGATATATAAAAATGAATGACCCGGATTTTATTTTTGGACTGAGACCGGTTATCGAGGCTATTAGGGCCGGCAAACAAATCGATCGACTGCTTGTAAGAAAAGGACTTAGAGGAGATCTTTACCATGAGCTTTTAAAAGAAGTAAGGGATGCAGGGATTCACTATCATGCTGTCCCGGCTGAAAGACTCGATCATGTAACAAGAAAGAACCACCAGGGAGTAATTGCCTGGCTATCGGCAATTGAGTTTCAAAATATTGAGAACATCCTCCCATCAGTATTCGAAGCAGGCGATGAGCCCCTTATATTGATACTCGATGGAATCACAGATGTAAGAAACTTTGGAGCTATAGCCCGTAGTGCTGAGTGCCTGGGGGTACATGCAATTATTATACCCGAAAAAAGATCTGCAAGAATTAATGCCGATGCAATTAAGACATCTTCCGGTGCCCTGAATAATATCCCTGTGGTAAGGGCCGACAGCATTATGAAAGCAATAAGCTATCTTAAGCAATCCGGACTCAAAATTATATCTGCCAGTGAAAAATCAGAGACACCCCTTTTTAAAGTGGATCTCAAGGGGCCTCTTGCCCTGATTATGGGATCCGAAGATAAGGGTATTGGCCGTGAATTACTGGCAGAAACAGATATTCATGTTAAAATAGAAACCTCCGGTATTACTTCCTCACTGAATGTCTCTGTCGCCAGCGGGATAGTACTGTATGAGATAAACAGGCAAAGAGCAAAGGGCTAAGAGGTAAGGGCTACGAGATCATACTCATAATACGGTTATCCAGCATCCCCTGGTCGGCGGTAAATGAAAACAATCCCGCCAGGTTAAGAAGTGTGTCGGGTGCAATCTTACCATCAATAATCCTATCATTCCATTTCGATGTCACCGGTATTTTACCATCTGCTGAAATAGTGTTAAGGTCTTCATCAGACAGCACCGGGAAGACATCTTCAAAGCCCGCATCCCTGAATCTTTGTTCTATTAACTCTCCAGAGTCAGGCAGGTTTTTACCAATATCAACAGCTAATTTCTCGAGTTTTTCATCTACTCTCCAGAACTTATATATCCCTGTTTCAACCAGGTCTGCCTTAACGCCGGGGGTATAATCATTACTGATCATATTTTCAAAAGCACCATCCAGATTCAGTCGCCCTTCTGATGCTACTTTAGGTGGCATGGTGTATAAATCTGTGCCGGCCAGGTCGCTTAACTGCTTATAATTTCTGAGACTTGCCGCTATTAATCTTGTGTGATGACCATAGCTTCCAGAAATTCTGGTAATTGCCCGCTGGGTTTCAATTACAGCTTTCTCACCTGCCCCACTCCCATCGCCCAGGTTATTGTCAGCTATATATGCTCCTATCCTGCCCAGGAAAACATTTAAATAATCGGGTCGGGCTATATGTGCAGCTATAACATTTTGCCTGGCCCCAAAGCCAAGAGTAAAATTAATTCTGACTCCCTTCTCTTTCAGCAACCTTGCTCCAATTAGTCCGGCTGCAGTATAGGGTACCTTAATAATAAATTTATCAGGACAGATATCCCTGTATCTTAATCCATAGTGAAGAATCGCATCAATGTCATTAGCCGTTGCAGTATGAAGCTCAACACTTACAAAGCCACCATATCTATCAACGAGTCTTAAACCATGCCTTGCATTAAGGATAAAAGCGATTTCCTTAATTTGCTCCTCAAGAGGCAGGGAAGCGACAATCTTAACTGATGATTTGATATACTCATCATAGATACCCTTCTGTATTACCTTATTAATCAATGTATTATTGGTGGTAAGGGCCTCCATGTCTTCTGTCCAGACCTCATCGGCTTCATCCATATCTCCTGTATCCAGCCAGAGTGTTGTTCCGGTTGATTTTAATTTGCGCCAGAAAGGATCTGAGTGTCCCTTAAATTTACTTTCGTTAAGATCTGAAGTAACATATTTCCTTATTTGGTCTGCAAGATTCTGATCGATCATATTATATTTTTTAACTGTTTCTCAATGCTCTGAAATCATCACCGCTGGGGTTTTGAAATACCTGCAAGCCAAACTCAGGTATCACAGCCAGCAGGTGATCAAAAATATCGGCCTGTATTGCCTCATAATGAGCCCATTCCTGATCGTTCGCAAAGACATAAATTTCAATGGGCAAGCCTCCCTCTGAAGGCTTTAGCTGCCTGACCAGGAAGGTCATATCATTATGTATTTTGGGATGCTTTCTGAGGTATGCTTCAACATAAGCTCTGAATGTACCCAGGTTTGTAAGCCTGCGTCCGTTAACCAGAACGGAATTATCGACTCCATTTTCAGAATTATACTTTTCCAGCTCTTTCTGCTTATTTTCAATATACTCTTTAAGAATCTGAATTCTCATCAGCCTGGTTCTTTGCTCATCCGTTAGGAAAGCTACGGTCTTCATATCAATATTAATGGCTCTTTTAATCCTTCTTCCTCCTGAATCTTCCATCCCCGCCCAATTTTGAAAAGAGTCCTGTACAAGGGCATAGGTTGGTACCGTAACTATTGTTTTATCAAAGTTCTGCACCTTAACGGTATTAAGAGAAATATCAATTACGGTCCCATCTGCGCCTTTTGAAGGTATCGTAACCCAGTCGCCGATACTAACCATCTTATTGGACGAAAGCTGAACACTCGCCACAAGACCAAGTATAGTATCTTTAAACACCAGGATAAGTACTGCAGCCATGGCTCCCAGGCCGGCCACGAGAGTACTTATTTCCTTATCGAATACAACTGATAAAATTATAAGGACAGCAATAAATCCGAATATAATCTTGACAACCTGGACATATCCTTTAATATGCTTGTGTTCGGAGATGGGCATGGTCTTATAAATCTTGTGCCAGGCATCGGTAAATGAAAAAAGAAACATTGTTCCGACAATTATCATATAGAGGTAGGTCATCTCCTGAACAAAATCAAGCCAACCCGGGTAAAGCGACAGAGCCCATTCTGCCATCAACCATATTACCAGGGCAGGGGCAAAATGCGAAAGCTTATTAAAAACCTTCGATTCAAGTAATATATCATCCCATTTAAACTTTGTGCGCCTAACAATTGTGGTAACAACCCTGTCTATAATAAACCTGGCAACCAGATTAACCAGCCAGCTAAGAAGGGCAACAACTGCCACAATTAATATTGTCCTCAGGAAATGTGCCAGGTTATCTGTCATTCCCAGGCTTTTAAACAAATCATCAAGAAATTGTGTAGGATCTATTTTGTCGAACATAACTAAACAGTTTCGGCAAAAATAAGGAAAAAGGAAGACTTATGAATTATTTGATAATAAGATTATAAGATTAAAAACTGACAAAGCCAGGCTTGAATCACTCCATAAGCACTAACTCTTATTCAGAGCTTAGTAAATATATTATCGGGAAAAGGGTAGTATGACTGTAAACCTTGATCCTTTATCAGTCTTACTCTCTACAGCGATAGTCCCTTTGTTGAGATCCACAATTCTTTTCATTATAGATAAACCAAGTCCAGAGCCGGAGATATTCTTTGTTTTATCGCTTTTAATCCTTGAAAACTCCTTAAAAAGCATAGATTGTTCTTCTTCAGACATCCCGATACCTGAGTCTTCAACAACAATTTCCAACCCTGCCTCATTCTGTCTGACAGCAAAGTGAACCTCTCCGTCCTGCTTATTATATTTTACTGCGTTGGAAAGCAAATTATTAAAGATAATCTCTATCTCTGTAGTGTCTGCCTTCGTAATCAGACTTTCCGGAAGCTCGGTACTTATAGATATATTCTTTTGTATAGCAACAGGAGAAATTGAGTCAACTGCCATCCTTGCAAGCTCAATAATATCCAGCTTGATCATATTTCTTGTTTTAGTACCAGACTCAATCTTGGTAAAATCGAGCATATCCATAATCAATCCTCTCATCGAATCAAGTCGTGTTAGCGACCTCTCAATCATTTTTTCATAAGCAGCCATGTCATTACCAGCCTGCCTGTCCTGCATTATCCTTAAGTACCCTTCTATAGCATTTATCGGTGATTTTAATTCATGCGAAAGAACTGAAAGGAATTTAAACCTGACCTGCTTGGCCTCCTCTTTCATCTTGAGCGTCATTCGCTTCAGGAAGAGGTGTTTTGTAATACTCTCTACAGCAGACTTAAGATCCTGGGCTGAGAATGGTTTTGGAATAAAGTTAAAAGCTCCATTATTAGTTGCTTTCAGTGCAAGATCAATTGATGCATAAGAGGTTATCATCATTACAGCTGCATCAATAGATTTACGATTAATATATTCAAGCACTTCTATTCCTTCAATTCCGGGCAACTTATTATCAAGTAAAACAATATCTGTTTTTTCTGACTTCAGTATTTCAAGAGCTTGCTCACCTGTCTCTACGTCCGTTATATTGAAGTTATAATCGTCGTCAAAAAAAGGGAAACTTACAGTAAAATTATTCAATGCCCTTTTAATGCCTGCCCTGATTCCCGCCTCATCATCGACAATAAGTAAATTAAGTGTTTCCATCCTTCTTATTTTTATTCACCACAATCTTACAATCTTACAATCTTACAATCTTAGAATCCTATATCTTCAACAATTTATTTATCTCCCTGTGGAGCTGATCAGGTCGTATCCCTTTTGCAAGGTACTTATCTGCTTTTATCCAGCTTCTTTCTGAGTCTGACTCCGACTCAAAATTTATTCCTGTAACCGATGATGCTGAAGTAACAATCATTATAGGAACATCGGGATATAATTTTTTCATTTTATATGAAAGAATAAAACCGCTATCGTCGTTGTTCATCATAAGGTCAAATATTGCCAGATCGGGTTTAGTATCTTTAAAGGCATCGACACATTCTGTCTCGTTTCCTGCCGTTATAGTTTTAAAGCCGAAGCTTTCCACATGAAACCTGAGCTGCTCAAGATAATCAACATCATCATCCGCAATCAAAATCGTTTTCTTCTTCATATTCATAATTATATTTTTTCTATTTTATCCGGACACATTGTCCATATATATTTCTTGAACGTTTCACTTTTCCGGTTTCCGGTCTCCGCTTTCCGGTTTCCCTTCATTCGCTCCTATTAGCAGGAATAGATATGGTAAATATTGTACCTGTTTCTCCTTTTTTAGGATTACTATTTGAGGAAACATTAATTTTTCCCTTATGCATCTTAACTATCCCATAGGCAAGTGGCAGTCCAAGACCTGTTCCCTTACCTGCTTCCTTTGTTGTAAAGAATGGAGTAAATATCTTTTCTATGTTCTCCTCAGATATCCCTGGTCCTGAGTCTTTTATATTAAGAACTACATCATCACCCCTTTCATCCAGTTTAATATCGAGCTTTCCCTGATCATTCATCGCTTCAATCGCATTTCTAAAAAGGTTTGTAAGAACCTGCATCATCTGATCGATGTCGATCCTGATCAATGGATCGCTGATATTATGGCTAAAATGCAAGTCTATTCCCTCAGGTATAATGACAGACTTAAAGCTGTGTTCAACAAATTCAATAATATTACATTCCTCAAGCTTAACCTGGTTCTTCCGTGCAAAGTTCAATAAGCCGCCGACGATCTTCTTGCATCTTTCTGCCTGTTCGTCGATTATTGAGATATCCTCATATACCTGACTGTCTTTTTTCAGCTCGTCCCTCAGGATACTGCTATAAAGAGTTATTATTCCCAGTGGGTTATTGAGCTCATGAGCAATACCGGCTGATACCTGGCCCATGCTTGCAAGTTTTTCTGATTGCTTGAGTGCCTGCTTTGTATCTGCCAGTCTGGCATTTGATATATGCAGATCCTCTACAGATTTATGGAGCTTTTCAATTGCATAGGGCAAACACATTTCTGTTTCAGCCAGTCCCTCAACAACAGCTGCCGCATGATCCCGACAAGTTTCATACCCACATGCACCACAATTTAGCATATCTGATTCTTCAAATCTTCCCATTGATTTAAGAACCTTGTCAATCTCCTTATATGATGGTTCCTCAAGCCTCTGATCTGATACTTCAAACCCTCTGTGCAGGTTCAGGTCGGAGAATCGCTCAATATCAGACTTCCATTCTTCTATGTTAAGTGCATCCATTTTGGATTCCACATATTCACTTATTCTTTTCCTTTTAATAAAAGAAGATCCCTTTTGCGACATCCCTGGCCCCTGAATGCAGCCATTGCAGCAAAGTAGTTCCAGATGTTGATTATTAAGTATTCCTTCTTCGAAATTTTTTACTGCTTCTTTCATCCTCGACCGTCCCTCAGCAGTTATTACTTCACCAATACCAAAGCCCTCTTCGCGGTCGATAGTATGCAACAATCCGTGATTTACAGGGAAATATGCTCCCTTACCCGATGCAGGAGGATCAAAGTCAGACAATTCTACATTATCAGCTTCTATACCGCCGGCACGAAACATCTCTCTCAGCTCGGTAAAAGTAAGTACATGAGAGAAATAATCCGACTCTGCCTTCTTGGCAACGCAGGGGCCAATAAAAACTATTTTCTTATCCTTACCATACTTCTTTCTTATAAGCTCTGCAATAGCCATCGCAGGCGATGCTACAGGAGCGAGGTACTTTACCAGGGCTGGATGATAGCGCTCGATATAGTTTACTACTGCCGGGCAGTCGGATGTAATTACCGGGCCTCTTGCCGAATCATTAAATATCTCAGCATATTTCCTGGCAACCAGATCAGCACCAAATGAAACCTCAGTAACATAGTCAAAGCCTAATTTCCTTAGCATACCTACAAGGGCATGGTAGTCGTCTATCTCTATAAATTCGGCCGGGAAACTGGGAGCAATACATGCTACAGTTTCTGACTTTCCCTTAAGTGTTCCGGCAAGCTCTTCAATTGAATACCTGTAAACCTTTGCTCCCTGGCTGCAAACATTTACACAGTTACCACATGCAATACATCTTTCAGGTATAACTTCGGCCTGTCCGTTTATTATCCTGATAGCTTTAACCGGACATTCTCTGACACAGGTATAGCAAACCTTACACAGGTTTTTTACCGTGTAAACAAGTGGATTATCTTCTGTAAATGTTGCCATAACCTAAAGTCGTTAGTCGTTTGTCTTATTTTATTACATCTCTACACTTGTAGTGAGTATGCAATAATTCGTGTGACTTATGGCCAAGTGGTTCACCAAGGAAATTTTTATAAAGCTGCTGAACATCCGGGTTTTTATGAGATACTTTTATTGATTCGTTATCATCGATCCTATAAAGAGACCTTGCTCTTTCCTTAACAGCATTTTCATCAAGGTTTATTGGCTGTCCACCACCTCCTACACATCCACCCGGGCATGCCATTACTTCGATAAAGTGAATATCCTTCCGCCCATTTCTTACTTCATCCAGAAGCTTCTTTGCATTGGCAAGGCCATTTACTACTGCTACTCCTACTTCAATATCACCAATAATTAGTCTGGTTTCCTTTTGCCCATTTAATCCCCTGACCTCAGGAATCTTGAATTGCACTAATTCTTTGCCGGTTAGTGTATGATAGGCGGTCCTTATAGCTGCTTCAGCAACACCACCTGTATTACCGAAGATCTTACCAGCTGAGGATCGTATACCTAATGGATTGTTGGCAGTCTCCGGTTCAAGCTCATGAATATGTATTCCAAACAATTTAATAAATTTCACAAACTCTCTCGTAGTAAGTACAGCATCAACATCACTTATTCCCTTATGTGTCATTTCCTCTCTCTGCGCTTCAAATTTCTTGGCTGTACAGGGCATTATTGAAACAGAATAGACATCCTCCTTTTTAAGATTCTTCTGATCGGCAAAATAGCTTTTAATTATAGCACCGGCCATCTGTTGAGGTGATTTACACGTCGAAACATTAGGGAGTAGATCAGGAACAAACTCCTCTGCATACTTAACCCAGGCAGGACAACAGCTTGTAATAAGAGGCAGATTTTTGTTTTCCTTAATCCTCGAGATTAATTCTGCTGATTCTTCCATTATTGTAAGATCAGCAGCAAAAGAAGTATCAAACACATATTTAAACCCTATTCTTCTGAGGGCAGCGTTCATTATTCCTGCTATGTCCTTACCCGGCTTCATACCCAATTCCTCAGCTATCGACACACTTATTGAAGGAGCGTATTGAACAACAACAGTTTTGGAAGAATCGTTAAGAGCTTCCTTTATTTCTGCAAAATGATTCTGTTCTGTAAGAGCTCCGGTAGGACATACCATAATACACTGTCCGCAATTCACACATGAGGAAGTATTCATTCCTTTATCAAAGGCTGTTGAAACAACGGCCTTGCTCCCTCTTTTACTAAAATCTATACATGCTACACCCATTACTTCTTCGCACACACGGATACATCTTCCACAGAGAATACATTTCTCAGGATCTCTTACTATACTTACGCTCGATGTATCTAGCGGAAGCTTGTTTTTTCGTCCCTGTATTCTTCTTTCAGTTACACAGAGTTCCTCAGATAATCCCTGTAGTTCACAATTACCATTTCTAACACAGTAAAGGCAATCATCCGGATGATTACTCAGTAATAACTCCACTATTACTTTTCTGGCTTCTGTTACGCGTGAAGAATGAGTTAGTATCTCCATTCCTTCTTCAACCACAGACGAACAGGAAGTAATCAGTTTTCCGCTATTTTTATGTTCCACCACACACATACGGCAGCTCCCTGTCGGAAACATATTGTTAAGATGACAAAGGGTAGGAACCTTTATGCCATTTTCCTTAAGTACATTTAGAATTGTTTCTCCCTTTCTTGCACTTATATTTGATCCGTTTACATTAATTGTAACACACATGTCCAATAATTTTCCTTATTATGAAACTACTTAACTTATGACTATTGCATCAAACTTACATGCCTGCTCACATGCTCCGCATGATATACACTTTTCTTCGATAATAAAGTGAGGTGATTTCTTACTTCCGATAATCGCATTTGCAGGACACTTTCTTGAACATATAGTACACCCGGTACATTTTTCTACATCGATTGTAAAAGTTCTCAATGCGGTACAAACACCTGCTCTGCAGACTCTTTCAAAGATATGCTCTTCATATTCTTCCCTGAACCATTTAATAGTACTAAGCACAGGGTTAGGTGCAGTCTGACCAAGTCCACATAAGGATGTTTCTTTAATCACTTTTCCAAGTTTTTCAATCTGTGAAACGCCTTTAAACCTTCTAAGAGCATGATGTTTACTTCCATTAACAGGCTTATGAGTAATATCTTCAAGTATCTCCAGCATTCGTCTTGTTCCTTCCCGGCATGGAATACATTTACCGCAACTTTCTCTCTGGATAAAGTCCATAAAAAACTTTGCTACATCAACCATGCAGGTATCCTCATCCATCACAACCAATCCACCTGATCCCATCATTGCCCCTACGTCAATTAGCGAATCATAATCGATCCTGATATCAAGGTTTTGTTCTGTTATACAACCACCTGAGGGACCGCCTATCTGCACAGCTTTGAATTTCTTCCCTCCTCTTATTCCACCTGCAATATCAAATATCACCTCCCGTAGGCTGGTGCCCATAGGTATTTCAACCAGGCCTGTCAGGGCAACCTTTCCGGAAAGGGCGAATACTTTTGTTCCCTTACTTTTTTCTGTTCCTATTGATCTATACTTCTTCTCCCCCATCTCAATTATTGAAGAGATATTTGCAAGGGTCTCTACATTATTAATAATAGTTGGCTTACCAAAAAGACCTTCGGTGGCAGGGAAAGGTGGTCTGGGTCGGGGCATTCCCCTTTTTCCCTCAATACTATGGATCAACGCCGTCTCTTCTCCGCAGACAAACGCACCCGCACCCATTTTGACCTTTATTTCGAAATCTATGCCTAAACCAAATATATCCTTTCCCAGTAAGCCATATTCTCTGGCCTGTTCCAGGGCAATATTTAATCTTTTTAGAGCAAGTGGATATTCTGCCCTGATGTACACATAGGATAATGAGGCACCTATACCATATGCAGATATGGCCATACCTTCAATAAGCCTGTGCGGATCACCTTCAATAACTGCACGGTCCATAAAGGCACCCGGATCTCCTTCATCGGCATTACAAACCAGATATTTCTGATCGCTGACCTGCGCCTGAGCAAACTTCCATTTCTTCCCTGTTAAGAAACCTCCACCTCCCCGGCCTCTTAAACCACTCTTTTCAATTGTATCACATACCTGAACTGGCGAATAGGACTTTAGTACATCTATGTAACTTTTATATCCTCCTGCTGCAATATATTCTTCAATACTTACAGGGTTGCGAACCCCACAATTTTTAAGTACAATCCTTTTCTGTGGCTTAAAAAAAGGATGATCATTTATTCTATTTACGCCATCCCAGGGTTCTGATCCCATGTCAGAATACTGACCCAGGATATTATGCTCCGGAACACTGCCAGATCCTAACAAAGAAGAAAGAATCCCATCAACTTTTTCAGCATTTACCTTCTCAAAGCACAACCTTGATCTGCCAGGTAATTGAACATCCATTAAAGGCTCAGATGAGCAAAGACCAATACAACCTGTTTCAATCACTCTGGCATCAATCTTATTTACTTCAAGATATGCTTTTACCGATTCGTGTGTTTTGCCAGCACCGGCACCCAATCCACATGTTCCTGCACCAATAAATATTATAGGCTTATCAACTACTTCATTCCTCAATACCCTCAGTCTGGTTTCAATTCCGCCATCATTTGATGAACCCTTTGATTTGCCCAGTATATCTTTTAACAGAAAATCCTTTGTGCTAATCATTATCCTTACTTTCTAATTGTTAACCTGTTCTTTGTATGAATTAATAATTTCCCTTAGAGAGTACTGTGTTACCCCGGCATGGAAGGTCCCATCGATATTTATTACCGGCGCAAGGCCGCAGGTGCCCATACATGCAACAACCTCTAAACTGAATAGTCCATCCTTGCTAGTCTCACCTACTTCTATTTTGAGTAACTTCTTTATTTCTTCAAGGACAGAGGCCGAACCCAGCACATGGCAGGCTGTGCCACGACATACCTGAATATGGAATTTACCTCTTGGCTGGAATCTGAATTGATTATAGAAAGTAGCGACTCCATATACCTGGCTAACAGGCATCTCCAATAACTTTCCAACTGTTGTAAGTGCCTCCTCGGAAAGCCATCCTTCAGCTTCCTGGATATCCTGTAATAGTGGTATCAGGCTATCTCTATCTGCATCTTTATACCTTCCTAATATTTCTGTTGTTGTGTTACTCATTGTCTTTAAAATAATTCAGTTTGAGATAAGAAAGTGCTCCTCAATATTTTAGTTCAGAACCCTTTCTATACTCTTAATGAGAGTTGCTGCGCTAACAGGCTTACGAATAAAACCATCAACCGAAAGCCAGTGGATGTTTCCGTCTGTATCTTTATAATCTACTCCTGCCTTCTTTGAATTGTAATCCTGAACAAGTAATATATCCATCTCCTTACTTGCCATATTTTCACGGTAGTAACGTGCAAACTTCATTACATCGTCGTTATTAGCTTCAAATATTTCAATTGAAGTCTGCATCATAACAGGCATATTTTTAAATTCATCTCCCTTAGTTAGTGTTTCAGCAAGTTCAAATCCTTCAAATTGAGTTGTCATCATTACATCCAGTATGGCGAGATCAGGTTTTATACTACGAGCCTTCTCAAGTCCCTCTTCCTTGTTAAGAGCTGTTATTACTTCGTAACCTTCGTTCTCCAGTATAGTTTCGACTACAGATATTACATCAATATCATCGTCAACCAGTAAAATTTTCTTTTTTGTGTTCATGACTTTTCCTTTTAGTGTGGTAATGGTTATAGCTTTCATTACAAAAATCCATAAAAGAGAAATGGTATTCTAGAGCTAAATCCGCAATCATCAGCAGGGTGAAAACACCCTGCTAATAATTCTTATATTATTAATTATAAGTCACTTATAAGCAGCACTGTTATTTATTTAACAGATAAAGTATTTTCAGTCATACTCTTTTATACCATTAATATCCAGGTATTTATAAAAATAATAATGATCAAATAAAATTTGCACTTTTTTCAGATCAGGTATTTTACGTAATTGTCTGTTAATTAATTAACAGGTGTTTTACGATATATTGAGGCGTAAGGCAGAAGGCATAGGGCGTATGGGTATAGGTTAATTGTTAATTATGAATTATACTCATGACAATTCGCTGCCAGTAATTGATATTTATGTAGAGTACGAAACTGTTTTAAAAGATTTTAGTAAATTGCATATTGCAGTAGAGTCAGGGGCTCGCAGGTAAAAACCAAACTAACCATTTGTCTGTCATTATTAAACAAATGTTACCATCAGGCTATTCCAGGCAGAGTAAACTATTATTAATCAATAGTTTGCTGGTTGTTATGCTATTCTCGTCTGACATTCAGAACCTTAAGAGCCAGGATATCCCAAATAAGCCTCCTCCAATAAAAAGAATAAGTGCAGGGATAGGGATGGGTCTTGATTATGGTGGCTTCGGGACCAGGCTTACGTTTATGGGCACAGACAGACTTTGTTACTTCGCAGCAATTGGATATAACATGTTGGGGCCCGGAATAAACGGAGGCCTGGATATAAGGTTAAGACCACAATCGAGGCTTTGTCCGTATACAAGCCTGATGTATGGGTATAACGCTGTAATAGTAATAAAAGGGGCGTACGAATTTGAAAAGACCTACTATGGACTAACCTGGAAAACAGGAATTGAATACTGGTCGAAAAGATCGCCAGGTTTTCTTAATATCGGACTACTTATCCCATTTAGAACTGCTGAATTTCATGATAAGTACAGAACCCTGGTTAATTCACCGAACATTGAAATGGATTCCGTAATCCCCCCGATTGGTGTAAGTTTAGGCTACCATATCGTATTTTAATTCAGGTCAAAGATGCATTTAAAGTTATAAGATCTGAATCTTAATGCCGGAATCTACAGCTTCTTTATTATCAGGGTCTAACAAGTCCGTTCTTTATAGCAAACAATACCAGGTTAGGTGCATTCTTTGCTCCGGTCTTATCAAAGAGCCTGGCTCGATGGCCATCGATTGTGCGCTGGCTAAGTCCCAGTTTTTTCGATATCTCAACATTTGAGAAACCCTTACATATGTACTCCAGAATTTCTTTCTCCCTGTCAGTGAGAACGATCTTTACTCTTGGGGACGAGCTTGTTTTACCTACACTTATAGCAAATTCTTCTGCAAAGTAATTCTCTCCCCTGAAAACAGCTGTAATTGCCTCCTCAAGTTGATCCTGGGTGGTTTTTTTTAAAAGGAAGCCCCTGGCGCCTGCTTCTATCATTTCATTGAAATAGCCAATCTCTTCGTGCATGGTAAGTGCTATTACACTTATATCAGGATATTTTTCACTTACCCGCCTGGTCGCCACGATACCATCCATACCTGGCATCTTAATATCCATTAGTATCACATCTGCTGCTCTCGTCTTAAGATAATCAAGTAACTCATAACCATTAGATGTTTCAGCAACAACCTTAACCATAGAGATTTCATTAAGAATTGTTGCCAGTCCCTTCCTGAAGATAATATGATCGTCTGCTATTGCAACTCTAATAATTTTCACTTTACTCCTCCTTTTTTTCAATTTTAACTGTGATAACGACAATAAGCCCCTCCCCTGTCTCACTATGGAAATCGCACACCCCCTTTATAGTTCTAACCTTGTTTACAATATTATTTAAACCGAGTCCTAAGCTGAGCTCCATCTGCTTTTTATAATCAAAACCAATACCGTCATCCCTGTAATACAGAACAATCTGATTAATGGTGCTTTTAAGCTCAATTGTAATATTATTTGCAGAAGCATGCTTAATTGTGTTATTGATCAATTCCTTGGTTGACTGGTACAATACTGTTTCTACAAGGCTCCTGGTATTTATATTATATTTATCAGTTTTTACGCTAATTCTTATTACACCTGTTTCGTTGATAAATTTGCAAAATTCATGTATTGCTGGAGCAAGACCAAAATCATGAAGTACATTAGGGGTTATCCGCGCAGAAATAGCCTTTGCTGTTTTAATAGCTATATCAGATAACTCATCAATATTCTCTAGCACCTCATCCCTGTTGGTATTATTGAATTCATCCTTCTTTAAAATATCAGTATATAGCTTAAGTGTCGACAGCACAGGCCCCAGTTCATCATGCAGGTCGGCAGCAAATCTCTTTCTCTCTCTCTCTTCAGTCTCTATAATGATACTTAGCATTTTCTCTTCCATCGCCTTTCTCACGGCAATATTCCGGGACACACTAATAATGACTTTCTGATTATCATAGGTTATAATCCTGCTTTGCATCTCCACCGGAACAAGTTTCCCATCTTTTGTAAGATGCTCAGATTCGTGGATTAGATTCCCTTTTTCAATAAGTAGCTTAATATTAGGTTGAACCATCTGCCTGTACCTTGGAGTCTTGATATCTGCAAACCTCATTCTCAGTAATTCACTCCTGGTGTATCCCAGGCTTTCGCAGGCTCTCTTATTTACCTCAATAAAATTGCCGTCCATATCTGAAAGGAATATTTCATCCCCGCTATGATCAAACAAGAACTTAAATTTCTTCTCTGAAGATTGTAAAGCTTCCTCTGTTGAAGCGAGTTTCTTCAAAAGACTTCCGTCCATACTATTATCGTTATATTCCACGGGTTTTATTTCTTTCCGGATTTAAGGCATTTAAGCGAAGGTAAGTTGGCTTATAGTGTTACATACCACAACGGGAGTCACCTCTGTAAAATTGATTACATACCTTCCGGATACGGGTATATCAGTACCAAACGAACCCCTGGGTAGCGGGGTAATTACGTTAACGAATTATTTTTTCTTTCCACCACCCGGTTTGGAAATTGAATCCCTCATACCGGTATCGGCTTCAATGTTTTTCATCCTGTAATAATCCATTATTCCCAGGTTACCACTTCTGAAAGCATCGGCCATGGCCATAGGTATTTGAACCTCAGCCTCAATAACCTTCGCACGAGCTTCCTGTGCTTTAGCAACCATCTCCTGTTCTTCAGCAACAGCCATCGCCCTTCTTTCTTCTGCCTTTGCCTGGGCAATATTTTTATCGGCATTTGCCTGGTCCATCTGCAGCACCGCACCAATATTTTTACCTATATCTATATCCGCAATATCAATAGAAAGTATCTCAAAGGCTGTACCGGCATCGAGTCCTTTCTCAAGCACAACCTTGGATATAAAATCGGGATTTTCAAGCACTCTTTTATGACTGTCAGCTGAGCCTATTGAAGATACAATACCTTCACCTACTCTTGCAAGAACAGTTTCCTCTCCGGCTCCACCAACCAGTTGCTTAATGTTTGCCCTGACAGTTACACGGGCTTTGGATATAAGCTGAATACCATCTTTAGCCACTGCTGTAACAGGCGGGGTGTCTATAACTTTAGGGTTTACAGACATTTGCACAGCTTCAAAAACATCTCTACCTGCCAGGTCGATTGCCGTTGCCATTTTAAATGTGAGTTCTATATTTGCTTTAGATGCAGAAACCAGGGCATGAACTACATGGGCAACCTTACCTCCTGCAAGGTAGTGAGCTTCAAGGTCATCCCGGTTTAACTTAATTCCCGCTTTATCTCCCTCAATCATTGCACCCACGATAACAGATGGAGGCACCTTACGCCATCTCATAAATATAAGCTGGAGCAGAGATATTCTGACTCCTGATACCAGTGCCTGGAACCAGAGTCCTATCGGTATTAAATACAGCAATATCCAGAGGAGTACTATTACTCCTATTATTATTACAATATAAGTTCCTAACATTCCCATTATGCTTGATTTATTGATTTAACAATTAACTTATTCATTTCAACTTTTATTACCTCAATCTCAGTCGCCTGGTCAATTAGCCGATCAAGCGACTTAGCTTCATAATATTCTCCGTTAACCTTAACTTTCCCCATAGGGTTTAGCCTGGTTATGGTAATACCCCTGTCGCCTTCATTAACCAATCCCAGGCTTTTATGAACATTGTCTACTGTTGAGTCTATTGCCTTATTCAGCATTAGTTTTTTCCATGTCCCGGCCTTCAACATAACTATCACGGTAATTACCATTATTACCAGAGTTGAGACTAAAATAATCAAACCTGTACGGGGACCATGATAATAGAACCCAAGTACAATAGCTGTGATAATACTTATAGCTCCCCCAATACCAGCAACTGTTATCCCAGGCACAACCAGGAACTCCAGCAGGAAAAGAAGAAGACCGAGTAATATCAGGAAGATTATTATACCGATAGACATATTTATGACTTTATTTCTGAACTCAGGCCCCGGCTGCTTAAGCTTTTAGACATCTCGTTCAAAATATTAAGGTTGCCTGATTTTACGTCACAGCTTCCCTTAAAATGAGTTATTACAGCACACTGTTCGGCCTGAACGGGATCATGACCGCATATCTCTACCAATGATTCAATTACATGTTCAAAAGTATTGTGATCATCATTGAAAAGGACAAGCACAAAACTATCATCCTGGCCCTTGGTTTTATGATCGGACAGTGGTTTCTCTCTCATGCTGTCTGTTAATTTTCTCTATACTGCTCTTGTTTACTCATTATTTATTATAATTCGTATCGAAAAGTTCTCTTGCTTTCTCGACAGGAATTTCCTTTACCCCCATATAAGCCGCTACTCTGGCATCTTTCATACCATTTCTATAGAGTAGATCTGAATAGTTCAAAGCACTCTCAAAAGTAAGAAATTTTCCAATTAAATACACAAACTCATCTTTATCATTCTTTAAAATATCAAAGTCTCTGTCTCCGGCCACAAGTCTAAGTGTCTCTACTTCTTCCTCAGGAAGTTCTTTCTTTGAACTTCTTACCTGAATCCGAAAAATAAGTGTTGAAGGCTCTGCCGGTGAGTCACCCTTTACAATTACTTCATGATCAAAAAGTGAAACACTTGACCAATCCTTTTCCAGGACCTCTGATCTTTCAAAAGATATTCTTTTCCCATCCATGTGTGCTATCACAAAGGCGTCTTTATATCCCTCAGACCTGACTTTCATCAATGCCATTTCAGCATCTTCCTTTTTCCTGAAATACCCAATATTATAAAATGTAATATCTGATCCGTCTTCCCTGAGACCATAAACGGGGCCCAGAGTTTTAAAATAAGAAGGCTTTACAGGGTTCCTGAATGCCGCAGTCTGAATCCTGTAGAAAAGACCCTGTGGCAATGTGTCATTTACGGGTATAATTTCGGGTTGCCTGAAATCATCTTCGAACAGAACAAGCACCGGCCTGACAACCATGAGCGAATCTGCATTTTCTTCTGGAACAATCAATTTATCAGGCTTATCAGATATTAAAGGAGTATCACTTATTACAGTTTCTGCTACTCCCACAGGCTTTATGTCTTGTTCAGGCTCTCCGTCAAAAAACACCCTGTTAAATCTGGCTGCCTCAGACAGCTTTCCATCTGCAAGCGACTGAAACTCAAAAGTCATGGACTCAAGTTCGAGTATCTTCTTCGAAATAGTTTCACGGTCCTGGCCGCTAAGCGACTTAACAGTAGACCTGTACCTGCTTGCCAGCCTGGATAGTGAATCGGCCTTGAATTGATATTCAAGAGCAAGACCAACAATCATATCATAATCATCAGATGTTTCTTCTATTGTTCCCTTTGCAACCGGAACTGGTTCAGGAGAACTAATAATAACAGCCCCGGGTTCAGGAATAATTTTGGAATCCGATAAAATACTGTCAACTTCAATCTCGTCAAGTGCAGGTTTATCTGCCGGGTATACAGGTTTATCTTCAGGTGAATACTGAGCCACACACTGCTCTATCAACAGATCAATATTATAGGCTTTAAGTTCCTTTTTCCTGACACTTTCTCTGAATCTATCATAACAATTTATCGCCTCCTCAAAATTACCGGCCATCTGATTGGCCCTACCCCTGTAATACCAGGCATCAACAGGAACCTTACGTAGAGAACTGCTTTCGTCCAGTGCTGTCTTAAGAAGGCCGGCTGATTCATCGTAGTTACTCCCGGATTCAACAAGACAGGCCCCAGCATAGTATTTATACAGAGGATCGGCTGGATATTTAACCATCAGGGCTTCAAAATGCCTTAATGCCTCCAGGTATCTCCCATCCTCAAACAGACGTACTGATATCTCTCCCGAAGGAATAAAATCGGCCTCCTGTCCGACAAGTTCTCCCGGTATAACTATAATTAGAAAAAATGTATAGATAATAACATACAATTTCCTCTTTAAACCAGTAATATTTTTTCTTTTAAAATTCATTTTCAGTGGCAAATTTTCAACATTACAATTAGCCTGTTTGTTGTTAATAACAAATAGTTCATTTGTTTCAATAAACAACTCAAACTTCGTAATTTTACGTTTAATAAAAAAATTAAATAAAAATGGCTGAAATTAAGGAAGGACAAAAGGCTCCATATTTTGAAGGTAGCGATCAGAATGGCAATAAAATAAGTCTTGATAACTATAAAGGAAGAAAGCTGGTTCTTTATTTCTACCCAAAGGACAATACTCCGGGTTGCACCAATGAAGCCTGCAGTTTCAGGGATAATTACACTGAAATGACAAACTCTGGATTTGATGTTGTTGGCGTTAGCGCAGATTCGGAAAAGTCACATATGAAATTCGCCGAAAAATTCAAGCTCCCTTTTCCCTTAATCGCAGATACTGATAGAAAAATATTGGAAGCATACGGGGCTTTCGGAGAAAAGAAGATGTACGGGAAAACATTTCTGGGCATAAAGCGAACCACTTATATAATTAACGAAGAAGGGATCGTAGAAAAAGTGATAAAAAAAGTTGATACAAAGGATTCAGCCTCACAGATTTTTAAGACTTATAAATAATATTCGCTGCATATAAATTAAAAGAAAAAGGAATGACTAAGGAAAAGAATGAGATTAGTAAGGAGAAGCTCAAGGCTCTGGAGATTACCCTCGGAAAGATAGAGAAAGATTTTGGCAAGGGTACAATTATGAAACTGGGCGACCAGGCCTTAGAAGATGTAAGGGTTATATCGTCTGGCTCTATCGGTCTCGATATGGCACTTGGAGTTGGCGGTTTGCCAAGAGGCAGGGTGATAGAAATATACGGACCAGAATCATCAGGTAAAACAACACTGGCTATTCATGCTATTGCTGAGGCACAGAAAGCAGGTGGTATTGCTGCTTTTGTCGATGCAGAGCATGCTTTTGATCGGTTCTATGCCGAAAAACTTGGAGTCGATATCGAGAACCTTCTTATTTCTCAACCCGACAACGGCGAACAGGCTCTGGAAGTTACCGACCATCTGATAAGATCAGGTGCACTCGATATTGTGGTTATTGATTCAGTTGCAGCTCTTACTCCCAAGGCAGAGATAGAGGGCGAAATGGGAGACTCAAGAATGGGTCTTCAGGCAAGATTAATGTCTCAGGCACTCAGAAAACTTACCGCTAACATAAATAGAACCAATACCTGTTGCATCTTTATTAATCAGCTCAGGGAGAAGATTGGCGTAATGTTCGGCAACCCTGAAACAACCACCGGTGGGAATGCTCTGAAGTTCTATGCATCAGTTCGCCTTGATATTCGCCGTATTAGCCAGATCAAAGAAGGAGAAAACACTACCGGAAACAGGACCAGGGTGAAAGTTGTTAAAAACAAACTGGCTCCTCCCTTCAGAAAGGCAGAATTTGATATTATGTTCGGAGAAGGTATAAGTCGTACAGGGGAGATTATTGACATGGGAGTTGAGCATAACATTATTACTAAGAGCGGATCATGGTTTAGTTATGGTGATACCAGGCTCGGACAGGGAAGAGAAGCTGTAAGACAGATCCTGATCGACAATCCGGAACTAACGGAAGAATTAACACTGAAGATCCAGGAAGCTAACAAACCTAAATAATATGAAGAGATACTTTTTACTATTGCTGCTTTTTCCTTTGTTACTTATTAATTCATGTACAGAGACTGAAAAAGAGAATGCTGCGGCATTCGACCTAAACCTGAGTGATGCTGAAATTGAGGGTGGAATTATGAGCCCTGAGATATTGTGGAAATTTGGGAGAATAGGCAGTATGGAACTATCGCCCGATGGGAGCACGGTGCTTTATACTGTGACAAATTATGACCTTCCCACAGAAGCCAGTCGTACAAATATTTACTCAATCCCGTCATCTGGCGGAGAGCCTGTTCAACTAACTAAAAATGGTGGCGGATCACCCGGGTGGATAGAGGATGGAAACAAGATTGCCTTTACCTCAGAAGGGAAACTTTATGTAATGAATCCCAACGGAACAGGGAAAGTTGCGGTAAGCAATCTCGACAATTTTGAAGCTTATTCTATTGCACCCACAGGTGATAAGATATATTTCACCAGAAGAGTAAAGCTCGATCAGACACCAAATGAAAAGCATAATCTTCCAAATGCCAATATGAGAATTATTGACGATTTGATGTTCAGGCACTGGAATTACTGGCACGATTATTCATACAGTCACATATTTGTTGCATCATTTGACGGTGTGTCGGTTGGAGAAGCTACCGATATAATGGAGGGTCAGAGATTTGAATCGCCAACGGCTCCTTATTTTGATGATGGTGAGATATCATGGAGTCCTGATGGTAATAAGATAGCCTATACATGCAAACTATTGAATGGTAAGGCAGATGCTATAAGTACAAACACAGATATCTTACTCTTTAATATTGAAACAGGTACAGTAGAAAACCTTACTGAATGGAACAAGGGATTTGATAAAAATCCGGTATTTTCTCCTGACGGATCGAAGATCGCATGGCAAAGCATGGAAGAAGATGGATATGAGGCAGACCTTGACAGATTGTTCGTTACAGACCTGGAGACAGGTAATCATGTATATGTAACTGAAGGCTGGGATTACTATGTCGAAAATGTGAATTGGAGCAAGGATATGAACCAGATTATCTTTTCCAGTCCTTATCTTGGCACAACCCAGATCTTCAAACTTGATCTAAACTCAGGTGCCATAAACCAGCTAAGTAAGGGGAAATACAATTTCGGCCCACTCCAATTACATGATAATCTAATACTTAGCGGCATACAGTCAATGGCAATGGCAAGAGAAATCGCAACTATTGATTTAGAAAATGGTGAATTAATACAGATATCTCATGTCAACAAGCATATATACGACAAAATTAAGATGGGAGAATCTGAAGAGAGGTACATTAAAACAAAGGATGGAAAGGATTTACAGATGTGGGTTATATATCCCCCTGATTTTGATCCATCAAAGAAGTACCCTACTCTTCTTTATTGTAAAGGAGGTCCGCAGGGAGATCTCGGACAGGGATGGTCGTATCGCTGGAACTACCAGATGATGGCTGCCAACGGGTATATTGTTGTAGCTCCAAATCGTCGCGGCAACTCCGGGTTCGGATCGTACTGGATAGAACAGATCTCGGGCGATTACGGTGGTAAAAACATGCAGGATTATCTCGACGCAATAGACTATATGGCAAAAGAGCCATTCGTTGATGAAGATAGGCTTGGTTCTGTTGGAGCAAGCTATGGCGGATACTCGGTATTCTGGCTTGCAGGAGTACATGAGAAAAGATTCAAGGCCTTTATTTCTCACTGTGGGATGTATAATATTGAAAGCTGGTATGCATCCACCGAAGAACTATGGTTCCCGAACAAAGATATCGGTGGAGCACCCTGGGAAAAACCCTTACCGATTGGATATAAGTATTCGCCCCACCTGAATGTTGATAAATGGGATACTCCTATCCTGATTATTACCGGGGAACACGACTATCGCATTCCATACACACAGAGCATGGAAGCATTTACTGCTGCACAGATGAATGGGGTACCAAGCAGACTACTATTTTTCCATGATGGCACTCACTTTGTTACCAGGCCACATGATGCGGTTATATGGCAAAGAGAATTTTTTGAGTGGCTTGATACTTATCTGAAATAAGGCGTAGGGCATAGGGCATAGGGCATAGGGCGTAAGGCCTGGGGAAGACAAAAAAGTTGTCAATCCCTTCGCCTTTTGCCTTTAGCCTTTTGCCTTTATCTTTAGCATTATAGCTTCTATTTTTTCATCTATTGGCTGATGTCCATCGAGCCAGTGAATCTTCTTACCCTTTCGTTCCATTCCCCTGAACCATGTCATCTGGCGCTTGGCAAACTGATGAATGGCAGTTTCAAGGCTCGAGTACATTTCGTCATAGCTTAGCTTACCGGTAAGATAAAGTGTCACAAACTTATATTCAAGGCCATAATAAATCAGGGTTTCGGCTGACAACCCGCTTTTTAACAATGCGCTTACTTCTTCTATCATTCCCTCCTCAAGTCTGGCTTTCAGCCGTTCAGAAATCCTTCGCCTTCGAGAATCCCTGTCGTACTTCACACCTATAAGCAATGAATTCAATTTTGGGAAAGTAATTGCTTCTGCAGCATTGACCTTGTAATACTCTTCTATTTCGATAGCTCTTATTGCTCTTTTTTTGCTATCAATGTCGGTCCTGTTATGCAAGGCACGGTAGGATTTAAGTAAGGTTCTAAGCTCAGGCAAACTGAGCTTTTCCAGTTTATTCCTCAATCTTGCATCAGGTGGTACCTCAATAAGGGTATATCCACTTACAATGCTATCAATGTACATACCCGAACCTCCACATACTATCGGTACTTTTCCCTTTTGGCTTATATTATCAAATACCCTCAGGAAATCACGCTGGTATTCAAAAACATTGTATTTATATCCTGGATCGACTATATCGATAAGATGATATGGGACCTCCTGATCATCAATCCTGTAATCAGAATAGTCTTTCCCGGTTCCAATATCCATACCCCTGTAAACCTGCCTGGAGTCGGCACTTATTACTTCACTCCCCAGGACCCCGGCAAGCCTTGCTGCAACTGCGGTCTTACCCGAAGCTGTTGGCCCGGTAATAAGAATTAAATCGTAGTTAATAGTATCCATAAAATATTATTGTATAAAATTAACTATTTTTACTTTCTACATTCAGTTGCAGCTTATGGATTTTGCATTACTATACAAAAGGCTTGTAATGCTTGTTACCAGGCCTGCCAGGTTCTGGATACAAGTAAAAGACGAGGCAATTCCTTCTTCTGAGGTAAGAAGATCATTTCTGACGCCAATACTTATACTGGTATCTCTTGCTTCATTTGCCGGAACATACCTGTTTTCATACAACTCATTATCAATAATTTACCCCTTACTAAAAGGCCTGGAGTATTTTCTCATATTCTTTATCACGATAGAACTGGTAGTATTCTTTTTATCAGAGATAGTAGGCTACTTACTTAAGGTAAGGATTACAGGGGAGCTATATAAACTGGTTGTATATTCTCTTGCACCATTTATGTTACTGATGATAATAACAAGATTATTTTCATCCCTTCTGTTTTTGAACATGCTGGGTTTTTACGGACTGGTAATATTATGGATGGGAGTAGATATAATAGTTGGAGGAGATAATTTATTCAGAATCAGACTTACGTCACTTATATCATTAGCTATAGTAGTGTTTTACCTTGGAATAAGGTGGATAGTAAGTGCACTGGCCGAAGGTCTTTACTTTGCAATATTTGGATAGGATGGGAAGAGGAGCAAGCAATATCGTCATAAAGAATAAAAAGGCATCACATAACTTTCTTTTTATTGATAAGTATATGGCAGGTATTCAGTTAACAGGAACTGAGATTAAATCTTTAAGGGCAGGCAAAGCCAATCTTATTGATTCGTACTGTCATTTCCATAATGGTGAGTTGTATTTAAAAGGGATGAACATCTCTGAATATTACTGGGGAAACATTAATAATCATGAACCCGGTAGGGAAAGAAAACTTCTTCTTACCAGAAGAGAGCTTACAAAGCTTGAGAAAAAAGTCAGAGAGAGTGGCCTTACAATAATTGTAACCAAGGTATTTATTAATGACAGAGGTCTGGCAAAAGCTGAAATTGCACTGGCAAAGGGAAAAAAAGAATACGATCACCGCCAGAACATGAAGCAAAAAGATGCTGAGAGGGAGATGGACCGACGCATGAAATAATTACCTTTCGCTAAGCTCCCTGGCCTCGTTGATTGAAATCTGATTCCCGTTATTAAAAGCTACTATAAAAGAATCTTCTACTCCGTTGTGCTTTAGTTCTTCGAGGTATATGGCGGCCTCTGAATAAGTCTTAAAAGAACCCGACTGGTATTTAAACATATTCCCTGATTTTAGGATTCTTATACCATATTTCAGTTTACTCCCTATACGATCCTCCAGCTCAGGCTGCGAAATCCTCTGAGATGATATTGATACCTGCACCCTGAAGCTTATTTCAGAGATACTCTCTACGGCGACTTCCTGCACCTGAATAATATCCTTGTGTTCCACTACTGAATCATTCTTTACTACCCGGGGGTCAGGGTCCTCCTCCTGGAGCAACTCAACACTTTCGACAGACGCCGACCTGTCGAGTTTAATTGAAGCTGATTCGGACAGTACAGAAACTCTTCTTTTACCTCCCACAAGGTAATCAAACCTCCCTGTTATAGTGAATGAACCTGCAAGAAGTTCATCAGCCCTTGCAAGGTATTGTATTGTTATAATATCTTGCTCTGGCAAATCAAGCCATACATAATTTACCTGGTTATTGTCTCTGAAGAAGTCTGCTCCGCTACTGTAAACATTCTCAATAATAAATCCCAGGGGCAGGTCGTGATAGAAGCGGGCAAATCCTCTTAAACTTCCTTTTGTGATACTAACAGTTACAGGCACATTCTTCCCGGGGGGCCACGATTCCTGTGTTAAAACACTTACTTTCACTTCCTGTGCCAATGTGGATAATGAGAATAAGAAAAGTATTAAAAAAGATACGATCTTCATTTTAAAAATATTAGAAGTTTGGACCTAGTAAGTAAGTTGAATAAAAAAGATCGAGATGTTCAACAGCATCTACTGCGGTATCAACTACAATAAACAGATCCAGATCTTCTTTAGATATATTTTCCTCCTTTGCCAGCATGGTCGATTTAATCCATTCAACCAATCCTGTCCAGTAATCTTTACCTATAAGGATTATCGGGAATTTACCAATCTTCTTGGTTTGAATCAGGGTAATCGCTTCAAACAACTCGTCAAAAGTTCCGAAGCCTCCTGGAAGAACTATAAAGCCCTGGGAGTATTTCATAAACATTACTTTCCTTATAAAGAAATGATCAAATGTTATCAATTTGTCAGGATCGATATACTCGTTGGCAGACTGTTCAAAAGGAAGGTCGATATTAATCCCAACACTCTTTCCCTTTCCTTTTTTTGCCCCTTTATTTGCTGCCTCCATAATACCTGGGCCTCCACCGGTTATAACACCATAGCCATGTATTGTTAGCAGATATGCCAGATCTTCAGCAATTTTGTAATACTTGTTATCATCGGCGGTTCTTGCCGATCCGAATATCGAAACGCATGGTCCTATTCTGGCCAGTTTCTCGAAGCCTTCAACAAATTCAGAAATTATTTTAAAGATCCTCCATGAATCCATTGTTTGAATTTCATTCCATGTTTTTTCTTCAAAGGCGTCTTTCACCAGGTCTTTCGGTTTTTCCATATTTTAATTTTCTAATGTTTATATTAATTTGGTATTTTAACTACAATAGTCTGTCCTAATTCATTATAATCTATAATTGATATTACTGCATTATGCGCACTTAGTATAAGATTCACAAGGACCATTCCTATTCCAGGGTTTGAATCTGAATATTCGCCTGCAGGTTCAAATAATTTATTCATGTTATCCAGAAAATTCTCATTGAATTTAATTCTTTTATCGCTAATAAATACTTCAACATAGTCCTTTTCTTTTCTTGCATTTACTATAATCTCTCCTTCCGCTTTTATATTTTGATGGGTATTCTCAACTATCCTCTCAAAACATACCTCAATAAGCTCTTTATCCACAATAACAAAAATAGGGTCTTCAATATTTACGCGCAATTTTGTTTTTGAGTTTTTAAGTATTGAGACTGGATCTGTGCCAATATTTAGAAAAATATCCCTCAAATCTACTTTTTCGGAACTAAGCTTATGTTTTCCTGTTCTCAGATTGGTAATCAGCAAAGCCTGTAATGCAAATCTTTCGAGTCTGTCTACACTCTCCTCCATAAGACCGAGCATTAATTCAAGTTCAGAATCACGCTTATCAGTTCTGAGCAGCTGCATAGGACCTATTATTCCGTTTAAGGGTGTCCTTATTTCATGCCCTATAAGATTCAGAAATTCTGTCTTAGCTTCATCCAGGTTGCTTAATTGCCTGTTTGCCTGTTCGAGCTGGGCCGTCCTCTCAGATACTCTATCTTCCAGCCAGCTGTTAACTTCTCTAAGTTTTAACTTGCTTGTTCTCAATTCGAGATGCGTTCCGACTCTGGCCAGGAGCTCCTGCTTATCGAATGGCTTTGAGATAAAGTCCTGTGCTCCCGACTCAAATCCTTTTACTATACTTTCCTTAGCAGTTTTAGCTGTAAGGAAGATTACCGGCATATCATTATTTTCCGGTTTCTGTCTGATGTAGCGACAGGTTTCATAACCATCCATTCCGGGCATCATAATATCAAGTAAAACAAGGTCAAAGGGCTGTTCGTCAATCCATTCAATTGCTTCAAGGCCATTTGTAGCAAATTCTACCTTATAATCATGTTCCTTCAATATGCTCCCAAGTAGCTGAAGATTCTTAGGATTATCGTCAACAATTAATATTACATATTCAGAACGATCATTCATCTTTCTGTTTATTATAAAGCTTTAACTTTTTTAGTATGCCGGGAAAATCACTAATATTCTTCTTAATCAATTCAACGTCAAACGAATCTACTGAAACCTTAAGTGAACTGCCATATTCTCTTAATAGCTCAATATTGTAATCGTTGCCCAGGTTCAGTATATCATCTCCAAATTGCTCTACCATCTCTATTGGCTGTTTCTTTCTTAACTTCTCCCAGTCAGCATTGTACTTAGTCTCAATAACATTTATAACAGATGGTAGTTTTGCCATTACCGACTCAGGCAAGAAATCATCTTTTGATTTCATAATATTACCCGGCTGATAATTTAACTTCTCATAAGGAAGAATATTCATTATTGCGGAGTAAAATTCGCTCATCTGGACAGGTTTCAGAAGGTAGCTTTCAAAATCATGCTTTTTAATCCGGGATATATCCTCGCTCATCGCAGATGCAGTTATAGCAATCACCGGTATCCCGGATAGTCTTGCATCAGATTTAAGCGTTTTCAACAGCATATAACCGTCGATATCAGGCATTCGGATATCACTTAAAACAAGATCAGGCATAAAGGACTCAAGTAACTCCAGCGCATCCTTCCCGCCAGATGCAATTTTTACTTTAATTCCTACATCCAGCAGAAGAGCCTTAAAGAAATTCTGATCATCCAGGTTGTCTTCTACCAATAAGACCTTTTTATTTTTAAAACTTATCATCTTTGAAGTAATGGATGATAACTCTTTTGTCTTATCAGGATTCTTACATATTGCAATATCTTTCAAAACGACGGTAAATTTACTACCCTCCCCTTTTCTGCTTTCTGCAAAGACCACTCCTCCCAATACATCAACCAACCTTTTTGTAATTGCAAGACCAAGTCCTGTACCCTCATATCTTCTCGATATATCTGCATCTTCCTGTTGAAATGGTTCAAACAAATGTTGCATAAAATGATCAGATATCCCAACCCCTGTATCCTCAATACTGATTATCATTGTAAGGGATTCAGGTTTTATATCCTCAGTTTCAACACAAAAAACAAGGCCTCCCTTATCTGTAAATTTGACAGCATTACTAAGGATGTTAATTATTATCTGCCTGAGCCGAAGTTTATCAATAATTATTAAATCAGGCAGGCTTTTTGATATCCTGCAATCCAGCGATAGACCCTTTTTATGAATATTTTGCCGGAATAAGTCAATAATATTATTGAAGAATGAATCCAGTGATACCTCTACAGGGTCAACTTCCATTTTACCTGCCTCAACCTTAGATAAATCAAGAATATCATTAAGTATCTGTAGCAGGGCCGCAGCACTAGATCGTATTGACTCAAGATAGCTTATATTCTTTTTGTCAGACATCCTTGTAGAAAGTATATCTGCAAAGCCAAGGATTGAATTCATTGGAGTTCTAATTTCATGACTCATATTAGCCAGAAACTGGCTCTTAGATCTGTTTGCTTCCTCCGCCCTGCTCTTTGCCCGCAATAATTCATCACCTATTCTCTTCCTGTCAATCGCCATCCCCAGCTGGACTCCTATCTGAGCCGCCAGCTCATCAAATCTCTTGCTGGAAGGACCGGTTTCTTCAAATAGGAACTGTAGTACTCCCACAATTCTATTCTCTACCTCGATAGGGAAAACAAAGGAATTTGTAAAATGAAAGTCATTTACCAGTTGATCTATCAATGGGCAGTCACAAGATTTAATGTTTCCGATATATTGTGGCTTCTTTGATTTAACGGCCATGTTTATCGGACAATCCTCCGATTCAAAGCTGCAATTCATTAATAGTTCTGATATACCACTATTCCTTATATTATCAGATATATACCATATCCCTGATGGTGTTATTTCTCCCTTATCCTGGTCGACATATACCATATGACCAAGGGGCCAGCCAGCATGCTCCGAAAATCGTTCAATTGCAAAGACTATTGCTTCTTCAGGATCGATTGACAGATTCGATGCACTGGTAATTTCACTCAGCAACCTGACCGATTTTTCCTTCTCATCAAGATTAAAGTTTGCTACCTCCAGTTCAACTGTTCTTTCCCTTACCAGTTCTTCAAGATAATTCTGGTAGGTTTTTAGTTCTGACTCAGCTCTCTTCTGTTCTGTAACATCCTGAACCATAGACAGCACCCCTATTATCTCACCATCATACTTCTTAAATGGCGTATTCGACCAGCTGCAGGTTATTATTCTTCCACTCTTTGTAATATTTTCGTTAGTTCTATATACGCTCTCGTCTTTTTGAAGCAAACTCTTAAGTATGGCACGAGTATCCTTTGCAGCTTCTTCAGGAACAATTGTCTCGTAAGGGTGCTTACCAATAACCTCATCTTCTTTAAACCCAAAAATATCTTCAGCAGAAGGGTTCCATGATTTAACTTTAAAATCGGCATCCCATATAATAAGCCCAATCGGCATCTTTTCGATCTGTAGCTGGAGATACACCTGGAGATCGATAAGTTCATTCTCCATCCGTTTCCTTGCCGAAATATCTCTAAGGAAGGCAAGTATATATGTATCATTATCAAAATTTATTCTGGACAGGCTAATTTCAGTATATAAATCGCTTCCATCAGCCCTGGAATGCAGCCATTCAAATGACTGAGCCTCGCCCTTAAAGACCCTATCCAGATATTTTGCAGCTGCTACAACAGATCTCTCCCCATCGGGCTGAAACTCAGGAGATATATCGGATGGTCTCCTCCCAATTAAATCAGCCTTTTTTGAATAACCAAACATCTTAAGGCTTCTTGGATTACATTCCTGGATCAATAAATCCTGAAGCAGGAAAATCCCATCTGAAGCATTCTCAAATAGAGATTTGTAAAGTGTCTCCGAAGATTTAAGAGTTTTCTCAGCAATCTGCCTTATATTCAATCTACTCTTTCCAGGCATGTTAAGAGATTAATTATGATATATATAGTTAATGGCTAATATACAATATAAAAGAACAAGAGTTAGGCTCAACATAACAAATAGTTATCTGCCGGTCAACAAAAAAGCTCCTTGTTAAGGTGAGTGGAAGTATAACCTATTCCACTTAAAGCAAGCTCCTCGGGAGTACCACAAAAGAGAATCCTGCCACCGCTGGCTCCGCCTTCGGGTCCAATATCAATAATATGGTCTGCATTTTTAATAACATCCATATTATGCTCTATGATAATAACTGTATTTCCCCTGTCGACCAGCCTGTTAAGGACATGAAGTAATACGCTTACATCTTCAAAATGAAGGCCTGTTGTGGGTTCATCAAGTATATACATTGTTTTACCGGTATCCCTTCTGGCCAGTTCGGATGCCAGTTTCACCCTCTGCGATTCTCCTCCCGACAGGGTAGTTGAGGGCTGTCCCAGTCTTATATATCCAAGTCCTACATCCTGGAGGGTCTTTAACTTGGTATAGATTGAAGGTATTTTATCAAATAATTCCACAGCCCTGTTTATACTGAGATTAAGAACATCGCTTATGCTCTTGCCTTTATATTTTACTTCCAGTGTTTCCCTATTATATCTTGCCCCGTTACATTCAGTACATAGTACATGTACATCGGGAAGGAAATTCATTTCTATAGTCTTGAGGCCGGCTCCCTGGCAACCTTCACATCTTCCCCCCTTTACATTGAAGGAGAACCGACTTGCTTTAAAACCCCTGATCTTAGCTTCTGTCGTCTGTTCAAACAACTTTCTAATATCTGTAAAAACACCGGTGTAAGTAGCCGGGTTTGACCTTGGTGTACGACCAATAGGGCTCTGATCGACCTCGATAATCTTATCTATATTTTCTATCCCTGAAATACTGTCGTATGGAAGGGCCATTTTCCCTGAGCGGTGCAATCTGGATGCTATTGCCGGGTGAAGGGTCTGGTTTATAAGTGATGATTTACCGCTACCTGAAACGCCGGTTACACAAATCATCTTTCCAAGAGGAAAATCTACGGATACACTTTTAAGGTTATTCCCACTGGCACCACTAATTGTAACTACTTTACCATTCCCCTTACTTTTTCTTCCCGGCAGATCAATTCGTTTATGCCCCGACAGGTAAGAACCTGTAAGTGTATCACTATTCATTACCTCCTGTGGCGTCCCTTCAGCAACAAGTTCTCCTCCCAGCCGACCCGCATGCGGGCCCATATCAACTACATGGTCGGCAGACATTATCATATCCCTGTCGTGTTCAACGACGATAACCGAATTACCTGAGTCTCTTAACTTCCTGAGAGATCCTATCAAACGCTGATTGTCACGCTGGTGAAGTCCTATGCTGGGCTCGTCGAGTATATAAAGTACGTTTACCAATCTTGAACCAATCTGTGTTGCCAGCCTTATTCTTTGACTTTCACCACCTGAAAGAGTTCTTGCACCTCTGTTAAGTGAGAGGTAATCAAGGCCTACATCAAGCAGGAAACTCAATCTCGATCTGATCTCTTTAATTATCTCACTGGCAATTAATCTCTGGCGTTCGCTTAAATCTGCTTCTACGTTTTCAAAAAAAGCAGTTAGCTCCCTGATGTCCATTGTAGCAAGATCACCTATAGTCTTGCCTGCTAACTTAAAATGAAGCGCTTCCTTTTTTAGCCTTGTTCCCTTGCATTCCCGGCATACAGTATAATGTATATAGCTGGTCTTTGGTTTATTCCCATTCTTCTGCCCGTTAATTGCCTCCTGGTTGCCAACATAATTTATTACACCCTCGAAGGTGAGAAAATAATTTGAAGTAAGACCCAGTGGAGTATTGGATAACTTTAGAACCTCATCCGAACCATATAGAATCTTATGAAGGGCTTCCTCGGGAATTTTATTTACAGGGGTATCGAGGGTAAATTTATACTTCTCGGCAATAGCCTCAAGTTGCCAGAATATCCACATATTCCTGTACTTGCCCAGGGGCTCAATGCCCCCATCGCGAATACTCAGACTATCATCAGGTATTAATTTCTTTACATCAACCTCAGATACTCTTCCCAGTCCGTTACATTTCGGGCATGCTCCCTGGGGCGAATTAAAACTAAAAGTATGAGGCGCGGGCTCGTTATATGAGATCCCTGATTTAGGGCACATCAAATGACGACTGTAATAGCTGGGCTCACCATCCTCGGGTTCAAGTACCATCATAACACCTTCGCCCTGATCAAGCGCAAAGAGAACTGAATCCAGAAGTCTTTTATCCTTAACCTTGGAAGGAATAAACTTGTCGACTACAAGCTCAATGTAATGAGTCTTATACCTGTCGAGTTTCATGCCATGCTCCAGGTCTCTTATCTTTTCGTCTATTCTTACATGTAAAAAACCCTTCCGCCTGAGTTGTTCAAAAAGTTCCTTATAATGTCCTTTTCGGCCTTTAACAAGAGGAGCAAGAAAGTATACCTTACCCGATCCATGCCTTTCCTTTACCAGCTCAACTATCTGGTCATCCGTATACTTAACCATCTTATCACCTGTAACATAGGAATAAGCATCAGCTGCCCTGGCATATAGCAGCCGAAGATAGTCGTATACTTCGGTTATAGTCCCAACTGTCGACCTGGGGTTTTTATTGGTAGTCTTTTGTTCTATTGATATAACAGGGCTCAGTCCGGATATTTTATCTACATCGGGCCTTTCCATTCCTCCCAGAAATTGCCTGGCATAAGCAGAGAAGGTTTCAAGGTATCTGCGCTGACCTTCAGCATAGATGGTATCAAATGCCAGTGAAGATTTACCACTACCGCTTAGCCCGGTAATAACGACCAGCTTGTCTCGAGGAATATCTACATCAATGTTTTTCAGATTATGTACCCGTGCCCCAATTACGCTTACCTTATTTTCATATGGTGTATTTTTACTTCTCACCTATTATCGTCATTGGTTATCGCTGTAAGCACTCTCCCTGGCACCATCGAGGGGGACTTTAATAAAATATTCCTTTTTACTGTTGTTTGTAAGATAAGGCTGACGCAACCATGGATTAAATGATTTCAGGATTTTATAGTTAGTTCCGTGTTCTTTTGCAAATTCTGCAAAATTTGAAATCGTTGTATCAACACGTACCACATCATATTCAATAGGTGGATAAAGATGATCATCGGGAATATTAAATCCAAATGCTACAGGATTGGAGAAAATAGTCTTAAAGGAAAGTATCCTGAAAATATAACGCGAAGTTTCTTCGGGAAGCAAGAGATCGTAATAATTTGTTTCCTGCTGAATAGATATCTGCTTATTAATACCAGAGGAGCCCCTGTTGTATGATGCAGCAACCATGGTCCAGTTTCCGAACTTCTCGTACGATTTCAGAAAATATTTACAGGCAGCAGCGGTAGATTTCTCGAGATGATATCTTTCGTCTATTTCTTTGCTTATTTCGAGTCCGTATTCTTTCCCTGTTTCCTTCATAAACTGCCAGAAGCCGGTTGCCTGGGCCGGCGAAACCACATTTGACAGGTCGCTCTCTGCCACAGCTATATATTTAAAATCATCAGGTATCCCATGTTCTTTTAGAATAGGTTCTATTACCGGGAAATACCTATGGGCTCTTTTGAGTAATAATATTGTTGAAGAATGGCGATAAGCGTTTGTATTAATCTCTCTGTCGAAGCTTTCCCTTGTATCAAAATTTTCAAGTGGGACCATTTCACCTGCAAAATAGAGAGTATCAGGACCTTTATAAGATCTAACCTTCTGCTGGGGGAGTGAATAATCTTCTTTGCCGTTGTCGTTAAATCCCTGAATTACAACAAGAAATAATACCAAACTAAAAAGTGAGGCAAACCCTATCAGCAACTTCATAATCCTGTTTTTCATAAATTATTTTAATAATTATTATTATCTAAAATAAACATGAGTTTACTATAAATTAACAATGGAAACAAAGGTAATGTTTAGACCGGACTTATTACGCTGGCAGCAGATGATTTTAGAATGACTTTTTGCCTGTATTTTGATAGAAAATTTGGCTTACCCTGGTCCTTCTTCGTCAGCCGAAGCTCTTAAAGATCGAAGCTGGAAATCTCAGACTAAAACTTATAATACACCCCTGAGAAGATGCCGAAAGCAAATGGGTTATTGGAGGCAGACAATGATCCGTCTGAATTAAGGAAATACCTGATTGTAGGTTCCAGGTTAAGAGAAAAGTTCTCATTAAGAGAGTAGTTCATGCTCATCCCAAATGAACTTGATAGCAGAATGCCTGCCAGGTCTTCCATCGATCCGATTGGGATAACCGAACCATCAGACACTGCGTATACCTCATTATCGAGAAGCATACTATATGACATACCTCCCATTATGTTAAAATCGACCTTCTTATCGATCAGTTTATAGCTCAACATAAAGGGTACTTCAATATACTCGAAATTCTGCCTGAGAGATGAACCAAAGGGATTCAGCCCTGCTTTGTCGGGATCAAAATTGGCTACCGACCCAACACTTGTGATTCTGTTTCCGGATTGATCTACAAGGTAAATATCCCTGTTAGTAGATGCTATTGTACCTGTTGAAGTAGCAATTCCAAATATTTTTCCACCCTTTGATTCTGAAAAACTGGCATAGCCGGAATATGATTGAATATCCGATACCTGTCTGCCCAGTGATGAGTAGTAAATACCTGTCTGAAGGCTAAGTCTGTTTCCTACTGAATAAACGACACTTAATCCTCCAGTATAGGAAAGGATGGCTGATTCCTCGTTCTGTATGTCGGATAATAGGTTATTATCTGCTTTCAGATTGGCTGATAAATAGGTGGGAGATATTTTTGCTCCAACCATCCACCTGCTTTTCCCCATATCTGTATTGCTATTAAAATCAACACCCATCAATACTTCTTCCGGGTTTTCTGCCATAATACTATTATCTGTAAGATTAACACCTGATTCTAATATACCATAAGAAGCCCTGTCAAATTTATTATTAATGGTAAGAGCCGGTGAAGCGGTTAATAGCTGTACTCCTCCATCACTTTCAGACCTGCTTGTTACCGAAGGTAGTTCGGATACGGTATTATTCTCAATACCTGTTGATACGGGGATTATCATTTCGGCCATTACAGGCAGCTTATCCTGCTCTTCGGCAAATTCTGAGATATCACCCGGACTCTGAATCTGCTCGGCCATAAGCCTGTCAAGTGCAGACTCTGAGGTTCTCAATCCCACAAAGAAAGCAAGCATACCAAGTGAAACTATTGCAGCTATACCAGCAGCAATTCTGAAGAAAAATGCTGAAGATCGGGGCGCAGATATTTCTGAACGGACATTATTCCAGACCTCAGGTGGAGGGAGAACCTCCAGGCTCTTTAATCCATCCCTGAAGACAAGGTCTATATTTCCGCCGTTTTTAACCATTATTCATTCTTTTCTTAATCCCCATATAAATTTCAACCTTCCTCTGCAATATTGCCCTGGCCCTTGAAAGATTTGATTTGGATGTACCTTCAGAAATTGACAACATATCTCCAATCTCCTTATGTGTGTATCCTTCAATCGCATAGAGGTTGAAAACCATCCTGTACCTGGGAGGCAGCTTCATTATTAGCTCCAGCAGATCATCTACCTCAAGTCCAGATGTGTCAGACACATTTGTGCTATCATAACCGTCGGCCACATTGCTCAGATCATCAACCTTATTCAGGTAATAACGGTTTCGATGTTTCTCCAGAGCTGTATTCACAACTATCCGCCTCATCCATCCTTCAAAAGAACCTTCCCCACTATAAGTATGGAGATTACCAAAAATCTTTATAAAACTTTCCTGCAAAACATCACGCCCATCTTCATGTGACCCGGTGTACTGCAGGCTAACTCCATAAAGCTTAGCAGAATATCTCCTGTAAAGAAGCTCCTGGTCTCTTTCATTTCCAGCAAGACATCCTCTCAGTATTTTCTTAAACTCTGGCAAATTATGCTCTTTTAGAACATAAATATAAAAATAATTTACCAGAGAAGCTATGCGAATCTGCAAATCGCATACCTAAGAAATAGATGATTTGTAATTAGAATTGGTTGCGTACGGCTTATCAGATATGAATTACTTCACCATATGCTGCTGCCGCTGCTTCCATAATTGCCTCAGACATAGTAGGATGAGCATGAACAGATTTTATAAGTTCATGAGCGGTTGTCTCAAGTTTCCTGGCCACCACCAGTTCGCCTATCATCTCGGTCACACCGGCACCAATCATATGGGCTCCGAGGAGCTCGCCATACCTGGCATCAAAGACCAGTTTAACAAAACCGTCACGGGCTCCTTCAGCAGAAGCTTTGCCACTGGCAGTAAAGGGGAATTTACCAACTTTAAGCTCAAAGCCGGCTTCTTTAGCAGCCTCTTCGGTCATACCAACTGAGGCAACTTCGGGTGAAGTATAGGTACAGGCCGGGATATTACCATAATTTAGAGGTTCAACATCCATACCAGATATCTTCTCAACACATATAATACCTTCTGCAGAAGCAACATGAGCCAGTGCGGGACCATGTACTATATCGCCAATTGCATAGATGCCCGGTATATTTGTCTGGTAGTAATCATCCACAATTACTTTACTTTTTTCGGTTAACACCCCAACTTCTTCAAGCCCTATACCTGAAATATTTGTCTCCACCCCGACAGCAGAAAGAACAATTTCAGCCTCAATCTCGACTATTCCCTTTTTAGTGCTGATAGATGCTTTGCACATTTTACCCGAGGTATCCACAGATTCAACAGCCGAATCTGTCATTACTGTCATTCCGGCCTTCTTAAAAGAACGAGCAAGCTGCTTAGATACTTCTACATCCTCATTTGGAACTACATTGGGTAAAAACTCTACAAGAGTGACTTCACAGCCCATCGAATTGTAAAAATTGGCAAACTCACTTCCAATAGCACCAGAACCTACAACAATCATGGATGATGGAAGCTTAGAAAGGGTCATTGCCTCCCTGTAGCCAATAATCTTTTTGCCGTCCTGTTTAAGATTCGGAAGTTCTTTCGACCTGGCTCCAGTAGCAATTATTATGGATTTAGCCGAAAATGTTTCCACCTGGCCATTATTATCTACTTGAACTTTGCCAGCAGACAATATCTTTCCATATCCACTTATTACTTCAATCTTATTCTTCTTAAACAGGTATTCAATCCCTTTACTCATTCCCTCGGCAACCGACCTGCTCCTGGATATTATCTCAGAAAAATTTGCATTGACCTTACCTGAAATATCAATACCGTAATCGGATGAATGTTTAATAAATTCGAAAACCTTTGCACTCTTAAGTAAGGATTTTGTTGGTATACACCCCCAGTTTAAGCAGATCCCTCCTACTTCACTTTTTTCTACTACTGCAACATTCATTCCCAGCTGAGAGGCTCTAATAGCTGCAACATACCCTCCCGGGCCGCTTCCGATAACAATCAGGTCATAATTCATTGTTCTGTCTATTTAAAAAGTGTAACAATATTCATTTAAAATAATAACTACTAAACCGGCACTAATGTTCTCTTGCTCCTGATTTTATTCCTACCCATCTCCTGACATCCAGCAATCCCCTGCATACCAGCCAGAAAAACACAAGTGTAAAAATCACCGTAGCCCCGGTGGGTATATCCAGATACCATGAAGTAGCAAGTCCTGCCAATGTTCCAACAAGTCCTGCCAGGACAGATCCAATTATTACTTTCTTAAAATCCCTTGTAAATAAAAGGGCAATATTTGGTGGTATTGTTAATAGAGACAATACCAGCACTACTCCTGCTATCCGTATATTTAATACTATTACCAGCGATACCAGTACAATCAGGATATATTTAAACAAATCTACTTTCCCGGTAAATGTCCTGGCAAAAGACTCATCAAATGATATATATAAAATTGTCCGGTAATAGAATGAGAAGAACAGTATTAGAATTACCGTCAGAACGATCAGGGCAATAAGGTCCGAATCATCAATAGTAAGTATGCTGCCGAAGAGATATGACATCAGGTTTGGAGTATAACCGGGTGTGAGGTAGACGAATATAATACCAAGTGCCATCCCAAAAGCCCACAGGAAGCCAATTGCCGAATCTTCTTTCAGATCCTTACGCCGTGATAGAAATTCTATTCCCAGGGCTGAGCCTACTCCAAACAAAGTAGCTCCAAGCACAGGGTTAATCCCAAGAAAGTAACCCAGTCCAATCCCTCCAAAACTTGCATGTGTAATCCCCCCGGAAAGAAAGACCATTCTCCGCGATACAATATAAGTACCGGCAATACCTGCAGTTATACTACCGAATAAAGCGGCAAGTACGCTTTTTATAAGATAGCTGTATTCAAAAATATTTTCAAGCATTGTTGTTCTGGGTTCTGGGTTATTGGTTATTGGTTATTGGTTAATGATTCTTAGTTTTTAGTTTCCGGTTTCCGCTCTCCGGTTTCCGCTCTCCTTACACCTTAAGCCCTATGTCCTACTTTTTACTTTTTACTTTTTACTTTTGTCTTGCGTCTTTTGTCTTTTGTCTTGCGCCTTGCGCCCTGCATCTCATACATGCTTATCAAGAACCGTATGCGGAACATCTCCGTGGGCTACCAGCTGTATCGGACATCCATATCCCTTAAGCTGATCATTGGTTATTTTACCTGACTCATGATAGTGTAGTTTCTTATTAATGCAGGCGAATGACTTAACATAAGCTGATATTGTTCCAACATCGTGAGAGACCATCATTATTGTAATTGATTCGTTCAGTTCTTTCAATTTTTCATAAAATCCCTGTTCAAAGGCTGAATCAACAAAGTTACCTGGTTCATCGAGGAGGAGAAGCTTTGGTGATCCCACCAGTGCCCTAGCCAGAAATACCCTTTGGAGTTCGCCTCCTGACAATTCATCAAGCCTTCTTTTTACATATGAGCCAAGGCCCAGGTCAGTAATTATTTTATCTGCCCTTTTTTTATCGCCTGATGTCATCCGGGCACCAGATCCTTTTTTATGCATTAAGCCCGACAGCACAACATCCTGAATAGAAAGAGGAAAAGCCTTATCGCTTTCAGGCATCTGAGGCAGGTAGCCTATATCTGTAATATCAAGGTCTTCAAGATAACTCACCTTGCCGGAAATTGGTTTCAACAAACCCAGCATCACCTTCAGCAAAGTTGTTTTGCCCCCTCCATTCGGTCCTATTATACCAATAAAGTCTCTGCTTTTAACACTCAGGTTAACATTTTCGAGAGCCAGTTCACCATTATAACCTGCCGAAAGATTTGAAATTGTCAATATATCTTTCATTGTTATTATTTTTTAGATCGCCTCATTTCTGAGATAGAATCAGCTACACCTTTAACTGACTTCACCCATTCGTCTGATAGAGGATAGATATCTACAACATTACCCCCAATCTCCGCTGCGATTGTCTCTGCACTTTTTCGGTTAAATTCTTTCTGAACCATTATTGTTTTAATACTGTCTGCCCTGGCCATTTTGATAACTTCGCCCAGCCATGAAGCAGATGGCTCTTTGCCTTCAAATTCTATCGGAATCTGGGTAAGATTATAATCTCTGGCTATATAACTCAGGGCAGGATGAAATATCAGGAATGACCTATTTTCAAGCCCGGAAAAAACACTATCCAGATAAGTGTCTGTTTCACTAATCTCACTCATTAAATTATCAAGGTTTATCCTAAACATGGTGCTGTCTTCAGGGTAATTCAATACCATGAAATTGAAAATATCTGAAGCAATAATTTTTGCTGACAGAGGAGACATCCAAAAATGCGGGTCGACACCTTCATAGTGAAAATGATCACCATGCTTATTTTCGCTGGCTGCTAACAGTTTTTGATTTTCTGCAAGAAAGAGTGTCTTAATATCAGGATTCACCTGCATTAACTTATCCATCCATGCCTGCTCGAATCCCAGGTAGCCATTAAAAACTACCAGTTCGGAATGTTGAAGGCTCCTGATAACAGATGGCGGCGGTTCAAAGGTCGCGGGGCTGGCACCGGGAGGTACAATAACGTTAACAAAATATTCTTTCCCGGCAATGCCCTCAACAAAATACTTAAATGGAAGTATACTTACAGTTATAACCTTATCATGCATATCCGATTTATTGCTTTTGCACGAAAAGCCCTGGGAGACAATAAGTATAATTATAACGAGCTTTATAACGGTCCGTATTTTCATAACACAAATTTAATACATAACAATTAGATTACCCCAAGTGTTGTAAATGAATAAAGTAAAATTTACTTTTGATCTTCATCTAATCTGATGATTAATGAAAAAAACCGGAGACAGATTGTATGAGCTCCTTACAAAGGATGAATCATGTATAGTTCTTCTTCACAATACTAAAACTATTGAGAGTGCAAAAAACATTATGACCAATGGATTTAGATTTGAAAGCCAGTTAACATATTCTACAGACAGGATCAACCCTAATGACCAGGTTGAAATTAACTACTTCCTGGTTGAGAGAAAGGAATACGGCGACTATACCATAGTGATAGAGATTGACAAAAAACTATTTAAACAATACAGTCAGCTGGCTGAGAATTCAGAAAGTAACCTTGAAGATATCATTACATCCGAAGAGCCTTACCTGAGCGATAATGATGAATTTGTTTATCTATTATCGCATTATTATATAAAATGCATTTTCAATAATAAAACATGTGAGGTAAAAAATAACCCGGTCTTTGATCCTGCTTTTGACAGCCCGGAATATCTCAACAATTATAACAGACTCGCGAAATGAGTTTTGATAACAAAGTAAAAGTCGCTGTAGTACAGGCCACACCTGTGTTATTTAACAAAAAGCTAACTCTTAAAAAATGTGTCGAGTTAATCGATGCCGCTTCTCAGCAAAACCCAGACCTGATTGTATTTCCAGAATCATTTATCCCGGCATATCCAAGGGGAATGATTTTTGGCACTACCATTGGATCGCGGACTGAGGAAGGCAGATCTCTCTGGGAAGAATACTTTAGTAATGCTGTTGATGTACCGGGGAAAGAAACCGGGCTTATTGCTGAGGCTGCAAAAAAATCAGGAGCATATATATCGATGGGAATTACCGAACGGGAAGGGAAAAGTCTCTATTGCACCCAGTTATTCTTTTCTCCCTCAGGAAAACTTAGTGGAAAACACAGAAAAATTAAACCAACGGCAGCCGAAAGACTTGTATGGGGTGAGGGAGACGGATCAACGCTGAGTACTCATAAAATTTCCAACACAGTAATCGGAACTCTTATCTGCTGGGAAAACTATATGCCACTTGCAAGAATGGCACTCTATACTAAAGGAGTTAATATTTATCTTGCCCCTACAGCTGATAACAGGGATTCATGGCAGGCAACACTGAAACACATTGCGCAGGAAGGACGATGTTTTGTAATAGGGTGCAATCAATTTGTTAGTGGTTCGGATTATCCTGCAAACGTGGCGGTGATGGAAGGGATCAAAACTGAAGATATATTATCGGGCGGAGGATCATGCATCGTATCTCCGATGGGAGATTATGTAAATGAACCTGTATGGAATAAGGAAGAAATTTTCTACGCAGATCTGGATTTGAAAATGACTATCAGGTCGAGCCTGGATTTTGATGCTACAGGTCATTATAACAGGCCCGATATTTTTTCATTTGATGCACGTCATCAGCCCGACACAACGATCGAGGAATGAGATATAAAAAATAAAAGGGGGCTTCATAAGGAGCCCCCTTTTTTATTTGATTGTTAAATACTTAGAAACTTTTAATTGACAGACGGAAGTTACCGGTTGCCTCCCTGGCAGTAATCTTGAAGCTCCACTCACCAGTTTTTCCATTATCCTCTTCATCAACACTGAAGGACTTGTTCCAGTTAACAGACCCGTATTCATCGAGGAGTACTTCTGTATAGGTCTTACCTCCGGGCATTAATATCTGAATTCTTATTTCACCCTCTTTGCAGGCTCCTGAAACAGAAATAGAAACCTTGCGTGCCGTAGATTCAACATTAAATTTAAAATCCTTGGTAAAACTTGACTCGTTTACAGTTTTTCTGAACTCCAGTGTTTCACTGTCCTGAGGACCTCCAATATAAGACAAATTCCCCTCGGGATATGCTACCGACCAGCCTGCACTAATATCCGGAGCTACAATACGCAGGTTCCTTTCAATATCAGCCAGATCAGACCTTCTGGTAGAAGCGTCAATAACCCTCCCCCTGTACAGTTCTTCTATTCTTTCCTTTTCGATCTGAGCCTTTTTGACCTCCTCTTCCTTTTGCTTTTTAATCATCTCAGCCTGGTTCTTTTTTTCGGTCTCAGTTTTCTGGGCAAAGACGCCTGTCTCCGAAGCAAAAAAGAATACAACCAATGATAATAATATTGTAAGCTGTTTTTTCATAACTTTATGTTTTAGTTTTGCATGTGTCAATAACTTATCTGATTCAAAAATAACACCATAATTACTCTAATATTGTTAATACCGGGTTAAAGCAAGGTTAACACTACTTTTGAGGTCCTGTTTTTGCTAGTTTTGATTCCAAACGTACAGCATATGAAGAAGTATAGAACATTCCTTCCGGTTGCAGCCGCTCTCTTACTATTTACGATGGCTCAATTCTTTATTGTACGCCAGATATGGGTTCAGAAAGATGAAGTATTTAAATTGAAATACAGGGCAGGCTCGCAGGAAGCGATTGACAATATGATGATTAAGTCGGGCGACTCCGGTTTCGACTATGCTTATTTCATGATAGACTATATTTCAAAGTCTCACATCGAGAATAGCAGAATGATATTTTCACAGGAAGACAGTGTCAAATTCAGAAATGCGGTCAGAACAAATATCACCAAAATATTAAGCGATGATGAAGTACTATCAAGCTACCTGAGTAACCATTTTGATAATCTTGGCCTCGACAAAGATTTTAAGCATATAATATTTGTAAACGACTTTTACCTACTCGACTATTATGATAAGATTCATGTATACAGAGCATCAAAGCAGGAGGAAAAAAAACAAAAGTCCCTGGGTCATGTCCTGGTAAACTCCTTCTCTAGCGAGGGTAATAACTACAAGGTGTCGTTCGACTACTATATTGACATGGCAAATAAAAGAAAGATTATCCTTAGAGATATTGGAATAACTCTTCTTGGAAGCTTTGCGAGTTTATTGATTCTTGCAGCCATATTTATTGGCACTCTTCGCAATTACCTGGAAGAAAAAAGATTATCAAACCTTAAGACCGACTTTATCAATAATATGACCCATGAACTCAAGACTCCTCTTTCAACAATTACCGTAGCGGGTAAAACTCTGAAACTGGAAGAGATCTTAAGCAGCAGGGAGAAAATACTTGATACGGCCCGCCTTATTGGAAAACAATCTGTTCACCTGAATAAGCTTATTAATCTGATACTGGAAATAAGTATGTGGGAAAGAACTCAGTTTCAGGTTGACAGGAAAGAGACAAATGTAGAAGAATTACTGAAAGAAATCTCTGAAGGCTTTAGAAATGGCTGTGGCGAAAAATGCCATTTCACAGAGAATTATAATCTGAAAGGCCTTACTGCCGAGATAGATATTATTTATTTTACTACCATGATTAATAACCTGCTCCATAATGCAATAAAATACTCAGGGGAATCTCCTACTCTATCTATTGATGCAAGGGGGAATGATGTGTTAAAAATAAGTATTTCTGACAATGGAATGGGAATCAGTAAAAGTGATCAGAAACACATTTTTGAAAAGTTCTATCGGGTAAGTACCGGAAATATACATAAGACAAAGGGACTTGGATTGGGACTCTACTACGTAAAAAAAATTGCAGAGGCCCACGGGGGTGATGTAAAAGTAAGCAGCAAAAAGGGTAAGGGAAGCGTCTTTACTATAATAATACCTCTTAAATAGACCAGAGCCATGAAAATACTAATTGCAGAAGATGATATAGATTTTGGGAACATACTTTCCCAATATATATCGCTCAGCGGGTTTGATGTTAGCCTTACCCGTACAGGAACAGAAGCCTGGACAAAATATTCTGAGGCAAAACCAGATATTTGTGTCCTGGATGTAATGATGCCAGAAATGGACGGGTTTACTCTGGCCGGAAAGATTAAACAGGTAGATCCTGATATGCCCCTGCTATTTCTCACTGCTAAAAGCCTGAAAGAGGATATCGTAAAAGGACTTAAGCTGGGTGCCGACGATTATATTACCAAACCATTCGATCCCGAAGTTCTTATTCTCAGAATAAATAATATCCTGAAGAGAGCTTATTCAACGGTAAATGATGAATATTCAATATCATCCACTACTTTAAACTTTAATACTCTTGAGCTGAAATGTTCTAATCGTACAGAAAAGCTTACTCTTAAAGAAGCCCAGCTTCTGAGATACCTTATAGCAAATAAGAACAATATCTTAAAAAGGGATGACATCCTCACCGAAATATGGGGCGAAGATGACTACTTCCTCGGACGAAGCATGGATGTGTTTATCAGCCGTCTGAGAAAATACCTTTCGCCAGACAGCGGCATTGAGTTAAGAACAATCCGAGGCACAGGATTTATTCTTGAAGAACTAAACTAATGCCGATGGCATTAGATCTATGAATATCGAACAAGGAATACCTGTTCGATATTCGTCAATCAATTCTTCTCAATAAGTTCATACCCGAGATCAAAGTCTTTCTTAATCACCGGCACACCCTCTTTCATCCACATGGGCTGTGGTGCATCCTTAAGGTAGTGATTAAAAAACTGTGACATCCTGATCTGGAAATCTTTCTTATTTTTAAACTGCTGTGGCCAGTGAGGTTCGCCGGTATAATTCAGCATCCAAACCGGCTTCTGAAGCCGACGAAGAGCTACAAAATATTCTATACCCTGGTACCATGGAACATGGCCATCGGCATCGTTTGCCATAATAAGTATAGGTGTTGTAACCTTATCCATGGTAAATAATGGTGAATTTTCAAGGTACCTCAGTGGAGCTTCCCAGATAGTCGCCCCTATACGGCTTTGAGTGTGCTCATACTGGAAGGCCCTGTTCAAACCCGACCACCATCTTATACCTCCGTAGGCACTGAACATATTTACTACCGGTGCACCAGATTCAATAGCTGCAAAAAGGTCTGTCCTGGTTGCCAGGTAAGCGACCTGGTATCCACCCCAGCTATGTCCCTGGGCCCCTATCCTGTCCCTGTCGATAAATCCATCTTCGATAAGCGCGGTAACACCGGGCATAACACAATTAAACGCACTCTCTCCAGGGTATCCATCTTCATAATATACGTCAGGATTAAATATCACATAACCATTACTTGTATAATAATGATAACCAATTGTTGATCTGCCTAGCTCAGGTACCCGGTGGTCATACAAACCCTGCGAGCTCTTCTCATAGAAGTTTACTATCATCGGGTATTTCTTTGCCAGGATCAAAATTCTCCGGTTTATAGAGCAGTCCTTCTAACTTTCTGCCGTCGAGTGATGTCCAGCTTATAAATCTCTGCTGTACCCCAATAAAATTCTGCCTGTTGCGGGATTGGCATTACTTATTTTAGTACTCTTCTTGAACTTCATATCAGTCACAAGAAGATCAGGGAACATCTTAAAGGTGCTTTTCGAATATACTATCGTACTGGCATCGGCTGCCTTCTGTGGCCTCGATAAGGAGTAAGGTCCACCGATCAGTTTTTCGGGAGCAGATGATCCGTCGATCTTAAAGGTATAATACGACGATTCTCTTGTTATATCATTATGTCCGCTAAGTAACATTTGATCATCCTTCTTAATTGATCTTTCTTCCCTGTCGAACTGTACACGCGTATATGTCGTGTGAGTGCTCCTTCCGTTTCTGGTAATATTTACCGGTACGCTTTTGTTATCAAGATCCAGCCTCCAGATATCATACCTGTCGTTAACCAGCAAGGCCTCATCATTCTCGAGCCAGCCTGTTGGCTGATAAGGGCTTGCATAATTAGGGACATCATTTAATTCATCTGCTGCAGAAAGAGTCTCAGGACTGCTAAGTCTGTATTCTTTCCCATCAGCTATATTATAAGAATAGAATGAAGCATCAATATAATTATACCATGCCAGGTATTTCCCGGCCGGTGATGCCTGTACATCTGCACGAATATCTTTCTTGACTAAGATCTTCTCTCCACTGCTTACATTAATAAGGTATACATCGTAATGCTGAGGACTCGCTTCCCACATAGACTGGAGCTCGTAAGGCACATTCGAAAGACCCAGAGCATATTCACAATCTCCTTCATTTAAAATACTTGCATCAGGTACTTCGGGTGTCTCCAGTTGTGCTATTCTTCCTGAACCCATACCATAGCATGCCAGGTAAGCCTTTCTCAGGTCCCTGTTCTTATTAAGAACCTGTACAGTATGCATCTCACCCTCTGTGCCATGCCATATATCTACATTGGGATACTCATCATCAAGCCTCATTGTATCCTTTTCGGGTTGATCGGGTGCAGTACCAAAAAACAGCTTTGTCATATCCTTGCTGAATACCAGCCTTTCATTCTCACTAATTACCCATCCATCGATAATGTCTTCGCTATTCCCGGATATTTTTTTCTCAGCCACATTATTGCCTTTCCAGGCAAATAATTCATGCCCGTTATCGGCATCATCATCCTTCAGCAGGAAAGCACCTGAACCTCCGTCATCATTTATCATTACCTGCTTATACTCGCCCTTGTTCTCATTCAGAGCAAAGAGGTCTTTTGATTCTATATCATACCTGTATAAGCCTGGGACAAAGCCATTGTCATCTCCTCCTGAAACAAAAAGCATCACTTCTTTATCCTTTGCAAACATAAAGCTCTTAACAAAAGGCCAGCTTATTTCTTCTCCATCATTGAGGCTCCTCAGCACAAGCCTGTAACCATTTTTATCAGATTCCTTCTTTTCTTTTTTCGCAGATGCATCGCCATCATTTTCTTCTGCTGATTTATCTGAGTCTGAATCGGCAACAGGTGCTTTAGCCTGGTAAGCTATGTAACCTGACCATTTTTCCGGAAGTTTATAGTCGAGTATGTCGGAAACCTCAAAGATATTCTTCTCATCAATATTATAAACGGCCAGTATATCTCCAGGCATATCATCCTTCTTTGTCTTTTTTAGTTTAAGCTCACGGCTCGTTTCAAGGGAAGGGACCTTCTTAAAGGTCAGAAATTTTGAATCCTTGCTGAAATCAATGCCAGTTGCACATTCAAATTTACTTTTCATCTCGCCCTTCGAAGAATAGAGATAAATATCACTATCACCTCTCCAGGGCTCAACTTTGTAGGAAATATACTTTCCATTATCAGATATTACAGTCTCAGTAATCCTGTTCCATTTCTCAATAGCATCATGATCGAGAGGTTTTTTCTTAACCTGGGCTGATAGGGATGAAACCATAACTGCAACCAGCAGAGAAACAAAAATTCTTTTTTTCATAACCGGGTAATTTAAAATTATTGGAATCTTACATATTGTGTATACTGCAGTACAAGATAAAGACTATAGTACTAAAAAAAAACCCTGACACTATGGGTCAGGGTCTCTTTTAACAATGTTTAATATTTTTTTACTCTTCAGACAGAAGTCTTTCAACCTCTGCTCTAAGGTTTTCTCCTCTCAAGCCTTTTGCTATTATTTTTCCCTCAGCATTAAGCAGGAAGTTAGCTGGTATTGAGTTTACGGCATACAACCTGGCGGCACTATTGCTCCACCCTCCAAGGTCGGAAAGATGTGTCCACGTAAGCTGATCGTCGCTTATGGCCTTTAACCATGCTTCTTTCTCATTATCAAGCGAAACTCCCAGCACATCGAAACCGGCATCATGAAAATCATTATATACTGCTACCACATTTGGATTTTCTATCCTGCACGGTCGGCACCACGCAGCCCAGAAGTCTATAAGCAATAACTTATAATCACCAATCTCTGAAAGAGTTACTTCATTGCCTTCAACATCCGACATAGTAAAATCGGGAGCAATCTGTCCAATTTCAACACTTCTGAGTATCTCTTCCCTTAATTTCAGATCTTTTACTATCTCTGTATCTTCGAGGGATGGATCAAGTATATCAAGATAGGCCCCGAGCTGATCAGCATCAAGTCCGTTAGAAATTGATCTGAGTACCACCGGTACAACTGCTGATGCTGTGTTTGATTTAATAAAATCAATCTGGTAAGACTCAATATCTTCGTCAACTGACTTTCGCTGTATTTTAATTTGTTCTGCCAGCTCAGTGCTTCCTTCCTCCATAGCGGCCCTGTATTCCTGGTAAAGAGCAGATGTCTTTTCATATAAGGGATTAATAACATCGTTATAAACATCAAATTGCTCCTGGGACAATGACCCTTCAACCATGGCATTATAGATAGAATCGATTTGGCCTGTGATGATTATCTCAGAATTCTCAAGGAAGAAACCAAGTGATCCTCTCTTTCCCTCAATAGAAAGGTAATACATGGAAGGAATCTCAACGCTTCCTTTCTCAAATTCAAAGGAACCATTTACTATAGTTGTAGAATCAATTTTAGTAAGGCTTCCTCCGGTATATTCCTGTAAATAAACTACCTCTCCCTGGGCACCCTCAAGATTTCCCTTAAGTACATACTGTTCATTGGTAGAACATGAGACCATTAATAAAATGGCCAGTAATGGCAATAATAATTTCTTCATAATTTTTTATTTGTTTTGATTGCTAAGATAGTGATTAGCATTTCCCATCTTCTTTCAGAAAGTATTTATTCAGCACCCTGCATGCTGCTAAATATGATGTTGTTTTTTTATCCCTGAGCATTTGCTCCAGTTCGGGGATAAGCTTTTCAATATCCGGATTCTTATAGAAGGAGTTTCTGAGTGTCTCGCTTATTGTTTCGTGCATCCTGTAAACAGCCTGTTGCTGCCTCCACTGATCAAAATATCCATTCTTCCTGGCAATTGAGATGTATTCATTTATAATAGCCCATAGCTCATCGATTCCGGTAGCCTCCAGGGCGCTGCATGTTGTTACCTTTGGTTTCCACCCGGGTTTATGCTCCGGAAAAAAATAAAGCGCATTCTGAAACTCCACCCGTGTAGTTTCTGCCCTGTGAATATTATTTCCATCAGCCTTGTTTATAGCTATTGCATCGGCCATTTCCATAATACCTCTCTTGATACCCTGGAGCTCATCTCCTGCACCTGAGATCATCAGTAACAGAAAAAAATCAACCATAGAGTGAACAAGGGTCTCCGACTGTCCGACACCCACGGTCTCAACAAAGATTGTATCAAATCCTGCAGCTTCGCATAATATTATTGATTCTCTTGTTTTCCTTGCTACTCCTCCGAGGGATCCTGCCGAAGGAGATGGACGAATAAATGCATTCGGGTCTGAGGCAAGACTCTCCATTCTTGTTTTATCTCCAAGAATGCTCCCGTGTGATCTCTCACTGCTGGGGTCTATAGCCAGTACCGCCAGCTTGCGTCCCAGTCCGGTTATTCTCTTTCCAAGGGTTTCGATAAAAGTGCTCTTCCCTGCTCCGGGAACACCTGTGATACCAATCCTGACAGAATTACCACTATAGGGCAAACAACGTTCAATAATATCCTGGGCCTCCTCATAATGGTCCTGTCTTGAGCTCTCAACCAGAGTTATGGCTTTGCTCAGGAATGTTATATTTCCTTCCAGGATTTTAGATGAGTATTCCTCGGCAGAAAAGCTTTTTCTCTTCTGTCGCTTTATCCTTTTTACCACATCAGGATTTACACTTGGAGGCTGATCAACACCCTTACTGACAGAGAGTGCGCTATCTTTGCTGTTGTCCTTCCTCTCCCTGCCCATAGATGCTAATTGCCCGGGTCATTAACCTCGCCTGAAATTATAAGGTTTACCTGGCTATGCTTTGGATCGTTGGTAATAACGGTAACAACCTTATGCTGCTTACCCTTTCTGACGCCCGCATCAAAAACCGCCTCAATCTTACTCTCCTCACCCGGCTTTATTACGGTACTGGGTGGTGTTACCGTGGTGCAACCGCATGTAGACCTGATCTTGCGAATTATCAGATCGCTCTTGCCTGTATTCTTAAAATTAAACTGAACATTGGCTTTCTCACGCTGGTTTATTTTTCCAAAATCGAAATTCGTTGTTTCAAATGTTGCAACAGGTGCCTTCTCGAGTTCTTCCTTCGACATCGAAGCAAAATCCTCTGTAAGGTTAGCAGAAATTACCAGATAAAGTCCGTTAATCAGTTCATCATTTAATTTAATCCTGATCAGGTCGTTCACATATCCCCAATCATCTTTTTGTTCGCTGTTATAAACACCTTCAATAATACCTTTTTCTCCAGCCTTCAATACCTCCGGCTTTGCTTTTAAGGAAATATGAGGGGGTACCCGCTCGAAATCAAGCTTTGCATCCTTGTCTGAAACATTAATAATTTCCATAACGCGTATCTTCTTCTCTCCCTTTATTACGTTAGTAAAAGCCAGGTGATTACTTTTGAATCTTAGCTGGTCGCCTACGGGCCACCGGTATATCTCTTCTGTAGTTAATACCCTGGGCTCAACATCTCCCTCAATAATAAGTACTGTAACCTTTGATTTGCCGTTTGAATAAACCGCTGCCGTCTTTTTAAACTTATTGGGTCTGTTCCTGGGATCATATGTAACCTTTACATATCCCTTTTCGCCTGGCTTAACCGGGTGCTTTGTCCACTCCGGTGTAGTACATCCACACGAAGCTGCTACCCTGCTTACAAGAAGATCGGAAGTCCCTTCATTAACAAATACAAACTCATACGTTTGCGGCCCGGCTTCTTCCTTAAATTTTCCGAAGTCATGCTTTGTATCTTCAAATTTGATAAGTGGACCATCATCCTGAGCATAAACAAGAACTGATCCTAAAATCAAGCCTATAAAAAACAATATCCTTTTCATGTTATATCAATGTATTAAATAACAAATATAATATCCTGATTTGATAGACTGCATATAGCTGTAATTAGTTGCATCAATCAGCATCCAATCTGCGCCTGCTGTCTATTCTTATTACGAATCAAAATTAATAAAGTTTATTCTTTTTTTATATAATTTATATCATAATATCTTAGCTTTGCTCCAATGCGCTTCAAATTGGAATAAAATTTGATGACAATTTGCTCCAGAGGATAAAGAATTTGAGTAATAAAACCAGAAATATTATTGTTCTGCTGGTAATGCTGCTGGCATCTAACAGTCTTTACGGACAGTTTTATAATGGTATGCAAATGACCTTTGGGAAGAACCGTATACAACATTACGATTTCTACTGGTCGTACTACCGTTTTGATGAATTCGATTGCTATTTCAACGAATATGGTAAAGAACTGGCCCAGTATACCTCCGATTTTGCAGAAAAGAAAGTGGCTGAAATAGAAGATTATTTCGACTACTTCTTTGAAAAGCGCCTCATCTTTATAGTATATAACAAGCAGGCCGAATTCAAGCAAAGTAATATGGGGCTTGTTACCGGACAGGAAGATTATAATGTAGGAGGCTTCAGCAGAACAATCAAGAACAAAGTGATGCTTTATTATGAAGGTGATCACAGGAGTTATGAAAGGCAAATATCAGCCAGTATTACAGAGGCAATGATTAATGAAATGCTTCACGATGCAGAGCAGAAAGACATGATATCCGGTAGCTCAAGGGTTACACTGCCCGATTGGTATCTTAAAGGTTTGGTTAACTATGTTTCATTCGGATGGGACGAAGAAACAGAAAACAGGGTAAGAGACGGGATAGTTTCAGGCCGCTATAAGCGACTTAATAATCTTGAGGAGGAGGATGCTATTTATGCCGGACAATCATTCTGGAGATATATAGCAAAAACCTATGGGGACCCTATTATTCCTAATGTAATATACCTGACTAAAATATATAAAAATGTTGAGGACGGACTCTTGTATGTCCTGGGAATGAAGCTAAAAGACCTCCAGGATGAGTGGCTCGAGTATTATACAGATTACTACAGCCGTATGGATGAGTACTCCGAAGATATTCCTGCTTCCAACAGGATAATTAAAGCTAAGAAAAAGCAGGCTATCCTGGATGTTAAAATAAGTCCCGACCAACGATACATTGCATATGTAAGCTATAATTCGGGAAAAAGGAAGATCCACCTCTACGATAATACAACAGGAAAGATAAAAACCATATTTTCTGCCGAACCAAAATTCAATCAAAAAGCCGACTTAACCTACCCTGTAATTGACTGGCACCCCGGAGGAAAGATTATTACTTTTATTAATGAAGAAAAGGGGGAACTGAAGATTTACTTCCAGAGAATAGAAGAAAAAAAACCTGAGAGCAGGAACCTTCTGTATTTTGATAAGGTTCTGAGCTTCGACTATTCTCCCTCGGGCAACAGGATCGTATTATCTGCTGTTAAAGACGGAGTTACAGATGTTTACGTGCACACAATAGCATCAGGAACAAATGAACAAATCACCAGGGATGTTGCCGACGATCTTAATCCAAGATATATAAGGAATGAAGATAATAGCATTATTTTTTCCTCGAACAGGAAGAATGATACTATCAATATGTCCTTCGACCCGGTAGAAAAACTGAACCTGGAAAATGATCTTTTTATCTATAATCTCGAGAAAGACAACAAGGTTCTCACCAGGCTATCCGAGGAAGGCTACTCCGACAGGCAGATGCCTGTTGACATAAGTTCAAGAGAGTTTTCATACCTGGGCAATCCTTCTGGAACTATTAACAGGTTTAAAGCAGAATTTGACAGTCTGATAAGTTTTATAGACACAACCACTCATTATCGCTACTTTATTGAATCGAAACCAACTACAAACTACAGGAGGAACATCCTTTCACACGATCTTTCATCAGGCTCTCAGTTTGCAGAAATTTCTTTCAGCGATAACAGGTACAATCTTTATACAGGTAATCTAAATGAGCAGCCTCCTTTGAGCAATGAATCTTTGAAGAACAGCCCCTTTGCCGAGGAAAGAATTAAGAAGCTACATGAGGCCGACAGCATTGAAACAATCAGAACATGGCTGATTGAAGAAGATAGGCGAAGACGCGACACACTTACCAAACCACTGATTGAATATTTTGTATCTGATGATCCAATAGATTTCAATCACTACATATTTGAAATCGAAAAAGTTAACTTTTATGAGGAGCAATGGAAAAAAGATTATATGGATATTGATCTGGATACCGGCTCTATAAAGTTCCCCCTTATCAGAATATATGAGACATCCTTCTATAATAATTATATTGCCAACCAGATAGATTTCAGTTTCCTTAACAACTCATACCAGGTTTACAGCGGAGGTGCTCCTTACTACAACCCCGGAATAAGTATGCTTACTCAGATAGGTGCGGTAGACCTTTTCGAAGATTATAAAATAACCGGGGGATTCAGGTTTGCAGGTAACTTCGACAGCAATGAATACCTCCTTAGCATTGAGAATCTCAAGGACAGAATTGATAAGCAACTTGTATTTCATCGCCAGTCACTTAGCTCATATAACGATACTGCATATTTCAAGATACACAGTAATAATATATATCTTACGCTTGCCCTACCATTAACACCTGTTCTTGCTGTGAAAGGTACTGTTTCGTACAGGAATGACAGGTATATACCCCTGTCCACAGACGTAAGAACACTTGAAGGAGAACAGATAACCAGACATTGGGCAGGGCTAAAAGCTGAGCTTGTTTACGATAACACAAGGCAAAGGGGAGTGAATATCTATTATGGTTCAAGATTTAAAGTCTTTGGAGAATATTACAGGGATATCCAGCTAAAAAAATCTGATATGTTCGTTGTCGGAGTTGATTTCAGGCATTATCAACAAATTCACAGGGAACTTATCTGGGCCAACAGGTTTGCGGCAAGCAGCTCATTTGGTCCTACTAAATTATTGTATTACCTGGGGGGAGTGGATAACTGGTTGAGTTTCCTATTTACTGATGTCCCTGCATTCGATCAATCAATCCCTGTCGATCAGAATGCAAATTATGGCTTCCAGTCTATTGCAACTAATCTGCGTGGCTTCACCCAGAATATAAGAAATGGAAATAATTTTGCACTTATAAACAGTGAACTAAGATGGCCGGTGATCCGCTATTTCGCAGGCCACCCATTGAAATCCAAAGTATTAAATAACTTTCAGGTAATTGCTTTTGGCGATATTGGAACAGCATGGTCGGGTAATTCACCATGGACAGGCAAAAATGCCTGGGATGTAGAGGAATATATTAACGGGCCCGTAAAGGTTACTCTTGATTCCAACCGGGATCCTTTTGTAGGCGGATTCGGATTCGGATTAAGAACACTGCTAATGGGCTATTTTGTAAGGGCAGACTGGGCATGGGGTGTTGAAAACTCAATTATCCTTCCCCGTATGTTTTATTTATCTTTCAGCCTCGACTTTTAGTCCCAATTATGAGCAAATTACTACCCGATATAGCCAAACTCTCAAAGCGGTTTCATAAAGAGACAGTTGAAATTCGCAGACATATCCATAAGTATCCCGAGTTATCATATAAAGAATTCATTACATCAGATTATATAAGAGGAAAACTTGAAGATATCGGCCTGACTGAGATAAGAAATGTTGCAGGCACAGGTTTACTTGCCCATCTTAAAGGTAAAAAAGAGGGGGCAGCAAAAATTATTCTCAGGGCCGAACTTGACGCGTTGCCAATAAAGGAGCTCACCCAATTACCATTTTCAAGCGAAAATAAAGGACTTATGCATGCATGCGGACACGACAGTCATATGGCAATGCTTCTTACTTGTGCAAGGGTCCTTTTTGAATTGAGAAATTCGTTTGGGGGAGATATTTATTTTCTTTTTCAACCCGGAGAAGAACTGGCACCGGGTGGTGCTTCACTCGTATTAGAAGAAGGGGTTTTACAGGAAATAAATCCTGATGCAATAATAGCACAGCACGTATTGCCTGAGCTGGAGTCGGGCAAAACAGCTTTCCGCTCGGGGAAATACATGGCCTCCAGTGATGAAATCTATATCGATATTAAAGGTAAGGGCGGCCATGCAGCACTTCCCGGAAGTTCTACCGACCAGGTAACAATAGCATCATCACTTATCTGCAACCTGAAATCTGCAGTCAGAAACCTGAACAGTGAGATTCCTCTGGTTCTGGGTATTGGAAAATTTATTGCTGACGGAGCAACAAATGTGATTCCGGAAGAAGTACATATTGAAGGTACACTGAGAACCTTCGACGAAGATCTCAGGATTAAGGCCCACCGCTTAATCCAAAAAACATGTAAACAGTCAGAAGAACATGATGTAAAAGTCAGGCTCGAAATTAGAAAAGGGTACCCTGTGCTTATTAACGATAGTAAGCTGGTGAATGAGGCTATAAAAGTATCGAAAAAGGTAAATGGAAAGGATATGATTGAGATGCTTGATCTGAGAATGAGTTCTGAAGATTTTGCATTCTACTCACAGAATTTCCCTGTTCTGTTTTACAGGCTGGGTACACGCACTCCCGGTGATGAAATTAAAAACCTCCACACAGCTGTCTTTGATATCCATGAACCGGCAATGGAAACCGGCGTAAGGACTATGGTCTCTATTGCTCTTGATGTTTTGAGTCAATAGCCCAAACTCATTCTAAACTCACTCTAAACTCATTCTCAACCTTTTTCAACCTTTTCAACTTTATCAATTCAACCTTTTCAACCTTTTCAACCTTTTCAACCTTATCAACCTTTTCAACCTTTTCAACCTTATCAACCTTTTCAATCTTATCAACTTTTTCAACCTTTTTCCCAAAAGGTTTTTCTAATAAAAAAATAACCATAATTTTGCATTGACAATCCAATTGAATTAATAATTAATTAATACAAAAAAATGGCTTACGTAATTAGTGATGACTGTACTGCTTGTGGAACATGTATTGATGAGTGTCCTGTTGAGGCTATCTCAGAAGGTGATATCTATGTAATTGATCCTGAAGCTTGCACAGATTGTGGTGCTTGTGCTGATGTATGCCCAGTTGAGGCTATCTCACCCGCATAGCAGAACATAACAATTTATGCCCGGGTCTGCCTTGCAGGTCCGGGTTTTTTTATGGTGAATACTTAGAAAATTCCAGAATCTGGCTCAAGTTGCTTATCTCCATCAGATCAGAAAGAGATTTACCCGGGTTTTTAAGCATATAAGACTCTACTATTCTGAATCCAATCCAGTTTGCCGCTTTCCCGGGAGACTCACTTGTAAAAAATGTTGTAAAGGGTGCGTTGCCGGTTAACTTCTTTATAAGCATTTGATCTGTTGAAAAAAGCAGATCATGTTCTACGAGATACTCCCACATCTGTTCCTCGTTGTTCTTACAAAACTGCATCTGCAGTCCGCTAAATCCAAAAATTAACGAATCGGGTAATTCCGGTGTCATTAAGCGGGTAAAATAGAGCAGCCTGCCCTCATGTAGAATATGATTCAGTAATTTATTATCGGCATCTCCCTCAGAAGGCATCTCCCAGCTCGAAGCGGCCCACCCATACATGCAATCCGGAACAATTTTTTCGGGAATCATATTAGTCCTTAAATAATTATATATACCCAGCATGGGGTAATACTTGCTTTCGGCTCCCAGGTAACGATCGAGACTTATACCAATCACGTTGCCACCTACGATAATACTGTTATTAAACCCGCTGATACATGTATATACTGACGGGACCGGCTTATCGGGGAAATAGTACCTGTAGTGCTTCCATGCCTCCATAAGGTCTGATTCGAGATCGGGAACATTAGTAAATACATCTTTTACCGATTCATAAACCTCAACATTTTGCCTGTCGGTTGCGAAAAGTACCATGTTACTATTCCAGCTTTCTTCATCCGGGTCGCCTATATTAATTACGTACCCTAGTATTTTCATAAATTCAGGATCCGTTTCTTTCAATCCAGCTAATATACCTGGCAAAGTTGAAGGGTCGCCTTCAAAAATTTGTTTTTCGAGCCTGCTTATACTGAGATCTATCTCAATATCGTTTACATTTACAGAATACCTGTTCTGCCTGCATGAAAAAACTGATAATGCAATAAGTAATAATATTAGAAATACTGGTGTTTTCATCTGACCTATCATAATGCACAACAAAAATAAACTTTTTAAAAATAGTTAGATATGTAAAAATCCCTGTTTATTTGCACAATATCTTAATTTTGTAAAATAATTTATCTTATATGAAATCAAACAGATCAATATCAGCCAGCAGATACATACTTGTAGTTTCAATGCTATTTGTCCTTTCGGGGGCAGTGAAATCACAGGATATTCAATTCAGCCTTTTTGCAGACCCACTGGTAAGCTGGTTTTCAAGCGACACCAAAGAAACAGTTAATAGTGGCGTCAGACCAGGATTTAGTATCGGCCTTTCTTACGACAGGTATTTTGCAGAGAATTATGCTTTCTCAACCGGAATTTTCCTGATTAACTCCGGGGGGAAGGTCAGTTACTCCGATACAATAGATCTAGAATTTAAGAATAGCGTCCTGGAACTCCCTGCTGATGAGAATATTACATACAAGATTCAATATGTCTCTATTCCCCTTGGATTTAAATTCAGAACAAATCAGATTGGTTACCTGACATTCTTTTCCAATATCGGGCTCGATCCTAAAGTTGTTATTGCCGCAAAGGCTGATATCCCGGAACAATCAATAGAAGATGAAAATATAACTGAAGAAATTAATATGTTCAACCTTGGGTATCATCTGGCACTTGGGACAGAATATTCGCTGGGCGGGAATACTGCCCTGGTATTTGGATTGAGCTATGAAAATAACTTCCTGGATATAACTAAGGATAATGAAGGACAGCCTGATGATAAAGTGAGACATAACCTTATCAGATTTAAACTTGGGATAATCTTCTAGATATTCAAGGTATGAAAATATCTGTAGCACAAATAAACTATCATGTTGGCAATTTCGAGCTTAACAGCAAGCTTATTATTGATGCTATTCACAGGGCGAAAAAAGAAGGATCTGATCTCGTCCTATTCTCAGAATTATCACTTACAGGATACCCTCCACACGACCTTCTTGAGCATAAGTATTTTATCGAAAACTGTAATAAGTATATAGATATAATTGCTACAGAATGCTCAGGTATATCTGCTATTATCGGTGCACCAACAATTAATAAAGGCGATAGTGGCAAGAAACTCTATAATTCTGCTATTGTTCTTTCCGATGGTAAAATTTCTGCAACGGTTAACAAGGGACTGCTTCCAACCTACGACATATTCGACGAATACAGGTATTTTGAACCGGCGAAATCATTCAAAACAATCAGAATAAAAGAAGTTCGTATTGCACTGACAATATGCGAAGACCTGTGGGATGAACAGGAATTTGATCCGGAATTCTCAACAAACAGGATGTACAGTATCTCCCCTATGGATGAGCTGGCAAGGGAAAAACCTGATTTGATCCTTAACTTATCAGCATCTCCCTTCTCTGCCAGCCGCACAAAAATGAAAAACAGGGTTTTTACAGAAAAAGCCTTAAAGCATAAGCTCCCTCTGATAGTATGTAACCAGGTGGGAGGAAATACAGAACTGATCTTTGAAGGAGGTTCAATGCTTATTAATTCAGCTGGCGAAATTTACGATACCCTTAATTCATTTGAAGCAGATTTCAGGACATACAGGCTGGAAGATATTTGTGATTCAAAGCCTGGTAATAAGGTGAGCGTGGATAACAGGATTGCCAGTATCCACGATGCCCTGGTACTCGGGATCAGAGATTACTTTTCAAAAATGAATTTTAAATCTGCCATACTCGGTCTATCAGGCGGAATAGATTCTGCAGTAAGTCTTGCCCTGGCAACAGAAGCCCTTGGCAAGGAGAGAATAAGAGTTCTGCTCTTACCATCTATGTACTCTTCACAACATTCAATAGACGACGCAGTTGCTATGGCCGATGGGCTCGGAATTGAGTACGATATTATCAATATTGCCGACGCCTATTATCAGACATGCAAATCTCTTGAGCCACTCTTCAGTGAAAGGAAGGAAGACGTTACAGAAGAGAATATTCAGGCCAGGATAAGGGCAGTATTCCTGATGGCAGTCTCCAATAAATTTGGAAATATCCTTCTAAATACATCAAATAAGAGTGAGGCAGCCGTTGGATACGGGACCCTCTATGGAGATATGGCAGGTGGACTTTCTGTTCTGGGAGATGTTTATAAAACTGATGTATACAAACTGGCTGAATATATTAACCGGAAGCAGGAATTAATTCCCAATAATACAATAAATAAACCCCCTTCAGCCGAGCTTAAGCCCGAACAGAAGGATACTGATTCGTTGCCAGATTACGATATCCTTGACTCAATACTATACCAGTATATAGAATTACAGAAACCCCAGGGTGAGATCAGCGGTGAGGGCATCAGCGATAAACTGGTGTCAAGAGTGATTGGCATGATTAATAATAATGAGTACAAAAGATACCAGTCACCTCCTATTCTGAGAATATCATCAAAAGCCTTCGGTCTTGGCAGAAGAATGCCTCTTGTTGCAAGGTATTAGCTTATTTAGACTGGTTCCAGATAAGCCTTTTTTCAGAGGCTTTACAAAATTTTAACTTATGTTAAGACAAGTGTGTTGTAAAACATCTTTTCTAATAATCTGGATCAGTGATGCTTACAACGTACTGTTAATGAATGTGTTAAAATATGTTAATTTTCTGTTTGTAAACTTCTTTTGTTATTTTTGTATATGTTTTGTAACACATTCCTATTATACATATGAGCTCAGTCATGACGATCAAAAACCATCACATAGAAATATGCCTTGATGGTCCGGGGTCTGTTTTCAAAGACCTATCGAAAGAAGAACAGGATGTACTAATCAAGAATCACTCCTACGCTCATTACCGCAAAGGGGAAATGATCTTTAAAGAAGGTGAAAAGCCACTTGGCCTTATAAGTTTATCATCTGGAAAGGTAAAGGTATTTAAGGAAGGTGTTGGAGGAAGGGAGCAAATCTTAAGAATGGTAAGACCTGCCGGACTGCTTGGATACAGATCGCTTTTTGCAGGGATGAATTACTCTGCATCAGCCATTACCCTTGAAGATTCAACAATATGTATTATCGAGAGGGATACCTTCCTTAACCTTGTTAAGACAAGTCCGACCTTATCTCTGAGTCTTATCAGGATGATATCAACAGAGCTTGGTTTTTCAAACAACAGAACTGTATCTCTAACCCAGAAACATATCAGGGGACGACTGGCCGAATCACTGATAGTACTCCGCGATACTTATGGCTATGAGACTGATGGCATGACAATTAAAGCCTATCTCTCCAGGGAAGATATAGCAAACCTGTCGAATATGACAACATCAAATGCCATTCGCACTCTTTCCACCTTTGCTACAGAAGAGGTAATCTCAATTGACGGAAGGAAAATAAAAATTCTGGATGGTAGTCGCCTTGAAAGAATAAGCGACCTGGGTTAGTTACTCTTATTCATATAAATATATTCGCTTCACCCTTGGTGGGATTGATGTAATTATCTCGTAGTCGATGGTATTGCATCGTTCGGCAAGCTCACCAATCGTAATCCGCTCACCGAATATCTCTACACTATCTCCTGCTACAACACCCAACCCGCTTACATCAATCATGCACATATCCATGCATATTTTGCCTACTATAGGGGCATATGATGATTTAATGAAAACACGTCCATTTCCATTACCCAGGAGCCTGTTTAGTCCGTCAGCATAGCCTATTGGTATAATGGCAATTTCCCTGTTACTATCCGATCTGTCTGTAAGCCCGTAGCCCACTCCCTCTCCTGCCTGCACAGGTTTTACCTGTGAAACGCTCGATCTGAATGAAAGTACATTCTTTGCATTCCTGACCTCAACCGGTCCGACACCATATAGACCAATCCCCAATCTGACCATATCAAAATGATACTCGGGAAATCTGATAATACCTGCCGAATTAAGCAAATGCCTGATAAACTTGTACCCTAATTCATTTTCTAAGCTGCTGCAGATATCTATATACCTGTCGGCCTGAAGTTTTGTTTCGGCATCCATTTGCGGATCCTCAGATGCTGCCAGATGACTGAATACAGAGGCCACCCTGATCATGGTTTGGCCCTTCAGTATCTCAATCATGGTTAAGATGTCACTTCCCAGAAAACCCAGCCTGTGCATGCCGGTATCTATTTTAAGGTGGACAGGATAATCCTTTACTCCCTGGCGCCGTGCCTCCTCAATAAATCTTTCAAGTAACTCAAGGCTGAATATTTCTGGTTCCAGGTCTTCGTCTATCATTACCTTAAGAGAGGATGGGTCGGGATTCATCACAACTATCCTTGCAGAGATGCCTGAATCCCGGAGTTGTTTTCCCTCATCGATATATGCTACTGCAAGGAAATCGACACCACTATTTACAAGCCATTCAGAAATCTGTCTTGGTCCGCCCCCATAGGCAAAGGCCTTAACCATGGCCATAGTCATGGTTCCTGCAGGCAACATTGATCTGAATGTATTCAGATTATCGTGCAGGTTCTTTAAATTTATTTCAAGTGTGGTTATATGAGCCTTCAGTTTTAAAACGGCGCTGATCTTTTCAAATTCGAATTTTCTGGCTCCCTTAAGTAGTATTAACTCCTTTCTGAACATACCGGGAGAATACCATTGCAGCATATCTTCGGTGGTTTTGAAGAACAAGGTTCCTTTATCAAAACTGGATTTAGCCTCAATAATTTCTTCACCTATGCAAATAGTGTTATTAACACCCGACTTTCTTATCATCGCAGCTACCTCCGCATAAATATTACCGGAGCCCCTTCTGTGCTGAACAAAGTCTGAGATAATTACTCTCTTCATTTTTCCTGGCATCTCTTTAAGGTAGTCGAGTGCAATACCAAGAGCTGCCGGGTCGGAATTATAATAATCTTCGATCAGGGTACAACCATTAATACCTTCTTTCTGCTCCATCCTCATCTCCACAGGCCTTATCTGCTCAATATTATCGATAATAAGCTTTTCTGATATTCCAAGATTCAGTAACATAGTTATTACAATGGCTGCATTCTGAACCGAGGCGCTATCAGAATAAGGCAAATCCATCCTGAAATTTGTGTCCTTATAAGAAACATTCAGAACCACCTTTCTGCCTGAATCACTTGCTATACTGAATCGAACATCAGCATTAGCCCGGTCAAAGGTCCAGGTGAATAATCTTTTTGAGGATAATACCTGGTCACCTTTTATTAATCGATCTACATCGTTGTGATCGGCAGAATATATTATTGTCTTACTATTTCTAAAGAGAGTTAACTTTTCCTTTATCTTCGAATCCAGGTCTGTAAAGTTCTCCTGGTGGGCTTCACCTATATTTGTAAATACGGCGATATCAGGACGAATAATTCTTTCGAGCTTATCGATCTCTCCCGGCATAGACATACCTGCTTCAAACACCCCATATTCGTAAGAATTATCCAGGTTTATTACCGACAGCGGCACACCCGTCTGCGAATTATATGATCGTGGAGAGCGTAAGACAGTCGATATCTTTCCAAGTATGTCAGAAAACCATTCCTTAACAATGGTTTTTCCATTACTTCCTGTAATTGCTATAATAGTACCCGTAAACCTGCTTCTCTTATGTGCAGCCAGTTTCTGAAGAGCAAGCAGGTTATTATCTGTGGCAATAAATGCTGCTTCGCTACAGGTATCGCTTACCTTACTAAGATTGAATTTATTATTTACAATAAAGGCCCTGATGCCACTGTCATAAAGATTCACAATAAAGTTGTGGCCATCAGTCCTCTGCCCTTCAAGGGCTATAAATAATGATTCGTTTGATATAAGGGTTGCCTTCCGGCTATCAATAAAATATTTTGATACAGGAATATTATCAGGACCATTTAATTTACCCGATACAATTTTAGATATATCGCCTGTGGTAATTGACACCCTTTCTATATTGAGTTATTATGTTTATTAAAACAATTACGGCACAAAGGTTTGTATACATCCTTCTCTCCAAGTAACACTAAACTCTTCTCCTTGGCCAGCCTGAATGAATGATTGGCAAGGTTTCCACATTCAACACAGATGGCATGTACCTTGGTAACATATTCAGCAATAGACATCAAATCAGGCATCGGACCAAATGGCACCCCCGCATAATCCATATCAAGTCCTGCCACTACCACCCTGATACCCCTGTTTGCCAGCTCATTGCATACTTCAACTATTGCCCTGTCAAAAAACTGCGCCTCATCTACTCCAATTACATCAACCTCGCTGGTAAGAAGCAAAATAGCCGAGGCATTATCAACAGGTGTGCTGGGTATTGAATTTTCGTCGTGGGAAACAACCAGGTTGTCAGAATATCTGGTGTCGATTGAAGGTTTGAATATTTCTACTTTTAGTCCGGCAATCCGCGCTCGCTTCAGTCTGCGGATCAACTCCTCGGTCTTACCAGAGAACATAGACCCCGCAATAACCTCTATGGATCCACGTTTATGTATTAAATCGACTGAATTCTCAAGAAAATGCATTCAAGTGTACTCTTGGGGAAGACACCTTGTCTTCTCTGAAACATAATAATTAATTACCTTTGCAAGGTAAAGAAAATTGGATAGCAATTAAAATCTCCGGCATGGATTTAAAGTCAACTATAGACATTATTTTAAAAGACCTGAAGGAGGCCAGGGATATTATGGATGACCTGAAAAATTATCCCGGTATTCCTGAGATACAGATAGAACTTGCTAAAGCAAAATGTCGCAGCGCCGAAGAAGTTCTGAAATTTTTAAACGAAAATGATTTCTCCTTGCAGGGAAAAGAAAATAATATTATTAATAGCGCTACAAGCGACATTCCTGAACCTGATATTGAAATCACTCCTGATATAGATAATATCGATGTTTTAGAAATCTCAGATTTTGAAGAGAGTGCCGATGCTCCTGAGGAGGATGAAGAAAGTGTCGACAGTAAAGTTGAGAACCTGGGCCTGATCGACGAGATTGTGCAGCCTTCATATAAGCCAGAAACTGGAACCACGAAAGACGAAAAAGATCAGAAGGGAAAGATAATGGCAGATAAATTTACTCAGCAGTCGAGCATTAATGAAAGGATAGCTCACAAAAGACACGACAGCGAAAGTGCTGAAGCAGGAAAACATAAACCTGTGAATAACCTTAATGAAGCTATAGGCTTTAACGACAGGTTTCAATTTGTGAGGGAATTATTCAATGGAAACCATGAGCTTTATGCAACTACCATTGAAGACCTGAATAATGCAACAAATATCGATGAAGCGTTTGATATACTTACTGTAGCAAGTAAGTCGAACAAAGACAGCGAAACATTTGACCTTATGCTTGACCTTGTAAAAAGAAAACTCAGAAATAAATAATATGGGTAAGCTTTATCTTGTACCTACCCCTATTGGAAACTTAAAGGATATTACCTACAGGGCAGTTGAAGTACTCCAATCGGTCGATCTTATTCTGGCCGAGGACACAAGAAAGACCGGAATCCTTCTAAAGCATTTTTCGATATCCCGGGCTCTGAGATCCCATCATAAGTTCAACGAGCACAGGGAGATAGATAAAATTGCCGATGAAATTAAAGCAGGGAGAACTGTTGCCCTGGTTTCAGATGCAGGCACCCCGGGCATATCCGACCCCGGCTTCCTGCTTGTAAGAAAATGTATTAGCGAGGGAATAGAGATCGAAACGCTACCCGGTCCGGTTGCCTTTGTACCGGCACTGGTAAATTCGGGACTGCCCTGTGATAAGTTCTGTTTTGAAGGCTTCTTGCCGGTAAAAAAGGGACGTGCGGGCCATATCAAGATTCTTTCAGAAGAAAAAAGAACAATTGTTTTGTACGAGTCGCCCCACAGATTACTAAAGACACTTAAACAATTTGCAGAGCTTACAGGGGGGGTGAGACGTGCATCGGTATCCAGGGAAATAAGTAAGATACATGAAGAAAACGTGAGGGGAACTCTGGATGAACTTATTAACTATTTTACAGAAAATAATCCCAGGGGAGAAATCGTTTTAATAATTGAAGGCAGTAAATAAGATCATTTGATTAATTTTGTTGTGAATTGCATAATTTTATCGATTTATGCGTCTTTAAGTAAAAGATTGAGTCTTAATGAGTAATAAATCAATACTAATAATATCGACCTTTCTGTTTTTTACCGCTTCCATAAGCGCACAAAAGTTAAGTGGTCGAATAACCGACGATAAAGGAGATCCTGTCCCATTTGCAACTGTCTATATACATGAGCTCAGGCAGGGAACAACTTCAAATATCAAGGGCGAATATCTGATTAATCTGAAGCCGGGAAAATATACATTTTTCTTCCAGAGCCTTGGTTTTTCTCCTACAATAAAGAATATCACGATAGTGAATCAGGACATTAACCTGGATATTACGCTGTCTATACAGTATTACGTAATACCTGAAGTCCGTGTAACATCAACAGGCGAAGATCCTGCTTATGCAATAATGCGTAAGGCCATCGGACTGGCACCCTATTACCTCAACCAGGTTGGCTATTATAAAGCAGAAGTATATATTAAAGGGAGCTTCGTAATCAGGAAAATACCAAAACTGATGCAACGCAACCTCGAAGTAAATGAGGAGAAGATCAAGACTGGCGAAGCGTATATTATCGAATCGATAAATGAGATAGAATTCAATGCTCCCGATAAATATAAGCAGAGAATTATCGCACAGCAGAGTACTCTTCCTGATGCAGGCAATACAGATGTGTCGCCTATGGACGTTATTAAAGCCAGCTTCTATGAACCTGTCCTTGCCGATGCGGCAATCTCACCCCTGGCGCCAAATGCTTTTGCTCATTATAAATACAAGTACGAGGGCTCCACACCGCAGGGGAATTTTGTTATTAATAAAATCTCTGTAATACCAAGGCGTAAAAGTCAACAGGTATTTTATGGCACTATATATATTATTGAAGGATTGTGGTGCCTGCATTCACTTGATCTTTCAAACGATAATTTAGCAGGCTCTATAAATATAAAGCAGGTATACACCCCTGTGCAGGACGATATCTGGATGCCTGTCAGCCATAAATTCGATGTTAATGTTTCCATTGTAGGGATTAAGGGAGATGGAGAATATGGTAGTGCAATAACCTACAACGAAGTTGAACCAAATACCAGCCTGGAAAAACCGGAATCTATTGAAGAAGTAGATTATTACGTTCAGGATGATATTCCCGAAGAAGAGAAACTACTTACAAAGGAGCAACAGAAAATAGAAGATATTCTCGCAAAAGACGATTTAAGCAACAGGGATATGGTTAAGCTCTCAAGACTTATGAACAAGGAGGCGGCACAGAGTAATACCGAAGAGGAGAGCCTGGAAATTATAAGTACCCGTGATTTTACTGTTGAAGAAGATGCCGATAAAAGAGATAGTACCTACTGGAACAGTATAAGACCGATACCCCTTTCCCAGGAGGAGAGAATAAGCGTTAGGGTAAGCGACAGCCTTGAATCTATCAGGTCGGCCAGGCTAGCCCGTCGCTCGGGAGAATTAAGTGACACCTCCATTCTGAAAGACGAAAAAAGATTCCGTAAAACCCTTAACGATATTGTATTTGGAAGATCGTTCAATAGTAGTGACGGACTTGTCGATGTTAGATTTGGAGGACTCTTTGATATCGACAGGATAAACTTTAATTCCGTTGACGGATTTTATTACGGGACTAATCTTCGTTTCAGGAAACGCTGGAAGAACAGCAATACCCTTACAATAAGACCCAGCGCCGAATGGGCCTTTGCAAGCAACAGTCTGAGATGGAGAATAAATGGATCTTACTATTATAATAGAATGAAGATGTCGAGGATCCTGTTCTGGTGGGGTGAAGAAACCAGAGATTTCAATCGACTCAGTGGTATTTCCCCAACTCTTAACATGGGTACCAGTCTATTCTTCAAGGATAATTATCTGAAGCTTTATAATAGCAGGTACGCAACAATATCTCATCGACATGAACTGGTTAATGGTCTTTATGCCGAATTCAGGTATAATTATGAACAGAGGTCGCTGGTAGATAATAATACAGATTTCTCCTTTCTTAAAAAATCCGAAAGTTATGAGGAAAATTTACCGCTTAACGCCTACCATCCTGATCCTGAATTGAACGATCTGCCTTATGGTCTGGCAGACCACACTCACCATTCAGGATTTGTTGAGCTTACCTGGGTCCCAAAACAAAGATACAGGCTCAGTAATGGTGTTAAATCGTCTGCAGGATCAGATTACCCCACTTTCAAGCTTAACTACCTTCATGGATTAACTATTTATGACGACAATAGCAAGGCAGGGTTTGACAGGATAAATTTTGAAGTATCGCAGACTAATGTATCTGTAGGTGCATTTGCAGAATATTCATGGCGCCTGAAGGCTGGAGGATTTTTAAATAACGATGGAGCATTGTACCAGGACTTCTTTCATTTTAATTCACAGCCTCTACCATTACTGCTCACTAATTACAGGGATGTATTTATGCTACCTGCTTATTATTCGCTCAGTACACACGAGTATTATACAGAAGCCCATTTCAGGTTTACGACCCCCTATTTGCTTATAAAACTTCTGCCTGTGCTGAGCAATACGCTGATGCGCGAGAATGTAAGTATCGCATATTTATATACACCTCAAATAGGACACTATACTGAATTTGGTTATGCTATCAGTGAATTTCTTCTCGTGGGACGTATTGGAGTTTTTGTAGGACTGGATAATATGAGGTACCAGAGTACAGGTTTCAGATTTACTTTTATTTTTTGATTAGTCCTCTACCGATTCAGAGTCATCAACAAACTTTTCAGGAATATTCTTCTTTGTTTTTACACCTAGACTCTTGAGTCGTTCCACTTTTGATATAAGGTTGCCTCTGCCTGTAAGTTTTAGCATGGTCTGATCATATTGATTCCTTGTGCTTTCAAGTCGCGAACCAAGGTCATCAAGCCTTTTCAGTAAATCGGCAAAACCATCATAAAGTTTTGCCCCCTCCTCTGCTATCTTAATCACGTTTGCTTCCTGCTTAACCTGTCTCCATACATTCTCTATCATCCTTAATGCGGCAATCAGATTAGTTGGACTAATCAGCAATATACCCTTCTCGTAAGCCTCATTCCACAGACCATTATCATTCTGTAAAGCAAGATAATAGGCCGGCTCAACCGGCATAAACATCATCACGAAATCGAGTGTATTCTCCTTATAGATTGTCTCGTAGTTTTTCGAGGCAAGTGATTTAATATGATTTCTGACGCTTATAATATGAGCCTTCAGTGCCCTGTCTTTGGCCTCTTCATCATCGGCATTAACATACTGTTCATAAGCTACCAGGGAGACTTTCGAATCAATAATAATATTTCCTTTTCCAGGGTATTTAACACTTACATCGGGGATCAGCCTTCTGCCATCATCAGAAACATGAGAATCCTGCACAATAAAATCCTCTCCTCTTTTTAAGCCTGAATTCTCAAGTATCCTCTCCAGTATCTTCTCTCCCCAGATACCCTGGGTTTTGGAGTCACCTTTTAAGGCCCTGGTAAGTGCCTTAGCCTCTTCACCTATCATCAGATTCATCTCAGCCAGCCTTTTTACCTCATCTTTCAGCGATCTCCTCTGGTCGGCTTCCTTCTCGTATGTATCTTCAACCTTCTTCTTAAACTCCTTAAGGTTCTCATTAAAAGGCTTAAGAACATCATCAAGTTTTTCCCTGTTTTCCTTTGTCAGTCTATCGCTGTTCTCAGTAAGTATTTCGTTTGCAAGCAGGCGGAATTCCTTCTTCATCCTTTCCTGCAATTCCTCTACCTCAGCCTTCTGGCTATCAAGTTTCTCCCTCAGGTTCTTCAGGTCGGCATCCTTTCCTGCAGCCAGGGCAGATAAGCTCACTATCTCCTTTTCCTTATTATCGAGGCTTTGCTTCAGTTCATCAAGCTCGACACCAATTCTATTTGATAGGGTATTATCTTCGGTTTTCATTGACCGCAGCCAGAGCCTGAACAAAATCCACGCAAATAATATCCCGACAACTATACCGGTAAAAAGAAAAGCCAACTGTTCAGTCATCTTGATAATTGTTTAAATAAAAGGAGTATCATCATCTGCAGGTGATTTTTGCTCAAAAGCTGTATCAGAATCTGAAAGGTCGTCATTATTCATCTTTGATCCAACAGTAAAGCTCTTGTCATCAAGTCCATCCGGCATACCTTCAAAATCAATTTCATCCATATCTGTAAACTGAGCCTTCTCCTCCCTGAAACGAAGATAGACATCATCAACAGGACCATTCCTGTTTTTCGATAATATTATTTCTGCCACACCCTTTGATGAGTTTCCGTTTTCGAGGGTCATCATGCCATACTTTTCAGGCCTGTGAATAAAAACAACCATATCAGCATCCTGCTCAATTGCTCCGGATTCCCTGAGGTCTGATAGCTGTGGTCTTTTACTACCACCCCTTACTTCTACCGATCTGTTCAACTGGCTTAAGGCCAGTATTGGTATCTCAAGTTCTTTTGCTATGCTTTTAAGCGATCTTGATATACTACTCACTTCCTGCTCCCTGCTACCGGAATCGGCAGGACCGGTCATAAGTTGAAGATAATCAACCACAGCCAGGTCGAGTTTATTCTGTGCCTTTAACCTCCTGCATTTGGCACGTAGCTCAAATACTGAAATAGCCGGTGTATCATCGATATAAATATTAGCTTTCTCGAGAGTTTTAATTCTCTCCTCCAGCTGCCTCCACTCATCCTCCTTAAGCTTGCCATTTCTTATCCTGTTACTGGGTAATTCTGTTTCAGCAACAATTAACCTGTTTACAAGCTGTATGGAAGACATCTCCAGAGAAAAGAAAGCGACATGTTTCTTATGTTCTACCGCCATGTTACGGGTCATCGACAGGGCTAAGGCTGTTTTACCCATCGACGGACGCGCAGCAATTATTATCAGGTCTGATTTCTGCCAGCCCATTGTTAGCCTGTCGAGATTCGTAAATCCCGAAGGAACTCCAACCAGGGCATCTTCTTTCTTACTGGCCTCCTCAATCTCATGGATGGCCTCTTTTAAAACTATGTTTATAGGAGCAACCTCTTTCTTTATGTTTCCTTCTGCAATCTGGAACAATTCATTCTCTGAATAATCAAGAAGCTCATTAACATCGTAGGTATCATCAAATGCCTTACCCTGGATATCAGAAGTAACGCGAATAAGTTCTCTCTGAATATATTTCTGGGCCACTATCCTTGCATGAAACTCCACGTGGGCAGCAGATACTACTTTTGATGTAAGCTGGGTAAGGTATACCGGGCCACCTATTTCATCCAGGAGCTTTGTAGCCTTCAGCTCTTCTGTTACAGTATATAAATCTACAGGAATCTCTCTCTGCGAAAGGGCACTTATTGCTGTATATATTTTCTGGTGACTATCCTTATAAAAACTCTCGGGCTTCAGGATATCAAGTATTGATATAATCGCATCCTTTTCAAGCATTATTGCCCCTATCACTGCCTCTTCCATATCAATTGCCTGGGGTGGTACCCTGCCAAAATCAGAAATGGGATTATTTAACTCTTTAACCTTTGCTCTTTGTACTGCCATTAATAAAATCTTATAAAATATTACTCTATACCTGCTACAAAATAAACTGCTCAAAGTTAAAGAAATGAAGCATTTATTTAGAAGACTGCGAGCTTGAATTACAAACAAAATTTTGTTGAAACTTTGTTGAAAAGAGGGAGGGAAATGGTTATTCGTTATTTGCTGCCTTGCGGCAGCGTTATTGGTTAGTAGCTCCTTACAGTCGCGTTAGTGGTTATTTGCTGCCTTGCGGCAGCGTTAATAGTTACTAATAACGTGAGCGAAGCGAACAATTAACCATTAACGTGAGCGAAGCGAACAATTAAATAACCAATTAACCATTAACGTGAGCGAAGCGAACAAATAACCATTAACGTGAGCGAAGCGAACATTAACGTGAGCGAAGCGAACAATTAACCATTAACGTGAGCGAAGCGAACAATTAACCATTCAACCATTATTCCTATATTTATGCCTGAAAAAGTTTACACATGACTATTTTCCCAAATGCTAAAATAAACCTCGGCCTCCGGATCACCTCGAAGAGGGCAGATGGTTTCCATAATATTGAAACTATCTTCTATCCTGTTGGTCTAAGGGATGTCTGCGAGTTTGTTACACAGGAAAATGGCAGGGACAGTGATGAATTCACTCAGACAGGATATGACACAGCCTGTTCGATGGCCGATAATCTTGTAATGAAAGCAGTAAACCTTATTCGAAAAAACTATAATATCCCTGCGCTTAAGATTCATCTTCATAAAGCTATACCTCCCGGGTCAGGGCTGGGAGGAGGATCGTCAGACGCTGCTTTTATGCTCAGGTACCTGGTTCGTTATTTCCGCATCGGGCTTTGTAACAAAGACCTCGCTGCTATGGCCGCTGAGCTTGGTTCTGATTGTCCGTTCTTTATCACCAATATTCCCTCATATGCTAGTGGCAGGGGAGAGAAATTAAAAAAAGTTAAGGCCAATCTGGCCGGATACAAAATTTTGCTTGTCAACCCGGGCATTATCATTAACACCGGCGAAGCATATGCTGCTTCAAAACCCGAGAAGAGAAATACTGTCCTGACAGATATTTATGATCTGTCTCCTGAAAAATGGAAGGATGAAATGACAAATGATTTTGAGCCAATTATTTTCAGGAAATTCCCACTTATTGGTGAGATAAAAAAAGAGTTATACAGACATGGCGCCCTATACAGCTCTATGAGCGGAAGCGGTTCGTCTGTCTACGGCATATTCAGGGATGAAAGCCCTGCCGATATATTTTCTGAATACTGGACCTGGCAGGGTAATCTTTAGAACTCAGATAAGAACCACAAGCAGGTGCCCCTTTGGCACAACTTGCCCTGCTTTAACATTAATCCTTCGGATCTTGCCTGCGGCAGGACTTTTAATCCTGTTCTTCATCTTCATGGCTTCAAGGATCAGCAAATCCTGTCCCTCCTCAACTTCCTGTCCGACTTCTACCATAACTTCTACGATGGTACCGGGAATAAAGCAATTTATTTTGCTCACATCAGGCATCCTGAATGCAATCCTTTCCCTGAATTTCTTACTCAAGTGTGTTTTATAGATCGTCTGATCGATATTCAGATTCTCATATTCTTGCTCTTTTTTACTCATTTCAGAATTTATTAGGAAAGATTAAAAAGGTGGGATTCCGTGCTTCTTCTTAGGAAGGAATACAGATTTATTACCTGATACACTGATTGAATGAATAAGCAGTTTTCGTGTTTCAGAAGGATCGATCACAGAATCTACATAACCACGAGCAGCTGCTACGTATGGATTTGCAAATTTGGTCTTATACTCCTCCACTTTCTCCATTCGCATCTTTTCAGGATCCTCGGCAGCTGCTATTTCTTTTCTGAAAATAATATTTGCTGCTCCTTCAGGTCCCATTACTGCTATCTCAGCACCCGGCCAGGCAAAAACAAAGTCTGCCCTGAGATGTCTCGATCCCATTGCTATATAACCTCCTCCATAGGCCTTTCTCAGGATTACCGTTACTTTAGGAACGGTAGCTTCAGAATAAGCATAAAGCATTTTCGCTCCATGTCTTATAACTCCTGCATGTTCCTGATCTACTCCAGGTAAATATCCCGGCAGGTCCACAAAGGTTACAATCGGAATACTGAAAGCATCACAGTATCGAATAAATCTTGCGGCCTTATCGCTTGAGTCCACATCCAGAACACCTGCCATCTCATTTGGCTGATTGGCAACAAAGCCAATAGTATTTCCATCAATCCGGCCAAAGCCTATTACAATATTTTTTGCCCAGAGTTCCTGTACTTCAAAAAAATCAGAACCATCAACCACCGCCTTTATTACATCTTTTACATCATAAGGGAGGGTCGGATCTTCCGGCACAATACTCTCTATATCATATGTTTCAAGAGGCTTCTTCGGTTCAAATGACTTTGCCTTATTCATGTTATTCCATGGAATAAAGCTTACCAGCTGCTTTATCTGATCGAAACATTCATCTTCACTCTCAGAATAAAAATGAGCGTTACCTGTTGTCTCGCTATGAACCCATGCACCTCCAAGATCTTCCATTGAAATTTCTTCTCCCAGTACCGTCCTTATAACTTCCGGTCCTGTGATAAACATTTTTGATATATTATTTACAACAAATACAAAATCTGTTAGGGCAGGCGAATAAACTGCTCCACCGGCACACGGGCCAAGAATTACCGAAAGCTGTGGGATAACACCGCTTGAAAGCGTATTTCTGAAAAATATCTCACCATAACCTGCCAGCGAGTTTACACCTTCCTGAATCCTTGCTCCTCCCGAATCGTTGATTCCAATTAGTGGAATTCTCATCTTCAGGGCATGATCCATTATCTTGGTAATTTTCCTTGAGTGAGCCAGTCCGAGAGAACCTCCTGCAACAGTAAAATCCTGAGCATAAATCGCTACCGGGGCCTTCAATATTGTTCCTGTTCCTATAATAACGCCATCACCTGGAAGACCCTTAGCCTGCATATCAAAGTCGCGGGCAAGGTGTTCAACAAAAAAATCATACTCGTTAAATGAATCATCATCGAGCAGTGCCAGTATCCTCTCACGAGCAGTCCTCTTACCCATAGCCTTTTGCTTCTCGATAGCCTTCTCTCCACCCCCCATCAGGAGCTTATCACGCTTCTCATGCAGTTCACGAGTCTTTTTACTTAGTGCCATAATTAGTTGTCTTTTAGTAGGAATTACCTATCTCTTGTTTTCATTTCTCTGGATACAACATTAAAAAATATGCCTGAATCAAACAAGAATTTATATCAGTTTTTTTCGAATGCTAAATTATACCAGGAATACTGTTTTTAATAACTTATTACTAACATGACTATTACATGCAATATGTTTTTCGAATCATGATTATTTAGGAGCTGATTTATACAAGAATACCCCAATTACCAGGAAGAGAATATTCGGAAGCCACATTGCCAGCATGGGGTCGAGATTGCCTTTCAGAGAAAATTGTGTAGCGAACTGCATAAGGAATATATAAATAAAGCTAAGTGCCAGGCCGAAACCAATCTGTACTCCAATGCCTCCTCTTGCCTTACGTGAAGAGACAGAAACACCGATAAGGGTCAGAATAAAAACCGAGAACGGATTGGATATTCTTTTATGGTTCTCATTAAGCAATAATTTTATCTCATCACTCCCCTGTAATCTTAGCAGGTCGATCTCATCATGTAGCTGCCTGTAATTCATCGTCTCAACAAAAGTTTCCTTACGGGCAAAATCGTCCGGAGTAATAGTTAGCGCCGTATCGATTCTTAAACCCGATCTAAGGGTTTCCTTCCCGTCAACAATATCCCTTATAGTATAGTTTCTGGCTGCCCATTTATTGATTGTTGAATCCCATTTAACATAATATGCTGAAAGCTTTGACTCCAGCTGGCCCTCATCGCTAAAGCGCTCCAGTGTAAAGTTCCTGCCAACCATCGATGATGTTGTATAGGTTTCCATATAAGCAAATACATTGGGATAAACCTGTCTGTGAATATCCCTGGCAGTATATCTTGGTCGTGGTTTATAATATTTATCCTCAAACTCCGTCCGTATAAGATTTGCATGTGGGATAACAAAATTTGTCAGAAGGAAGGCAACGATGGCAATCAGAAGGGCTGAATAGAAATACGGAAGCATCATCCTCCTGAAACTGACCCCATTGCTAAGAATAGCAATTATCTCACTATTATAGGCCATCCTTGAAGTGAAGTATATTACCGTAATAAAGGTAAAAAGGGGTGAGAAGAGGGTAGCAAAAAATGGTATAAAATTCAGGTAGTAATCAAAAATTATTGCCCTTACAGGAGCTTCCTTGCTCATAAAGTCGTCGATCTTCTCAGAGAAGTCAAAAATTACAGCAATACTCATTATCAGGACTATTGAAACGACAAAGGTCCCAAGGAACTTTTTAACGATATATATGTCCAGTACTTTCAGATCGGGCTTCTTCATAATCTTCGTCCAAGTTTCTTAACCATAGAACTCTTCCACGTGGAGAAAGAACCTTCCAGAATCATTTTCCGTGCTTCACGAACCAGCCTCAGGTAGAATGAAAGGTTATGTATGCTGGCTATCTGGGAACCGAGTAACTCTCCCGAAATAATCAGGTGACGAAGGTATGCTTTAGTATAAAATTTTCCTAAGGATGAGCTTCCTGAATCATCAATAGGAGAAAAATCATTAATCCATTTTCGATTCCTGATATTAATAATACCCTCTTCAGTAAAAAGCATCCCGTTTCTTCCGTTTCTTGTTGGCATTACACAATCAAACATATCAACTCCCCTCTCAATCGACTCAAGAATATTTATCGGTGTACCTACTCCCATTAAATAACGTGGTTTGCCTTTGGGAAGTATCTCGTTTACGACTTCTATCATATTGTACATATCTTCAGCAGGCTCACCCACAGAGAGTCCCCCGATAGCATTACCGGGCATATCCTTGGATGCAATTTCCTCGGCCGAAGCCCGGCGCAGATCGGGATAAACGCTTCCCTGTACAATTGGGAAGAGCATCTGTTCGTGCCCGTATAAAGGCTCTGTATTGTTAAACCTGTCGACAACCCTCGATAGCCAGCGATGAGTCAGGTTCATTGATTTTTGTGCTTCCTTAAAATCACATGGATAAGGGGTGCACTCATCAAAGGCCATTATTATATCTGCCCCTATAATGCGCTGAATATCCACTACATTCTCAGGAGTAAAGCTGTGTGTAGATCCGTCAATATGAGATTTAAAAACAGCTCCTTCCTCGCTTAGCTTCCTGTTTTCTGACAGAGAAAAAACCTGGTAGCCACCAGAGTCTGTCAGCAGAGCCCTCTCCCACCCCATAAATTTGTGTAGGCCACCGGCCTGCTTCATTATCTCCATCCCGGGCCTGAGGTAGAGATGATATGTATTTCCAAGAATAATATCGGCATTTACCTCCTCAACCAGGTCGCGCTGTAAGACACCCTTTACCGTAGCGGCTGTACCAACAGGCATAAATATCGGCGTTAAAATATCACCATGATCAGTAGTAAGAACACCTGCCCTGGCGGCCGAAGATTTATCACTGTTTTCTATTCTGAACATTCAGGTTGTATTGCAAATTTTGTACAAAGGTAATGTATTGAAGTGCACCATAAAACAGGGATGATAGAAAAAACTTAAACTATTCTTGCCTTCCTATTTTGTCCCATCCCTGATTCTTACTAATATTGCGCATTATAAGAGAAGAATCTATGTTTGTACTCCCCACTAATATTTCAGGCCTGATACTGTTATCAGTATTTGCCCTAACGGCTCTCATTCAGCTTATATATTATTTATTCTTTTACAGCAGGGTAAGGATTAAAAAATCTGCAAAGAGTAAAAATAAATCCCTCAAAAAAGGAGTATCTGTAATTATATGTGCTAAAAACGAATCTGAAAATCTGAAAAACTTTCTGCCATCAGTCC
>CALOBV010000016.1:0-3205 GCA_942491535.1 uncultured Marinilabiliaceae bacterium
GAGGGCTCCTGCAGAAACCAGCACATCATAATAAGCTGGATCTATTGCCCTGGTATAGTCTGCAGAAAGAGCATCCGTCTGGTAAGTAAAAAGTGCAGGAACTGCCGCACCGGCAAAAAATGTCGAACTGGCATAATATAAACCAACACCAACATTTGGCATAAGGTATGACTCTTCTCCGACATTATTAAAAGCTTCATCGCCTGGATCAGTAGTTACTATCCCAGTATAGTCGGTGCTTATCATATCCACTCCTGCCCTTAATCCAAGCGACCATTTTCCCTTATCGGTATTGATATGAAAGGCATAGTATCCAAAGGCACTGGTTTGCTTTGTAACACCATAAGTTAAATAGTTTACTGATAGGCCAAGGGCCACCCTCTCCTTTTTAAGTGGTGAGTGAAGCGACAATGAAGACATAGTACTTTCACCATCGAAACCCAGCATACGCTTACGAGCTGATAAAGAAATAGAAAGTGCATCTCTTGTACCTGCATAGGCGGGATTAATTACAAGACCATCCAGAAGGTACTGGCTATATAAGGGTACAAGGTTTGTAACCGGGTAGGGACCTCCATTATCGTCCTGGGCAAACATTGCAGGAGTAATGCAAATTCCAATTACAAGAATTAATATATATCTAATCTTTGCCAATACTTCTCTTAATTATAATATATCCTTTATACTGTCTTGCATCAGGCTCCTTAATTCGAAGGAAATAATAATATGTTCCATCAGGAAGGTAATCACCACTGTTACTGTTTCTACCATCCCATTCATTATGATATTCCTTGTTTTCGTAAACAATTACTCCTCCCATATCAGTAACCACCAGCTCTGCCTTTACCGACTGATTTTCAAGACCCGTAACTGTAAAATTATCGTTTACTCCATCCATATTCGGCGAATATCCTGACGGTACAATAAGGGTAGTAACCGTAAGCATTATCGTATCTGATACTTCCATGCAATATTCGCCATTTGTTACTGTCCATCTCAAAACATTCACTCCGTCTATAAGTCCGCTTACCTCACTAAGATTACCGTCCTCCGGGAAGAAGTCCTGACCATTGTCAGGCTCTGCCGTCCAGATTCCTGATCCAGCCGTTGGAGATGTAGCATTCAAATCATATTTTGTTGTAAGTGGAGGAAGTGTTTCTCCGGTGCCTGCGTCTACCGGGCCGGGTTGCTCCCAGAAGGTAATATCTTTCGTGATAGAATTTGTACAAATTACATTTGTCTCCTCCCATGTAAAAGTATATGTAACATTCTCAACAACAGTCGCCGTGGTAGTGGCAGTGGCAGTGGCAGAGCCGGCTGGTAATATTGATGCATCCGGACATGACCACAGGCCTGTACCGACACTTGGTGTTGCCTCAAGTGCAACGACATCCCCGCAAATATTTTCAGGAGTGGCGGCACTGATTGTCGCAGTAGGTACTGTATAAACCCTTAGATTCGGAGTGCCTGTCATATCGGTAGCAACACAGTTATTATCATCAATAAGTGATGTAAACTGGTAAGTGTAATCCGTAAATTCTCCTGTTGATCCGGGATTAAAAGTATAGTCGTATATATCTGTTGTGGCTGTAAATGTCAATGTGCCGCCATTACCATCGTTAAGGACCACATCATATGGGGCCTGGCCTTCAGCAGTCATATCAAGTGTTATTATTACATCATCTTCTGAGCATGCATCTGCTACTGATATACCTGTTATAGATCCTATTGGCAGTTCATAGATATCAACGAAGATGGCGTTGGAGATGCTTGTATCGCAACTATTCGATATAGGTGATGTGACAACCCTCCTGTAATACATAGGCACCGCAAGTGCTCCCGGATCATAATCTCTGTTTGTATTTACACCGAAGGAGGCATCAACCCAGGTACTGTTGTCGGTACTCTCTTCCCAGAGATAACCATAAGATCCATCTCCTCCTGCTGGCAAGGGGGAGGTTATAGGTATCAGCAGTCCGGTATTTTTGCAGATGGTCTGGTCGCCAGAAATAGTATTTTCCTCAATATCAGGAAGCACTGCTATTGTTATAGTATCACTTATACCTCTTGATGCTCCTGATGTGCCAATTCTCCTGAAATAATATGCTGTAACTGCAAGTAGTGTCGTTGTATGTGTGGTGGATCATAGTCCTGGTTTGTTAATATATCACGCATCTTTCAAAGTTTACATTATCTATACTTTTCCATACTTATATACATAAGTCACCTCATCACCACCGGTAGGCTGTGAGCCTTTAAGATTTATAGGCTGGCCATTACAGATCGTGTCTTCTTTAGCCCCTGATAAAAGGTTGATCGTATCATTGCTGATTGCCGGATTTACTCCTATATAAATACTGCATTACTGATATCTCGCAATGCCTCAGATAATTCTCCCAAATGAGGAAGCACACAGATTTGAGGCTGCAGGTTTCCTGGTCAAATGTACCACCTGCTGTTGACCAGTCTTTGATCTTAGTGCTGTCCTGCCACTCATAAAATCCATTTTGCTTCTAGATTTGGCCCACTATAAGTCGCACCAAACAGTAGTCCGACAGGATCACCTGCTGAAGTTGTCTGATCACTATTTATAGTATTGCCTATAATATCAGACCATACCTTAAGCGTAACTACATTGGAAGAATCGTAGCAGACATTATCTGCGCCAGACCAGATATAACGACGTACCAGGGTGTCCTTATTATAGGAATAAGTTAACTGGTTGGGATCATATCCCGCCTGATCAACAGTACCATCAGCAGCAACCCATTTAGTACCATTAAATACCTGCCACTGGAAATCATAGGTTCCCGGACCAGCTCCATCGGCAAGAGTTCCTGTTCCGCCTAGAGGAACAAAGAGGCTATCTTCGCAAACTTCCTGGGACTCACCTATGCTATTACCTGTTATTGATGGCAGAACAGTAACAGTTATTACATCTGACGTATCATAACAAACCCCTGATTGAACGGCACGATAATAATATGTGGTTGTCCCCAGTGGATCGGGGTTAAAATCACGTTCATCATTTATTTCAGTTAAGGGGACATCCCATGTATTATAATCAGTATTATTTACTGTCGACATTCTCCAGGAGAAAGTAGAGTCAGGCACTGCAGAATCGAAGGTTCCGCCACCAAGTATACCTGTTGGAAGGAGGACGTCAGGATCCTGGTTAAAGCAAATTATAGTATCGTATCCAATT
>CALOBV010000017.1:0-19314 GCA_942491535.1 uncultured Marinilabiliaceae bacterium
AGAGGGACGACAGATGAACAGAAGGGTTGAATTCTTAATCCTTAATAATTAATAATATACTATTGCTGATGCATATTAAAAACAGAGCAATGAACCGAATTAGCTTAACCATAATAATAACAGTTTTAATAGCTTTTTCAGTCCGATCGCAACCGATTAACGACATTCCATGCTCTGCAATAAAATTACCAGTAATGTCTGACTGCAGCTTTACGCAGTTCACTAACCTGGACGCAACAGATTCCGGGGTCGATGCACCACCATGCAGCTCATATTTAGGTGGAGATGTATGGTTTAAATCTGTGATACCCTATTCCGGTGCCGTCACAATATCAATATACTCTGAAGCTACCCAGCAGTTTCCTGATTATGATGGATGGATTTACCGACCTGGCCTTGCAATCTATACAGGTACCTGCAACTCCTTAATACATGATACTTGCTGGATTGATGTAATACCTGAATCACCCCCTCGAAAACCTGTGATAGTATTGGAAAATTTACAATCAGGAGATACTCTTTGGCTAAGAGTATGGGAATATGCAAATAATGATAATGGGATATTCGAAATTTGTGTTTTCGACCACTCAGGTGACATACCATATGACCTGGTAATACCTGAAGGCTTCAGTCCAAACGGCGATGGCTCAAATGAAACTTTCGAAATACAGGGAATAAATTATTATCCTGAAAATGAATTATATATATACAATATATGGGGCTATGAAGTATTCAGGATGAAACAATATGATAATTCCTGGACTGGAATTAGCGGACAAGGCGTAAACAAGGGCAAAGAACTCCCGACAGCCAGTTATTTCTACATTCTTAGACTTTCTAACTCAAAAATCATCAAGGGTAATATATACTTGAAAAGAGAATGAAACTTGAATTTCACATATCTCGAATCAAGCACTTTTATTTAATTGTGCTAATTATTGCTACAATTAATCCCAATGTACGCTCTCAGCAGGATATATTCTACGGCTTAGACGATTTTATTGGGTTTAAATACAATCCGGCATACACAGGTAATAAGGATTTTAACGACTTAATGCTTCTTTCGAGGCAACAATGGCTTGGTTTTGAGGGTGCTCCTCAATCATACCTGCTTCTCTCTCAATTCACTCTCAAAGATAAGAAAGCAGCTATTGGAGCAGAATTAAGTAATTTTACCCTTGGACCAATCACTGAAACGGGTATATTCTTCTATTATTCCTATTCAATAAAGATAAATGATAGATCAAGCCTGGCCTTTGGCTTAAAGGCCGGAACGGAGCTATACCATGCAGCCCTTAATAATATCTTATTAACTGATCCTGCTGATTTATTATTTGAGAATAATGTTGATCTGAAACCGCTTCCAAATTTTGGGGCCGGGATTCATTATGCGACACCTGAATACTTCATTGACATCTCATTTCCCAGTCTAATTAGAAATAATCTTAATCCTGCAGGTATAGAAGAAAATACCATAGGAAACAAACAGGACAGGTTATTTATTCTTGGAGGAGGTACCGATTTCTCGATTAATGATGATCTGGACCTTAATGCTGGTACCAAAGTATGGATTGTCAATTGGTCACAGGTACTATTAAGTATTAAACTCAGTGCAATATATCAGAATTCTTTCGGTGCGGGCATTAACTACAGACCGGGAGCAGCAGTTGCTGGATTCGCATGGTACAGAATAAATAATACTTTAAAATTTGGATATTTGTACGAGATACATACAGGTTCATTGCCTGGACCCCATTCCGGAACTCACGAAATTTATATCGGCTATAATTTTTCGTTTACAAGAAGTAAAACATTGTCTCCCAGGAGGTTTTAATATGAATAAAATGAATAAATATCTAAGCGCAACTCTTCTGATTTTTTTCCTAATCCCGGTAACTAGCCCGGGGCAATCAGCGCCTGCAGAGGACGAGAACATCCCTTATCTTGTTACTTTTGGAGCAAATTCAGAGAAATCGTGGGGAGATGATGATTTTTGCCAGATTTTCTTCTTCAGGATACCTATATCATATACAGAACCATTTTATATACGAGTCTTTGACCCTGATACAGGTGGCGAACTGGATGAAATGAAAGGTGATTTTAATACCTCAGTCAGGTTTTCTGTGCATGGAGGTAAAGGAGCATGGAGTAATGAAGAGGCACAGGGAGTAGACCCGGTAGGTAATTACAAAAGCGGGAATCTCCTTGCCTCCAAAACATTTGGCATAAGCTCAAGGTACGACCAGGAATGGTATACATTTGGCCCTTTTAATCCTGTTGAAGGTGAGCTTTCTGAAAAGTTAGATGGATATATATTTAAAATAATTGCAGAAGGGATCAGCGGGGACGATGGAAATTTGTACACTTACTTCCTGACAACAGAAAAAAATGAAAATCGTGTGATTGAAGGAGGTAATGTATTTACCTATGAATATACATTCCGCCTTTCCAATAATCAAAATAATGTATCGCAGATATATCCATATCTTGATGATAAAGTAACTTCGGTTAAAATATTAAACTATGATTGGGATAATGACGGTTTCATTCGGGTTGTGTCTGTTGCCAAAAGAGGAGAGTTATGCCAGGTATCAAATGACAGTAACTGGGAAATGACAGAATTGCCAATTACTAAGGATGAACATAATACTTCAATGGAAATTCAATTTATTAAAAACAGGTCTCTTCAGGTAAAAAACAATAACGTGGTTGTTATAGTTCAGAACCAGTATGGCATAAGCTTACCTTTTTATGTTGTACCTATTGGAGGAATTCCAGTCTATAATCCTTCTCTCAGGATGAAAGCCGTTGAAAGAAAGTAAATTAAACAAGATGAAAAAAACACTTTTTATTGTTACCCTTTTTTCAATCTTCCTGTTGACTGCCGCACAGGATAATCTTTTCAGACAATATGGTTCAGAGTATGGTCTGAATAATTCATTCCTCTACTCACTGAACCAGGACAATTCAGGCTATTTATGGATTGGAACAGGGGAGGGTCTTTACAGGTTTAATGGCTATGAATGTGATATTTTTACAGACCAGGATATCCTGGCCGAAAATTTCGTAACTACTACTTTTAAAGATCTCTCAGGTAGACTGTGGGTTGGTCATATGAGCGGAGGGATTACAAGAATTGATAATCATCGTTTTGATATTCTAGTCGAAAGCTCAGCTTTCAATTCATCAATAACTGATATAAGCGAATCAGACAGCTCTACAATCTGGGGCACTACCCAGAATGAGGGGATCATACTATTTGACAACAGCGATAAATTCAGAGAAATCTCTGTAGACTTGGGTAATGAGTTGATATTCTGCATGAAACATCTAAGGGATAATAATTTTTTGCTCGGTACAGATGAAAACCTATATATCTCAGAATATATACCTGAGACAGGAACATTAAAAATAAATAATAGGATAAAAGACCTCCCTGTATCTAAAGTTTCCATGATAATTAAGGAGAAATCCAACAGTTTCCTGATTCTTACTCAGGACGAAGGGATTTTCAATCTGAAGATTGAAGATGATAATGTTGGTTTCAAACTGAATACTATAGATAATAATGAATCCGGAAGACTTGACAACTTACAGGGTGGCCTTCTGGTCGACAATAATACCCTATGGATTAATACAATGGGTAATGGTATAATAAAATACCTCCGTGAAGACTCAGGTCTCTTCTCTTATAATGGAGCAATAAATTCAGATAACGGACTCCCGTCAAATAATGTTAAATATCTTTTTAAAGACCGTGAAGAAAACATCTGGTTTGGGATGTTTGGAGAAGGACTTATACGATATATCGACGACAATCTGAAGTTCTTCTCATATGAGGATATTACAGAAACCAATAATATTTATTCCATCGCTCCAAGTGGAAAGAATATATGGATTGGAACTGAGAACAATTTGATTAAACTTGATCACAATTATGGTTCCGTTTTAGAGTCCATTGAGCTTCCTGTCCAGAATAAAGGGCTAATTATAAACTCCATTTACGAGTGCAAAGACGGTCTTGTCTACCTTGGATATGATAAAACAGGTATCACTGTCTTTAACCCGCTTAATAAATCGTTTAAGAATGTGAGATTATCTGGAGACGATCTCGAAAACTCTGTCAATAATATAACCGGAGATTCTGAATTCCTGTGGATAAGTACAAAAAAGGGTGCCTGCAAATATTCCTTAAAGACTGGACAGAAGATATGGTTCAACACCAGGAATGGACTACCGCATAATAATATTACTACTCTTTTCATTGATTCCAAAGATCGTGTACTGGTTGGAACATATTGCAAGAATATCTTCTATATCGATATTGATAATACCATAAAGCCAGACCCAAAACTTAGTCTTAACGGGCTTAATTCCGTTATATAATTTGCAGAGGATTCAGAAAAATCGATCTGGGTAGCAACGTCAGGATCAGGGGTTTTTAAATTTAACGATAAAGCTGAAATAGGCTGGACTTTCAGAAGGTCGAGTGGATTGCTTTCAGACTATTGCTACAGTATGGTATATAATAATCTCGATAAGATTGTTGTAGGGCACAGGGGGGGATTCTCTGAAATAGAAACTCGTGAAAAACCCAGGATTAAAACTTACACCAACTACGAGGGAATTAAAAGATCCACAGAATTCTATTTAAATTCTGCAACAGTTGATTCTTATAACATGATCTGGTTTGGGACATCTGAGGGAGTTATAAAATTTCTTCCTGAACTTACAACAAAAGGCCTGACTCCTCCACTAATCCATATAGACGCAATCTTTATTAACGATGAACAATACGAGATACAAACGCCTTTAATTCTTGATCCCGGATATTATGAGGTAAGGGTTGACTACACTGCTATCAATTTCAGTAATCCCGAACTTGTAAAATATAGTTCTATCCTTGAAGGATATAATAAATGGTCAAATCAAACTTCGGACAGAACTGTAACATTTAACAGGGTTGGACATGGTAATTATCACTTCAAAATTGGCGCATTCAATGAAAATGGAATATCAAGTAATATTTCCGGATTTGAACTGAAAATAAACAAGCCAATCTACCTTTCATTCTGGTTTTATGCTATAATAATAATTATTATTTCTGCTTTAGTTTACGCGATAATAAGAGCAAGGGAAAGAAACCTCAGGCTTGCACAGGAGAGACTTATCAAAAACCTGGACGAAAAAACTAAAGAAGTAATTATCAAGGAAGAGATAATCAAGGAACGAAAAAAGGCTGAGAAAGAATTGATTGAAGCAAAGGATAGAGCTGAGCTTTCCGATAAACTTAAAACTTCGTTCCTGACAAATATGTCACATGAGATAAGAACACCGATGAATGCGATAGTTGGGTTCACTGAGCTACTAAAAGATTCTGACCTGGAGGATGAGGAGAGGAATAGCTATATGACAAATATTATCACGAATTCAAGAGGACTACTAAGTCTTATTGATGATCTTCTTGATATTTCAAAGATTGAATCTAACCAGCTTATTATAAAATTAAAACCATGCAATGTTTCCGCGCTTGTGAATGACATATATTCGCTCTTCCATGAGAACCTTAATGAGCTGGACAAGATCCACCTGGAGCTGATATTAGATGAACCCGAAAACAATAGTCCTTATATTTTCGAAACTGATTGTACAAGGCTTCGCCAGGTACTCACAAAATTGCTGGATAATGCTGTGAAGTTTACTGATTCAGGTTCGATAAGGTTTGGCTACAAGATCAATAACGATGAAATAACCTTCTTTGTAAAAGATACTGGCATAGGGATGGCTCCTGATAAAATAGAAGTAATCTTTGATCTTTTCAGAAAGGTTGAAGACAATAAACTCAGGTTATATAGAGGAACCGGCCTGGGATTAGCACTATCACAGCATCTTATCAAACTGATGGGAGGTGATATTACAGTGGAATCAGAAGAAGGCAAGGGATCCAAATTCATGTTTTCTTTATCAACTAAAGGGCTTCAGACGTCAGGTTCCCAGCCGAAAAAAGATAACAATAATTTTGGAAATGATTTTGACTTTAGTTCAAAAACCATTCTTATTGTTGAGGATGACACCCCCAATTACTTATTGGTTAAACAATTATTAAAACCAACCAATGTGAAACTTCACCTTGCGGAAAATGGAGAACAGGCTTTAGAAATATTTAAGAAGCTAAAAAATATTGATTTGATCATTATGGATATAAAGCTTCCAGGGGTAGACGGATACGAGGTAACAAGAAGAATAAGGGAGCTTGATAAGGAGGTGCCAATACTTGCTCATACAGCCTATGCAATGGAGGGCGACAGGGAGAAATCGATCGAAGCCGGATGCAACGATTACATTGCTAAACCAACCAACCAGAAACTTCTTTTAAAAACAATTGATAATTGAAGACCGGATGAAGTATTACAAGGTTCCCGGAATGAGTATCGCGTTTATGGACCAGGGGGAAATTATCTGGGCAAAAGGGTATGGTTATACAAGTTTTGATAGCATTGTGTCAGTTGATCTTAACAACCTCTTCCAGGCTGCCTCAATAAGTAAACCGGTAGCAGCAATGGCAGCGCTGTATCTAGTCGAGGAAGGAAAAGCTGGGGCTCGACGATAATGTGAATGATTACCTTGTTGGTTGGCAGGTAGAAGAAAATAAATTCACGGTCGAAGAAAAGGTTACTTTGAGGAGACTTCTCCCACTCCGCCGGTTTAAGCGTTCATGGTTTTGGAGGTTATTCAGATAAAGATTCTGTACCCGGGATAATACAGGTATTAAATGGAGAAGCACCGGCTAATTCAGGCAGGATTTTTCCTGACACTATACCCGGATCAATATACAGATATTCAGGAGGAGGATATACTGTAATGCAGAAAATGCTGTGTGATATTACCGGAAAAGAATTTCCAGATATTATGAATGAATATGTGCTGGCAGTACTTGGGATGGAATCCAGCACATATAAGCAGCCGCTCCCATCAGAACTTGAATCTAAGGCTGCAATAGCTTATAGGGCAGATGGTAACATGGTGAAAGGTAAATGGCATATATACCCTGAAATGGCAGCAGCAGGTTTATGGACAACACCTACCGACCTTCTGAAATATGCAGTGGAGGTTCAGGAAATCGGTAAAGTGGTAAATCAATAAAGTGATATCGGCAGAAATGACTAGGGAGATGCTAACACTCCCCAGATGAATTCTCATGGACTTGGCCCGGGTCTAGGTGGAAAGAATTTTAATGCAAGCTTTGGTCATAGTGGAGCTAATGCCGGATATAGATGCCACTTGTATGCATTTTCGGATGGTGGTCAGGGAATGGCAGCTATTATGACCAACAGCGATAATGGTGATAGGCTTACGGGAGAAATTTTAAGATCAATCAGCAGCCTCTACGACTGGAAAGAATATAAGCCGCTTATTAAAGAGATTATTGATATTGACACAAAAATGCTGGAGGAGATGGTAGGTAAATATATTCTCAATATTGATGGTCGGGACTTGATCTTTACTATTTCAGTAAAAGATAATCACCTTACAGGCATACAACTATGGGATAATTTTGAATTCGGAGATTTTTCCGGAAGGAAAGGATCCGTTCTTCAACAAAGCTGATATGGCACCCTTCAGATTTGAAAGGGATGAAATGGAAAAGTAAACAAGGTGATTATTCAGGATAGATGGTATTTTGACAAAACCGAGGAAAGCAGGTAGGATTACTCCTTCCTTTATTCCTCGTTATCCATATGTGGTGTTGATTCAAAGAGAAAAAGGTCACAGGTTTTATTGTTCTCGCATTCTCCCTTCCTATCTCTCAAGAATAGGATTACAAAATAGCTTCGCGATTTTGTAATCCTTGAGAGGTGTGTCCAAACAAAAACCACCCTCACATCGTTCGGTTCTTATTGTCAGTCAATCCCTTACAAATGTGAACATTTGACGTTCTTTCCTCGACAAAAAAACCCGATCACTTTCGTGACCGGGTTGTTTTTTTGTTTGTCGGGGTAGTAGGATTCGAACCTACGACCCCCTGCTCCCAAAGCAGGTGCGCTAACCGGACTGCGCTATACCCCGCACTGACCTACTTAGCCTTGGCGAAGGAGGTTTGTATTTCAGGCTGCAAAAATAATAAAAGCTTTTCGGTTTTCCAACCCTGCAGCATAATATTTAATCTTAGCTATTCCAGAAGTTGCCGCATTAGCGATATCAGCTCTCCTCTTTTTACAGGTTTTGTAATATAATCATTGCATCCTGCATCTAATGCTTTGTCCCTGTCTCCCTCAAGGGCATAAGCTGTTTGAGCAATAATAACCACTTCGCTATTGAACTGTCTAATTTGGCGGGTAGCTTTATAACCGTCGCAAAGAGGCATTTTGATATCCATCAAAATAATATCTATATCTCTAACACTTCTGGCAAGATCAATAGCTTCAATACCCGTTGAAGCAAATAATATCTCACCAACGACATTTCTCAGGTAAGTTTTAATAAGATCGGCACTTAAAGGATCATCTTCAGCAAGCAAAATTTTCAGGCCTGATAAATCTGAAGAATTTTTCTTTTCTTTATCTGGTTTCATATCTTTTCCAAATATCTGTTTTTGTTTAGCACTATTTGTTTATTGGCAATGTGAAATAAAAGCTGGACCCTACATTTACCTTGCTTTCAAGCCATATTTCTCCCCCTAAAATCTCGACAAAAGCTTTCGATATTGCCAGTCCAAGCCCCGATCCCTGCCTTGCCATCTTATCTTCAATATCTCCCTGGACAAATCTCTCGAAGATTTCATCCTGCTTGCTCTTCTCAATTCCTATCCCGGTATCCTTAACAAAGAATTGAATATTTTTACTTTCTTTCTGATAGCCGAAAACCACCTCTCCATGATCAGTGAACTTAATTGCATTCTTTACCAGGTTAGAAAGCACCGTATATAACTTATCTCTATCAGTTTCAACAAAAATAGTGTCTGATTCCTTGCTTCTATCGATGCTTACCTTAATTCCTTTCTTTTGCGCTTCTGGCTCAAGCAGGTTTAATATCAATCTCATTTGTTCGTTTATATCCACGGGAGATATCTTTGTTTCCTTTATTCCGGATTCAATTTCCGAAACCCTTAGAATATCATTTAACAGGTTCATTAATCTTTCTCCCGCCTCCTCAATATGCTGTAAATATTTCGATCGAAGGTCACTCTCTATATTATCCTCCCTTAAAAGATCAGTATACCCAAGGATGCTGTTCATCGGAGTTCTTATTTCATGGCTCATATTACCAAGGAAGGTAGATTTTATACGATCGCTTTCTTCCGCTTTAAGCTTTTGAATTTGTAATTCAGAGGTTCTCTTTTTAACCTTCCACTCCAGGCTTCTATTGATATCCTTAATAGTTTCAGCATCACTATTAATGCGATTAATCATTGTAAAGCTCTTCCTTCCATCATATTCAATTGCATATGCAATAAACATTCCCAGTATATTACATACAGATATATAAATCGATACGTGAATCAGATAATCCGAGGTCTGGACATCCCTGAAAGCCAGGATAAAAAAGGTAATTATAAGTATCAGACCGGCAAGAGAAGATTTAATAAAATCCTGCTTTATAAATGTATAATTAAAAATCAGGCTGATCATTAATCCTGAATAAAAAGAGTATTTGTAGGGATCGGGTGCAGACATACCAGTCAGTATGAAACTTATACCCGTCAAAAGCACATAGTAAATATTAAAATACTTATAGAACTTCCTGTAAAATTCCTTCGCCAGGAATGTAATAATAAGGCCGGCAATAAAAGACGGCACAACGACTAATAACCTTAAATTAATTGGGAATAAATCAAAGCTGATCAGATATCGTTCTGATGATACTGCAAGGAGGAAAAAGAGGGCAGCCAGTATATGAGCCAATCGTAACTGCCATAAATATTTGGTGACATAGAAATAATGAAAGCTACGTTCAAGTTCTTTATCTTTGAACCTGAGACTGAATCTATTAATATCCTTATTGAAAGAATAAGTGCTCATCTATTCTATAATTTTATATGATCTTGCAAATCTTTATAAGTGCAAAAAATATGTTTCATCAAGCACCTGCTTTATTCTAATCCTAAGGCATCCAGCAACTGGCTCTTTGTAAATGGCTTGGAGATAAATTCATTACACCCGCATTTTAATGCCTCCTCCTTCTCGCCGGTATAGGCAGACTGCGCAATTATTACAGTCTGCGGATCCATTGCCCTGATCTTTTTTGTTGCTTCCAATCCATTCATCACTGGCATATGGAGATCCATCAGTACATATCTGAAACTGACACCTGATGCACTGAATTTATCAATAGCATCGCGGCCGTTTTCAGCACGCACAAGGGTCATTCCATAATTCCTCAGATAGTTAAATATTAACTCATAATTACTATCATTATCTTCTGCCACAAGGACTGATGCAGCTTTAGTGACTTTTCTGTTCTTTTCTTTTTCTTCTATCTCCTCTTCACTCAGTTTCCTGCGTAGTTTAACAGAGAACTCAGATCCTTTGCCTGGAGATGATTTTAGGTCAAGTACTCCTTCAAGCAGCTGCAGGTATCCTTTAGCGACCGGCAATCCAAGCCACAACCATCACTTATTCTTTCAAACCCATGGTCAACCTGGAAAAAGGGATCAAAAATCCTGGTCTGGTATTCATCAGGAATTCCGCTACCTGTATCTCTAATATATATTGTCAGCGACTCTCCGGTTGCACTTAGTTCTATTTTCACCCCGCCACTCTTTGTAAATTTTATAGCGTTATCCAATATATGTCCCAGGGCTTTCGTCAGAATGATCTCATCTAAATATAACATTGCTTCCCTGTCTTCGTCCTTAACCTTCAGAGTAAGGGTTAAATTCTTGCTTTCCGCCCTATAGGCATAATTGTCAATCAATTTACCGAGCATTCTAAGAGGATATACATCCCCGGGCTTAGCTTTAACCTGACCGGCTGATATACTCGACATATCTACCATCGTGCTGATAACTGTAAGGAGCTGTTTTGTTCCTGAAATAATATTATCTGAAAAGAAATTCCTGTCATCATCAGATATATCTGGTTCTTTCAACAATTCACTAAAACCAACGAGTGAATTCATCGGGGTTCTTAGTTCATGTGAAATATTCCTTATAAAAGCCTCTTTCAGTCTGTCGCTTTCTTCTGCCTGAATCTTAGCTCTGTTAAGCTCCTCGACCATTTTTACATTCTCATCAATATCATGAATATTTAAATGTAAGCCGATAATATCTTTGTCAGAATTAAGAATCGGGGATGATGAGAATTCAGCTGTAAATACTGTCTTATCGTATCTTAATAGTTTAAATGCTCTTATTGCAGGCATCTTATTGCCACTTATAATACCTCCAAACCTCTCTATGGCCAGATCCAGATCTTCATGATATACCCATTGCAAAAAAGATATATTAAGTACCTGCTCAGATTCAGGTATTCTAAACATATCATAAGTCCTTGCTGAGGCAAAGCTTATAATACCTTCAACGTCCGTTGTTATAATGGCATTCGGTGATGTTTCTATAAGAGTCCTGTGGTAAGCTTCAGATTCAACAATCATTCTTCTCAGCAGATTTTCGATCGCTAATGTCCCTTACGATACCAATTACCTGCCATCTGTTTTTTACTTTATATCCAGAAAGAGATATTTCAATCGGAAAGCTCTCGCCTGATTTTTTCAAGGCCTGTAACTCAAGAGTCTTATTTAAAATCTCACCTTCACCCGTCTTGAAGAATTGCTTACAATCTTCCAGAAATATTTTCTCCTTCTTAGCATCGATAAGGAGTTTACTGAAATCTTCACCCAATATTTCTGCCTCCGAGTAATCGAAAAAGACTGAAGCTGAACGGCTCCAAAAGCAGATTCTACCCCTGGAGTCCATCATTAAAATGGCGTCATTGGCAAACCTTAATATTTTACTCAGTTTTTCTTCGTTTTCACTGAGGGCCCTTTCCATATAAAGACTTTCGGTCTGATCGCTGACAGAGATTAGGCCACCTTTCAGGATGCCCTTTTCATCAAGGATAGGCGAACAATTCATTAAACCTGGAATTTTATGTCCGTACTTTGTAAGGATATTTACTTTTATGCTCCTGATATGGAGCTCCTGGTAATTCTTGCTGCTCCTTGCTCCTTCGAGGCTGCGAAGCCAATTGGAGTATGCATTTCCTTCGAAAACATCATTTGCTTTAACCTCACGAATTTCGTCAGAGGAATAGTCTGTCATTTCTGTTGCCGCTGCATTTGTCGTAACTATTGAACCATCTAAATTAATCATAAAATAGGCTTCCCGGAAGTGTGAATAAAGCTCTCCAGAAAGTTCACTAGATCACCTTCACCAAGTTTAAATTCTTTTGCCAGTTCTTTCGCCAGGGATTTCTTACCAGTCTTTCTCCCGGCATCCATCTTTTTTGATAAGCCTTTCATATGTTAAATCTAATATATCCTAACTATCTGAAATGTATTTTCTTACAACATCAAGAAGCTCACTTCTCTTAAAGGGCTTTGATATAAATCCATTACATCCACTTTCAAGAGCTTTTTCCAGGTCATCGACATACGCAGTCTGTGCAATAATGGGAATCGTCGAGTCTTTTTTCCTGATCTCCCTTACTGCCATATACCCATCCATGACTGGCATCTTCAGGTCCATCAGAATTATTGTAATATCACTGTTCTTCTCAAATGTATCAACTGCTTCTTTACCATTTACTGACCACAATAACTCACAATCAAGAGAAGAGAGATAAAACTCGATTAGCCTGAAGTTGCTCTCAACATCTTCTGCTACAAGTATCTTATTCCCTGACTTCCTTGTGTTTGAGGAATCTTTGTGCAAGGATATCTTATCAGCTGCACTATTATTTTCCTCTAATGGCAGTGTAAAATAAAATGTTGAACCTTTCCCCGGAGATGAGTTTACCCATATTCTTCCACCAAGCAATTCAACATAGCTTTTCGAAATAGACAGGCCTAAGCCTGTTCCTTCAAACTGCCTTGTTTCGCTGTTATCAACCTGGTAGAACCTGTCAAATATAGTGTCGAGATGCGAATCAGGTATACCTATTCCGGTATCCGAAACGAAAATCTCCAGGTAAGCTCCCTCATTCATATATCCAAATTCTACTTTCCCGCTACTTGTAAATTTTATGGCATTCCCGACCAGGTTGGAAATTATCTGGTAAACTTTTGTATTGTCAATAGAGGCTATAAACTGATCGCTACCTTTATCTGGCACAAATTTTAATTCTAAATTTTTCTCCTCAGCACTATTTAAATGAGAATTTTCAATTTCAATGAACAGATGGTTAATATCAACTTCTGACTTAGAAATTTTTAAGAGATCAGCCTCAATATTGGATACCTCTACAATATCATTTATTATGGAAAGCAAGTGATTGCTGGAATTTACAATGGTATCAATAAATGATTGTCTGGTTTCCTCACTTTGGCCTGGTTCTCCAAGAAGCGCACTGAAGCCCACAATAGCGTTCATCGGTGTACGTATCTCATGCGATATATTATGTAAGAAGGCTGTTTTGAGCCTGTTGCTTTCCTCTGCCTCATCTCTTGCCTTGATGAGGGCTTCCTCTGCAAGCTTCTGCTTTGTTAGATCGATAAACATTCCATAATAACCGGTAACTTGCCCTTTCACCCTTATGGGCACACCTGATAATGCAACATAAATCAGAGAATCGTTCTTTTTCTTTCTGTAGCTTAGTTCGCTGACCGACTTCCCCCTGACCAATTTATCATTCAAGCTCGTGGATTCGTTCCTGAGTTCCTGGGGTACTATTAAATCGTCAATATTCTCTCCGATTATTTCATCAGGCGAATATCCAAAAGTCATTTTAAAACTGTTATTAGCATTCAATACTGTTCCTTCTTTATCGAGAAGGGCTATTGCTATCGGTGAGTTCGAAAACAACTGGTCGCTCCTCTTTTTCTGTGAAAGAATCTCAATTTCAGCCTCTTTGGCTGAGCAAATATCCATTAAAATCCCTATTGAACCAGGCGAAGTTCTAGTTCCATTACCTATTGGATAGGATTTGTCGCTAACCCACTTCAGATCTCCCTCCTTAGTCTGGATAAGATATTCAAGATCAACGTTTTTATTACTCTTTTCTGCCCAGTATTCATGCAGTCTTTCTAATTCAATACTACCTGCTCCAACTATTTCGGCATTTTTGATAATGCTGGAAAAACCAATATCGGATATTTCTCCGGGTGTATACCCGGTCAGACTGGTCATAGCTTCATGCAAATATTCAAATTCTGTTCCGTCCTTATTCGCCTTATACATAACAGCACTTGTACGGTATGCAATAAGATCGAGTCTTTCATTTATTTTAACAGTTTCTCTTTCGGCCTTTTCTTTGGCACTTAATTGCTTCCTTAGTTCAGATTGGAGCTTTGTACGTTCAAACGAATAGACTATTGATTTAACAAGTGTTTCACTATCATAATTCCCCTTTACAAGGTAATCCTGGGCACCCTTATTAACAGCCGAAAGCCCAGTCTCATTATCATTAAGTCCGGTCAGGATAATGATTGAGCAATCTTCCGAACAGATAGACTTCACCCTTGTAAATGTATCCAGACCAGTACTATCAGGCAAACCAAGATCGAGCAACACAGTATAAAATAAACCATTTCTATTAAAGAGCTCAAACTCTTTTAATGAATTGATATAAAACAGTTCATAAGAGAATACAGCTTGTTCACTCAGCAACTCTTCAATTAGTCTTATATCACCCTCATTGTCTTCAACAAGTAATATTTTGAGATTCTTCTTCATATTATAGAATTACCTGATAATTACTAATATCCGTTAATTAACTATCCATGTCAGCAACTTGCTTTAGCCAGAAATGCCTGATTCTCTCAAAGACCTCTATAAAATCATCCAAATAGAGTGGCTTTTTTACATAACTCTTCGCTTGTAACCTATAAGAATCTTCAATATCATCCTCTGATTCTGAAATTGAAAGAACGACTACCGGAATCTCCATTAATGAATCCTGGCCTTTAATATGAGCAAGCACCTCAAGCCCGTTAATTTTAGGAAGATTAAGGTCAAGAAGCACAAGGTGCGGACGGGGAGAATTATGATACCTGTTACGCTTATGGAGGAAATCCAATGCTTCCTCTCCATCTTCAACATGGTACAAATTATTGCTTACACTACACTCTTTCAAAGCCTCAATAGCTAACCTGGCATCTCCAGGATTATCCTCAACCAGCAGGATATCCAACTTCTTGTCTGTAACTCTATTTTTTTTCTAAATATTGACATATGTCTGATTAGATTTTCCAGGCATGCTATCTACTCTTACTACCTGGGTAATTTAACAATAGTAAGCCAGAAGCTTTCTATAGATCTTACAACCTTGATAAACTGTTCAAGATCAATAGGTTTGCTTATAAAACAATTAGCATGAAGATCGTAAGTTTTCATTATATCTTCTTCTGCCTGTGATATTGTAAGTATAACCACAGGTATGCTCTTTAGTTTGGGATCACTCTTTATTTCCTGAAGTACTTCCCTACCATCTTTCCTGGGCAGGTTAAGGTCAAGTATAACAAGATCCGGACGTATTGAGTCAGCGTACTTACCCTCTCTATTGAGAAAATCCATAGCTTCTACCCCATCGTCAACAATATGCAGATTATTAAGAAGCTTACTTTCTTTCAGTGCTTCCTGGGCAAGCCTTGCATCACCGGGATTATCCTCAACAAGAAGAATCTCGACAGCTTTTGTAGATACATTTGAGTCATTCATTTGCTTATATTTTATTTTTAAGTGTTATGTGAAAAGTAGTTCCTTGATCTATTTCAGAGTCGAACCAAATTTTACCACCGTGTCTTTCAATAGTTCGTTTGCAAATTGCCAGTCCGATACCTGTACCGGGATAATCCTTCTTATTATGCAGCCTCTGGAACATTGTAAAAATTCTTTCTGAGTATATTTTATCTATTCCAATACCATTATCTTTAATGGAAACCTGGACCTTATCATCTTTTACCTTGCTTACTATTGATATCCTGGGATTTTCCTTATCGCTGAACTTTATTCCGTTATCGATTAGATTCTGAAAAACCCTGACAAGCTGGTTCTCATCGCCATATACATATGGCAGATCATCATTAACAATCAAAGTTCCGGTTTCCTGGATTTTTTGCTTCAGGTTTGCAATAGCCTGGCCAAGTACACTTGTCAGGTCAATTTTAACCAGGGACTTTCCTCTTGTTGTAACTCTCGAATAATCAAGCAGATCGTTAATAAGTATCTGCATTCTATTTGCCCCGTCTACAGCATAATTAATAAAATCCTTTGCATCCTGGTCGAGCTGATCCTTATACCTTTTCTCTAAGAGCTGTGTATAACTGGCTACCATTCTCAATGGCTCCTGCAGATCATGTGAGGCCACATAGGCAAAATTCTCCAGTTCAAGGTTCGATCTCTTAAGGTTTTCTACAGCATTATTAAGGCTGGCAGTTCTTTCTTCGACGAGTTTTTCGAGATTCTTGCGATGCTTCTCAAGCTCCAGGGAAAGAAGTTTTGCAGAATTAATATCCTGGAATACCCCGATTAGCTTAACAACCTTTCCATTCTCTTCGATTGGCTCACCAACTGCTCTAACCCATAATTTATTATGCTTTGCAGTAAGTATCTGTAGCTCTAAATCAAATGACTCACCCTTTTCTATAGCATCTTCAACACACTTCGATATAACAGGTCTGAATTCGGGTGTATAAAAATTAATAGCAGTAGCCATGTCAGGGATAAAATCAGGCTCAACCTCATGTATCTCTTTATTAATGTCAGACAAAAAATGTGTTTCGTTAACTAAATCCACTTCCCAGCCTCCAACTCTTGCCAGCCTACCAGTTTCTTCCAGTATCTTCTTGTTTCTGACAAGTTCTTGCTCATAGTTTTTATTCTCCGTAATATCTCTGTTGCTCCCCCTTCTTCCAAGAAATTCTCCTTCGGCTGTGATAACCGGTGAGCATACATGGCCGATCCACCTGGTTTCACCACTTTTTGTTATTATTCTGAATTCATAGATTTCTGCATCTGGCGAATGCTTACCTGCATTTCCAAAATGTTTCTTTACAAATTTTTTATCAGAGGGGTGTGCTATTTCAGTAAATAAGTCCGGTTTAGCTATAAACTCAGAAGCCTTATAACCTGTTATACTTTCACAGGAAGGAGAAATATATACATAGTTCCCATCAGGATCTATCCATGTTTCAAGGTCGAAAGTAAAATCAGCAATTGTCCTGTATTTAAGCTCACTTGCTTCAAGCTCTTTTGTTCTTTCTACTACCAGTTGCTCAAGGTTCTCATTAGTTCTCTTTAGCTCCTCCTCTATTTTTTTACGGGCTGTTATTTCGGTTGCCACCTCCATACGCACATTCTTACCATTTGACCAGGGTATTGCAGAATCCCTGCATTCAAACCACAGATCTGTCTTTGTATTCTGGAATTCCCACTTGTAAACATCTGTCGGATTACCGCTTTTATCTACAATCAGGTGATTTGTGCAGAAGGAGCATGGCTTTTTCTGGTTAACCTGAAGTACCTCAAAGCACTTTTTACCTTTATAACTTTTGCCGAAGATTTCACGACCCATCTTATTAAGAAAGAGCAGCTCGTAAGTCTCCATATCCGAGACATAGACAAGGGCATTCATATTATCCATTATGACCTCATGCATATTTTCGCCCCTAGATACGCTCTCTTCCGAAAGAGGTTTTTTACTTTTTTCTTCTGGTTTTTTCATTTCTATCTAAATTTGTTTCCGGGCCAAGTTTTAGCTGGATATTTTCTACCAGACCTCTTATTCTTTATCCTTTACACTGTTTGAGCGTAAAAGTGATGCTAAAACGGACAAAATCTTGTCGTAATCCTCCGATTTGCTAAAAAAATAATCAGCCCCACTCTCCAGAGCCCTGTCACGGTATTGATCATAGGCATAGTTGGTAAGAATCATAATCCTGGTTGTTGTGTTATTTTTCCTGAATGCTTTCAGAACTTCAAGACCGCTCATTTCGGGCATCCTGACATCAAGAATAGCAAGGTCAGGGCTAAGCTTCTCCATCTCTGCAAGGGCATCTATGCCCGTCTCAACCTCGCTTATGATCTCTACCTCACCGAATATAGATATGGTTTCTTTTAGCCTCTCTCTCATAAGTGCAGAATCATCTGCTATTAATATTTTCATTTCCAGATAAATTATGTATGCAACTATTATTTCATTGATAGTAAATAATCACAACAAATTTATAAAGTAAGTACTTAACCAGATGTAGGGTAAAGTCTTAATAATCGTAGGGTAAATATGAAAAACCTGTAGGGATTTCCTTACTTAGTATGAATAGTTAGATAAATATAGAATTTCTGATTTATCAGATAAGATTAATCCTGATACAATATTCTGTTATCTCAGCATTCTTCTGCATATTCATCTTCTCCATAATCCTGCTTCTATATGTACTTACAGTCTTGTCTGAGATATAAAGCTCAGCTGCAATATCTTTCAAAGATTTTCCGGTTGCAATCTTGAGGAATATATCGAATTCCCTGTTGGAAAGAGTTTCATGCAGGGCCTTTGAAAAATCATCATTGAGATGTAAGGCAATATTACTGGCTAATGAGGGAGTAATATAGGTCTTTCCTTCAATAATAACCTTGATTGCCGTAATTAACTCTTCGGAAGCTGTATCTTTTGTTAGGTATCCTGATGCTCCCAGATTTAAAGCTCTGATTGCATATTGTTCCTGTGGGTGCATACTTAGTATCAGTACTTTCTGACTATTATTCTGAACCTTGATATTCTGAAGAACTTCCAGCCCATTAATATCAGGAAGTGAAATATCAAGTAAGATAAGGTCGTAAGAAGTCCTGGAAATCATATAAAGGGCATCTTTACCAGTGCTGGCCTCTTCAATTATTACTGAATCAGTAATATGCTTCACTAACTCTGCCAGGCCAGCCCTGACTATCTTATGATCATCGACTAGTAATATCTTCACTATTTAGTCCTATTTTTAGTTCAAAAACTATTAAAAACGCAATATGCAATAGTACTTCATTTACTTGTTTGGAATGGTCAGCCTCACAACCGTCCCGCTTTCAGGCCCTGCCGCTATCTTAAGTCGACCTCCTATCTCCTTTGCCCTTTCTTTCATATTCAATATCCCAAAAGAATTTCTTGCATTGAGCCTTTCATTATTTATCCCGACACCATCATCCTTTATTTCCAGGAAGGCTATAGC
>CALOBV010000018.1:0-32663 GCA_942491535.1 uncultured Marinilabiliaceae bacterium
GTCTGCACTATTATTGTCTCTTTAACTCTCAGGGGCTGTGCTATTTCAGTATGTGTATGACCGCTAATTATAATATCAAGTCCCTTAACCTTTTTTGCGAGCTTAACATCCTCTCCCGACCATCTAAATTTCTTATCCTTTTCTAAACCACTATGAGATAAACAAATTACAATATCCGCTCCGTCTTTCCTGAGTTCTTTGACGATCTTCCTCGCTACTTTCTTCTGCTTTGAAAATGTTACTGGAGCCGCCATAGGAGCTACATCATCAGCATCCTTCCCCATTAAAGAGAATAATCCAATCTTGATCCCTGATTTTTCAATGATAGCACTTCTCTTTAAGACTCCACTATTATACAAAGTCTGAAGGCCATCATCTGCATCATCATTAGCATCCAGTTCAGCATTACTTAATAATAAACCTGGCAAAGCTCCTGACTGGGCGGATTTCTCAATAATTGTAGATAATTTTTCCGGTCCAAAATCAAATTCGTGGTTACCAATGGCAACATAATCAAACCCCATTTTTTTCATCAGGGGTAACTGGAACCCATTATATTCTTCCATATAATGATAAATAGTTCCCATCAAAAAGTCACCTTCATCAAGCACCAGAACTTCATCTGGCTTATCCATTTTCTCCTTTCTGATCAAGCTTGCTATTCTGCTAAATCCGCCAATAGTAATATCATCCTTGGGGCTCAGAGGCGTATAATTATTCGTAGGTGCAAATCCGTCAAGCCGTGAATGAAGATCATTTGTGTGCAGAATTAGCAGTCGCTGACCTTCGTCCTGAGCTGCAGCGATAGAAAAAATTAATAAAAAACTTATAATCAGGGTACTGGAGCGCAATTCCCACATAGCTTTAGATTTTAAAATTTCTATCCTGCTAATATAAGCTCAATATAGAAAATAACAAACTGCCTGTCATAGCGCTATAGTGATTCCAGAAAATCAGCTACAATAAATGTCGAGCCACCAATATAGATCAGGTCAGATGGCTCTGATTCTTTAAGAGCTGATTTATAAGCAGTCATAACATCTTCGAATTTCCTGTATTCCAGTCCGGCTGCCGAAAATCTTTCTGCCAGATCATTTACCGGCATACTCCTTAATACAGAAGATTTTGTAAGATAATACTCTGCGCTTTGTGGAAATAAATCCACTATGGCACCAATCTCCTTGTCATTTACAAAACCAATAACAAAGCGAATATTACCTCCTTTAAACTCTGCAATTTGCTGAAGAACAACGCTTATTCCATCCAGGTTATGAGCTGTATCGCAAATAACCAGAGGTTCTTTTCTAACAGTTTGCCAGCGTCCTTCAATGCCGCTATTAGTAACTACATTCCGGAAACCTTCTAATATGCTCTTATCTGACAGATCAAACGAATCTCTTAAAATATCAAGGGCTGCCAGGCTGCTTGAAATGTTTTCGGTCTGATATATACCGGCAAGACCAGAAACCAGTCTTTCAAAGATTAGTTCTCCATTCTTCCTCACTCTTACTGTCAGGGTCTCAATGCCCTCTTGTTCGACCCTTTCGACTTTATACTCCTTATCGGCAAAGATTATTGGGGAGCCTTTACTTCTTGCTGAAGAAATAAATACCTCTTCTGTAAGACCATCAGATCGGCCAATCAAAACAGGAGTCTTATGTTTGATTATACCTGCTTTCTCAAATGCAATTTCTTCCTTGCTTGTACCAAGAAACTGTGTATGATCAAGACTTATATTAGTAATTACTGAAAGCAGGGGATTGATTATATTGGTAGAATCAAGCCTTCCTCCCATACCTGTTTCGATAATCGCAATATCGACCTTAAGATCCTTAAAATACTGAAAGGCCAGAGCTACGGACATTTCGAAAAAGGAAGAACTGTGCTTTTCAAAAACTTGCCCATACGAATCAACAAAATCCACAACATAATCCTCCTCAATCTTAACACCATTTACTCTTATCCTTTCCCTGAAATCCCGGATATGCGGTGAGGTATATAATCCACATACAAAACCTGCTTCTGAAAGGACAGATGATAAATAATGAGAAACTGATCCCTTGCCGTTTGTACCTGCAATATGAACAGTTTTATAATATTGATGTGGACTCCCAAAGTGCTTATCAAGGGCAATTGATGTAGCCAGATCTGCTTTATATGCAGCCTTGCCTATCCTTTGATACGCAGGAAGAGAACTAAACAGGTATTCAAGTGTTTCCTTATAAGTCATCGGAGTGTTAAATAATTGTGCAAAATAACTAAAATAAAGATTCGTTATAAGAGCAGAGACTCTTATTTTTGCTATCTTTTGTGATGAATCTATAATTAATATTGAGCAGGACGCTTATGGCAAAGAAAAAACGAAAAGTATTTATAATAGACACCAATGTATTGCTTCACGATTACCAGTCTATTTATAAGTTTGAGGAGAATGATGTAATAATTCCAATAGTCGTACTGGAAGAACTGGACCGGTTTAAAAAGGGTAATGACCAGATTAATTTTCATGCCAGGGAATTTACAAGGGAGCTGGATAAAATATCAGGAGATAATCTTCTGAGTGAAGGAATCCCTCTTGGAAATAAGCTTGGCACCCTGTTTATAGAAACAGGTAAAGAATTTTCGGAACAGGTCGAACGATCTTTTCCCGAAAAGACTGCAGATCACAGAATACTCGCAATAACAGACTATGCTGCAAAAAAGTATAAGGACACTCCGGTTGTACTGATCACCAAGGACATAAACCTGAGGATGAAAGCCAAATCTCTTGGCATAATGGCCCAGGATTATGAAAATGACAAGGTTGCCAATATAGATGACCTATATAAAGGTATTGATACAATTTCTGATATTGCTAGCTCTAAGATAGATAAGCTTTACGAAGAACCTGAAGGTATTCCGGCTGAAGAAATGGATCTTCCTTTTTTGCCTGATGGACACCAGTTCTACATTCTTAAAAATAATGGTTCGAGTGCACTGGCACATTATAATCCTGTTTCTAAAGTCGTTAACAGGATAATGAAGCAAACAACCTATGGTATTGATCCGAGAAATGCAGAGCAGACCTTTGCAATTGAGGCCTTGACCAATCCGGATATTCAACTTGTGGCTCTTACAGGCAAGGCCGGGACAGGCAAAACCCTCCTCGCACTTGCATCTGCCCTGCAGCAACACAGAAGGTACAAACAGATTTTTCTGGCCCGTCCAATCGTGCCCCTTGCTAACAGGGATCTTGGATTTCTTCCGGGTGATGTAAAAGAAAAGATTGAGCCTTACATGCAGCCTCTCTTTGATAACCTGACAGTAATTAAACATAAATTCAGTCATCAAAGTCCGGAGTTTGTACGCATAAACGACATGATTAAAGAAGAAAAGCTGGTAATAACACCACTGGCATATATAAGGGGACGGAGTCTTTCGAATATCTTTTTTATTGTTGATGAAGCTCAGAACCTTACACCTCACGAAGTTAAAACCATTATTACCCGTGCAGGGGAAGATACCAAGATGATATTTACAGGCGATATAGAACAAATAGACTCTCCCTACCTGGATACAGGGTCTAACGGACTATCATATCTCACTGATAAAATGAAAGGACAGGATATTTTTGCTCACGTAAACCTTATTAAAGGAGAAAGGAGCTTCCTCTCAGAACTTGCAAGCAGACTATTATAATTTTTTTTACTATGAAGAAAGAAATCATTCTGGTTCGACACGGTAAGGCAGCCGACCATACCACTTATAAAAGAGATATAGACAGGGTTTTAACAGAACGGGGAGTAAGCGACGCTTATAAAATGGGCGAAAAGCTTATTGAAGAGGGTATTACTCCCGACATGATACTCACCAGCCCTGCAGCACGAGCAAATCATACGGCCCTGATTATTTCGAGGGTTATGAAAATAAATGAGGATAAGCTAAAATTTGTAAACAGGCTTTATCATTGTTCTGCAGATACTTTTCTGGATGAGATTTACTCTTTACCCGAAGAAATTAATTCTGTAATGATGGTAGCCCACAACCCGGGAGTAACAGATCTGGCTTATGAGCTAACCCGCGGAGGTACAAGCTTTCTTCCTACCACTGGTGTGGCTATAATCAAATTCAAAGAAGTTAAATGGAAGGATATAGGAAGTGCTAAAGCAAATGATTGCCTAATTCTTAAACCTAAAGAACTTTGACAATAGCTTCTGCAATAAGCTAATTTCCTTAATTTTGCAGCTTTAACTACTCCTTATGGACAATAAGATGAAACGAGTTGCATTCCATACCCTGGGATGTAAACTAAACTTTTCCGAAACATCTACAATCAGCAGGTCGCTCGATCCCTCCAGGTTTATCAGAGTGGATTTTAATGAAGAGGCTGATATATACATATTTAATACCTGCACCGTAACTGAGTCTGCAGATAAAAAATGCAGGCAGGCAATTAAGAAAAGTATCAAGAAAGCCCCCGATGCATATATTGTTGTTGTAGGTTGTTATGCCCAGCTTAAACCCGCTGAGATTACTTCAATCCCAGGAGTTGACCTTGTACTTGGGACCGGGGAGAGATTCAACCTTTCAAAATATATCGACAGGATTGAAAAGGGACCAGATAATGTTCTACAATCTTGTAGTGATCCCGACTCAGGTGGTTTTTCCTCTTCTTATTCACTGGGCGACAGAACAAGATCATTCCTGAAGGTTCAGGATGGATGCGATTATCATTGCACTTATTGTACAATACCAAAAGCCAGAGGAAAAAGCAGGAACCAGTCAATAAAAGACTGTGTATCAGATGCCCAGGAAATTGCAAAAAATGGAGTTAAAGAAATAGTAATTACCGGGGTAAATATTGGTGATTTTGGAAAAACAAGTGGCGAAAGCTTCTTTTCACTGCTCCGTGAACTGGTAAAAGTTGATGGTATAGAGCGGTACAGGATATCGTCTATTGAGCCCAACCTGCTAACAGATGAGATAATCGAGCTGGTTCAAAAGGAAAATAGGATTGTTCCCCATTTCCATATCCCACTGCAAAGCGGTAACAACAGGATTCTTGGATTAATGAAAAGACGATATAAGAGAGAACTCTTCGCTGAAAGAGTAAACACTATAAGAAAACTGATGCCCGATGCTTCAATTGGAGCAGATGTGATAGTAGGATTTCCAGGAGAAAGTGATGATGACTTTAATGATACTCTTAACTTCCTTGACAAACTTGATCTGAGTTACCTGCACGTATTTTCATTTTCTGCAAGGGAAAATACACTCGCTGCCGACTTCCCCGATCAGCTTGATATTGAGACCAGGCATAAGAGAAGTAAAATTCTCCAGAAATTGTCAGAAAAAAAGAAACTTGACTTTTATAGAAGGTGTACCGGAAAAAGCTACAATGTATTATGGGAAACAACTGATGAAGATGGTAATATTTCAGGTTTTACTGAAAACTATATAAGAGTGGTAAGTGACAGTAAAAAATATACACAGGGAAATATTTCGCGTGTAAGCCTCCGCTATCTTGACGAAAATGGTAATTTTACCATCACAAGCTGAGCATATGCAATCTAATTGGGAAATACTTGAGAAAGTTAAGAATCTTGCAGAAAGCACCGGAAGATTCATACTAAAGGAAGCCGAACGCTTCAAGATAGATGATGCAGCCAGCAAGGGACTGAACGATTTCGTATCCTATGTAGACCTTGGTTCCGAGAAAATTCTTATTGAAGGCCTTAGTAAAATATTTCCTGAGGCAGGCTTTATTGCAGAAGAGGGAACAGTAGAAAATACAAAAGAAGAATATAGCTGGGTTGTTGATCCGCTTGATGGTACTACAAATTTCATGCATGGTCTACCCGCATATTCAATTAGTATAGCCCTTGTAAAAGAAGACGAAATAATTCTAGGTATCGTTTACTCAATAAAGAACAATGAAATGTTCTATGCTGCCAGGAACATGGGAGCATGGCTAAACGGGGAGCAAATATACGTTTCAGAAACACCACGTGTAAAAGATATGCTTGTAGGGACAGGTTTCCCCTTTACAAACTATAAGTTACTGGATCCTTATCTTAACACACTTAAATATTTTATCGAAAATACCCATGGTGTACGCAGGATAGGATCTGCAGCCATAGATCTAGCTTACGTTGCCTGTGGCAGGTTTGACTCTTTTTTTGAGTATAACCTGAATCCCTGGGATGTGAGTGCAGGCATACTACTTATTCGTGAGGCAGGAGGAGTTGTGTCGGATTTTTCCGGGAAAGAGGAGAAGCTGACAGGCAAGGAGATCGTTGCCTCAAACAGTGCCGCTTATAAGGAATTTTTTGAAGCCGTAAAAACCAGAATGAAAGCAGGTAAAGAATGAAAGCCATACTATTCAACATATTTTCAGCATTTGCCTGGCTTATAACCCTGCTGCCATTAAGAGTACTATATTTTTTCTCACATATATTGTTCTTCCTGTTCTATTATTTCCCGGGATATCGTAAAGACATAGTTAATAAAAACCTCAGAAACTCCTTCCCTGATAAAAGCGAAGATGAATTAAAGTCGGTTGCAAGAAAATTCTATAAACACCTTGCAGATATGTTTGTAGAAGGTATCAAGCTAAGGCATATGAGTGAGGGAGAACTTATGAAAAGGTTCAGGTACCTTAATCCGGAACTAATAAATTCATACTACGATAAAAAACAGGATGCCATAGCTGCCTTTGGACATTATGGGAACTGGGAATGGATAATTGGGATGCACAAGGTTTTTAATTATCACTCACTTACAGTATATAAACCACTTCATAATAAATATTTTGATAATTATTTTTATAAGATCAGAGGTAAATATGGAATGGAACTGGTACCAATGGCCTCCGTACTTAGAAGAATATTTAGCTACAGGAAAGAAGGCGTAAATACCCTGACAGCTCTTGTTGCCGATCAGACTCCCCCCCGAAAGGAAATCCACTTTAGTCTTAATTTCCTCAACCAACAAACGCCTGTCTATCTGGGAGTTGAGAAAATTGCTCAGAAATTTAATATGTCGGTTTTTTTCTTCAATATCAGAAAGGTAAAAAGAGGCTACTATGAAATTGAGGCGGAACTTATTACAGATAAACCGCAGGAACTTAAAGAACATGAACTTACAAAAATGCATATGGCCCGACTGGAGAAATTAATAGTGGAAAAACCTGAATACTGGTTATGGTCGCACCGCAGATGGAAACATAAAAAGAAGGTAGCAGAATGAATGTAGCAGTGGTAATATTAAACTGGAATGGTCTGGATCTTTTAAAAAAGTTTCTCCCTTCAGTAATAAAGGAATCTACAGGTATAGCCGATATCTACATGGCAGATAACGGATCAACAGACGATTCAATTAACTGGATAAGACATAAGCACCCCGAAGTAAAAGTTATAGAGAATAAAGACAACCTGGGCTTTGCCGGAGGATATAATAAGGCTCTTCAATCAATTGATAGCAAGTACTTTGTTTTAATTAACTCCGACATTGAGGTAACAAATGGATGGATAACACCGGTAATTGACCATATGGAACAGAACCCGGATGTTGCCGCCTGTCAGCCAAAGATATTAAGCTTCAACAGTAAAGATACCTTCGAGCACGCAGGTGCAGCAGGCGGATTTATCGACAAATACGGATATCCCTTTTGCAGGGGAAGGGTATTCGATTCGGTAGAAAAAGACTGTGGCCAATACGATTCGCTTACAGATATTTTCTGGGCAAGCGGGGCATGCATATTTATAAGGTCTGAGGTTTGGAAAAAAACAGGAGGCTTCGACCCTGATTTTTTTGCACATATGGAAGAGATTGACCTCTGCTGGAGAATTAATTCGTTTGGCTACAAAATAAGATACATTCCTCAGTCAACTGTTTACCACCTTGGCGGGGGAACTCTTAATTATAATTCACCTGCAAAAATATATTACAACTTCAGGAATAATTTATATATGCTGCACAAAAATCTGCCACGCGGAAAGCGCTTTCCAAGAATTTGCTTAAGGCTTCTGCTCGATGGTGTTGCAGGATTCAGGTTTCTACTCACTTTAAATGCAGGTGCTTTCTGGCAAATTTTGCGAGCCCATATGTCTTACTACTCTAATCTTGCATCACTTAACATAAAGAAAAATAAGATTCGGAAGGAGAGTAGTCTTTACCCTGAAAAACTTATTCTAAAAAAGAGTATTGTCTTTGGATACTACCTCAGGGGCAAAAAGAAATTTGATGAGCTCTGGAAGTAAGCAGTAAACTCCCTGACTCTGTTCGCCTTAAACCTTAGGCTTCTTAAACATTTGATACAGCATCCTCAAGCGACTCAAACCTTTTGCTATAATCTTTAAGCGATCTGTTAATTACATCCTTTGCTTCTTCGGCACCAAAGATATGGGTAATCTCAACGTCGGCTTCATTTCCTGGAAGATCCTTATAAGTAAGAAAATAGTGTTTAAGCCTGTTTACCACCAGGTCAGGCAGATCACTAATATCATCAAACTGTGAATACATAGCATCATTATGAAGTACTGATACTATCTTATCGTCTGCCTCATTTCCATCAAGCATCCTGAACCCGCCAATGGGACGAGCCTTAACCAGAATATTACCATGGATTATATCCTTTTCTGTAAGAACCAGTATATCTACGGGATCCTTATCTCCAACAATATCATTCCTTCCCGTCTTTTCCCGCGCAAATTCAGCCACCAGCTCACCACTGTAGGTCAGCGGTAGAAAGCCATATAGAGCAGGCACAACATTCGAATATTTTTGAGGACGGTCCAGCTTCAGGTAGCCACTCACCTTATCCACTTCATACTTAACGGTATCTGAAGGAACCATTTCTATAAAGCATGTCACAACATCCGGAGCATCAGGACCAATATCTATACCATGCCATGGATGTGACTTATATCTTAGCCCCATAAGTTTTCCTATAGGATCCATTAATTCGTTATACCTTCTCATATATTTATTTTTTTAGAGATAATCGTAAATTCGTTCCAGACCGATAGCTCTCGAACCTTTAATTAGCACAAAACTATTCTTAATCGGGTTCTTATTCAAATCGGAGATCAATAATTCTGTATTACTGTAGGATTTAATTCCTGTCCCTTCTGCAAGCTTGCAAAATATACTGCCAACTAGATAAATATCAATGTCTGGAATCTTGCTCAGCCTGTCAATAACTGCTTTATGCTCCTCCTGTGCATAGGAACCCAGCTCCATCATATCACCAACTATAATAACTTTCTTTTCCCGGGGTGATCCGATAAAGGATGAAATAGCAAGAGACATACTGTCGGGGTTTGCATTATAGGCATCGCACAAAAGTGTATTGCTATCTGTAACAAGTATCTGAGACCTGTTATTTTGTGGTTTGTATGCTTCTATTGCTCTTATTGCATCACCAATATCAACTCCGTAATGTAATCCTACCGCCAGGGCCGCAAATATATTTTCAGAATTATGAGCACCAGCCAGGGCAGATTCAATACTATAATGCCCATTATTATAGATAAACTCCACTGTCAAATACCTATCCTCCTCAAGACTGCTTTGCTTAAGCACCTTGTCAGGTTTACTATAAGGAACAGACTTTGCATTCAGCTTGCCTGCAATTGACTGTAATAATGAATTGCTATCGTTGTAAATAATTGTACCGCCTGTCTGAGCAAGGTAGACATAAAGCTCACTTTTGGCTTTTATTACTCCCTCAAATGAACCGAAACCTTCGAGATGTGCTTTACCTATATTGCTTATTAAGCCGGCAGTAGGTTTAGCAATTTTGCAAAGAGCAGCTATTTCTCCTACATGGTTGGCCCCCATCTCAATTATCATAAATTCGGTATCCGGGTCTGCTCCCAGAATGCTTAGAGGCACACCGATATGGTTGTTCAGGTTTCCCCTGGTAAAATGAACCTTATATTTGCATTCTAATACACGTGCGATTAATTCCTTCGTAGTTGTTTTACCATTGGTACCTGTTATTGCAAGAAGGGGTATATCAAATCTTTCCCGATGAATCATTGCTACCTCCTGCAGGGTTTCAATAACATCATCTACAAGAATATCAGAGTCCGTTTTATAATTAGGATTATCAATTACAGCCTTTAAGGCACCCTTCCTTACCGCATCGCCGGCGAATTTATTGCCATCAAAATTATCACCTTTAAGTGCAAAGAAGATATCCCCTGCTTTGACATTTCTGGAATCAGTGGCAATACCTGCCCCTGCCTCACTGATAAGATTATATATATCTTTTGCTGTCATACTAAAAAAACCTCATTACAGTCTCCCGTAATGAGGCTTTATATTTTTATTCAGTGTAGTTTAAAATCCTGATGGACTTCCAACTCTGATCATAGCACATCTGAAACCAAGGTCATCACGAGCTGCTTCCTGATCGAGGAATCTTCTGGTAGAAGGATTAAGCCAGTATGCACGGTCTTTCCATGAACCACCCTTAATAACCCTTGAGTTATCATCAACCAGTGAGAAATACTCGTTATCAGTAGTATTCTGGAAATACATCTTTGCAGATCCTTCACCAGTGTCGTTATTCCACTGCTTGGTGGTTTCTATTGTCGATAGATAGTCGCCATCCCTGTAGTTCCTGTAATCACCTTTCTGGTAATTAAACCTGTTTGCCACATCTGCATCCTGCACTGTATCTGTCTTCATTCTGCCAAGTTCATCCTTGGTAAGAAGGTTTCCATTTGCATCCCTGCTAAGGTCGGTATATACATTCCCCCTGAAAGGATTAAAAGAATTAACATCTTCGGCACTCAGTGGCCTGTAAACGTCCTGAACCCACTCATTTACGTTACCAGCCATGCAATACAGTCCATAATCATTAGGCCAGTAAGATTTAACGTCAACTGTAACAGATCCATTATCATTAAGGCTACCTGCAACACCCATAAGGTCACCTCTTCCCCTTACGAAGTTTGCCATAAATTCACCCATATGCTTTTGATTTGCATTTCTTACATTATGTCCGTCCCATGGATATACTCTTCTTTCGAAAATTCTTTCCTCGAAAGTATTTCCCTTGAGCGAATATGCTGCAAATTCCCATTCTGCTTCAGTAGGAAGCCTGTATCTCGGTAGAAGTATTCCGTCTTCCAGCTGAACCCTTCTTTCTTCCTGGTTAGGATCAAGACTCTGTAAGTTCTGGTTAACAACTCCTTCATACTGACCGGCGAGATATGCTTCGGTATTAAAATTATTTTCATTTAACTGATTAGGATCGTAACTAAGAACGCCCTGATCAATCAGAATCTGTTCGTTCACACGATCGGTCCTCCATGCACAGTAATCATTTGCCTGCAGCCAGTTTACACCAACAACAGGATAATTATTATAGGAAGGATGACGGAAATAATACTGAACATAAGGCTCATTATAAGCCAGAGGACTTCTCCATACAAGAGTGTCTGGTAATGCCCTGACCCTTACTTCCGGATAATTTGTATATACTCTCTTCAGCCACCACAGGTACATTCTGTAATCTATATTCCTAACTTCAGACTCATCCATATAGAATGAGCTAACGGTAACTCGCCTAATGGCATTATTCCAGTCATACATAACGTCTTCCTGGATGCGCCCCATTGTAAAAGTTCCTCCTTCTATAAGAACCAGACCCGGACCTGTTTCCTGCTCTGCTCCGGTAACCACCTCAAAACCACCATTATCCGGATCATTATATGCCCAACCAGTTGTAGGTGAGATGTTCTGATTATCTTTCCCGCCAAAGATGCTGCAAGATGAAAGAAAAACTACCGCTAATACGAATAAAAGCGAAGATGTAATTTTGTACATAATACTGAATTTTATGGTATTATTTCTAATATTCAAATATAATAATTTTTACTAAAACTATAATTAATTCCCAAATATAACTACAATTTGGGATATTTTATTGCCTTCATTACTCCTGAATTATCAACATTATTTAAACTTAAAGAAAGAGTAAGCATATTAGATTGTGTTACAGGGATTACCGACCTGCCGTTAAAGACAGAGAAAAAATAGTTGTAAGACAGCATAATACGACCTGTTTCAAATGCGAGCCCTGACTGTAAAGCGTATAAGCCATCCCGCGAATCTAAATGACTTAACAAGCTAATTGAGAAAGACTTATAACTTACACCGGCTCCTGCTGCACCATAGACAAACTGTCCCTGCAGGTTGGCAAAGAGAAGTGGCGAAATATTCAGATCGTCTGCTCCTGTTTTAAATTCTGCATCTGCATTTAAGGCAATCCTTCGTTTCAGACGGCCATCTTCATCACCCATACCGGTAAGATCAGGTTTTCCAAGATGTCTGAATGATATCCCTGCATTGATATTCCTGTAACTTAACAAAAAGCCCACTCCTACATCAAATTGAATTCTTGATCGAAGGTCAATAAGTTCCTGAGTAGGTAATACCGGGCCAAGGAATGGATCAATTTGATCGGGAAAAACAATATTATCCAGATTATAACTTCTATAGATCAGGGAGGCTTCAAATCCTGCATTTATATATAAATCCCTGCCGGCTCTGAGGTGATATGCATAAGTGCTTCCCATCCGTATATCATTCAAAATATCTCCCAGTATATTTTCTGAGATATAAATCCCTATACCACCCTGCACAGGTTCAAAATAAGTATCGTAAGAAACATAAACTGAGCCAATGCCACTTGTAGAACCAGGGAAATAGTTACGATAGAGCATTTTCAGTGTGCCCTGCCCCTCTGCTCCACTATATGCCGGATTCGACATCAGCATAACCGAATACATCATATCTCCTCCAATATCCTGTGAGAAAGAACCCTGCACCTGCATCAGCATAAGCAGGAAAAGAATAATTTGATACCTTTTAATAATAGCGGACAACATGATGAATCAAATATAAAAACACTTGGCGATTATGCAGTCATAAACAATCATAAACAATGCTGTGTTTTGCAATATGAACTTAAAAAGATCGTTATTTATTGTAAGCCTGAAGAAATATCCCAAATAGATTATCTTTGGCACTTAGTTTCTATAGATGAGCATACTGAGGCTTTTATATCTGGTAATAATCTTTCTCATTTCAGGGAATACCCTAATATGGGCTCAGTCATATACTGAATCATCCGTTCTCTCCTCCGGTAAATGGATTAAATATACTACCGCTAAGACGGGCGTTATAAAGATCACTTATAATCAACTTGAATCATTTGGTTTACCTGCGGGTACCATACCTGCCGTATATGCTAATAATTTCGGCCTTCTGTCTTATATGAATAACGATCCCTTCCCGGACGACCTGGAGCCTGTATCGGTGTTCGTTGAAAAAGGTGGCGACGGAGTTTTTAATAGTGGCGATTATTTACTCTTTTACTCGGAAAGCACACACAGGTGGATCTATAACAATACTGAGGGCTACAACTTCAGGAGGCATTATTACTCAGATTCGTCGGCATTTTTTATTAGCTGGTCTTTACCTGCTGTGGAAATGTCTGTTTCAAACACTCAGACCCTTCCTACGGGATCATCTTCCTATTACGATTATTTATCAATTCATGAAGTAGAGGAAGCAAACCTGATCAAATCAGGCAGGGAGTGGTATGAGCCTGTATCATACCTGGAAGAAGTGGTATTTGATAATCTCCAATTTGAAGGAGACAATGAGCCCGGTGAAAATGTTAAATATATATTCAGGGCCTTTGCAAGATCGGCTGATATTACATCGTTCAGGCTTAAGAGCGGAAGCAATAACCTGGCCCTTCTGCCTGTATCAGGCGTTGATATATCAAGTTCGACAGGCACCTATGCCAGGGAGCTAAGTATCAGTGGTGAATTTGATCCTTTTGAAAATACCGATCCCCTGAGGCTTGAATTCTATAATAACGGCGACTTAAATGCGCGGGCATGGCTGGATTACCTGATTGTCCATTCCAGAAAAGGCATTAAATATGAGGGCAGCCCACTTTTAATAAGAGATTATAAGAGTGTGGGTGAGGGATCAATAATTGAGTACAAAGTTGAATCGTCAATCGAAAACCTGAGCGTATGGGATATTAGCAATATCGCAAATCCGTTTATTATTGAAACAGAATATTCAAACGGGATATTATCTTTTATTTCAGAAGCAGACAGCCTGCATTCCTTTTATATCTTTAATCCCGAAGCAGTATCAGGACCCGGCAACCAGGGATATATAGTACCCAATCAAAATTTACACTACCCGGGAGAATATGACGGAATAATTGTTAGCCATAAGCTATTCCGTCCGATGGCACAAGAGCTTGCAGATCTTCATTACCAGAATGACGGACTAATATCTCTTGTGGTTACACCAGAAGAGATCTACAATGAGTTTTCCGGGGGCATACCCGATATATCGGCCATACGTAATTTTGTTAGAATGATTTATTCAAGGAACAAAAATGGTTCCACGCCACTCAGGTATCTTACTCTTTTTGGCGACGGCTCATATGATAATATTACCCCTGCACCTGAAAACCCAAATTATATTCCTACCTACCAGACACGGAATTCACACGTTAATATACAATCATATACCTCAGACGATTACTATGGCTTGCTTGATGAAGGTGAAGGTGAAGCTAGTGGTTTTATTGATATTGGTATAGGCCGCTTACCGGTTTCTGATACAGAGCAGGCAGAAACAATATTAAAAAAGATAAGATCCTATCTCGACCCTGCAAACATGGGTTCATGGAAGAATGTGATAATGATGATTGCAGACGATGAGGACTCCAATACCCACCTGAACGATGCCGAAGGTTTAAGTACTCAGATAGAGAATAATGCACCTTCAATTAATATTGATAAAGTTTACTTTGACTCTTATCAGCAGGTAACTACAATAAACGGAGAGTCCTATCCGGATGCTAGCGAAGCTATAAATAACAGGATCAAAGCCGGTTGTCTTATCTTCAATTACCTGGGACACGGAAACGAACTGGGCCTGGCTCATGAGCGAGTAGTCAAGATTGATGATATAAATTCATGGAACAATATAAATAAGCTGCCTCTGTTTATTACGGCAACATGCGAGTTCAGTCGCTTTGATGATATTGATATCGAAGCAGGTAGCGGTAATATATCGCAGAAATCATCAGCCGGAGAGCTGGTGCTTCTTAATAACAATGGTGGTGGAATTGCTCTTATGACTACCACCAGGATAGTATATTCTGCCCCAAACTACACACTTAATAACAGAATATACAAGTATGCCTTTGAAGCCGACAGCGATGGCAAAGGTCGCGCCCTGGGAGATATATTCAGACTGGCAAAAAATGATGCAGGGACAGGTGATAACAAAAGAAATTTCACACTCTTAGGTGATCCTGCACTTAAACTGGCATACCCCTGGCATGGTACTGTAGTAACCGATTCGATAAATGGAATAGAGATTTCAGCATTTAATGATACTATTAATGCCCTTTCGGAAGTAACAATCAAAGGTCATATCACAAACACCGCAGGACAGCCTGAAAGCGAGCTTAATGGACTGATAAACACCGTAATTTTTGATAAAAAATATGAGGCAAGCACCCTCGCCAATGATGGAGGATCACCCTACTTATATGATAAGCAGGACAGGTCGTTATTCAGGGGAACAGGACAGGTGATAAATGGAAACTTTGAGATTAAGACGCTTATCCCCAGAGATATCGACTTCAGCTTTGGTCAAGGTAAGTTTAGCTACTATGCATATTCAGATACAGCCGATTATACAGGCAGCTACTCTGATATAATCATTGGAGGATTCAGTAATATAAACCTATCCGACACCAGCGGACCGGAGATCAGATTGTTTATGAACGACACCTTATTCAGAGACGGAGGGATAACTAACAGTACACCCAGCCTTATAGCACTTATAAGTGATAAAGCAGGTATAAACACCTCAGGAACTGGGATAGGTCACGATATCCTTGCTTACCTCGACAATGATAAAGATAACTCTGTAATTCTGAACAACTTCTACGAAAATAACCTTAATACATACTCCTCTGGTAAGATTATTTACCCACTTGGTGAAGTAAAAGGAGGAAAACATACACTCAGTCTTAAGGCATGGGACAATTATAATAACTCCACAACAGAAAATTTGATATTTATAGTTGAGACAGACGACGGACTGGTATTAAACAGCTTAATTAATTATCCAAATCCCTTTATCGGCAATACAAATATTATTCTCAACCACAATCAGCCGGATACTGAACTGGAGATCAATATTTACATCTACAATACAAAAGGCTCTCTTATTAAGAGGATTAAGTCACATCAGATTAGCTCAGGCTTCAGGCTAAATCCTATAATATGGGATGGCAAGGACGATAGAGGTTCTAGAGCAGGACGTGGTATCTATATATATTCTGTAGAGATTAAAACTGCTGACGGAGAAAGGTCAAGCTTATCCGGCAGGATGGTTATTTTATAGACACATACAATAAAGGGAGAGTAAAATTGTTATATATTTGTGATTAAAAGACTATTATAAATGAAAAGAAATATTCCTGTCCTACTACTTGTAATATGCCTGCTTGCATCATTATCCACTGTTAAAGCTCAGGAAATTGAGTTAAATGCCATACAAACAGTGGTACCCTTTCTTACTATTGCACCCGATAGCAGGGCCGGTGCGATGGGTGATGTTGGTGCTGCCACATCACCGGATATTTTCAGTATGCACTGGAACCCGGCAAAATATGCATTTATAGATGGTGAAGGAGGGTTTGGAATCGGCTATTCACCATGGCTCAGAAGTCTTATATCGGATATAAATATATCTTATCTCTCAGGCTACTATAGAATTGACGACAGGCAGGTAGTTAGTGCCAGCCTTCTATATTCCAGCCTGGGTGAGATCCTTTTTACCGATAATGTAGGAAATGAGATGATGGTTTTCAGAGCTAATGAATTCAGTATAGACGGAGCATACTCCAGGAAGCTTTCAAAAGAATTTTCGGGAGCTATCGCGCTGAGGTTTATATATTCTAATCTTACAGGAGGACATTATACAGGATCAACCGAAACTAAACCAGGTATAACATTTGCTGCAGATGTATCATTCTATTATATAAAAGAAATTAGCATCTCAGGTAAAGATGCCGAAATATCTGCAGGCACTAATTTTTCGAATCTGGGAGCTAAAATGAGTTACACAGATGGCGACGATCCTGATTTTATTCCAATGAATTTTAAGCTGGGAGGGGGAACATCAATATTCCTCGACAGGTATAATAAACTGGGTGTATTTATTGATCTAAACAAACTATTGGTACCTACCCCACCGATTAGAGACATTGAAGGGAATATTATTGATGGAAAGGACCCCAATGTTTCCGTACCACTTGCAATATTTCAGTCTTTTGCAGATGCACCGGGTGGCTTTAAGGAAGAGATGAGAGAAATAAGCTACTCACTCGGTCTTGAATATCTTTATAATAATCAGTTTGCATTAAGAGGTGGTTATTTCCACGAAGATGCAAGCAAGGGTAACAGGAAATATTTTACAGCTGGAGCCGGTTTGAAGATGAGTGTTTTTTCCCTGGATTTCTCATACCTGATGCCGGTAGTTAGTAATCATCCCCTTGCAAGAACTTTACGCTTTTCCCTTTCGTTTGATTTTGACGCCTTCCGAAACATAAGATCATAATAAAAATGGATATAAGGATCGGACAGGGAGTTGATTTTCACAAACTTGAAAAAGGTCTCGAACTCTGGCTGGGAGGAATTCTTATTCCATCAGACAGGGGTGCAATAGCTCATTCAGACGGAGATGTTCTTATCCACTCTATTTGTGATGCGATACTTGGTGCTGCAGGGCTGAGGGATATTGGATATCATTTCCCCGATACAGACGAAAGATTTAAGGATATTGACAGTAAGGTATTGCTTAAAAAAAGTATTGAACTGGTAAGACTTCATGGCTACACTATTTCTAATATAGATTCTACAATATGCCTGGAGAATCCAAAATTATCACCCCATATTGAATCAATAAGAAAAAGTCTCTCAAAAGTTACCGGACTTGAACCAGGCAGGATAAGCGTGAAGGCTACCACAACTGAAAAGATGGGCTTCACTGGCAGGGAAGAAGGTATTGCAGCTCTTGCTAACGTACTCCTTTACGCTAAATAGTTCAAATTTGAGTTCTTTTTGCTATTTTTAAATAAACTTTCTTAAAATGAAAAAGACAACTCTTATACTTGGGGCAAGTCCTAAACCCAGCAGGTTTGCATATAAGGCAGTAAGAAGCCTCCAGCGCAGAGATATACCCCTTATTGCAATTGGTCGTAAAGATGTTGATCTGGATGGAATTTTAATCAAAACAGGCAAACCAACAGATATACCCGATGTTCATACCGTGGCTCTCTACCTCAATAAAGAGAGACAAAAAGAATACTACGACTATATATTATCGCTAAAGCCGAAACGCATAATTTTTAATCCGGGAACAACTAATCCAGAACTGGCCGAACTGGCATTAGCTAATGATATTGAGGTTATAGATGATTGCCTGCTGGTAATGCTTAATACGGGAAGATTCTAGAAGAGGGCAAAGAGCTAAGGGCTAAGGGCAAAGAGCTAAGGGCTAAGAGCTAAGCTAAGCTAAGGGCTAAGGGCTAAGGGCAAAGAGCTAAGGGCTAAGAGTAAAAAATCTTATAATCTTATAATCTGATAATCTTATAATCTTATAATCTTATAATCTTACAGTCTTACAATCTTACAATCCTATCTATCAAACCCTTATCTGCAATGCTCGGAACTGTAACATTAAGCTCGGGGCTTCTTTCCATTTCTCGGTTTATAGCAAATAATGCACCTTCATTACGAGCCCATCCCCTTCTGGCTATACCGTTATTCACATCCCAGAAAAGCATTCTCTTCAATCTCAGATCAGCCTTATCACTTCCATCCAGAACCATCCCGAAGCCACCATTTATTACTTCGCCCCACCCTACTCCACCTCCATTATGAATAGATACCCAGGTGGCACCCCTGAATGAATCCCCAATAACATTCTGAATAGCCATATCTGCGGTAAAGCTTGAACCATCATAAATATTTGATGTCTCCCTGAAAGGAGAATCAGTGCCGGATACATCATGGTGATCTCTGCCTATTACTATGGGAGCAGAAATCTCTCCACTGGCAATGGCCTTATTAAAAGCTTCAGCGATCCTTATCCTTCCCTCTGCATCGGCATACAATATCCTGGCCTGGGAACCAACTACCAGCTTATTCCTGCCGGCTTCTTCAATCCAGTGTATATTATCAGCCATTTGCTGCTTTATCTCATCTGGCGAATCTTTCATTAATTCCTTCAGCACCTCACAGGCTATCTTATCGCTCTTTTCAAGATCAGAAGGATCGTTTGAGCAACATACCCACCTGAAGGGACCGAATCCGAAATCAAAACAAAGAGGACCCATAATATCCTGGACATATGAAGGATAAATAAATGTCCCGTCCTTATTAAGAACCTCTGCCCCTGCCCTTGATGCTTCCAGCAGGAAGGCATTGCCATAATCAAAAAAGTAAGTTCCCCTGTCAGTATGCTTCTTTATCGCCCTAAGCTGTCGGCGCAAAGACTCGCGCACATGCTCCTTGAATCTTTCAGGCTCTTCCGACATCATCCGTGATGACTCCTCAAAGCTAAGTCCGGCAGGGTAATAACCACCTGCCCAGGGATTATGCAGTGAGGTCTGATCAGATCCAAGATCTACCTTAATGCCCTTCTCTGCAAAGGTTTCCCAGACATCAACAATATTACCATGGTAGGCTAATGATACAGTTTCTTCATTCTCAACAGCAGCTTTTACTCGCAGAACCAGTTTATCAGGATTATCTATTACCTCATCTACCCATCCCTGCGTGTGCCTGGTATTGATTGCCTTCGGATTAACTTCGGCTGTAACCGATACTACCCCGGCTATATTACCGGCTTTAGGTTGAGCACCCGACATCCCCCCCAAGGCCTGATGTCACAAATAATACACTTTTCCCGGGACTTATATTTGCCGCTATTTTTCTTTTCGCATTCAGGATGGTAATTGTAGTACCATGCACTATCCCCTGGGGACCGATATACATATAAGAGCCTGCGGTCATCTGTCCATACTGGCTTACGCCTAGTGCATTAAATTTTTCCCAGTGATCCTGGCTTGAATAATTTGGAATCACCATACCATTGGAGACCACTACCCTGGGAGCTTCCTCATGCGAGGGAAACAGTCCTAGTGGGTGACCAGAATTCATTACAAGGGTCTGATTATCGCTCATCGTAGCCAGGTACTTCAGGGTAAGTCGAAACTGTGCCCAGTTCTGAAAAACGGCTCCATTCCCTCCATACGTAATAAGCTCATCCGGATGCTGTGCGACCCTGGTGTCGAGATTATTCATTATCATTAGCATAATAGCAGCAGCTTGCCTGGACTTATATGGAAATTCGTCGATATGCCTGGCTTTAATCTGATAATCCGGTTTAAGCCGGTACATGTATATACGACCATACTGATTAAGTTCATCATAAAATTCACCTGCCAGTTCGCCGTGCATATGTTCAGGAAAATATCTCAGAGCATTCCTGAGAGCCAGCTTCTTTTCCTCTACTGAAAGAATATCCTTTCTCCTGGGAGCATGATTAATTGAAGGATCGAAATTTTTCCGGGCCGGAAGTTTGGAAGGAATACCTTCCAGTATTGATTTTTGAAATTCTGCTAGAGCCATTGTAGTAATAATTGATCAGTATACAAATATAATTAATGGCTGAGCAAAGACGCAAAGAATCTAAAGTAATAATTTAACAAATCCCTCACGTAGTATAGTCTGATAAGGGATGATCAGGGTACAAACCTGAAGTTTGGACGTTCCCGGAGTGAGATATTTTACTTTTTAACTGAAAAAAATGAAAAAATATATATTCCAGAACCTGTTTTGAGATATGTTATTTTCCCGGTTAACTACATGACATATTAGACTCTATATCAATTATATATATTCATATAAACTATATTTTCATAACAAAATATTTTCATTTTTTGATTAACGGCCCAATAAGTCAAGTCAATGGTTTAGAACCATTGATAAACGAGAGAAATAGCGGGGTAAATACAGCAAAAAAGCCCATTTAAAGGCCTCATGGTGCGGCTTAATTTTTGCTTCGGGTATTCGATTTTCGTATATTTGAATTAAAGGATATGTGCAAAGAAGTGCCATGAGAGAGCAAATAAAAATAGAAAAGAATCTAAGAATTAAGATGTCGTTGGTACATGAAAAAGTACCCGGTACTGGCACGGACAAACAGTCCCTTTATAAAACATTGTGCTACGAAGATAGTGAGGACTTTTATAACTATCTAGACTGGTTAGATCTGGCTTCAATATCTAAAACACTTGTACTACCCCGTAAAAAACACTTTTTCTATTCGGCTACAGATTTCCAGGGACTTGAAGTAGTTATTAACCTTAAGTCTCTCAATAAATTTTCTGAACTGAACTATTTCCTCAAAACCATTTACAATAGTATATCCGATCATTGTTACTTTACTGGATACTTTAATGATAGCAATAATACAATGGTAGAAATACCGAAGCCCGTAAAGTACCTCGAAACAAAAGAAATAAGTGATATAAAGTATAAGAATAATAATGCATCATTAACCTGGTTATCAGACAAACTTGCAAAACTATTTATTGCAGATTATGATAATGCATTAAGCAGAGACTCTGTAAGAAAACTACTTAAAAAAACCGGATTTACGGTTCACGACATTACTGAACTAAATGGGAAAACATATTTCTGCGTTCAGAAAAGGCCGGTAAATTAAAAGGTCAGGCAACCCTGTCTTAAATTTCTCCCCATGGGCATTTTTGAAGCACTACACCGGTTTAGAATAATCCCTTTCCTTAAAAAATGGTATGTCTTTAATTTACTGCTGGGCTTGCTCGACATACTTGCCATCACTTTAGCCTACCAGGTTTCGTTTAACATTTATTATGATAACTGGTTAACACCTTTTGTAGCCGATAGGACCTTATTGTTCTTATATATTGCCGTTTTGCCGATCTGGTTAATTATACTGTATTTCATTAATATTACCCAGATCCCTCGTACAAAGAAGTACAGGATACTCTTCCTTGAATACCTGCAATCCGCCATATTAATTACGTTTGTCCTGGTAATTATATATTTCGTTTTCAGGCTTTATATGGTGCCAAGGCAGTTCCTGGTAATCTTTGTGCTACAGGGCTTTATACTGCTCTTACTGGTAAGAATGTTTGAATACAGGGTATTCCGAAATTACAGGGCAAAAGGTTATAATTACAAATATCTCCTGATGATATGTGATGATAATGCAATCGCTTTTATTGAGAAGATTTTAATAAATCCCGGCTGGGGATACCGTTTCATAATAATATTCTCAGATTCAAAAAGGATAGCAGACAGATTTTCTGAGAAATACATAGTCCAGTCTCTCAGCGATCTTGATTCACTCCAAATTATAATGGAAAATTACCTGGTGGATGAGGTAGTATATTACAGGGAAAAGATATCTGCACCTGAGGTGAGAAATATTATTCGGTCCTGCGAAGAACTCGGGGTTACCTTTAACCTTCATATTAAAAATGGTCATGGTACTTTAAACAATGCAATAAAAACAAGGTTTGCCGAAGAGAACTTCCTGACTTTTGTTAACATTCCATACAAAGCGACCTCCCTTATTGCAAAAAGATTTATGGACATCACAGTCTCTCTCACGATGATCATTATACTAACGCCTCTTTTGTTATTTATCCTGATTGCAATAAAAGTATCATCAAAAGGTCCTGCAATTTTTAAACAGCTCAGAGTTGGCTTAAGGGGGCGTGAATTTAACATGTATAAATTCAGGACTATGATAATGGGAGCTGAGAATATGCAGGAAGAGCTTTCTGAATTAAATGAGGCAGACGGGCCTGCTTTCAAGATTGATGATGACCCCAGGGCAACAGGTATAGGCCGCTTTCTTAGGCGTACGGGACTTGACGAATTACCACAACTGTTTAATATACTCAGTGGGGAAATGTCGTTGATAGGTCCGCGACCGGCTCTCAAGAGTGAGATAAAAAAATACAAGAGGTGGCAGCTTAGAAGGTTATCAGTAAGACCAGGACTTTCCTGCTTCTGGCAGATAAATCCAGAAAAAAACAGCATCAAATTTGAAAAATGGATGGAGATGGATTTAGCCTATATTGACAATTGGTCATTCAGGTTAGATTTAGTAATTTTATTTCATACATTTTTATATTTATCCGCTTGTTAGATCTGATTATTTTATTGAAAAATATAAAATATATAAAAAATTACACCTCTCCTTCAAAAAAATCGGGTTTTCTATCAAGATAAATTATTGATAAATATTAAATACTACGAGTATGGATGAGACAAACATCAGGGACGGGTAAAACTTACATTACTGAGGAGTAATAGAGACCCAACCCAGTAACTGGTCCACAGATGTAGTATCAAATTTTTTATACAAAACCCTCAGAACTTAAGAAAAATAATATTTTAGATTTAAATTTATATCGTTCAAAAATTGCTAATGATTGATTATCATATTTTAATCTGAATAAAACAAAACAAGAATTAGAACAGGGAAGATAATGACACAAGAAATTATTGAAATTAAGAAGAAAGTCCAGGAATATATACTTGAATCTGTCCATGCTGAGAAAGAAAAGATAAAGGAAGATTCTCTTATTTTCAAAGAAGGTTTTATTGATTCAATGGGATTTATTATCACTTGATTACTTTTCTTGAAGAAGAGTTTCAATTCAAACTGGCGATGCAGATCTGCTTGAGGAAAATTTTGAATCTATCAATGCAATTACAGATTTTTGTAATAAGAAAACTGGCAGCCTCCATATGTGTGGAGTTGCCGGCATAATAGACTATAATTCTACATGTAACAGTATTGACAGTGTAAACTACTTCCATGCTGCAATCTATATCATACCGTGGACCTGATGAAAGTGGCATTTATCATTGCCCTAAGGCAACTATCGGAAATGTCAGGCTAAGTATTATTGACATTTCTGGAGGACAACAACCACTCTCAGATAATTCGGGTAGATTCTGGATAGTCCTGAATGGTGAAATATTTAATTATAAGGAACTTCGTATTGAGTTAATTAAGAAAGGTAGAAAATTTCAAACACAATCCGACACTGAAGTTATCGTTCATCTTTATGCAGAATATGGGAAAAGATTGCCTTTCAAGACTTAATGGTCAGTTTGTTTTTGCTATCTGGGACAAGGATAAGGAGGAACTCTTTATAGCCCGAGACAGGGTTGGTATCAGACCTCTTTTCTATAATATTAATAACGGCGTTTTTTCCTTTGCTTCAGAAATTAAAGCCCTCCTTCAGCAGAACAATATTGTAAGAGAACTTCTACCGGAAAACCTGTCGCAGATCTATACATTCTGGACTGCCATTACTCCTGAAACTGCCTTTAAGGATATTTATGAATTATCGCCAGGGCATTATCTCACTTTCAGTTAGTAAGGGGTTGGAAACTAAGAAATACTGGCAATTAAATTTTGAAAATATAAATAATAGCATCTCTCTCTTGAAGACTCTTTGGCAAAATTTGATGAGCTTTTTAAAAGCTCAATAAGGTACAGATTAAGAGCTGATGTTGAAGTAGCAGCATATCTTAGTGGAGGAATAGATTCCAGTGCAACTGTTGCATATATAAAAATATTGAACCTGGAGTTCTTAATACCTTTTCAATCGGTTTTATGAAAAGGATTTTGATGAGAGTTCATACCAGGAGGAAGCTGTTAAATATTTCAATACGAATCATAAATCTATATCATGTACATCACAGAATATAGCGCAAAACATTTTCCTGATGTTGTATGGCATTCTGAAACTCCAGTTACCAGAACAGCTCCAACTCCAATGATGATGTTATCAAGACTGGTAAGGGATAATGATATAAAGGTTGTCATTACCGGGGAGGGTGCTGATGAAATGCTAGCCGGCTATAATATATTCAGGGAAGCTAAAATAAGACGATTCTGGTCAAAAGAGCCTGATTCAGCTTTGAGACCTTTGTTATTGAAAAAGATATACTCCAATATACCTCATTTAAGAAATGCCAGTCCGAATATTCTGAAGATGTTCTTCGGCTACAAACTTAAGGATGTGGATAATCCATTCTATTCGCATCTTTTAAGGTGGAATAACTCAAACCATATTAAAAAGCATTTTAGTTCGGACATTAAAGAAAGACTGAACGGCTATGACCCACTCGAGAATCTAACAGGCATGCTTCCTTCTGGCTTTGAAAGCTGGGATCATCTTGAAAAGGCCCAATGGCTTGAAACAAACGTATTTATGTCTGGTTACCTGCTTTCATCGCAGGGCGACAGGATGGGAATGGCAAATTCAATCGAGGGCAGATATCCCTTCCTGGATCACAGGCTTTGAATTTTGTGCTTCACCTTCAGATTTTAAACTTAAAGGACTTAATGAAAAATACCTTCTTAAAAGAAATTATGAATGGAAAATTCCGGAAAGCATACTTAAAAGACCAAAGCAACCATACAGGGCACCCATATAGCTCAGTCTTCCTTGGAAAAAATGCCCCTGATTATGTTAGGGAGATGCTTTCTGAACGGTTTACAAAGAAGGCCGGGATCTTTGACCATGAATCCATATCGACACTTATAAAAAAGATAGAAAGAGCAGGCACAGCATCGGAGATGGATAATATGGCGCTTACAGCCATTATATCAACTCACCTGCTGCATCACCAGTTTATTGAAGGATAAATAATTAGTAGCCGCGTTGAAAATGGAGGATCATAGCTGAAAGGGCTCAGGGCCATTTAATAGCTGAAGGGTTATAGATCATAAGTTGATGGTTAATGTAAGAGACTATTAATGAAAATAGGATGATTTGAGATCTGGATATCTGGAAAGATGCTATTGAGATTTCTGTAATACTTGGAATACTGAACCCTTTGTAATTATAGAAACTAGAGATCTGCTTCAGAATCAGTAATAGATAATATAGCAGAAGGATTGATCGTGGTGGACAAAGCTTTTCTGAAGTTTTCATCAATGGCAACGAGACTCTACTGGTGAAGTAAGGCAAATCCCAGGGGAAGGGAGAAAACATCTATACTCAGAAATGAACCATAAGCAGCACCTCAAGAAATAGCCTAAAAAACATAATATACTAAAGAAGAAGAAAGAACCATAACATATGAACAAATGAAAAACCTTTTCAAAAGATATTATATTCCTGGACGACGTAGAACATCCGTTGTCAACCAGATCGTCAATAGAAAGATTAAACAGGACATAGTTGTTAATATGAAACGCGATGGTGCTGTTATTGGAATAAGTGGTGGAATTGATTCAACAGTTTGTTTTGCACTTGCAGCTCAAGGGCTTATTTGATGCAGATAAGATTCTTGGAGTGATGCTACCGGAAAAGGATTCGAGTCCTGATAGTGAGATAATGGCAAGGAAAGCTCGCATCTCAATTTGGCATAAAGGCCATCAAAGAAGATATTACAGACGCACTGGCAGGATTTCAATGTTATGGCAGACGTGATGAAGCAGTAAAACGAGTTTTCCCAGAATATGATCCAGCAACATACAAAATGAAAATAGGAATAAGGCAAGCGGGCTCTTTCTCCAACCTCCCTCCTATTTTTACACTTACAATTATTGATCCGGATGGTAATCAGAAAGATAAAGATTCTACCTGTCAAATGAATACCTGCAGATTGTTGCAGCCTCAAATTTTAAGCAACGCACAAGGATGTCGATGCTTTACTATCATGCAGAAGCACTTCATTATGGTGTTATCGGGACACCAAATAAGCATGAGCAGGAACAGGGATTTTTTGTAAAGTATGGTGATGGAGCCGGAGACGTAATGCCAATTGGGAACCTATATAAAACACAGGTATATCAGCTGGCTGAATATCTTGGAGTTCCGAAAGAGATTATTGAAAGGACACCAACAACCGACACCTATTCAGCAGAACAAACACAGGAAGAATTCTTCTACCAGCTTCCCTTTGACCTTATGGACAGGTACTGGTTTGGATTTGAGAATGGTTATCCGGCAGCAGAGGTAGCAGAGGTTATGGGAGAAACAGCAGAACGTGTTGAAGCACTATTTCGTAACTTTGAACGAAAACAACAGACAACAGAGTATTTGAGGATGAGCCCGGTTAGGGATTACTGGGGATATTAGTCTATAGGCTATAGACTGTAGGCTTAGAGCGCAGAGCGTAGGAATCAGAAGCATAATAGAAGAGAAAATATAATGAGTATGAATGCTACTTAAACGTTTACAGATGTAATTGATTTTCGCTCAGTTATTTGATATGGCTGTATAGACTGATTTGTGAACAAGATAAATTTATTTCCCTAAAGCCTAGAGCCTAAAGCCTAAAAAGCTAAAGACATGAACGCAATAGACTATTTTTTCGAGAATACATCCAACTTAGAGAAGAACTTCTTAGTTGGCAAAGAGGAGATAAATTACAAGGATCTTTATTCAGAGGTATGCAGCCTTGCCTCATGGCTAAATGATAAAGTCGGCCAGGATAAGAATATTCTTCTTCTATCCGTCAACAACCTTTTCTTCCTGAAAGCCTACCTTGCCATTATTAAATCAGGTAATGTATGTATCCCTCTCGATCCTGCTATCGAAAAGGATAATTATAACTATATCCACTGATCTTACCAAACCAGACTTAATTTTCATCACCCCCGAAGTTAAGAGCCGTCTTCAATTTAGCATGGACAAGCTTATCATTCCTGAGACTCTTACCGAAACACCCTGCACCCTGCACCCTGCAAGATTTACCTTCGATTCAAGCTTCGATCTGGAAAGATGTGCCGAAATTATATTCACATCCGGCTCAACTGGCGAACCCAAGGGAGTAATGCTTTCTCATAAAAATCTTATTGCAAATACCTCCGGAATTGTTGAATATCTTGAATTGAGAGAGGATGACAGGATGCTTGTTGTGCTACCATTTTATTATTGTTACGGACTTTCCCTTCTACATACTCATCTAAGAGTTGGAGGATCAATTGTATTTAATAATTCATTTATTTTTCTTGGAGCTGTAATCAATAACCTTAAGGATTATAAATGTACCGGTTTTGCAGGTATTCCAAGTCATTTCCAGATATTACTCCGAAAATCAGACACTTTCAAAGAATACAAATTTCCCACAATCTGAAATATGTTACTCAGGCGGGAGGTAAACTGGCTCCGATTTTTATTGATGAGTTTAAGGAAGGTCATCCTGAAACAAAGTTTATTGTAATGTATGGACAGACAGAAGCCACAGCCAGACTATCATGGCTGCCACCGGAACTTTATGTCAAAAAAGGATCAATAGGACAAGGCATCCCAGGTGTTGAGCTTAAAGTAGTTAATGAGAAAGGTGAAAAAATTAAACCAGGAGAAACAGGGGAGGTAATTGCCAGAGGTGATAATATTATGATCGGCTATTTCCACGATGATGAGAGGAACAAAAGCAACCCTCAGGAATGGATGGCTTTATACAGGTGATCTGGGAACAGTTGATGATAAGGGTTTATATCTACCTGACTGCACGTTCAAAAGAGATTATTAAAGTCAGAGGCAAAAGCATAAGTCCAAAAGAAATTGAAGCTGTTATCCTGGCTATAAACGGTGTGATCGACGTTACCATCGTGGGCGTTGAAGACGAAATCGAAGGAGAATCAATAAAGGCCGATATTGTTATTCGCAAGGAAATGAAAGGTGTTATTACCGAAGACTCAGTAAAAGAACATTGCTCACAGCACCTGGCCATGTTTAAAATACCGAAGATATTTAACATACATGATAATCTTACTATTACTGCTACAGGAAAGAAAATTAAGAAGGTTTAATATTACTAGCCAAAGATGCAGACAGATGGATTCGTTGTCTAAATTTTACTTATACTCATTCATAATAAAGAATGTACTTGACATATAGTCTATATAGTTCATATATTTTACCTTATTACTAGTTATGATAAGTGCACTCAATAAAATGAAAATCTTATGAAATTCTTTAACACCATTGCCTGGATCTCTGTTGTAATTGCTATTGTAGTTATTTTGCTTGCAGCATTTACACTGGTTACCCAAAAGTCTATTGGAGGTTTTCACCAGACGGTTAATTTCTTCCATGTAGCAAATAGCTTTCTGCTTCTGGCAATTGTATTCTTAATTGCTGATAAGAAAAACAGCTTATAAGTAGTGACCTGAGCACTTATCAGGATGTTTAGTTTTTTGATTCAGTCTATTTAGCTGAAACTTTTTTGGTGCTGCTAATCTTCAAATATCAATATTTTAGCTTACTTTTCTCAGTTTAACGACACGATTTTACCTGGGGTTTTCAATTCAAACAAATACATCCCAGTGTTTTAAATCTTCTATATTAACCTGAATTTCAGCTACTTCTGGCTCAATGATAATTTTTCTTACCGGTTTGCCAGCAAGATCATATATTGTTAGTGTTAAACCGTCAATATTCAAATTGGACCAATATATATTTACTAATCCACTACTTGGGTTTGGATATAACTTAATTACATCAATACCATCACTTTCATTGTTTATATTGTTTACCAGCTTAAGAGATTTCTGACTTTCTGGTTGAGCTTCCGGTCCCAACCCGCTATCCTGGCCAGCATCCACCACATGGCTTTGCCTAAACGTAAAGAGCCTGCATTAGAGATCTGGCTCGATCGCTTCGGAAACTCGTTGATCTCTGTTATTCCCGGAAAGGTATGTCCCGACCAGCTTACCGTTGTTAATGTCCCGTCATCGTCATAGCTAAGTATATCAGCATAATCAAACAGTATCCTGGATGGATCTTCATTTACAAAATTCCTAATATGCTCGTGCTTAAGATATATCTGGTATAATTCTTCTTCTGATCCCGAATCAATTGGTCCTGTAGTATAAAAAAGCTTCGTCGGGTAGCCATTCGAAATACAATAGTCGATATATTCCTGGGTAGCATTAAGATAGGAATCCATGCTTACAGAGTTGCCTGTTAAAGCATAATCTTCTGAATCAAGGCCCCATGAGTGTACACCTTCGGGGCTACCCTGAGCTACACCACGCCAGCTAACTCCATAGTCCGGATCTGTTGACACAGAGGCATCTCCTATCATTTCCCAACCCCATACAAAGCCAAGAACATCTATCTCCCATCCACCTTCATTTATATAGGAAATACTCGATTTTGTTCGACTGATAGCTGTCGGGTTTGTAAACCAGTCTTCCTCGCCGTAGGACCTTATCCATCCTGTCTCATTGTCATAGTCACCCCATGAAGCCCTGTTTACATTCAACTTTATATCAGACGGAAGGTCTGGTTCACCTACTCCATCTTCCATATCAAAATCGTATAACGGATCAAGCGACTCAAATAACATCAGTCCACTGAAACAAGCGTTGGAATGTGTCTTGCCCAAAACAGACAATACCATCTTCTTGACCTCCTCAATATAATACTCAGGTATATCATCATATTTATCCACTACAGTATAGATCGGTAATTATCTGATCTCCTGGTGAGTCACCCGGATCCTGGTTGGAAACAAGAATTTCTTTCTCTCCATATATACCTGATCCATCTTCTGCGCTGGCCCTAATAGTAACTAATCCATTAACCAGGGTACCACAGTGCCGCTTTCACTGATTACTGCTGATGCTGACCCATTTGTAACTGACCAGTTGACTGTTTGAGTGCTTGCATCAGTTGGAGTAACTGTTGCAGTATATTGGGTACTTCCATTAATTATACTTATGGAATCATCTCCTGAAATAGTAATGCCTGTTACAGGAATATCCTGACCTGTAACAGAAACTGTAAACTCACCATAGACCCCTGAACCATCACTGGCAGTAGCTCCAGCAGTAACAACTCCATCTTCTACAGTGGCTGCAACTAGTCCCCTGGGAGCTTATACTTGCATGACCTCTCCACCGGAAAGAGACCAGCTAACATTCCTATTTGCAGCTTCTGAAGGAAAGACCTCCGCACTTAGCTGAAGACTGCCTCCAGCTGTATTTATAGTTGCTATTCCTCCTACACTTCCTACAGATATACTATCGACATTTACCTGCCCACCGTCAGATACTCCATCCCAACCTGCTATCCTGGCCAGCATCCACCACATGGCTTTGCCTAAACGTTAAGGCTCCTGTATTAGAGATCTGTCCACTATCTTCGGGAAGCTGGTTAGATACTGTTATTCCAGGAAAGGTATGTCCGGACCAGGTTACCGTTGTTAATGTCCTGTCATCGTCGTAGCTTAGCATATCAGCATAATCAAATACAGTAAATCCCGATGTGTCTTCGCCTTATAAAATTTCTAATATATTCATGCTTTAGATATATCTGGTATAATGCTTTCTTCTGATCCTGAATCCAGTGGTCCTGTAGTATAGAATACTCTGGTTGGGTAATTATTCGCGCTACCATAGTCGATGTATTCCTGCAGCATCGAGGTATGGGTCCAGTACTAGACCGAATTACCTGTTAAAGCATAATCTTCTGAATCAAGTCCCCATGAGTCTGTCACCTTCAGGGCTATCCTCAGATTCACCACGCCAGCGAGCTCCATAGTCGGAATCAGTTGCCTCTGATGCGTCTCCTATCATATCCCAACACCATACAAATCCCAGAACAGCTACCTTCCAGCCACTTTCATTCATATAGGTTATACTCGTTTGGATTCTGTACTGATAGCTGTGAGTTTGTAAACCAGTCTTCCTCGCCGTAGGACCATTATCCAGCCTGTCTCATTGTCATAGTCACCCCATGAAGCCCTGTTTACATTCAACTTATATCAGACGGAAGGTCTGGTTCACCTACTCCATTTCCATATCAAAATCGTAAATGGATCAAGCGCGACTCAAATAACATCAGTCCACTGAAATAAGCGTTGGAATAAATCTTGCCCAAACAGATAATACCATCTTCTTGACCTCCTCAATATAATACTCAGGTATATCATCATATTTATCCACTACAGTATGATCGGCAATTATCTGATCTCCGGTAAGCACCGGATCTTGGTTGGAAATAAGAATTTCTTTCTCTCCATATATACCTGATCCATCTTCTGCGCTGGCTCTAATAGTAACTAATCCATTAACCAGGGCACTAAGCAGGCCGCTTTCACTGATTACTGCTGATGCTGACCCATTTGTAACTGACCAGCTGACAGTTTGAGTGCTTGCATCAGTTGGAGTAACTGTTGCAGTATATTGGGCACTTCCATTAATTATACTTATGGAATCATCTCCTGAAATAGTAATGCCTGTTACAGGAATATCCTGACCTGTAACAGAAACTGTAAACTCACCATAGACTCCTGAACCATCACTGGCAGTAGCCTGGGCAGTAACAACTCCATCTTTCCCAGTGGCTGTAACTCGTCCCAGTCGAGCTTATAGATTTGCATGACCTTTTCACCGGAAAGAGACCAGCTAACATTCCTATTTGCAGCTTCTGAAGGAAAGACCTCCGCACTTAGCTGAAGACTGCCTCCAGCTGTATTTATAGTTGCTATTCCTCCTACACTTCC
>CALOBV010000019.1:0-16046 GCA_942491535.1 uncultured Marinilabiliaceae bacterium
GATAATATTACTCCAACTTTTTTACCGGAGAATATTTCCGGATTATTCATTATTACCCCAAGCACAGTTGCAGATGAGGGCTCAATAATTATTTTCATTCTCTCCCAGATCAGTTTCATTCCTTTAATAATACTGTCTTCGTCTACCGTAAAAATATCGTCAACCTTTTCCCTTATTATTCTGAACGTTCTCTCGCTCAATGTTGTTAAAAGCCCATCGGCTATGGTTACCGGGCTATGCTCACTCACCAGTTCGCCCGAATAAAATGATCTGCTTGCATCATCTGCCCCAAGTGGCTCGGCCGCAAATACTTTTATTTCTGCATTAAGCCCCTTCACTGCTGTTGCGGTTCCACTCAGTAAACCGCCTCCACCAACAGGACAAATAACAATATCGAGGTTATCAACATCTTCCATAAGCTCAAGTGATGATGTTCCCTGGCCGCATATTACATTAAAATTATCATAGGGATGAATAAATGTTGCTCCCGTTTTTTCTATAATTTTTTGAACTGTGTGGTAATTCTTGCTGTCAAGTGTAGGTTCACAGAAGGTTATCTTCTGCTCCATATCGGGTAACAGCGCTTTCTTTACCTCTGTTGTTGTTGATGGCAGAACTATATAAGCTCTAGTTCCATGCTTCTTGCTGCCAGAGATAATGCGGCTGCATGGTTCCCTGAGGAGTGTGTATTGCACCCTTTGACTTCTCCTCTTCCGTCAGCATCAATATTGCATTTGTTGCACCCCTGATTTTAAATGCTCCTACTTTTTGAAAATTCTCACATTTAAAAAGTATAATTCAGAGCCGGTAAGTGCGTTTAGCTGGGTCGAAGTTAGTACAGGCGTTCTGTGAATAAAGGGACTGATTCTATTATAGGCATCCCGGATATCCTTTAGAACCGGAAAGGTTATATCTTCCATAGCATCAAAATATTTATTGCTAAATGTACAAAAAAATGGCTGCTTCAAGGAAGCAGCCAATCTTATAATCTTTTAATCTTACAATCTTAAAATATACTGTATGTAACAGTTAGTCCTGCCATAACAACAGAAACCATTGTCATAAGCTTAATCAAAATGTTAAGTGACGGACCAGAAGTGTCTTTGAAGGGATCACCAACAGTATCACCAACAACCGCTGCATGGTGAGCATCTGAGCCCTTACCTCCGAAATTGCCTTTCTCAATATATTTCTTTGCATTATCCCATGCTCCACCTGCATTATTTAGCATCACTGCCAGTGTGAAACCAGCTGTTAAGGCTCCAACAAGAAGACCGATAACACCACCGACACCCATCAGTACACCAACAAGAACAGGAACAAAAATTGCGATCATTGAAGGAACAACCATCTCCCTTTGAGCACCCTTGGTTGATATGGCCACACACTTTGCATATTCGGGTGTTGCCTTCCCTTCGAGGATTCCGGGTATATCTCTAAACTGACGACGTACCTCATCAACCATAGCTCCGGCAGCCCTGCCAACAGCCTTCATAGTCATTGCACAAAATACAAATGCCATCATAGCTCCAATAAATATTCCACCAAGAACGATGGGATTGAAAAGAGATATATTATAGGCAGTAACAAAGTCATCAATATGAGCAGACGCAATTTGTACAGCTCTCTGACCTTCTTCAACAGCTGGCACATTATCATTATAAAATAGAATATTACCAATCTGTTCAAATCCCTCAATACTTTTATCTGCCATTCTTCCCAGCCAGAGTCTGACTTCTTCCATATATGCAGCAAGAAGGGCCATAGCTGTAAGTGCTGCCGATCCGATAGCAAATCCTTTACCCGTTGCAGCTGTAGTATTACCTAGTCCGTCCAGAGCATCTGTTCTTTCTCTTACTTCCGGTGGCAATTCAGACATTTCTGCATTTCCTCCTGCGTTATCAGCAATAGGACCGAAAGCGTCTGTAGCAAGAGTTATCCCGAGTGTCGATAGCATACCAACAGCAGCAAAACCAATTCCGTATACGCCACTAGCAAAATCAGTGAAACCACCTGCAAAACCAAAGGCAGCAATAATACCAGCAACAATAGTTAATACCGGAAGCCAGGTAGAAAACATGCCTACTGCCATTCCATCAATTATTGTAGTAGCAGGCCCCTGTTGAGCTTGCCTGGCTATTCCCTGGGTTGGTTTGTACTCATCTGAAGTAAAATACTCCGTAGCCTGACCGATAATTACACCGGCAAGCAGACCGGAAACAACAGACCCAAATACACCCCATGTGATCCAGCCGGTTCCGGCAAGGATAGCAATGGCTCCCAAAATTAATGCAGAACTACCACCGGTACCCAGCAGCAGTGCATTTAGCAAAGTTTTTTGTGTAGCACTATCCTTGGTACGTACAAGATAAATACCAACAATAGATAATATAATTCCTATTGCAGCCACAATCATTGGTGCAATTACTGCCTTCATCTGCATTGTCTCAGACAATCCCGGGAGGGCTGCTCCAAGAGCCGCAGTTGCAAGAATAGATCCTGCATAAGATTCGTAAAGGTCTGCTCCCATTCCGGCAACATCACCTACATTATCACCTACATTATCAGCAATAGTTGCGGGGTTCCTTGGATCATCCTCAGGAATTCCTGCTTCAACTTTTCCAACCAGGTCGGCACCAACGTCGGCCGCTTTGGTGTAGATTCCACCACCAACACGAGCAAAAAGAGCCTGGGTTGACGCTCCCATACCGAAAGTAAGCATTACAGCAGTAATCTCAATCATCTTCTGTGAACTGGTTGTTCCCTCGTGAACAAAGGTCAGACCCAACCATTTAAGGCCATGCTCCATATGATCAGGAGTGAAAATAGCCTTGGTTAATAAAAGAAACCATGCAGAGATGTCAAGAAGCGCAAATCCAACAACTACCAGGCCCATAACGGCACCAGATCTAAAAGCTATCTGTAAAGCCTGATTTAATGAACTGGTTGCACCGTGAGCAGTACGGGCCGATGCATAAGTTGCAGTCTTCATTCCCAGGAATCCGCATAAGCCTGAAAATATTCCACCTGTCAGGAAGGCAACCGGAACAAAGGGATTCTGCACTCCCATATAGGCAAGAATGGTTAAAAATATTACAAGGAATAAAAACACTATAGCCACTACTTTATATTGACGAGTGATATAGGCCATTGCTCCTTCTCTTACATACTGGGCAATCTCCTTCATCCTGTCTGTACCTTCTGATTTCTTCATTAACGTTTTAAAGAAAATCCAGGCAAACAATAGAGCCGTCACCGAAGCGACAGGGACAATCCAAAATAACTTACTAATCATAGATTAAGGGTTTTATGTTATACATATATCTGTTTCAGGTATTACAAGCTTATTCTGTTGATGTTTGATTGTGCAAAAATATACCATTTTTTCGTTTGGACGGGCCAAATATAATATTAAAAATTAAATGTACATATCTGTATATGTTTATATTAATAAAAAACAACCGGTAAGATCTCTAATCACACCGGTTGTTTAACAATAATTTTTTCTGAAAGCTCAGATAGAATATTACTTCTTATTCTTTACATACTTATTGAGCCATTGTAAGGTTTCCCACTGAACGTGCATATTAGATTCAATAGCTGAATAGCCATGACTCTCCAATGGAAGCAGGACAAGTCTTACCGTTGCTCCATGTCCTTTTAATGCTGCATAGTACCTTTCGCTCTGGATCGGGAATGTTCCACTGTTATTATCTGCCATCCCATGAATTAACAATATAGGATCCTTTACCTTGTCAGCGTGCATAAAAGGAGCCATATTGAAATAAAGCTCAGGTTCCTCCCAGAAAGTCCGTCTCTCACTCTGAAATCCAAATGGAGTCAGGGTACGATTATATGCTCCACTCCTTGCAACGCCTGCGGCAAACAATCTTGTATGAGCCAGTAAGTTCGCGGTCATAAAAGCACCATAGGAATGACCGGTAACAGCTACTCTTTCAGGATCGAGGACACCGAGATCAACGGCTGCTTTGATAGCTGCTTCAGCATCTGCGATTAATTGTTCTCTGAAAAAATCGTTTGGCTCCGGCTCGCCAACTATTGGGAATGCAGCATTATTTAAAATAGCATAACCCTGAGTTAGCATTACAAGGTGAGATCCGGCACTTATACTGGTAAACCTATAAGGAGAACCTGAAACAACACTGGCAGCCTGGGCACTCTTATACTCCCTGGGATAAGCGTAAAGTATACCTGGAAGAGGACCATCCCTGTCCTTATCATAACCCGCCGGAAGTAGTAAATCCATGCTTAGATCCAGACCATCATTTCGCTTATATAAGATCTTCTCCTTGCTAACACCTATAAGCTGAGGATAAGGATTCTCAAAGTGGGTTATCTGTGTAAGTTTACCTGTTTTAAGATTCCGCAGGAAATAATTCGCTGGAACCTCAACAGATTCACGCCTGGTCATAACCACATCCTTCATTTCGGGCAAAAGATCAGATACTTGCTCGTAATAAGGAGCCTCAGACTGCCATAGACGGCTGGTCTTGCCTCCTTTAATTGTATACTTATCTATAAATGGTCTGTCTCCTTCGGGTGAAGGTCCATTACTTGTTAAATACAAAGATTTGCCCTTATCTGCAAATAGTAGAACTGACCTTCCGAATTCATTATCTTTAGTAGCAAACCTGCCCGGATCATTATACCTGTCGTCGCTACTAAGCTCAAAAATAACCTTTATTGTACCCATAGGATCAGATGGGTTAAATGAGCTTTGAATATTCATCCTTGACTTTCTTGATCGTTCAGAAACGATTGCAAAGTTTTCGTCACCCCACATAATTCCACCATACCTGAGTTTTGTTGATAACAATTCAACTCCTTCTCCTGAAAAAGGTGCATCAAGACTTACTACCCTATCGCGGTATTCAACATCCTTATTGGAATCTCCACCATCCAGATGCTCAACCCACATAATTGTTGATGGTTTATCGTCCCTCCATGTATATCCACTGGGCTCCGGGTAGGTCATATCATCACCAACAAGTCTATCCTCTCGTAGTGGAACATCTGCAAGCTTCTTTACCAGCTTGCCTTGCATATCCCATATGGCAATTTGAGATGGGAACGACCTGTAAGTCACAGTATATGAAAATGGTTTTTCAATCGTTGTTACCATAAGGTACTTTCCATCCGGAGAACTACTCATTCTACTATAGATAGCTGGTTTGCCTATTTGTTTTGAAGAAACACCATCCCATATTTTTATTACTGAACTAGCAAAATACTCAAATATTCTCTCATCGGATGGGCTCTTTAAAAGATCCTGGTAAGTAGCTGCAGCACCCTTCCTGCCAAGGTTCTCCTGAACAACAGGACCCTCAGGCACCTGCGAAGGTCTTGGCCGTTCACCTCTGTTGGGATTGATAGTATTATAGATAATACTCTTATTATCAGATAAGAAGCTAAAATCTCCTGACATAACAAGATTCAGATTATCATCTATCTTTTTAACTGAAAAACTCTCAGTATCTCCAAGCCATAGTTCAACGCTATTTGTAGTATAATTAATGAAGGCAAATAATTTACCATCATTCGACCATGATATGCGACCCATCTTCAGATTAGCGGGTAAACCCTTAATATCTCTCTTATTAGTTCCATCAAGGTCCATAATACTGATACCCACAGAATATGATGGCCTGCTGCCACAATTCATTGCTGGATCTATCCGTAAACCACCAAGTCTGAGCATCTCGGCAGAAAAATCTTCGATAGTCGGAGATTCTCTGCGCTCAAGCATGGCTAAAAGCTTACCATCAGGACTGAACGATACCGATGGAGTAGGCGGAGCCGTCATTATCTCAACAATCTCCTTGGGTGGCTTCTGATATTTCAAGCCACTCTGGGCACTCAGCGATATGCTAAACACAAAAAGGAGAAGAAAAGTAAATAGATTTTTTCTCATAACTGATAATATTTAATGATCATAAATTAATTTCCATTAAGGATACTGGCAAACCAAAGTTACAGGAAACCTCGAAATATCAAATAATTAATATTAGTTTCATATAGTTTTTAATCATTATTAACATTCCTTATTTTTACCTTATAATTACTATATGTATGCAAAAAGTAATAATTGACTTAATTGAAAAGGCGTGGGAAGACAGGTCACTTCTGAGTGAAAAGAAGACACAGAATGCCATTAGGGAACTTATTCAGAAACTGGATAAGGGAGAAGTAAGGGTAGCTGAAAAAAGAGACGGGGGATGGTTCGTTAACCAGTGGGTAAAAAAAGCCGTAATACTTTATTTCCCAATCCAGAAAATGGAAATAACAGAAGTGGGGCCATTCGAATTCCATGATAAGATAGCATTAAAAAAGAATTATAAGGAACTGGGTGTAAGGGTTGTTCCTCATGCTATTGCCAGGTATGGATCCTATATTTCAAGTGGCGTTATTATGATGCCTTCATATATAAATATTGGGGCATATGTTGATGCTGGTACCATGATTGATACATGGGCCACTGTTGGTTCGTGTGCACAGATTGGTAAAAATGTCCATCTGAGTGGAGGGGTTGGGATCGGAGGAGTGCTGGAACCGGTCCAGGCCTCACCGGTAATTATAGAAGATAATTGTTTTATTGGATCGAGATCAATAATAGTTGAAGGAGCTTATATTGAAAAAGAAGCGGTGCTGGGAGCAAATGTTGTTATAACCAACTCTACAAAAGTTATCGATGTTACAGGCTCAGAAAAAGTTATTTATAATGGCTTTGTTCCTTCGCGCTCAGTTGTAATTCCCGGATCATATACCAGGCAATTTCCTGCAGGAGAATACCAGGTTTCATGTGCTCTTATTATTGGAAAAAGGAAGAAGTCGACAGATAAAAAAACATCGCTGAACGATGCCTTGAGAGAACATAGTCTGGCTGTCTGATTTTATCAGGATACCGATGCAATAATAGACTTTTCATCAACTGAACAGTCCCATTCCTTTACGGTTATCGACCAATCTCCGTATTTATGAGTAAGATAATCTGAATATCTTACCGGGGTTCTATAGGATCTTCCCATATAGTCTATCTCCTCATAGCCCCGATAATGAAAGCTGGGAGCCTTCATCACTTTCTGCTTAGCAATCCAGTATGTATCCTGTTCGTTATCATATTTAATAAAAATATCAGCGACAAGCTGATTGTTGCGAACATTACGGGAAAATAAAGACATTAATGAACCGAAAATTCTTTTCACCTTGAAAATTCTATATTCATCCTTCTCTATCGGACCAAGGTCGATGGTGCTTCGACGACTTGTTACACGATAACCCTTTAACCATAATCTTCTTCTCTTTGAATAGAAGTCTAAGGCATAAGATCCGGGTATTGAGAGATCAATATCGTGGTCCCATTCCAGAAATTCACCATCACGAACAAATCCAAGTAATGTTCCTCCCTCCAGATGATAATCGATATTCTGAGCATCAAGATAGTCAACCACATCATTGAGAAGTTTCCTGGCTTTCTTAATGTTTGCCCCTTTAATCCTTGTATTTACCATCTAATAAATTTTGCGCGAATATGCGAATATTAATTCCAATAGCCAAATAAGGCCAGAAGAAAGGGGAAATATATTTAAAGCTCTTCGCCATATTCAAGATCTTAGTATCTTTATTGCAATTATTATACCATAAGAAAAAATGAAAATTGTAATTCTCGCAGCAGGGATAGGATCAAGACTTGGTAATCCCTACCCCAAACCACTTACAAAGTTAAAAAGCGGTAAGACCATAATGCAACAGCAAATAGAAAATCTTTCCGGATATTTCGATATAAACGACATTATGGTTGTAGTTGGTTTTAAAAAAGACCTGGTGATGGAGGAATATCCTGATTTAAGTTTTATCTACAATCCTGAATTTGATCAGACAAATACTTCAAAAAGCCTTTTGAGAGCGCTTTACAAATGCAGGAATGAGAATGTTCTGTGGCTAAATGGAGACGTTGTATTTGATGCACAAATCTTAAAGAGCTTAAATCAATATATCGACAGGGATGAATCATTCGTTGCAGTAAATAACAGCTCGGTTGGGGAAGAAGAGGTGAAATATTCTATCGACAAAAATGGTAACATAAATGAAATTTCAAAGCAGGTAAAGGAGGCCCCGGGAGAGGCAGTTGGAATAAACTTTATATCCAGTACCGACATTGACATTTTTATTAAGAGGTTGGAAGAATGTGATAATAACGATTATTTTGAGAAGGGCCTTGAGCTGGCAATAGAAAAGAATAAAATTAAAATTAAACCCGTAGATATTTCCAATTTCAGGTGTATTGAAGTAGACTTTAAAGAAGATCTTGATGCAGCAAATAACCTTTTTTAAGACAGGTACCGAATGAAAGCTCTTCTTTTCTGTCAGAATCCATACGCATTTGGAATCCTTGAGCCCCTTTGCAGGGAGCTTATAAAAAACGGTGATGAGATATTATGGTTTGTTCCGGAGAAACTTACCGGTCAATTTCCCTTTGCAAAAAAATATAAGCATGGCTCATCTATTAAAGATTGCATACAATTTAATGCTGAGGTAATTTATGTTCCTGGAAATGAAGTCCCCCATTACCTGAGGGGTGTTAAGATCCAGATATTTCATGGCTTTGCAGGAGAAAAGAAAGGACATTTCAGGATACGACACTATTTCGATCTTTACCTTACACAGGGCCCCTGGTTTACATCAAGGTTTAATAAGCTGGCTTCAAGATTCAGAGATTTTACTGTGGTCGAAACAGGTTGGAGTAAGCTTGATCCACTATACTCGTCTGAAGATGACGGGTCTGTATTAAAAAATACAATTCTTGAAAAACACAAGAAGAAGTATCTTATACTATATGCTCCTACTTTTTCGCCATCGCTCACTTCAGCCGATAATTCGATTAATACGATTATTGAGCTGTCAGAGCATAAGGACTACCACGTTGTTGTAAAGTTTCACGATCTTACTTCAAAGAAAATAGTAAATAAATATATTGATGCCGCAGCCAAAAATAAGCATCTTCAAATAGCCGAAGATAAAAATATACTGCCCTGGATAAAAGCTGCCGACCTGATGATAAGTGATACATCATCGGCGGTATATGAATTTCTATTGTTAAACAAACCTGTTATTACAATAAACAGCCGGTCAAAACACATCAAATGGGAGGATATATCTGATCCCTCTTACCTTGCTGGCAGTGTAAGCGACAACCTGGATAATGATCCCTTGAAAGATGAAAGACTATGGTTTGTTCAAAATTATCATCCTTATAAAGATGGTAAATCATCAAAACGAATGATTGAGGCCGCCACTGAGTATATTCAAAAAAATGGTGTTCCTGAAAAAAGGGAGCTTCGATGGTCGAGAAGGGCCAAAATAAACAGGATGTTCGGAAAATTAAGTCAATATGTATAGCCGGGCAGAGATAAATAAGGCATTAACCGAGCTTTATGAGGGCAGGATAATTCTATACCCCACCGACACCATCTGGGGATTGGGATGCGATGCAACAAACAAAGAGGCTGTTGAAAGGATTTTCAAGATCAAGAAAAGGTCTGATAATAAAAGTATGCTGGTTCTGATTGAAAATATCAATATGCTGACACAGTATATAAAAGATGTTCCGGATATTGCCTGGGAGTTAATTGATGTAAGTGATAAGCCGCTTACAATAATTTATCCCGGCGCACGAAATCTTGCTCCAAATCTTATAGGAGAGGATGGATCGGTCGGAATCAGGATAGTTAAAGATCCCTTTTGCCAGGAACTGATAAGAAGATTCAGAAAACCACTTGTTTCTACCTCTGCTAATATTAGCGATTCACCCTCGCCCTCTATATTTGGCGAAATAACTGAAGAAATTAAAGCGGCTGCCGATTATATTGTGTCGTGGAGACAGGATGATCTGCAAACCGCAAAAGCTTCATCGATTATTAAACTCGATCCCGGCGGCAGGTTCTCAATTATTCGCTAAAAGGATTTTACTTTACCTGAACCTGACGATTTTGCATCTACATTAGGATCACCTTTAAAATATAGGCTTCCTGAACCTGAAATTCTTGCAACCAATGCATCTTCTACCCATATCTTGCAACGTCCGCTACCTGATATTGCAACATCCGCATCACCAAGTTTGAAGTTTTCTGCTGTAACGCTTCCAGATCCACTTATACTAATATCGGCCACATCAGATCCCGGCCCTTCGGCTAAAATACTTCCGGACCCAGAAATGCTTATGCTTACTTCGTCTGTTGTAAGTTTATCAAGCTTTATTGAACCACTTCCACTCACACTAATGCTAAGATCATCGCAATTCAATGGTCCTTCGTTTACAAGACGACCCGAGCCTGACATACTCAGACCATCAATTACAGGCATTGTAATATAGGCTGTAAGTTTTTCATTCCTTGCCTTTCTCCAGTCCGGTTTACGAATAAGTAACTTTCCATTTATAACCTTTGTAGTAATCTCATCCAATAAATCCTGGTCTCCTTCAAGGGTCACACTAAACTGACTACCCTGTTTTATAAAAACATCCCCAGATACACCAAAGGCAACAGAGGAGAAATCATCTACGTCTCTTTTCTCTTTTACCTGGGCAAAGCCAGATAGTGTAAGGAAGAATAAAGCTAAAGTTGATACAAATAATTTTTTCATGTCCATCCTGTTTTAGATTAATTACTATAAAGACGGACCGTCTTAGGATATGTTGCAGGCAGCTTCGTTTATGTATTAATCGAATCTATCCCTTCAGGCAGTTCCAGAATTAATATCTTATTAACATCATCCAGCTCAATTATCATATCCTCGCTGTAAGGAACCAATATCTGCCCTGATTTACCCTTTCGTAGTTCCAGCATAACCTGCATAGGAAACGACACAACTTTTTGTATTTCACCTACTTCGTGCTTATCACTATCAAGCAAGAGGTAGCCCGTAAGGAAAATTGGCAACTTATTATCAGAAGATGTTATAAATGTCTCTTTATCTGTATAAACACTGCAGCCGATAAACTCTGCTATGCTTTTATCGGAATCGTAATAATCGAATTTTGAGACCAGGGTATTGGGAGATGGACTTTTAACCCATTCAAAAAAAAATGGAACCGGTTTGCCGTCTATTTCAACAAACACCGATTCCATCTCTTCAATTTTTTCAGAAATTTCGCCTTCAAGGGCAATCACCACAGCACCATGATATCCATGTACTTTAATGATTTTACCGAGTAATATTAACTCATTTATTTGCACGGGAACCCCCCTGCTATTGGTTATCTACTCTTTGCTCTTCTTAGCCTTTTCTTCCTTTTCCTTCACAGGCTTCTCATCCTTCTTCTCAGCCTCTACAGCCTTCTCATCCTTCTTCTCAGCCTCTACAGCCTCTACAGCCTCTACAGCCTTTTCAACCTTCTTCTCAGCCTCTACAGCCTCTACAGCCTTTTCAGCCTACAGCCTCTACAGCCTCTACAGCCTCTACAGCCTTTTCAGCCTTCTTCTCAGCCTCTCTTCTCATCAGCCTCTACAGCCTCTACAGCCTCTACAGCCTTCTTCTCAGCCTCTTCCTCAATAGCTTCCTCCACTTCAGGAGCAGCCACTTTTGTTTTTCCTTCGACTTCGGCAATTGCCTCTTCAGCCTTCGCTGCAGCTGCTTTTGCTGCTGCTTCGGCTTCTGCTGCTAATTCAGATCTTCTCTTAGCAAGTTCTTCTGCCCTTGCTTCATTAATCTGTTTCTCAGCTTCGAGTCTCTTGTTTTTCTCAGCTTCCTGTGTTTGTTCAATTCCTGCTTTTCTGGCTTCAACCTTGTCTTCTTTCTCTTTCAGCCAGAGCTGAAATCTTTTCTCAGCTTCTTCTTCGTTAAATGCACCCTTTTTGACACCATCTAACAGATGCTTCTTCATAAGTACACCTTTGTAAGATAAGATAGCTCTACATGTTTCAGTAGGTTGCGCGCCCTTATGCAGCCAATCCAATGCTTTATTAAAATCTAATTCAATAGTTGCCGGATCAGTAATGGGATTGTATATGCCCAGTTTTTCAATAAAACGGCCATCCCGTGGCGCCCTGCTATCAGCTACCACAATGTGGTAATAGGCCTTCTTCTTACGGCCCTTCCTAGCTAATCTGATTTTTACTGACATTTGTTACGCTTAAATTAATTCCTACTAGTAAAAAATTGTGGCTGCAAAGATACAATTAATTACCTTATTGGCAAATATCTTAAACTGATTAAAATATAGATTCTACTGTTTTACTATCTTCTTATAAAGGAGCCTGTCATCCTTAAGGGCAAGTTCTAAAATATAGGTTCCTTTGTTAATATCTGAAACATCCAGTCCGTCTTTAATAGAAGAAGCACCTAAAGATTTTACCAGAGAGCCATTTATGGAAAATAGTTTAACAGATATTACCGATTCCAGGGACAGGTTTTTTAGCATCAGTATAGAAGATGCCGGGTTAGGATAAACAATAAGTTCATCATCAATCCTATACTTCTCTACCGGTGTTGCGTTAGGGCTGATCCCAAAAACGGCAGCCTGGCTCATATTATAACTTCTTGTTCCAGGGGTAAGGTCGTCAATAAGGAAGTAGCCATTATTATTACCAGACCAACCCCAATTAATATGAAAAAGATCGCCCGTAACAACTCCATCCACATTAAAGGCATGACCCGTAGTACCATCGTCTGATCTGCCCTTGTATATTATTGGTCTGCCGTTTCTGAGTTCATAGATTATCTTCTCGATCCACACTTCCGTGGGGTAACCTGTTCTTTGAAGGTACCTGGCTGTCCATGACATTGAAAAATTTGTCGCCATAGCAGAAGGAGAAAGATTGGTGGTTGCAGATGATGCGTCCGGGCCAAAATCCATTTCCACAGATGTTGCACAATCGTAGAGGAACAAAGCGCTGTGCTCATTAGCTTCAGTATCTGACATTAGGTCCCACCTGTACTCAGATTGGGAATAATCAGTGGAAATAGTACCATATATATTATGCTCATAAGAAATATTACCAACACCAATATCAGGTAATTCAAACACAGACATGGCCTGGGCCATAGCTACTCCAACACAACCAATCAGGGCACGACCATCGGGTCCGTCGATATCTTCCGGACAGAATTGGTTCCATCCTGCCCCCTGACCCCACTCAACATCAATAAGGGGATTAACAGTTATATCTGATTTGGAGAAGGCATATTCATAGCCTTCTATCCAGGCAGGATCAATTCTGTCAGCTGGTTTTGCATACAGTTCTTCAAGCTGTTCGGATGACTGTTTAAGCCAGTTATAAGCCGGGTTATTATTATTCTTTTCAGGAAACGTAAAGCTATCTGCATAGTTAAATCCTATTACCGGTTTGCCGCTTTTATTGCCCGACACCAGAATCCATCCTTCAGGAATAAGATTCACAATATAAATCAAAGGCTCATCCTCTGACCCATAAGTAGATAAATCACCGATCTTCCTGGGATAATCTTTAAAATAGGAATCGATAAAACTTTTCGAGATACTTAGTACCTCTTCCGGTTCAACCTTTTGAGCCATTGCATTTATCAATACACTAAATAAGAGCAGGGAGGTAAAAAATAATTTACTCATGTATTTCATCCAGACAAAAATAAACAAATTAATAAATTATAAAACCAAATAGACCTTATAAAAAAAGAGGAGATTCTCTGAACCTCCTCTTTAATTTTTATTGGAATTACTTGTCTAGTATCCTTCGTTTTGCTGACCTTCAAGAGCAGGGTTGGCTTCCATTTCTCTTGCAGGAATAGGGAATAAAAGTTTAGGGTCATCATAAGGGAAAGCCCCTGCACCACTTCCAACATCTTCCTTGAGTCTTCTTACATCATGAATCTTGAATCCTTCAAAAGCAAGCTCAAGTCTTCTCTCAAGAAGTATATCATCCAGAACTATAGCTCCCGCAGGTAGCAGTCCGGCTCTTTCATGAATCGCATTATAATCATCCAGCGGATCAACTCCACCAACATAGGGTGCACCTTCCCTGAAGTTACACTCGGCACGAATCGTGTACATTTCTGCAAGCCTGATAATGTTAACAACACCGTACTGGTTATTCCACTTACCACAGTATGTTGATCCTGCAGCGTCGTAAATTAAATCGAGCCTTTCGTCTGTCAGGTCATATAAGCCCAGATGACCAACAAGTATCTCAATATCACCATCGCGTCCGCCATATTCAGGTGTAGAGAAGAATTCTGTCATAGCACTAAACCTGTCCTGTGGTGTAATCTGAGTAGCAAATATATCTTCTGATGTATTATTATCATTATTGAAGACATCAGCATAAGTTGCATTTAGAGAATACTCTCCTGATACAATTACATCATTTGCGGCAATACAGGCATTGGCATAATCTCCCATTTGAAGATATGCGCGGGCAAGAAGAGCACTGGCAGCCCCACTGCTGGCGTAAACATCATTATCAGGCGGCAATATTAAAGCAGCCCTGGTGAGATCAGTAATTACTTGACTATAAACCTGTTCAACTGTATTTCTACCAACATAGGCATCATCGATACCCCTTGTCGGTGTAAGGATTAGTGGCACGCCATATTGATCGTTAGTCTGACCAGCTTCATATTGCAAACCATAGAAGCGCACCAATTCGAAATAACATAGTGATCTCAGGAAAAGGGCCTCTCCTTCTACTCTGTCCTGGTCTTCCTCTTTAACAACCTCAATAGCACTGAGAACGTTGTTAACTGAGTTTATAACTTCATAACATCCTTCCCAGGTGTTTGTGGCATCTAAAGTGGAAGCAACCATTTCCTTATTGGCTATATCTCTTGGTCCCTTATAGGTACCAACCCAGAGAATTTCGTCGTCACCACCCAGTAGTTCAGCATTTCTCAGAATTTCTCCTCCATACAGGGTTGCAGCATCAAACTGGCCGTAAGCACCCGTAAGAACGCTCTTAACATTAACATCCGAATCGAGAGCAATATCTTCACTAATACTTTGTGAAGGCTCAAGTTCTAGATACTTATCACATCCAACAGAAAGAACTGCTGTTGCAATAAAAATAAATATGTATTTTAAATATTTCATTATATTATATTTTTAGATTATCACAAACTAATGTTAATACCAAAAGTAATAGTCCTCGGCTGTGGAGCAGAATAAAAATCAACCCCAGACCTTACATTAGTTACCAGGAAGTCAGCTGATACTTCAGGATCCCAACCTTCATACTTGGTGAAGGTTAAAAGGTTCTGTCCCTGCATATATACTCTCATGCTATTCAATCCCATTCTTTTAACCACATTCTGTGGCAGATTATAGGAAAGTGTCAAAGATCTTAGCTTAAGATAGGCACCATCAGAAAGATACCTGCTACTTCTTGCCTGCTACCATCTCAACAAGTCTTGCCTGTGAAATAGTATTGGTATGTGGAGTCCACCTGTCTAACTGCGCTTAGCCCAGCTGCTGCCAAACACATTCACCATTAGCTGATATATATATGTATCTCCAGCCAAAGGTATCTTTATTACCAGACACTGGTGGGAAAGTAAAAGGCAAGTTCTACTCCCTTATATTCAAATGTATTGGTTATTGCACCAATAAGATCTGGATTAGGTTTGCCGAGAATAACATAATTAGCTTCTGAGAATGTATTTGTAGTAACATCAGGATTTATAATGTTTCCATCATCATCCTTCTCATTCACATACCAGAGTGCATCTCCATTAGCAGGATCAACACCTGCATATTCAGCTCCGAGGAATGCTCCGAGTGGTTCACCAACCTGAACAATACTCATATATCTTGAACTACCCGGATCAATTAATGTCTGGTCTCCCAGGTTAGTTACCTCATTCTTGTTATAGGCAATATTAAAGCTGGTATTCCATTTAAAACTACCATTCAGGTTATAAGTATTAAGTACAAATTCTACTCCCTCGTTCTTCATAGATCCAACATTTTGAGTCTGCACGGTATAACCTGTTGTTGCAGGAACAGGAACATCAAGAAGAAGGTCTGTTGTAGTCTTTATATAATAGTCCAGCTCACCGGA
>CALOBV010000020.1:0-255477 GCA_942491535.1 uncultured Marinilabiliaceae bacterium
AAAGTAGTAAAGCCGGCACATATCTCAGGACCCGATATAAATAACGACGAGTTGCCACGAAAAACCTTCTTACTGAAAATTATTTTGACCTGGGCAGGCTGTACCTGTAAACGGACAGGGATGGGGCTCTGTAAAGACAGGCAAAGAAGGATTTGTGGCTTTAAAGCCTTTGAAAAAGCCGATTCGCAAATTTCATACCTTTCATTCTATACCGAATCGGACGGACTGGATGAAATTAAGATAGAAGTTGAGAGTCCGCAGATGTTCGAAGTTTATCTTGCAGGAAAGAAGATCAGCTCAAATTATACCATTGCCGATGAAGGAAAAACTGTTAAACGAACTGGAGCAATTGATGTTGATCCAGGCAAGTATCTTATAGTAGTAAAATCTCTTTATACAGTTGAAAAAGAACGAATGGCAGATTAAGGCAAGCCTGAGCGATATGCCTGATAAGGGTGTTGTGCTATCAGCGAGCCTTCTCAGAAGATGACCATTCATCATCTTCTTGAAGGAACCAAGCTGGGCTCCATGTCGCTCTCGCCAGATGGTAAGTACATGGCTGTAACATATTCTGGAGGTGGATACCGAATCCGGTAAAACAGGATCGTGGACAGTAGTAAAAGAGAGCAGCACGGGTAAAATTATTCAGAGTTTCAGGAAGGACGGAACAACGGGCTACAGGTGGATGCCCCGGGGCAACAGGATATATTATACAGAAAGAAATGGCGATCTGTCAACTATCTGGATCTATGATTTTGATAGCGGCAAGGAATATCCTGTTATCGAGAATATAGCCGATATGTCTGGTTTCTCGTGGGCTCCCGATTGTTCGTTTATTATTTATAATGTTCGTGAGACCGAGAAGAGCGGAGGAAAGTCTTCTCTAAAATATATGGATGAACTGGGCAATCGCACTTTTCAGGCCAACAAGTTATAACCAGCTCTACAGGTATGATGTTGCCGGCAAAACATCCGGCAGGCTAATATACGGAAAGCCGGGTGCCTCATGAATGATATCAGTCGTGATGGTAAATATATTATATTCAGCAGCTCAAGACCCAATCCAACCCAGCGCCCCTTCTCACTGCAAAACATGTACCTTATGGACCTTCAGAAGGGTGAAGTAAAAACACTATGGGAAGATTTCAGATGGTTCAAGCTAGCCAGCTTTTCTCCAGACGGGAAGAAGCTACTTGTTGCCGGCGGACCAGATACTTTTGGTGAAACAGGAAAATATCGGCGATCAAAAGATTGCCAACCATCTACGATGGCCAGCTTTATATGTACGATCTGGCAACGGGTGATGTTGATCCAATAACCTTAGACTTTAATCCTTCCGTAGGCTCAGCAAGCTGGCATCCTGTTGATAATAAGATTTATATTACTGCATCAGATGAAGTCTATAGCAGGCTTTTTTGCTGGATGAAGAAAGTCGTGAATTCAGAAATATTGCTGTAGAACCCGATAACCTTTCCGGATTGAATATTGCTCTCAATGCTCTTAGGCAGCCTACGGCGGAACAAGCATGAGTGCGCACAACAGGGGCTGGCTACTGGATCTGGCAAGTGGTGAAAGCAGACTGTTTGAAAATCCTGGAAAAAGATACTTACAACAGTGTTAAGTTCTGGGAAAGATGAGGACTGGAACTTTAAGATGCCCGACGGAAGAGAAATAAAAGGATATATGATGTACCCTGTGGATTTCGATGCTTCAAAGAAATATCCTCTAATAGTAAATTATTATGGTGGCACATCACCCGTTGAAAAATCATTCGGGGGGAAGATATCCGATGGAGATATGGGCTGCTAACGGATATGCTGTGTTTGTTCCTCAGCCCAGCGGTGCAACAGGTTTTGGTCAGGAGTTTTCGGCGAGGCATCAAAACACCTGGGGTATGGATGCAGCAGACGAGGTCATTGAAGGCACAACACAATTCCTTGCAGCCCATGATTTTGTCGACCCCGAAAAAGTAGGTTGTATTGGTGCGTCGTACGGGGGATTTATGACTATGCTACTGCAAACCAAAACAGATCTTTTTACATGTGCTATTTCACATGCCGGTATAAGCAGCATCAGTTCATACTGGGGTGAAGGATACTGGGGATATTCATATTCGTCGGAGGCAACGGGGCGATTCATATCCATGGAACAGAAAAGATATTTATATTGACCAGAGCCCTCTTTCAGCAGATAAAATAACACACCCCTTTTGCTACTTCATGGATCTGTTGATACCAATGTGCCCCTGGGCGAATCGCTGCAGTTTGGGTGGGCCTGAAAATCCTTGGTCGCCCCGTAGAGATGGTGCAGGTGGAAGGCGAGATCACCATATTCTTACCTACTCTAAGCGCATAGAATGGCATAATTCTATAATGTCGTGGTTTTGGCAGAGTACCTGAAGGATGATGGATCTGACTGGAAGAAGATGTTTCCGAAGAGTGAGTTGTAGCAGCAAAGCTGCTGCAGGGAGCGAAGGGGTAAGAGCTAAGAGCGAAGGGGTAAGAGCTAAGAGCGAAGGGTAAGAGTATCATCCCGAACGACTGCCGAAAGGCGGTGTGAGGGATCTGTAATGATATCAGCTAAACATGAAAAAGATTATTTCAATTACATTTTTACTATCTGCCTTTATAACGGTATACAGCCAGCACGACACCCGCTATGTGCCGGAGACGGATCCTCTGGTTCTGGAAAAGCTTGAGCAGTGGCAGGATCTTAAAATTTGGATTACTGATGCACTGGGGACCATACAGTCAGTGGGGAATAGTGGAGTCGTGGTCGATATGTGCTGAAGATGAAGGATGGTGCAGGAGAAATAATGAAAATTATGTTGAATATAAGAAGGATTATGAGACCCTTCAGAATACATTTAACCCTGTTGGTTTTGATCCTGAGAAATGGGCCAAAGCTGCAGCGAATGCAGGAATGAAATATGTGGTTTTTACAACGAAGCATCATGATGGCTTCTGCATGTTTGATACAAAATATACAGACTATAAGATTACAGAGCCAAAACACCTTTTCAGCACTAATCCCAAAGCCAATGTCACCAAGGAGATCTTTGATGCTTTCAGGGAAGAAGGCATGTGGGCAGGAGCCTATTTTTCAAAGCCTGACTGGCATAATGAAAATTACTGGTGGCCAAATTTTGCCACGCCCGACAGAAATGTAAATTACAGCATAATGAAACTATCCTGAGCGATGGGAAAATTTTGTGCAGTTTACTCAGGGTCAGATTATGGAGATACTGGGAGGTGATTATGGGAAGATTGATATCTTATGGCTCGATGGCGGACAGGTTCAGAAAAGAACAAAAGAGGATATTTACAGGCAGATAACATCTCCAAATTATAATTTTGCCAGAGAGCAGAGTCAGGATATCAGAATGGATGAGCTTGTTGCCAAAGCCCGAATAGCCCAGCCGGGTTTAATAGTTGTTGATCGTGCTGTTTATGGAAAGAACCAGAATTATCTTACCCCTGAAAACAGGGTTCCTGAGAACGCTTACCTATCCCTGGGAGTCATGTATTATTGCAGGAGGAGGATGGTCGTGGACCCCTGATGCCAAATATATGAGCAGCAGGGAGGCTGTTCATATGCTTGTAGATATTGTTGCCAAAGGAGGAAACCTGTTGCTAAATATTGCCCCGGGTCCGAAGGACAATGGCATGATGAGGCTTATAGTCTACTGGAAGATATTGGTCAGTGGATGGATATAAATAGTGATGCCATCTACGGTACCAGAGGCGATTGGCCCTTATAAAGAGAGTAATGTGTGTTTAACAAAAAAGGGTGATAATATCTTATATATATACTACCTGGCTGAAGAAGGAGAAGCTATGCCTGACAAAATAGAAATGTCAAATTTCAGTCTCCCGGAAGGGACAGTAAAGTAGAGATGCTGGGTGTTAATGGCAGTCTTAGCTGGTCTAACGAGGGCAGCGGATTCAAGATAAATATCCCGGAGAAGCATCGGAAGACTCCACCTTCGGATCTTGCCTGGGTAATTAAAGGTTCGGGGTGGCTATTACTCGGTATCAAGTTTGCCATCCAGGACAAGGCACAATACTGTCATCTGTTCGTCGAGCAGGTTGTTCGGGCAAGTCGATAAACAGGAGGCCGGCATGATCGCTCCAGTAAGGTCTCAGATACTCATTATGCTCCGAGCTTGGATCCGTTGCCAACAACATAGATCCTGTTTATTTACTATTTTTTACTCCCTCCAGCATCACCTGGTTGTTGGCGGGAGCACCAGGAACAAAAGGTAAAGCATGGTGCTGTCTCTGGATAGCGTTGAGGGACCATGATAACAATTATTATTTTAATCCGGCCTCTGTGCCGTAAATAGCTTCCTCGTGTTTGCTCGTCCACCTGCCAATTTCTTTCAATACCCTCACCTGCTCATCGGGTATAGATCCATCCTCCCGAGGTCCTATATCAAGCAGGAGGTTACCTCCCATAGAAAGACATTCTGCAAATATTCTGATTACCTGTCCCGGCGTTTTATAATTATTGTCATTTTGCTGGTATCCCCACGAGTCGTTTATTGTCATACACAGCTCCCATGGCTCTTCCGAAGGTCTCTTTAGTGGCAGACCCTGTTCGGGTGTGGCATAATCGCCATATCCCTGTAATCGGCTGTTTATTATCGCCTTATTGTTGCTTTCAAGGATCATTTTTCTGATTTCTTCGGCTCCCCACCATTCGGCGCTCTGCTCCCAGTCGCCATCGAACCAGTATAGGTCGGGCTTGAAATCTTTCGGAGATCTCTCCTATCTGCCCGAAGTTAAAATCCCTGAATCTTTGCTGCTCTTGCGCTATCGTCAGTATATCGTTTTATTTCTTTTGTATGATTCGGATAATCGGGGTGAGACCAGTCGAGCAAAGAGTAATAGAGTCCCAACCTTAAGTTTCTCCTTTCTCAGTGCCTTTACAAAGGGAAAGCAGGTCTCTGCCTGCCGGAGTACGGTCGAGCACATTTAGCTTCCAATCTCAGTATTCCACAGTGCCACACCATCGTGATGCTTGGTGGTAAGAACAGCGTACCGGGCGCCGCTCTCTTTTATTAAGGGAAGCCCATTCAGCAGGGTCATATTCTGAAGCTGTAAATCCGTCCAGCTGCTTCATATAGTCATCGTAAGATATATACCCGTTAAAGAACGACCACGACTCATCAATTCCATTTACGGCATAGATCCCCCAGTGAATAAATATACCCAGGCGTGCATCTTTAAACCATTGCAATCGTTCAGGATTCTGGTGAGTTGGATACCCTGCATGAGTTAGACCCGATAATACCTGTTTCTCAGAGAATGACTAAGACTATTAAGAATTTAAACATCGCGTATAGGGTATGAGAAAGATTAGTTTTAGCGTATTATATTGAGATAGTAGAAGTCGGAGGGTGGGGAGACCGAGCAAGCGCACCCAACTCCCGTGGTTTTTTCATGATGGTATTCCAAACGTTTGTATAGGGTTTATACAAGTCATTCAAAGAAAGTAATAAAAAGTCTTCATTTGCGAGATCCTTCAAATAAGTAGACTACAGTCTTCGTTGTTGATATGGCCTATTTCCATCTGCCGGAGTGGTTTAACCCCAGTCATCCCGCCAGACCTCAAGCCTTTCAAAATTAAATGAGTACATAGGATAAAAGTTTTGCATTTAGACATTAAATCAAAGATATACATTTAGTCAATATTGCTACTTCAATGAACGCACACCCTCCCTAGCATACCTACCTTATAAACCTTAACAAAATACCTTATAAACTCCTTTTCTAACCTTCCTCATTTCGGGAATAATTTCCGGGCATAGTCCGACTTGGAGCCAAGGTGACTTTCCCAGGGTCTGATACTATAATTAAAGTTGCCTTTTCGGTATTAAGAAGATATCTCTCCATTGGTCCGGGACCACAGCTTCCTCCTCCCAATCCGCAATGAGCCATATCGACAGTTAGTATAGTTTCCTTTCTTTTTGTTAGTTCATATGGATGATTAGCCTTTCTCCAGGTCCATTGGAGTATAGTGTAGGGCACTGAAATTCATTTCCTGTGGCGCAACAATCATTAATCCAAATCCACTCTTATTTGTGAGGGTTAGCCATCTTACCCGGGTCCTGTTACCACAATCCTGGGGTCTGATATAGGGCACAAACATATCATCGACGGCAGTAATATATTTGCCAATTGCTGCGCTGCTGTTACGATCGACATAGTTCTCGTGAGGCCCTGCCCCATAATATTCAACTGTCTCAAAACCTTCGGGCAGCTCCATAATAAATCCAAGCCTTGCCAGGGGCCAGTCGGCCTGGTCGGGATCAAAGCTGTTTTCGACATCTATAGCTCCATTTCCCCATACAGTATAAGCTGATGTTGTTCTCAGGGTATACCCGGTTGGAGAAACAGATTCCATCTCAACACTTACCCTGATTGCTTTATCGCTCACTAACTCATAATCAAAGCTCTTTACCTTATGTAGTCATGTTTCCCAGGCCGGCAGCCCTCCATTTTGGTCCGGGTCCGTTACCGAATATATAATCGTTATCAACAGGGGCCCTGAATATATTTGGAAGTGGTCCTCCAATATTTTTGTCGTTTTCCAGAGAGGTATATATCATCCGGGTGGCCGGTTTAACTCCTTCAACAGCAATGGGGTCGGTTTGGATTACCTTGTTGCCGAAATAGCACATCTCGGTGATAGTTCCTGCTATCCGGTTAAAGGTTACATAGAAGTATTTACCCTTATTGTAAGTTCTTCTGTCATGATTGTCGACCTGCACAGGATATATTTCTGATTTATCCATAATCACCGAGTTATCAAACTCCAGTGTTGAGGCAAAATTCACCGGAAACTGTTCCCATGCAACAATATGACCCATCCTGGCCCAGTAATTATCTGAACTGAAGAGAGCAAACTGTACTTTTAAATAATACTCATGTCCTTTAACAAAACCAGGGTCTCCAAGCCCAAGGTCTATCTCTGCTGTCTCTCCGGGTTCAATACTGACTGTCTCTATGTTACCTGACTTGATTACTGATCCGTCGCACTCAAGCAGCCACTCAAGTTGAAATTCAGAAAGGTTAATAAACTGGTAGCGATTGCTTATTTTAATTTTTCCTGAAGAAGCATCTGTTGCTTCCATTTTTATATACTGGTAGACCTTCTTCATCTCTTCCATCTTCGGTGTAACCTGCCTGTCGGGGGTTGTAAGCCCGTTAATACAGAAGTTCCAGTCTGTTGGTCGATCGCCAAAATCACCGCCATAGGCAAAAAAGTATTCATCATCGCTTCCGGGCACCTTAAGTGTGAGGCCCTGGTCGACCCAGTCCCAGATACAACCGCCAATAAGGCGATCGTGGCTTTCGATCACATCCCAGTACTCCTTAAGGTTACCAACAGCATTCCCCATAGCATGAGCATATTCGCACATAATAAAGGGTTTGGGGTTGTCTTTTTTACCGGTGTTATCGAGCCATTCGACAGAGGGATACATTGTTGATTCAATATCTGCAACCTCATTATATCTTTCATAATGTATGGGACGGCTGGAGTCGATATTCAATATTGCTTCGCGGCAGGCAACAAAATTCACTCCCGGACCTGCTTCGTTGCCCATCGACCAGATAATTATTGATGGATGGTTTTTGTCGCGCTGAACCATACTCACCTGGCGATCAACGTGAGCCTTCTGCCATGCCACATCGTGACCGAGTGAGGCTTCTCCATAACCCATTCCGTGTGATTCAACATTAGCCTCATCGATAACATAGACTCCATATTTATCGCATAGCTTATAAAAGTCGGGGTGATCGGGATAATGGCAGGTACGTACGGTATTAACATTAAATTGCTTAAAAAGTGTAATGTCTTTAATCATGCTCTCGAGAGACACATAGCGCCCGGTTAATGGATCGTGCTCGTGACGGTTTACGCCTTTAAGTTTTACCGATTTACCATTTACCCATAGTTGCTGATCTTTTATCTCTATTTTCCTGAATCCGAAGCCCGAGCCCAGGACCTCCTGTATAATGCCCTTACTGTCTTTTACAACAAAGATGACATTATAGAGATTGGGTATTTCGGCCGACCACAGATCGGGCTTTTCAATCTCCCTGCTTATGCTTGTGGTATATCCTGTTTTTTGGGATACATTTTTTATCTGTGTAATAATCAGTGGTTCCTGATCTGTATATTTTTCAGTGTCTTTAAGAAGATATGTCTCTATAGTAAGAGCCTCGTTTTTTCCGTAATTCTTAAGTTTAAGATCTGCCCTGAAGGTAGCAGAGCTAAAATCATCAGAGAGTTCTGATTTCAGGAAATAGTCCCATAGATGAACCCGGGGGCTTGAGTAAAGGAATACATCCCTGTATATTCCGCTCAGGCGCCAGATATCCTGGTCTTCAAGATAGGATCCGTCGCTCCAACGGTATACTTCGACTGATATAGTATTTTCACCGGCAGAGACATAGTCAGTAATATTAAATTCTGCCGGGGTCATGCTACCCTGGCTATAGCCTACCTTCACTCCGTTTATCCAAAGGTAAAAGGCGCTTTTCACACCTGCAAAATGGACAAATATTTCACGCCCCGCCCATGATTCGGGCACTGTGAAATCACGTTTATATGATCCTACGGGATTGGGTAGTTCGTTCTTGGTATACCCTGCCGGGGCCGGGCCTATTATCTTGGGGGGATTCTTAGCAAAGGGGTACCTTACGTTAGTATAAATTGGTTTGCCATAGCCCTGCAGCTGCCAGTTTGAAGGAACAATAATGTCGTCCCAGTAGCTTACATCATAGTTGGTTTTATAGAAATCAACCAGCCTCATATCGGGGTGACTTACCCAGTTGAATTTCCATGTTCCGTTGAGGCTCTGGTACCAGGGTGAGTTATCGGGTACATCCTTTATGGCCTGGGCAATACCGGCATATGGAATATAGCTTGCATGCGCTTCTTCCTTGTTTATTCCTATTACTGATGGGTTTTCCCAGTCGTTCGGCTGAGCATTAATAGAAAAGGCCATTAACAGGCCTATTACAATAATAGATAACCGTCTGATAATCTTCATATTTAGTTCTGTTTCAGGTTTAATCCTCTCCCTTCGCCCTTTGCCCTTAGCCCTTTGCCTTTTAGCCCGTTAAGGGCTAAATCAGGTAAAATCAAAGCCCGAAATAAAGGCAGGGTTCTCATAAAAGTAGTCTTTCTCTGTATCTTCGAGGTTATGAAAGTTAGCGTAAACAAGTCCGGGTTTGGCATTTAGCATCCTGTTTAAGGCACCCATATTAAGATCTCTCCTGAACATCTCAAACAGATCGCTGCTGTCGTCTACCCAGGTAAGCCCGGTATTGATGTTTTCCATGGCGCAGACCGATTCCATTAATTCTTCAAGGTCTTTCTCGTGGCCTGGTTTAACATAAATGGAGCCAAAAATAAGAAACTGGAAGATCCCGGGCTTAAACAGTCGCCTGTACCATGGTGCCCAGGGAAACACATGCATAAAGATCCAGCCCCATATACCCGGCACATTAACAACATCATATTTTGTAGGTATGGCGCTCAGGCCGGCTACTATTTCGCCATTAAGTGTTTTTACATAATACCTGTCTTCATAAAATGTGCTTTCCTCTGAATAGAAAGAGTATTTCTTATAATAATCGCCGAGCAGGGATAGCATCTCCTGTCTTCTTTCCGTGTCGAGTTTTGCCACATCGCTATTAATTTTTGGGCTAAAGCGGCTAAAGGCAACCGTAAGGAAAGACCGTATATACTGAAACCCGACCTGGTGTATAATGTTTTTAGACCTTTCGTTAGCACTTTCAACATAGGCATATACAACATTTTTATCTCCCTCATTATAATCGGGCAGCTCAAGCATATGTGGTTTGCGAAAGAATGAAAGAATCCTGCCCTTCATTGAGTCGGCAGAGACAGTATCTTCCCTGATTTTTTTCCTTTTCCCTGTATCTTCTTCCGACTGGAATCTTGAATGAACGGCCAGATACCTGAGATAAATACCATGCAGTGACTTTTCATCCTGGTAAATTTTTCTATAACACAAGCCAACTGTTCCGGTTAGGCGGTCGTCCTTATAGAGAGAGACAAAACGAATGTTTTTATATGCTGCTATGCGTGACTCTATTGACTGCAAAATATAGCGCATCCCTCCCTTGCTTCCAAGTACTGTTTTACTGAGGAGTTCCACAACCTTACTGTCGGCCTCATCGGTAAGTACGGCGCTCAATCCCTTAAAGCTCAGGAGGGTTTTCTTCATGGTTTTTATTGATTATCGAGGCTTCCAAATACTTTCTGAAGTAATGGAGTAACCCTTGCACTTACATTCTTCCTGATCTCTAATTCTTCCTCTGCAACCTTAACGAACATTCCGTCGAGAGCCTTTTGAGTAAGATATGCGCTGAGGTCTGTTTCGACAGGTGTAAATCCGGCCAGTTTGCCTGCAATTGAATTTGCAAGTTTATTCCAGTTGCCTGTAAGCGCATCCCACGAGTCCTGTGTGGATACATTGCCCACCAGGGGCTTATTAACTGATTTTTGAATTTTTGGACTATAGAGATTAAATAGTTCATTATTTGTTGTGCGGTGCAGGTACTGTGTAGCGGCATCATTTTCTCCCCTCAGAATAGTAAAGGCATCCATTATTGTCATCTGCCTTACACTGTTAACAAATATGGGAGCTGCTTCTTTAGCTGCATCTTCGGCCGCCCTGTTAATACTCAAAATAGCATCCTGAACCAGTTTGTCGCCTCCCGGTATTTTTGAAATATTTTCAATTATAATATTGGCCTCTTCGGGAAGTAATATTTTAATGGCTTCATTACCAAAATAACCATCCTTTTCTCCCAGGATGCTGGATGAATTTCTTGCCCCTGTTATAAGAGCCTCTTTTAATCCTTCGGCTACTTCACCTTCGGTAAGAGGAACGTTGGTTGATACTGTATCAAGAACCTGTAGTAACTCGGCACACGATGTTATAAGCAGGGTAAGCGTAAGAATTAATGGAAGTACAAATTTTTTCATAGTATGTAAGTTGTTTGTATTAAAATGTTTTTAGTAGTGCTTCGGCTAATACCATATCAAGGGGCTTTGTTATTTTTATATTTTCGCTGTTACCCTCAACAAGGCTGATCTTTATTCCCAGTCTTTCGACCACTGTTGCATCGTCGGTAAAATTTGGTGAATAGCTACAATCGTATGCTCTATGCAGGATGTCATAGCTAAAAACCTGGGGTGTTTGTACAAGTTTAATACTATGCCTGTCGAGAGGCCTGCTGTCGTTGCTTACTACATTTACCTCTCTTACAGATTCGGGCGTAGTGATAACAGGGATGGCACATCCTGTTTTTTCAGCTTCTTTAAAGCAGGCCCTGATAGTCGACAAAGAAACAAGAGGCCTTACTGCATCATGTATTGCAATCAGTGAATCGGGCGCTGTAAGTCTGAGCCCGTTTTTCACAGAATAAAATCTTTCATCTCCCCCTGATGTAATAGTATGATTATTCGTGAAGCTATGCTCTTTGCATAAGCTTTTCCAGTGATCGATCGATGATTCCGGAAGGACGATAACAGGGTTTATAGTATTATCATATTCGAGAAACCTTTCAATTGCATGCATAATTACCGGTTTCCCATTAAGCAATAGAAACTGTTTTGGCGTATCTCCGCCCATCCTGATCCCTGCTCCCCCCGCCATTATAATTACAAATTTCTGCATCGCCCCTGCCTTTTGCAAACTGTATTATGTATATATAAATCGTTTAATCGTCTTTTTTGGTGTTTTCTCAAACTCCTGATCATGGATCCTGTATTCTGCAACATTCATAAAGGACGGCATGCTATCATTAAGTTCTTTCCTTAGTTGGGTATAAACTTCGTCGATGTTTTTCACGTCGTCTGTCTTTATCTGGTCATTATCGGGGTATACAAGAGCTACCAGTTTATTGTTTTCGTTTATCACCACAGACTCGACTATATAAGGCTGATTATTAATTGCTGATTCTATTTCTTCGGGATAGATATTCTGACCCGAGGGACCGAGAAGCATGTTTTTGCTTCTTCCCCTGATATAAATATTTCCCTCCTTATCAACAACTCCCAGGTCGCCGGTATGGAGCCATCCATCTTTGTCGATAGCTTCGTTGGTGGCCTTCTCGTTTTTATAATAACCCAGCATTACATTGGTGCCACGTACAATTATCTCGCCCACTTCGTTTTGAGGGTCGGACGAATCTATTGTTACTTCAAGGGTGTCGACCGGTCTGCCACAGGCCTGTGGCTTTGTTGTCGACCACGGAGAGTAGCTTATCAGCGGTCCACATTCCGTCATGCCATACCCAACCGTAAATGGAAGTTTTATTTTCCTGAAGAAATCCTCCACATCATGATTGAGTGCTGCTCCACCAATAACCATTTCGATAAAGTTGCCACCAAATGAATTTGAAAACTTCTCCAGGACTTTCTTATACAGGATCTTATTAATTCCCGGTATGGCAAGTAAAATTTTCATATGAGGCTTTGAAAGAGCGGGCAGTAATCTTTTCTTATAAACCTTCTCTATTACAAGAGGGACAGATATTATCAGCCTTGGCTTTATCTCTCCAAAGGCGCTCATAATTACAGCCGGAGAGGGCGTTTTTGTAAGTATTGTAATATGGCATCCATAGGTAAACGGAAACAGAAATTCGAAGGCACAACCAAGGGTATGAGCCAGCGGCAGGAAGGATACAATCTTGTCGCCGGGCTTAAGAGGCATATTGTTCTGGGCAAACCTGACATTTCCGGCCAGGCTTCTGTGAGGCACCATAACGCCCTTTGAGAATCCTGTTGTTCCTGAAGTATAGCTTAATACAGCCATTTCTTCGTTATCGATAGCTGAAAACTGAATATCATCAGCCTTAAATGATGGATAAGTTTTATTAAACTCGTCGTCGAGCTGAGCAGAAAAAAGTTCCAGATCTTTGTTTCTGCCTGTAACAAAGCTAAAATCTTCAAGCCTGTAAACACCCGATAGCTCCGGCATCTTTTCAAATTCGAGAGTATCCCAGATCTTCCCATCAACCAACAATAATTTAGAGTCTGAATGATTGATAATATTCGTCAGGTCTGAAGGTTTAAAGTCGGGCATAATTGGAACAGATACTGCACCATAGCATACTGTAGCAAGATAAGTTGCACACCAGTGGGCCGAGTTCTTTCCGAGAAGAGATACTTTATCTCCCTCTTTGATGCCCGCTTTCTCAAAGATCATATGGAATTTCTTTATCCTGGCTGCTATTTCTGCATAGGTATATCCAATTCCTTTATAATCGGAGAGGGCCTCTATATCCCAGTTTTCACGAATACTTGTCTCGATATAATCTACCAATCTCTCTTTAATCATAGGTCGGATTTTTTGGTTCAGGGTAAAAATACGATAATTGATTAAATGACAGGTGGCTTTAGAAGAAAAAGTGGAAAAGGAATAGGGGCTCGCTGAGGCGAGCGTTATTAGTTAATAGTTACTTGCTCGCTGAGGCGAGCGTTATTAGTTAATAGTTACTTGCTCGCTGAGGCGAGCGTTATTAGTTAATTGTTACTTGCTCGCTGAGGCGAGCGTTAATAGTTAATTGTTATTTACTCGCGTTGCTCGTGATAATTTTGTAAATTTGGTTTTGTGGAATTGTTTTTATTCTTGCTGTATGAGTCTAAATGATCTAGAAGTATATCAGATTGCAATAAAGATTAGTGATCTTGCATGGAAGGTTTATCGAGTACTGCCAAAAGAACTTACTTATAAAATGGGCTCGCAATTTCTTAGTTCTTCCGATTCAATAGGAGCAAATATTGCTGAAGGGTTTGGTCGCTTTCATTACAAAGATTCTATGAAGTTCTATTACAACTCAAGAGGATCTCTTTATGAAACTACTTTTTTGGTTAAACATGTTAAAATCAAGGGGGCTAATAGATCATGACCATGAATCAGAGTTAACAGAATTAATAACTACGGAAAAAATCAAATTGAATAAGTTTATCAAATCAATTAAATCCAAAATCTAATAAGCAATAACGCGAGCGCAGCGAGCCAATAACTAATTGCGCGAGCTACGCGAGCAATTTACCAATAACGCAGAGAGCGAATAACTTAATAACTTTTAAACAAAGTACATTACCAGCAGTGCGGCAATAGAGAGAACATTAACCAGTGTAAAGAAGTAATAAAAGCTTTCGCGCTTTTTCCTGAAATGACCCAGTTTGCGGGCAAATATTCCTATTGTAGGAACAAAAAGAACAAGCAGGAAGGCAAAGAATTCAATATCCAAAAAGACTTCGCTCATTCCTCCTCTTACCAGGCTTGAGAGATAAATAACCAGAAGTAAAACAAAGAGATACAGCAAGTAGCTTACTTTTAAAAGAAGGGTTGAGATAGGATATTTTTTATGTATCCTATGAGGTTTAAGGTAGGCATAGGCCAGGGAGAAAACGAAAATTATAAAAAAAGCCCCAAGGATAAAATTCATTACTTCAGGAAAATTTGCCATTATTTTTGAATATTAATTACTTCTGTGTTTCGGTCCAGACCAGTGAACTGGCGCCAAGAACAGCTGCGTTTTTTGTGCTCAGGCCAGATGGTAAAAGCTTTACCCTGCCTTTATATATACTCAGTAAATGTTCGTTCATAGATTTCCTGGCCGGTTCAAAAATTAAATCGTCAGCCATTGCCAGTCCGCCAAACAGAAATATAGCTTCAGGATTCGTGTGGGCGACAAGGTCGGCAAGTTTAAATCCCAGCATTCTTCCTGTATGTTCAAAGGCCTGCAGGGCAAGAGTGTCGCCTTTAAGGGCGGCATCATGGATCTTTTTTGCATCAAGATCATTAAAGCTGAGGGTTCTTAATTCACTATCCTGAATACTGTCTGCCATAATTTTCAACAGGGTTCTTTTAATCCCCGAGGCCGAAACATAGGTCTCCAGGCATCCTGTTTTGCCACACCCACATTCCCTGTTCGACATCCCCGGCCTTATTGTCGTATGACCCAGTTCGCCGGCAAAGCCGTCTTCTCCATAAACCAGGCTGCCGTTTACCACAAGGCCGCTACCCAATCCGGTACCAAGGGTAATTACCACAAAATTCTTCATCCCCCTTGCTCCGCCATATACCATCTCACCAACAGCAGCAGCATTAGCATCATTTGTTACGACAACCGGTAATGAGGTGTGTTTTTTAAAATATGCAGAAAGTGGAACAATTCCTTTCCAGGGCAGGGTGGCTGCATACTCAATAGTGCCCTTGTTAATATTACCCATGGGGGTTCCTATCCCATAACCTTCGATACTATAGCCATTATCCAGATGTTTAATAGTAAGCTCTATCTTTTCATAAAGGGCTGCAACAAAGACTTCGATATTCTTGAAATCTTTAGTTTTAATGGACCCTTCATCCAGGATTTTCCCTTCTTCAGTAACAATTCCGAATACAGTATTTGTTCCTCCAATGTCTATACCGACAGCTACTTTCATCTGTTTTGAATGATAAATAGTAAATATAGCAAAAAGTAACTAGAGCTCTTTCCAGGCCAGTGCTGCAGATCCAAGAACGGCAGCATTGTCTTTCTGTATGCCTGAAGGCAATATTTTTACACTGGCCTGCAATAAAGGAAATATATAATTGTCGAAATACTTCCTTACAGGTACCAGGAGGATATCGCCTGCATTAGCCAGTCCGCCAAACAGAAAAACTGCTTCCGGAGAGGTTACTACCGCCGTGTTGGCAATTGCCCTGGCCAGCATCTCTGCTGTAAAGTCAAAGGCTTCCAGGGCCAGCTTATCGCCTCTCTCTGCAGCCTCTGCAATAATCTTTGATGTTAGATCTTCGGGCTTAATCTTTCTCAGTTCACTGGATTTACCTGCTTCTTCAAGAAGAAGTTGAACTGTTGTTACAATACCCGGGGCAGATACATACTGCTCGAGGCAACCTCTTCTTCCGCAATTACATTGACGTCCCTCGGGTTCCATTATCATATGTCCGCATTCACCAGCAAAGCCCGTGTGTCCATATACCACATCCCCATCAACAACAATACCACTGCCCAGGCCTGTGCCCAGGGTAAAGACAAAAAAGTTTTTCATTCCTTTTGCACCGCCAAACAACTGTTCGCCAAGAGCCGCTGCATTAGCGTCGTTGGTAAGTACAGCCTTTACTCCAAGCTTTTTTTCAATCATATCTGCAAAAGGTATGATTCCGGGCCATCCGAGATTTGGCGCTTCTTCAATAGTGCCCCTGTTATAGTTTCCGTTGGGCGCCCCAATTCCTATAGCCTTAAGATTGAACCTGTTATCCACAAGCTTTGAGAATTCAATTGCCAGGGCATCAATAAATCCTACAACTTCGTTGAAATCTGTGGTTTTTATATTAGAGTCAGCAAGTACAACTCCATTTTTGTCAACTAAACCAATTGCGGTATTTGTTCCACCAATATCAATTCCAATAACTACATCTTTCATAATAATATTTTTCTTATCTGCCAGATGGTTTCTGTTCTTTCCGCATCTGATCATTTTTAAAATTAAGTTCGTTTATTTCCCAATCCTGGACAAGGTCCCATTGAACCTTTATATCAATTATGTTGGGGTAGAACGACACCGGTTCGGGCTGTCTTTTTATATCATAGTCGCCGGTGGTCCACTTGCCGTTCTCATCAAGATCGAATATTGCTTTAACTGTATATGTGCCTTTGTCAAGCAAGGGGTAAAAGATCTCCGCAGACTCTTCCAGTACAACATAATCTTCTTTTACGATAATGTCTTTTGAGTTTATTAGCTGGAGGATTATGTTTCCACTATATCCAGACAGTCTCATCATTAGTGTTCCATACGATTCTTTATTGCTAACTGTAAATCTAAGACTGGTGGAGTCGTTGTTATTTCCAAAAATATCAACAAAAGCACCTTTGTCATATGTCAGAAAATAGGTGCTATCCTCCATAAACTGATGCTTTAATATCAGCTTCTTGTTTGAAGTCGAATCTTTTAGAAGGGTATAGTTCAGTGGAAGCATACTTGTATCTGCCATAACATAGAGGTCGATAAGCGAAGTATCGGGTTCATCAAGTGGCGTGTCGAAGTAGAATAATACATTCTGCCCCGGCTTAAAGCCCGATCGTGATGCAGCATTATTCTTAACCGGAAGGCCCTTCTTTTCCTCCTGATTTTTGCCTCTCTGTGGCCGGGGCTCAAAATACCTGAAATCAATAGTATCTGATGTTATTGCGATTACCCCGGCTGAGTCTGTTTCGGGATATTCTGCGTGAACACTCAAAGTCTGTTGACTGTAGGCTAATGAATCCAGCACCCATATAACAACAGTATCTTTATTGGGTAACATTTCGATCGAATACCTGACATCTATGCTATCGATAAAGTTTATAGCAAACTGACCTGAATCAAGGGCCTGTTTAAAAACAAACATCATCTTATATGCCTCGTCTCTGCTGGTTGTTGACAGGTATTGAGCCTTGCTCTCTCCCTGGAAGTGAAAGAGCCTGTACTCATTTCCAGGAATTGACAGGTATCTTGCAGAGTCTGCTGCAGTAGCAAGCGAGTCGGGCATCTCGGGAATAAAATTATTTATCCCGCTGAGTGTTATTGTCGAATCAATAAAGGCAAAGGTCTCGTCCTCGAGGTCGTAGATCTTGTTATTATTAAGATCTAAAAGTCCATAAATGGCATATTCGCCCTCAGCTATATTATCTATCCTGAATTTACCATCTGTTCCTGCTCTTGTAATATATTCCGGGAGAATTGTTCTGGGGGCAGTATCGTTCAGGTTTTTGTAGAGCACAACAAATATTTCTTCACCCGAATCAAGAGTTCTGGCATTATATATTGTACCTGTAACAGAAAGAGAATCAAGTGTTGGTCCGGTTGAAAATACATATTGAAAATTCTCAATAGCATTCCCTTCGTTCAGGTCGCGCACAGCATCCATAAAATAAAAGGTATAGGTGATGCTGTCTCGTAGTGCCTCATCAAAATTTACGATTAATTTTTTTCCCTTTGTTGTGATCTCAGGCTTATTCTCAAAGGGAGGAGAAATCATTAATTTCTGATCAATATTGTCAAGAACAAAATATTCATCAAAAGTTATTTCAAATTTGCTCTCCCTGAAATTAATGGTCTTGTCGACAGGCTCGGCTTCGACGACAAGAGGAGGAGTCTCATCTTCAGGCCCGCCCGATGGTCCGGCATTATTTTGTTTTGCACACGAAAACAAAAAATATCCTAAAATCATCAAAGACGCAATATGTAATACTATTCGCATACTGTCAAAATAATCAAGCGGATTACAAACCTACATCAAATTTTTCTTAATTTTGAAATTCATTTTAAAATTGTTCGCTATGACATTTGCCATAATAACCTGGGATGTAAACCCCGAAATATTCAGAATAGGGAATTTTGCAGTAAGATGGTATGGACTTCTTTTTGCTTCGGGTTTTTTGTTTGGTTATCTCCTGTTTCAAAAGATGTTCAAAAACGAAGGGATTAAAGAAGAAGTGCTTGACAGACTTACTGTTTATGCCGCCCTGGGAACAATTATTGGTGCCCGCCTGGGTCATTGCCTCTTTTACGAGCCATCTTATTACCTCAGTAATCCCATTGAAATTCTTAAGATATGGCAGGGAGGACTTGCCAGTCATGGAGCAGCTATCGGCATCCTGCTTGCCCTCTGGCTTTTCGTGAGAAAGGAAAAGAAACCATATTTGTGGGTTCTCGACCGGATAGTAATTGTTACAGCGCTTGCCGGTGCTATGATAAGGCTTGGAAACCTTATGAATTCTGAAATATACGGGGTTGAGACAACTCTTCCATGGGGCTTTGTTTTCCTTAGAAATAATGAAGTTGCCCCAAAGCACCCAACTCAAATTTATGAAGCACTCGCCTACCTTGTTATATTTGTGTTACTTCACAGGATATACTGGAGAAAGAAGGCAGGGGAGTTTATACAGGGTTCTATTTTCAGCATCTTCCTTATCCTGGTATTTACCTTCCGCTTCTTCATTGAATATGTAAAAGAAGACCAGGTTGCTTTCGAAGCAGGCATGAAATTAAATATGGGGCAATGGCTGAGTGTGCCGTTTGTGCTAATTGGGGTTGTATTACTGATTTACAGTATACGTAAACACCGGTTGGAAAAGGAAAAGTATAAAGGAAACAGAATACCGGAAACATGAAAAACCGTGGAAAAGATAATAGTCTTTTTGACTTAACTTGTATAGTTTCTGAAGTTTTCTAACTATAGCCTCACAATATTTTTAATATCCTTTGATTCAGTAATTAATTTTTCATTCTGATTAATATTACATTTTAATTCAGACGCCTTAATAAGTCTAAGCCAGTAATTTGATTCTCTCATTTCTCTTAATGATATTCTTACCTTATTTGTAAAATCCGCTCTAGATGATCCGGCTTGAGCTTCCTCATAATTTGCACCGGAAGAAAACGAACTTTTTGCAAGTTGATATCTAATTGTTTTTGATTCTGGTGAATTATCCAAAGTGCTTAAAAACTTTTTTGCTCTTTGCCATACCTTTAGACTCTCTAAAATCTCCCATTATTTTTGCAGCTTTAGTAAGATACTCCTATTCCATTAAAGATACAATACTTTTATAAAGTACTTTTTCCTAATTTGTCTTTTATCTTCTCAGTCCGGTTTCCGGTTTCCAGTCTCCGGTTTCTAGCTTTATTTCCTAACAATCCCATAAAAAAGTACATCTATTGTTGCGTCAATCCGATGTTCCTGGCTGGCCTTTTTAGAGCCCCAGAAAAGCGGGCGTTCGAGACCCTTAAGTGCAGTTTGTACTGCCATTGCTGTTAGCCCGGTATTCTTCAGGTTAAAATGACCGGAACGTACTCCCACCCAGAGGATGTACCTGAAAAAAGCCAGTTCCTGCCTGTCGTATTTTTCGCGCTGTTTCTCAATAAAATCAAAATGGTCGAGCTCGCTGTTAAAGATGGCATTGTAATAGTTTGAAAGTTTTTCGAACGCTTCGAGTCTCACCTTAACATAAAGCCTCAGTCTTTCTTCAGGATTTTCTGTGCTCTTAATAGCCGCAGCTAACTCATCTTTAAGCATTTGAGCTTCCTTGTCGATAACCGCCTCAAAGATCTCCTCCTTGCTTTTAAAATAGTAATAAATAGAACTTTTACCCTTTCGCAGCGCCAGGGCTATCTCCTCCATCGTGGTTTTTTTAAAACCATACTGACTGAATATCTCACTTGATACTTCAACTATTTTATCTCTAAACTTTTCTTTATCAACCATTTATCCCTAATGATTTATTCAAGTCACAATATATATATATTATTGCAGATAATGAAAAAATATTGCTCGTTTTTAGAATCTACCGGTCGACTATTCGAAAACACTGTTTTTGAACACAAATTTTTTTCATCAACTTTTAGTAAGTTTAGAGATTATTAAATCATAAACAGATACTTAGGGTGAAGGTCGATGGAAATATGTATGAGTCGATATGGCTCGACAGTAAGGATAACAGGCTGGTCAGGGTAATTGACCAGAGAAAGCTTCCCTATATATTTGAGATTGTAACTCTGTCGTCGGTTGAAGATATATATAATGCAATATCCAACATGACACTAAGGGGTGCTCCTTTGATAGGAGCAGCGGGGGCTTTCGGAATATACCTGGCAAGTCTGGAAATGACTTCAAAAACCAAATCCCAGGATCACATTCATAATGCAGCTAAATTTCTTGCTTCGGCCCGGCCTACAGCAGTTAACCTGGAGTGGGCTATCAACCTGCAGCTGGAAAAGATCGCGGGTGTGCATTCAAGAGATGAGATCATAGATATTAGTCGCGAAACAGCTCTTGCGATAACAAGGAGTGAAGTAGAAAATTGTAAACTTATTGGTGAAGCCGGGCTGCCATTAATTGAGGAAATAAGCAAGAAGAAAGGCGGAAAAGCAGTAAATATATTAACCCACTGTAATGCCGGCTGGCTGGCATGTGTCGACTACGGAACGGCCAGCGCTCCAATATACCTGGCTCACGATAAAAATATTGATGTTCACGTCTGGGTGGATGAAACAAGGCCTCGCAACCAGGGTTCCAGGCTAACAGCATTTGAGCTTGGCCAGCACGGAGTGCCTCATACTGTGATAACCGATAATGCCGGTGGTCTCCTGATGCAGAAGGGAGAGGTAGATCTTGTAATTGTGGGCTGCGACAGGGCGTCGGCCAATGGCGATGTGGCAAATAAGATTGGAACTTATCTAAAGGCCCTGGCTGCACGAGATGCAGGTATCCCATTTTACTCTGCCCTGCCAACATCGACTATCGACCGGAATATCAAAAACGGTTTTGCCGAAATAGTAATAGAGGAAAGGGATGAAAGGGAGGTTACTCATATAGAGGGTTGGCTAAAGAATGAAATCGTGGAAGTAGAGCTCTGTCCCTCAGGCACAAAAGCATCTAATTACGGTTTTGACATAACCCCGGCCAGGCTTATAAATGGCCTGATAACAGAAAAAGGGATTACAGATGCATCAATTAAAGGAATTAATAGTTTATTTAAATAATAGTAAATATAAAATGGAAGGTGTAGTTAAGTTTAATTGCTACTGGAAGCAGTCGGGTCCGATAATAACCGACGAACCATACTCTATAATGAATTACTGGCGCGAGGTCCTGGTTAACATGGATCTTATAGGGGCCTATGAGAATGGTGTGGGTTTTGGTAATTTGAGCATGAGAGGCAAGCAATTGGGAAAATTCTTTATCACCGGCTCAGCCACCGGCGAAATACCGGTTCTTGAGCCCGGTCATTATGTATTTGTTGAAGGTTATAATTTTGAAGATAACGCAGTGATGTGTTCGGGTCCGCTAAAAGCATCATCAGAGTCGCTTACTCATGCTGCAATCTATAAGGCTGATCCGGGAACAAATGCAATTATTCACGTACATAACATGGAACAATGGGAAAGCCTTAAAGGAGAAGTCCCTACAACCAGAGAAGAATTTGAATATGGAACGGCCGGACTGGCAACAGATATTTTCAGATTATTCAAAGAGACCGATGTTATAGAAAAAAGAATTATTGTTATGGCTGGCGATAGTGCCGGATTAATAACTTTTGGCAACGATATGGATGAGGCAATTAATGTACTTATGTCATATATTGGTGTATAATGCTAAAGCTGGGAATAATAGGAGGCTCGGGGCTGGACAACCCGGACATCCTTAAAGATGTTAAAGAATCAGAACACGAAACGCTCTGGGGTAATCCTTCATCAAGCATTAAGGAAGGAAAAATAAATGGTGTTGATGTTGCCCTGGTTGCCCGCCATGGAAGAGAACACACCATTCCTCCCGGCCAGGTTAACAACAGGGCTAATATATGGGCCCTGAGTGAGCGGGGTTGTTCTCATATTATTGCAACAACGGCCTGTGGAAGCCTTAAAGAAGAAATTGGCCGTGGCGACCTTGTAATTCCAGACCAGTTTATAGATTTTACGCGTCACAGGGAGACTACCTTTTTTACATCATTCAAGCCGGGTGAGATGAAACATACTCCTATGGCTGATCCCTTTGATAAAGACCTTAGAAATAGCTTGATAAACTGCGGTGAGAGCCTGGGTCTCAAAATTCATAAGGGAGGTACCGTTATTACTATTGAAGGTCCCAGGTTCTCAACCAGGGCCGAATCACTAATGTTCAAAAACTGGGGAGCAGACCTGGTAAATATGTCTATAGCCCCGGAGGCTATTCTGGCCAACGAAGCACAAATACCCTATGCCGTAATAGCAATGAGCACTGATTACGACAGCTGGAAAGAAAACGAAGAACCGGTAACATGGGAAGAGGTTATTAAGGTCTTTAACATGAATTCCTTGAATGTAATTAAGCTAATCTCTTCATTTATACTATCTTTCAATAAAGCCTGATGTAAATCTGCATTAACATCTTTGCATTAATATTTAATAATACGCCCTGTCTTTTTGTCAGTTATCTCGCTGCCCTTCAGGCCATTATGGCAGTCGGCGTGTTCGTTAAACTATATTAAGAATAAGCTATTCCTTCGTAAGCATCTCACAACAAATCTATTAACCGATACGGTTGGTGAAGAATCTTAATACGTGGAGTGTTATTTGTAACAATGTAATCCGAACATAAAAAAGGAAAATAACTATAATAATATGCAACTGGATAAATTTACAATTAAATCGCAGGAGTCAATTGAAAGGGCCCAGCAGCTGGCAACAGGAAAGGGCCATCAGGCAATAGAGTGCGGACACCTGCTAAAGGGATTAATTGAGGTAGACACCAACATACTGCCATATATATTCAAGAAACTGGCAATAAACGAGAGCATTATCAGGCCCAACCTTGATAAGATACTTGATAAATACCCGGTAGTTGAGGGCGGAGAAATGTTTGTGTCAAATTCATTAAACAAAGTTCTTATAGACTCACAGTCTGTAGCAAGGCAACTCAAGGATGACTTTGTATCTCTTGAGCACCTTTTTATTGCCCTTGTTAACTCAAAGGATGAGGTTGGCGATATGCTGAAAGGAGCCGGACTGCTTGGTAAGGATGTATTGGCTGCGGTAAAGGAACTTCGAAAAGGAGAACGGGTTACCAGTCATAGTTCTGAAGACAGCTACAATGCGCTTTCCAGGTATGGCATCAACCTTAACGAAAAGGCAAACAATGGCAAGCTCGATCCTGTAATAGGAAGAGATGAAGAGATACGAAGGGTGCTGCAGATTCTTTCAAGAAGAACAAAGAATAACCCTATTCTGATAGGCGAACCCGGGGTAGGAAAAACTGCCATTGCCGAAGGGATTGCTTTTCGTATAGTAAGCGGCGATGTGCCGGACGACCTGCTTTCCAAGGAAATATATTCTCTTGATATGGGAACCCTGATAGCAGGAGCAAAATACAAGGGTGAGTTTGAAGAAAGGCTTAAGGCTGTTGTTAAAGAAGTTGTGGGGTCTGAAGGCAAAATTATTTTGTTTATCGATGAAATACACACCCTTGTCGGTGCAGGCGGTGGCGGAGAAGGAGCAATGGATGCTGCCAATATTCTAAAACCCGCTCTTTCTGTAGGAGACCTCAGGGTTGTGGGGGCAACAACTCTTAATGAATATCAGAAGTATTTTGAGAAAGACAAGGCTCTCGAAAGAAGGTTCCAGAAAGTGATAATTGATGAACCATCGGAGGAAGATGCTATATCAATTTTAAGAGGTATAAAAGAGAGGTACGAAAATTATCACAGGATCAGGATAAAGGATGAAGCCATAGTAGCCGCAGTACAGCTGTCGGCACGATATATTACCGATCGTTTTCTTCCTGATAAGGCAATAGACCTTATAGATGAGTCGGCCGCTCACCTCAGGCTTGAGGCTAACTCAAAGCCGGAGGAGATTGATACTCTCGACAGGAAGATTCAGCACCTCGAGATAGAAAGAGAAGCATTTAAGCGAGAGAAAGACAAAGATCGTATCGCACAGATAAGTAAGCAGCTTGCCGACCTTGAGGAGGATCGCAAACAGGTTGTTGTGGCATGGGAAGAGGAGAAAAAGATAGTAGGTAAAATACAATCTGCGAAGCAGGAAATAGAAGATCTGAAGCAGCGGGCAGACAAGGCTGAGAGAGAAGGAAACCTGGGCCTGGTTGCAGAAATAAGATATGGAATGCTTCCTGTAACAGAAAAGAAACTCGATGATTCTGTTATCGCCTTAAAAGAATATGAGCAAAAAGGAAAAAGGCTGGTAAGGGAGGAAATAGTAGCTGAAGATATAGCAGAGGTGGTGGCTAAATGGACCAAGATACCTGTTTCACGTATGCTTCAGAGCGAAAAGGAAAAACTCCTAAAGATAGAAGAGACGCTTGCTACAAGGGTAGTCGGACAGGATGAGGCCATAAGCGCTGTTGCTTCGGCAATAAGAAGAAGCCGGGCCGGACTGTCAGACCAGAACAGGCCGGTGGGGTCGTTCCTGTTTATGGGTTCTACCGGTGTAGGAAAAACAGAGCTGGCAAAGACGCTGGCCGAATACCTATTTAATGACGAGAACCAGCTAACACGAATTGATATGAGTGAATACCAGGAGAGGCATGCTGTTTCGAGATTAGTAGGAGCTCCTCCCGGGTATGTGGGATATGACGAAGGCGGCCAGCTTACCGAAGCCGTAAGGAGAAAACCATATTCGGTGGTTTTGCTGGATGAGATTGAAAAAGCACATCCCGACACATTCAATATCCTGCTTCAGGTTCTGGAAGACGGGAGGCTTACCGACAATAAGGGACGGGTAGCTAACTTTAAGAATACCATAATAATAATGACTTCAAACCTTGGTTCTGATCTTGTCAAAGATATGATTGTGAACAACAATGGAGAAGTAAGTGATAGCGTGCTTGCAGAAACAAGGGGAGCGCTTCTTGAGCTGCTAAAGAAAACTATACGTCCTGAATTTATAAATCGTATTGATGAGCTTGTTTTGTTCAGGCCTCTTACCAGGGAAAGCATTGAGGGCATTATCCGTATTCAGCTTAATCATTTGGCAAAGTATCTTGCAAAACAGGATATAAAAATTGAAGTAAGTGAGAGCTGCATTGCCTTTTTGAAAGATGAAGGTTTTGACATACAGTTCGGAGCACGTCCACTGAAACGGCTTATACAGAAGTCTATTGTTGATGAATTGTCGCTTGCCCTGATAAAGGGAGATATTGCCCCGGGCATGAGCGTTAAGGTTGATATCCAGGACAAGAAGGTGAAAATTACAAGCGGACTACAATAAGGGACATAGGGCGTCCCGGATGATAGGTAAAAGGGTTTATAAGGTTGTAGGGTTTATAGGGTTGATAAAGTACATTATTTGAAAAAATTTAATCTGTTCCGTTAGCAAGCCCTGATTTACTTTATAAACCTTATAAACTTGATAAACCATATCAACTTTATTCAGTCACTATAAATTCTCACATTAATATTGCATATTATTTTTAAAACCAGTAATATTGCAGTCCCAAAATTGACCAGATATTCAATTAGGTAAAGGGCCCATAGCTCAGCTGGTTAGTAGCACCTGACTCATAATCAGGGGGTCGCTGGTTCGAGTCCAGCTGGGCCCACCTCCGCAAGATCACTGATCAAGCAAGCACAGCCACCTTTGAAAAAAGGTGGTTTTGTTATTTAATGGAATGTAGAGAGCTTGCTGTCTTAAGTAACATTGAATAACAAAATACCATTTGCCATGGCAAATGGCTGTGCTTATTTGCAGTACAGGATCTAAGGAGTCGCCGATAACTGCTCCTGCAGTTTGAGGCACCATTCTCACCCTTTGCGTGCAGGTAAGTTTGTGGGAGCTGGCCTCGAGCTAACGCTGCAGTCTGGCCCTCGCTAAAAATGTCCCCCGGACATTTTATTGACGCTCGGTCCTGAGTCCAGCTGGGCCCACATAAAAAAGAGCGAGAGTGAGAGCGAAAGCGATTACTCTCGTTCTTTTTTCTCAAAACTCACACTCACACTCACACTGATCTATTTCTCGCTGGCCTCGAAACCAGGAAATATTGAGCTATTCACGCCAACACTATCTAAATATATGATGTTGCTTCATAAACAATATATGTATAACTGTGTTCTGTGTCAACCGCTTGCCAGTCCCAGTGATGTGAGTCTATCAGTTTACCGTCATCTGATTCGTTATAGATTTCAAGAGTAACATAATCATCATAATTTTTGTAGGTATAAGTCATTTCATAATTTAGTTGCCATGTACCATCTGAATCAGTGTTTACATCAAACTCTTTTCTTCCGGTAACATCACCATCACAATATGTTTTATAGAACACTACTTTTATTGTACCCTGCCATCCTTCAGAACCTTCCATAACTTTACCCTTAAATGAAAATGTTCTATTTTCGTCATCCATTTTCGTCATTTCGCATTTTTCATCATTTGTTATTAAGTTACAAGAGTTCATAAATACGCTTAGTGTTACTGTTAGTAACATAATTGCTAATACTAATAATAATTTTTTCATAGATTTTTTTTAGTCAAAAAATGTTAATAAGTCTATAATAATCCTCATTGATTTCATTATTTCCATACCATATGTCTCTTTCTATTACCAACAGATTACCTGAAAATTCATTTCAGAAACAAGATTAAAAATACAAACAATAACAAATATAATCATAATGCTCCATTGTAATACTCCCCATTTCCAGTACCACAGGCCTTATTTACTAAGTTAAACAATTGATTGTTTTAGCTACTTTTTTGCAGAAGATAAAAAAAATGCGCCAGTCTGTCTACTCGGGAGCTTGATTTTTACGCCGGCTCAGCCCACAAAACTGCACTTACCTGAACTACGTGTTTTAATTATTGGCATAGCTTTTGTTTTAATCATAGTGAAGACAATGAATTAAAAGCGAAATATTATGAAAACAATACGCACCATATCAATAATAGCAGTCCTTGCAGCAGTCACTACTCTGGTAACTGCACAGACTTATCCGGATGAGTACCTGGGTCTGCCAGGGGATAATTTGAACCTCTATGCAGTAATGAACCTATTCCAGGAATCAGAGACTCTCGAAGCTTTTGAGAGAAGTCTGAATGACAAGGAAAATACAATTAACAATCTTGATCTGAATGGAGATAATTTTGTTGATTATATTACTGTTTCAGATTATGTAGATAACAATGTTCATAATATTGTACTTCGAGCATCACTGGACAGTAAGGAGCAGCAGGACATTGCCGTTTTTGTGGTTGAAAAACTAGGAAACGATGCGGTACAGATCCAGCTGATCGGAGACGAGGCCCTTTACGGAGCTAATTATATCGTTGAGCCGATTTATGCCGAAACGCCTAATCCTGGATATTCCGGGAATGCAATTGTCTCTAACTCGACCTATTATGCAGTTGCAAGCTGGCCTGTTGTCAGTTATATATACCATCCCCGTTATAGGGTGTGGAGATCTTCCTGGTACTGGGGTTATTATCCCTCGTATTGGAGTGCATGGAGCCCTCACTACTGGCACTACTATTATGGATACCATTCACACTGGAATAATCACTATTATTCTCATTACCGTCACTGGGACCATTATAGGAGCAATTCATATAATACCTACTATCGTAACAGTGTACGAGTATACAGTAATACAGTGTATGTAAATATCAACAGGGGGCGTTATAGAAATACATATTCACGTCCAAACCAGCGTCGTGCCGGAGAACAATATTATGCACAAACCGCCAGTAGAAGAAACAGCACGAGCCGAACATCTGTCTCCGCAGAGCGAGGTAACAGCAGATCAGGTACTGTAAGACAAGCTCAGGATGTACAACGAACAACAAGAGCTACTTCCGGAACAAGATCCGGGGTTTCAACTACACAGAGAAACCAAAATGCAGTACGTTCAGCAACAACACGAAGCAACAGCCAGAGAAGTACAACTGCAGTATCGAGGAGTACCAGTCAGGGTAGCAAGCCCGCCGTGCAGAACAGTAGCAGTCAGAGTAGCAAACCTGCTGTGCAGAACAGAAGCAGCCAGAGAAGTACACCTGCCGTTTCAAGGAGTAGCAGTCAGAGTAGCAAACCCGCTGTGCAGAACAGAAGCAGCCAGAGAAGTACAACTAATCCGTTTCGAGGAGTAGCAGTCAGAGTAGCAAACCCGCTGTGCAGAACAGAAGCAGCCAGAGTAAAAGCAATTCATCTGTAAGCAGGAGCACTAGTAAGAAAAGTACTCCATCTACATCCAGGAGCAGTAGTAGCAGGAGCTCTGTCAAGAAATCTGGCAGTAGTGCACGTAAAAGCAAGAGTGGCAGTGCATCTCGCCGCTAGAAGGGAAAAGCAATTGACGCTGCCAGCTCCCATAATCAAACCAGGGAATACGAGTTGACGGAATACGATATTTATCTCTATACCTTTGAGACATTAAAATAATTTGAAAACAGCGATTATTCCAGGAATAAAGATACAAATTTCCTTAACCCCTGCAGGAGAGAAATACCTTAAATCAGGATCGTACCATTTAACACTTACCTGCTTTATGCATTGAGATCTTCTATCGCCCACCATTCAACATCATCAATTCCTCGTACAAGCTGATAGGTGCTGACTTTTATCTGAACAAGGGCACACTGCTCTGACTGCAAAAAAGATAAAAGTTCCGGATGTCTCTCCAGGTGCGCGTCCAAAACTTTCTTCCTTCCCCGGGGTTCAACCTCTTCTGCATGGCCAACCGCTGTTAGTACATAGCTTTTATTCTGTCCTGGCCTGTTAATATCTATACTCTCAATCAGGACTGCCACCTTGCTATTTTTAATAAAGTTGTTGTATTTGCGTGTATTTCGATAGGTAGCAAAGATCAGTTTCCTGAAACCTTTCATCGGGGTAAGAGCAATAAGGCTTGCATGGGGCTGACCATCAGCTTCGCTTGCAAGAACAGCAAGACGACTGTTTTCAAATATATCCTCAATGTATGTTTTGACCTCCTTAAGCTTGCTCATATCATTGTCAACTCAAGTTCCACAAAAAGTCTGGTATTGCTTATCGTAGTCTAGATCAAAGGTAAGAAGATCCTTTGAGCTCTCCCGGAAAGTATACGGATATTGATAGGTCTTTAACAGTTTGTTGAACATTGATACATCCCCCTGGTCTGCTAAATCCAAGGCCTTTTCAACATGAATATTTCTTGGAACAAAAACCGGATTTTCAGATCGCATCAGTTTCTTATTTGTTTCTTCGTTGCCCTTGTTTGAAGTTGTTCTTGCTTTCCATTTTGCCAGCCATCTACTGAGAGCGTAATATTTTTCAGGATTTACAGGCACTCCCCTGTCGTCCTCTTCAAGAAAAAGAAAAGTATTTGTGTAATCCAGATTATTCTTCTCCATTGCATTCAACAAGTCATCAACAAGAATTCGGTCACCAGATGCTTCACTGTCGATACCTATCTTCCTGAACATCATTTTGTACCAGGCCTCTTTATAAATATCATCGAAGAGATTGATGTGGTTTATTGCTAATTCCACTGCCTTTTTCTCATCTGAATCAATCAGGGGCAGGAGGGCCTCGGCCAGCCTGGCAAGATTCCATTTTAGTATCCCTGGCTGCTTGCCAAATGAATACCTGCCGCCATGATCAATAGAACTATAGACTGTACCAGGGTCATAAATGTTCATAAATGCACATGGACCATAATCGAAGGTTTCTCCTGTTATCGAGGTATTATCAGTATTCATTACGCCATGAATAAAGCCCACGCGCATCCACTCAACAATAAGATCAATTTGCAGGTGCATCACCCGCTTGAGCAATTGCAGTGCCGGTATTCTTTCATCTTTCAATTCAGGTAAGTACCTGTCAAGGGTGTAATTTGTTAGTGCTTTCAGATCTTCTGTAGTTCCGAAATGCCCGGCAAATTGAAAAGTGCCAACCCGAATATGACTTCTCATTAACCTGGTAAGTACTGCCCCCTTGTTTATAGCTTCACGGTAAACCGGCTCACCTGTTGTAGTAACTGCAAGGCTTCTGGAGCTGGGTATCCCCAAAGAATGTAGCGCTTCACTAAACAGATACTCCCGCAACATGGCCCGCAATGTAGCCTTACCATCTCCTCTCCGCGAATAGGGAGTCGTTCCCGCCCCTTTCAGCTGGATATCATATCGCCCATCTCTCCGTGTTGTAATCTCGCCCAGAAGTAAAGCCCTTCCATCCCCCAACATTGTGAAATGGCCAAACTGATGGCCTGCATAAGCTTGCGCTATGGGGATCGGGCTCCCGGGGAAGAGATTCCCGCTTAGTACTAAAGAAAGCTTTTCGCTGTCCAGGGCTTCTATTCCCAGCTCCTTTTGAAGTTGGTGGTTAAATATAAAGTTTTTGGGGGCAGGGGCGACAGCAGGTTCGGCCCTGCTGTAAAATTTTTCGGGCAGGGACAAATAGGGTTGTTCCATTTTAAGAGGATGCTGACTATGCTTTTGCACCATGGTTTATTCCGCTATATTTCCGAATAATAATTCTTATTGATGAAACAGCAAGAGCATGTTTCTGTTCAATTTAAATGTAGAACATATTTACCCGGTTCGGAACAGAAGCCATTCTTTTTCTTCCAGCTCCGCCGGACAAAGTACGAAGTCTTACTCCCAGCGCTGCCGTCAAGCCTATGTCTGCCGGCGGCAGGAGGCCTTTTTAACGGTATCCAGGAGCATATGGAAGGGATCAAAAAAATAGAGGTATCTTTGTTTAACCCAAATAATATTACAGACCGATTCCGGAAACCCTGGTACTTCTCAATCCCAACCTGGAGCAGATCTTTGGCTGAGATTAAATCAGAGGATCCGATGAAATGAAATATCAGGCCTGTTTATACAGGGTTTATCTATTGCTACGAAGTAATTAAATATAAATAAGGATGAATAATCTCTCAATAAGAATGCAATTTTCAGGAATAACCCTGGTTATGATACTCTCTTTGTTCTTTTGGAGTTCCTGCTCAGAGGATGAAAGTTCTTTACCCTGGATCGTGACTGCCCCGGCAGGCGACCGTTACACAGCGATCGATAAGTCAGGAGAAACAATCATTCCGAATGGGCGTATTGTAACTCCGGCTGGAAAGAGTATCACCGTTGCCCCGCACCCGTACGGCCTGACCCTGAGTCCCGATGGAAATACAGCAGTTACAGCCAACTCCGGAACCAATCCACTTTCCATTACCATTATCCGGAATATTTTATCTGAAAATCCGGAGGTACAACAAATTCCACCCGGCCCGGCTACCGATAAAGGAGTGCTGGCTTCAGTTTTTATGGGACTTGCTATTTCGAATGATAATAGTGTGGTTTATGTTGCCGGCGGACAGGAAAACAAAGTGTTTATTTTCGATATAAAAACAGGTGAGAAAAAAGGTTTCATCGACTGCTCCTATAAATCTGATAGTGTTGATTATACGCATGGATACATTGGAGACCTGATTCTTTCAAATAACGGAAAAAAATTGTACGCCGTTGACCAGATTGGATTCCGAATGGTAATTATTGATACTGAAAAAGGAAAACTGGAGCACAACGTTCCTGTAGGCAGGTATCCTTTTGGAATTTGCTTATCGCCCAACGAACAAAAAGTGTATGTAGCAAATGTCGGGATGTTCCAGTACAGCATGGTAAAAGGGATAACAAAGGAAAATATTGTAGAGAAAGCCTTGAAATACCCGCCCTTTGAATATGGAAGCAAAGAAATGATTGAAGGAATTGAGAATGACAGTTTATCTGTTCCCGCTTTGGGAGAAATGAATTCCCCTGAAGCTTTTTCGGTATTCACGGTTAGTCTTATAAACCCGGAAGAACCCAAAGTAATTGCTAAAACCAAAACAGGACATCTGGTAGGAGCAATGGTAGAGGGTATTCCTGCTGTTGGTGGTGCAAGTCCCAATTCACTGGTAGCAACCGACAAATATGTTTTTGTTACTAACGGTACAAACGACAATGTTTCGGTAATTTCTATCGAAAAAGACACCGTGGTCAACACCATTTATTTCAAACCTGACGAACGAATTAAACAATTTCGAGGTGTTATTCCCTTTGGGCTGGCGCTTTCACCCGACAATCAACGATTGTTTGTTGCCTGTTCAGGAATTAATGCAGTTGCCGTTGTAGATGCAGAAAAATTAAAAGTGCTTGGTTACATTCCAACCGGGTGGTTTCCTGCAAAATTAAAAGTAAGTAACAATGGCGAAAAATTAATCGTTTCTAATGCAAAAGGATTTGGAAGCGGACCTAATGGAGGTTCTGCTTTTAATCCCGGTGACGAAGGAAGTTATATCGGCTCTCTCATGAAAGGTACGGTTCAGATTCTGGATATTCCAACTGAAGAAGTATTGGATTCTTTAACTAAAAAGGTTATTTTCAATAATTTTAATTTTGAAAAAGCATCTTCTGAAAAATTTATGACTCGCCGAAATAATCCTGTTCCTCTTTATCCGAGGGAAAAAGAGAGCCCGATAAAACATATTGTTTTTATCTCGAAAGAAAACAGAACCTACGATGAAATCTTCGGACAGATTGAAAAAGGAAAAGGAGACGAAAGTTTGGCGCGTTATGGAAAAAGTGCAACATTCAGAAACAACAAAAGAACGGCAATGGTTGAAAATGCCGATGTAATGGTAAATCATTTAAAAATTGCACACACTTTTGCGATTTCTGATAATTTTTATGTTGATTCCGATGTTTCCGCCGATGGGCATCGCTGGCTGGTAAACACTTATCCAAACGAATGGGTTGAAACATGCACCGCCGCCAGCTATGGAGGAAACCGATCGTTTGATTTTAATTCAAAAGCGCCCGGAGTTTATGCCATGAATGGCGCTGCAGGTGCTATTTATCCAGAAGATTATAACGAGGCCGGTTCGATGTGGGATCACCTGGAACGTAATAATATTGATTTCTACAATTTTGGATTTAGTATTATGTTTGAACCCTCTATTTATGAGGCCAGATTTAAATACCAGGGGAACAGACATTACATAAATTATCCCTTGCCACAACCTATTTGGGACAGGACTTCAAAGGAATATCCAACTTACAATATGGCCATTCCAGATCAATTCCGAATCGACCAGTTTAAAAAGGAATTTACCAGAAAATGGTTGAATGGAAAGGACACCATGCCTGCTTTAATTACCGTAATTATTCCCAACGATCATGGCGCCGGCGATCGCCCGGAAGCAGGTTATCCTTTCCGCGAAAGCTATATGGCTGACAACGATCTGGCTGTAGGCCGAATTGTTGAATTCCTTTCGCACACTCCCTACTGGGAAAATATGCTAATTGTAATTACCGAAGACGATGCTCAAAATGGTGTAGACCATGTTGATGCTCACCGTAGCATATTAATGTTAATTTCGCCATGGGTTAAGCGTGATTATGTAAGCCATGTTCACTACAGTTTTGGAAGTATTTTTAAAACATTTTGGAATATTTTAGGCTTACCTTATTTAAACCAGTACGACGCAGGGGCAAACGACCTTGCCGATTTATTTACAGAATCTCCGGATTATACACCTTATTCTGCTCTTCCGGTTGACGAGCGGATTTTTGTACCTCAAAAAGCACTTGACCCCTTTGATGAAAACTTTGATTGGAAAGCTTTGGAAGAATCACCGGAAATGGATAATAAAGAAGACATGATTGAGGAAAGCAAGGAAAGAGATGAGTTCCGACTTGAAAACCGTGAGAAGAAAAAATAAAAAGTTACTTTAATACAATCTTTAAAAATGAAAAGTTTAGCCAGGATATTTATTCTTATCATTTTTGCTTTTAACTGTTTAGCCGTTCAGTCTCAAAGCAGAAAAGATAAAAAGAAACAAAAAGAATACATTAGTACTTACGAAGAACAAACATTGAATGATGCTGTTCTTCCGGTAATGATGCCCTATAACCGCTGGATTGATCCGGCAGGTGAGCAAATTTATTTTGGCGATACGGAACTTGAAAACCATGCGCTTGATTGCGCTGTTTCTCCCGATGGAAAATGGGTTGCCGTTGAAGACCGGTACTCCATTGTAATTTTTTCTCCCGAAGATAAAAACACAATCCATCGCTTTGCATTAAACAAGTATTTTGGTAGAGAAAATGTTATGAATACATTTTCAGGAATTTCATGGAACATTGAAAATGATAATTATGAATTGTATTGGGGAGCATCCGGAAACGGAGGAAGGTCGTATGTTATTAAAGCAGAGTGGAACAACCCCAATATAGAAATAAAGAAAACATATTTTTTTGATGCCGAGAGTCCGGCATCAAATGCATTAGCCAATGAATTGGTTGTTTCAAATGAATCGGATACACCTTTTTTGTATGTTGTTTTAAATGGTAATAATTCACTAAAAAAAGTAAATGCTGAAACCGGAAAAATTATTTGGTCGGCTGAAACCGGAGTTGCGCCATTTGGCATTACAAAAGCAGCAGGAAAACTTTATGTTACCAATTGGGCCGGGGGAGTTCCTGATAAAGATGATGAATATGTGGCCGGTGTTCCATGGGGAAGTGCAAAAATAGATCCCGAAACCGGGGCAACACGCGAAGGAACGGTTTCCATTTTTAATCCTGAAAATGGTTCATTAATAAAGGAGCTGATTGTTGGATTGCATCCTAATGACATTATTTCGAGTCCGGATGAAAAATATGTTTATGTTGCTAATGCAAACAGCGATGCTGTTTCAGTAATTGACACAAAGTCTGATATAATTTCAGAAGATATTTCTGTTAGACTTGGGAAGGACAGAAATTCATATTTTGGCGATTCGCCAAATGGATTGGGGATTTCAGGCAGCGGAAGCACTTTGTATGTTGTAAACGGAATGGATAATGCGCTTGCTGTTGTAAATCTGGGTAAAAATGCCTCTTTCAATTCGGTGAATGATAGTAGTATAGTTGAAGGATTTATTCCCACAGGCGCTTATCCGGGTGCCGTTTGTGTTTATCGTGATAAGCTATTAATTGTACCAAACATTGAAGCTGAAGGCGCAAGAACTCCCTTTGCTTCTAAAGATAAAAAAACCATTTTCTACAACAGCCACCACATGATGGCTTCGGTTTCAATTATTCCAATTCCTGATAATAAAAATCTGGGGAAACTGACAAAACGGGTAGAACAAACCAATCAGCTTTTCCGGCTTGAACTTACCGAAAGAATGCCCAGGGAAAATGTTAAACCAGTTCCGGTTCCGCTAAGAATTGGAGAACCATCGGTTTTTAAACATGTGGTATATATTATAAAAGAAAACAGAACCTACGATCAGGTTTTAGGGGATGTTGCTGCTGGTGACGGCGAACCATCGTTGTGCATATTTGGTAAGGAAGTTACACCAAATACACACAAAATGAGTGCAGATTTTTTATTACTCGATAATTTTTATGTTTCAGGGAAATCTTCAGCTGAAGGTCACCAGTGGACAGACATGGCCATTGTAACCGATTATGTGGAGAAAAATGTGCGAGGCTGGTTTCGCAGCTATCCACATGTTCAGGAAGATGCGCTTGTTTATGCACCCACCGGTTTTATATGGGATAATGCCCGGAAGCATGGAAAAAGTGTGCGTATTTATGGCGAAGCCTGTGTCCCTCAGTTCGACAAAAGTGAAACCTGGCAATCGATTTACAAGCGGTTCAAAAAGGGCGAAAAAACAGCGTTCAGAAACACATCAACAATACATACTGTTCCTGCAATTTTAAGCCAGACTTACCCGGGTTACGACAGCCACAAATTTCCCGATGTTATGCGGGCTAAGGCTTTTATCGATGAATTAAATCAGTATGAAAAAATGGACGGCGATCAGTGGCCCGAACTTATTATTATGGCGCTTCCCAACGATCATACGGCAGGAACCCGCCCCGGATTTCCTACGCCAAGAGCAATGGTTGCCGATAACGACCTGGCACTTGGACAAATTCTGGAAGCCATTTCAAAAAGCAGATTCTGGGAAAACACCGCTGTTTTTATTACTGAAGATGATTCGCAGGCAGGTTGGGATCATGTTTCAGCTTATCGCACGGTTGGCCTTATTGCAAGCCCTTACTCAAGGTTAAATAAAACTATTCATACCAATTATAACCAGGTATCGTTAATAAGAACAATAGAACAAATTCTCGGTCTGCCGCCAATGAATATTATGGATGCCACCGCAATGCCAATGTTTGACTGCTTTACTTCTGAGTCGAATTATGAGCCTTATATTTCAGTACCAAACGAAGTACCGCTGGACGAAATGAACAAGGAATTAGCACAATTAAAAGGTAAAGAACTTTATTTTGCACAACAAAGCATGCTGCCCATTTTCGATCATGTGGATTCAGGAAATGACGATCTTTTTAATCGTATCATCTGGTTTGCTGCCAAAGGTGTAAAACCTTATCCTGAGAAATACAGCGGAAAAGATGAAGACGACGAAGATGACAATTAATCATCTTCTTTTCAATAATTAAGTTCCCGTTGTACAAATTAACTTTTTTAAAACAAAGAGAACGAACATTTATCTTCCGGATACCACTATAAATTAATACAAAAAATTTCCGGTCTTTTATTGGTTCCCCCGGATCATTTCTTATCGTTAGGTCCTGAGTTCAGCTGGGGCCACAAAACAAAAAACCCGATCAGTATAACGATCAGGTTATTTGTATTTTCTTAAAGTAGTCGATAATATCCGCAGGATTTAATATTATCCTTACTTCTTAAGAAGGTCCCTGATTTCGGATAAAAGAACTTCTTCCTTAGATGGAGCAGGAGGTGCAGCAGGAGCTTCAGCCTCTTTTTTCTCCATGGATGATTTCATTTTGTTATAACCTTTAACAACCATGAAAATAGCAAAAGCAACAATAATGAATGTGATAATCGTATTCAGAAACATTCCATAGCTTATAGCTACCTCGGGTACTGCAACATCACCGTTCATTGAGGCTTCCTGCATGACAATTTTCAAGCTTGAAAAATCAACATTGCCAAGCAACATACCAATAGGAGGCATAATTATATGATCAACAAGAGATTTTACAATGGCTCCAAAGTAGACAGCCATAATTAGACCTACTGCCATTTCCATGACATTGCCTTTACTGATAAATTTTTTGAATTCGTTCAACATAATGTACTAATTTAGTGAATATTAACTCTTCTTCAGAGAGCGGACAAAGGTAATCCAATAATTTTAAATCGCAAAACATGAATATGTGTAAATATGTTAGGGGGGCGTGTCTGTTTGCAATCAGCACTTTATTTCTTTATAAATCGGCCAGATATTATTGCATCTTTTGTTTTGGCAACAACTATATATACGCCTGGTTGATATGCTGATACACTTATCTGGGATTTATTGTTGTTAATCAAATACGAAGCTATCAAATTACCATTTATATTAAATATCTGTAGTGATTCGATCTCCAGATAAGATTCAATGTTAATAAAATTGTCAGATGGATTTGGATACACAATCAAGCCAGGATCATTATCGTAAACCAGGTCGTTAATTGCGGTTGCTTCGTCAACGTAGAAAACAACAGTATTAGGTTTTGACAGGTCATAACCATCATAAACAGTATATATTAATGAATCATAACCGATAAACCCCTCGTTCGGAGTGTAATCGAAGGATCCATCGTTATAGAGTTTTACAATGCCGTTTTGAGGGTTTTCGATAAGGATGCTTATCATCAAATTTCCATCGAGATTGAAATCATTTGCTAACAGCCCTTGAGTAGCTTCAATAAATTTCGGGAAGGTGGGGTTGTAAAAGGAGTATTGGTCTCTCACTGCTATGGCAGGAGTGTTAAATTTATAAAGATTATCCTTCATAACATAGTAAGATTCTTTCAGTTTTTCATCAACTGACTCTTCAGTTATTTGGACCCATGGATCCCATGTATACCTTTCACCTGAAGAATACCAATTCTTTCTATACAGAACCGCAATATCAAAACCGTCGGATATAGTGTCTTCTTTTTCCATAGTGTTTCTGTCATCGTTAAAAACCTTCATTTGGTCTGGAGAAACCACGTTGAGATAAGACCATGGGATGCGAATAGATATTTTTTCATCGGAAATTGTAACAGCATCTGTTGATGCGAGAGGTTGAAAGGAAAAATTTGTTTGAAGATCGCCTATGTATTGAACACTGGAGTGCGATGAGTTGTTTCGGATTCTTAGTATGTTCCACGGTGCACCGTCTGTTGAAATAGAGTGAAATAACTGATTCGGCCCTGAATAATCATGGTAGATACCAAAGATATCATATGCTTCCGTTACAAATAATTGGGCAGAATAATTAGTGATAAATAGCGCAAATTCGGAACGATGAGGGATGGTGTCTCCGGTAGGTAAAATCGATTCACCCAGGCTTTCTCCATAAGTGTCAAATGTAACCCATATCTCGTCGGGAAGATCAAGCGGGTTTTTCAGTCCAATTTCCAACTCAAAGAAGGAATAGTTAACTTCTGCATTAACAAATCTTACATCGGTCGTATCAAAATGTATCAGCGTATCTTTTGTAATTGTTTTACTGTATGAAACGAGTCCAAAATTCTGTTCTGCAGCTGCAGCATTATGCCATAAAATCCTACTTTCAGGAATGTAATCAACCGGTGCAGTTATCCAGGTGGTTTTAAACCATTCATCAATCCATGCAAATTGAAGGCCTCCGCCACACCCCGTATTTCTTATAGATTCTAAAAGTCTGATGTTCACCAGTCCCTGGTAGTACTCATCTAAACCGCCGTGATTCATCCCTGATGAAGCATAATGTGCAATTGCCCAACTTGAAGGAACTCCAAATTCTGCGATAATAAGTGGGAATACATTGTAATATGATTTCAGTTCCTCTAAATAGCCCAAATAACTGTTTGCCCCATAATTGTCTGAATAGGATTGATAGGATGTTTGCAAAGAAATAAAATCAGGATAATAGGGATATGCGTGGTAACTGATAAACATACCTGCAGGGGCATCTATGATTTGTACTTTTGAAAGGTCGATACTCACAGTGTCCTCATTAGGAAATAATTCTTCAGGGTGCCTCATCGGATCCAGGGTTGGCCAGCTGGAACAACTAACAGGCCGCTGAGTATTATAATTAGTCTCTTCATATTCTGCAACATGGTCGAGCATATTTGTAATCCAGGCTTCTGAGGGTGAAGCATTGGCTATAGCAAAATGATTGCCCGAATAATTGAAAATCCCACTATTTGTAGAGTTTGTTGTAAGTACTTCTTCCGGATGGATTTCTCTCCCTATTATATACCCCAAACACCATTGTGAAACATCGGTGGTAAATGATCCAAACGCTTTCCCTAAACGATCTGCTATCGTCCTGTTCCCATGAACACAGTCAATGTCCTCTTCTATTTCAAGAGTGAATGCCTCTGAAAGGAAGTACAAATCCTTATCGTATCCCGGCAATTCTTCTTCAAGCCATACTCCCTGAAGAAAAAGCAAGGGATTGTGAGGATTTGCTAAGTTAAAGGAATCAAGGGCCTCGTAGAAACGCGGATAATGGAGGGTATACAGTCTGATGCAGTTAAAGCCCGCTTCTTTAATCTGCTTAAACCACCTGGAATAATCCTTTCCTGAAGCAGCTAACTGGCCTGGGAATGTCCCGGGTATGGCAACGCCCAAATTAACCCCTTTTATAAAAAATGGAATATATTCGGTACCATTCCAGATTGTTAAATGGTCTGAATCTATTGAATATGGATAGGGATTAGACTCCTGAGAAATAAGCTGCTGAGTAATTCCAAGAAGAACTAAAATTAGTAGTCCTAATTTTTTGCCAGGATTGAGTTGTTCTGTCATATTGGTTATCTCCTTTTATACTACTCTCAACCTCCAGTACCAATGGCGTAGGTTAAAAAAATTAGTTGTTTAATTAAAAAGAACATTTATTCCTTTTCTTCTGCTAAATAGCCGATAACATTGTCTTTGTAACTTCTATCTGACTGATTTATGTGGCCTAAAAACCACTTTTTCATGAAAACAGAAATTTTCTCAAAAAGTAATGTATTCCTGTAACTCAGTTCCTGCTTCATTTCATCAATCTTCTTGATAAAAAATTCATGCTGGGCAATGTGATTTTCTAAATCAGGATAATTAGAGTTCTTCAATATTTCTTCTTCAGCTAAAAAATGCTGTTTAATATAATCTTCCAGCTTTACGATGATAGCGGATAATTTTTCCCAATCCATATCATCAACATTCCTGCATTCTTTATCCCAAAGTTCAAAAAAGCCTCTGTGTTGCTCATCAATATTTTCGATATTTAACAGGTACTTATCGCTCCAATTTTCCATCATTTACCTTTTTTAGAATTATCAAAAGCTGTCCTTGTCATATTACCCCAACCCTTTTTGTCCCTTTTTATAAAGTACGAATAATTACCAAACAGGGAAAAATACAAATTTAACGGATGATAGAAGAAAATCTCAGCAATGGCAATCAAGATAATGGAAAGAAGAAATTTATAGCCTTTGTAGCGGTTAAAAATCAGTGTTTCATAATACACTGCGAATGAAGAAAAGAACAAGGAAAACGAAAATACAAATATCAAGAGAATTACAAATATCTGAATATTGATGCTTGAAAATATGATCATTAGCAAGAAATAGATAAAGCCGGTTATCTCGATCAGGGGAGCAAGCCATTCGAACAGGATCCAGTATGGAAAGCTTAAAAAACCCATTTTCCCGTATTTGGGATTAAATAACATATCTTTATGTTTCAAAACGGTATCTATTGATCCCCTGGTCCAGCGATTACGTTGATTTTTCAGACTCTTATAATTTGAAGGGACTTCGGTCCAGCATAAGGGATCGGGTATAAAGGCCACTTTATATTTTTGTTTAGCAACTGAATGCATATACTTTCTCAATCTCACTACCAACTCGAAGTCCTCACCTACTGTTGTAGGGTCGTACCCATTCACCGCAAGCACAAGTTTTCGGTCGAAAAGGCCAAATGCCCCCGAAATAATCAACAATCCGTTTGCCCTGCTCCAGGCCATACGACCAAGTGTAAACGCCCTGAAATATTCAAGCACCTGGAATTTTGCCCATATGTTTTTTGGGAAGTTTACTTTTACGATCCTTCCTTCCTCAATTTCACATGAATTGGCTATACGTATCACTCCCCCCGCAGCTATTACTTTCCTGTTTCCTTCTTCCTCTAAAAATGGTTTTACCATGCGTAAAATAGCATCGTGCTCAATAATACAATCAACATCAATTGCCAGGAAAAGATCAGATCTGGAGATATTTACACCAACATTTAAAGCATCAGCCTTGCCCCCGTTTTCTTTGTCAACATATATTAAATTTTCATAGGCTGCATTTGTCGATTTATATATGCCACGAACAGGCGCCGTTTCTATGCTCTTATTAAAAGCATATTTCACCTTCACCATGCTGTAATAATCAATTACTTTCTGCAAGCTATTGTCCTTGCTTCCATCGTTAACCACAATCACCTCTACCTTAGGATATTCCAAGGACAGAAGACTTCTAATGTTTTCAATAATACTGGCTTCCTCATTATAGGCAGGAGCGATAATTGAGATAGAAGGCAAAACCTTAAATTCTTTCATCGAGTTAAATCGAAAATATTTCGATTTTTTAACATAAAATGATAAATCAAGAGACGACATAACGGCAATAAACACGTAACTTAAGAATAGAAGTGATCCATATATCAGAAAAAAGGTGTTCATTATATTGTAAAAACTAGGCATGGGATTATATTAATTATTCATGTAGAAACAGGACACTTCTTCATAAGCACTTTTAAGTTCTTCGTTCTGAAATTCATCAAAAATAGCCAGGGTGTCATATTCGCTATTAAAGATTAATTTCACTGCCTTAATTTTAACAAGCAATGGCTGCTGTGCAATAATACTTTTTAGAAAATCGTAAAAGCGTTTGCTTTCCAGATTACTGATATTTTCAAGTATAAGTATTTTTACATCCTCTGATTCTTTGTCGAAACGGTCAATTATTATGTCAATGAGTTCTTCTTCAGGAACAAGCTCAAGTAAGGCATCCCAGGCTAATTTATTAAATTCCAGATTGGGATTTCCAATAAAATTTATAATCAGAATGGTATTGCCTTTACCTCTCTTGTAACGATGTTTTGCAAGTAGAAGGCCAACCATAATTTTACGCGGATTTTGCGACGCCAGCAAAGCCTGGTAATCAATGCGCATTTTATGGTTCTTCAACACTGCATTTACAATTATATTGATATCAAGCATTGAAAGATTATGATTTACACCAATGAAATTGATCAAGTGTTCATCTTTTTCCATCAGCCTTATCAAAGAAGCATATGCCTCTGTTCTAAGTGCAAAATTATTACTCTGTGAATATTTAATTATTTGCCTGTCAGACGAGTGATTGTGTATATAGGAAAGCATCTTCATTGCCAGAATCTTATCGTCTAAATCAACATTATATATTAATGATTCTATTCGCTTCTGCATATTAAGTTTTTGCATTAAATGCTCGAAGTCATCACTTAAACTAACAGCCACATTCTCCTGGATTCTAAGGTAGGAGTCTAAAAAAGCAAGTCGTTGTTGACGGGTTCTCAGATGGGTTTTTATTTTGAAAAGCAGCTTATTATTAAAATCCTTATTTTTTGTAAAGTCAGACAAAAAATAATTACTCAACAGGTAGGAAAAATACTTGTAGTATTTCGATCGAGTATTCGCTACCATAGTCTTTTGAAAACTGTAATAGAGGCTAAAGCTCATGAATACGAAAATACTCAGTATCGAAAAAGCAGTACTGCACAAAACGAGATAGGTCCAAAAGGGCATACTCCTGATATATTCATAGTAAGGATTTATAAATGTGAATCCGAACAGTTCAGTTTCATCATGGTAAAAAGAATAGGCGCCAAACAGTAGTAGTAGGGCTATGACTAACCAGAAGAGTTTTAGCAAATAGCTAACTAAATATTCCAGGAAGGTATACTTCATTTATTAGAACTTATACTTTAATATCGTTTCAACTGTAAATCTGTTCCGGAAAAAATCAGGGATATATTCCTCGTATGCATATGAGGCAGACAACTTCAGTTCTCCACTTTTAAAAACTATCATATTTTTTGAAACTTTCACCCGGTAATTTTTGAGTAAGAGATTAAGTTGGGATTGCGAAAATACATAACGGTCATCAGGCGAATTTCCGTAAAGCCAGTTCAAGTCCCCAGTAGTTCAAGGATTAGCTGAATAGTACCTGGAACTTAATACTGTTGTGAGGGCGTTTTTCGTGTCATGGAATACATAAAACGGTCGAATAGAAAACCAGAAGTTTCCGACATACTTACCAAGATGACCCGTTGCAATCATGGTGCTCCCATTTTCTGAATATAAAAAGCGACCGCCAAGACTAGCCTCAAAAGTTTTAAAGAAAGGGACATAATATTCCAGGCCCGCCCTGTGCTGAGGAAACAGGGTGTTCGCAAAGCTTACTCCATAATTTGCATACAGATAATTTCGATTACCAAACAGATGATAATAGTCAAGCTCTAACTGGTAATCGTTTGTATCAAAACGATTTGCATAATTTAGTCTTGGGATCAACGTATTATCTGAAATTTTAAATGCATAATCAATGTACATTAAATGCTGTGGCGCAATCGTATTCTTTTCAAAAAAATCGATTGAGTAATAAAAGCTGATGGCATTTGTTTTATTCAGCATTTGCATTTCATTGTAGATCTCCTTAACCGCTGCTGAGTCTAAATAGCTATTATTATCTTCCAATAAGCCTATGCCTATTTCATATTCTCCCAGGGCTCTGTATGCAAGTAGATTCTTTAAGAGGATATTGTATTTGTCCGGATAGTTGTTTTGCTGCGCCAGCTCAGTAGTTTCAAGAAGGCTGTTGTAGTCTTTCGACCAGAGCAGGATATTCAACCATGAGTCATACAGTTCCTTATATGTCTTATTCAATGCATACGCGCGTTCGATTTGCAGGAGGGCCTTTTCATAGTCCTCCATCCAGGCATAAACATTGGCAGTAAATACTAAAACATCAAAGCGGTCCGGATGTAGCTTTAATACCTGTTCTGCCTGTTCAATAGCTTTGTAATAATCACCGGCACGGGCATTCATAATTGCTGAATCAAAAATGGAGTCTGAATTGACCTGGGCGAAAACGGGAAATGCTAAAAAAAGAAATATGACTACCAATAGTTGTTTCATAAAAAAGAATTTACAGTAAGATATCGTTAATTATTTTAGCCAATTCATCTGGATTAAAGGGCTTCGTGATAAAATATTTTGCTCCCGACTGAATGGCTTTATGCTCGCCCTGGTGCTCTGAGGCGCCAAAAAAAACAATAGGGCATATTAATTTCAGGTTTTGCCTGAGATATGATAGAAGCTCATAGCTGGAGGTTCCAATAATTACTTCATCGACAAAGATGAGTTTTACGGGATCGTTAGTTGATATATTTTTTGCATCAGAAAAAGAACTTAAGATATTATAATCAAAATCTCTCAAAACATTTTCCAGAATACGCTCCAGGATTTCCGTGAAAACGATGTCAATTGAAAATACTATTATTTTAATCTGATCGCTCATTTAGTATTTTTTATGTCTATATAATAATCCTTCAATATCTTATTAATTAATGGATTGTAATGCTTCCAAAAACAGTTTCGTTCGTTTACTGTAGATTGATAAAAAAAGAGGTTCAAAGATAGTTACAAATTTGAATTTTGCTGTTTTTATTGAAATTGTATTATCTGCAAAGGCTCCTTTTGCAGTTGCTTCAATTCTATATCTTGAAAACACCTCATTTTTATTACTGAAGATGATTCGCAGTCAGGCTGGGATCGTGTTTCAGCATATCGCACGGTTGGCCTTATTGCAAGCCCTTACTCAAGATTAAATAAAACTATTCATACCAATTATAACCAGGTATCGTTAATAAGAACAATAGAACAAATTCTCGGTCTGCCGCCAATGAATATTATGGATGCCACCGCAATGCCAATGTTCGACGGTTTTACTGCTGAGTCGAATTATGAGCCATATATTTCAGTACCAAACGAAGTACCGCTGGACGAAATGAACAAGGAATTATCACAATTAAAAGGTAAAGAACTTTATTTTGCACGACAAAGTATGCTGCCCATTTTCGATCATGTGGATTCGGGAAATGACGATCTTTTTAATCGTATCATTTGGTTTGCTGCCAAAAGTGTAAAACCTTATCCTGAAAAATACAGCGGAAAAGATGAAGACGAAGAAGATGACAATTAATCATCTTCTTTTCAATAATTAAGTTCCCCCGGATCATTTATTAACGCTCGGTCCGGTTCGAGCTCTCTTTAAATATCATGGGCGAATTTGAACATAACAAAAAGCTTAATAATTATTTATAGTTTTAGTAAGCTAAAATCTAAAGAATAATGAGCGTTTCACGATCAGATGTAATAGTTATTGGTGCAGGAATAAGTGGATTGACAGCAACTGCCCTCCTGGCAAAGAGTGGATTAAAGGTAAAATTGCTGGAACAGCATTATCAGCCCGGAGGATCTTGTGGGGCTTTTCGCAGAAAGGGAGTAACCTTTGATCAGGGAACTGCAATGCTTTATGGTTTTGGCAGCAAAGGATCCAATCCCCATCGCTATATTATGAGCGAACTTGAAGAGGAGATAGAAGTAATAAAGCACGATATGCTTTATTGCCTGAAATATAACGGTACTCCCATTCATTTTCATTCTGATATGGACTCCTACTTCAAAGAGCTTGAGCAGCTCTTCGATAAAGATGAGATGGACCAGCTAAGATCCTTTTACAGCTATATTGGCCGTTTATACCATGAGGTCCTGGTAGCTGAACCGATCTTTGTGTTGCTCCCCAGAGATACCACCTAAAAAAGCCCTGCAGCTATTGCTTAAAAGTCCGATAAAACAGATAAAAACAATAGGCTTATTAAAAAAAAGTGCCGGAGATATTGTGCGCCCATATATTAAGTCTGAAAGGGTGATTAAGTACCTGAATAAGCTAACATCAACCTACTGCTATACCCTGGTTGATGAAACACCTGCTATAATGGCCGCTACGATGTTTATGGATAATCATTTTGGCGGGGTCTATTATCCTTTAGGTTCTTCGCAGCAACTTCCGGGGAAACTGGAAAAAGCAATAGAAAAATTCGGAGGAAGTATGCTTTACCATCACAATGTAAAGAAGATACTGTTCGATGGTGACAGAGTATGCGGCTTGCTGGTCGACACTCCAGGGGGTGAGGTAAAATATGAAAGCGACGCTATAGTCTATGCCGGAACAGTCTGGGATCTATACGGGAAACTTATTCCTGAAGAGATCTCTGATCATAAAACCAGGGAGTGGGCAAAAAACATTATTCCCACATATCCCAGCTTAGTACTGCACTGCCTGGTGGATAAAAACGTTATCCCCGAGGGCACGCAACCAATCCAGATGCTTGCAGACAACCCTGAAGCAATAGATGAAAAAGAAATTACGCTCTATATCCTTTCCCTGGCAGACCCGTCAATTTGTCCTCCCGGAACGCATACTGTAATGGCAATTGGCCCCTCCCTTAGAGAATGGCCTTCTCCCCGGAATCCTGAGTACAGAAGTTCGTCTTATGAAACAGCGAAAAATGAAGAGACAGAACGTATTCTTACTACACTGGAAAAGCACCTGCCGGGTTTTCGTAAAGCCTTACGCTATAATACCCTTGCAACACCAACAACAATTGAACGCTATACTATGAAACCGGGTGGATCAGTTACAGGTCCTAAACACTGTATGGGACAGGAGCTGCTTAAGCGACCACATGCGAGGACAAAATGGGAGAACCTTTTTATGTGTGGGGAATCTACCGTTATGGGTACCGGTAGTCCATCCGTTACTATTTCCGGAGTATCTGCTGCCAATATGGTCTTAAGACGTCTGGGCAAAGAAGAATATATATGGCGTAGGGGTATGAAAGATTTTGTTAAAGAATATAGAGCCACCGACCTGCCGGATAATAATGCCTCATCCCATATCAGAGCCAATGCTTTGGAAAACGAGAAGTATCTCAAACTACATGACGATGCAAGTCTTTGCCAGTGGTGCGAAGATGCTCCATGTCTGACTGTTTGCCCGGCTGAGTACGATATCCGGGGTATCCTAAGGAGGATCGAGGCAGGAAACTACCAGGGAGCATACTCTGTTCTCAGAGAAGGAAATAAAGCAGATGATATTAACTGTCTCGATTGTCCGGCCCCTTGCTATGAAGCCTGTAAAGGAAAAAGTGGAAATGTTCCACCTGTGAAAATCAAAAATACATTCCTCTGCCTGGCCAACCTGCTGAAAAATGAGATGAATGATGAAAAATAATTCAAACAGAACAATACTGGCAATACTGTTTACAGGGGTTCTTATGGGGGCTCTTGACATTGCTATCGTCGGACCGGCTATTCCCTCTATTGAAAATACACTGAATGTCGACCCACGTTTACTGGGCTGGATATTTTCCATCTACGTTTTGTTTAATCTTGTAGGGGTATCATTCTTTGCCCGTTTGTCCGATATCTACGGGAGAAGAAATATTTACATTGTCTCCCTGCTGCTTTTTGGACTGGGGTCTGTAGTTGTTTCATTCTCGGGTGATTACACTTCACTTTTAACAGGAAGGGCCATACAGGGCTTTGGAGCAAGCGGCATATTTCCGGTCGCCTCAGCTGTTGTGGGTGATATTTTCCCAAAAGAAAAAAGAGGAAGGATACTGGGTTTGATAGGTGCTGTGTTTGGTCTGGCTTTCCTTATAGGGCCTATTATTGCCGGGGTTCTGCTTAAATATTTTGAGTGGACATCCTTATTTCTTATAAATATTCCAATCGTCATTGTTTTGATTGTAGCGAGTTACAGATATCTCCCGCAGAACAAGGTGCAGGAGTCGGGGCTTTTCGACTGGAAGGGACTATTAACACTTGCCCTCCTTCTCGCCTTCGTTTACTTACGGGATAAATAACCTTGAATCAGAAAATTTCTTTCATAGCCTGCTCTCGGTAAAAGTATTTCCTTTTCTTATGGCATCGCTCACTTTGCTTGTAATAAACTTCTTTATTGAGCGAAGTGCCCAGAACCCTGTAATTAAACTTTCCTACCTTCAAAACAGGCAGTTTGTTCTGGCCGGCACAATTGCGATGGCAACAGGAATCTTACAGTCGTCGTTTGTTTTCATACCAAGTTTTGCTGTAGGGGTCTTTGAAATAAGTACCTCGGAGGCCAGCTTTATGCTTGTACCACTTGTCCTGGCAACAGCTATTGGCTCGCCTGTTTTTGGTAGACTAATAGATATATATGGATCACGCCTGATTATAATTTTGGGCCTTATACTTGCCGGTTTAGGTTTCTTTTTGCTTCATAGGGTGATAGAAAGCAAGATTCTCTTTTATGTTTCCGGTGCTCTAATCGGACTGGGACTATCGGTGCTTTCCGGCAGCTCCCTGAGGTATATTATGCTAAATGAAGCTTCAGCCGTGGATCGTGCAGTAACACAGGGAATGCTTACCATCTTTATTAGCCTGGGACAATTAACAGGAGCCTCTCTTATTGGTGTTATTATTGCCCAGACATCTGATATGACAGGATACAGAAATGTTTTTCTTTATCAGGCTTTATTGCTCATCCTGATATTGGCATCAGCATTTTTTCTGAAGAGTTATACCCAGGAAAAACAGAACGCATAAACAAAAACCTGCCATAGCGGCGGTATAATATCGAATACCAGTCTGACAATTCCAATAATTGATTTTCAAAATATTCTGATTTAAAAACAATTACAGGCTTTCGTTAAAATCTTTAATAATCTCCAAAGGGGTCTTATGAGATCTTCCCGCGGCCCGTTCAAAATCCGGTACCACATTAAATGCACCATTTCTAATTCCTTCATAGATGCCACTTATGATTGTCCCTAAAAATTCTCCTAATTCTGCTTTTCTCTCATTCAGGTAATCCTCAACCAATGCTAAACGATAAACAAGCCTGGTTCCATAAACCTGGTTCAAAAGTCCGGCAAGTTGTTCTTGCAATTCCGACTAAATTTTCCGAGCCTATTTCGCTTATAAGCTGTTTGCATATTGATGAGCCCAATTGTCCGTTTGCTGCTGTTACTGCTACTCTCATGTTTTATTTAAATTATGCCTGATAAAACCTATTTCTTCACCCACAATGAATTTACAAAGTAGTTACGCCTATCTGTAAACTGATGCTCTACCTGGAAACCATGTTCTGTTGCAATTGTTTCAATAGCTCTCTGATCAAACTTGCGTGAGAGCTCCATAAATATTGGTTCCCATTTATCAAAATGTATCTTTTGTTCCAAAGCTGGAATATCAACTGTTTGCTCAATTTTTGAAATAAGAAAGCTTTTTACAGCACCGCTTACAGGATTATAGACTGTTTGATGTTCAAAATTCTCAGGGATAAAATCAGCGTCTAATTCATTGTTTAAGCGAACCAGGTGGTTCAGGTTAAAGCGTTTTGTGTGTCCATGTGGGTCATTGTATGCTTTTATAATTACTTCGGGCGACTTTTTCATGTCGAAACCAATTAGCAGCTCGAACCAGCCGTCGTCGAATACTGAAACGCGTGGCCAGCCCATAAGCCAGGCATTGAACCATGCTGCGCTTCCGGGGAACTCGTCAGCATTATCAGGAAACATAAATTTCCCATATACAATAACGCATGTATCTGAGGTAATTCCATGTTTCTCCAGGGCGTATTTAAGTTCATCCGGCGACCTTCTGTTCCATGTTTCAGGAGCTTCAAGAGCAAGTGTGTCCATGTCGATGGCGCCTGGAATATGTCCCGACAGGTAGGCGTCACGGTTACGGTAATGCGAATGGCATATCACCACTTTCCGGCCATCTATTTCAGGAGGGGTGTTACCGGAGATAATTTCATTTACCCAGCTGGCCGGTACAAGATTCCTGAAGCGGGGAAGAAAATCCATCGGGAGCTTATTGTCTGTTGCCCATTCATCAACAAAATGATTGTAAGTACTAATGCAAGAATAATTACCCTCCGCAAACCGGGCGGCCACTTTTTCTGCTTCCTCTCTCGAGTAGCCATACAAAACTATTTCATGTTCGGGCAAAATCCCTTTAGAACGCACTATTTCAATCCAATCGATATAGTTAGCCCATTTGGCGGAAAGACTTTTAGCACCGGAGATGTGTCCTCCGCGTTGTTCGTTTTGAAGTCTCCAGCCATTGTAGGCATCTACGGGCCTAACATCAATCACCCGGGTTTCTTTTTTCTCCAGAAGCTGTACTAATTCTTCTGTTGTTATCTCCTTGCTTTTTATCATGAAATCTTTTTTTTAAAGATTGTCTCCCGGACAATTTTGTGCCTGCTACACCAGCTTTTATGCTGCATGTTTTAGCCTCTATTTCACCCAATATAAAATCAGTGCATTCCATTAGATCAACAGCTATTCCTGTGAATTTGTTTTCATCTGTAACAGATTCACCTTTAAGCTCTTCTTTGATCATAGGCGGGCAAGAAGCCTGTCCGGAGAGAAGGGCGGCCCTGTAAGCTCTTTTACATTAATAAAAAACAACTAATTATTCTCTTTTTTAGTTCAAATATTTTTTTTGTAATTGCCTGTATATTAGGCTGTTGGCTGTTTTTTTATATTTATTTTATAAAAAATTTACATATAAATTACAATAGCGTATTTTCGATTCAAAAATTGATTAATATTGCAAAAAATATACACATATAAAACAGGCAATTAAAACAGTTAATGTTTAAGATAAATGAAATCTTTTCCTTTGCCTTCAATGTCCTCTTCTCAGCTTGAGGAAATTGATACAGAACCTCCAGGTGTTGAACCTCCCCCTCTGGATGAACCGCTAGAACAAACCGTGAAAATATCTCAAAATGAGTCGTCCTCCTTTGACATGAGGACGATAAGATTCAGGAAATTATATTTTCCTGAAATCAGTGATTCTGAATGGAATGACTGGAAGTGGCAACTGGGTCACACAATTAATTCCTTTGATGATCTTGAGAAATATATTCAGCTCTCTCCGGATGAATTAAAATCTTCAAAAGAGAAAAAGAAACTACCAATACGAATAACCCCGTATTATGCGAGTCTAATAGACCCGCATAATCCTCTACAGGCAATACGCCGTACCATGGTGCCTGTTTTCAGGGAGTTAATCGTTTCACCGCAAGAAGATTCCGATCCCCTTGGAGAAGAAAACCAGAGCCCGGTACCTCAGCTTGTGCATCGTTACCCCGATCGGGTACTTTTTCTTACCACCGGAGTATGTGCCGCATATTGCCGCTACTGTACCCGCTCTCATATGGTTTCCAGGAAAGATAAGGTACACTCAAGCCCTGATGTATGGGACACTGCCCTGGAGTATATCCGGGATCATCCTGAAATAAGGGACGTGCTTCTTTCTGGTGGTGACCCTCTAAGCCTGAGCGATGACCGGCTGGAATACCTGCTTTCTCGTTTGAGTGCTATACCTCATGTGGAAATGATAAGGATAGGAACAAAGGTACCGGTGGTATTGCCCCAAAGGATAACGCCCGGCCTGCTGGCTATGCTGAAAAAGTACCACCCCATCTATATGAGCATACATTTTACACATCCCGATGAGCTTACTCCGGAAGTACAGGCTGCATGCAATGCGCTGGCTGACGCCGGCATACCCCTCGGGAGTCAGAGTGTATTGATGAAAGGCATAAACGACGAGGTTGAAATATTTAAAAAACTGTATCACGGCCTGCTCAAGATCCGGGTGCGGCCTTATTACCTCTATCAGTGCGACCCAATTCCAGGATCTGCACATTTCAGAACACCCGTTGCAAAGGGTCTTGAAATCATCAAAGGTTTACGTGGGTTTACTTCCGGCTATGCCATTCCTCATCTGGTGATAGATGCTCCCGGTGGCGGTGGAAAAATACCTATTCTTCCAAATTATGTTGATGATATTAATGAAGAAAGATATGTTCTGAGAAACTACCAGGGTAAAAAGTACTATTACAGAGAAGTATCTGACCAATAATAATAAATAAATGCTAATAATCAGGCAGATTTCCGACAGCGTGATGCCCGCAGACAGGGCTGCTGTGGTTCAGGTACAAGAAATTCTGAAAGCACGACTTCCTGATCTGAAACAAAAAGATATTGATTCAATTCCGGAATATTTAAAAAACCCTCTTAAGTACAGGTTTCGCTCAACATTACTTGTGGCAGAAAATCGGAAGAGTCAGGTTCAGGGCTTTGCCATGGTACTCTATGCCTCGGATTTGAATTTTTGCTACCTGGACTATATTGCCACGAAAAACAATATTGCTTCCAGCGGTATTGGCAGCTCTCTCTATGAACGTGTAAGGGGCTTTGCCCGGGAATTAGGGGCCAGTGGCTTATTTTTTGAATGCCTGCCCGATGAGCCACAGCTGTGTTTAAATGAGTCGCTAATAGAAGAAAACCGTCAACGACTTAAATTCTATGAACGTTTTGGGGCCTTTCCTATTATTAACACACTTTACGAAACACCTTTTGATGACGATAAGCAAGCCTGCCCTCCCTACCTTGTTGCTGATCTTCTGGAAAAAGGAGCAAGTTTATCTAAAACTGATGCGCAAAATATTATAACAGCCATTCTGGATAGAAAATATGCCGCATTGCTTCCCGATAAGTATATCGAAAAGGTGGTAAATTCAGTTGTGGACGATCCGGTGCTTTTAAGAAAACCTAAATACCTGAAGAGAATCACCACTAAAGAAGTAAAGTATGATAGTAAGAATGGTAAACTGATCGGGCTGATTGTAAATGACAAACACGCGATTCATCATGTTCGTGACCGAGGGTATGTTGAGGCCCCGGTGCGCATTGCAAGTATTTTGAGTGAATTACAATCCAGCGGCATATTCAGGGAAATCCCCGTGACAAATTTCCCTGAAGCTCACATTAAAGAAGTGCACGACAGTAAATACATCAATTACTTTAAACGTGTGTGCGAGAAACTTCCTGAAGGAAAATCAATATATCCTTATGTCTTTCCAATCCGTAATGCTGCCAGGGCCCCTGTAGATGATTCTGTGCTGGCAGGATATTATTGTATCGACACCTTCACCCCTTTAAATAAAAACGCATTTCTGGCCGCACGCAGGGCTGTGGATTGCTGTCTTACAGGATCTTTAAAATTGGTGGAAGGTAGGCCTGCAGTTTATGCGCTTGTTCGTCCGCCAGGACACCACGCTGAAAGAAAGGCTTTTGGAGGGTTTTGTTATTTTAATTCAGCCGCCATCGCTGCACAGTTTTTAAGTCGTTATGGCAAGGTGGCTATGCTTGATATTGATTATCATCACGGAAACGGGCAACAAGATATTTTTTATCACAGAAAAGAAGTATTAACCATCAGCATCCATGGGCACCCTTCATTTGCTTACCCCTATTTTTCGGGTTTTGCTGAAGAGCGGGGAGTGGACGAAGGAAAAGGATTTAATCGAAATTATCCTCTAAAAGAACAGATCAGCGGAGATGAATATTTTGCAGTCCTTGAAAAAGCCATCGAGAAGATCCGGATTTTTCGTCCAAGGTTTTTGATAGTGCTTTTGGGCTTAGACACTTCAAAAGGAGACCCAACCGGCACCTGGAGCCTGGGCTCAAAAGATTTTTTCAGAAATGGAGCCCTTATAGGAACTTTAAATATTCCCAGCCTGATAGTTCAGGAGGGGGGATACAAAAACCGCGTGCTTGGTATCAATGCCAGGAATTTTTTTCAGGGTTTTCACCAGTCAATTAACAATTTATAATACGAGTAATGATCATCGGACTTACTTATGATCTTCGGGAGGAATACCTGGAAATGGGATACAGCGAAGATGAAACAGCAGAATTTGATCGTGAAGACACGGTCTCTTCAATCGAAAAAACGCTTGCACAATTAGGCTACCAGACCCAGAGGATTGGCCATATCAAAAACCTGGTTAAGCAACTGGCTAAAGGAGAGCGCTGGGACCTGGTTTTTAATATTGCCGAGGGAATGTTCGGGGGAGGCAGAGAGGCCCAGGTCCCGGCTCTGCTCGATGCTTACCAGATACCCTATGTGTTTTCAGGTCCATTGATCATGGCCCTGACCCTTGATAAGGCACTTACAAAAATTATTGTTAAAGATGCAGGAGTAGACACGCCGGAACATGTAGTGGTTTATACCAGGAGCGACATTTTAAAGGTAAGCCTGCCTTATCCATTATTTGTAAAGCCCCTCGCCGAAGGAACAGGAAAAGGCATCGATAACAAATCGGTGGTTTCGGGTACTGAAGAGCTCGAAACAAAGTGCCTCGAGCTGCTTAATCTCTATCATCAACCTGTGCTTATTGAAACTTATCTGAGTGGCAGGGAATTTACTGCAGGCATAGTTGGAACTGGTGAAGAAGCAAAATGCGTGGGCGTAATGGAAATCATTCTGAAGGACAACGCAGAAAAAGGCGTATATTCATATGTCAACAAAGAAGAATGCGAGGAAAGGATTATTTACAGTCTCACCGATCAGTCCGCTGTGGATGCTTGCTCAGAGCTGGCGCTGAAGGCCTGGAGGTGCCTTCGGGCTGAAGACGGGGGGAGGGTGGATATTCGTTTCGACCACATGGGCAAGCCTCACTTCCTGGAGATTAATCCCCTGGCAGGAATACATCCTGAACATTCTGACCTTCCGATTTTATCTGCCCTGAATGGCATCCCGTACCTTGAGCTGATGAAAATGATCATGGATTCTGCAATGAAGAAAGTTAATAACACCAGGAATGAATAATATACTTATCCTGATAAATGAAATAAACCAGAACGCACTGGAGGATGAGGCTGATGTCCTTGTACAGGCCGAAGCAGTTGAAAACGCACTGCACAGCCTTGGATACAAGACACAACGTCATTATTTCGGACTTGATCTTCAGTCTGTCGTTAAGAAAATATCTACAGTACAGGCTAAGCTGGTTTTTAACCTGGTGGAAACTGTTGACGGGAAAGGAGCACTGATCCACCTTTGTCCCTCACTGCTTGAATCTTATGGTATTCCATTCACTGGCTCCGGGACATACTCCCTCTTATGTACCACCGATAAGATACGCACTAAAATCATCCTTTCTGAACATGATATTCCCAGCCCGGGTTTTATTAATCCGGCAAGCCCTCATGCCCCGGACCCTAAAAAATCTTATATTCTTAAACCTATTTGCGAAGATGGTTCTGCAGGTATTACCGACAATTCAATCATTGAAGGGAGTGAGTTTTACGAGAGAATTGAATTGAATGAAGATTCTCTTAAAACATCATTTCTTGAAGAATACATCGAAGGCCGCGAATTCAATATATCTGTAATAAATACTGAAAATGGCCCCCTGGTTCTTCCAGCCGCCGAAATGCTTTATCTCGATTACCCGGAGGGCAAACCGAAAATATTGAATTTTGCATCCAAATGGGACCCGGATTCTTTTGAATATCATAAAACCGTCAGAACCTTTAAAAAAAAGCCTGACGATGATGCTCTACTGAAGAAAATGTCGGAGATCAGTCTTCGGTGCTGGGACATTTTTAATCTGAAAGGATATATGAGAGTTGATTTCCGAATCGATGAACAGGGGCAGGCATGGGTCCTTGAAGTCAACGCCAATCCCTGTCTCTCTCCCGATGCCGGCTTTGTTGCAGCCTGCCTTGAAGGAGGGATAGATTATACAGGCATGATACACAAAATCATATCTTCTGCGAAATGAAACAAACAGGAAAAGTACACTTAAGAAAAGAAGTCATAAAGAGCGATCCGGAAACAATTAAAAAGATTGTCACCTCAACCGGTTTCTTCAGGGAAGATGAAATCCTTGTTGCAGCAGAACTGGCAGCAGAACGACTTCAAAAAGGGGCTGCAAGCGGCTATGAGTTTATGTTTGCAGAACTGGATGGTAGACCTGTGGCATATAGTTGCTATGGATTAATCCCCTGTACCCTGCATAGCTACGACCTGTACTGGATAGCCACACACAGGGACTTTATGAACCGGGGAATTGGTAAGTCCCTGTTGCTGGAAACAGAAAAAGCCATTTTCGCCTTCGGAGGCAAAAGGATTTATGTTGAAACTTCATCCAAAGAGCTATACAAACCCACCCAGGCTTTCTATGAAAGGAATAAATACATCCTTAAGGCCAGGCTGGAAGAATTCTATGCCCCTGAAGATGATAAATTGATCTATGTAAAGTCTATAGACTGACAGGCGGCAGGTATTAGTACCTCTAATGTCTTGATAAAAAAATTAAAAGGGTGTCTCGCATTGTGAGGCACCCTTAATTATGATGTACGAACCTATGATGATTATAACAATGCTTAGGTTGGGTTAATTTATATTAAATTTGCACTCAGCATAGAATTTCTAATAAAATGAGAATTTTACTCGTTGAAGACGAAAAAGATCTTGCTGGTTCAGTAGTTTCCTATCTCAAGAAAAGTGAGAAGACAGATTGTGATCATGCAGCAAATCTTGAGAAGGCCTCAGAACTCTGTGCCCTGTATGATTATGACTGCTATATTGTTGATATAGGGCTTCCCGACGGAAGTGGTCTGGATCTTATAAAACAGATAAAAGACAACAACAACCAGGCAGGAATAATAATTATATCAGCCAGGGATTCTATCGACGACAGGGTAAGCGGTCTAAATATCGGGGCCGACGATTACCTTGTAAAACCCTTCCACCTATCAGAATTAAACGCCAGGATATATTCGCTGGTAAGGAGATTGAAGTTTGAAGGAAGCAGTGTTTTTGTATTTAACGAGATCTCTCTCGATCCTCAATCTCATGAAGTTAAAATTAACAATAAGCTCCTTGAGCTTACTAAAAGCGAGTACAATATACTCTACTACCTTGTCAGCAATAAGAATCAGGTTATTTCAAAAACATCAATAGCAGAGCACCTTGCCGGCGACTATGTTGATATAATGGATTCTCTTGATTTTGTCTATCTGCATATTAAAAACCTCAGGAAAAAGCTCTTGAAAGCAGGATGTAAAGATTATATTAAGACCATTTATGGTGTTGGTTATAAATTTCATAGCGAATGAAGCTTCTCTCTAAGACCAGTCTTCTTATAATAAGCGGAAGTATCTTTATTTTCTGGATAGGTAATCTTGTTTTCTTTCGAATCACCAGGGAGGTAATAAACGAGCACATTAATAATGAGTTAATGACCCAGATGGCCGGGGTTATGACTAAGCTAAACAGGGGCGAAACAATAAGTGATCTTCCCGGGAGCTTCGACCAGGTTTCTATTGTTGAGACAAATATTCGCGGTATGCGACCTCCGGTGTTAAGCGATACAGTATTGTATAATGCCTCACAACAAAAATTTATAGCACACAGGGCACTCAGGTTTTCATATCTATCAGCTGATGGAAACAGGGATATTATTATATACAAATCTCTTCTTTCTTCTGATGCCCTTATTGAAAGAATAACCCTTCTCTCTGTAGCTCTTCTGATATTATTTATAATAATGATATATATTCTTAACCGGTATATATTCACCAATGTATGGTCGGCTTTTTCTAATAGCCTTGAAAGGCTTGATATTTATGATTTTAATAAGCCTGACGGGTTGGTGCTGCCGGTGTCTGAAATCGCTGAATTCGACAGGCTCAACAGGGTATTGCTTGAAATGGCCGATCGCATTCAGTCTGACTACAAAAGCCTCAAAGACCTTACGGCCAACACATCCCACGAAATCCAGACCCCCCTGGCAATAATAAGGAATAAGGCAGAGCTTCTTTTGCAATCCGAAAGCTTAAGTGAAACAGATCTCGATACAGTCAATTCTATACTTAATACAACAGGAAGGCTCTCCAAGCTTAACCAGTCGTTATTGCTTATAGCAAAGATTGAGAATAAGCAGTTTGAAGAATCGGAGGAAATAGACCTGAGGGAAGCTCTTGAAACATATATTGAGAATCTTGATGTGCTTATTAATGCCGGTGATTTTAAAATGACATCAAATCTTAATGATTGCTCAATCCGGATGAATCATATGTTACTTGATGTGTTAGTCTCAAATCTCCTCAAAAATGCCATTACCCACGGTACAAAAGGAAGCGATATCGGGGTAAGACTCGATAACTGTATTGTTGAAATTACAAATTCGGGTGACCCGCTGGCCTTTCCCGAAGATCAGCTTTTTAAGCGCTTTATTAAAGGCTCGGGAAAAGAGGGAAGCACGGGTATTGGCCTGGAGATAGTAAGAAAAATTTGTAATTATTATAGAATAAATGTTGGACATGCCTACTCGGAAGGGAAGCATTTCTTCAGGGTGGATTTTTCAACTATTGAAATAAAAAAAGGTTAACTATAAAAGTCTGAACATCGCTAATATGCAAGAGATATATCCATATTTTATTAAGTTCCATATAATCTTCAGCGTAATATTTCTTATTGCTATTGTTTATATTACAATGCATTACATTTTCGGCCTGGTCAACAAAAGGGAATATGGACTGAAAGAGAAGCGCCTGAGAAAAATATATCTTACTCTTCTGTATGCAGACCTTGTAATAGGAATAATTTTATATTTTTTCCTGCAGAAGCCTGCTGAAATAATGTCGACCGAAGAAGCAATGAACCACTCAAGCCTGCGCTTCTGGGCTATTCAGCATTTTTCAAATATTATCTTCGTTGTTATTCTGTGTATAACCGGCAACCTGCTGATAAAGAAAGTACCCCTGTCTGCAAAAAAGTTCAAGTATTCTGTCTTTTACTTCGGGATTTCAACTGTTATTATTATTATTTCGGTTGGATTATTTGCACTAAGGAAATAAACTTCGGGCCACAACAGCCTGTCTGCCTGCAGCTTAAGCCCGAGACGGCATGTAAATTTCAAAACAACAGATTTTCTACAACTTTGTACTTTACTTTTGGATCATAATAAGTTTAAAAAACTTTGAAAAAACATAAGAGATAATTCAAATGGTTTAAAAAGAAGCGACCTGGTCAGTCGCTTCTTTTTTTTTGCTTCCTTTCCTATCTATAGCCTCCCTTTACTTATTACTTAAAGCCCACTAAAGACAAGTTTTTACTATATGGAGAATATCCTATTTCTCCAAAAAAATAATTAACTTGGCCTGATCCAGTGGTCGGGAGTCAAACTATTTTTTCAAATTAAGCCATGCTAAACCGAATCATAAACTTTAGTATAAAAAACAAGTTAATTGCAATACTTATTACCATTTCTTTAGCCGGTTTTGGTGTATTTGCTCTTTTTCATATTCCCCTGGGTGCGGTGCCAGACATAACAAATAACCAGGTCCAGGTAATTACAACGTCCACAAACCTGTCGACACAGGACGTAGAGCAGTTTATTACCTATCCCGTTGAGCTTGAAATGTCTAATCTGCCCGGTGTAACAGAGATCAGGTCTATCTCCAAGTTTGGCCTCTCGGTAGTAACGATAGTATTTGAAGATAAGATGGGGACCTACCTGCCCCGGCAGCTGATAGCAGAAAAAATCAAGAATGCCTCTGCCAATATCCCCGAAGGATTTGGAACTCCTGAGATGGGGCCTATATCAACGGGATTGGGTGAAATTTATCAATACATCTTAGACACCAGGCCGGGCTACGAAGATAAATACTCAATTATGGAGCTGAGAACCATCCAGGACTGGATGGTAAAACGACAGCTTTCAGGCATACCCGGGGTTGTTGAAGTAAATACATGGGGTGGTTATCTGAAGCAATATGAAGTAGCAATTAACCCTGAAAGAATTAAGGGGCTTGGCATCACATTATTACAGGTTTATGATGCCCTGAGCAAGAACAATAGTGTTGCCGGAGGAGCGTATATAGAAAAACAATATCAGAGTTACTTTATCCGCGGCGACGGATTGGTGTCATCACTTGAAGATATCGAAAATATTGTCGTTACAAATATAGAAGGTATACCCGTACTTATTAAAGATATAGCAATAGTTCAATTTGGAAAAGCAAACCGCTTTGGCGCAATTACCGCTAATGGTGAAGGAGAAAAGGTAATGGGCCAGATAATGATGTTAAAAGACGCTAACTCAAACAAGGTAATTGATGCTGTTAAGGAGAGGGTTGACGAGGTACAGAAAACGCTGCCCGAGGGAGTATTTATAAACCCCATACTTGAGCGAAGTGAGCTTATTGCTAAAACATCGTTTACCGTTTTTGAAAACCTGCTGTTTGGTTCCCTGATCGTATTCTTAATAGTTATTCTTCTTCTTGGTAACCTGCGGTCAGGATTAGTTATTGCCTCTATAATACCTCTCTCCCTGCTATTTACAATATCAATGATGTATCTCTTTGGTATCGACGCCAACCTGATGAGCCTGGGCGCCCTGGACTTTGGTATTATAATAGATGGTGCTGTAATTATTGTAGAATTTATCGTTATAAGGCTTACGGTCAACAGGGATGAGCTTCTTTCTGCCAAAAGCACCGATAAGCACCTGATTATGGACAGGGTTACTTTCAATGGTGCATCAAAGATGATGAATTCGGCAATATTCGGACAGATTATTATTCTTATTGTCTTTATTCCTGTTCTTTCTTTAAGTGGCGTTGAGGGCAAAATGTTCCGACCAATGGCTCTTTCGTTCAGTTTTGCCCTGGTGGGGGCAATGATATATAGCCTTATCTGGCTACCTGCGGCATCTGCACTGTTCCTGAAACCTGAGAAGGAAAAACAATTTGTGCTCACGCGCATAATTATGAAAATACTTTACAGGTCGTACGACCCTGTAATAAAGTGGTCGTATGATCATAAAAAAATACTGCTGGGAATGGCCCTTGTGTCGTTAATTCTTACCGGTGTAATATTTTCGCGAATGGGTGGTGAATTTGTTCCTACCCTTGATGAAGGTGACTTTGTTATTCAGCCTGTCCTAAAAACAGGAACCTCGCTTTCGAACACTATATCGCTGACAACGCAGATGGAAAATATCCTTATCGATGAGTTTCCCGAAATAGACCAGATCGTATGCAGGATTGGAGCCGCAGAGGTGCCCACAGACCCGATGTCTATGGAGGAAATAGACATGATAATAAAACTAAAACCCAAAAAAGAGTGGGTCTCGGCAGATAGCAAAGAAGAGCTGGCTGGGCTTTTTAAGGAATCTCTCCTGGTTATCCCCGGACTTGACTACGAGTTTACACAGCCTATTGAGATGAGGTTTAATGAGCTTATTACCGGTGTTCGTGCCGACCTCGCAATAAAGATATTTGGTGACGATCTTTCTATCCTGGCCCAAAAAGCAGAAGAGGTAAAAGATCTAATTTCCGATGTTCCCGGCGCTGCTGACATTATTTATGAAAAAACAGAAGGTCTTCCTCAAATGAGTGTAAAATATGATCGTAAGAGAATTGCCTATTTTGGCCTGTCGATTGAGGAGCTCAACCAGTATCTTACCACAGCTTTTGCCGGAGGTGTTGCAGGAAGTGTTTTTGAAGGAGAAAAGAGATTCGATATGGTTGCCAGGCTCCAGGCTGATTACCGTGTTGATATAGAAAATATAAGAAATCTTTATGTTGGCCTTCCTAACGGAGGACAGGTTCCGCTAAAAGAACTCGCAGATATTGCATATACCACGGGCCCTGCAAAAATATCAAGAGACGATACCCAGAGAAGGATCGTTGTAAGTGTTAACGTCAGAAACCGCGACCTCGAATCGGTTGTGGCAGATATCGAGAATATTCTTAGCGAAGAACTGGTTCTGCCTTCGGGATATTATATTGATTACGGCGGACAGTTCGAGAACCTGAGAAATGCCTCAAGAAGACTTAAAATTGCTGTTCCCATAGCGCTATTACTAATCTTTATTTTTCTTCACTTTGCATTTAAGTCATTTAAAGAAGCGGCCCTTGTATTTTCGGCAATACCCCTTTCAATTGTTGGAGGAGTATTTCTGCTGTGGATTCGTGGCATGCCTTTCAGTATCTCGGCAGGTATTGGATTTATTGCCCTCTTTGGTGTAGCTGTACTAAACGGAATTGTCCTTATTGAACACCTGAAAGACTTGAAGAAATCAGGTATTACAAACATGAGAGAGCTTATAATGAAGGGTACGCGTGAAAGGTTGAGGCCGGTAATGTTAACAGCCTCGGCCGCAGCACTGGGATTCCTGCCTATGGCAATATCAACATCTGCAGGGGCAGAAGTTCAGAGACCGCTTGCCACTGTGGTTATTGGCGGACTGGTAACCTCTACCCTGCTGACAATGCTTGCCCTGCCCATTCTCTACTCTATATTTGATAAGGTAACGGGTATACGCCTGTGGCCTCCCGGATTAAAAACAAAGAAGATTATTCTGCCTGTAATTCTGCTTCTTATTCCTTTATTTGCCATGTCACAAACCTCAAGCCAGGAAGAAGTTAAACCAGAGATTATTACCCTGGAAAGAGCTCTTGAGCTGGCATATACGAATAACAGCGAACTTGCTGCGTTCAATTCTATGTTTGAAGAAAGCAAGGCACTAATAAAAACAGCCTTTTCAATTGATAAAACAAACATCTATTATAACTACGACGAAAACAATATTGCCGACAACAACTATCCTATCCGTGTAATTGGGGGAGAGCAGCGTTTTGATTTCCCTACTGTCTATTTTGCACAAAAAAATGCAAATACGATCTCCTCGTTAATGGCAGAAGATCGCTATGAGATGAAAAAAAGGGAAATAACACTTAAGGTCTCAACAGCATATTACTCAATAATACACCTTCATGGCAAATTATCCTTATATCAACAGGCCGACAGTATCTTTTCCCGATATTCAGAAGCTGCGGAAATAAGCAACCGCCAGGGCCAGACAAGCTACCTTGAAATGCTTACCGCAAAAGCCAGGCACCATAATATTAAGGTGCTGAAGGCTCAGCTTGAACAAGATCTGAATATAGCAATGAACACCCTTGGGTCACTAATTTACTATGATGATGATTTTGTTGTTCCCAAACAAGAACCGGCGGCTCTTGAAATAAAACAAAGCCCTGCAGAAACAACTCCCGGCTATCGACTGGCCGACCATGCGGCCCTGCAGCAGGGTGCTACGGTTAAGACTGAAAAAAACAGGCTCCTTCCCGACCTGACCCTGGGATACTTTAGTGGAACAAATAACTATTCGGGGTCTAAAAACTACCAGGGCTTTGAAATAGGACTGGGTATTCCATTATTCTGGGGAGAACAGAAATCAAAAATTAAGGCAGCAAAACACTCCCTTGAAGCAGCAAATTATCTCAGGGAAAGTTATAGCAGAGCCTATAAAAACAGGTTGTCGGAACTGAGTGATTTAATAAACAAGCAGAAAGAATACATTCAATATTATGAGTTATCGGGTAAAAATATTGCACATGAACTGATGAGGTCTTCCCAAATAAGCTATTCTGCCGGCGAGATTGATTTTTTCAGGCTCGTTCAAAGCATTGACGCAGCAATTGAAATAGAACTTAACTACCTTGATAATCTTCAGAAATATAATGAGTTTGTTCTCGAAATAAGTTATTTATCGCTTTAAGCAATACTAAATAAAGAAGTTCAGATAAGAATAAATCTGCCGTAAAGAAAAACACAGATCAAATGAAAAAAGAAAAAAATAAATTTTTGATACATGTTACAGTCCTGGCAATTATTGTTTTAGCCGGCTGCCATAACAATAAAGGGGAGGCTGATAATAATATCGACCCTGCTCTTACTGAGCTAAGCTCTGATTCAGAAAGTCAGGAAGAAATAATAATTACCAGATCGCAATTTAAGCAGGCTGACATGAAACTGGGGAAACCCGAGGTCATTACCTTTACTCAATCGGTAACAGCAAACGGATATATTGCTGCTTCTCCGAACGGGAAGGTAAATATAAGTACCCTGATACCAGGAAGAGTAAAGAAGATAAACATCAGGCCGGGAGAGAAAGTCTCCAGGGGCCATTTGCTTTTTACGCTTGAGGGCAGAGAAATTATACAAGTCCAGCAAGATTACGCCGAAAGTTATAACCAGCTTATCTTATTAAAGGCCAATTACGACAGAAATAAAGAATTAGCAAAGGAAAATATTACCGCCAGGAAAGACCTGTTGCTTGCAGAAACAGATTATAATACAATGCTTGCAAAAAAAGAGGGTCTCAAAGCACTGCTGCTAATGATAAATATTGATCCGTCAGCAATTGAAAATGGTTCAATATTGCAGGCAATATCTGTTTATTCTCCTATCGACGGCTATATTACGGACCTGCTTTTTGAGGTTGGTGAATTTATCGATGCTAATAACACCATTGTAGAAATTATTGACCCAAATCAGCTTCAGCTAGATATATCAGTTTTTAAACAGGACATAGAGAATCTTTCGAAGGGACTAACAGTAAAATTTTACGACCCAGATAAACCCGAGGAAATGTACGAAGCTGTTCTTTCACAAGTAGGCCAGACTATTGATGTTGAATCCAGAACCATACACTGTACGGCCAGTCTTAAGACTAAAGACCGGGCGGGTTTTATTAATAATACATTTGTTGAAACAGTAATAATTACCTGCTCCCGGGAAGCTCTTTCGTTGCCCGGTTCTGCTATCCTGACGGAAGATGGAAAGAACTTTGTGCTCACCCTTTCCGGCGAAAAAGGCAATGATCTTATTTTTAAAAAACAGCTGGTAAATACGGGAGTTGTCCTGGGAAACTACGTTGAAATTATGGACGAAAATCTAAGCGATGTCCTGACTGAAGGGATATATAACCTTTTTGAATAACAGAGGTAGTTACCATAGGCCCGCACTGATTAAAAATTCAAGGGTTATTCAATTTATAACGGTCTGTAAATTAGACTGTATTGTTACTAATTGAATAATCTTATGAAAAAATTGCATCGATGGCCTGGTTGGAATTTCTTAAAAGTTCTTTTTGTTCTATCATGTTTTGGATCGACCGTAATGACTTTTGCACAAGATCCTGTTCAAAAACAAATTTCAAGTGATAATATTTCTGGCGAAACAAGATATTTCGAAGTAGTTAAGCTGGAGCCTTGCCTCCTGTTTTTCCCGGATAATTTTGAAGCAGATAAAGAATACCCCTTAATAATTGGACTTCACGGAAACGGGGGAAGTGCTAAAGGCTTTTCCAAATTATGGTCAACCTTGAAAAAACACAACGTTATTTATGCCGTCCCTGAAAGCCCATATAGTTATTCCAGTAAATATGGTTTGCCTACAAATCAATATACGTGGAGTATAGTCTCTGATAAAAAAGAGCTCTGGGAAAAAGCTGATCCCCCAATTACAAAATATATCTCTGGTATAGCCACTGCTCTTAAGTCAGAATATAAAATATCAAAGACTTTTATACTGGGTTTCTCTCAGGGTGCCGGTTTCGCATATGCTGCCGGAATAAGATACAATCTTGAAATTGACGGGCTGATTTGCTTCGGTGGAAGAATTGCTTCAGTAGATAAATATCCCTGGTTTTTATCAAAGACAGAGCTTGAAAATAATAATAATTTAATGGTCTATATTGCACATGGAATGAACGATATGGAGATCAGTTCATCTGAAGGCAGAAAGTCTTATCGCACACTGAAGAAACTTGGCTATAAAGCACACTTCAAGCTTTTTGAGGGCGGCCATGAAGTGCCTGATGAAATACTTGATGAGGCCATTAAATGGCTTACCAAAAATTAATGCATTATTTGCGATAATAATATTTATTTATATCTTTGTTCGCAATATTACGAACAACATGAACCAGAAAGATCGTTTCTCTGACAGGCAGATTAAGACTGCAAGATATGCCAAGGCAATTGGACATCCTGTACGCCTTTATGTTCTTGAACTCTTATCAAAACAATCGTGCTGCTACAGCGGAGACCTGAGCGAAGAGCTTCCAATTGCAAAATCAACCCTCTCACAACATCTTAAAGAACTAAAAGAAGCCGGCCTTATACAGGGAGAGATCGAAGCTCCAAGAATTAAATATTGTATTAACAAAGAAACGTGGAGAGAAGCACAGGGTCTTTTTAAAGACCTGTTTGATTTATAAAATTTTTTGTCAAACTTGTTCGCGTTTTTGCGAACTACGAACTAAAATAGGTAATATGGATATTAAAGTATTAGGCTCCGGGTGCTCCCGGTGTAAACAACTTGAAAAAGTAACAAGAAAAGCAATTGTAGAAGGAGGTATTGACGCAACGGTTACTAAAATAGAAGATATTGCTGAAATAATGAGGTACGGAGTAATGGTTACTCCCGCCCTTGTCGTAAACGAAAAAGTAGTAAGCAAGGGAGTAATCCCTTCGGTAAGTGAAATAATCAAAATCCTAAACGACAAATAGCATGAAATTATCATTAACTATCATCATCCTGGTCGTATTTAGTGGCCTTACTGATACCAATGCCGGACAATTTAACCTGAAAGAAGCCGGTGGTGACATCAACGTTTATTACTTCCATGCAACCAGGCGATGCGCTACATGCCAGGCCATTGAGAAAGTAGCTCTTAAGACAGTAAAAGACAATTACGGAGATGAGATCGGTTTTATTGTAATAAACCGTGAAGAGAAAGAGAATAAGGCTCTTGTTGAAAAATACAAGATCAGCGGGCAAACACTTCTGGTGGTAAAGGGAGAAACTATAGAAAATATCACGAACCAGGCATTTATGAATGCGCTTAATAACCCCGAAAAACTCGAAGAGTTAATACTGTCGACCATTGCTGCTATGGAAAAATAATGGAAGTATTACAATCCATTTTTGAAAGTACTCAGTTACCAGTATTCTCTGCCTTTATTCTGGGTTTGATGACAGCCATAAGCCCCTGTCCGCTGGCCACCAACATTACGGCTATTGGATTTATAGGAAAGGATATTAAGGATAAGAAAAGGGTTTTCTTAAATGGGGTTTTTTACACCCTTGGCCGGGCAATAAGCTATATGACCATTGGCCTTATTTTCTATTTTGGCATTGGAGAGTACCGTTTCTCGGGTTTCCTTCAAACATGGGGGGAAAAAATTATTGGTCCCGTGCTGTTGTTAATCGGCGTATTTATGCTGGACCTGATAAGGATAAATATCCCCTGGTCGTTTTCTCTTGCAGAAAAAATGGAGGGAAGGGCGGGTAAAAACTACCGGGGCGTAATTTTGCTCGGAATGCTCTTTGCCCTTGCTTTTTGTCCTTATAGCGGGGTTTTATTTTTTGGAATGCTTATTCCTCTTTCAATCTCCAGCACAAATGGCTTTTTACTCCCATTGGTTTTTGCCCTGGGCACAGGTATTCCTGTAATTGTATTTTCCTGGATAATTGCCTACAGCATCGGTTCTGTCGGAATTTTTTACAACAGACTTAAGGTGTTTGAAACCTGGTTCAGAAGAGTAATAGCCCTGCTGTTTATCGGGGTAGGAATATATTTTATTATAACATTTTTTTTATAGGACATTACACAATATTATACGGTAAAAAAGATATAGATGAAAGATAAGGTGTTAGCTTTAAACAGAAGCCTGAACGGTTTCTTAATCCCAATAATTTCACTGTTCCTGTGGTATTTTATATACAGAAACTTATTGCCTCTGTCCGACTGGCTAACAGAGAAAGTGTTTTCGCTTACACCCGGCGAACATCTTACCGAGGCCATAAGGTTCTTTCTGTTCGAGGTTCCAAAAGTTATGTTGTTGCTTATACTGATAATCTTTTTTGTCGGATTTTTAAGAACCTGGGTAACCCCGGAAAAAACCAGGGATATACTTAAGGGTAAATCTCTATTTGCCGGTAATGTTATCGCTGCCCTCCTGGGTATTATAACCCCCTTCTGTTCGTGTTCTGCCATTCCCCTTTTTCTTGGATTTGTGGAGGCGGGAATCCCCCTGGGCGTAACCTTTTCCTTCCTGATAGCAGCACCCATGATTAACGAGGTGGCCCTTGTATTGTTAATAGGCTTATTCGGCTGGAAGGTCGCAATAATTTATGTTCTTACCGGGCTCCTGATAGCAATATTCTCGGGATGGATTATTGGTAAACTGGGCCTGGAGAAATATGTAGCGGATTGGGTTTTTACAATAAAGGCCAACCAGGAGTCGGGAAGTAGCGGTGGCTTAAAGATGTACGAGAGACTCCAAAACGGATATAGTACAGTAAAAGATATTGTAGGCAAGATCTGGCCATATATTCTCTTGGGTATAGCTGTTGGTGCCGGGGCACATGGCTATGTACCCGAAGACTTCCTGGGCTCCCTGCTCGGAAAGGATAACTGGTATGGTGTTCCCCTGGCTATCCTTATGGGTGTTCCTATGTACTCTAATGCAGCTGGTGTTATCCCGATAGTAAGTGTTCTTATTGAAAAAGGCGTGTCGCTGGGAACTGCGCTTGCATTTATGATGTCGGTTATTGCACTCTCTCTTCCGGAAATAATCATTCTCAAAAAAGTGTTGAGGTGGCAGCTGATTGCCATTTTTGTTGGAATAGTAGCTTTTGGGATTATTATAGTGGGGTATATATTTAATTATGTAATGGTTTAATTGTGTAATCGTGTAATTGTTTAATTGTGTAGGCGTTTAATTGTGTAACTGTTTAATTGTGTAACTGTTTAATTGTTATATAATTAATATTGTGCGCTTTATCAACTTAACGTTTTAACATTTTAACGATTTAACATTTTTTAACAATTTTAACGACTCTTTAACATTTAACATTTCAACTCTTCAACGATTTAACATTTTAACAATTCAACTCTTCAACGTTTTAACGATTTAACATTTTAACATTTCAACATTTCAACATTTTAACTCTTCAACCGTTTAACCTTTATACTCTTCAACATTTTCGTATGAAAATACTAATCCTTTGTACCGGTAACAGTTGCCGTAGCCAGATGGCTCAGGGCTTCCTGAGGTCTTTCGATAAGCGCCTGGATGTTTATTCGGCCGGAACAGAAGCTTCCGGTAAATTAAACAGCACTGCTGTTAGGGTGATGAAAGAAATTAACATAGACATCAGTCATCATACTTCCGAGTCGGTCGAAAAATATCTTGACAATGAGTGGGATTATGTTATTACGGTATGCGGGGGAGCGAACGAAAATTGCCCTGTATTTACCGGCAGGGTTAAGAAAAGGCTGCATATTGGCTTTGACGATCCTTCGTTTTCAACCGGGACACCTGAATTTATAAGGAGCGAATACCTGAGGGTAAGGAATGAGATAGGACAAAAATTTGGTGATCTATATCACAAAGAAATCAGGCCGAAAATATAAACTGTCAATCAATATATTAACTATATTCCATGTCTAAAATTATTAAGGCATGTGGAAAACCATTTTACTTCTCTTACTAACAATTATCGTGCTCCCTATTCTTGCGATACGTTTTGACGATCCCTTATCCCTTTTTCAAAAAGAAATACTGAACGACCTAGTTATGGTATACCTGGCTGCTTCTATAGGCTGCTTTATATTAAGCTCTCTGAGTAAGAACTACAGCCAGGTAGACAAGTTATGGAGTCTTATCCCACTTGCATATGTCTGGATTATAGCCGGCAGATCGGGTTATGAGCCCAGGATTGTATTAATGGCCATTCTTGTTACGGCGTGGGGTTTTCATTAACATATAATTCTCCCGGAGGGATCTACGGTCGGACGGAGAAGATCAGGTGGGCTGTATTAAAAACACCTCAACCTGGACAAGAGGGGATACCACTTTCTCTCTACCAGATGGGGCTTATACTATTAATCACCCTGCCTGCTTTAAGAAGTATCAATGGTCGTCCCCTGTCGTATTTTGATTACGCCATTGCCTCTCTTATGCTGCTACTAATTATTATTGAGGCTGTTGCCGATCAGCAACAATGGGATTGTCATAGGAAAAAAGATATTTTATAAATTATATTTAGAAAAAATTAAACCCTCTTTATAGTGACGCAGGTTTTTGAGATTACATTGTCCTCTTCCGTGAAGTGGGTTGGTTGTTGGGTGTTTTGGGTCAATAGGGGTATTATTCTCTTTCTCAGGATATCAAAGGCTGTCATATAACCACTGAAGATTGCACCTGAAAATCCGCCGCCGAACTTACCCCAGGCAGAGGCAACATATATGTTCTCAGGTAGCTTACCGAGGTAAGAAACCGGCTTTGAGGGATTCTGGGCAAAACCATAAACTGCTCCTTCCGGATTCATTGTATATCTTTTTACCGTACGGGAGGTGCCTACCTCAACATATTCTATGGCATTAGCAAAGCCAGGGATAATTTCATCCAGTCTTTTTGTAAAAATATCGGCCACCTTATTTTTTCGTTTTGTATATTCCTCCTTATCAAGTTTATCCCAGTCGTCTAGATAATCGATGCAACAAACAGCACCTACGCTTTTGCCTTCGGGGGCAAGGCCCGAATCAACCTGGCTATAGTCAACAAAGGTGAAGCTCCTGGTCTCAAATCCACTATGATTATTTGCCAATATATCGGACTGTGACTTAACGCTTTCGTCGTATACAAATATTGAATAGTTCTTATTACCCACTCTCTTAAGCGATTTCTTAAATCCATAATATACCGTGAGCAATGAAGCTCCTATATTTATGTCTTTTATTTCTTTTTCGAGTGCTGTGGCCGACCCCTCGGGCAGAAGATTGGAAACAAGTTGCGGGAGGGATGAGTTTACAACAATATTTTGTGCGCTGGCAATTTCCTTACCTATAGGGCCCCTGTCCCTGCCACAATATTTTACTTCAATACTGCCGTCTTTGTTAAAACTCATTGCTTCGGCAAGAGTATTTAGCAACACCACACCCTTATTGGCTTCAATAATATCAACCAGGGCATCAGACAGGAGCTGTGACCCTCCTTTAATATAATTTGCCCTCCCATTATAATAGCTCCCCTGGGCGGTGATATAGTAATAATATGATAGCGAATAGGGGTCGTCATGAAAATAACCCAGGTTACCAAGAAGCACAAGCTTAAGTGTTTGACTTGATATTATTTCGTCGAGCCATTCTCCAACGTTTTTATCGGCCGGAGCATCTTTTGCTCCAATAATTTTTCTGGCATTTAATACACTCTCAAAATACTGCCTAATACCTTTTTCTTCTTCGGGAAAATGTTTTAAAAGCTCCTCTATTGCCTGGGTTGGGTCGTGTGGTATTACTATACTCAGGTCACCCTGAACAAAACGGTAAAACTCCGGTACCGGAAGAAATTCTAGCTTATCGAACAGGCCAAGGTCATTAAATATTTTTGTTTTCAGATCACGGGGGTGAAGTCCGTCCATTTCGTGGAGTCCAACTTCCATAATATAATCTTTCCTCTTAAAGGTTGATGCACAGCCCCCCGGCCTGTCGTGTTGCTCCAGCAGTAAGACTTTTTTTCCTTCTTTCGCAAGCTTGGCTCCCGCGGTCAGACCACCAAGACCTCCTCCAATAACTATAATATCATATTTCATAATACTTTCGGGTTTTAGTCTTCAGGAATAGGATATCTTTTATATTTCTTGTTCCTATCAAAGAGGTATCTGTATGTTATATAATTTTTAACCGGCTCTCCACCTATATGAAGCCACATCTTACGCATCTTTGGGTTAAAATCACCCACCCATGAAAATTCTATTTCCTTATAATGAGGCATGCTTTGCATTGAGTTATATACATTCAGGGCCAGCCCTGAATCAACCCCAAGGTTCTGAAATTTCGGAATAACACCCATAAGTACGCCTCGGGCCCGGGTAATTGTCTTTTTTTTCTTAAGATATAAAAACTTGATCATAGCCGGAAACGACAGTTTACCATCAAGATGTTTTAAGATCATATTTACATCGGGCCACATCAGGTATATGGCTATAGGCTTCCCTTTGTTATAGGCCAGCCATATAAACTCAGGCTCCAGGATCATTTTCATTTTTTTGATTGTCTTTTTTACATAAGGAGCCTTCATGGGCTTAAAATTCTCCTGGAAAGATGCCCATGCTTCATTATACACATCAACAAAATCGTCTACAAACTGATCTATTTTATTCCACTCAATATGCCTGAATTCATATTCCGGTTTCCTAAGGATCCACTCTGCTATTTTCCTGAACCTTTCAGGCAGGGGCCTGTCCAGGTCCAGGTGAAAACCCTCGGCCTTATAATAAGTTTTAAACCCATAATCCTCATACAGTTTCTGATAATAAGGTGGATTATAGGCAATCTCGTATGCCGGATGGGTAAATCCTCCTACAAGCAGTCCCCAGTATTTATCCCTTTCCCCAAAATTTATTGGTCCGTCCATTGCCTCCATCCCTTCTTCTTTAAGCCAGTCGCGTGCTGTATCAAATAGAAGGAAGGCGGCTTCCTTGTTGTCTACACATTCAAAAAAACCCATTCCTCCTGTTGGCTGATCCTGTTTCTCGGAGGTCTTATAATCGATAAAGGCGGCAATTCTTCCAAGCATATTTTTCTGCCTGTCGAAAAGGATCCACCTCTTTGCTTTGCCATGACTGAAGAACACATTCGTGTCGGGATTAAAAATCGATTCAATCTCTTTATCAAGCGGCCTTACCCAGTTTTTGTCGTTCTTATAAACCTCCTTTGCCACAAGGAGAAACTGTTTTCTTTCTCTTTTTGTAGATACTTCCTTTAACAACATTTGCAATATTATTTTCTATAGACAGACTCGATCAGTTTCTGATACTTTTGTTCGACAGATTTACGTTTTAATTTCAGGCTTGCAGAAAGCTCCCCTGTAGCCGGCGACCACTCGTCTGAGACAATCTGGGTTTTCATTATCCTTTCATGCTCGGCCATTGACTTATTGATCCTTTTTACCTCATCGCCAATAGCCCTTACAATTTCCTTATTTTGTACCAGGCTCTCTCCCTCCCTGCTGTCGGTAATTCCGTGTTCCCGGATAAAACTCCTGAGATATGTAAGGTCGGGTACCAGTAAAGCACTTGCGAATTTCTGATGTTCGCCAAATACCATTGCCTGGTCGATAAACACAGATTCCTTAAGCCTGTTTTCGATAACCTGGGGAGCAATAAACTTACCACTTGATAGCTTGAATATTTCCTTCTTTCTGTCGGTTACCATCAAAAACTTATCTTCCTCCAACCTTCCAACATCTCCTGTTTTAAACCATCCCTCATCATCAAAGGCCTCGCGGGTAAGCTTATCGTCTTTATAATAGCCCATCATAACATTATGTCCGCGACAAAGTATCTCTCCGTCATCTGCTATCTTTAGTTCCACACCATCGATTAGCGCACCGACAGAGCCAAGCATGCAAAGATCTTTATGCTGCCTGTTAATTGTTATAATTGGTGATGTTTCAGTAAGGCCATACATATTGAGAATTTTAAGTCCGGATGCCCAGAAAACTCTCTCAAGCCGGGGCTGCAGGCTTGCTCCGCCGCAACCCACAATACGTGCCTGGCCACCCAGTGCCTCTCTCCATTTGCTGAATATCAACTTATCTGCTATTCTTAGCTTGAAGTAATACCATTTGCTATTTATTCCAAAGGGCTGATATTTTAATCCAAGGCTTACGGCCCAGAAAAACATTTTCTTTTTAAAGCCCTTAAGCGCTCTTCCCTTGGCAAGAACATTATCGTAAATCTTTTCCAGAATTCTTGGAACAGCATCAAAGCCGGTAGCTTTAATTTCTTTCAGGTTTAATGCGATTGTCCCCATATTTTCAGCATAATAAATTGATGCTCCGGAATATTGTGTCTGGTAATTACCCAGCCTTCCTCCAACATGACAGAGGGGAAGAATGCTTAGAAAACGATCATCGGGAGTAAGACCAAAAACTTCTGAGGCTGCAAGGAAATTCTGAACCAGGTTTTTGTGGCTAAGCATCACCCCTTTTGCCACACCTGTTGTTCCTGATGTATAAATTATTGAGGCAAGGTCTTCGGCCGAGATTCCCGATTTTCGGTTTTCGGCCTCTTTCTTTATTTCTTCGCCTGAGTCTTTGCCAAGATGCACAATATCCAGCCAGTTTTTAACATTCTCTACCTCATCGAATGAATAAAAAAGCGTTGTTGCTTTAATCTGCTCGCAAAGAGGTTTTAGTCTTTCGCTAAATCTCTTATCCGACACCACTACCATCTTTGCATCAGAGTGGTCAAAGATATAGCGATACTCCTCGTCGGTAAGAGAAGTATAAATCGGTACATGTACCAGTCCGGCCATAGCCATACCCATATCCATGAAATTCCACTCCGGTCGATTATTTGTGATGCTTATAATTTTATCGCCCTTCTTAAGACCAAGGCTTATAAGTCCATAACATACCTGGTGTGATATTTCGTCATATTCTGAACCGGTATAGTGAATCCATTCACCCTTGCTTTTTGCTGAAAAAGCATAATTATCAGGAAACTGCTTACGAAATCGATCAAGCAGGTCAAAAGTTCTTGTTGGTAACATATCCTGTATGGTTGGTACGCTGCAATATAACTATTCTCTTACAAACTGGCCACTTGAATGATCACTAATAATAAGCCATTTGCCGTCAATTTTCTGCCACACGAGGGTAAAGTAGCCTTCAACGTCTTCCATTGAACGAGAAAGATAAAAACGACCAATCATCAGGGCTGTTCTGTTGTCAATCTGGTAAAGATCTTTGATTGTAAACTTAAGCATACCCATGATTTCACTATCGGGATATCCTTTTTTATATCTTTCAAGGGTTTCCTTATATCCGTATGTTGGCCCCTGTACCCCTGTAAAAACCAGTTTCTCAGATTTCCAGTACCCCTCCATAAAGCCATCAAGGTCGCCGTTATTCCAGGCATCCTGTGTTTCATATAAAGTATTTGTTATTTCTTTTTGGTCGGCTTTAGACAAATTAAAAACACTTTCTTTCTTCTTTTCGGAGTCGTTGCATGACGTTAAGACAAGCAATAAGGAGGCTGCTATTAATACCCTGGTATTCATGGTGTTATGATTATATTATATGATTTCTATCCGTTCTTGCTAATCTTTCTCAGAAGATCGGTTTTTAAAATTTCTATTTTTTTCCCGTCAATCAATATTATTCCCTCTTCCCTGAAATGGGTAAGAGCCCTTGCTGTATTTTCTCTCGACATCCCTGCCAGCTCTGCCAGCTCCTGTCTTGAAAGAAGAACATCAAACTGACTTGCGCCAAATATCTCTTCCGAGAGATAAATCAAAACATCTGCAAATCTCCCATACATTTTCTTATGTCCCTGGTTAATTAAGTGAAAATCTTTATGCAGGCTCTCCCTGCTTACATAGCTTAATACCTCCAGGGCAAACGAGCCTCTTTCTTTCAGGAAATTTTTAAATACCTTAATGTCTATATAACACACCTTCAAATCCTGAAGCGCGGTATAAGAATAGTGATTTATTTTAGAGCCAAATAATGATTGCAGTCCGAGATAGGATTGTTTCTTTATGATCTGCAGAATTTTTGACTTCTGCCCGGGTCCCTCAACATGTTCCTTTACAAAACCGGTCTTTAAATAAACAATATGTGAAGTGAGCGCGCCCGACTTTAAAATTGTTTCTCCTTTCCTGATAAATGTTTCACGACTATTATCGTTCAGAATGTTTAGTTGGCCCTTATTCAGGACGGCGGCTGCACATGATTTTTCGTTACAAATAACACAGTTCTGGTTGTTCTCTTCACCAATTATATCAGTCATCTTTCTTTTTTGATATATTCATCTTATTACAAAAGTGATAATTCTTTTTTATAGTAAAGAATTTATTGCTGCCTGATTTATTTCTTCGTGCCGTCAGTCACGAAATAATCCTAATTTTATCACACTCTATTTAAATGTTATTATTGAGGCCGTCCTCTTCTGCGGGTGGTTTTTCTTCCTGTTTATTTTGTTTTTGGAAAGACGAGGGAACAAAAGTAAAGTTCTTTACTCCGAATTTCCGCGCCAGCAGCTCCAATCCGATAAGAGAGAAGCCCCCGCCGGGAATAATTGATATTGTGGCAAATACCGAAAATCTCCCAAGATCTTTTAATTGCTCAATAGCTTCTTTTACCTCTTCCTCTCCTGGAGGATCTTTTCTATTCCTGAGGTTTAGCTTATGCGACAGCAGTCTGAAAAACGACCTGGCCATTTCCTCTGTCTCTCTTGCTTCCTGTCCGGCGCCACCAATAGCTTTATTTATTAGCTTCATGGTCTTTTCGGCGTATTTACGCGATTGTATTGCGCCGGCCATTCTGTTTTTATAATAGCGGTATTTTAGTTTATGTACCTGTCTTTGTAACATAATTTAGGGGCCAGGGTAATACGCTCAATCGGTATTATACCAGATCACAGGCATCGGGTGGCATCCAATGTGCTTCTTTGCCATCCCATTTAACATTGCAGCCAATAGGGTTGCTTACAGGAAGGCTTATTTGCTTGCCTGATATTAATTCTTCAATAGCAGTTTTAAGATCAAAGATTGTTGATTGGCTGGCGTCTCTGGGATTATCAACGGCCCTGCCGGTATATACCAATGTTCTTGCCGTGTTAAAAAGATAGAAATGAGGTGTTCGTAAGGCCCCATATCTTTTAGCCACCTCCTGTGTGCTGTCGTATAAATATTTCCATGGAAATTTATGTTCTTCCATTCTCTTAATCATATGATCAAAATCGTCTTCCGGATATGTGTTTGGGCTATTTGAATTAATTCCGACAAATACGACATCATCTTTTGCATAATAATTTGCCAGCTCCCTGGTGTTTTCATCGGAGCCAATTACATAGGGACAATGATTACAGGTAAAAAAGATCACCAGGTACTTATTGTTATCAAAATCGTTTAATGAGTATTCTTTGCCGTCTGTGGCTTTCAGTTTAAATGCAGGGGCCTTATCGCCAGGTTGAAGTGTAAATGACATATCTAAATGTTTTTATCGTGAAACAAGTTACTAAGAATATTTGTTTACAAGATATCTTAATCATTGTCATATTTTAAATTATGCAGAGCGACCCTTTTGAATTCTTTAATCTTTGGTATCTCCCGGTTATTTCATCGGGCAGGGAAAACTCAAATGCAGTAGTCTTGTCGACCTCGTCGAGAACCGGACGGGTTTCTTCACGGGTGATTCTATTAAAACACTACGACGCTGAAGGCTTTGTCTTTTTTACAAACTACAATAGCACCAAGGGGTCTCAGCTTGAAGAAAATCACGCTGCCTCCCTCCTTTTTTACTGGCCGGATAGTGCACGACAGATAAGAATTGAGGGTGTGACAGAAAAGACAAGCATGGCAGAGTCGGAGGATTATTTCAATTCACGAAATCATGGTCACAAAATAAATGCTATTGTCAGCGAACAAAGCAGGCCAATAAAAAACATTGCCCGGTTTCAGCAAAAACTGGCTTCTGCCCATGAATATTATAAAGACCGTAGCCCCGAAAGACCTGCTCACTGGGGTGGCTTCAGGCTTATACCAGACAGGTTTGAATTCTGGGAAGAAGGAAAAAACAGGTTTCATACGAGGCAGGAGTTTCTATATGAAGGTGAAGAATGGATTAGCAGGGTACTTTATCCATAAAAGGAAGCCTCAGCCTGCTTGCTTTCTTCTTTTTATCATTTGTCTGAAGAAATGAATCGCTCCCAAAAAAAGACCTAATCCTATAGCAATATCAATAGTGCCCATGTACTCTCGGGGAATGCCCGTTTTCCTGGCCAGGATTCCCGCTGACATCATAACAACAATAAGTATATAAGTAGGAGCGGTATACAGGCGATACAGTGGCTCTCGCTCTCTCATTTTGCTAATTCTCGTAATATTGCGGTCTGCCATTTTTTTAAAAACCAGGCAGTACTTAATAAATGCTAGTGCAAGTCCGGACGAAATAAAAATATACAGGTATTGACCCTCGTATTCTGTTAACCACACCCTGGCAAAGTTCATAAGCATTAATCCTACTGCCATCCACAGTAAGCCTGCTATCAAAAAAATATTTCTTTTCTGTACCACCGGGTAATATGATTAATAAATAAAAAAGAGGGTACCTCATCGATACCCTCTCAAATATATGATTCTTTGCCTATTTTACCAATATGGGATCGCCGAATCCAATATCTTTAAGTGCTTTCATCTGCGATGCAGCGTCGCCTACCACAACAAAATACATTCTGGAGGGATCAATATACTTCTGAGCAATTTCTTTATGATTTTCAACAGTAAGAGCCTTTACAAAGGCCTCTTCGTTTAACATAATCAAAAGGCAGATTATAAGTGCTGATATTGTTAAGCATACCCATCAGGTTTCTGCAGTGTTTCAAATCTCTGGCATTTGACTTTAAGAATGCGCTCTTGAGTAAAATCAATATATCCTGGGGTATTCCTTCACTGTATTTCTCCATTTCTTCTTTAAAAATCTTTGCCGATTCAAGGGTTGCTGTTGTCCTTACACTTGAGCTAGCAGAAAATTCCCCGGAATATTTACCTCCACTAAATCCAGTTCTTGCGCCATAGGTATATCCTTTCTCTTCCCTTAAGATTAAATTTACAATACCATTAAATGATCCTCCCAGTTTATAATTTATTACGGTTGCCGGATAAAAATCAGGATCGGATCTTGGAACAGCAATGTTCCTATCTGTATAACCGATTGTTTTGCCCCCGGGAAATCAACAAAATATACTTTAGATTTTGCGGAGTTTTTCAGGTATCTGAACCTCCGGAAACTCAACATCTTTGGCTTCCCACTTTTTCTTCTATTCCTGCAAATGCCGAAACCACCCTGTCCTTATCAATATCACCTGCCACATGAAGTCTGGCCATTGATGGGGAGAACAAGTTTTCTGATAGTAGTCTTTCAGATCATCCATTTCTATATTGGGGAACAGTTGTCTTCTGTCCCACCGGAGAGGCACAGCAAGAATGTTATTTTCTCCGTACATAAGCTTATCGAGAGTAATGGCTGCCATATAACCAGGATTAGCCTTATTCCTTGTAAAACCGTTTATTGCCCTGTCTTTTATCAGTCCAAATTCTTCCTCATCCCACCTTGGCTCCAGCAACATTTCTTTAACAAGATCTACTGTTTTTTCAAAATTTCTTGCAGGGTATTTACCGAGATAGCTATCGACTCGCTTCCTCCATAAATCCTTATGCTTGAGCCAAGAAGCTGGATTTCTTCTTCAAGTTCTTCGGGTGTTTTATTTGCTGTTCCCTCATTCATTAATTGAGCCATCAGGCTTGCTGTTCCTGACTTATCAACATTTTCAAGCATATGTCCTCCGTCGATAACAAGAGAATATTGAACCAAGGGGTACCTCAGATTGCTTAATTCCCCAGATTCCTATTCCATTGTCTAATTCAGGCTGTCCATATTTCAGGAAGATTAAGCTTCCGGATCAGGTCCATATTTCGGCTTTACTGATCTATCAAAGGTTGTTGTTGTTTTAACTATTTCTTCTTCTTCTGAAAAGCGCGACTACCTCTGTTGCCTTCAAGATTTTCCTCAACAATGCCTGCGTCAACTGAATCCTTCTGCAACCAGGTTCAATGATCCTTTAGGAACAAAACTGGTACCTGACAAAGGGCTTTCCTTTAATATACTTTTCGTATACCCTTAAAATATCGTCAATCGTTACAGCCTGTATATTTGCCAGGTCGGTAGTAACAAAGCCAGGGTCTCCGGCGTATTCATTATACATTGCGAGCTGGAAAGATTTTCCAAGAACCGAGCTAATTCCATTATAAAATGAGGTTTCCTGTCCGGCCTTAATCCTTTCAAGATCTGTTTCACTAATTCCCTCTTCCTCGAATAATGCGAACGCTTCCTCAATTGCCTTTTCAACTTCAGAGAGAGATACTCCTGGGAAAGGCATTTACCGATACGGTAAACTTTCCTGCCAGCTCTGAGGGTCTGTTAGATGCTCTTGCACTTGAGGTAAGCTTTTTATCTTTTACCAGAACCCTGTAAAGCGGTGCTTTTTTGCCCTGGCTCAATATCTGACCAAGAAAATTAAGCGCATATGCATCAGGGTTATATTGTTCAGCTGTAGGGCCATACCATTGTAAGCTGCAGGTGTTCGGGCAAAATTATCTTCATGATATAATTTCACGGTTTTTTCAAGGCTCACCGGCATTGGATCCATGTCTACAACGGTTTCGCCACCAGGAATTTCACCAAAATATTTTTCTATCATCGCCTTTGCCTCATCGGTATCAAAATCTCCTGCCAGAGTAAGGGTTGCATTATTTGGCACATAATACTTCCCGTGAAATTCTTTTACATCGTCTATAGTTGCATTAAACAAGATCTTCCATTTCTCCAATAACTGCCATGAATATGGGTGCCCTTCGGGAAAAATGTCTTGTCAATTAGACCACTGGTATGTCCATAAGGAGCTGTTATCGTACACTTTGTCTTTTCTCATTCTGAACAATGTTTTGCTGATTTGCAAAGGCAGACTGAGTAACTGTGTTTTCAAGATATCCCATCCTGTCAGACTCCAGCCACAGAACCATTTCAAGCAGCATTTTTTGGAACCACTTCATAATATTCGTTCCGTCGTTACTGGTTCCTCCATTTAAGGTTCCTCCGGCTCCTGGATAATGTTTTTAAAAAATTGATCCTGTCCGACATTTTCAGATTCCTGAAACATCATATGCTCAAAAAGGTGTGCAAATCCTGTTTTCCCTGGAACCTCCCTGCTTGAGCCAACATGATACTATATAGCTACTGCAACAACTGGATCAGAATGATCCTTGTGCAAAATAACATTCAAGCCATTATCAAGATGATATTTTTCAAACTCTATCTTAAGTTCTCCCTGTCTTATCTACCCCTGTATTACAGAGACAGTAAAAAATAGCTGCTATTAGACCCAGCAGTATAAATAGTGTTTTTTTCATAGTTGGGTTTTTGATTGGATTTTTTATAATTTTTTATCGTCTTTGTTTTTTGGCCAGACCGGGGTAAATATTACAGAGAGGCCAGTTTAAATTTTTCTATCTCTATGCGCTCCCATACACCTCCTTTAACATAGGGTTCTGTTTCGAGCATTCTGTCAAGATCCTCCCGGGTTTCAAATTCATATACAACAACAGAGCCTTTCATCGCACCATTGTTATCGAGCAGGGCACCGCCCCATAAAAAATTACCCTTTTCCTTAAGCTCGCGGGCATTTATAAGATGTTGCTCTCTCACCATCATTCTCCTGTTAATAGCATCACCATCCGTACCATCATATCCGGTAAGTATAAATTGCATGTTCTTTTATTATTAAAAAGTGAATATTCCCCTAACAATTTCAAATATAAGCTATTTAACATATTTATGTAAACCCATAACTGTAATCATTTAGTATAAATCTGTTGATAAACACTCTATTTTATATATTTGTTAGCATTATTAGCTCTATAATCCCATGGATTATATTTATAAAGTAATCCTGTATGCCCGCATAATAATATTTACAGGCAGTAAAAAAAGATAAGTAAGCTTAAGCAAAATGAATAAAATATTTATATCAATAGTCCTAACAACACTGTCGTTAAGCCTATATGGGCAGGAGAACGCTGTTTATGCCGGAGCAGATGAAAACTCACCTTCAAGGGCTCAATACTTTTCATGGATAAACAACACCAACGAAGGGGCAACAGAGCAACAAACGCTTGTAAATCTCAATTTCTTTTCCTGGTTAAAAGAGGAATATGGAATGCAACTTGATATCTATGCATTTGATGCTGGAGCAATTGATGGTAAAAGATTTTATGGAAGCATCTATTCAGACAGGTTTAAGAGGCAATTTCCGAATAGCTTTAATCCTGTATATAAGAGAGCTAAGGAATTAGGTATAAGGCTTGGTGTCTGGGGCGGACCTGATGGTTTTGGCGACAATGAAGATGATGCCCGGGCACGAATAGATCAAATGGTTAAGCTCTGTCGCGACTATGAATTTGCTCTCTTTAAGTTTGATGCAGTTTGCGGTCCGCTAAGGCCGGAAAAAGAAGATTATTTTATTGAAATGATGACCAGGGCAAGGTCGTACAGCCCCGATTTAATTCTTCTTAATCACAGGCTTGGTCTTGACAGGGCCAAAGCATATGCAACCACATTTTTATGGGGAGGGGCAGAAACATATATAGATGTGTTTATGAATAACAGGGTGACTGCGCCACATCACCGGGCTGAAGCTATTTCGCGTGGCCTGGTACCAGATTTAATGAGACTTACAGAAGATCACGGGGTTTGCATTTCATCATGTATTGATTACTGGGACGACGACCTGATTCTGCAGACCTTTAGCCGGAGTCTTATACTCTCTCCTCAAATTTACGGGAACCCATGGCTTATGAGAGACGATGAATTTCCACGGCTTTCCCGCATATATAACTTTCACAGGAAGTATCGCGACATCCTTACAGATGGTATGACGCTGCCACCCGAATATGGTCCCTATGCTGTTAGCAGGGGTAATAAGATTACCAGGATTATTACTCTTCGTAATTTAAGCTGGGAAGATAAATCATATACCATAAGGCCAGGCGAAGAGATTGGTCTCGATAATAACTTCCAGTATTATGTTAGACAGTTTCACCCGGTAGAAAAAGTTCTCGGAATATTTCCAAAAGGAGAGTCCTTTGATGTAATTGTTCCTCCTTTCAGATCATTTTTACTTATTGTTAGCAGTGAAAAATTTGATGAGCCGGGCATTATTGGCTCAGACTATAATATTATTAAAAACACAGAAGGACAGGATATTGAAATCGATGTTCTTGGTATGCCCGGGTCGGGTTCATACATTCAGCTGGAAGAATCTGATAATTATAGCCTGGCCATGCTCGACGGAGAAGAATCATTATCACTTAAAAAAGGAAGAGTTGTAAAAATTAGTTTTCCCGGAGAAGAGCTTACTCTTCCCTTCAACAGGCACATTGCCCTGCTAAATGAGGCTGAAGTTCCCGGCGACGCTGAAGCTCTATATGAGGCAACAGTATTTGCGGCCGACAACAATGCGCTGGAAGTAAGATCTCTTGAACGCTCTGGGCCAACAGAAATCAACGAAGTAAAAGATGCAAGAGATGCATTTTTCAACCAGGCAACATTTACGCGTCGTGGTATATGGGACAGGAACCTGTTTGACGGAGATACTAAAACAGGGTTCTTTCCTTCCAGGAAGTATAAAAAAGACCAGCGTATTGATGGCGGGTGTTTCAGGCTTGACCTTGGCGATGTTATAGATGTAGATAGCGTAATTTTGATCGCACCCGATGAATATTCACTGCAGCCACTGTTAAAAGATGAGGGAAATTATGTTGAGATATCGAGTGATCTTCTTGCCTGGAAAACACTTACTTACCTGGCCGGTGAAAGAATGTGTATTACAATTGGAGAACCCCTGAGATACCTCCGGTTTAAGGAATATGCCGATAGGCTGGTAGAAATAATTGCATATAAAAACGGCAAAATTATAGAACCTGATAATTTTAGTGCCAGCAATCTATTTGCCCATCCCGATAAAAAAGAGGCATCGGGCGCCTGGGCTACTACTTTTACCTTAAATGAAATAGCCGAAGGAAGCTATCTGTCTGTAGCCATAAATGGTTTCCATGGCGTTGAGGGAGCATATGCTGCTCTTAAGGTGGGAGATAAATATGTGGGTGCTCCCGACAGGGCCCGCTCTTATCCCTCAAACACCTGGGAGTATGTAAACGCAGGGGGAGACTCAAATTATACCTATTACTTTCCTCTTGATAGCACCTGTGTCGGCAGGGAAATAGAGGTTTATGTTATTACCTACAACGAAGAAGCAAAAGATCTGTCTCCAGAGGTGTGGTTGTCTGCAAATCCTGCACCCTACAAAAAGATAAGGCTCACATTAAGAAAAAATACAGACTGATGAAGCAGGATAAAATATATCAGCACGAAACAGAATTTGAGGTAAGAGATTATGAAATTGATCTTCAAGGCGTTGTAAATAATGCGAACTACATGCATTACCTTGAGCATGCACGGCATAAGTTTCTTCTCTCAAAAAACATTGATTTTGAAGCCTTCCATAAAGAAGGCAAGGACCTTATAGTAACAAAAGCTGAAATGAGATACAGGTCTGCTTTAAAAAGTGGCGACAGGTTTATTATTAAATCAAACATTAGAAAAGAGGGAAATATACAGATCTCTTTCGAGCAGGATATTTACCGCCTGCCCGATAATACTCTTGTTCTGACTGCAAAAATTACCGGCGCCTGTACTTATAATGGAAAGCCAATGGTCCCAACTGAAGTGTTTACATCCCTGGGTCTGTAGAATATATTATTAATAGTAGCTTGTTCCGTCCCAACAGTGAGTACATAGCTTTTCTTTCGGTAGCCCGATAGCCTCTATCAGGTCATCAAGATCCTGGTATATCAATGAATCTATCCCCAGGTTTTCGGCTATTTTATCTACCATAACCCTGTACCTGTCTGTCTTTGTATTAGCATACTCCTCTATATGAAACTCTCCTCCCTCCAGCTGATTTATTGCGGTACGTGTTGCCAGCTCAAGTGTTGACCTCGATTGCGAAAAATTCAAAAAGTTGCAGGGAAAGGTTAGTGGCGGACAGGCTATTCTCATATGAACCTCTTTTGCGCCCGCTTTTCTGAGATCAGCTGTATTATCTTTCAGCTGTGTTCCCCTTACTATGGAGTCGTCGCAAAACACCATTTTCTTACCTTTTATAAGGGCCTTATTAGGTATTAGCTTCATCCTGGCAACAAGATTTCTCATTTCCTGGTTTTGTGGCATAAAGCTTCTCGGCCAGGTCGGGGTATATTTTGAATATGCCCTCTTATAGGGAATGCCTCTTTCGTTTCCATATCCAATAGCGTGACCCACCCCGGAGTCTGGTACGCCACAAACAAAATCTACCTCCACCCTGTCTCTTCTTGCAAGGGCGGCACCACAACGATACCTGCATTCATCCACATTAATACCCTCATAGTATGAAGGCGGATAACCATAATAAACCCACAAAAAAGCACAAACCTGCATTTCGCTATTTGCCTTCCTGAGAGTTTTATAGCCGCTTTCTGTAATTTCTACTATTTCGCCAGGGCCTGGATAATAATCAATCTCAAAGCCGGTATTTGGAAAAGCACAGGTTTCAGATGCTATAGCATAGGCTCCGTCTTTTTTACCAATAATAACCGGCGTCCTTCCCAGTTTGTCGCGGGCAGTAATAAGCCTGTCTTTTGTTAATATAGCAATTGTACAGGAACCCTGAATCTTACTAAATACATTCTCAATTCCCGACACAAAGTCTTCCTCTTCGCAGATAAGGTTGGCTACAACTTCGGTGGGGTTGACATTTCCTTCAAAATTTTCGGTGAAATGTTTCTTTTTGGAGAGAAAATATTTCTCGAGGCTATCTATATTTACTATTCTGCTTACCGTGGCTACTGCAAATCTTCCCAGGTGAGAATTAAAAAGAATAGGTTGAGGGTCTGTGTCGCTTATAACCCCCAGTCCGCTATTTCCTGAAAATTGTGCTATATCATTTTCAAATTTATTTCTGAAATAGGAATTTTCAAGACTGTGTATTCTTCGCTCAAACCCATCCTTTTCATTATAAAACACCATCCCCGCCCTCTTGGTTCCCAGGTGAGAATTATAATCCGTTCCGTAAAAAACATCACTTACTGTATCTTTTTTTGAAATTGATCCGAAGAAGCCACTCATTATGCCAGTATTTTTGTTCGTTGCCAAAAATAACTTTATTCATAGATTATTTATAAATTTGATCGCTCAATTTATCAGAAAGAAATTATGGACAATAATAAAGCTCCCGAAAAAAAGGATTCTGTAGTGGCAAAAAAGCCGGTTGCCCTGTTTGTCGTTGTTGGTATACTGGCAACATTACTTGCTGCACTTATTATAATGTTTTTAATGCAACGCAGCAATATGTTTGAGATGGAACAAATTCTGACAGAAGAGAAAGACTCTCTTACGAATGAACTTGTTTTGTTAATGCATGGTTATGATACTCTTAAATCAAATAACGACACGCTTAACGCCCAGCTCGAAGAAGAACAGGCTAAAATAGAAAGGCTATTATCTATCAACGCTTCAAATGCCCAAACAATAAGAACCTACCGCAAGGAAATAACTACCATGCGGGAAATAATGAAAAGCTATATTGTACAGATAGATTCGCTTAATACCCGCAATAAGATCCTTGTTGCCGAAAACCAGCAAATAAAAGCCGAAATATCTCGTGTGTCTCAGGATAATGAAACTCTTTCGAAGGTAAAAGAAGAGCTTAGCAGCAAGGTAGAAATAGCGTCGGTTATCCAGGCAAAGGATGTTACTGCCGTATGCCTTAATAAAAAACGCAAAGAAACAGACAGGCTTGATAGAATGGTAAATTTAAGAGTTTGTTTTACCCTGAGGGAAAACCCTATAGCTGAAGCCGATAAAAAAACAGTTTATATCAGGGTTACCCGGCCCGACGGACTGGTAATAACAGGTTCTCCTGATAATATTTTTGTTTTTGAGGAAGAAACAATGATTTTTACCGAAAGCAGAACGGTTGATTATATGAACCAGGATATTGAAATGTGTATTTTCGTCAATAACACAAGCGATTTTATCGAGGGAAATTACGGTGTTGACCTCTATCTTGAAGGATCACATATTGGAAGTGGTGAATTTCTTTTAAGATAATAGCATTTTTTACATCATCAGTTCCGAAATTATATTATCCGATATCATCTTACCCTGATCTGTTAGCACCAGGTTATTTTCGGATGTTCTGGCAATCATGCCATATTTGATAAACCTTGATGCCAGGTTTAGCAGATAATCGTGTGTTTCTTTGTTGAAGGCGGTTTCAATATAGTTCATGTCAACACCCCATATAGTTCTAAGTGTAGTCATAACATATTCATTGTACATTACTTTTTCATCGAGAATTTCTTTTTCAAAACAGACCTCCCCTCTTTCTGTTTTTTCTAAATATTCAACTATATCTGATACATTCCATTGTCTGGAATAACCATTATAGCTGTGGGCCGACGGGCCAAGACCAAGATAATTTACCTGTTTCCAGTAAGAGGTATTATGCACTGAATAATATCCCTCCCTGCACAGGTTTGAAATTTCATAATGCACATAATTATGCTTGCGGGCAAGTTCTGTTAAAATGGCAAATTCCTTTTCGCTTATTTCCTCGTCAACCTCCTTGAGTTCACCAAGATCCCGCATTTTCCCAAACATGGTATTCTTCTCTATGGTAAGATGATATGCAGATATATGTTCTACATTCAGATTAAATGTCGTTTCTAACGTTTTTTCCCATTCTTCCGGGGTCATACCCGGAATTCCGTAAATAAGATCTACGGAAATATTATCAAAACCTACAGCCCTGGCTGTTTCGACAGCTTTTAGTGCCTGCCCTGCATCATGCCTTCTATTAAGCATTTTAAGATAACGATCATCCCACGACTGTACACCTATACTAAGCCTGTTAACACCCTCTCGTTTAAGGTTTCTTAAATATAATTTATCGGCATCGTCTGGATTTATTTCAAAGCTTATTTCAGCATTTTTTTCAATTGAAAAATTTTCCGATAAAGATTTCATAATCTTCCTTATCTGGCCAATATTTAAAACAGATGGGGTGCCTCCTCCGAAATATACCGTCTTAATATGATTTTCAGGAGACAGATAATCTTTTCGTTGCTTTATTTCTTTAAGAATAGAATTAACGAAGCTATCAGAAAGACCTGTATCAAGTGTTTTATAGAAATCACAATAATGACATTTCTTTTTACAAAACGGTATATGAATATATATACCTGCCATAATTATCTTTTTCAAATTAAAATATCTTCGGAACTTTTGGCCGTATTTACAAGGCTATAGACAGATTTGCTTTCAAATAATTTCTCTATACTGCTTCTTTGCTTTACATAGTCGCCATGAAGAGCACAGGCAATTTTATTCTTATCAATACTTTTGCAGTTATCGTTATGAAGAACGCATTTTGAAAACACATCGTCGCCGTCTATTGCCTTTACCACTTCTATCAGGTAAATATCTTTTGGTGACCTGGCGAGAGAAAATCCGCCATTGGGTCCTTTTAGAGATAATAATATCTTCTTTTTAGCAAGAGACTGTAATATTTTTGCAAGAAAGGGCATTGGCAAATCAAGATCGGCAGATATTTTCTTAATCCCTATTTTATCACCATTATTACTGTTTCCGGCAATATATACTATTGCCCTTAATCCATACTTGCAGGTATTTGATAACATAGCTAGAGGCGTTTTAGAGGTATTTTCTTTATTCTTCTTTCGTGTCTTCCCCCTTCAAAGTCTGTAGCAAGAAAAGTTTTTACAATCAGAATTGCTTCTGATTCTGATACAAATCTTCCTGGCAGGGCACATACTTTCGCATCATTATGTGCTCTTGCAAGCCTGCTTATCTCTTCATTCCAGCAGATAGCCGACCTGATTGCAGGATATTTATTTGCAACCATATTTATCCCGTTTCCACTGCCACAAACAGTGATGCCCAGATCGTATGTATGTGCTTCAACTGCAGCAACAGCCGGGTGAGCAAAATCAGGATAATCTACACTTTCTTCGGAGAAACAACCAAAATCTTTAACCTCATAACCTTCTTTAGAAAGATATTCAACAAGTTTTTCTTTAATAATAAAACCCGCATGATCTGCTGCTATGGCAATTTTTTGATTCTTCAATGTTTTTATAATTAATGTATGATCTAAATATACCAAGAATTATTAAACGTTTTTAGCATCCTTACATCTATTCTTGTCTTGTGAGGTTCATTAAGGCAACAAGCGTAGCATGTAAAATGTTTAAAACAATTGAAATATGCTGTTAATTAGTTGTGCATAACAGGTAGATGTTTTTGTTAAAATAATAGGCTTTTATAAATTAATCTTCTTCTATATAAATATTGTTAGTATATCCTAGCATTCTTTTTAAATAGATAAAACAAACTAATTAACCCTCAATAAACATTAAAAGAAGTATTTTTGGCTTTTAGTTTTCACCAACAAATCAGTATTAACCGATGTTAATAAAGATGATAACTTGTTGATTTTCAAAAACGGTATAATTTTTGGTCTGTTGATAAGATGTTTTTATACTATTGATTACGATATAATCAACTGATTTTTGATTTTTCTATAAACAGTTTCAACAGCATATATATATTATTATAAATAAATTTAAATTATATAATATTAATATAAGATGTTTAAAAGGGTGGAAAATTTATCAAAGGGCTATCTGGATATTGAAATAGATCCTGATATTAATATTGTTGAAGAAATTAATAGAATGAGAAAAGAAAAGAATGCTGTTATTCTTGCTCATTTCTATCAAACAGCTGACATACAGGATATTGCCGACTTTGTTGGCGACAGCCTGGCTCTGTCAAGAGAAGCCGCAAAATCAGAAGCTGATATTATTCTTTTTGCCGGAGTTCATTTTATGGCTGAAACAGCCAAGCTTCTTGCACCTGAAAAAAAGGTTTTGATACCAGATCTTAATGCAGGTTGTTCACTTGCCGATTCATGTCCTCCAGAAGAATTCAAAAAATTTGTTGACGCAAATCCCGACAGGACGGTTATAAGCTATGTAAATTCAACAGCAGAAATTAAAGCTCTTACTGATATAGTATGCACCTCTTCTAATGCTTTTCAAATTGTAAAGTCTCTGCCTGAAGATGAGAAAATCATTTTTGCACCAGACAGAAATTTAGGTAATTATATTAAGAACATGGTAGATCGTGATATGCTTATATGGCAGGGAGCGTGTCATGTTCATGAAGAATTTTCTATTGAGGAAATTATTAAATTGAAAGAAAAACATCCTGATGCTTCTGTGATTGTTCATCCTGAATGTGAGCTTCCTGTAAGAATGATAGCAGATTTTATAGGGTCAACCGGAGGCATGTTGAAACATGTAAAAGATGATGCTTCAATGAAGTATATTGTTGGTACTGAGCCGGGAATATTACACCAGATGAAGAAAGCCTGCCCGGACAAGGTTTTTATTGCTGCTCCGCCAAAGGATTCTACATGCGCTTGTAATGAATGTAATTTTATGAAACTTATATCTTTGAAGAAGATATATAATACATTGAAATATGAATCTCCCGAGATAGTTATGGATAAAAAGATAATGGAGCGTGCAGCTAAACCTATTATTAGGATGTTGGAAATATCTGATAGATTAGGATTGTAAATGAATTATTGGAAGTTATATATTTCTGTTTTTATTTTTGTTGGGACAACAGCTTTTTCATTCTCCCAGCAACAGAGAATTGAAGACGGTTACCATATTTTTAAATACCCAAACGGAACAGTATCCAGCGAGGGAAATATAAGGGATGGAAAACCAGATGCTTACTGGAAAAGTTTTTATGTAACCGGTGTTCTTAAATCTGAGGGCAAGAGAACAAACTTTCTTCTGGACAGTATATGGGTTTTTTATACACAGACAGGAGATACTCTTGAGAAAATTAATTATCTACTGGGTAAAAAAAGCGGTTATTATTTGAAATTTAAAAGAGATAACACCCATGGCCTTTATATATTTTCCAGAGAGTTGTATGCTTCAGATCGCAGAGAAGGCAGCGGAATAATATATTTTCCTGACGGTAGAATAAAGCAGACCATACCTTATTCAGAAGGAAAAAAACAGGGCCTTTCAAAGGAATATAATGAAGATGGCCAGATAGTTACCCTGTATGAATATAACAATGATTTTTTAATAGCACGTGAAAAGATTAATCGTTATAATAATGAAAATCAGAAGCACGGTGACTGGAAAGAGTTTTATCCCGATGGAACCCTTAAGAAGGATATGACATATGTTAATGGAGCTCTTCATGGGTATTACAGGGAATATAATGAAAGAGGTATCCTGGTTCTGGCGATGTTATACGATAATGGTAATCTGGTTGAAGAAAGCCTAGACGATGATCCGGACATAGAAATAAGAAATAGGTATGACAATGAGGGAAGGTTAATCTATAGCGGCCCGTACAGGGAAGAAATACCTGTAGGTATTCACAGGGAGTACAATATTAGCGGGGAGATAATTAATGCTTATATTTATAATGAAAGCGGGATAGTTGTTTCGGAAGGTATTGTTAATGAAGAGGGTCAGCGATCGGGAGAATGGAAAAACTTTTATCCTGATGGTAAAATATTGGAAGAAGGGGCATACCAGGATAACCGGAGGTTTGGATTATGGAATTTTTATAATAAGCAGGGAAGGATAGTCCAAAAGGGAGGATATAGAAACGGAAGGATTGATGGGAAATGGGAATGGTACTATGATGATGGTAATGTTTTACGAGAAGAGTATTATTATCAGGGACAAAGGGATGGAGAATTTTTTGAGTATTCGAAAGATGGTAATATTATAAGTAGCGGAAATTATACAGATAATGAAAAAAATGGAAGCTGGACCTATACCGTTGGTGATCATAGGGAAGAAGGAAGTTATATTATTGGATTAAGAGACGGTATGTGGAAATATTATGATAATGAGGGAAGATTAAAATACAGGGGAAATTATTTACAGGGCAACCCTGATGGCTATCATATATATTATTGGGATACGGGAAAGATCAAAGAAGAGCAGTATTATAAAATGGGTATAAAACAAAGATCATGGAAGAAATATGATCAGGAAGGTGTACTTTTAATGACTATAATATATAAAGATGATGTTGAGAAGCGGATTAATGGTGTTAAGATAGACCTGCCGGCCAGTGATGTAAAATTAATAAAATAGGCCATCTCCATGGTGGAAGAATTTAATATCCAGAAAGAAAATATTTCAAATGCGGACAGGGAATTTGAGAAAAAACTCAGACCCCTTTCATTTGATGATTTTAAAGGTCAGCCCAAGATTATTGATAACCTGAAAGTATTTGTAACAGCTGCCAATCAAAGAAAGGAAGCTCTTGATCATGTTCTGTTACATGGTCCTCCGGGGCTTGGTAAAACAACACTGGCTACTATTATTGCCAATGAGCTGGGCGTAAATATAAAAGTTACATCAGGCCCTGTCCTGGATAAAGCGGGAGATCTTGCAGGATTGCTTACAGGGCTTGAAGAAGGAGATGTGTTATTTATTGACGAAATACACAGGTTAAGTCCGGTTGTTGAAGAGTATCTATATTCGGCAATGGAAGATTATCAGATAGATATAATGATTGACAAGGGCCCGGGTGCGAGATCGGTACAGCTAACACTTAATCCTTTTACATTAATTGGAGCAACAACCAGAAGCGGACTGCTTACCAGTCCGTTAAGGGCAAGATTTGGAATAACCATGCACCTCGAATACTACGATTCCAAAGTATTAAGCACCATAGTAAAAAGATCTGCTGGCATACTCAATGTACCGATAGAGAAAAATGCATCAAGCGAAATATCATCCAGAAGCAGGGGTACCCCAAGGATAGCTAATGCCTTGTTGAGACGAATAAGGGATTTTGCACAGGTAAAGGGAAATGGTAGTATAGATCTGGAAATAACCAGGTATTCATTGACATCATTGAACATAGATAAGCATGGACTTGATGAAATGGATAACAAGATTTTAAATGTTATTATTGATAAATTTAGTGGAGGCCCTGTGGGCTTAAACACAATTGCTACCGCAGTGGGTGAAGAGAGCGGAACAATAGAGGAGGTTTATGAACCATTCCTTATAAAGGAGGGATATATTAAGAGAACACCGAGGGGGAGAGAGGTTACAGAAACCGCATATATACACCTGGGAAAGCAGAAATTAGGAGAATCTGGTTTATTGTTTTAATTTTGGGAAGTTTATTCTAATAATTATATTTAGTACCCTTAAATTATTGAGGTTAAAAACCTGTTAAACAAACAATTATGAAATTAATATTAAAAAGATTAGGAATCTACTTTGTAATTGCAGGAGTAATTATTCTTGCAGTGTCTGAGTTTTCCAATATGGAAAGCAATAGTATGTTGATTTTAAGTGCTGGTTTAATAGTGGGTGGATTATTGGCATATCTTATTGTCAATAATATTATAGAATAAATAAAGGCCGGGATGATTACCAATTAGTGTTTTCAACCGAAAACATTACTTATTTTATCTAAGGCCCTTTTGTTAATAATCTTAATTTTTCTTCCCTTAAGCTCAATCAAATTATCTGATTTAAATTCGGAAAGCAATCTTATTACAGATTCGGTTGCAGTACCCACTATATTTGCAAGCTCTTCTCTTGTTAAGGATATATTCAGATAATTTTGATCGTCAAGGCCAAATTCATCAATTAGAAGAATAATTATTTCAGCAAGTCTCTCTCTCACGGTTTTTTGTGCAATATCAGTAATATATGCGTTAGCAACGCCCAGCTCATGACAGGTAAGCTTCATAATATCCATTGCAAAAGCCGAATTCTCTTTTATAAAATCTAATAATATTTTCGCTGGAATATGGCAGGTTGAAGCATCTTCAATAACTTTTGCAGATGTGCAGGCAGGCTCGTTGCTAAGTATTGAACGGTAGGCAATTATATCACCCTTTTTAGCAAAGCGAATTATTTGCTCTTTACCATCAATTCCTGTTTTGAAGACTTTAATTATACCTTTATGAATACAGAAAAAACCATTAATACGGTTTCCTTCAGCATATAATAGTTCACCCCTGTTAAAATTCTTATAATCTTTTTCAAAATTAATGAGTTCTATTTCTTCTTTTGTAAGATTGCGGAAGACAGAACCGGATCTGATGGGGCAACTATCGCAAAAAGGTATGTAAATTTCTTTTTGTTTCATTATCCAAATTCACAGTAGAAGCACTCTTTTTGATCGTTATTGATTGTAAAATTTACGAGAGCTTATTTCAATACAAATATGGCTAATAGGTTTGATAATTATGCTTAGATTTGAAAAAAAATAATTTTAATCATATTTTTTGAAATGACAGAAAAAACGGAAATACGCTTAGTGGGTAAAATGGCATTTGAAGTTTCACTCGACGGACATAAATTTATGATTGATGCCACTGAAGCAGTAGGCGGAGAAAACAGGGGGCCAAAGCCTAAAAACTTAATGCTTGCTTCACTGGCAGGCTGTACCGGAATGGATGTTGCTTCTATTCTGAGGAAAATGAGGGTTCCTTTTGAAGACCTGAGGGTTGAGGTTGAAGGAGAACTTACAGAGACACACCCAAAGCATTTCGAAAAAATGCACATAAAATATTTCTTTAAAGGAAAAGATCTATCGAGAGAGAAAATAGATACAGCAATTAATCTATCACAGGATAAATACTGTGGTGTAAGCTATACCTATAAGGATTCTATAGAGATTACACACGAAGTTATTATTGAAGACTAAGGCAAATAGCTAAGAGCAAAGGGCAAAGACTAGTAACCAGCAACAAGTAACCAGCAACCAGCAACCAGCAACTAGAAAGTTGAGCGGAATTGCTCTAAGAATCGGACATCATTTTCGAAGTACAATCTCAGGTCATTAACCTGGTACTTTAACATTGTTAATCTTTCTATTCCCATACCGAAAGCAAAACCAGTATATTTTTTGCTGTCAATACCACAACTGTCAAGAACGTTGGGGTCGACCATCCCACAGCCAAGTATTTCAAGCCACCCCGTATATTTACAGACATTACAACCGCGGCCGCCGCAAATAGTACAATTTACGTCCATCTCAGCTGATGGCTCGGTAAACGGAAAATATGAGGGCCTGAGCCGAATCTTTGTATCTGCGCCAAACATTTCTCTTGCGAAAAAGAGTAAGGTTTGTTTGAGATCTGCAAAAGAAACATTTTCATCAATATAGAGACCTTCAACCTGGTGAAAAATACAATGTGCCCGTGCAGATACGGCTTCATTACGGAAAACCCTTCCCGGCGATATTGTACGTATGGGAGGTTTTTCACTCTGCATTACCCTTACCTGTACAGACGAGGTATGTGTACGTAATAGAATGTCGTCAGGACTGCTGTCGTCTTCCGAAGAGCGCTTAATATAAAAAGTATCCTGCATATCTCTGGCCGGGTGCTCGGGGGGGAAATTAAGACGTGAGAAGACATGGTCATCATCTTCAATTTCCGGCCCTTCGGAGATAGTAAAACCAAGACGTGCAAAAATTGAGACTATCTCATTTCTGACTTGTGAAAGAGGATGCCTGCTTCCATTAAACAATGGTGTACCGGGCCTGGTAAGATCTTCTGAGCCTAATACCTCATCAGATGTTTCCAGCCTGTTTTTTAATTCATTATACCTGTTCGAGGCCGCTTCCTTTAAACTATTTATAAGTTGACCGACACTTTTTTTATCCTCGGGGGCAACATTTTTAAAATCAGCAAAAAGACCAGGAATTACACCATTTTTACTGAGAAATTTTAGCCTGAAACTTTCAAGATCCCCAAGTGTGTCAACTAAATGATTATTCAGCTCCTGTTCTATTTTCTTTATTTTATCAAGCATTCCGTTTATTTGCTGCAAAGATAATTACTTAAGAATTATTTATTAGTGATTTTAGCCTTAATAATAATTACATCTTCACTTGGTTTGCCTGCCCTGTCTGTTTCGACGGCTGCAATAGAATCAATTATTTCCAATCCTTCTACAACTTCTCCAAAAACAGTATATTGCATATCAAGATGAGGTGTTCCTCCAATTGTTCTGTATATTTCTCTGTGTTCGTCAGAAATTACAAAAGGCTCCATTTCAGCAATTTCATCATAGGAAACAACTGCCGCGAATTCCTGGATTTCAGCATCTGACATATTACCACCTTCTTCTTCAACTCTTTTTTTCTCGTTCATCAGGTTTTTATAAAAGATTCCCTGCTGAAGATTAGCATTTACCTTTCTTTCTATTTCCGTGATTTCTTCGTTGCTTAAAATATTTCCCTGTACAATGTAAAACTGCGTTCCGGAAGAATTGCGATCGGGATTATAGCTGTCTCCCATCCTGGCAGCCGCAAGAACACCTTTTTTATGAAAATTTGTTTTATTTATTTCTGCCGGGATAGTATAGATATATTCTTTAGCTGCTTCTTCCGAAAGATCTTCTCTGGAGGAAGGATCACCGGCCTGAATCATAAATCCATTAATAACCCTGTGAAACTTAATACCATCATAAAATCCTTCCTTTACAAGTTTGATCATATTTTCCTTATGTGCGGGGGTATTATCATAAAGAAGCAGCTTGATTGTGCCCGATGAAGTCGTAAAATTTACGTACTTTGTTTTTCCGGCCTTATTTACAGAGCAGGAGCTTACTGCAATTATAATTCCGAAAAGAAGCGAAAAATACAATGATCGGTGTCTCATTACGTTTAAGTTTTGTAATTTTAAAATAAGAATAATAGAAGATCAAAAATAGCTAAAAGTTTGTGATCTAGTGTCTTTATATAATATAAATGCAATCAAAAAACTTAAGAAATTTAATATTATTTATAACTATTGTTTTCTTCAATAACTTGCTTTGCGGACAGTCGACGGGTCTTGTCCTGAGTGGTGGCGGAGCAAAGGGCATAGCTCATATTGGTGTAATAAAGGCCCTTGAAGAGAACAATGTAAAAATTGACTATATAGCAGGAACCTCAATCGGTGCAATAGTAGGAAGCCTTTATGCAATGGGATATTCTCCGGATGAAATGATGGAATTATTTAAATCGGAGGATTTTGCAAGATGGAAAACAGGCGAAATAGAGCCCCGTTACAGGTTTTCCTATAAAAATAATAGCGACAATCCTGCGCTTATTAACATTCCTATTATCAGCAATAGCAATGAAACAAAACCACAGATTCCAACCTACCTGATACCTTCGCAGGTAATGGATTTTGCTTTTATGGAATTAACCTGTGGGGCAAATGCTGCCTGTGAAGGTGATTTCAATAAGTTAATGATTCCGTTCAGATGTGTTGCCGCTGATATTTACAACAAAAAACCACTTATTTTCAGAGGAGGGAATCTGGCCGATGCAGTTAGATCATCTATGACATACCCAATATATTTTGAGCCTATTACTGTTGATTCGATACTGCTTTTTGATGGAGGGATCTATAATAATTTCCCCTTTGATGTACTGATAGAAGACTTTAATCCAGATTTTATTATTGGAAGCAAGGTTACAAATAGTATAAAAAAGCCGGATAAGGATAATTTAATGCTGCAAATTGAAAATATGGTAATGCAGCCAACTAATTTCGATCTCCCCGACAGCCTTGGAATAGTTGTAGAATCAAAATTTACTGATGTAAATTTATTGGATTTCGAAAAGGCCGACTCATTATACTATGCGGGTTATCAGTCTGCTATGAAAGCTATGCCCGACATACTTAAAAGAGCAAATTATATAAGCAGCGACGATCTTAATAAAAAAAGGCAGGAATTTATTAATGAAATCCCTGATTTGATTTTCAGGAATATAAAGATATATGGAGTAAACGAAGAGCAGGAACAGTATATTAAAAACCTGATATCCAGGCAGGAAGAGAAGTTTACGTTCGACCGATTAAAGGAGGAATATTTCAGGCTGGTATCGGAAGAAAATATAAAAAATGCATATCCGGAAGCACTATATGACATAAAAAGTGGTACATACGATCTGATACTGGATGTTAAATTAAAAAGTGCCTATAGCCTGAGTGCCGGAGGGCTACTATCGTTTACGAGCTATAACCAGGGCTTCCTTGAATTTAACTATTATAAGTTAAGCGACATATTTAACCGTTTTTCAACCAATATGTACCTGGGGCGTTATTATACTTCTTTCGGGATTGCACACAGAATAGCAATACCTAAGAAAGAGATTATTTTTGTTGATTTAAAGATCACAGAAAACAGGTGGAACTATTACAGCAACGATATTACATCTCTCTTCGACGCATATTTTCCATCTTATATTCAAAAAAGAGAAACAAGTTTTGAGGCCGCAGTTGGCAGACCGGTAAATAACTTTACAACAATTAGGGGAAGGTTATTATTTGGATGGATTCGGGATAACTATTTTCAGGATATAAACCTTGTTGAAACAGGAGCACCGGATAACACACAGTATTTGAATGGCTCATTTAAGATTCAGCTTGAGAGCAGGAGGTTTAACAGGAGGCAATTTCCCACAGAAGGCGCTTATACAACAATCAGTGCCAGCATAAATACAGGATACGAGTATTTTGAAACAGGAAGCACCGACACTGTCAATATCGTAGAAAACGAGGGGCTTGGTCATACATGGTACAAATTAAATTTTAGGAGAGAAAATTATTTTAATATTTCTCAACGATTTACTCTTGGAGCGGTAGCCGAGCTTACTGTAAGCAATAAGGGCTATTCAAGTAACTACACTGCAACCCAGATAAATTCTTATAGTTTCCGACCTACAGACTTTAGTAATCTGATATACGCCGGATCGTTAAGGGCAAATAGCTTTTTGGGAATAGGCTTAAAACCTATTTTGACAATTAATAATAAATTTTCTTTAAGATCGGGAGCCTATCTTTTTGTTCCGTTTGTACCAATATCAGGCAATAGTGACGAAATAATCAGGGGCGATATTTTCAGTGAATACAGGTATGTCGCCGAGATAGGGGCAGTTTATCATACTCCCGTCGGACCCGTTAGCATTGGCGTTAATATATTCAGTCATGAGCCCCGAAAGGCCTATTATTATTTGAATTTCGGATATATTTTATTTAACAAATCGGGCTTGGATTAATTAGGATAGTATATTTGTAGTTTAACTGCAGGCGACCGCTCTTACCGATCGCGGCCAGGTAATTAGGATTGATTGTCCATAAAGTAGTGAAAGATTTAAACAGATTAGCAGGCCAAACGTTGGTATATGGACTGGGAACAATGCTGCCCAGATTTCTGAACTATGCCCTTCTGACACCCTTTTATACTGCTATATTCATAAAGGCTGAATATGGCATTGTAACCGAGCTATATGCCTATATGGCCCTGTTGCTTGTCGTTCTTACCTATGGAATGGAAACAGGATACTTTCGATTCGCTCAGAAATCTGAGAATCCGGAAGAAGTATTCAGTACATCCCTGGTTTCTCTATTGTTCACATCATTGGTTTTTATTCTGTTATTCAATGTTTTTATCGATCCGGTTTCAGTTATAATGAAATACGAAGATCATAAATTGTACCTGAGGCTGTTTTCTCTTATAGTAGCAATCGACGCCTTTACGGCAATTCCCTTTGCTAAACTGAGAAGAGATAACAAACCACTCAGGTTTAGTTTGATAAAAATTATTAATGTAACCATTATAGTTTGCCTGGCACTGTTCTTTTATTTACTGGCGCCCATATTGTATGATAAGGGGAATGAATTTGTGATTAAAATATATAAGCCTGAATTTGGGGTTGGATATGTATTCGTCGCTAACCTGGCTGGTAGTATAGTTATGCTGCTTTGCCTGCTTCCGGAAATACTGGGAGCGAAACTAAAGTTTTCGAGAGAACTGTGGAAAAGAATGATAATATATTCTTTTCCTCTTTTAATTTCAGGCATGGCAGGAATTATAAATGATGCACTGGATAAGGTGTTACTGAGAAGACTTGTAGACTCCGACACACCCCTGGCCACAGTTGGAGAATATGGAGCAGGATATAAAATAGCAGTTTTAATGGCCCTGTTTATACAGATGTACAGGTTTGCAATGGAGCCATTTTTCTTTGAAAAGGCATCGGGTAAAGATGCAAAAGAGACCTATGCCATGGCAATGAAATATTTTGTTATTTATGCATTAATACTGTTCCTGGGCCTGAATCTTTATATTTCGGTAATTCAACTTATCCTGCCGGGTAACTACAGGAATGCAATGTTTATTGTTCCAATAGTAAGTATGGGATACCTTCTTTATGGTGTGTTTGTTAACCTGAGTATATGGTATAAGGCAAATGATCTGACAAAATATGGCGCCTACCTTACAATATTGGGAGCAATAATAACAATAGCAATTAATATTATTTTCATTCCAAAATATAGCTACCTGGCCTCTGCATGGGCTCATGTGGCCTGTTATGGTACAATGATAATAGGATCTTATTTAATTAGCCGTAAATATTATCCTATTGAATACGAAAAAGGGAAGATTCTGTTTTATATAGTTATAGCAGTTATTATTGTCTTGCTTGCAAATAATATTAATTATGGCAGCCTGATTAAGGAACTTGGATTTAATACTCTCCTTATACTTGGTTTTATTGTACTGGTTGAGTATATGGATAAAGCGGTAAGCGTGTTTTTAAAGCGATAGAATAAATGGAAAAACTGAAGGTTAAAATCGTAAATAAATCAAAGCACGCATTACCCGAATATTCAACACCCCTTTCGGCAGGAATGGATATAAGGGCAAACTTAAGCACCCCGGTTGTACTTAAACCAATGCAGAGAGCCTTAATAAACACCGGCATTTTTATTGAGCTACCCGAAGGATATGAAGCACAAATAAGACCGCGGAGTGGTCTTGCCATAAAAAACGGCATAACTTCACTAAATACACCAGGAACAATAGATGCCGATTTCAGGGGAGAGATAAGTATAATTTTAATTAATCTTTCTGAAGATGATTTTACAATAAATGATGGTGAAAGAATTTGTCAGATGGTAATAGCAAAACATGATTCCGTCAGGTGGCAGGAAGTAAATATACTTGAGGAGTCTGACCGCGGGGGCGGAGGTTTTGGTCACACAGGAAAAATATAGAAATGATTATTATAAACAGAAATTTAATTTTTGGATTAGCCTTAATCTTAACCGGTGCCTGCAGTCAGAAAGTTGCCCCGGTAGTGTCAGGGCAGGTGGAAGAAAAGGGCTACGACACAGCAGACTACAATATTATTTTTAATGATGCCCTCAAGCATAAAATGCTTGGTAACCAGGCAAATGCAATTCGGCTTTTTGATAGGGCACTAAAAATAAACAGCAGGTCTGATGCCTCATATTACCAGTTGTCTCTTTTGTACCAGACGATTGGCGACCCTCTTATGGCAATAAAAAATGGTGTTAGAGCTGAAGCACTCGACCCCGGCAACAGCTGGTATGTTGATAATGCCGGAATGCAATACTATTATGTTGGACGATATGATTCGGCTGTATATTACTATGAAAAACTTGTTTCTCTTGTGCCGGAAAGAGAAGATTTTAAATTAAACCTTGCGGGATTCTATGAGAATGCAGGAGAATACGAAAAGGCCGAAAAACTAATTAATCAATTTATTGATCAATATGGCGAAGAAGAAGAATTGCTAATTGGCCTTATTCGTATTTATGGTAATTGGGGGAAAATGGAGAAGACTGAAGATACTATTTTAAGACTCATAAATAGTAACGCAGACAAAATTAAAAGCTATAACATACTTGCAGAATTTTATAAGCAAGAAAACAGGCAGGAAGAGGCAAATGCTATATATGAAGAATTATATAAAATGGATCCTGATGATCCCATGCTTAAACTGTCATATTTAGATTTTTTGAGATCTATTGAAAAATATGATGAATTCTTTTTAGAATTGAACACCGTAATCGTTAATGACAGTATAGAGATAGGCGGTTTGTTAAATATTTTTGCCGCAACACTTAATGATGAAAAAATTATAAAGGAAAGAGGAAATGACCTCGAGCTGCCTACAATGCTGCTTATTAGTAGCTATCCGGATAATCCCGAAGTAAACCTTTTGGCGAGCCAGGTTTTTGAAGCATGCGGTAAAGACGAGAGGGCTGTTAGTACATTGAGAAATTATTGTCAGAGGCACCCCGAAAACTACCCTATGTGGGAAAGACTTCTTTTTGCCTATAGTTCCAGGTCAATGATAGACGATCTGTATACATCTTCTAAGTATGTGGCAACAAAATACAATCTCTCGCCTATACCTAAATTATTGCTGGCATATGCTGCAAACGAAAGAAACGAATATGATCTGGCACTTGGAGAGCTCGACAAAGCACTTACCCTCGCCGGAAACAATAAGGAGTTATTAATTGAAATTACTTCATTACTTGCCAGCGTGTATTATCAGAAAGGAGATATTGACAAATCGTTTCAGACCTTTGATAAGGGACTGGAATTAAGCCCCGATAACGCATCTATGCTAAACAACTACGCCTACTACCTGTCTGAGCAGAATACAAGGCTTAAAGAGGCGCGCATCATGATAGAGCGCTGTCTGAAGATCGAGAGCAATAGCACCTATCTGGATACCTACGCCTGGATAATGTATAAGCTGGGAAAATACAGAAAGGCTGACGACATAATGAATAACTTATATAAAAGCGAACTAATGGAAAGTGCCGATCATTACGAGCACTACGGATTTATAAAAAGGGCTATAGGAGATTGTAAAATGGCCATAGATATGTGGACAAAGGCTACAGAAATGGATGATTCTAAAATATACCTTCAAAAGGAAATAGAACAATGTATTTTAGAAAACTGATATTATTTTCAAGCATTGTTTTATTACTGGCCCAGGGCTGCTCAACGAGCCGAAGAGTCAGTGGGACTAAGGATATTATCATAGACGGAGGCAGTGTAAAAGACCTTCCTGCTATTGGTGTAAAAAGAAATATTTCAGGTAAAGGCCTGATTATCAGCCGGGCAAGGATACAGTATAGCACAGATGAACTTAGTACATCAGTAACTGCTTTTATAAAGTATAATACAAAGGGAGAACTATTAATAAGCCTTAGATCTGTAGCCAGCATAGAGGTGGCAAGGGTGTTTATAAGCAATGATAGTATTAAGCTTTACGACAGGATAAATAATGTATTATATATTCAGTCTGTTAATTATTTGAAGAATTTATATGGAATTGGAAAAGATGATATTGTTTTATTATGGGGAGACCTGCCCCGGGGATTAGCCGGGTTAATTACGGAGAGGAAAAAGAAAGGACAGTTATCGTATGATATTAAAAAGAATGCAACAGAATATTATATTGAGTTTGATGGTGTTTATTTGAAGACAAAAAGGGTGTCAGTACGTAATGTAAATGGAATAAATACCGAAATAGATTTTGATAACTATATTACCGAACAGGGATTAATCTACCCGGGTAATGCAGAGATTAATATAAATAATGGAGAAATATTAATCAAAGTTAAATATAGCGGTGCAAAAAGAGAGAAGGTAAAAAGCATGAAATTCTCACCAGGAAAAAACACTACTGTAAGAATTATAAAATGAAAATTAAGGTCGCTATAATACTCCTGTTTATTTCAGTTATTGTCCGGGGTCAATCGCTTTCAGACCTGGAAGCCAGGCGGGCAAAAACGCTTGCCGATATAGAATATGTCGATAAAATGTTGAAGGAAACATCTTCAGAGAAAGCTACGAGCCTTCAGGGTCTAAATATTGTTAACAGCAAGTTAAGATTAAGAGAAAGTGTTATCTCAGGCATCAAGGAGCAAATAGACTTATTGACAATCAGAATAGACCTTAACGAAACAGCGATCAGGCTAATGGAAGAGGACCTTGAAATGTTGGTAAGGGATTACGAAAAAGCGATTTTACATGCCCAGAGAGTAAGTAAGGGCCAGCCTGATTTTGCATATATTTTCTCAGCGAACGACATAAACCAGGGATATAAGCGCTTAAAATATCTACAGCAGGTTGCTAAGTATCGAAGAAGAGAAGCAGAATTGATAATGGATATTAAAACCGAAATAGAACGTAATAAGAGAAAGCAGGAAATAGACCTGGATGAAATTGTTACGCTAAAACAAAAGGAAGAACAACAGAAAGGAAACCTGGAAAAAGAACAAAGACAAAAGAGGAGCCTGCTTAACAGGTTGTCAAGGCAGGAAAAACAATTGAGGGGTGAATTGCAGGATAAGAGACGAATAGCAAAGGAAATTGAAAAGGAGATTGAGAGAGTTATAGAAGAGGAGCGAAAAAAGAGGGAAAGCATAGAGCTTACACCTGAAGAAGTACTTAACGGAGATGATTTTATTAAGAATAAGGGTCTGTTGCCGTGGCCGGTTGAAAGAGGCGTAGTAACAAGCAACTTCGGAGTTCACGATCATCCCCTGCTTAAAGGAACAAAGGTTGATAACATTGGCATAGAAATTACAAGTAGTGAAAAGATTAAGGCAAGGTCTGTTTTCAAAGGAACCGTAGTTAGTGTATTTGGTATCTCTGGTGGCAATATGGCAGTAATTGTCAGGCACGGACAATTTTTAACTGTTTATCAAAACCTCGTAAACGTAGTTGTTAAGCCCGGTGATAATATTGATACCAAACAGGTTCTGGGTGATGTTTTCTCTGATAGTGCTGATTCTGGAAAATGCATAATTAAGTTTATGATTTATCAGGAAAGAGATAAAAAAGACCCTGAAGACTGGCTTGCAAAAAAGAGTTCATAATTTGTAACTTTTGATGTTTTATTAAGTATAAGAAGAGGATAAGCTGGATTTTGATGAAAAGAAATATTGATATAGCCTCCGAGATATCTAATATTCATAAGATAGAGAACGCAATCGACGAATTGTCGAATGAGCTTAATATCAACAAGGATGCATACGGGAAAATACTTGTAGCAACCCTGGAGGCCGTAAATAATGCTATAATACACGGGAATAAAACCGATGTCAGGAAGCAGGTTAAGGTGCTGTTTGTTCTGAAGAAAAAAAGTCTTAATATTATTGTTAAGGACGAAGGAACAGGCTTTAACCCGGGAACTATTCCCGATCCAACATCGCCTGAGAATATTGAGAACCTACACGGCAGAGGCGTCTATTTAATGAATAATCTGGCAGATGGCATAGAGTTTAATCCTGATGGCAATCAGGTTACTATGACATTTAATCTCGAATAGCTGGTGGCAATACGGGTTCATTATCAAAAAATAAAATTCAAATTATCAGGATCGACTGAAATCAAAAAGTGGCTTACATCAGCCGCTGGACGTGAGGGTTATGATGCTGTTGATCTGGATTATTTTTTTATTGATGATAATAGTCAGAAAAAGATTAATTCAGAATTTCTTGAACATCATTATAATACCGATGTTATAACCTTTGATTATACACTGGAAGATATTGTTACCGGAGAAATTTATATAGCAATTGAAACAGTTAAGAGAAATTCCGAAATTTATAAGACGGGATTCAAACAGGAATATATGAGAGTTATGTTGCATGGAATGTTACACCTGTTGGGATATAACGACAAAAGCAAAGAAGAACAGCAATTAATGAGGGAGAAAGAAGAATTTTATCTTAAGATGATGAAGGATGGAACATATTGATTATGAAATAATTGTTGTTGGAGGTGGACATGCTGGTTGCGAAGCCGCATATGCCTCGGCAGGGATGGGTATGAAGACGCTGCTGGTTACAATGGATATGACCAAGCTCGGACAAATGTCGTGCAACCCGGCAATGGGTGGAATAGCAAAGGGACAAATAATAAGGGAAATAGATGCACTGGGGGGTGCTTCGGGAATTGTTAGCGATAGAAGCATGATACAGTTCAGAATGCTTAACAGGTCGAAGGGACCAGCAATGTGGAGTCCCAGGGCACAGTGCGACAGGACTTTGTTTAGCCAGGTCTGGAGACAGGTTCTTGAAAACCGGGATAACCTCTATATGTGGCAGGAACGAGCAACTAAGCTTTTAGTTGATAAAGAAAGGGTAGTTGGGATCGAGACAAGCTTTGGTACACGATTTAGATCAAAGGCCGTGATTATAGCAGGAGGAACCTTTCTGAATGGATTAATGCATGTTGGATTTAGTACCTCTGAAGGAGGAAGATCCGGTGATGCAGCTTCTACCGGAATAAGCGAACAGTTGAAAGAACTTGGATTTGAGGTCGAGAGAATGAAGACCGGAACCAGCGCAAGACTTGATGGCAGAACAATAGATTTCTCCAAAATGACTGAACAGAAAGGAGAAGGAGAAGGAAGGTGTTTTTCATTTATGAATGATGAGGTAGAGATAAGGAATGAAAAGAGCTGTTTTATAGTTCATACCAACGAAGACGTTCATGATGAACTGAGAAAGGGTCTCAAATTTAGTCCTCTGTTCCAGGGTAAGATAAAGGGTAGAGGGCCTAGATATTGTCCGAGCATAGAGGATAAAATAGTAACATTCGCAGATAAGAAATCTCATCAATTATTTATTGAACCTGAGGGTTGGGATACCAACGAATATTATATTAATGGTTATGCATCAAGCTTACCTCTTGATGTACAAATGAAGGCAATTAAGAAAATACCGGGATTGGAAAATGTGCATATTTACAGACCTGGCTATGCCATTGAATATGACTTTTTTCAGCCTACACAATTGAAATATACACTTGAAACAAGGCGTATAGAGAATCTGTATTTTGCAGGACAGATTAACGGTACCACAGGTTACGAAGAAGCAGGAGCCCAGGGACTAATGTGTGGTATAAATGCAGTACTTAAAATCAGGGGAGAGAAAGAGCTCGTTTTTAAAAGAGATGAATCTTATATAGGTGTCTTAATTGATGACCTCGTGGCGAAAGGAGTCGACGAACCATATAGAATGTTTACATCCAGAGCTGAATACAGAATTTTGCTAAGACAGGATAATGCCGATGAACGCCTTACACCTATAGGTTTTAAAATAGGACTTGCTGATAAGCCAAGAATGAATAGGTTGATGGAAAAGCGCAAGTTGATAAAAGAAGTTAGGGATCTGGCTGCATCGGTAAAATTTAAACCAGAACAGGTTAATGATTTTTTAATTCAATTTGGAACAAGCACCGTCAGAGAGGGTACAAGAATAGAAGCACTGGCGTCACGACCCCAGCTAAAACTGGAAGACCTTTTAATGTTAAATGAAAATGGCAGAGAGCTGATAAATAAGCTTGGAAGAAGAAAATCTGAAATACTTGAGTCTGTTGAGATTTCTATTAAATACCAGGGATATATCGACAGGGAGAAAAACCTGGCCGATAAGATCAAAAAATTAAACGACTTCAAAATTCCGAATGATATTATCTATGACGAGCTAAAGTCAATATCAACCGAGGGACGACAGAAGCTCGACAAACATAGACCAAATACTGTTGGACAGGCAAGCAGAATTAGCGGAGTGTCTCCAAGCGATGTTTCAGTGCTGCTGATGTATATAGGAAGATGAATGGGCAAGGGGCAAGGGGCAAAGGGCAAAGGGCAAAGACAAAAGACAAAAGTATAAAGACAAAAGACAAAAGACAAAAGACAAAAGTCTAAAGTCTAAAGTCTAAAGTCTAAGTCTATAGTCTAGTCTAAAGTCTAAAGTCTAAAGTCTAAAGTCTAAAGCCTAAAGCCTGGAGTCTATATCACTGACTTTCTTACCGGGCCATAATAGCGTAAATTGTAGGCACGGTTGTTTATAGCCATCAAAAATTGTTAATAAAGTTCCACGTGGAACAAAATATGTAAATAATATTTTTTATATGTTAATTAAAGGAAATTTTATTGATCTTTTTAATAGAGAAATATTCCCTGCCAGGGTCTTTGTTAGAAATGGATTTATAGAGAAAATTGAGCGAATTGAAGAGCAGTTTGATACTTATATAATGCCTGGATTTATCGATTCTCATGTGCATATTGAGAGTTCGATGCTGGTTCCTTCGGAGTTCGCAAAGGTAGCAGTAAGGCACGGAACAGTAGCGGTAATAAGCGATCCACATGAAATAGCAAATGTACTTGGTTTGCAGGGTGTGGATTATATGATAGACAATGCAGAAACGGTGCCATTAAAGTTTTTTTTCGGAGCTCCATCCTGTGTACCCGCAACAGATTTTGAAAGTAGTGGGGCAAGCCTGGGAGCTGAAGAAATTGACAAACTACTTGCACGTAGTGATATTTATTTTTTGTCTGAAATGATGAATTATCCTGGGGTAATTAATGGTGATCCCGGGGTAATGGAAAAGCTAGAGTTAGCAAAACGATATGGTAAGCTTATCGACGGACACGCACCAGGACTAATGGGCGAAGAACTTGGTATATATGCCGGGTCAGGAATTAGTACAGACCACGAAGCCTTTAGCATACAGGAAGGGATAGAAAAGATTAACGCAGGAATGAAGATATTAATTAGAGAAGGAAGCGCAGCCAGGAACCTTGACGCCCTGGCCCCTTTATATGGCATAGCTCCTGAAAAACTAATGCTTTGTTCTGATGATATTCATCCTGAAATGCTTTTAAAAAGACATATTAATGGATTGGTAATTGAGCTTGTAGACAGAGGATATAATCTTTTTGATGTATTAAGATCGGCATGTAATAATGCAGTCGATCATTATAAAATTGATGTTGGACTTTTAAGGGAGGGTGATAAGGCTGATTTTATTGTTGTAAAGGATCTGAAAAAGTTCAGGGTACTTGAAACCTGGATTAATGGAAAAAAGGTCTACTCTGAAGGGAAGGTTCATTTTGATACGACACCTGCAGAGAAGCCAAACTTTTTTAATTCATCTGAGATTACCGCAGGAGATATCAGGGTTGTAAACAGGAATCTTGATGTAAGGGTAATTGATGTTACAGACGGAGAATTATATACAAAAGAAATTAAGACCAGGTGGTCTGATTCGAAAGATTTACTGTCAGATACTGCTAAAGACATACTTAAGATAGTTGTAAAAGACAGGTATAAAGATAATCCTGCAAGTGTGGCGTTTATCAGGGGTTTTGGATTGAAGGAGGGCGCCATTGCCAGCTCTGTTGCTCACGATAGTCATAATATTATTGCTGTTGGAGCAGATGATGAATCAATAATAAAGGCTGTTAATAGTGTTATTTCAGTAAAGGGTGGGCTTTCCGTATGCAGGGATGGAGAAACAGAAACAATAGCTCTGCCAGTTGCCGGAATAATGTCAGATGTTCCATGTGGAACAATTGCCGACAAGTACCTTAAACTTTCTGAAAGAGTGAGGAATATGGGTAGTTATTTAAAGGCTCCTTTTATGACTCTTTCATTTATGTCTTTACTGGTGATACCAGAGCTAAAGTTAGGGGATGGTGGTCTCTTTGATGGACGAAACTTCCGATACACAAATATTTTTGTAGATAAGTAGGGGTCCAGGGCTGATGGCGGGGCCGGGTTAAGCAGGAGATTATTGCGCAGAAATACTATTTTTGTTTTAAGATGTCAGATTCAGTTAATATAGGCAGGCTTAAAGTCATTGCGCAAACATTGCCTGAAGAGCCGGGTGTTTATCAATTCTATAACAGGCAGGATGAGCTTATTTATGTTGGTAAGGCTAAAAACATTAAAAAGAGGGTCGGTTCCTACTTTGTTAAGAAGTTAAGTGGGAAAACCCTGGTTATGCGTAACCGCATAAAATCAATCCGCCATATTGTTGTCGACAGTGAATCAGAGGCACTTCTGCTGGAAAACAACCTTATAAAAAAGCATCAGCCAAGGTATAATGTTTTAATGAAGGACGACAAAACTTATCCCTGGATATGTATTAAAAAGGAGAACTTTCCCCGGGTTTTTATGACAAGAAATGTGATAAGGGACGGATCTGAATACTTCGGACCCTACACATCGGTTGTAATGGTAAAAACACTTCTCGGACTAATCAGGCAGCTGTATAAATTGCGAACATGTTCATTAAACCTTTCCGATAGCAAAATCAAGGAAGGAAAATACAGGGTGTGCCTTGAATATCATATAGGAAATTGCAAGGCTCCCTGTGTTGGTAAACAGGATGAATCTGATTATACCGAGTCAATTGTTCAGATCAGGGAAATACTACGAGGCAACAGTTATACAGTTAACGGTTATTTAAAGGGCCTGATGAAAAAATACTCACAGGATCTTGAATTTGAGAAAGCCCAGGTAGTTAAGGAAAAGATTGATATACTCAACAGGTACCAGATAAGGTCTACTGTAGTTAATCCCCGCATCAACGATGTAGATGTATTTGCCTTTACTGAAGACAATACAGCGGTATATATTAATTATATGAGGATAATACGCGGAGCAATTATACAGACCTATACCCTGGAAATGAACCAAAAGATCGAAGAAGAAATAAGCGGGCTTATGTCTCTGGCTATCACGGAGTTAAGGCACAGGCATGGTAGTGAGGCCAGGGAGGTAATCGTCTCCTTATTGCCTGATATTAAGGATGATAGCCTTAAATATACTGTTCCTCGCAAGGGAGATAAGCTTAGGTTAGTTGAACTTGCAGAGAGGAATGCGGTATTTTACAGGATAAATAAAAACAAAAGAATTGAAGGCAAGAAAAACGAAGACAGAGCCATTAATATTCTAAATAAGATAAAGACAGATCTTAATCTGCCGGCAATACCTTTTCATATTGAATGTTTTGATAATTCAAATATTCAGGGGAGCAACCCGGTTGCTGCATGCGTGGTGTTCAGAAACGGAAAGCCCTCAAAGAAAGAATACCGGCATTTTAATATTAAGACAGTTAGTGGCCAGGATGATTTTGCTTCGATGGAGGAAGTGATATTCAGAAGGTATAGAAGATTACTTGACGAGGATGAATCTTTGCCCCAGCTAATAATTATTGATGGAGGAAAGGGACAGTTAAGTTCGGCGATTAAAGGATTAGAATCGTTGTCTTTGAGGAGAAGAATTTCAATTGTAGGAATAGCAAAAAGACTGGAAGAAATTTATTTCCCGGACGATCCAATTCCTTTATATCTTGATAAAAATTCAATAAGCCTGAAAATAATTCAGCAATTAAGAAACGAAGCACATAGATTTGGAATTAATTTTCATAGAGACAAAAGAAGCAAGACGATGTTAAATTCGGAGCTTGATGAAATTCCGGGAATAGGACCGAAAACATCAGAGGCCTTATTAAAGAAATTTGGATCTTTAGAAAATATTCGCCAGGCAGGTCAAAAAGAGCTGGAAGATGAGGTTGGGGTGTCAAAGACTCAGAAAATAAGAGAATTTTTCAAAATCTCTTCCGGAAGTGAGTAAATTCTTACCCCACGGATAACACACATATCATATTGATAATCACCGCTTAATGTAGGCAATTTAATGTGTTTGCCCCTGTTAGAATGTGATATTTATTAATTAATGTATCACAGGGCATGATTTTAATTCTCATGGGGCGAATAAATTCAAGATTTTCTTAACGTGAAAATTTTTCGGGTGCTTTTCTATGATTTGTTGCCTGCTCATATGCGTAAGTAAGTTTTATTAATGTTGTCTCATCAAACATCTTTCCTAAAAACTGGAGACCAAGTGGAAGGTTGTTTTTTGTAAAACCCATTGGAATTGTAAAGGCTGGCTGACCTGTGTGCGGTGAAATTATCTGACTGTTATCTCCGCGGTATTCTTCAAATTTTCCAATTCTTGCAGCCGGGTAGCTCCATGATGGATAAATCATGGCATCAAGGTTAAGCTCTTCCATTTTTGCTTCGATGGCATTTCTGAATGCTATTCTTCCGGGGTCGTTAAAAACGTCAAGGGCAGGCGGGTTGTTTTTTGTTGGATCGCCCGGATTGTTTTGATGATGAAGAAGGTTATCTTTTATATATTCGGAATAGTTATTGGCCTCTATAATTTCATCGAGCGATTTAACAGGCACCTTGTCGCCCTGCTTTTGTAAATAATTATTAAGGTCAAACTGGAAAGCTGAGGCCCAGTGTCCCCTGCTAATACTATCAAAGTTTTCGATCCTGACATTTTCAACTATACTGGCACCATTGTTTTTTAAATCCATGATGGCCTGCTTAAAGACTTGCTCTATTTCAGGATCTATTCCCCTGTCAAGAATATCCTGGCAGACACCAATTCTCGAACCTTTTAATCCGTCTGAAATAAGGTAATCTTTATATGATTCCGGAAGTCTGCCTATAGAGGCTCTGGTTAGGGGGTCATCCGGATCGTATCCTGCAATAATATCCAGTATGGCCGTTGCGTCTTCAACCGTTCGTGTCATGGGTCCGCCCACGTCATTGCGAAGATATAAGGGTACTATACCGGCCCTGCTTACCAGTCCGAGACTTGTTCTGAAACCAACAAGACAATTATGTGACGAAGGGCCCCTGATAGAATTCCCGGTATCTGTTCCGAGACCTATGGCACCGAAGTTTGAAGCAACAGCGGCAGCGGTTCCTCCACTTGATCCTGCCGGAACATGGTTGAGGTTATATGGGTTTTTTGTCTCGCCGGCGATTGAACTTATGGTTACCATTGGGCTAAATGCCCATTCTGCCATATTAGATTTCGCAAGAACTATTGCACCGGCTTCCTTAAGTTTTCTTACTATCCACGAGTCTGTTTCTGGCTCGAAACCCTTCATCGCAAGCGATCCGGCAGCTGTTTGAAGACCTGTTGTATTGTAATTATCTTTTACAATAACAGGTATCCCGTGAAGGGGTGGCAGTTCTTCTCCTTCCCTGATCATAAGGTCTTTTTTAATAGCAATATCTATAGCATCCGGATTAATAATCACAATGGAGTTTAGCCCGCTTGACTGATCATATTTCTCTATTCTTGAAATATATTGCCTTACCAGGCTTTCGCATGATATACTACCATCTAAAAGGGCCGTCTGTATAGATGATATAGTTGCTTCTTCAATATTAAAATTACTTTTTGCCTTATCTGTTTTGCATGAAAAAAGAAGCATGGTAAAGATTAGAATTTGAGGTAGGAGATACTTCATATTATTATCAATTTATATTTGTGCCTTATAAAGGTACATATATATGATAAAAAAGGCGCGAAATAAATTCCGCGCCCTTATTAAAATATTTAAAGAAGACTATATTCCTTCAAGGGAATTTAAAAGATCTTCCAGTACTTCTCCGGATGATGGCCTCGGGGCACGAGCCTGCAAAATTTTTCCTTCACGATCTATCAAAACAAAGGATGGAATAAATTTTACAAGATAATCGTCGTTCATATTAATACCGTCGTGAAGCTGGAGCCACTGAGGCTTGTCTCTGGTAACCATATCAATCCAGGCCTGCTTATCCTTATCGACAGAAATACTCATAATTTCAATATTTTTATCGGCATACTTAACTGCAAGCTCTTCGAGAACAGGTATTTCTATCTTACACGGACCACACCAGGTTGCCCAGAAATCAATATAAACATATTTGCCTGCAAAGTCAGAAAGAGAAACTTCGTTACCGTCAATATCGGGCAGGGTAAATGCGGGTGCTTCATTTCCGGCACTAATAGGGGCCCATACTTCAACTTTTTCCTTAATCACATCAATTGATTCAAGGTCGGTTGATTTTTCAAAATACAGGTCTATATATTTTTCTATACCACCGGGGCCTGAATAATCAAGTATGGAAGTAAGGTTTTCATCAAGGAAATAATTCACTACATCCTGGTTTTTTATGTTTGCAATAATCCAGTCGAACTGTGCCCCAAGAAGCTCTGGCGTTCCCCATGCATCTTCACCGGGCCCCCCGTCTTTTTCTATATTTTTAGAGATAATGTTGCTTACGACCCTTACTGCGACAGGTAAATCCAGGTAGTCGGGATTGTCTATTACGATGTCGTCTTCAAATGAGTACCAGTCATCGGGCAACAAAGTCTTCTCAATTTTCGCGTAATAATTATGAGCAGGCTCGTATGAGCTGAGTGCGTAATAATATGAGAATTCATAATCAAGTTTCTGGTTCGCAATAAAAGCTTCGTTCAGGCCGGCATTTGTTTCAGTATAATTATTCAGGAAATCTTCTTTTGCGGTTCTAATTTTCAGAACACCCTCCCTGTATTCTTCCGGCTCGGCAAGAAAAAGGTCTGCCATGCCTGAAGAAAGATCGTTATTCAGGGTCCTGAATTCTTGTAAATACTTGCTTTCGAGAGCCAGATCGCCTTCAAATTCGATAGTTCCGGCCAGGTCTTCAGCATTAAAGTTAGCCGTAAGGTTAAGGCCCGGGGCAAGAAATACCTGAGAATAATTTCTTCCTATGCGAAGCAAAAAGCCACTGGCTTTTTCAAGCTCTTTTGTTATAGAGAAAGAACCATCCTCATTAATTAAAATAGTATCGGATTCTTGTCCGAGAAAAAGCATCAGAGGTGTATCACCGATATTTTGAACCGTTCCTGAAAGAGTAGATTCTTTTACGGGATCTTTAGCGGTACAGGCAACTATGCTAATTATAGCAAGTAGAAATAGTAGTTTTTTCATTAGTAATAGTTTTGTGTTTATTTATGTCTGACAGTAGTGTAATCTATAAATTCGGATAATGATGTTTTAAATTCAGACTCTTCATATGTATCTAATATGGCAAAGGCCTTATCCCTGTATTTATCCATCATCCTGGAGGCATAATCGAGTCCACCGTTTTCGATAACAAATTGAACAACTTTCTTTACCTCTGCAGATGACTTATGTTTCGACTTAATAATATTCATAATGCGCCTTCTTTCTGAAGGAGAAACGTGGCCCAGTGCATGAATCAAAGGAAGGGTCATTTTCTTTTCCCTTATGTCATTTCCGGCAGGCTTTCCAACCATTCCATTGCTCTGATAGTCGAAGACATCATCCCTGATCTGAAATGCAATGCCGATGTTTTCACCAAGATCTTTCATGTTTTTGAGTACAAGCGGGTCATCTGTAACCGATTTGGTTCCACTCTCGGTACACGAAGAAATAAGAGTTGCGGTCTTCATTTTAATAATGTCAAAATAAACCTCCTCGGTTATGTCGAGCTTCCTGGATTTTTGCAATTGAAGCAACTCCCCCTTGCTCATAGCCTGAACCGCATTACTGATAATTTCAAGCATATCATACCTGTTCTTTTGAACACTAATAAGAAGGCCCTGGGAGAGAAGATAATCACCTACAAGAACAGCAATTTTTGAATTCCAAAGAGCGTTAATCGAAAGAGCCCCTCGCCGTTCCTGTGAGTCATCAACCACATCGTCGTGTACCAGGGTGGCTGTGTGCAGGAGTTCTATAAATGTAGCTGCCACATATGTGGCCTCATTTATTTTTCCATTCAATCCGGCTGACAGGAAAACGAGAAGCGGCCTCATCTGTTTTCCTTTTCTGCGAAGGACATAGTTGAGGATGATTTTTAATAATGGAACATCGCTTTGAAAGGTGTCTTTAAAGTAACTTTCAAACTTCTCCATTTCTTCCTTTACCGGCTTTCTGATGGAAGTGAGCTTTGACATTTAATCTGTTTCTGGGCCAAAGATATAAAAATAGCAACATTAAATAAGGATATTATATATCACATTTAAAGAACATGTATTGATATCATTAACATATTTATATATATTTGCATCTCAATCTGACCTAAAACTAATTATTAATGAATATGGCCGAAATTAAGCTCGATCCGGAGCAACTGGATGCCGCCGCAAATATGCTAAAAGCAATAGCACACCCTATGAGGATAGCAATTATTGATTTTCTCCAGGGTGGCGAGGAACTGTCTGTTACACAAATACATAAAAAACTGGGAATTGAGCAGTCCACAACTTCTCATCATCTTGGCATATTAAAAGACAAGGGTGTACTGATATCTCGAAGAGAAGGAAAGAACACTTTTTATTCTCTTAAGCACGAGAATCTTAAGAATATTATAACCTGTGTAAGTATGTGCAAGCAGCACTAGTTGTTTTCTCTGAAAAATCTTTTCTGGAAAAGAATAATTGTAAAAACACCAACCGTTACAGCACTGTCGGCCAGATTAAATATAGGCCTGAAAAAAATAAACGACTCACCGGGTTTAAAGGGCGACCACTCAGGCCAGGTACCTTGCAGTACGGGAAAATATAGCATATCAACAACTCTTCCATGCAAGAAGGATGAATAGCCTCCTCCTTCAGGAAACATTCTGGCAGGTTCAAAATAACTTTCAGAAAATATTATTCCATAAAAAGCACTATCGATAAGATTACCTATGGCTCCTGCCATAATTGCACTGATTGCCAGCACCAGCCCGGCGCTCACTTTATTTTTTATAAGAAAAGAAATATACCATCCTATTCCGATTATTGCACTCAGTCTGAAAAGGCTGAGTATTAGTTTGCCTGTTTTCCCACCAAGCTCCATCCCAAAGGCCATGCCGTTATTCTCAATAAAGTGCAGGATAAACCACCTGCCTATAATATGATGCTCCTGCCCAATAACCATTGTGGTTTTAACCCATATTTTGAATACCTGGTCTATAAGTAGAATCGCCAGGATTAATATTACAGACTTACTTTTGATAGACATATTTCTCAAATTTTGAGGTCGCAAAATACTAATTAATTATATAATTACTGACAAAATTCTGTCTGCAACTATAAAATAACGTTGTGAGAAAAGTCTTTATACAGGCAGGTCTTTGATTCTTATTAACCTGTGTCCGAATAATATCAATATCCATAGCCAGAGGATTATGCATAACCTTGGAACAAGTGATTCAGAAACTCTCCGGCCAGGATAAAAACACCTGTTTATATAAATTTTAAAGTCCATTTTTTCTGAAAATATCAGTTCTGCTCGTTAGCCACATAATTCCGGCAAGTCCAATAAATAGGCCGATATTACCAGCCAGGTACGCAAATTCATTTAACGAAAGAAGGAAGTAAAGGAAGGCGTATAATACTATTAGCATTAGGGCTATTATCAGTGTTTTTTTTCTGTCGCCAAGAAGGGATCCGGAGAATATTGAAACAAGCAGGATAATTGATGCTGACGCAACAAGGTAGGCTGCGTTAAATCCTATATGTTCGCTTAGTGCATTCAGGAGTGAAAAAAACAAAACCAGGGCCAGCGACACCAGGAAATAACTGAATATATGAATCCGTTTATCTGAAGATACTTCTATAAACAGAAGCACCAGAAAGGTAAAAGCAATAAACAGTAAACCATATTTGGAACTGCGTTCAGATTTTTGGTAGTGGTCTACCCCAAGTATCATATCTGCTCCGAACGATTCCTCGGTGATATCATGAATTGGTCCTATCCATTCCTGGGGAAAGTTTCTGTTCAGATGTGTTACTATCCAGTTTGCCTTAAATCCTGATTCATTTATTTCCCGGCTTGCCGGAATAAAGGCACCATTAAACGAAGGAGATGGCCAGCTTGAAGTAAGAATTACATTAGTGCTTTTACCAACAGGGGTAAAAGACAATCCGTCCGAACCCTTAATATCAAAGTCAAGATCAAAATCAAGTTCTTCCCCTGGTTTTGGAGAAACAGGAAAAGTTAATCCTGACTGGAAAATATCATGGTCAATTAATCCGGGATCAGCATGAATTTTGTTATTGTCGAAGTTAACGATCACCTGGTCTACAAGTCCACGGTTATCGCTTATCCCCATGCTTAGATAAGCCTGGTCCCACAATGCCGTGTAGTTATCTCTTAGTCGTTCCGGAATATCGATCTTGCCGCTTATTTTGATATTGGCAGTATAGATAACCGTTTCATAAATGCTCTTATATCTTATTTCAGGATCTATGTTTGCCATAACACTTAGGTCGTTTGGCAGTATATGCCAGATCCTTTCAACAGGGTTCTTGTCAGAATTTTTTTCTGAAGGCTCTCTGTAGACAGGAATATTTAATACCGGACCGGTAATTGTTTGTCTTTGTCCCCACTGTTCTGCTATTTCCTTTCTCACCGTATTTGAATTGCTTTCACGCTCACTGATAACCATCTTAATTAATTGAAGGGGTATAAGGAAAAGGATGGCCATTGTGCCAAGGAGGAACAATTTAACTGTCATACTTTCGTACCATTTAGTTTGATTTTGTTTTTCTTTTGTCATGGTGTTTCGGATTAAAAGTACTTTGATCTACAAAGTGAATGATTAAAAAAAATTAACTGGTTTTTATTATTTCTTCAAGAGCGGAGAGGTGCCGGCTAAATACCTCTTTCCCATGCTTTGTTGCCGAATAAGTTGTTTTGGGTTTTCGCCCTACAAACTGCTTTTTTACCTCTATTAATTTATTGCTTTCAAGTGCCTTAAGGTGACTGGCAAGATTCCCATCCGTAACATTTAGAAGCTCTTTCAGGCTATTGAAGTCAATACTCTTGTTTACAACCAGGGCCGACATTATACCCAGGCGTATTCTGTTTTCCAGGAGTTTATCGAGCCTGTTTAAGATGTTTTTCATTTTTATTCTCCTGGTTTAATTATACTTTCGGTGAAGAATTATTCCATAGAGAATATGCAGAATACTAAAGCCCAGAACCCAGAATAATAATCCATATACTGGCAGAAATCCGGCAGCAATACCCAGGATAAGCTCAAATATACCGAGGTATTGAACCTCATCGAAGGTGAATTTGCCGGCGTTTACCAATGCCATCCCATAGAAACATAGCATTGCAGAAACAAGATATTCGGGATTATTATTTATTAGTAAAACGATAATAAAAAGAGCTCCAAAAACAAGGGGAATGGAAAGACCAACCAACAGTCTTTTTGTTACAGGTCCCCATAAGGGGCTTTCTTTTTTCCTGCTTTTTATCAGAGCAAAATAATAGGCTATACCAATAGCTGCAATAAGTACTAAAATTGCGTCAATAGCAAGTAGTGTTCCGGCTTCCCGGCCAATACTTTCTGCCTGTATTAGCAGCCCGGTACCCGGATTAACCCTGTTTATAATAAGCAGGGCAAAACTCGCCCCAATTAATGCAAGAATTCCAATAAATACCCCAGAAAGACCACTCAGGGATAAGAATCGTGATGATTCTTCCATAATTTTTCTGATTGCCTTTAAATCGTCGCTATGATTATTTTTGTTTTCCATGGTTCTAAAAGTACTTTGCGCTACAAAGTATGACTAATTAATTAATTATCAAAAAAAATTGAGTAATAAATTATTTGATTCCGGGAATAATTCCAGTTAAATTTACTGTATGAGTCAGAAAAAATTTAAACAACGAATGGCGGAAGGTTGCTTCGGCAATGTATATTAAACCGGTTGATTCAAAGATTTTAGGATCGGTTCAAATTGATGTTACAGACCTTGAGAAATATATTTCTGAAAAGAGAAAGCAGGGCGTGAAGATTACGCCGACACATATATTTACCCTTATTTTTGCCAGGGGTTTGAAAACAGAGGTTCCTGAATTAAATAGTTTTGTAAGGAGGGGCAGGATTGTTGGTAAGAAAACGGTAGATGCGATGATAAGCGTTTTACTGGAGGGAGAAGAAATGAGCTCTGTAAAAGTACCCTCGGCCGAGAAAATGAACCTCCAGGAGCTGTCTGAATTTTTAACATCTAATATTCAGGACACGCGAAGCGGTAAAGAAAGTAAAGCCATGAGAAAGAAGGGCATGCTGGCAAGAATACCCTGGCCCTTCAGGAGGATGGTGTATTTAATAATTAAGCAGCTTACAATAAACTGGGGCCTTTCTTTTGCAGGTCTTTCTGCCAGCAACTATGGGTCCTTTGTTGTTGCAAATATTGGAACAATAGGCCTTGATGTAGGGTATCCGGCTCTTTTCCCAACTTCAAATGTAGCCCTTGTTGTTACCCTGGGCAGCATAAGCAAAAAGGCCGTAGTTATTGATGATGAAATTGTCGTTCGAAGGGTTATGACACTTGGTGTGGCAATGGACCACAGGGTTGTAGATGCGTCGCATGGAGGTAAATTGTTCAGGTTTACCAGGCAGATGTTAAGAAATATAGAAGTGCTTGAAAAAAGACCTGACGAGGACAAACTGCAAGAGTAAAGCCGATGGGAAAAGTTATTCATAAAATCATTAAACATGACGACAGCGAATATATATTTCGCGAGTTTAAGGGTGTGATTTCAATCGAAGATATTATGGACTCCTTTGTATATATATTGAAAGAGAACATGATCAGTCACGATTGCAGTGGTATTCTCACCGACCTGAGGGATGCTGATATAGATTTTAACATGAACACATTTAGAAAACTGCTTATATACATAAAAAGCAATCCCAGGCTTATTGGTCTTAAAATAGCAGTAGTAGTAGATTCAGCAGAGAAGATAGTTTTCCCAATGATCGCTTCAAACGAACCAGACCTTTTGATCCAGCCATTCAGCACAATAGAGCTGGCTACAAGATGGATAACACAGTAAAGATTATTTAACTATACTTTAACAATTTTCTTCTTAGATGGTTATAGCTATCAGTGTATAATCAATTAACTTGCAAGTTAATTTGATTAATAATATAAGATTTAAGAGATGAATCTTAACAGGAGTAGCTTTTTAAAGACCGGAGGAGTGGCGGTTACCGGCACTGTTTTGCTGCCTCCTTTTTTGAAGTCGTGTAACAATATTCAATTAAATTCTGACGTGAAAAATTATCTGGAACATTTTGAGGTTTCTGCAGAAACCTTACAAAAAGTAATTGAAGCAGCAATGTCGAAAGGCGGCTCCTATGCTGATCTTTTTTTCGAGCATAAAATAAGCAATAGCCTGGGGCTTGAAGACGGGAAGGTAAACAGGGCTTTTTCCAATGTTGATTATGGAGTTGGAATAAGGGTTCTGAATGGAGATCAGACAGGCTTTGCATACTCCGAAGCGATTACCTCCGAGGCAATGATTAAAGCGGCAAAAATGGCTGCGTCGATTGCAAACCAGGCCAGGGATTATGAGCCTCTTGATATTAGTGAAAAACAACCACAGGCCTATTACAATATATCCAGGGAGTGGGAGGATGTTTCGATTAAGGAGAAAATTCCCTTTGTGCAAAAAATTAACGACAGGGTATTTGAACTCGACGAAAAGGTGATAAAAGTAAATGCCTTTTTAAACGATGAGACATCATACGTTCTGTTTTTTAATTCCGAAGGCAGGCTTACTTACGATTACAGGCCCCTCGTGAGCTTTGGTGTGGTTTCAATTATGCAAAAAGAGAATCAGATTGAAAACAACTATTCGGCCCGCTCTTTCAGAAAGGGATTTGAATGGCTTAACGACGACCTCGTTAATGAACTTGCCGTGGAGACTGTAGGTCGAACCAACTTACTGTTCGATGCAACTAAACCAAAGGCGGGAGAGATGCCTGTGGTTATGGGCGCCGGAGGATCAGGCATCCTGCTTCATGAAGCGATTGGACATACCTTTGAAGCCGATTTTAATCGTAAGGGCGAATCGATCTTCAGCGATAAGATGGGAAAGAAAATAGCAGAAGATTTTATTAATATCATTGACGACGGAACACTTATAAATAACAGGGGATCTCTGAATATCGACGATGAAGGCAATGATGTTGAGAAAACCTATCTTGTAAAGGATGGTGTTCTGAATAGCTATATACACGACAGGATTAGCGCCAGGCATTATAATGTTGACCCTACGGGCAATGGCAGAAGAGAATCTTTCAGGCATATTCCCCTGCCCAGAATGAGATCTACATATATGGAAGCAGGGCCTTATTCGAAAGAAGACCTGCTGTCTAATGTTGATTATGGGGTATATGTCGATAATTTCAGTAACGGACAGGTTAAAATAGGAGCCGGTGACTTCACTTTCTTTGTAAAGTCAGGCTACCTCGTTGAAAAAGGGAAGCTTACCCGTCCCATAAAGGATATTAATATAATTGGGAATGGCCCCCAGGCACTTGCCGATATTACAATGGCTGCCGATGACTATCTTATTGATAATGGAACATGGATGTGTGGAAAAGGAGGACAATCTGTTCCTGTAACATGTGGACTGCCTTCGGTTCTGGTAAAAAAACTTACAGTAGGTGGAACAAACGCCTGATAGATTAAAAAATTCTTTTCTAAAATTCAAATTTTACATAATGACAACAAAAGAAAAATATGATCTTGCGAAATGGGCAATGAAGACAGCTCTCGAAAAAGGAGCCCAGGAAGTAAGTGTAAATATATTTAGTGGCGTTAGCAGCAGCGTTGAGGTAAGAGATGATAAGATTGATAAACTCGAACAGGCCAACCAGGAGGGAATGTCTGTCAGGCTAATGGTCGACAAGAAATACTCTGTGCATTCAACAAACAGGCTGAGCAACAGGAATGAACTGGCAAGATTTATTGAGGAAGCCATTGCCGGAACAAGATATCTTTCTGAAGATGAGTACAGAACACTTCCCGACCCGTCTCTCTATTATAAGGGCGGTGGACCTGAGCTTGCAACATATGACTCAGATTTTGAGAAAATAAACCCCCGGGATAAAATTGATGCCGCCTATGCCGTCGAAAAAGAGATATCCGGAACAGATGACCTGATTATTTCTGTTACAGCAAGCTACTCAGATGGCATGAGTAGCAGTGTAATGGTTACCAGTAACGGGTTTGAGGGAGATACATCAAATTCATATTACGGAATTTATGCATCTGTGTCGGTTGACGGCGGCGAAGCCAGGCCCCAGTCAGGATGGTCGGAAAGCTCAGTGTTTTATAATAAACTTAAATATAAGGGAATTGCACAAACGGCATTATCCCGGGCAAAAAGAAAAATTGGCCAGAAAAAAATATCATCAGGTAAAATGACAATGGTTGTTGAAAACAGGCTGGGCGGACAATTACTCGGACCCCTTATTTCTGCACTTAACGGCTCTGCAATACAACAAAAAAACTCCTTCCTGATTGATTGCCTGGGCAAAGAGATTGGCTCAGAAAAGCTAACAATTATTGACGACCCCTTTATCGTCTCCGGCAGGGGATCAAAGCTCTTTGATAACGAGGGATTGGCTCTTTCAAAGAGAAGCATATTCGAAAAGGGTGTTTTGAAAGGCTATTATATCGATACCTATTATGGAAAAAAGCTGGGCATGGCACCCACATCAGGAAGTACAAGTAATCTTGTTTTAAGCATGGGAGACAGAAGCCATGCAGAGATTATTTCCACGATCAAAAGAGGTATTCTTATTACAGGCTTCAATGGTGGTAACACCAACGGAGCAACGGGTGATTTTTCTTATGGAATAGAAGGATTCCTGATTGAAAACGGCAAAGAAATAAAGCCGGTTTCAGAAATGAATATAACGGGAAATATGAAAAATCTCTGGATGAATCTTGTCGAAACCGGAAATGATGCATATGAAAATTCATCATGGAGAACACCAACACTTGTCTTTGAAGCAGTTGATTTCAGCGGATTATAAAATTATCTTACCTTACATAAGAGCGGGGTGTTTACCCCAGAGGGGGACATGTTGTCCCCCTTATAATAAAACCAGATTATGAACAGAACAGCAATCGTTTTTGGAGCCAGTGGACTTATCGGAAGATATCTTGTAGAAGAGCTTATTCAGAATATGCGATATTCTTCTATTAAAGTCTTTACCCGACGTAAATTGGATATAGAACATATAAAAGTTATTGAGCATATTGTTGATGTTGAAAATGTTGAGACCTATGCTGACCAGATTCGTGGCGATGATCTGTTTATTTGTCTCGGAACAACGAGAAAAAAGACATCCTCAATTGCCAGATATGAGCAAATAGACAGGGATATGCCGGTAAATATTGCCAGGGTATCTCTGGAAAAAGGAGTAAACAGGGTGGCCGTTGTATCTTCGCTGGGCGCTAATGCAGCATCAAAGTCTTATTATCCCAGGATTAAGGGAGAAATGGAGGCAGGTATTTTAAATCTGGCTTTTAAAACTATAATTATTGCTAGGCCATCTTTACTCCTGGGAAAAAGATCAGAGTTCAGGTTTGGAGAAAAACTGGCTACAGTTTTTATGAAAACCTTTGCTTTTATTTTCAGGGCTAAGCTCGGAGTTTATAGGGCAATTGAAGGTAGAGACGTAGCACGGGCTATGATTAAACTGATTGTCATGGAGGGTTCTAAAAGAATTGTCCTGTCCGACGAGCTCAGGGAACTTGCCCTGAGACATGATAACGAATAAAGAAATAATTACTAAAACCATATATTATGAAAAACTTGAACCGTTTTCTAGTATTTTGTACCTTGTTTGTTGTAGCAATAAATCCGGCCTTAAAAGCCCAGGAAGAAAATGAGGGACACAAAATGAAATCAGAAAAACTTGTTGTTGTTTGGACCAGCGGTGATATTGAAGTAGCCGAAAAGATGGTTTTTATGTATGTATATAACGCCAATAAAGCCGGGTGGTTTGATGAAGTAAGCTTTATTGTTTGGGGTCCTTCGGCTAAACTGCTTGTTGAGAACGAGAAGCTTAAGGCAGAGGTGAAAAAGATGATTGAAGCCGGAATCAAGGTCGAAGCCTGCATCGCATGTGCAAGAATGTATGATGTCGAAAATGATCTTAAGGAACTTGGTATTGATGTAAAAGGAATGGGCGTTCCGCTTTCTGATTATCTGAAAAATGGCTATAAGGCGTTAACGTTCTAACTTTTTACCCCTTTTCACCGATTAACTTGCCCCGTTTATCTAATACCCTTTGCCTTTAGTCTTGTTTTTCCTATTTTTGGTGTTCACTAATATTACAGATTATGACCGGATTAATAATTATAATAGTTGTTGTCGCGCTAATAATACTCTTCCTTATATCGGCTTATAACAGGCTGGTAAGATTGCGTAACAACAGAGAAAATGCCTTTGCTGATATTGATGTTCAGCTCAGGCAGAGACACGACCTTATCCCAACTCTTATTGAGACTGTTAAGGGATATATGAAGCACGAAAGGGAACTTCTTACTGAAGTTACCAATGCAAGGGCAAAGGCCATGAGTGCCGGATCTATTAATGAAAAAATTGCGGCAGAGTCTCAACTGTCAAGCGCTCTTGGTGGAATACAGGTTGCCGTGGAAGCCTATCCTGACCTTAAGGCAAGTCAGAATTTTTTAAATCTGCAGGAAGAAATATCAGATGTTGAAAATAAACTGGCAGCGGTAAGAAGATTCTTTAATTCAGCAACAAGAGAATTGAATGTCTCTGTTGAATCTTTCCCGTCAAATATAGTGGCCGGGATGTTCGGCTTTAAAAGGGAGCCAATGTTTGATCTTGGCGATAAGCGTGAGACCATGGAAGAGCCACCTAAGGTGAGTTTTGAATAAGAAGAAACAATGAAATATCTAGGCCTTCAGCGACAGATCTGGAGAAACAATGCCCGCTCGATAATATTGCTGGTAATGTTTCCACTGGTTTTTATTGCACTTGTATTTGTGTTTTATTTTCTGTTTGATTTTTTCCAGGAAGAGGATGTAATTCTGGATCCTGTTCAGAGTTCTTTCAGGACTATCCCGTTCGTGGCGGTATTCGTTGGTATCTGGTTTATTATTGCATGGTTTTCTCACAGCTCGATGATAAATAAGGCAACCGGATCAAGACCTCTTGAGAGAAAAGAAAATAAGAGAGTTTATAACCTGGTTGAGAACCTTGCCATAACGGCAGGTATGTCCATGCCGAAAGTAAATATAATTGAGGACGATAGCCTTAATGCATTTGCCAGTGGCTTAAACAATAAGTCATATACAATATCACTCTCGAGAGGCATAATAAATAAGCTAAACGACGATGAGCTCGAGGGAGTAATAGCCCATGAGCTTACACATATCAGAAACAGGGATGTAAGACTATTAATTGTTTCAATAGTATTTGTGGGAATATTTGCCTTTGTCACACAGGCCCTGATGAGAACATTTATGTATGGAGGAGGAAGGCGCAATAATAAGAATGGTGCAGCCATAGTAATTATTATGCTGCTTGCCGCAGTAGGGTGGCTACTGTCGAACCTCTTTCGCTTTGCCCTGTCGAGAAAGAGGGAATATATGGCAGATGCCGGTGCTGCAGAACTTACAAGAAATCCCGGAGCCCTTGCCTCTGCCCTTAAGAGAGTGTCTGCAGATTCAAGGATAGAGGCTGTAACCAGGCAGGACGTTGCCCAGATGTTTATTGAAAATCCCGGAGAAAAAAAGAAGGTTTCTTTTTCATCAATGTTTGCAACTCACCCTCCCATCAGCGACAGGATACAGATATTGGAACAGTGGTAGAGAGCAGGGGGTAGAGGGTGGAGAGTGGAGGGTGGAGAGTGGAGAGTGGAGGGTGGAGAGTGGAGAGTGGAGAGTAGGATACGTACACTTAATAGCCCACCAGCCCTACCTGGCATGATTTTAACGACATATATACTCTAAAGTAAGGTAATTGGGTAGATCCCCCCAAGAAGGTGTTATAGGCTCAAAAAACAGTGTTTTTGGCTATTCTATTATGTTGATTTGTGACGGATCGATGATTTCGGCCAACCCGATGGTAAATTCTGCCCTTTCCTCTTAGCTCTTATCCCTTAGCTCTTAGCCCTTAGCTCTTAGCCCTCTGCCCTTCGCTAATAATACAGGTAGCGTTTTATTTTCAGTGTTGCTGTTTTCTGGAACGGTATAGGCTGCAGAACGACCTTGTGCAGTCTTGAGAATTTATTTATTCTGGTGTTTACCTGGTGATGAAGTTCTTTAAGTATCTCTTCTATAGTTTCTTCAACTTTTTTTGACATTTCATCCTTCATATACTGGTATTTTTGCTCCAGCTCTTCCCTGTTTATATGAACCAGCGCAACCAGTTTACCTTTCTGGTGAATAACAAGCGATTCAACAACATGTTTGAAATTATTGATTACCGACTCAATTTCTTCAGGATAAATATTTTCACCACTTGCTCCGATAATTACATTTTTTGAACGACCCCTGATAGAAAGGAAGTTATTTTTATCAAATACACCAAGGTCTCCCGTTCTGAACCAACCATCTTCAGTAATAACCTCCGCCGTAAGTTTGGGTTCTTTATAATATCCCTTCATGATATTGGGCCCCTTGGCCCACACTTCACCTTCACCTGTAACAGGATCGGGATTATATATTTTAAGTGTAACATCTTTTACCGGGGTACCGGTAGATTGTAGCTTATACTTGTGTTTGGGCACCATACCGGCAAGCACCGGCGATGTCTCTGTGAGTCCGTAACCTATAGCATATGGAAATCCGCCCTCAAGAAGGAAGAGCTCAACGTCACGACTTAATTTAGCACCACCAATACCGAAAAACTTAAGTTCACCACCAAAAGTCTCATATAGTTTTTTCCCGGCTATCTTATGAAGCACTTTTCTTATCGGGGGAAACTTATAGAGCGTAGCCATAAATTTATTTCCGGTAAGAGAGGGCTTGATTTTGCTGTAATAAATCTTTTCAATTATCAGGGGGACAGAAACTATAATGGTTGGTTTTATCTTTTTAAGAGCAGGAAGAAGAACCGGCGCTGTTGGCGGTTTTCTAAGATAAGTAACCTTTGCTCCACTCATAAAAGGAACAAGCATACCAACGGTATTTTCGAATGTATGAGAAAGAGGCAGTAGCGAAATAAACCTGTCGTTTTCTCTTATCTCCTGCATCCCTTTACTCTGGTATACGTTGGATGCAATATTTCTGTTAAGAAGCATTACCCCCTTTGATTTTCCGGTGGTTCCCGATGTGTATATAATTGCCGCAAGATCTTCCGGATCAATAGAATAATCTTTTGTTGATTGTTTTGCCGGATCAAACGATAGCGTATCGTTTATACCAGGGAAAACAGAAAAGGTCTCTATATTAATTACAGGCATATTATCGCATATTCCCTTCAGTTTGGGATATAATCCTTCAGATACGAATATTGCAGATGTTTCGGAATGATCGAGAATGTTTTTTATTTCTTCGGGAGTGAAATCTGGCAATATCGGAACCACAATTGCTCCAATAGAAGCTATTGCAAAGTAAGAAATCGACCAGTTTGGCATATTTGAACTGAATATAGCCACCTTGTCGCCCTGCCTTATATTCATCTGCTCCAGCAGGAATCCTAAAGAAGCTGCTGTCTTCCCCACATCGCCATATGTAATGGCCTCTTCGTCCAGAAATGAGAATGCTTCTCTTTCGGTGAAGTTTTCTACAGAGTAATTCAGAATACCCTTAAGAGTTAATAAGTCATGTTTCATATTTACCTTTCTACCCGATTAATTTAATCTGCTAATATACTGCAAAGTTAGTTATAATTTCCTGATGAGCTGTAAATCACCTTAATTGCCGTTTTGTTGTGAATCTTTTTATTGCCTTCGGGGCTTAGCAAATCCAAAACTCGAATCTAAAACTTTTTAGATTTCTGAGAAAGCACGACTAAGGTAGTACGCATCGAGGGGAGACCTAATGATATAAGTACCTTTTAATTTTCAGAGTTGCTGTCTTTTGAAACGGGATTGGTTGAAATACAACCTTTTGTATTCTTGAGAATTTATTAATTTTTGAGTTAATCTGGTGCTGAAGTTCTTTAAGAATCTCATCAATTTTTTTAGTCATTTCTTCCTTCTGGTCCTGGTATTTCTGTTCAAGTTCTTCCAGGTTAATATGTACAAGAGCTACCAGTTTGCCCTTCTGTTCAATAACCAGAGATTCGGCAACGTGTTTAAAAGTATTGATTAATGATTCTATCTCTTCAGGGTAAATATTTTCGCCACTTGCTCCTATTATTACATTTTTAGAGCGACCCCTGATAGAGAGGAAGTTAATTTTATCAAATACACCAAGGTCTCCCGTTTTGAACCAACCATCTTCAGTAATAACCTCCGCCGTAAGTTCGGGTTCTTTATAATAGCCTTTCATGATATTGGGTCCTTTCACCCAGACTTCTCCTTCACCGGTCTTAGGATCGGGATCAGAGATCTTTATTGTAACATCTTTTATAGCTTCGCCTGTTGACTGGAGCTTATATTTTTTGTGTTTGGGCACCATGCCTGCAAGTAAAGGAGATGTCTCAGTAAGTCCATAACCTATAGCGTAAGGGAAGCCACCCTCCAGGAGGAAGAGCTCAACATCACGACTTAGCTTGGCGCCACCTATTCCAAAGAATTGTAGTTCGCCTCCAAATGTCTCAAGTAATTTTTTACCAGCCACTTTGTGAAGCAGCTTTCTAACAGGCGGAAATTTATAGAGTGTAGCCATAAATATATTTCCTGCAAGCGACGGCTTAATTTTGTTGTAATAGATTTTTTCGATAATAAGAGGGACAGAAAACATTATCGTAGGCCTTACCTTCTCAAGTGCAGGAAGAAGTATTGCTGCTGTAGGTGCTTTTTTAAGATAAGTAACCTTTGCTCCACTCATAAAGGGAACAAGCATTCCAAGGGTGTTTTCGAAAGTATGAGAGAGAGGCAAAATAGAAAGAAACCTGTCGTTTTCACCTATTGCCTGAATATCCTTACCCTGATATACATTTGATGCAATATTTCTATTCAGGAGCATTACCCCTTTGGATTTTCCTGTAGTTCCCGAAGTATATATTATAGCTGCCATATCTTCAGGATCAACAGAATAATTCACTGTTGACTCTTTGTTTGGGTCGTATATAACATTATCTCCTTTTCCGGGATATATTGTATAGTCTTCGATTTTAATAACAGGTATATTGTCACATATTCCTTCCAGTTTCGAATACAGGCCTTCCGATACAAATATCGCAGATGTTTCTGAGTGATCAAGTATATTTTTTGTCTCCTCAGGGGTAAAATCAGGCAGTATTGGAACGACTACTGCTCCCATGGAAACAATAGCGAAATAGCTAATAGACCAGTTAGGCGAATTTGAGCTGAAGATCGCAACCTTGTCGCCCTGCTTAATATTTAGTTGTTCCAGGCAGTATCTTAATGCAGATGTAATCTTTCCAACATCACCATAGGTGAATGATTTCTCATCTAGAAATGCGAACGCTTCTCTTTCGGTGAAGTTTTCTACAGAGTAATTCAGAATACCCTTAAGAGTTAATAAGTCATGTTTCATATTTTCCTTTCTACCCTAAATTGTTAATCTCTTGACGATTGTAAAAACGAATTAATAATTTCCTAATACAAATATAACACATAAATGGGCTCATTGTTGTTTAATGAGCTTTGCCTTGCAGGCAGGATAAAGATTTGTGTTAATCCAGTTAATATTATTATCGAATAAAATAATTTTTTCATAAATCCCGCAGGCCTCATTATACATTTTCAAATTCTCGTATGTGCCTGCGAGAGTAACCATGGTGCTAACGTAGCGCCAGTTACTGGAACGGTCAACACAATTAGTTTCGTAAAGTGTAATTATTTTCCTGTAAAGAGGAATGGCGTCGGTAGGAGAGCCTCCAAACATTCTGGGTGTAAAATTAAGCTGGTTTGCCTTACACGCCAGGGCCATATAATTATTCTTATCTGATTCATATGCCAGGTCGGTTAGCTCCAGGGCCCTGGGAACCAGTTTCATCATTTTATGAGGATATAGATTCAATTCAAAGGCAGCCATAGAGGCCTGAATAGCCAGCAGGTCGGCCTCTCCCCACCAATCATTCTCCATCATTTCAATATTTTCATAAGCACTCAACAGCATTTCTTTTCCTTTATCGTTTAGTTTCTCTGCAATACTGAATGATATATAACCATATTGAACCATAATCAGATCGTGAAGGGCCGAATCGCTTTCGGATTCCAGGTAAGCTTTTTTGGCCTGATCAATAGCGTCATCCCAGAGTGATATTTTACCAAGGGTGTAGGCCTTATATGTGAGCTCCTTTAGGACCGGGGATGTCTGAGCCGCGACAGATATCGAAAAGAAAAGAATAAGTGAAAAAACAACAACTATCCTGTACATAATATTCATTTTTAACGGCGCTTATTACCCCCGCTCCTTTTATAATTTCTTCTATTCCCCTGTTCCCGAGTAAGCACCTTCCAGGACGGACCCTCACCGAGATTTGCTGGCAGGGTAATCTTATATACCTCTTTTTCAATCAGCTTCTCAATTTTCGAGAAATAGTACATATCGTCGGGATTGATAAAGGTAATTGCTACACCGGTTGCATCTGCCCTGGCAGTCCTGCCAATTCTATGTACGTAATCTTCGGCATCCTGGGGAACATCATAATTAATAATAAGATTGATATCTTTTATATCTATTCCACGGCTGAGGACATCGGTTGCAACAAGTATTCTTGTTGTTTTTGCCCTGAAGCGCAGCAGCACCTCTTCTCTTTCCTTTTGCTCAAGGTCTGAAGAAATAGATTCGGTTCGTTTCTCAGATTTCTTAAGTACCCTGGATACTTCACTTACCTTCTTTTTTGTGGAACAAAAAATCAGGACGCTATGATAATCCGGCTTATCAGAAATAAGATGATCAACAAGGGCCGCCTTCTGACTGTCGTACACCAGGTAGGCAGCCTGCAGAACACCCTCAGCAGGTTTCGCTATAGCAATATTAATTTCGTCGGGATCATTGAGAATCTTAGAAGCCAGGGAACGTATTTTAGGCGCCATTGTCGCGCTGAACATAAGCGTTTGTCTTTCTTTGGGGACATGTGAAATAATTTTAATTATATCATCTATAAACCCAATATCAAGCATCCTGTCGGCCTCATCAAGTATAAGGAATTTAATGGTATCAAACTTAACATATCCCATTGCCAGGTGTGCAATTAACTTTCCGGGGGTGGCAATAATAATGTCGGCCCCCTGGGTTAATGCTATTTTCTCCTGCTCCCAGTCTTCTCCACTGCCTCCTCCATAAATAGCGATGGAGTTTATTCCCATAGTGTAGCCTATTCCCTGTACATGCTGATCTATCTGTATTGCGAGTTCCCTTGTGGGGACAATTATTAATGTACTGCTTGTGTTTCTTGGCAGATCTGCGATTTTATCCAGTATGGGAAGGAGGAATGCAGCCGTCTTTCCCGTACCGGTTTGTGCACATGCGATCAGGTCCTTACCCGACATAATGCTTGGTATGGCTTTTTGTTGTATTGGCGTAGCCTCTTCAAACCCCATGTAAGATATGGCTTCCAGGAGATCTTCGTTTATGCCTAATTCGGTGAATTTCATATATGTTATTTCACAATATCATGCAAAAATAGGCAATTACTTAATACCTATTAGCGGGTAGTTATACTTAATTGTGCAGACAGAGCTAACAAAACTCCTGTTTAATGGTTATTTTTGTATACAATTAATCAATATTCAATGAGTAAAATACGAGTAACTAAGGAGTTTACCTTTGAAATGGCACATGCTCTATGGAATTATGATGGTCCGTGTAAGAACGTGCACGGACATTCATACCGTTTATATGTAAGCCTTATCGGAGAACCGATAAGCGATGCTGATAATACAAAATACGGAATGGTAATAGACTTTGGAGACCTTAAGAAAATTGTAAACAGGGAGGTAGTAAAAAAGTTTGATCATACGGTAGTAGTTTCGTCAAGGGTAGAAAAAAAACGACTTGACGCACTGAATCATATGTTTGGAAACGTTATGATTGTTGATTATCAGCCTACATGCGAGAAGCTGATTGAAGATATTGCAAACAGAATTATACCATTCCTTCCTTCTGGCGTTTCATTGCATAACCTGAAGCTTTATGAAACAGCCACCTCTTATGCCGAATGGTTTGCCTCAGATAATTAGAAGAAGGTTGAAACTGAGTTGAAAAGGTTTGAACTGAGTTTATTAGCCCCATGCCTTACGTCCCATACCATATATCTAAAAAGCAATAATATTACCAATATCTTATATTATGTCAGATAACCAATCCAGGAAACTATTTATTCTTGACGCTTACGCACTGATTTTCAGATCATATTATGCCTTTATTAAAAATCCCAGGATAAACTCAAAAGGTTTTAATACCTCGGCTGTTTTTGGCTTTTTGCTGACCCTCGATGAGGTATTACAGAAGCAGAACCCATCGCATATAGCTGTTGCTTTTGATCCGCCATCACCTACTTTCAGGCATGAAATGTACAAGGAGTATAAGGCCAACAGGGATGCAACACCTGAAGACATAAAATTATCGGTTCCCTATATAAAATCAATTCTCGAAGCATATAATATTCCAATCTATGAAGTAGCGGGATATGAGGCTGACGATGTAATCGGGACCCTGTCAAAGATGGCCTCAGAAAGGAATTTTGACACATATATGATGACTCCTGATAAGGATTTTGCACAGCTGGTAAAACATAATGTAAGAATGTTTAAACCCTCAAGAGGTGGTGCAGAACCTGTTGTCTGGGGACCCGAAGAGGTGTGTGAGGAATTTATTATTAATGACCCGGGTCAGGTTATTGATGTCCTTGCCCTGATGGGTGATACTGCTGATAATATCCCGGGGGCCCCTGGGATTGGTCCAAAGACGGCTAAAAAATTAATATCAGAACACCAAAGTGTAGAAAATCTACTTAAAAACACATCTTCGCTGAAGGGAAAACAAAAAGAAATAATTGAAAATAATAGTGAGCAGATACTGTTTTCCAAGAAGCTGGTAACAATAGAAACTTCGGTGCCTGTTGATTTCAAAGAAGAGGAGATGCTCAGAAAGGCTCCCGATGCTGAGAAGTTAAAAGCAATATATGATGATCTTGAATTCAGATCAATGTCTGCAAAACTGAATATAGTCCCGGGGGAGAAAGCAGATAGTCCCAGATCGGGAATGACGACTTCGGCACAGTCTTCTGATCCTATGCAGGGATCTCTTTTTGGAACAAGTGAGATGGAGAGTTTGTCTGATGAGAATAATCTTTCTTCAGTAGAACATAGCTACAGGATAGCCGATACCGATTCAAAGTTAGAAGAGCTGAAGAATAAACTGGGGTCGCTGGATGAGTTTTGTTTTGATACTGAAACAACTTCTCTAAATTCCCTGAATACTGAGCTTGTGGCGATTGCTTTCTCATGGGAGAAAAACAAGGGCTGGATGGTATGGCTTCCGGCCGACAGATCAGAAACACTTAGAATACTGGATGTGCTAAGGCCTGTTTTTGAAAATGAGACAATATGTAAAATAGGACACAACCTGAAGTTTGATATCCAGGTACTGGGGTCTTATGGCGTTGAGGTCAAAGGCAGGCTTTTTGACACCATGCTCGCTCATTACTTGCTGGAGCCCGATATGAGACATAAAATGGACTATCTGGCCCAATCGTATCTCAAATATAAACCCGAGCCAATAGAAAATCTTATTGGAGAAAAAGGAAAGAACCAGAGGTCGATGCGCAATGTTCCACTGGAAAAACTGCTTGAATACGCAGTTGAAGATGCAGATATAACCTACCAGCTGAAAGTGGTCTTTGAGGAGGAGCTCAGGAAGCAGGAATTAATTACCCTGTCTGATGAAATTGAGATGCCCCTTATCAGGGTGCTGGGAGAAATGGAACGTTTTGGTATTAAGCTGGACGAGCTTAGCCTTAAGGATTTTGCTGTTGAGTTAAGAAGCGATATTATTGAACTTGAAAAAGAAATTTTCTCTCTTGCCGGCACCGAGTTTAATATCTCTTCTCCCAGGCAGCTGGGCGACATCCTGTTTTTGAAGCTGAAGCTTGATGATAAGGCAAAAAAAACAAAAACAAAGCAATTCAGTACCAACGAAGAAACGCTGGTACGACTGGCCGACAGGCACCCTGTTATAAACAAAGTATTGGAATACCGTGGACTAAAGAAATTGTTATCTACATATGTTGAGTCCTTGCCGCAGTTAATTGATCCGGTAAGCGGGAGAATACATACATCATATAACCAGGCAGTAGCATCAACAGGAAGGCTCAGCTCAAATAACCCCAACCTTCAGAATATTCCCATACGCGATGAGAGTGGAAGGGAAATAAGAAAGGCCTTTATACCTGAAAAGGGAAAAAAATATTTTTCGGCAGACTATTCACAGATTGAACTCAGGCTTATGGCTCATTTAAGCGGAGACAGGGGGATGATAGCTGATTTTACATCCGGGCAGGACATACATTCAGCAACAGCTGCTAAAATTTTTGGTGTAAAGAAGGAAGAAGTAAGCCGGGAGATGAGAGCCAGGGCCAAAACAGCAAATTTTGGAATAATTTACGGTATCTCAGCCTTTGGTCTGTCCCAGAGGCTTAATATTTCAAGGACTGATGCAAAGGAACTGATAGACGGCTATTTTGCCGGTTATCCCGGGGTAAAAGAATTTATGGACAGAAGTATCAGCGAGGGCAGGGAAAACGGTTATGTTAAAACAATGTTCGGACGCAAGAGATACCTGAGGGATATTCATTCGCGTAATTCCCTGCTTAGAAGTAATGCAGAACGAAACGCGATTAATGCCCCGATACAGGGGTCTGCTGCTGACATCATTAAGATTGCAATGATTAATATTCATAATAAGCTGAAAGAAAGCAAGCTCGATGCAATGATGATCTTGCAGGTGCACGATGAATTAATGTTTGAGGTTACTGAAAAAGATTTTGATCGCTTAAAGGAAATTGTGGTCAGGGAAATGGAAGATGCCGCCCACCTGGATGTACCCCTGATTGTTGACACAGGATCGGGATATAGTTGGCTTGAGGCGCATTAGAAGTTTGCTGTGGCAGTCTGCGGATTTAGATGACAGCCTGCACCGGCCACCAGGGTGTAATAGTTGAAATGGATTAAAGTTGAATTATGAAAGTAGAGGTATTATTTTTTGGAGTACTGGCAGAGAAAGCGGGCCTTGAGAGACTATCTGTTAAGGGGGCAAATGATGTTGGATTATTAAAAAGGAAGATTTTCGGCATTTACCCGGAGCTGGGAAATTATTCTTTCAGGGTTTCTGTAAACAGGAAGCTTGCTGAGGATAAAGACAAACTTAAGGAAGGAGACGAGGTTGCCCTCCTTCCTCCTTTTGCCGGAGGATAGCCTCAGGCATAGACTCTTCTTATTAATTCAGCCTAGGATTTATTTTCTTTCCAGCGATGCGAATCATCATCCAGGATCTCCTTTTTCCATACGGGATATTCTATTTTAATCATTTCCACAATATGGCGGCAAGCCCTTATTGCCTGGTCGCGGTGACCGGATGTTACAATAACGAATAATGAAATTTCTCCGGCCCTGACAGTTCCGGTTGAATGTATAATTTCAATATTATGAACATCAGAAAAGGCGTCAAAAGTTACTTTTCTGATCTTTTCAGCCTCGATGGCTACCATGTCGTTATAAGCAGAATACTCAATAGCAATAACCTTTTTGCCTTCAACCAGGTCTTCTCTTACCTGGCCGACAAATACAGAATGAGCCCCGGCTTCTTTGGATGAAGACAGAAGGCCTATATACTTCCCGATAAGATCAGGCTTAATTGGTCCATCAACAAGGTATTCCCGGCTCATTATTATCTGTTATTGAATTATTTAATGAAGTAACAGGCTCAACAGACAGGAGCCCCGCACTGCCGTTAAGGGTTGACGAATACAGCTCTTTGTTGCCCAGTATCTCAATTGACTTATTAATGTACTGATCATCTCCAATCGTATGCTTAATCATTCCATCTTCATAGAAATAACGAACGATTATTTCATCCTCGATCAAACTAACAATCTCATCTTTAAATACAGAGAGATCGTTATCAAGGTTATGCTCAAGCTTGAATTTAAGATCATCAAAAATTTCTTTATTTACATCATAATATTTTTCTTCCTTTGATGTGCTAAGAAGATCATTAAGAGCATTTTCGGTCGCTGTTTCATAACTGAAGCCCTTTTCTTTAAGAAAGACGCTGAAATTATTATAGTCGGCATCACTCAACTTAAACTCGCCGGGGGGCAAGATGTCTTTGTTGCGCCAGTAAAAATCAGTAACATAATCGAAGATAAAAGATCTCAGGTATAACTCCGTCGCAACCTGGCTCAGACGCGGGTTTTCAGTATTATAGTCGGGCATTATTCCCCCTCCGTCCCTGACTGTTCTGCCATTCCTGGTTTTGAATTCTGAAATAAGTGAATCCGGAACATGGCCTACAGAACCATCTTCATTTCGATGTGTGAAGTCAAGTGCCTGGACACATCTTCCGCTTGGTATATAGTACTTTGCTGTTGTTACCTTAAGTATGGCATTATAGCTTAATGGTCGGCTTATCTGCACCAGTCCCTTACCATATGATCTCTGTCCGACCACCACCCCGCGATCCAGGTCCTGGACTGCCCCGGCAACTATTTCGGCGGCCGATGCAGTGTTTCGGTTAATTATTACAACGAGGGGAATTTTCTCGTCGACGGCCTGGTGTTTAGTCTTATATGTCGCATCGAATTTATCAACCTTACCCTGAGTCTTGACCACATCCTGTCCGGGACCCACAAATAGATTAACTATCTCTACCGCCTCGGTGAGTAATCCACCGGGGTTGTTCCTCAGGTCCAATACAATTTTCTGTGCATTATGCTCTTTTTTAAGAGCAACAAGTGCATTCTCTACATCCTTGCTACAATTCTGTGTGAAATTGGTGAATCTGATATAGCCAACATCCTTATTTAACATGCCGTAATATGGCACAGGAGGAATAGTTATTCTTTCTCTCTTAAGGTTTCTACTTATTTGTTTGCCCTGTCGGTCGACAATAATGTTTATTTCAGTATTTGGCTCTCCCTTCAGTTTTTCGCTTACCTTATCAGCCGATAATCCTTTTAGAGATAAACCATCAATCTCAACGAGCTTATCTCCTGCTTTTAGTCCGCAGAGATCGGCCGGAAAACCCTTGTATATTTGTGTTAAAACAACATATTCTCCGTCAGACCTGATTGTTGATCCTACACCACCATATATTCCTGTTGTCATAAAGCGAAAATCTTCAAAGTCAGCCTCAGAATAGTAAACAGTATAGGGGTCAAGGGTTTTAAGCATCTGGATGATTGATGTGGTTACCAGCTTATCTGCATCTATTCCGTCAACGTAGAATGTGTTTAATTCACGAAACAGGGAATAATATATATCAAGATTCTTTGCAAGCTTGAAATCATTAGATTCTGATCTCAGAAAACCCACCGATAGTGTAGCCACTAAAATAAGAGATGCTATTATTGCAATCGGGATAATTCTTCTTCTTTTCATAATATTCTGTTTAAAATTTTTCCAGGCCCCCTGCTCTTTGCCCTACGCCTTCTTAAGCGGTAAAATTAGCAATAATTTTGACACAACTTCCTCAACTTTTTTTGCTATCAATTTATGGTCAGGCATATCTCCCTGTGTATATACCAGCATTACAGAAAGCTGTATATTGTTTTCGTTCAGGTGTTTATAGAGGATATGTTTATTATATCGCCAGGCTTCTTTGATATGTCTTTTAATCCTGTTCCTGTCGACAGCTTTTTTAAATGATCTTTTTGGAACAGAGGCAGCCATCCGGGCCGGAACCGGAATACCGGTTTCGCACACCTTCCAGAATACCCTGAAGGGGTATAGGGTGAATGCCTGGCCGCTGTCAAAAAGTTCAGCGATCGCCTTTCTTCCTGAGAGTCTTTCGTCCTTGCCAAATTTATAAGAAGCAGTCATTTATTTCCCTCCGGGTCTGAACCAAAAGTAGTAATTAATAATGATTGTACTGCAGGCACTTATGGCAATTGCCAGGTCCATGCAGACCTGAATTAGTAGTTTTATTTTGCTTTTTTATTTTCCTTGATATAACTATCGAGAGCCATAGTCATTGAAGGTGAAGTTTGAGTGGGAGCATCAATGTCAAGCCTGAGACTCAAGGCTTTAAGCGCTTCGGCAGTTGTTGGGCCAAAAGCTGCTATTAGTGTGTTGTTTTGTTTGAAATCAGGAAAGTTTTCCAGAAGTGATTTCGGCCCGGAAGGACTGTAAAATACAAGAATGTCATAGTATACATCAGCCAGATCAGACAGGTCGGCGCTGACAGTTTTATACATATTACCAATCTTGTAATTAATATTGTTGTTATCCAGCAGATCGGGAATTTCTGCTTTATGCGGCATTGAAAGAGGCACAAAGAAATTATCTTCCTTGTGTTTGTTCATAATTGCTACCAGCTCATCGAATTTAGCCTTACCGTGGAAAATTTTCCTCTTTCTGTATACAATATATTTTTGCAGATAAAATGCAACATTCTCAGTAATGCAAAAATATTTCATGTCGTCAGGAATAGTAATTCTCAGTTCTTCAGCAATTCTGAAATAGTGATCAATTGCTGTTTTGCATGTGAAAATTACGGCAGTATAATCAAGCAGATTGATTTTTTGCTGACGGAAATCCTTTGCGCTTACTCCTACTACTTCTATAAATGGCCTGAAATCAACCCTCAGGTTATATTTTCTGGCAAGCTCATAATAAGGAGACTTGGGGTTTTGGGGCTCAGGCTGTGATACTAAAATACTCTTGATCTTCAATTTGTCAACAATTTAGTTTCTTAATCCGATCCTTTATCTCTAGACAGCCCCTGCAAGATATTTTGCAAATACCAGGACGGGGATAAATTCCAGTGCGCAAAGATACAAAATGAAATATAATAATGAAAACCCCCTTCTTATAAAAACAGAAGCAAGCCTTAATGGTCTCATAATAAGGAGGCTGGCTATAAACATAAGTGATATGATAAAAAGAATAAGGTCAGGAATACCTTCAAAATAAGGGATAAAAAAGTTAATAAAAAGCAGGGGGATTCCTGAAAACTTATAAAATTGCATAATATTATATGCATATTCATCAAAAGCATCCCGGGTACCGGTAAGAGAAGCTATAAGGGATATAAGCAGGAGTCTAAGCCCCAGGGCAACAGCAAATAGGGCCAGGTTAAAAAACCACAGGGCAATACCTTTGAGTGAAAAGAAGTACAGATCATAAGATACTTCCAGAAAATATCCTAATGTTGAAAGACTTATTACTGCTATAACAGGCAAAAGAGTATTTCCAATCTGGCTGCCGTGTGAGCGATTTCGGTAAGCGTTTAATGCAAAACGATTAATATAAACGATTCTTGAAAGCCAGGTTGTAGGAAATTTCTCAACGGAGATAACAATGGCGTACAAAATCAGGGGCAAAATAATTACATACAATAACCAGTCTGCCTCCCATAGATCTTCTGTACGGATAATTCCGGAGAGATCCTGCACCATGCCTGTAAGGCTGTAAGAACAAAAAGCCATCTTAAATCTATCTGTTTGATGGTTTAAAAGTAATTTGCTTCCCTTCCTTCTATTGAATTTAGCAGATCGTTTGCCAATCGACTGGCACCAATTCTGAAGAGATCAGGAATAAGCCAGTTTCTTCCAAGAACATTTTCTACTATTGAGTAATAAAGCAGGGCCTCATTTTTTGTTGAAATACCACCGGCCGGCTTAAAACCAACTTCCTTATTCGATGTCTTATAAAAATCTTTAATAGCATTACACATTACCCATGCAGCCTCTGGTGTTGCAGAGACAGCTGCCTTCCCGGTGGATGTTTTTATAAAATCAGCGCCAGACTCCATTGCAAGCATAGATGCAGAATATATCATTTCTGGAGTATCAAGCACTCCTGTCTCGAGGATTACCTTAAGGTGGGTGCAACCAATAGTATCCTTAATGGTTCTTATTTCATTTTCAACCACCTTATAGTTGCCTGCGATAAATTCACCCAGGGAAATAACAATATCAATTTCATCTGCTCCTTTATCCAGCACCCTTTTACATTCATCAATTTTATTTTCAAGGAATGTTTGTGAGCTGGGGAAAGAGCCTGCCACAGAGACTATATTTACATCTTCAATTTCAAGAGATTGTTTTACGGTTGAAACAAACCTGGGAAATACACATATTCCTGCAACATTGAGCAGGTCGGGGAATATAAAGGGAAAGCCATTTACCTTATCTACTATTGACCTTATTGAATCTTCGTTGTCTGTTGAGTTAAGTGATGTAAGGTCAAGATAACTTAATATTTTTCTGTATACCTCGTGAGACCCCGCCAGTTTTATATTCCCGATCTCTTTGCTTATTTCCCCCTTACTGACATTATTAAATCTGTTCTTCATAACTCTGCATTTTGAAAATTTCTTCTTGCAAAAATACTTATTATCGGGGCAAAAAATGATTACTTATATTATTTTGAATGATCCGGGTCTGTATTTTTTAGATCGGGATTATTTTTATGTCTTAATTTATCCCTTGATTCTCGTTTTATCAGTCCTTTTTCTAATTCTTCCGTTAGGTCTACATTGGTCTGGTTTGCAAGGCATATCAGAATAAAAAGGACATCGGCCAGTTCCTCTCCCAGGTTTTCTTTCTTTTCTCCCTCTTTAAATGACTGCTCTCCATAGAGGCGGGAAATGATCCGTGCCACCTCTCCCACTTCTTCTGTCAGAATAGCCATATTGGTCAGTTCATTAAAGTACCTGACTCCTGTTGTGTTAATCCAGGTATCCACCTTTTCCTGTGCTTCCTTAATTGTCATAGTCAGTGGTTTTATTAAGATTTTTATTTCTGGCCAGCGAAGCAAAGATTGCAGGTATGCATAGAGCAGAAAATATTACCAGGCCTGTTTTTATTGTTTTAAGTAGTTCGGGGTAATTTTGCGGGGCTATTTTTTGTTGCCCTATAAATAATGCGATTAACATCATTGCAATACCAAGGCTGAAGGTCTGTCCTATCATTCTCATCATCCCGAGCATACCGCTGGCTACGCCGAGGTGCTTTTTCTCCACAGAGCTCATAATAGCATTTGAGTTGGGAGAGCTGAACAGGGCATATCCTATTCCGTTGAATAACAGAATACAAATTATATATGTAATACTGGTGGTCTGGCTGATAAATGTAAGGGCAAAAATTCCGATAGATGTCATACCAATACCCGCACTGGCTATATATCCCGGATTTATTCGGTCAGACAGTTTGCCTGCAGGTATTGAGAAGATGGCCATCATAACCGGCTGGGTCATAAGGATCAGTCCTGCTGTTTTAGCATCAAAGCCCTTAAGGTATTGCAGGTAAAGGCTTAAGAAAAAGCCTATTGCTGATGTGGCAGAATAGTGAATCATTGCTGCAAGGTTTGACAGGCTAAAAGTGCGATTTGATATAATCAGGTTAATATCCAGGAGTGGGTGGGTCGCTCTTTTTTCGTACAGTACAAAGGAGATTGTAAATATAGCTCCAAGACCAATCATTATGTAGGCATAAGTGGCCGGAAGTTTTGAAAAGCCCAGTATAGTCAGAACAAGCCCTATGCCAATAAGAATAGAACCTGGAATATCCAGCTTTTCTTCTTTTGCATCTGCCCATTCTGTTTTGATTTTTGAATAGGTTAGAAATGCTGCAATAGCTCCTATTGGTGCCAGGACTCCAAAGATTGCCCGCCAGCCAAAATATTCAGTTAGCAAGCCGCCAATAAATGGCCCGCTCGACAGTCCGACATATACGGCGGTAATATTTATTCCCATTGCACGGCCCCTTTCGCCAGGGGGAAAGACCGAGGTAAGAATTGCCATGCTGGTTCCAAATATCATTGCACTGGCCATACCCTGGATCGACCTTAATATCAGGAAGCTTCTGATACTTTTAGTAAAAACTATAGCAGCTGTTGTAATCGTAAAGAGAAGGAGCCCCAACAAAAATATTTTTTTTCTTCCTACAATATCACTCAGCCTGCCAAAGGGAAGTATAAATACAGCGGTCGATAATAAATAGGCCGAAACAACCCAGCTTAATTGTATAGCATTTGCATTCAGATCAACACCTATTGCTGGCAGTGCGAGATTAACAGCCGCACCCATAAATGGTGTTATAAAGGCAGCAAAACCAGCAATAAAAAGCACAGATCTTTTTAATTGTGAAGAATTCATTCGGGGCTTATAGTTAGATTTATTCCTTGTTCTTGGTATCAATAATTATTGTTACGGGGCCACTGTTTATTAACTCTATATCCATTATTGCACCGAATTCCCCTGTTCCGATCTTCTTCGCCATCAGCTCTTCTATTGCCAGGATAAATTTGTTATAAAGAGGAACCGCAAGTTCGGGATTGGCTGCTTTTATATACGAGGGCCTGTTTCCCTTTTTTGTTTTTGCATGCAGGGTAAACTGACTCACCACAATTATATCTCCGTTAATATCTTGTACCGAGAGGTTCATCTGTCCATCTGCATCATTAAAAATTCGTAACTGAACAATTTTCTTGCTGAGCCACTCAATGTCTTCAACACTGTCTGAATCTTCAATTCCAAGCAGAATAAGTAAGCCTGATTCAATTTTTGCTACTGGCCTGTTATCAACAGAAACGGATGCTTTTTTTACACGTTGAATTACTGCTCTCATAATTTTAAGGCAAAAGAAAAAAGACAAGGAACAAAGGTAAAAATATTAATTATTAGGATAAGGGAAGGGCTTTGGCAAAAGAAGTTTGAGCTTTGGAGTATTCATCTAGCTCAGATTTGTCTGTTTGTATTTTATTTTGTCCTCAATCCCCTGTATCTTTTTTTTGCCGGGAACACCTTTAGTAAATATACCAGATATTTATATTTTTGTGTCCAAAGAAAAGTGAATGGAACTGATCACCCTTCTAGCCTTAGCCCTTGGTCTCTCATTTGACACATTTGCAGTGTCTCTTTCCTGCGGGCTTGTTCAAACCAGAATTCATTTTTGGCATGCCGTAAAAGTAGCATTTATAATGGCCATCTTCCAGGGAGGACTACCATTAGCAGGCTATTATCTTGGCGTTAGTTTCAGGGGTATTATTGAACCGCTTGATCACTGGCTGGCATTTGGCTTGTTGTTTTTGCTTGGGGTAAGGATGATTTATGAAGGTTTCAATAATGATGGATCCGAAGCAAACAGGGATATAACAAAAATGACGATACTGATAGTAATGGGAATAAGCACAAGTATAGATGCTTTTGTTGTAGGTATTAGCCTGGGATTTCTTGATGCCGATATCTGGATTTCGGCAATAGTTATTGGAATAATAACATTTCTGGCATCAATGATTGCCATCAGGCTGGGCAAGAGTGTTGGTGGAAAACTTGGTTTGAGGGTTGAAGTGGCAGGTGGATTGATTCTTATTCTGATAGGAATTAAGATATTAATAGAGCATACCCTGCTGGGAGCAGCTTAGTCAGACAGGCTTCTGACACTTCTTTTTCTTTCTGAAAAAGTAGCCATTTCCTTATAGCCGGCCTTAATAAGTAAGTCGTAGGCTTCATTAAAATGCTGTCCTACAAGTGAGGGATAATGAGAATCGGAGTTTACACAAATACCGACTCCTTCTTCCCTGAATAAATGAAGAAAATCCGGATTAGGATAAAAACTGTTAAGAGGTTTATTTTTACCATTTGTGTTTAATTCTATTACAAGGTCATAACGTTTAATCTCCGCTGCAAGTTCCCTGTAAAGGTGCTCAATATCGGAACCGGGATAGTAATTATATATCCTAACAAGGTCGGGGTGACCTATAATATCAAAAAGCCCGGATGCTGCAGCCCTGGCAATAAGCTTAAAGTATTTTTCGAAAAGATCTTCCAGGTTCTTGTTTTTATAATAATCCGTGCCATTGTCTACCGGGCCATCCATATAATGAACTGAGCCAATCACATAATCGAAGGGGTATAAATCGATATATTTCTGTATTTCATCTTCCTTACCGGGCAGATAGTCTGCCTCTATTCCAAGCATTATTTTTATATCTTTAGTTTTGCTCTTCAGAACTAATATCTCTTCAATATACCTGTCAAGCCGGTCGAGCTGAATACTCCAGTCCTGTTGTTTATCGGTGAGGGTTAGGTGGTCAGAAAAACCCAGCTCAGAAATGTTTTCCTTCAGGGCGAAGGAAACATACTCCTCCGGCTCGCCATGGCCGTCGCTATGCCTGGTGTGTATGTGGTAGTCTGTACGGTAGATCATTTTATAGATTCAATCCTATATTGAAAGCTTTCTCCAGCAACTTTCCTCCTTCTTCCGGCACCTCGTAATTTGGGGTTACAAGGCTACCCATGTAGGCAAAATTATTAGAATTGAAGAGCCTTTCATTGGTCTCGAACAATCGATGGTAGGTTCCGTCTTTAGCACCCTGTGCATATACGCCTATTACCCTGCGATCTCTCTCAAGTTCTGAAATTCTGTTTATGTCCTTAAAAGAATACCACCTGTCGATATATGCCTTGGCCTGAGCAGAGATTCCTCCCATATAGATGGGTGATCCGAAGATAAGAACATCACATTCTTCGGTTTTTCTTAAAACAACAGCTCCGTCATCGTCGAGTTTACACCTTTTCCCGGGAGCACTCCTGCAATCATCACATGCCTGGCAAGGACGTACGTTTAGCTCATTTAACTTGATAAATTCAGTATCGTGGCCTGCTTGTTGAGCGCCTTTAATGATCGAATTAATTATCAAATCAGTATTACTTTCTGACCTGGGGCTGCCACTGATTGCAAGGACTTTAACTTTATCGGGACTCATATTATAGCTCTTCTAAATTATGATTATGCAAAATAGGGAGAAAAAAATAAATTACATTAAAATCTGAACAAAATGCTCCCATAATCATTAAAATAGAATTACTTTGTATAAAATAATATCTTATGAGCGATAATAATTGTGAATGTTCAGGCTGCGAGTTTCGCAATGTAGCTTTTTCAACCCTTGAACAGGGTCAGGTATCTGACCTTTGCAATTACAGGCAGGAATTCTCCTTCCAGAAAGGTGGTATTATACACAAAGAAGGAGATCCAATTCAGAATTTCAAATACCTGAAAAGCGGACTGGTAAAAGTCTACCGTCATAATAACAGGGGAGACGAGCAAATTATTGCCATTACAAGGCCCTTCGAGTTTGTAAGCAATATGAGTATTTTCTCTGAGGATAAATACAAGTATTCGGTGTCGGCTATAGAGGAATCTATTATATGCAGCATTAAGCTTGATCATGTTCGCAATCTGGTTGCCGGGAATGGTAAATTTGCCCTTGAACTTATGACCAAAATATCGAAGATTTCTGATAAGATAATTCTCCAGACACTGGATATAAGAAACAGGAACCTGATTGGCAGGGTGGCTTATATACTTTTATATTTTGCCAACGATATATACAAGGCACAGGTATTTGACCTTCCGGTTTCAAGAAAGGAAATTGCCGATTATATTTCTATGAGCACAGCCAATGTAATTAGAACGCTTTCAGAATTCAGAAAAGAAGGCATCATAAAGCTATTCGGTAAAACAGTTGAAATTGTAGATATGGAAAAGCTTGAAATTATCTCGATAAGAGGATAATATGCGCTTCTGTTTCAAAACATCATAATTAATTGGATATCTGCGTCTAATTTCAATATTTTTATTCGGGGAAGAAGAAGACTCCCTTTTCATTAGTATTACAACCTAAAACAAAAAATATGAGAAAGCTATTTCTATTGCTTATCTCCCTGACTATAGCATTGTTTGCTTCGGCCCAGGGATATAAGGTATTGAACCCGGTAAAGTATACCGAATCGGATCAAAACGATACAGTTTATACAGTTAAAGGCTACAGGCACGGAGTAAGTTACTTCCCCCAGGTTCAGCATGCCGATGTTGAATATGTAAAGGGAGACAAATTAAGCTTCGATACTTTTCATTCTAATGATGTAATAAATGAGTGGATGATATTTTTTGCCAAAGAGTACCCGGAGCTATGCGAGCTGTACGAGGTGGCAAAAAGCTTTGAGGGAAGGCCAATTCTCCAAATGACAATTACCAATAAAGCAAAAGGGAAAGATACCGATAAGCCTGGTGCTTACTTCGAGGGAAACAGGCATAGCGGAGAAATTACCTCTGCCGAATCCTCCCTCTGGCTGATGAACTATCTGCTTACGGAATATGGAAATAACCAGGAAATAACAGATATTGTAGATACCAGGGCAATATATATCAGGCCAGTAAATAACCCCGACGGCCATTGTCTCTACATACATACGGCCCAGAGCAATAGAAGCACAGTTCGTCCATGCGATAATGATCTTGATGGCCTCCTTGATGAGGATTCTCCTGACGATATCGATGGCGATGGAATAATCCTTACAATGAGATGGAAGGACGAGGAAAAAGGTAATATGATTCCCGACCCTGATGATCCATCAGGACGTATTCTTAAAAGGGTCCCGGCCGGTGAGGGTATTTATCTTACCGAATCAGAAGGAATCGATAACGATGGCGACGGAAGAGTTAATGAAGACGGGATAGGCGGACTCGACCTGCATCGTAATTATCCTGAGAACTGGAGGCCCGAGGCTCACATAGAGGCTACCGGAAGAGGATATACCCAGAGGGGGGCAGGCGAATATCCACTGAGTGAAATTGAAACGAGGGCTGTTGTTACCTTCCTCCTCTCACATCCCAATATTTATATAGTAAATTCAATGGATACAAGAGTGCCAATGCACCTGAGGGCTCCCTCAACTTCTGCATCAGAGGAAAGAATGTACGATGAAGACAGGCTGTGGTACGAACATTTTGATGAATTGGGTAAGTCTATTACGGGCTACGAACGGGCAGGTGATGTATACCAGGATTATGGCGGTGGAAGCCCACTGTTTGGTCACGGTCCGGATTTTGGATACTGGTATTATGGTGCTATATGGTATGGCGACGAACTGTGGAACGGGGCAAGGAACAAAGACTATGACGAAGACGGGGATATCGACGACCTCGACCTTCTAAGATGGGATGATGAAGAAAACCAGGGTGATGGTTTTATAGAATGGAAGAAAGCGACTCACCCTGTTTATGGAGAAGTAGAAATAGGTGGCTTTCATCCAAAATTCTTCTCCCAGAATGCGCCCGCAAAACATCTTCTTCCATGGGCAAAGAACCAGGCCCTCTTTAATCTCGAAATGGTTAAACACCTGCCTCAGGTTGAATGGGACAAGATCAGTGTTAAAAAGAAGAAGTCATATAAAAATGACTCAACAGACTACAGCATAACTGTGTCATTTAAAAACACAGGTAAGCTTCCTACAGCACTCAGGCAGGCCGATCTTGTAAAGATTGTGAAAGAAGACCAGGTAAGCATTAATTTCGACAGAAAGCTTGTTGGTGGAGAAGCTCCTGAAATGAAAATATTAACCGAAGGGTCAGAAAGAAGAAGATCATATAATGGATCTTCATCTTCTTCACCAGCTCGTTCAGGTGTTAGTCTGAGCGCAGGCTTTACCGATGGCGGAAAAACAACCTCAGTTGTTTTTGATGTAAGAGTCTATGGCGACAGGGAGATTCGTGGCAAGGCATCTGTTGCGTCGACCAGGGCAGGCGTACTTAAAGGCAGGGAGTTTATAATAAATTAGGGATAATTACCAGTAAGCAATAGAATACAGAATCAACCAACAAAAAATATATAAAATATGAAAAGTGAAAGGTATTTTGTGAGGGATATTCCCAGAAGGAAATTCCTTGAAATGAGTTTAAAAGGTGGAATTGTGATGGCATCCACACCGGCCTTGCTTTCCCAGCTTGTTTCTTGTAAACCCATGGGAGCATCTGCTTCCGGGCTGAATATTGACAAGGAGACACTCCAGAAGGTTATCAGCACAGCTCTTCAAAATGGGGGTGATTTTGCCGAGGTTTACCTCGAGAACAGGGTGTCAAGGAATATTGTAATGGAGGAGTCGCGGTTTAAAAGCGGACTATATGGAGTAAGCCAGGGTGCCGGGGTAAGAGTAATATCGGGTAATAAAACAGGTTATGCATATACCGACGATATTACAGAAGAAAACCTTATGAGAGCGGCTAAAATTGCTTCCTACGTTGCTAAGGAAGGTAAATCAATCGGACCTGTAGATATTAATGAAGCAAAGAGGGAGTCTTTTGTAAGCATCAAGCAGCCCCTTAATGAAATTGCAGATTCAAAGAGAATAGAAACACTCGAAAGGGCCGACCAGGCTGCCCTCGGATATGACCCAAAGATCAAGATGGCTCTTGTGGATTATTACGACGAAGTAAGAGGCAGGGTAATTGCTAATTCTGAGGGACTCTACCTGAGGGACGAATTGCCACTTCTCTTCTTTATTGTCCAGACAATGAGCGAAGATGGCAATAAACGCCATATGTCGCGCGAAAGACTATCCCGTCATAGTGGCTTTGAAATGTTCGATGAGGTAACGCCCGAAGAGGTGGCAAGAAGAGCTGCCCGTGAGGCCGTTGATATGCTCGACGCTGAAGACGCTCCGGCAGGAATAATGGATGTGGTAATGCAAAACGGCTGGGGTGGCGTACTGGTGCACGAAGCTGTTGGCCACCCCCTGGAAGCAGATAATATAGCCAAGGGAGTAGGCGCATTTACAGGCAAAGTAGGACAGAAGGTGGCCTCAGACCTGTTTACCATGGTCGACGATGGCAGTCTTCCCAATGCAAGAGGTACAATAAATTACGACGACGAAGGTACTCCTGCCCAAAGAAATGTGCTGATAGAGAAAGGTATACTTAAAGGATATATGAACGATATACTGAGTGCCAAACAACTTGGAGTCGAAAGGTCAGGAAACGGAAGACGTGAGTCTTTCCGCTATATTCCTATCCCAAGGATGACAAATACCTTTATAGATCAGGGAGAATCTGATCCTGGAGAAATACTGTCTTCCACAAACAAAGGGATATATGTTCAGAGCCTCAGCGGAGGAAGCGTAAATCCTGTAACAGGTGTGTTTAACTTTACCTGCAGGGAGGCATATCTGATTGAGAACGGGAAAAAGACCAGGCCGATTAAGGGAGCCACCCTGATAGGTTCATGCCTTGAAGTAATCTCAAATATAGATGCCGTTGGTAACGACCTTGAATTTGGTCCCGGTATATGCGGAAAAGGACAGATGGCTGAAGTTGATGCAGGACAACCAACTGTCAGAATCAGGGGTATCAATGTTGGTGGCAGCAGGGGATAATATATAACAGATAAAGCTTAGAAAAATGAATTATAAGGATCTTACAGATAAATTGATAAAGAAGTGCCTGCAAAATGGCGCCGATGAGGCTGAAGTTTATATCGAGACATCCAGGAACCTGAGCATACAGGTGCAGAATGGTGAAATAGAAACCGTTGAAGAAGCTTCATCACATGGTGTCGGGTTCAGGGTTTTTGTTGATGGCAAGATGGGCTTTAGTCACTGTAATGACTTTAGCAACAAGTCTTTGGAAGAAACACTTAAACGAGCGATTGCCTTCGCCAAACTTACAACACCCGACGAAAATAATACTCTTACCTCAAATACAGAAGTAAGCAGGGTAAGTGGTTTATACGATCCCGAGATTGCCGCTGTTCCGATGGAGACAAAGATTAATATGGCTATCGAACTGGAGAAACTTGCCATGAGCGATCCCAGGGTTACAAAATCATCGGGTGCAGGATATGGTGAATCCGACGGAGAGGTGTTTATTGCAAACTCAAGGGGCATATCCAAAAGTTATAAATCTTCGGGTTGCTCTCTTGGAGTAAGCGTGGTAGCCGAGAAAGGAGAACAGAAGAATACAGGTGGTGAGTATTGTACACGAAGATTTTTTGCAGACCTGAAGCCGGTTAAGGAGATTGCCGCCAAAGCCGCTAAAGACGCATGGGAAATGCTTGATCCCAAAATGGTTAAGACACAGAAAGCTGCCGTGATATTTGATCCTGATGTTGCTCGCTCATTGCTCGGCGGTGTAATATCTGCTATCAATGGAGAGCGGGTACTGCAGGGTGCAAGTTTCCTGAAAGATTCGATGGATCAGAAATTTGCTTCTGAGTTACTCACAATTGTCGATGACGGAACCAAAGAAAAGGGAATGGCAAGTGCTCCGTTTGATGGAGAAGGCGTTCCTACACAGAAAAGAACACTGGTTCAAAACGGAGTATTGAAGTCTTTTATCTATAATACATCATCAGCAAACAGGGCCGGAACAGAAAGTACAGGAAATGCTGCACGAGGAGGATTTACAAGATTGCCCGGCATAGGGACACATAATGTTTATGTAGACGCAGGAAGACATTCCCGCAATGAGATCATAGCTGAAACAAAAACAGGACTGCTGCTAAAGGGTGTTACCGGATATGGTATTAATCCTGTAAGTGGAAACTTCAGCGGAGGGGCAAGTGGATTCTGGGTCGAGAATGGTGAAATAATTCACCCGGTTAAGGGACTAACAATTGCCGGCAACGCAGATGCAATACTGAATGGTATCGATATGATGGGCAGCGACCTTGATATGGACATGGGCTTTGCCGCACCTACCTTCAGGGTAAATGAAATGCAGATCGGAGGACACTAGATTTTAATACTAAATATTAGCTGATGAAATTAGTTGTAAAACTTGCGTTTTTACAGATGGTGCTTGCTATGTCACTGTCTGTAAATGCACAGAGCGGGAGAAGAAACCAGGCTGAGCAATATGGATTTGAATTCAGAAACCTGGGAGCCTTCAGGGTAAGTGCATGGATTGGCGAAATAGCTATACCCCTTAATCCGGGCGATAAGCATAAAAATACATTTTATGTCGCTCCCCGTGCTGGTGGTGTATGGAAGACAGTAAATAAGGGAACTACATTTGAATGTATTACCGATCAACTTGGTACTACATATATTGGCGACGTGGAAGTCGCCCCTTCAAACCCGGATATATTATGGGTGGGCACAGGCGAGGATTTCAGTGCCCGATCATCTTACTACGGTAATGGAATATGGAAATCTGTCGACGCAGGTCTTAGCTGGCAGAATATGGGACTGGAGAATTCTCATCATATCGCCGAGATAATAATTCACCCGGTCGATCCTGATATTGTGTGGGTTGCTGTAATGGGTCGCCTGTACTCTGAAAACCCTGAACGTGGTGTTTATAAGACAACTGATGGAGGAAGAACCTGGGATAAGGTCCTGTTTATTGATGAGGCTACAGGGGTGATAGATATCGAAATAAATCCGCAAAATCCTGATGTCCTTTATGCCTGCTCATATTATAAAGTGCGCCTCCCATGGACCCTGGAGCCGGGAGGAGAGCGGAGTCGCATCTACAAAACAACAGATGGTGGTAATAGCTGGAAAGTACTTACAGGAGGGGGACTGCCAGACGGCTCGCTTGGCCGGATAGGTATAGACCTGCAATATAATAACCCCGATGTAGTGGTGGCCGTTATTCAGAACCTTAACCTTAAGGAAGGTGTCGACCCCTCTGCTACTGTGCCCTTTGATGAGTTTACCGATCATTCCTTCGATAAGCTGATCGGAGGAGAGGCCTATCGTTCTTTTGATGCCGGACAAACATGGGAGAAACTAAATGATCCGGAAAAAATAGATGTAAGCGGTAAGGCTGCATATAGTTTTAATAAGATAGCCGTAGATCCTGATGATCCTGATAAAATTTTTATAATCGGAGCCGGTATGTCATATACCCTTGATGGAGGAAAGACATGGCCCCAGGGAAGAAACGCCGACAGGTTCAGAACAAACTTCGGAGATAACAGGACCATCTGGATAGACCCCCGCGATGGAGATCATATGTTCCTGGGATCGGACGGAGGAATATACGAAACATGGGATGGCGGAAAGGCAATGATGCACTACCATAATCTTCCCCTGGGAGAAATATATATGGTTGAGGTTGATAACGAAGAACCATATAATATTTATATCGGTCTCCAGGATCATGAAGTATGGAAGGGTCCGTCAAACAGCTGGTCGGGCCAGATCGGAATAGAAGACTGGGTAATAGTCGGGATGTGGGATGGCATGTACTGTAAGGTTGACCCCGAAGATAATAGGTGGCTCTACTTCACCAGCCAGTTTGGAGCTCATCACCGGGTCGACCAGTCTATTGGCGAAAGAGTGGCTATTTCACCAGTGCCCCCCGAAGGAGCCGACCCATATCGTTATACCTGGAATACTCCCCTGGTGCTCTCGCCTCATAATAGTAATATCCTTTATACCGGCGGACAAATGTTGCTTCGATCTGAAGACAGGGGTGATACATGGAAAGAAATTAGTCCTGATCTTACATATAACGATAAGATAAAAATTGCAGGCACAGGCCATGTAATGTATTGTACCATAGTTAGTATAGACGAGTCATCTAAAGAAGAGGGTTTAATATGGGTGGGTACCGACGATGGCAGGATTCATATGACCAGGGACGGAGGAAAGAGCTGGAAAGAATTTACCGGCGATCTCGAAAAACTGGGAATGCCGCATGAAAGATGGACAGCAAGGGTTGTTGCATCAAAACATAAGAGCGGAAGGGCTTATATTGTCAAAAACGGGTACAGGAATGACGACCCCTCTCCCTATATCTATTTAACAGATGATTATGGCAAAAGCTGGAAAGACATTTCTTCAAACCTGCCCGATTATGCTGTTAATGTGATCTTTGAAGACCATAAGAACCCTGATCTTCTGTTTGCAGGTAACGATATAGGAGTATATTATTCAATTAACAGGGGCGAGAGCTGGACCAGCCTTAAAGAGAACCTGCCTCCTGTTGTTGTAAGAGATCTGCTGGTACATGAAAGAGAAGGAGATTTAATTGTCGGCACCTATGGTCGCGGGGCATGGATTACAGATATAACACCACTTCAGCAACTGACAGAAGATGTGATTAAATCAGATTTTTACTTATTTGATATCGAAGCCAAGCCACAGATGAACTTTTCACAGCAGGCCAGCTGGGGTAATTATAATATTATGGGCTCCAACCAGTTGCGCACACCAAATGAAGCTGTCGGACTGGAAATTTGGTATCGTTTTAATACCTGTCCCGACCAGATGGCAACAATATCTATATATGATGAATCGGGGAAAGAGGTTTTTAACAGAGAGATTCCTGTCGAGAAGGGGATTAAGAAGATTTACTGGAACACAATGCGGGCAGAACCGGGTGAATATAAAGTAAGCCTTAGCTACAAGGGAGTAAGTAAGTCGAAAACCGCAACAGTGAAAGAAAGGTGGCTGTGGCCGGTGCTGAATTATGGAGGTAAGGGCTAAGGGCTAAGAGCAAAGAGAGCTAAGGGGCAAGGGCTAAGAGCTAAGAGGTACGGGGTACGGGGTACGGGGTGTGAGGAACTATAGAGCTAAGATGCAGAAACACGAATAGGTGTTGGGGTGTTGGAGTTTACCTGTTAAAACTGGCGGCAAAGTCTTCGATTGCCTCGTACTTGATATTTGAGACCGACTCAGTTACCCCGGCAACTTTTTTTACAATTCCTTTTTCAAGGAAATTCATTTTATCGAAGTCGAACTCTCCTCCAAAGAGGCCCCTGGCCCTGGCTATGTTTCGGAGCTCTTCGGGGTAGGATTCGTTAAACTGTTTTTCGGCAGTGGCTCCCTCTTCCATGCAGCACAGGAATAGTCCAATATCCCTGGTTTTAAGGAGCTCCATATTTTTCTCAATATATTTTTTAATACCAGACTGTATCATTGAGGCCCTTATCGATCCTCCTATTATAACATTTGAGTAATCATCCAGAGAAGGGGCCTTATCTTTTTTAAGGTTAACGATAGTGGTATCGCCCTTTAGTTTTTCAGCCAGGAGTTTTACGGCCTTTTCTGTCGTTCCTGTTCTGGACTGGTAAAGGATTATTGTTTTTGCTGACATATGCCCTGGTTTTTGCTTTATACACTTAATGATTTAAGGACTGAAATTACTAATATTTTATAATATTATAAAGGGAGAGCAAATACTATTTCCTTTGATTGTTTTTTTAATTAGCCTACATTTACCGGCTGGTAAAAACTGTATTAATTTGTAAATTATTTATAATGAATCATAAGACGACGAAAGGTGTAATAGCCATACTGACAGGTGGAGGTGATGTTCCCGGACTTAACCCGGCAATTAGAGCCGTAACAATAAGGGCTAACAGGGAAGGATATAAGGTAATAGGACTTCGAAGAGGGTGGGCCGGAATAATTGAGATGATTCGCGATAAGAAAGCAGACAATAGCTACTGCTACGGAGTGCTTACCGACGAGATTGTTGATAAGGCAGGTCGTACAGGAGGTACTTTTCTGCATTCCTCACGCACACGACCCAGTCATGTGCCTAAAAACAATGTTCCCGACCACCTGAAAGATACTTACAATAAGGATTTGAACGACCTTACTCCAGAGGTTATTAAGAATCTTGAATGGCTTGGGGTTGACTATCTTATACCAATAGGAGGAGATGATACCCTTAGCTATGGGGTGCACCTTTATAAACATGGAGTAAAAGTAGTTGCCATACCCAAGACAATGGACAACGACGTTCCCGGAACCGACTATTGTATAGGATTCAGCACCTGTGTTACACGTACTATTCAAATGACTAACAGTCTCAGAACCTCTGCTGGTTCTCACGAAAGATTGCTGGTACTTGAAGTATTTGGTCGTTATGCAGGCTTTACTGCTATGTTACCCACTATGGCAGGTACTGCAAACAGGTGCGTTATACCTGAATATAAATTTGATATAGAGAATCTTGCAAAATTACTGGTTGAAGACAGGAATGCCAATCCAAGTAAATATGCCGTTGTCCTGGTTAGCGAGGGTGCTACCTTTAAAGGAGGAGAAATGGTCTTCTCTGATGGAGAAAAAGATATGTACGGACATGCCAAGCTGGGAGGAATAGGTGATGCCGTATCTGCCGAGATGAAAAACATGACCGGTAAATTTAATAAGGGAAAGACCATTAATATTATTAATCAGAAACTTGGTTATATGGTTCGGGGCGGAGATCCCGATGCAGTAGATTCTATTGTGCCGATGGCCTATGGTAACCTTGCACTTGACCTGATCCTGAAGGGCGTGCACGGCAGGCTGGTGGTACTTAAGAATGGTCGCTACGACAATGTTCCGATAGATATGGTAACAGCAACTAAAAAGCTGGTAAACGTCGATCAGTATTATAATATTAAAAGATTACGTCCCTATTACCATAGCTTTGAAATGAAGCCTTTCTTCCTTATGGCTGCAGAAGGCTAGACATGTCGATTAATGGTTTATTGGGATTTTTTTCTACATTGTGGAATAGAAAATCCCGAACTATGAAAAACTTCAAAATCACGCTTATTATTCTTGCGACGATAATTGTTTCTTCCTGCAGGTCAGGCAATGACCGGCAGGGTGAATTATCCATGTTCGATACTACACTGATTACAGAGGCTCAAAATCTGATCGGCCTTAAATTTGATACAGCCGAGCAGAATATGATGAAGGGAAACCTGTCTAAATTCCTGGAATCATATGAAGGACTGAGGAAGATTCACCTCGAAAACAGCGTTGCCCCGGCACTTATTTTCAGGCCTTTAACAGGACAAACAAACTTAGTTTCACAGGGAGAATGCCAGTTTACGCCCTATCCTGAACTAAAAAGGCCTGGGTCTGATGTGGACCTGGCTTTTATGACAGTCGGACAGTTATCGTGGTTATACAGAACAGGCCAGGTTAGCTCGGTGGAACTTACAAATATTTATCTCGACAGGCTTAAAAAACATAACGATAGCCTGAACTGCGTTGTTACCCTGACAGAAAATCTGGCCCTGGAGCAGGCCCGCCAGGCAGATAAAGATTTTGCAGAAGGGAATTATCATGGTCCCTTACACGGCATTCCATATGGAGTTAAAGATCTGCTGGCCGTAGAAGGGTATAAAACAACCTGGGGTGCCAGGCCCTACGAAAACCAGGTTATCAAAGAGACAGCAACAGTGGTGAAGAAGCTTGAAGAGGCCGGGGCTGTGCTTGTAGCAAAACTTTCTATGGGAGCCCTTGCAATGGGCGACAGGTGGTTTGGAGGCCGTACAAATAATCCATGGGATCTGAGCCAGGGATCGAGTGGTTCATCGGCCGGATCGGCAGCTGCCACCTCGGCCGGATTGGTAGGCTTTGCTATTGGAACCGAGACTCTTGGGTCGATCGTTTCGCCTTCAACCAGATGTGGAGTTACCGGCCTCAGACCCACTTTTGGGAGCGTTAGTCGTACAGGAGCAATGGCTCTGAGCTGGAGTATGGATAAGATTGGCCCTATTTGTCGATCGGCCGAGGATTGTGCTATTGTTTTTGGTATTATAAGGGGAGAAGATGGGATTGATCTAACAGTTGCCGACCGACCCTTTACTTACGACGCTAACAGCGGAATAGATAATTTAAGAATAGGGTATTTTGAAAATGCTTTTAATGAAAGAAGGGCCAGGCGCTCAAATTCTGCAGATGTTTTAAGGGTATTCAGGAAGATGGGGATTAAGCCCGAGCCTGTAAATATTGAGTTTACGGGAAGCCCGGTGGAAAGCATGGATATAATTCTTACAGCCGAAGCTTCGGCTGCTTTTGATGAGCTAACAAGACTTGATCTTGATACCTTGCTTGCTTCTCAGCAAGGGTGGAGCTGGCCCAATACATTTCGCTCGGGCAGGTTTATTCCTGCAGTAGAATATATACAGGCCAACAGGCACAGGTCGGTGCTTATGGCTCAGATGGAAAACCTGATGAAAGATTGGGATGTTATAATTACTCCTAGCTTTGGTGGCAACCAGCTCTTAATAACGAATCTGACCGGGCATCCATGCGTGGTAGTACCAAACGGATTTGATGATGAGGGTAATCCAACCAGTATTAGTTTTATTGGAGGACTGAATGGAGAAGAAGCAATACTAATGGTGGCAGCTAAATACCAGGAGGCAACAGGCTGGGATGAGATGCACCCACCCTTGTTTCATGACTAAAGGCAAAAGACAAAAGACAAAAGTAAAAAGTAAAAAGTAAAAAGTAAAAAGTAAGGACGCCAGGCATCGCATCTAAATGTATGCGCCTATTTGTAAGATGAGAAAAGGACTTGTCATAAAATCAACCGGAAGCAGGTTTCGTGTAAAAGAAGATAACGGAGTGCTGCGGGAGTGTGTTATTAAGGGTAAATTCCGCACGAAAAGTATAAGAGGAACCAACCCTGTTGCCGTTGGAGACAGGGTTGTATTTGACCTGGTTGATGAAAATACAGGAATAATAAAGGAGATAGTCGAAAGGAAGAACTATATCATAAGAAAATCAATTAACCTCTCAAAGCAATACCAGATTATTGCTGCCAATATCGACCAGGCAGTATTAATGGTAACCCTCAGGGAGCCGGAAACACAGCTTGAGTTTATCGACCGCTTTTTGATTGCGGCCGAGTCTTTCAGAATACCTGTAATAATACTCTTCAATAAGACCGATTTATACAATGACAAAGAAAAGCAGGAAGCGGGGTTCTTAAAAGATCTTTATACTAAAATAGGATACGACTGTTATCTTATATCTTTAAAGGAGACGACTGGTGATTTGCCGGATATGGATAAGATATTTACTGGGAAGATAAGCCTGGTGTCGGGTAATTCAGGAGTGGGAAAATCAACCCTGTTAAAAATAATAGACGCTGATATAAGCCAGGAAATAGGAGAAATTTCCGACTACCATAAACAGGGTAAGCATACAACCACTTTTGCGGAAATGTTTGAACTGAAAGGAGGTGGATATATAATTGATACGCCGGGAATAAAAGGTTTTGGACTTGTTGAATTTGATAAGAAGGAAATTTATCACTTTTTCCCTGAGATTTTTAAGGCATCGGCAGCCTGTAAGTATAATAACTGCCTGCATCTTGACGAGCCAGGTTGTTCAGTTAAAGAAGCTGTCGAATCGGGTAAAATAGAATGGTCCCGATACCGCAGTTATATCAATATTATGATTGATGCTAACTCAAAATACAGATAACTTTGGGGAGTCCTATTATTCATTTATCTTTATTTCTGATTATCCTTACCTGACATTACCTGTAAACCAAGTATAGATGAAACGATTAACAATATTCTCTTACATTATAATCATAACCATTCTTGCGGTAAACAGTATATATTATAATAACCTCTACCAGAAGCAGGTCAATTATGTTAAACAACTTCTCAGTCAGCAGGTTCAGCTTATAGGGGTTGAGGCAGGAGATGTAAATCTTTATTTTGAAAGTGATATCAGCAGAATCTTTTTCGAGGAAAAAGAAAACATGAACAATTTCTTTAATAATGATTATGCAAAAGAAAGGATAATAGAAAGACTTAAATTCTTTTATAGTAAGTACGAGGACTTCGTAGTTAATATCGAAATAATCAATACGAGGGCCCAGGTTTTCAACCTGTATAAAGACCAGGAAGAGGAGTGGATAGAGAATACCTACCTGAGCCAGGCCCAGAAACCAATTGTAAACAGGGAGATGCTGACCCCTAACCGTGATAAATATGATGCCTATTATGTAATTATTAATAATAATGATGAAATTATTGGTAACATGATAGTTACGGTAGATTATATAAACTACTTTAATGCCCAGTTCCAGAAATATAAGCTCGAAGACTACCAGTGGCAGTGGTTAATTGATGATGAGGGTAATATTTTATATATTAACTTTCTCACCGAAGATATCCTGGAGGCAAAAAATTCTGAAGGAATAGAAATAGGGAACAGGAATGCAATTTTAAAAGACATTGTTGATGAGATAAGCGGCAACCTGGTTCATACCGTTACTGCCAACGGAGAGACAGGGAATATAATTTCTTCGTATTATCCTGTAACACTACTTAAGCGCGACTTCGGAATGGTGTTTTCTGCACCAACCAGCTTCTATCAAACCTATATTATCAGGAACTCACTTCTTATTGTGAGCTTCACTATTTTGATGGTGGGACTTATGATCTTCTTTTTCAGGAGATTTATCAGGAAGCAGGCAAAAGACAGTAAGTTGTTAAGAGAATCTGAGCAAACATTTATACAGCTAATAGAACAGATGCCTGTTGGTGTTGTGATAATGAATCCCAATAAGGAGATAATTAAAGCAAACGATACTGTAGCCAGGTTATTTTCTTACGAAGATGCAAGCGAGATGGAAGGCAAGCTGATGCCCGAAAATATTCATTCAGGTGAAGGACTTTTGTTTGCAGAGAACCTGGGAGCAGGCTACGAGCCCAACCAGTTTATGGTTATTAAGAAGGGTGGTGTGGATATTGTAATTTTCAGGAAGGAAATTCCCGTTGTCTTTAATGGAGAGGAAGCTACAATGGTGGCTCTTATAGATGTAACCCTTCTTGAAGTGGCCCGTAAGCAGGAAGCCAGGGCAAATGAGGCAAAATCTGAATTTCTTGCAAAAATGAGTCATGAGATCCGAACACCTCTTAATGGTATTATTGGAATGGCTGATATACTCGTCGGAATGGAGCAAGAACCCAGGGTAAAGGAGATTGTTAACCTTATCAAGAATTCTTCAGATCTGCTATTAACTATTATTAATGATCTGCTCGACTTTTCGAGGATTGAGGCAGGTAAGCTGATGCTTGATGAGATACCATTTGATGTTCGGAAAGAAATAGAGTATTGCATTAATGTTGCGGCAACAATCAAAGCTACCGGCGTGGAATTCTCTACCGATGTCGACAATGCTGTTCCTGAAACATTAATAGGCGACCCCTTCAGGCTGAGACAGGTAATTTCAAGCCTGTTTTCAATATCAATTGATCATACCAGGAAGGGGCAGATCAGTATAGCCTGTAATATTGAACAAAGCGGGCAGGGGACAATGTTTTTGAAGTTTGATATCAGGGATACAGGGTGTGGCTATTCAAATACTGCATTTAAAAAGTTGTTTGGTGATTATATCCGGGCAGAGAGCAAATCAGTTGTTGATTACGACGGGAAAGGACTTACGGGCATTATCTCCAAGCAATTGATTGAGATGATGGGCGGCGATCTCGTCTCTTCAACCCCTTCCGGTCTTACAGATGACCCTGATTGTCAGGGTGCACGCTTTGTATTTACGGTGAAAGTTTACTCTAATGAGAGACTGGAGAAAAATGTTGGGGCCGAAAAAATAAAATCCTATGAAGAGATCAAAACCCTTGTGGTTAGCGGAGGACGGCAAAGAGATGAAGAACTGCTTGGGTCATTACATAAAATTGGACTGTCAAGCTATGTTACAAGCTGGCAAAAACAAACAATAAACCTTATTAAATCAAACCTGTCGCAGGTAGAGGAAAAATACAGGTTTGTAATTATTCTTGATACCGAAGATTTTGACGGATTCCAGGTGGGAAAGGAATTATGGGAAAAGGGCCTGTTTAAGGAGGTAATAATATTAATGCTTAGCTCAAATGATCAGCGAGGAAACTATTCAAGATGTATACATTACGGAATTGATGATTACCTGGTAAAACCATATCATATTAGCGAGCTGTTTAATATTATCCAGGAGCGCTTCCCCAATATAGAGCCACATCTGGATTTCAAAATCGACCATCCCCTTACAAAGGAATTGAATATTCTTGTTGTTGAAGATAATATGATTAACCAGAAAGTAGCATCAACAATATTCAGGAGCCTTGGTTATGAGACAGACATCGCTTCGAACGGAGAAGAAGCTATTAAGATGGTTGCTGATAAAAAATATGATATAATCTTTATGGATTTGATTATGCCGGTAATAGATGGCTTTGAAGCATCCAGGTCAATTGTGGCAAAGGATAAAGATGCTCTGATTATTGCTCTGACAGCCGACAGCACAGAAGAATCAATTAGGAAGGCAGAGCTTTCAGGCATGCAGGGCTTTGTGTCCAAGCCTGTTACACAGCAGCATATAAGAAAAATACTTCTCTCTCATTTTTCATAATATTGGATAATCAACAAAGAGTAATCGGGGTAAGGGAGTTTCTCAGCGAGGCCGGGAAAAATCCAGTGATTGATGTCAGAACACCTTCTGAGTTCTCAAAGGGACATATCCCCGGAGCAGTCAACATACCATTGTTTTCTGATGAGGAAAGATCAATTGTTGGTACTATCTACAATAAGGAAGGAGAAAGAGAGGCCGTACTGAAAGGGCTCAGTATTGTAGGCCCAAAGATGAAAGACCTCCTGGTAAAGGGAATAGAAACGGCAGGCGAAAATAAAAAACTGCTTGTTCATTGCTGGAGGGGTGGACGACGATCTGCCAGCATGGCATGGCTGTTTTCCCAGGGCGATTTAGAATGCAGCCTGCTCGAAGGTGGTTATAAAAGCTACAGAGCTTATTTGTCTGAATTTCTCGGCCAGGAAAGAAACATAATTGTTGTGGGAGGAATGACTGGTAGTGGAAAGACAGAAATACTGTATGAAATAGCCAATACCGGCGAACAGGTAATTGACCTCGAAGGCCTTGCTAATCACAGGGGATCAGCCTTTGGTGCCATAGGCATGCCTCCACAACCGTCGACCGAACATTTCGCAAACCTTCTTTTCGATGAATTAAGAAAACAGGACCCGGATAAAAGACTCTTTCTTGAAGATGAAAGCCTTAATATAGGATCGGTTTTTATGCCGGATGTATTTTACCAGAGAATAAGAGAGGCTCACGTAATAGCGGTAGTATGTGATGTTGATATACGCCTGCCAAGGCTTCTCGATGAGTATGGGGAAATGCCCCCGGATTTGCTTGAAGAATCGATTAATCGGATAAGGAAACGCCTGGGAGGGAAGGAGGCTGATGAAGCCCTGGATGCAGTAAGGGATAAGAATATGGACAGGGCAATTAGAATAGTGTTGCGCTATTACGATAAGACCTATAATTATGGACTGGATAGGAGGGAGCAGGATATGGTAACCAGAATAGAAAGTCTTAGTGCCAATGCAGGCGAAAACGCATTGAAAGTTTTGAAAGCGGCCGATGCTCTAAGGGGATAATTATTGCTTCCTGACCTCGGAAGCATCAACCCATTTATAGACCTTATCGGATCTCCGTAATAAGTCGGGAGAAGGAACAGAACACCTTACCCCTTTTTCTGCCAGCTCAACCTTCTGCATATCTACCCGTATTTCATCTACAACATATTCTATTACCCCGGTTGTTGGACCTATTATCAGGAGCTCATCATTTCTTTTCAGAGGGCCCGTTTCAAGCTTTATCTCTGCCACCCCTATTTTATTAAAATAGTTAGTTATTTTACCAAGATAAATTTTTCTCTTACTGGCACTCGAACCATAATTATTACTCCATTCACCAAGTTTCTGACCAAGGTAATAACCATCCCAGAATCCCCTGTTAAATACTGAAGCAACCTGGTCTTTAAGATTACTTATCAGCCGGTCGTTGTACTTATCGTCGATTACCGCCTGAACAGCTGTATTATATGCAGAAGAAACAGTTTTTACATATTCGGGTGAGCGGGCCCGGCCTTCAATTTTCAGAACCCTTACGCCGGCATCGAGTAGTTTATTTACAAAACCAATTGTAGAAAGGTCTTTGGGAGACATAATATATTCATTGTCGATCTCCAATTCGTTGCCGCTTTCTTTTTCCGATACAATATAGGCCTTCCTGCAGGTCTGATAGCACTTACCCCTGTTTGCCGAATTATTGTTTTCGTGGAGGCTCAGATAACACTTACCTGATACTGCCATACACAGTGCTCCGTGGACAAACATTTCAATCTTTATCTTCCTGCCTGAAGGACCGGTAATATTTTCTTCCTCAATCTTATTATATATATACTTTACCTGTTCAAGGTTTAGTTCCCTGGCAAGTACAACCACATCAGCCCACTGTGAGTAGAACTTAAGCGATTCAATATTGGTGATATTGACCTGGGTGGACAGATGGATTTCAACTCCCCTGGAACTTGCATAATGAATGGCCGAAAGGTCGGAAGCGATAATTGCACTTATTCCACTTTCTTTTGCTGCATCGACAATCTCTTTCATCTGATCAATCTCATTGTCGTACATCACCACATTTAAGGTAAGGTAGGAGTTAAGACCGTTTTTATTGCATATTTCTGAAATCTTCCTGAGATCGTCGAGGGTGAAGTTATGAGAAGAACGAGCCCTCATATTAAGCTGTTCGACCCCAAAATATACTGAATTGGCGCCTCCCTGAATTGCCGCCGCCAGTGATTCATAAGAACCAACAGGAGCCATTATTTCAATATCTTCCCTGAGCATGATCTGAGATTTAAGACAACAAAGATAGTTATTTTTGCGGCCTCTTTTTATTCAGTATTATCCTGATAACCGTACCTCTGCCCGGCTCTGATGACCTGACAAAGATCTTTCCGCTATGATATAACTCTATTATCCTTTTACTTAACGACAGGCCCAGGCCCCATCCTCTTTCCTTGGTGCTGAAACCTGGCTTGAAGATACTCTTGAATACAGATTTATGCATTCCTTTTCCACTGTCCTCTATATCAATTAAAACACCAGAAGAGCTTTCGTTTACTGCGACACTGATGTTACCAACACCATTCATTGCATCTATGGCGTTCTTAAAAAGGTTTTCAAGCACCCATTCGAAAAGAGAAGCATTGAGGGGAACCAGTAATTCTTTGTCGACTTTAAAATCTACTTCGTATAAGACCTTTGAGCTGGTTCTTCTTTTTAGATAATCAATGCTGTTTTCAATTATATGTATAATACTTTCCGGGTGTAATTCCGGCCTTGACCCGATACTTGAAAACCTTTCAGTAATTTTCTCAAGTCTTTCTACGTCCCTCGATAATTCATGGTGAATAGTATCATCGGGGTATCTTTCTTTTATTAACTCTACCCATCCCTCAAGAGAAGATGTCGGGGTGCCAAGCTGATGGGCTGTCTCCTTCGACATTCCCACCCAAACCTGGTTCTGTTCTGACTTTCGGGCTATACTGAACGCAAAATATGCTATTGCAATAAAGAATATAATTATGCTGAGCTGTATGTAGGGATAGTATCTTAACTTGGTAAGAATAATGCTCTCATTATAATAGATATAGCTCTTCATTCCTTCTCCAAATGATATAACTATAGGTTCAGATCTACCCTTTAATCTTGTAAGCTGAGCCTGCAGATATTCAGGATCTTCAGATTTTACTGTATCGAAATTTCGGTGTCCCTTAATTACTCCGTTTTCGTCGGTCAGAATTACCGGAACGGTATTGTTGGATTCAATAATTGATGACAGTAGATTAAGCACGTCAACATCATCTGTAAGCTCAACGAGCTGAATTGATTCTGCCCAGTGTTCAATCTTTTTCCTTTCTTCATCTTTAAGGCGGTTTACGAGACTCCCGGTATAAATAAGAGATGAAACACCAATTATTATTGCTGCTACAAGCAAAGACAGTTTCCAAAATATTTTCTTCCTGTATATATTCAAAACTTCTTTTTAAGAGTATCAGATTTAAATATTTTCTTAAAAATACCAGACCTGACCCCGGTGGGTTCTTGTATTGTTTTAATAGAGTCTGCTTCCTCCCAGTTAATCCTGAATCGCCTGCTGTTATTTACTTTGGCTTCCAGGGAATCACTTTTATACCAACCATATTCATCGTTTAATATTGTTTTAAGGCTTTGTTTTTCTTCCTGAAGACTAACCTTAATCTCTTCTGATAGCTTTTTCACATCGTAGCTAACCCTTGTTTCCTCATTGTCTTTTTCGAGCTTCAGGAAGAGGGTGGTTTTACCCAGACCATCATCTTCGACCGGACCGAACTCACTCACATAAGATCCTGAATTCCTGGCTTTCTTACTAAGGATTTCTGAAAGCAACACACTTAAATGGTATTCAAAAGTGCCTGAAAAATCCTGTTCCCCTGACAGAGATATATTGAAGGCAGATGAGTTGATTTCCATCGAAGGAATCAACAGTCTCTGGTTGGCAATAATAAGATCGTTCTTCATATTCTGGAACTTAATGTCTTCCAGCTCCGAAACCTCTATAAAGCGGGATAGTTTAAGTATCGGTTCAAAACCAAGAAGCTCCCCGTCTGTTATGGAATAATTACCCGAAACAGAAAGAGAAGACGGGATTGGCTTAAAAGATGAATCAGTATCTGTGCTAATGCTGAAAGAGCCTGACAGATCACCCCTTATATTCTCAGCCAGGAGCTGTTGCTGCCCGAAGTTATTGAACACGGTAAATGCCTTATTAATATCCACATTTTGAATATCAAACCATCCTCTTGCAGAGTACCTACCGCCTGAATTCTTAATCAAAGTTGTATTCCCCGAAAGTGATCCGTCAAGAGCCAGCAAATTAAATGAGTTAATATTGAAAAGACCGGGCCTGTAATTTATAATGCCGTCAAATTGAGATGAGTGAAATTTATTGAGAATAAGACTATCGACATTTATAACAAGGCTGGCTACTACTCTGTCTTTAAGGCCAGGACTGTCATTTATATTGTTTACCTGCTTTTCAGATCCGGGGGGAGGTAATAATAATTTGTAATCAACTTTGTCTGCCCAGAGGCCTGCTGTAATATTAATAACCCCACCATCCTTATTAAAGATATTACCAGCATCGTCGATTTTGCAGTTCATAACCATGTTCTGTCCGGAAATAAGAAATGATAATTCATCGGCCCAGACATTATCGGAAATCATAATATTTCCTGAAATATTTTGAACCGGATAGGCATAAGTGCTCAATTTCAGATCTACATCACTTAAATGGAGGTTAATATTTCTTTTAAGCTTGAGAAGCTTATCGACAGAAAATGTGTTTAGCCTGCCCGTCATACCACTAAACCGTGCATTTATATGGGCTTCTCCTGATATCGCCTCCAGCTTACTGACCGGGTGAATCTTGTATAGCTTAGCAAGATCCACATTAGCACTAAACATTAGATCCAGGTTAGGTGAGACAAGGTTTTTAAGCGATAGAGAACCCTCATAATCAGATCCTGCATATTCAGACTTAAAGGAGTGGACAGTCGCCGAGAAGCTCTTCAGGGGGTCGTTAAAATTAAGGCTAAGACTTGTGTTCTGGTGATCAAGCACTATCCCCTGCCTGAATTCTTTTTCAATTGGGAAATTATTGATTATAAGATCAAGGTCAGTATTGTCTGAAACAATATTAAGTTTCAGATTATGCTCCTTTTTACAAACAGATCCATCTACGCTAATAGCTTGATTACTAACTACTAAATCAAGTTGTTTAAAGTAAATAGAATCTGCCGAAAGTATTAATTTACCCTTAATACTCCCCCCGGATACCGGCTTGAGAATAATTCTTTCTTTTGATAGAAGGCTGCTTATATCAAACTCGCTCTTTACTTCAATATTGGTTTTGCCATCGGCCAGCTTCAGTTTTCCCTCTGCATTATCAAGCTTACAATCGAGGAGGAATCTATTCTGGTCATTAATGTAAATAAATCCGATATTATCAAGGCGGATATTATCCAGGTCGAATGAAATTTTGGAAGAATCGTTTTTAAATTCATTTTTAAGTATACGCTTGCTTGTAACTCCAATCGAGTCTTTAATAATTAGCAACTTACCATTCTTAACTGTAATCCGGTCGATCGAGTACTTCTTATTTATTATATCCCTTACATTGAATGACACAAACAAAAATTCAGCTTCAAGAAAATTTCTTATATCAGGGATGCTATCCATATTATTAATTTCTGTCGCTGGCGACTCAATAAGGATATTTTTAAATTCGACGGTTGCCCGGGGGAAGCCTTTTATTAGAGAAAAACTCACTTTTTCAACATCTAAACCAGTTTCCGAATATTTGTTGGCTTCTGTTTTAAATATTTGAGTTATACGACCCTGGAAAACGAGTGTCAGGCTAATAAGTATAACAAGTACCGCCGCAATGGTAATAAACAGGTACCTGAATATTTTCAGGATTATTTTCATATAAACCTATTGTATATTTCCTTATTCAACCAATATCAGGCTGCTTATTAAAGAAGAAAGGATAAATCGCTGCCTGTGTTTACCTCATATGGAGAGTCTCCCTTCCTGAAGATTCTCATATCTCTCGGGCCTATTAATTTAAGAACTTTTCCTTCAAGGTGGAGCATTGTTCCTTCCCTGAGTCCGACAACATAGAGGTCGGGGTTTACCTCCAGGAATTCCTGTATCCTCTGTTCCCTTGTTTCCCCGGCGTGACCATCGGGGTTAGCGTCGAGGTAATGAGGATTGATCTGGAAGGAGATCAGATTAAGGGAATTGAAACTATCAGGTTCAATTATTGGCATATCATTGGTGGTTCTCAGGCTGGGACAGGCCATATTTGAGCCTGCGCTCCATCCAATATATGGGGTGCCACTTAAGACCTTTTTTCTGATTGGTTCTATCAGCCTGTTGTCCTGTGTCATTTTTAATAATTGCCAGGTATTTCCGCCCCCAACAACAATTGCTTCTGCTTCTTCCACGGCCTTAACAGGGTCTTTGCTATGGTGAATAGAAACAATATCATGTCCTATTTCTTTAAAGCGATTGGAAACCTTTGCCTCATAGTCGTCGAAAGAAAAAGTTACCCCGGCATATGGAATAAATAGTGCTTTAACCGGCTTCTCTCCCAGGAATTCCTTAATATTATATTTCGGGTATTCGAGATATTCCTCTCCGGCATTAGTTGAATTACTTATCAATAACAATTTCATATCAGTAAGATTAGATTAAATATTTTTATAAAAGGGTAATAATTTATCAATTTTCTTGTTTTTCGGGTCGGGATCAATGTTTACCGAATAAAATTGATTTTTAAGAATATTAAGGAATAGAATTTGACCCGAAAGAATATGTTCAAGTCCAAGAATTATCTTAATAGTCTCGTTAGCCATTAATGTACCTGTGATTCCGGGCAATACCCCCAGCAGACCGCTCTCTTCAGGAAGGGGGTCTTTTTCCCTGGCTGACTCTTGCGGATTATAACATCTGTATGTTGGTCCCTGCTTGTAATTAAAGACCGAAACCTGTCCTTCAAATCTATAAATTGCCCCGTGAACCATTGGTTTATTTGATATAAGGCTGCAATCACTAATAATATACCTGCTTTCATAATTGTCGGTAGCATCAATTACTATGTCGTACTGTTCGATAAGCGACAGGGCGTTATCGGCATTTAACCTGACATTGAAAATCTCAATATTAACATTATTATTCTGACTGATTAGCCTGTCTCTTGTTATTATTGATTTCAGCTTACCTACATCACCTGATCCATAGAGGATCTGCCTGTGCAGGTTGCTATCGTTCACAACATCATATTCCACTATCCCAATGTTTCCTATTCCGGCTGCGCACAGGTATTGCAGGACCGGACAGCCAAGGCCTCCGGCACCAACAACAAGCACCCTTGCGTTCTTAAGCTTAATCTGCCCTTCTTCCGAAACCTCGGGCAGAATAATGTGCTTACTGTATCTTCTTCTTTCAAGATCACTTAATTCTCTCGAATTCATAGCATTTTTAAGGTAATGAATGATTAACAAAGATAGATTTAGGGCGGCAAAGAACAAAATATTGAATTAATGTAAATAGGAATCATTATTTTATAAATGCAAACAACCGGGCCCGGTCTGTTATGCGAAAGAAAAGCCGCCAGCTTAAATAAAGAGAAAGGACGCAAGCTTTTGCGTCCTTTCTATATGTTTATGCAATATATTTCGTTTAAGGCTAGTCGAAAGAAAATGCAACACCTACCTGAAGCGGGTATAGCTCGGGACCTTTGTTTTCCTGGAAAAGGCCATTCATATAGTATGTAGCATAAAGCTGGAAGCTCTCATACCCGATTCTTACAGTCGGCCCATACCTGAATACATTGAGGCTGTAGTCGTCCTTTTCTTTGACTTTTTCCTTCCCTCCGTCAAAATATACAAGTTTGGTTTTTGATCCCAGCTTTGCACCTCCAATTACTCCGCCAGCAACATTAAGAGTATTACCCCTGCTTACAGGAATTTGTAATTCCACAAGCACAGGAACAACAAAATATGTTGTTGTGAATTTTGATTTTTCGAGGCTAATACCATCAAGGGAGGCATCATATTCAATAATAACACCATCCTCGTTTTTCATTATATTGTTATTGCCGTCAAAGAAATAAGAGTTAAACTCAAATCCAACACCCGTAACCAGGCCAAAATGTCTTGTAAGGCCTATTCCCAGCTGTGCGAAATTGATATTGAAGTTGTACGATTTACCGGTGTTCAGGTCCATAAAATTATCCTGGGCAGGAAGAGTAAACGAGTAATCTGAAGTAACATAATTATTCAGCCCGAATTCAACCCCCGACCAGTGAGGAGTAAATCTGCGACGGGACCTTCTTCTTTTTTCGCCATTGTCTTCATCATCCTGGTAGAATTCTTCATCGTTGTAGCGATCTATTTTCAGGATAGGTAAGTTACCGTTTTCAGACAGTGTAAGCCCCCTGTCTCCAAGCCTTATCTTTAGTTCGTCGCCATCATTTACAATCTTTAATCCCGAGTTAGTGTTGCTTACAATTATTTCGGGTTCCTGGTGTGAATAATAATAGTTTAATTCAACAGGTTCCTGTGCCGATATGCCTGTAATAAAGGCTGCAAGGGTGAATAGTAAAAATATTCTTTTCATGTCTAAATAATTTTCTGATTATTAATTTTATCCTGAGACGGATAGGCGGAGTAAAAGTTACAGCTCGTCGGTGTAATTTTTATTTTTATGATCAAGCTTGAGCAATTGGGAGGTGAATTTAAAAGATGCCAGCTTCCCATCTTCGGCTTTCTCCTTCTCAAACTGCATCTCCCAGCCAAGAAGCTTATTTAAACCGCTAATGCCTGCATCAGCTACCTCGTATACTTTAAGCTTGTCGGTATTATCTACATCCTCTTTAAGAAGGTGTTTGCGGAAATTCATTGCAACAAATTGCCTCGGACTGAGATCTTTGTCCATATAATCATCCACTATTGGTTCTGAAGGAGTCATTGCAAGAAGTGATACTGGCCCTGATGTATTCAGTATTTTAACATTATCAATAAAAGCCTGGTTACCGGGTGCAGTAATAATTCGTTTTTCTTCGATATTAGCGGATCTTTCTTCGCTGGGTCGTTCTTTTATATTAATAGCCCTTACCTGGGGTCTTTTTGATATTAATACCGGTGTAATAGCAGGAGCTATTGTTTCAGAAGGGTCGTTCGTATTATTAAACGGAAGAAGATATGCCGAATTATAGGAGTAGATGCTTTCTGTTTTACGGGGAAGCAAGGTAAAAAGAGAAATAAGCAGAGCAATACTCGCTGCAGATGCAATTATTCTGAATGCATACTTTGCTATTCCAGCCCTGACAGGAATTCTTTTTAAGCTTAATTTGCCGGGATATTGGGCAGAGACTGGTTTAAGCCTGATTTTTTTATAAACCTCAAGTTCTGTCCTGGCTTTCTCTGAGTGCTTTAACAGGGCAGTGAATTCTACTACTTCTTCCGGGCTTAGATCGTTTTCTGAAAGAGCAAGAGCACAATATTCAATTGCATCAGGATTTTCTTCCTGAAGATCTTTCTTAAGAGACGCCTTATCAATACGAATGGCAATATCAGGATGAAGGACCAGCTCACTGAAACTATTAAATTCATCCATAAGATCAGTGTGCAATTCGAGAAAACTGTATAGCATCTTTTCTTCGGTGTCGCTCAGCGACCCGTCGTAATAGTCTGAGATCCAGACCTGGTAGTTATTTTTGTTAACTTCCATATCAGACAACCATAGCTTTATTTCCAATCATTTTCCTCATCGCCATTCTTCCTCGATAGATGTTTGTTTTTACCTGGGCTTCTGTCTGCCCGGTTATTTTTGATATTTCTATATATGAGTATCCTTCATAATCTCTCAGTAACAATACCGACCTGTAATTATCGGGTAATTTTTCAAGACACTTATGTAATATTTCATTCAAGTCTGAATATCCATCCTCTGAGGCTTCGGGTTCGTAGTAATCTTCTGTATGAACCACTCTCTTGTTTTTTCGGATAATATCAATCATTCCATTGTATGAAGTTGAAAACAACCAGGCCTTAACTTTCTTAAACTCCAGGACGTTAATGTTTATCCACAGTTTCTCATAAGAGTCCTGAACAATATCTTTTGCTCTTTCCTCGTCGCCAATACTCTTCAGGATAAAGCGATACACCCTATCCGAATATTCATCTACGGCCCTGTTGTATTCTTGAAGTGTCATACTGTGTGTTACAATCTAAAGACGGATAAAGTTCTGAAAAGTTTCAGAGAAAAGATAGAAAAGGTTGAAAAAGGTTTAAGTGGTTTGAGTTTGTTTAAGTGGTTTGAGTAGTTTAAGTGGTTTAAGTGGTTTGAGTGGTTTAAGTGGTTTGAGTGGTTTGAGAGTTCCTTATGTGGAGGGAGCCCGTCTCTGCCAAAGCACGGCGGGAAGCAGGGAGCAGGGTGCAGGGGGTTGCCAGCCTTGGCTGGCTATCGGCCATCAGCGTTGCAAAGCAACGCAACCCCATGCTCCATGCTCCATGCTCTCCCTTGCTCTGTGCCCTTGCTCTTAGCTCTTGGCTCTTAGCCCTTACCTCTTAGCTCTTTGCCCTTACCCCTTTGCTCTTTGCTATAACACTCCCGGAATTATTGCTTTCTTGTTTTTTGGATAATCCGAAAACGATTCCTGGTACCACCTGTGGTGATGAAGTGCTCTTGGGATAAGGTTTGCAGCCGTCCAGATTGCAAACGAAAGGCCGGGCAGCGACCAGGTCATTATTGCAAATCCGGTCCACTCCATCAGCTCTCCTCCAAAATTCGGGCAGGAGACTCTTTTATAGAGCCAGTGAGTTGGAATAAAATATCCTTTTCCTTTTTTTTCTCTTAGTTTGATAAGATGATTGTCGGCCACCTGGTTTATAATAAACCCTGTTATAAACAAAGCCACACCAATTATAAACCTGGGATCGCTTATCCAATTAGCATCATAAGCTCCCCCCTGCCCCATACTCCCTGCTCCCTGCCCCCTGCTCCCTGCCATATACCCCAGCCAGTATCCGTTAACAAAAGCATTTACAAGGTTAAAAACCATAGCCATAAGCATTATCACTAAGGGCATCTGTTTTCCCTTTGTCCGGGTTCTTACAGGAAAGATAAAAACCCTGTTTAGGTAATGAATTACCCAGAAGGCAAAGAAGAACCAAACGACCATGGCTTCCTTTTCTACCCCCGTCAGAAAGAGAACAGTAAAAAGGGCAAGAGATGGCAACTCCATCAGTATCCAGCCTGTCCTGTTATCAATCATGGGGCCCCACGACCTGTTTGAGTGGCGACCATATGGAGCTCTGACTTTAATCAAAAAAGGGAAGAGGATGATTGCCAGCAATATCCAGATACTTACTATTAGTTGAAAATTAGCTGGCGTCATTTCAGTTTATAATCAGGATTATTAGCAGGGAACAAAGCTCCGCTCTCCTTTTGAAATTTAGCAAGCAGGGTATGAAGTTCATTAGCTATTTCAGGATACTGCTTTGATAGATCAAGGGTTTCTCCTATATCTTCTTCAAGATTATACAGTTCATACGTATCGTTTTCGTAAAACTCGATCAATTTCCATTGGCCCTTTCTTATTGCCGCACCAGGTGTCCAGCCACTTGAATGGTAATGAGGATAATGCCAGAAAAGAATATCCCTCTCTGGTTCTTTACCTTCGAAAACAGAGGTCAGACTAATCCCGTCAATGTGCTGTTCGGGCATAGGCGGTAAGCCTGCAAGGTCCAGGATGGTAGGATAATAATCAGTACTTATTACAGGGAAATTTGAAACGCCTTTTTTTATTCCGGGCCCATAAATAATAAGAGGTACACGAATTCCTCCTTCGTAGCACCATCCTTTACCGGCCCTCAGTGGTTTTACCGATGTGGGCGACATTCTGTTTCCCGTCTGTGTGCTCAGTCCTCCGTTATCAGAAGTAAAAATAATATAGGTGTTTTCGGCGAGCCCCGATTCATTAAGGTAGTTAATAATTTTGCCAACGTTTTTATCCATTGCACTTACCATTGAAGCATAATCGGGGTTTGCCTGGTTAAGAACACTTACGCTATTATGATCGTTTGATAAGACAATACGACCCTTATCTTCAAGTGACTCAAGTTTGTGTTTATAGTGATCTATTAGCTCTAAATTTGGCTGAATTGGTGTATGCACTGTGTAGAAGGACAGATATAAAAAGAATGGATGATCTCCGCTTGCTTTAAGGAAGTTAATCGACTCCTGCGTTAATCTGTCGGTAAGATATTCCCCTTCAGGTCCATCGCTCAGCACAGGGTTCTTATATGGAGAGTAGTATCCACCGGGAGGGGAACCCCTGTGGTGACCACCAATATTTATATCAAAGCCCTGGTTTTCAGGATAGAAGCCCACGTCACCTAAATGCCATTTACCAGCAAAAAAGGTTTGATAGCCATTCATTTTCATTGTTTCGGCAAGTGATATCTCATCCAGTGCCAGCTGGTTGCTATCTAATGTTCCGATTAATTTTCTTTTTTGAGGGTCGTCACCGGGAATCCAGTCTGTTATATTGGTCCTGGTGGGGTATTTGCCTGTCATAATACTGGACCTGGTAGGGGAACAAACGGGGCAGGATGCATAAGCATCGCTGAACATTATACCCATTGCCGCCAGATTATCGAGGTTGGGTGTTTCATAGAATGTACTTCCGTACACCCCCAGGTCGGTCCATCCCAGATCATCAACCAGGATAAACACAAAATTAGGTCTGGAATCTTCTTTAATACATGAAGAAAGCAGAAGGCCGGTAATCAAAGATATGATCAGAGCTTTATTCATAGATCTACTGTTCTGGTTGGACTTCTTTATGCCTGAAACAAGTTGTCAGGTGGTCGTTCACCATCCCGGTTGCCTGCATATGGGCATATACAATTGTTGAGCCAACAAATTTGAATCCCCTGAGCTTCAAGTCTTTGCTTAAAGTATCTGACAATGAGGTTTTTGCCGGAACTTTGTCAATAGATGTAAAAGTATTTATGATTGGTTTTCCATCGGTGAATGACCATATGTATTTACTGAAAGTGCCAAATTCTTTACGGATATTAATAAAGGCTTTCGCGTTTGATATTGTTGCGTATATTTTCAGCTTATTCCTGATTATCCCTTTATCATTAAGGAGCTCTTCTACCTTTTTTTCACTGTATCCGGAAATTTTATTAAAATCAAAATTATCAAAAGCCTTTCTGAAATTTTCTCTTTTGCGGAGAATAGTGATCCAGCTCAGACCTGCCTGAAAGGTCTCAAGCATAAGGAACTCAAACAAAAGAATATCATCATATACCGGAACACCCCATTCATTATCGTGATAATCTACATAGAGGGGATCAGTTCCGGCCCAGGGGCATCTTGTTTTTCCCATATAAGTTTAATCATGTTAACTGTTTAAACTTACATAAAATGTATTTACTATTTTGATTTGCTGAGAGCAATCTTTGAAGTGAACACATCCGCAGTAAACATTGCAGATCTGTCTCCGCCTCGCATTCCTGAAGGTGGCGCTCCTCCTCCGCTCATTGATCTGCCTCCTCCTCTTCGGCCTCCTCCTGATCCGGAGGACATGTTACCGGCTCCGGCGTTATCTGGCTGAGGCAGAGGGCTTACTAAAATTTTTAATTCCAATTCGACTGGATCCTGATCTTTTAAAGGATCAGTTATAAACAGTTCTTTAATTGGAAGTTGAATTTCGTATGTAAGTAATTTTTCTCCCTCCCAGTTAATTGCTGCCAGAACACCATAATCATTAAGCACGGGGATTTTACCCTTAATTGATTTTATTCCCTTTACTTTCATTTCGGTGAACTGTTCCAGAATATGGTCTCTCATATAAGCTCTTTGATCTGTTATAGAATTGTTTCCTTCGGGATCCGGCCGAAGTCTTTCAGTATTTGACACAGCATCAGCCTTAAGTGGGAAGTAAACGTGAACATTCTTTTTTTTAGGACTTTTGCTGCTAAAAGAAACTGTCATTCCGGATCTCATGATTTTTTGCTGAACACTCTGGCTTATTGTTTGAATTACCAGGTAGAGATTCTCATTATCATTCGATACAGAGTATGATATTTTATTATCATTATACTGCATTGGTGCGACCCAATCGTTTGTAGCTCCGTCTATAATCTTTGCCTCCATACAAAAGTCAGAACTTATAATATCACTCTGTGCTGATGAAGAAAAAGAAATCAGAGCAAATACCAATATTAGAATATATCTCATAATTATAATGCTTAAATAGTTAGTGATACAGATATTAGACAATTAATAAGTAAAAATATTTCAAAAAAACCGGCTCTATACAGGAGCCGGTAAATCTTATAATCTTCAATCTTATAATCTTTGATCTTTAATCAACTCCCTTATAAACTCTTACCCAATCAACCTCCATTGAAGAACTGCCGTGAATCGGCTTTTCAAGTCCACCGGTAAATACCACGTATAGTGGTTCCTGTGGCAGGTTTGCAGTCTGGGTAAATATTACAACATCATTGATTTTCCAGACCATTTTATTTGGAGTCCATTCGAGTGAGTATATAAAGAAATTCTTTCCATACTTCGACCCGATAGAAGTTTTAACAGAACTGGAAGCACTGCTGAAGTAATCGGCCCATACCTTACCCTTGCCGCTTCGGCAGACATCAATATGCGGAGTAATTTTATCTCCAAGCAATCTGAATGCGTGAGACGGGCCTACAGCTGTATTAAGTTTAATTTTTGCCTTAAAGGTTCCATATTGCTGTCTGAAACTTTTGCTTGTATTAACCAGTCCGGAAGTATAATTGAATTCTTTTAGCCTGAACCCTCCAAGAAGCGGATTCCAGACCTTTCCATCTGCTTTCTGTGGTCTTGTGCTTATTTGTAATAGACTGCTTCTTACCTCTGTGTTATCTTTATCGGTGTAGCAGTGCAGATCTGTTTCCTGTGAGTAGTGGTCTTTGAATAATTTGTCGGCCCAGTAATGATTGGTGAGCCATAGCTTTCGGTCAAGAGATTCGCCGTCAAATTCGTCGCTAAAGGTAAGCTCTCTTTTCTTCAGCACTTCAAATTTATCAGAATCCTTTACCTTGAGGTACCATACTATATCTACGCTCTTTTTTAGTTTCTCATATTCCTGTTCCTGGAGATACAGATCTGATTTTTCAAATCTTTTCTTGTCCAGCAGATACTCCTTTTTTGTTTTGAACTCGTCAGATGCCAGGTAGTCTTTTAATTCTTCCAGCCTTGACAGTTTTTGTGATCCATCAAGCTGGTTGAAGTTTGCAAGTTCCTTTGAATTTCTGAACTTATAATATGATTTGATATCCGCCCTGGATTTCAAGTTATTAAATTCGCTTAATAACTTCTGGCCGTCAGAGCCTTTAAACTCTTTGGATTTTTGTTTCTGCCTGAACTCGCCTGATTCTACGGTTTTCTTAAGATCTTCATATTTGCTAATCGTATCCGAACCGTCCAGTTCCCTGAATTTATTGAGCTGTGAACCGTTAAGAGTTTTGAAATAAAGCTTAATATCCTTAGCTTTTTGAATCTTCTTAAACTCATTCTCCTTATGATACTCTTCGGATGTTTTAAAACTGAGACCCACAATTTCCTTTTTACTGGCTTTAAAGTCTGCAGAATTAACTATCGCATCCAGCTCATTAAATTTCTTTAACTCATCAGATTCTGTAAAGGCCTGAAGCTTTTCAAATTCCTTTATCAGGGCTATTTCGGCCTGTTCAATCTTGCTTGTTGACGGGATAAATCCCAGTGCTAATTTTAGGTTTGCCATAGCTATTTATCTTTTGCTTTGTGTGTTAAAGATACAAAATGTTTTTGAAAAAGGGCATAAGGCGTATGGCGTAAGGCAAAAGGGTTAATTGAACGAGTGGTCAGAACAATATATTTTAAGTATTACTTAAGCAGCTTAGGGCCGGGTATTTCACAATAATTCTGTAGAATTGTGTGGGTAATGTCAAAAAAAAGCATTTTATAAAACACAGAAATACAGATAAATAACCATGTATTTTAAAAATAACTCAATAAATACTTGACAAAGGGCTATCTAATGTTTTATATTTGACCAGTCGTTCAATTAAAGGGCGATTATGTTTTTGAGACAAAAATGACTGACCGTTTAATCATAAAACAATGTCACCACGAAGCAAACAACAATTTGAAAAAATAAGGGAAGAAAAAAGGGCTCTGATAATGAGCGTGGCCATAGAATTATTTGCCGATAACGGATATCATAATACTTCTGTAAGTAAAATTGCTTCCAGGGCAGGGATATCGAAAGGACTGCTTTATAATTATTTTGATAACAAGGAGGATTTGTTAAAGGTTATAATAATAGATGGACTTGAAAGGCTAAGGGAGTTATTAGACCCCAACAGGGATGGCATTATAACAAAGGAAGAAATGAAGCGTTTTATTGAACTTACCTTCGATATGATAAACAGGGACAATCACTTCTGGACCCTCTATTACTCGCTGATGCTTCAGCCTTCGGTGCTTGGAATCGTAAGACCAAAAATAGAAGAGTTATTAAAATTGTATATGGGCATGCTGTCTAAGTATTTTGAAATGCTGGGTCACGAAGATCCCTATACCGATGCAATGATTTTTGGTTCTTTAATGGACGGGATAGGATTAAATTTCGTGGCAAACTCAGATCCTGTCTTGTTTGACAAATTAAAAAAGAGACTTATACAATTATACTGTTCATAAATTACCTGATATGAAAAGACAATTTTTAATCCTGACTTCTTTCTCTTTGCTCTTTGCTCTTTGCTCTTCGCCGGTAAGGGCACAGGACGCGACAGAAATAGTGAGGCAGGCCAACGAGAAATTTAATGGTGAAAAATCGAGTGTCGGAATCATGTCTATGACTATTGTAAGACCGACCTGGGAAAGAACAATTACATTTAAGAACTGGACACAGGGCACAGAAAATGCTTTAACCTTAATAACTGCTCCGGCCCGGGACAAAGGGCAGACATTTTTAAAACGGGGAACAGAGATGTGGACATGGACTCCCTCGATAAGCAGGCTTACAAAACTTCCCCCTTCTATGATGTCGCAGGGATGGATGGGCTCAGATTATACAAATGATGATATCCTTAAAGAATCGTCGGTGGTAAATGATTATACTCACACAATTATTGGGGAGGAAGAAATTGAGGGGAGGCCTTGCTACAAGATAGAGCTTGTGGCAAAGGAAGATGCTGCCGTGATATGGGGTCACCAGATAAGATGGATAGACAAAAATGACCTCTTGTTTTTGAAATCTGAGCTTTATGATGAAGATGGTTATCTTATCAGGACTGAACTGGGAAGTGATATTAAACTGATGGATGGAAGGCTGATTCCAACCAGGCTTGAGCTAATACCTGCAGAAGAGGAAGGCTATAAGACTATCGTGGTATTTGAGACACTGGAATTTAACAGGCCGATTGATGAGGGATTTTTCTCTCAACAGAATATGAAAAGAGTCAGATAAAAGAACCTGCTATGAAAAATTATAAAATGGCCTGGAGGAATCTGTGGAGAAATCGCAGACGAACAATGATAACGATAGCCTCTGTACTATTTGCTGTCTTTTTTGCTCTTCTGATGAGGTCGTTGCAGCTGGGAACCTACGCTTATATGTTTAATAATATTATCGAAACATATTCAGGGCACATCCAGGTTCAGAATGAGGATTTCTGGGAAGACAGGATGGTTGATAATTCCTTTGTTGTTAACGACGAACTTATAAATAAACTGCTTGCCGACGAAAATGTCAGCAATGCCATTCCGCGATTTGAATCATTTGCACTGGCTTCAAGTGGCTCCAGGTCAAAAGGTGTAATGGTATTGGGTATAGACCCGGTTAAGGAAGCTGAGCTGTCAAACGTAAGGAGTAAACTTGTAAAATATACTTTATCTGATCAAGCTATAGCCTCCCTGGAGAAGGAGGATATACCCGGGAACATTAAATCTAATATGCAATTGTTTAATGGTAACTCATATGCATCTGATGGCAGGATTCTTCTGGACCTGGGAGTTAAAGAAAAAGATACTGAATTGATATTAACCCTGCTTAAGAAATACGCTGCCGTTGATAACAGTTACCTTGTCCCTGGCGAGCATGGGGCCCTGGTTGGCAACAGGCTTGCTAAATACCTGGGTCTGCAAAAGGGAGATACCCTGGTTCTTCTGGGCCAGGGATATCATGGAACAACGGCTGCAGGTAAATATCTTATAAAGGGAGTCGTAAGTCTTCCTGCACCAGACCTGGAAAGCCAGATAGTGTATCTGCCCGTTGATGTTTGCCAGGATCTCTACGGTGCAAATGGCATGCTGACATCGATTGCACTGAAGTTGAAAAATAAGAATGATAAGGATATTGATGAAACAATCAGCAGGCTCGAAGAAAGCCTTGACTCACCATACAGGGTCCTGGGGTGGAAAGAAATGAACGAGACAATTGTTCAGCAGATGGAAGCGGATAACCAGAGTGGGATGATAATGATAGGCATCCTCTACCTTGTAATTGCTTTTGGCGTTTTCGGTACAGTATTAATGATGACAGCCGAACGAAGACGTGAGTTCGGAGTAATAGTATCAATTGGTATGCAGAAAATAAAGATGGCTGCCATTTTGGTAATAGAGATGCTTTATATCGGACTGGCAGGTATCTTACTGGGAGTAATGGTTTCAACACCTGTTATTATTTATGGCTTTTATCATCCAATAAGGTTATCGGGAGAGATGGCTAAGATGATGGAAGACTACGGCTTTGAACCGGTAATGGCTTTTCAGTGGATTGATAAATACTTTCTCTGGCAGTCGGTGGTTGTGGGTATAATAGTTGTTTTATCGCTGCTTTATCCTGTAAGAAAGATATTGAGATTGAAAGAAATAAATGCTATAAAGGCTTAAAAAAATGGAAATGATTACAAAAACAGCCTGGAAAAATATTTGGCGCAACAAGGTGAGAAGCCTTGTGGTTATAGCATCTGTCACAATTGGAATATTTTGCGGAGTTTTTGCCATAGGTGTTATGGAAGGAGCAATGAAACAAAGAGTTGACTCTGCTCTCGACAATGAAGTTTCTCATATTCAGCTTACCCATCCTGATTTCAGGTCTAATAATGACCTGGTTTATAGTATCAGCGACGCCGGGGATGTGATAAGTAAAATTAATAAGATTGAGGGTGTTGAATCCCTGGCTTCAAGAACTGTAGTAATTGGAATGGCAAATACGGCATCAAAGAGCCAGGGAGTACAGATAAACGGAATTATACCCTCTGAGGAGAAGGAGGTTTTTACCCTGTATAAAAAGGTGGCGCCGGGAACCGGGGGATATTTTAGCGAAGAAAAGGAATCTGGCTATGCATATGTTGGTGTCGATCTTGCGAAATCGCTTGATATCATAAGGTACATAGTCGACGAAGATCTCTTCCTGGCTTTACGTGAAAAGAAAGTTCCGGATAAAACAATTGATAAGTTGCGCCGCTTCGAAGGAAAGAGATTCAAAAATGAAAAAAGTTTCAAGAAAGAACTTCAGGACGTTCTGGATAATAAAGAACTGCAGAAATATGGCTATATAATTAGAAAGGAAGCAGAAACATTTAGCCAGAGAGCAAGGCTCACCCTTACCTTCCTGGATAAGCAAAACGTTATGACAGGCGGAAGATTCAGGATAGTCGGACTATATGATATTCCTAACAGCATGTACGAAAACATGGAGGTCTTTGTAATGCAGGATCAACTTCTGGAATTGATCGGAGCCGAAGATTGTATTCATAAATTAATCGTAAAAGTGTCCGACCCTGAAGAAGCAGAGACTGTGGCCGGAGAAATATCAGGACTATTCCCGGATCTTGAGGTAATGACCTGGCGTAAGCTTGCTCCAGACCTGGCAATGATGTCTGAGATGACAGGTATTATGTATGGTTTCTTTATGGGAATAATACTGGCAGCACTGGCCTTTGGTATAGTAAATACAATGCTGATGGTTGTTCTGGAAAGAACCAAGGAACTGGGGATGCTCTCTGCTATTGGAATGAATAAGAAGAAGGTATTCAGGATGATAATGACCGAGTCTGTACTGCTTTCGCTAAGCGGGGGTATTGTTGGAATGGTTCTGGGAAAAATCCTTATTTCAGCAAGCTCAAAAAGCGGCATTAATCTATCATCAATGAAGGAAGGATTCGAGGGTATGGGATTTTCGGCTATTATCTACCCTGATATTGGGAACGATTTCTTCCTGCTGGTTGTTGTCCTGATAATTATTACAGGGATTCTTTCTTCTATCTATCCTGCCCTGAAGGCTCTTAAGCTCGACCCGGCAGAAGCATTAAGAACAGAGTAAGAAACAATATAAAAACATAGAGCAATGAAAGTACTTGAATTAAATGATGTTCATAAGATATATAACGAAACTGAAGTAGAAGTCCATGCCGTTAACGGAGTTAAGCTTGATTTTGAAGAGGGAGAATTTGCGGCCATTGTTGGTCCTTCCGGATCGGGTAAAACAACTCTGCTGAACATGATTGGTGGACTTGATAAGCCATCGAGCGGAGAAATTATTGTGGACGGGAAAGATCTTTCAAAATTTAAATCTTCTGAGATAATCGACTTCAGGATGAGGAATATTGGCTTTGTTTTTCAATCCTATAATCTTATCCCTGTTCTGACTGCAAAAGAGAATGTGGAGTTTATAATGAGTCTTCAGAAATGGCCTAAAGCAGACAGGGAAAAACGTACAATGGAATTACTTGAATCCGTAGGCCTGGGCGACAGGGCTAACAGTCGCCCTTCAAAACTATCCGGCGGTCAGCAACAGAGGATAGCAGTGGCCAGGGCCCTGGCCTCAAAGCCAAAGTTTATCCTGGCCGACGAGCCCACGGCCAACCTCGACTCAAAATCAACGGCTACCTTACTGGAAATTATGGAAAAGCTTAACAGGGAAGAAAATATTACATTTATTTTCTCAACTCACGATGCAAGGGTCGTTAAAAAAGCCAGGAGGGTTATTACTCTTGAAGACGGGAAGGTTGTTTCTGATAAAATTCATTAACTTATGAGGACAGGGTTACTAAAGGCTTATTTAATATTCGTGCTTTTGCTTGTTTTAGCACCGGCCAATGCGCAGGAGAGAAACACAGGGGCCACAGCAAAGGGATATATTACAACTATGCAGAGTGTAATATTTGAAGATTTTAGCAAGCAATGGAATACGGATAACCTGATACATAACCGCTTGAATTTTAGAATATATTCCGGATCAAAACTTAGCTTTGGCCTGGAGATGAGGAACAGGGTTTTTACAGGCGACATGGTTCGCTTTGACCCGGATTACTCTGCACTGATTGCCGGAGACAGGGGATGGATGGATATGAGCTGGAATTTGCTTGATAAGGAGTCGGTTATTCTTAATACTTTTATCGACAGGCTATGGATTGACTTCAGTGGAGAAAATTTTCAGGTACGGCTGGGGCGACAACGAATAAACTGGGGCCAGACCTTTGTGTGGAATCCCAATGATATTTTTAATGCATATTCTTATTTCGACTTTGACTATCCCGAGCGCCCGGGAAGCGATGCAATAAGACTTCAGATATACCCCAATTTTTCGTCGACCGTAGAACTTGCTGCCAAGCTCGATTCAGAAGACCGCTTAAGCGCGGCAGCCCTTTACAGGTTTAATAAGTGGGGCTACGATATCCAGTTCCTTGGCGGATATGTAGGAGGAACAGACTGGGTTCTGGGAACCGGCTGGTCGGGCGCTTTTGGAAATGTTTCTTTCAGAGGAGAAATAAGCTGGTTTCAGCCTGATGAAAACTTTTCCGACACTACAGGAACAGGGCTTTTTACCGTTGGACTTGACAGATCTTTTTCTAACAATGCCACCATACAGGTTCAGGTAATGTACTGCAATTCCCCGCTCGATTTTAACGACTTTGATGCTTTCTATATCGGTAACCTTTCTGCAAAGGATCTGGCATTCTCAGAGTTTTCGCTCTTTGCCGCCTTCCAGTACCCTGTTACACCCCTGATTAATATTGGACTTTCATCAATCTTTTATCCGGGCATAGATGGATTTTTTGCCGGACCTTCATTTGATGCTTCTCTGGCTCAAAACATAGATTTTTCTTTTATCTGGCAGTATTTTAAGGCAGATATGATAAGTGAAAATATAAAAATGAATCTTGCGTTTTTACGTGTCAAATACAGTTTCTGATAATTTTCTTACTTTAGCTGGCCCAAAAAAGAAGAAATGGCATTAGTACATGAGATGGAAAAAAGCGGAAACTGGCTCTTTAAAAGAAGAGGCTGGTTGCCGGTGATATTTCTGATACCCGCGTTTGCTTTTTTATACTATAGCGGCAAGATTGAGTATGATCCTACGATTGAGTCGGTATTCATTATAATTGGCTTAAGCGGACAGCTGATAAGAGCCCTTACAGTAGGGCGTACGCCCAGAGGTACATCAGGAAGAAATATCAAGGGCCAGCTTGCTCAGCAAATAAATACTACCGGGCTTTACTCTATGCTAAGGCATCCCCTCTACCTTGGTAATTTCTTAATGTGGCTCGGGCCTGTTCTCTTCCTGAGATCACTATGGTTTACATTGTTTTTTTCCCTTCTCTACTGGTTATATTATGAAAGGATAATGTTTGCCGAGGAGCAATTTTTGAGAAAAAAGTTCGGCGATCAATATGATACATGGTCGGGAAAGGTCAGGGCTTTTATTCCCTCTTTCAGAAATTATAAAAAACCAGATCTTCCATTCTCTTTTAGAAATGTATTGAAAAGAGAGTACCATGGGCTGGCCAACTTGTTTTTAATATTTACATTACTCGACCTTGCCAGGAATTATATTAATACTTCAGATATAGGCCTTAATCCACTCTTCTTGTGGTCGATAATCCCGGTAATGACAATCTGGGTAATAATCAGGATCCTTGTTAAGACATCTAAGGTGCTAAACGTGAAAGGACGATAAGATACCTAATTAAATTATTATTCTCCTGGCTTCAGGCTGTTCCAGGAACCTGGAAATTATATTCCTCAGGTCTTCAATCTTAATGGGCTTGGAAATATGGGCAGAACAACCTGCGTCAAAGGCATCCTGCTGGTCGCTCCTCATAGCATATGCCGTCTGGGCAATAATTGGAACAGAAGGTTTAATTTTTTTTATCTCTCTTGTAATTTCATATCCATTAATGTCGGGCATCCTTATATCCATTAGCACCATATCAATTGAATCTATTCTTGATGCAATTGAAATTGCTTCTTTCCCCGTTTGAGCCCATATAACCTCTGCCCCTGAGTCTGTTAGCAGCTTCTCGATGTAGAGATAGTTCGACTCCACATCTTCAACTACCAGGAAGCATTTGCCCTGCAGGTTAATATCAAAAGCACTTCTGTGTAGTTTTATATAAGGCTTAGCAGGGATACTGAAATAGAAGGTGGATCCCTTATGCACTGTAGACTCAACTCTCAGTTCTCCGCCCAGCAGTTTTGTAATTTCCTTACATATCGCCAGGCCCAGTCCAAGTCCTCCCCTGGTCCTGGTAAGTGAGTTATCGATTTGCTGAAATCTTTCAAAGATCATGTCTGTTTTATCTTCGGGGATACCTATACCCGTATCACTTACAAAAAACTCAACATTGTTTTCAATAATGTTATATCCATATCTTACAGTTCCTTTGTCGGTGAACCTTACTGCATTTGTCATAAGATTTGTAAGCAACTGCTTTAGCCGTAACCTATCGGTTGTAACTACCATCTCACTTCTTTTCCTGTCGGGCTGATAATATGTGTTTATCTGGTCTTTCTTTTCGAGCTCAAGCATCCCCTTAAGTGTAATCTCAAGCTCACCAAAAAGCGTATTCAGGTTAACTTCCTCAGACCTGGCACTCCCGGTATTAGTTGTCAGGATAGACAGATCTAAAATAGACTCGATAATTGTTAACAGCTTCTTGCCGTTATCAGAAATGTACTTATTCATTTCTATGATATTATCGATATTTTTCTCATCATTAATGAGATTGCTGAAGCCAATAACTGCATTAAGTGGCGTTCTCAGTTCATGAGACATGGTCTCAAGAAAGGCCGACTTAAGCCTGTCGTTTTCTTCTGCTTTTTCTTTGGCAAAAATCAGATTATTCTCAAATTCCTTCTGCCGGGTAGTGTCTTTAATCAGACCCTGTACTCCCGTAACTTTGCTTTTTTCGAAAATTGGCCCCATATGTATGATCGCCGTTCTTGTATCCCCATTTTTGGCTATCCATTCAAAATCGGCAATCTTATTTTGCTTCTTGACAATTACTTCGTTAAAGAGTTTAAGATACTGTGGTATCTTTTTGAAGACAAGCATATTAATCTTAGCGAAATGTTTCCCGATAAATTCATCCTGTTGACGACCTGATATTTTGCAGAAAGCAGAATTGCAATCGAGGATAAATCCGAGCTTATCAACAAGAATCATGGCTTCGGGAGAATTCTCAAATATCTGCCTGTGCTTGCGCTCGCTTTCAACAAGTGCGTTTTCTGCATCCTTTCTGTCACTTATATCCCTTACTACGGCAAGAATGATTTTTTCGTTTTTAAGGTCAACAATGTTTGAAGATATCTCAACCGGGAATATTGTTCCATCTTTCCGGATATGGTTAGTTTCAAAAACCATTGAACCGGTATCATATAATTTTTTTCTGGTTTCTATTTTACAATGAATTTCCAGATCTTCCGGCACAGTAATATCTGCTGCGTTAAGGTTTAATAATTCTTCCCTGGAGTAGCCATAAGTTTCACAGGCATTGTTATTGACTTCGACGAAGTTTTTAAATTCATCTTTTGCCCAGGGATGAATAAAAATGGCATCATTAATATGGTCGATCAGGGATGAATATTTCTTTTTACTAACTGCTATTTCGCTCTCTGCCTCCCTTATGTTGCTGATGTCGAGGATGTTAAAGATAATTCCCCTGCTCCAGTCGTTTATATCAATAGGAGAGGAACTCATATATACATCCATTTTCGAACCATCCTTCCTTACAAGCTTTGTATTTAATCCCCCGGTGCCACCCTCTTCAATTTTTTTATATTTAACCCTTCCAACTCTTTCATATTCTTCGTCGCTCTCATACATAAAGCGAGCATTTTTTCCCAGTATCTCTTTCCTGGAATATCCGAGCATTTCACAGAACATATCATTTACCAGGGTAATATTCCTGTCGATAACCATACCCACGCCTGTTGGTGAAGACCTGAATATACTTTCAAGCGTTCGGTTTCTTTCCTTAGACTTTTGCTGGGCAATTCTTTTGCCCTGAATATTTCTGCTTACTCCAAGTATTTCCTTTATTTTGCCGTCACTATTTTTTATTGGGGTAACAAGCACTTCTGTCCATACAGTTGAGCCATCTTTACATAGTTGTTCGACCTCGGTTTGAAAAGAATCTGAAATCTCCCCCCCTATGTTATCACTGGAGAGAAGGCTATTGAGCAAGATCGTAACCTTTTGCAGAGACTCCTCGGTCATTACTTCATGGAGAGGTTGATTAACAGCCTCTTCAGCTGTATATCCCCGTAATTTTTTAACAGATGGGCTTATATATGAGAAAATGCCATCGGGCTGCAATACCCATATAACATCGGTTGAATTCTCAGCCAGCAGCCGGTATTGATCCTGAGTTTTCCTCAGGGTGTTTACCTGGCGGAGGTAAATAAGAAGGCAATCCTTTCCTTCGGAGCTTATTTTCTCGGCAGAAATTATGGTTTTGCAGATACTGCCTTCCTTATTTAATAGCTCTGTTTCGAAATTTCTGATTCGCCCGGTTGATAATAATTCATTGTTAAAATTTGCCCTGTCTTCTTCTTTCGACCAGATATTTAATTCAAGGGTAGTTTTGCCTATTGATTCTTCTTTTGTGTGGCCAAATATTTTCACATAGTTCGAATTGAGCTCGACTATCCTCATAGTCTCAACGTCAATAATACATACCGGGTCTGGACTGGCAAGAAGGGCTTTCTGAAATTTATCTCTGGAGTTTTTGCAAGATTCACTTGCCTTAGCAAGTTTTACGGTCAGGTCGGCAATAGTATTCTCGAGATCTTTATTGGATTTGTTAGGGACTGTCATTTTGATATTATTGTTTCTCTTCTTATTTAATCCACAAGAATACAATATATTAAATCGTTTAAGAGAATGTATATGTATAATTTTCATCACGCAAAACGATGATTTGCATCATCGTGCCGGGTAATTACATTATCTTTGAAAAGAGATGAAAGTGATTAAAAAAATACTTGCATATTTATTACTTATTCCCGTTTATTTTTATAAATGGTTTATCTCTCCGATTACCGGGCCTTCGTGCAGGCATACCCCCAGTTGCTCGGGCTATGCTGTTGATGCGATAAATAATCTTGGACCACTGAGGGGTTTAATTCTTGGAACAAATCGTATACTCAGATGCAGGCCCGGGGGGACACACGGATACGACCCCGCTCCACTTATATGGATTAAAAGGTACAGGCCATGGAATACCTTTCTTGGAATATGGCCACGCTCAAACAGGTTAAAATAATGATCACCCCGGTTCTTCCCTGAACTCTAAAAATTAATCTTATCCTTCAGGTTCTTATATCCCGTGCGACTGACGGGGATTCTTGTACCGTCTTTCATAATGGCCCTGTATGTTTCCTTGCCATAGGGTTCTATTCTGTCTATCTGGTTTATTTTTATTATTGCCGACCTGTGTGTTCTGACAAAATCTTCCCCGGGAAGGTTATTTTCATAATATTTCATGGTTTGCTGCTTAAGAGCCTTGCCCTCCTTATGAAAAATCATAACATAATCATCTTCAGATCTCAGGTATAGTATGGAATCGACAGGAATAAAACTTATGGCGTTGCCTTTTCGGATCACAATTCTTGAAATAGAAGGAGATCCTTCCGGCCGGGATGTTGTCAATGACTTTAAAATATCGGCATCATGCTTCCCGCTTCCAATTTTCGCGACAGCCTTATAGATTGCTTCATCAAATCTTTCCTGGGAGAAAGGTTTAAGTAAATAATCTATAGCATTCATATCGAATGCCTTAATAGCATATTCGTCATATGCAGTTGAAAATATTATTTCAGGTCTATTTTCTAATAATTCCAGTAGCTCGAAACCTGTAAGTTTGGGCATCTGGATATCCAGCAGGAGAAGATCAGGGCTAAGGTCTTTAATACTTTTTAATCCGCAGAATCCATCACTGCACTCGCCCACCAGTTCAAGATTACTATGCTTTGAAAGAAAGTGTCTGATCAAAACCCTGGCCGGTTCCTCATCTTCAATAACCAGAACCTTGATTTTATTATTATCATCCATCGCTTAGGGTATTATCGTTCAGGTATAAATATTTCAGCAGTAAATTTACCATTTTCTTTTTTTGTAAGCAGGTAAGCCTCTTTGTTATAATATAGATCCAGTCTTCTCATAATGTTTTTCAGCCCGGTGCCTGTGCCCCTTACTGGAATATTTTCCGGATCATAGTCGTTTGTTATCGTGATTGTTGTTCCTGAGTCCTTCCTGGAAATGTTAACACCAATAACAACACTTTCTACGCTTTCGTATACACCATGCTTAACCGAATTTTCGTATAGGGGCTGTAGAATCATATTAGGCACATCCACATCAAGTGCATTTTTATCAATATTCTCCTCAAGAATTAACCTGTTACCAAATCTAACCTTTTCAATATCCATATAAAGCCTCATGTTAATCAGCTCTTTTTCAAGGGGAACTACCTTTTCTTCTTTTCTGGAGAGAGCGTATCTCATAAATTCAGACAACTTCACAACCATCTCCCTGGCCTTATCGGGATTGGTGATCGTAAGAGAACTTACTGAGTTAAGACTGTTAAACAGGAAGTGAGGATTTATCTGTGATCTCAGCATCATCAATTCAGTTTCTCTAAGCATATTCTCGAGCTTGGCTTCATTAATATTTTTCTTATTGATGTTATCGAAGCTAATAATGAGATAATATGTAAGGGTAATAACTATGTATATAAAGAAACCGCCGGCGAGCCTGTAGTAGAGGGATTGATTCCATAGCTCGAGGTATGCATCGGGATTTGGTACAATTGAAACTGTAAGAAGCCTGACACCAAAGAGCCACATAGTAATTGTAGCCAGTGCAATAAAAAGGTGGTTCAGGATTACGATTACCATTCTTCCCGATTCCGGGTTGAGCTGTTTTAAGGGAAACCAGATTGCAATGGCAAGGAGACTATAGAAAACGGATGAAGAAAAACCATCAACAAATGATGCAAGCACCCCGATATCTGTAACAAAGGTTAAAAGAAGTGACTGTCCCAGTCCGAAAAGAAACCAGATCAGCCACCATATAAAAAATCTCGAGCGATATGTAATAATTGGGTGAATCATACCAGCTTATGCCTATCAGTAGCTTTTAATTTCACCACCTCCGAATATCACAGTTCCTTTTAATACAAGGGTCTTTGAAACATCTATAGGATTAGTGTGTGACATTTTTCTTGAATCGGAGAAGCCACCCAGTATAGGAGTCACTTCAATCACAACATTCCAGTCGCTGGGAACAATGAGCGAGCCTCCTCCAAATATCCAGGTAACTTCAATCTCATTTACCCCCGGTGCCAGCTGCGCCCTTGTAAAATCTATTTCCGATCCGCCGAAGATTGCAGTTATTTTTCCTCCCTGGAAATTATCTGATGTTACAATCCTTTCCCCTCCTCCAAATATATGGACTATATCAATTTCATCAGATGAATTTGTCTGACGCGACTTCCAGTTTTCTGACTTCAACCACCTCGCATTAGTCAGTATTATAAGGCCTGCAACAATAAACAGAGCCGGCCAGAAAAGGCGGTACGCCCTGAAAGGGATATCAAATATTTCGGGTATAAGGAAGAATCCTCCTACAGCCATTACGATCAGCCCGGGGCCCTTATTCCCTGTTCCCATTGTCATTACAAAGCCAATAGCCAAAAGTAGCATTTGCCAGCTAAAAACTATATTTTCAATATAATTAGGCAGCAAGCCTGTTCTCTCAATTATAAGAACAGATCCCAGTACAATTAATACAACACCTATGGCAATTTTTGAGGAGCCCGGAGAGTGGTGATGTCTTGGTCTTTTATTATAATCTGTTTGGTTTTCCATGATATTCTTAGTTTTCATTTATACGATTTTCCTTACGTAATTTTCTTATCGATCCCGAAACGATCAGTCCCAGTCCGACAAGAATAATAGCTCCCGGCCAGTAGAAATTATCTATATATTCGGGTAGCTGGATATCCAGGTGGGGCAGAAGAAAATAGGTGCCCACCGCGAACAAAATCAGGGCTTCGCCTATTTTACCATTAAAGAGTGAAACAGCCCCGATGAAAATCAGAAGCATCTGCCATCTAATATAGCTTGAAGGTTCTCCCAGATGCAGAAGGTCCATCATTATTACCCCCAACAGCAGACCAAAGGCTATAAGGAATGATCCTATGCCCCAGAGGGGATTAAAGTTTTTATTAAATCTATCTTTTTTCATAACAGAGTTTTTGTTTGATGATTCAAAAATAGTTCAGAAAATCAGTGCTGAATAATACAAATCGGCAGAAGACCAAAATTAATCGGTAAACCACGATTCTGGAAAAAGAAAGAGTATTCTGATATTTACTTTTATCTTTGTACTGAAAATCAATATTTAAAGAGGCGTATCTTTTTCCCTCAACATTTTCATAATTGAATAAGCTTTTATATTTTTGCACACCAATTTTGACAGACATGTCCGGTTTTTATGATATACCCCTGTCCGGGCTGAAAGAAGGAAGTCATTTATATGATTTTGATGTTGACAGGGATTTTTTTGAATCTTACGAGGGGAGCGAGATAAAGAAGTGTGAACTTAAAATTCTGACAGCCCTGCTTAAGAGGTCTGCTCATATGGAACTGACAATTACTGTTGAGGGCAGAGTAATGATAGTGTGTGACAGGTGTCTGGAAGATTATTGGCAGGAGATAGAAAGTAAAAATACACTGCTGATTAAATACGGAGATCAGTGGGAAGAGGTTGACGACGAGGTAGTGATGATTCCTTTTGGAGAAAGCAGTTTTGACCTGAGCCAGTTTATTTATGAGTTTGCTCATCTTGCTATCCCGATGCACAGGGTTCATCCTGAAAATGAAAATGGAGAAAGTACTTGTGATCCTTTAATGATTGAGAGACTAAGGGAGCACTTACCTGAAAGACATGAAAATATAGACCCAAGATGGGAAGGTCTTGGAAAGCTTAAAGATGGTTTAAAAAAATAAAAATATTAGAAATGGCACATCCAAAAAGAAAAACATCGAAGCAGAGGAGAGATAAGCGCAGGACGCACTACAAGGCAACTGCACCTACAGTATCTACCTGCTCGAACTGTGGGGCAACAGTACAATATCACAGGGTTTGTCCTGAATGTGGATACTATAAGGGTAAGCTGGCAATAGAGAAAGAAGTTTCAGCTTAATCTATACACTTATCTTATGAGGATAGGGCTTGATGTAATGGGAGGAGATTTTGCTCCCGGAGCTGTTCTCGAAGGTGCTTTTGACGCCCTTGAATATCTTTCAACCGGAGAGAAAATAGTTCTTGTCGGAGATGAATCTCAGATTCTCAGCAGACTGAAATCTGAAGGGATAGAAAAAAGTATTTTTGATATTTTCCCTTCAAGCGAAGTTATTGGAATGGGAGAACACCCGGCCAGGTCGTTTGCCGGCAAGAAAGATTCGAGTATCGCTGTTGGCTTCAGAGCCCTAAAAGTGGAAATCTTGATGGGTTTTGCAGTGCTGGTAATACAGGGGCAATGCTTGTTGCAGCAAGCTATACAGTAAATGTTATTCCAGGTGTTATCAGACCAGCCCTGGCAGCCTTGCTTCCATCTACCGATAACCGGCAATCAGTTATCCTGGATGTCGGTCTGAACCCCGACAGTAAGCCCGATGTTCTTCTTCAGTATTCAAGGCTGGGGTCGATATATGCAAAATATGTATTGAACATCCCCAATCCAAGAGTGGGCCTGCTGAATATCGGAGAAGAAGAAAACAAGGGGTCGCTGGCAGTGAAATCGGCCCATGAACTGATGAAAGACAATCCTTCAGTTAATTTTGCCGGCAACCTTGAGGCAAATGCCCTGTTTACTGCAGGCATGACCGATGTGGTTGTTTGTGATGGCTTTGCAGGAAATATTGTAATAAAACAGGCCGAGGCCTTTTATGATATATTTAAGCAAAGAGGTCATAAGGATGAGTTTTTTGATAAACTCGATTTCGAAAATATAGGAGGAACACCTATTGTGGGAATTAATGCAAATGTTGTAATAGGGCATGGTGTTTCGAAGAGGAAGGCAATTATGAATATGATTCTGCAAACAAGAGATGTCGTTAAGGCCGATCTGGCGCAGAAAATAATAGATGAATTATAAGATGGGAAATATTACAGCAGCTATAACAGGACTTAATGCATGGGTGCCTGAATACATACTCGATAACCACGAACTGGCAACCATGGTCGATACTTCTGATGAGTGGATAATGCAGCGTGTTGGGATTAAGGAAAGAAGAATACTCAAAGGAGAAAACCAGGGTACATCGGTAATGGGTGCCAATGCGGTTAAAGGATTGCTCGAAAAAACAGGTACTTCACCTGATGAGATCGATCTGCTTATTTGCGCTACAGTTACACCTGATATGTTTTTTCCTGCAACAGCAAATATTATCTGCGATAAGGTGGGAATAAAGAACGCCTTCAGCTTCGATCTGAATGCAGCATGTTCAGGCTTCCTTTTTGCATTACAAACAGCGGCTAACTTTATTGAAACCGGAAAGCATAAAAAGGTAATACTGGTTGGAGCAGATAAAATGTCCAGCATAACTGATTATACAGACAGAACCACATGCCCACTCTTCGGTGATGCTGCAGGCGCTGTATTACTTGAACCTTCTGTCGACGAAACCGGAATAAAGGATTATTTATTCCGTACAGATGGAAGTGGCAGACATCATCTTTATATGAAAGGCGGTGGCTCTGCACGACCTTCAAGTTATGAAACAATAGACGCGAAAGAGCATTTTATTTTCCAGGAGGGACAGACAGTATTTAAATTTGCTGTGTCCAGGATGGCAGATATTGCGGTTGAAATTATGAAAAAAAACAATCTTACATCCGATGATATATCATGGCTTGTTCCTCACCAGGCAAACCTTAGAATAATTGACGCAACAGGACGTAGAATGGGGCTTGCACCGGAGAAAGTTATGGTAAATATTCAAAACTATGGAAATACTACGGCTGCAACGATACCACTATGCCTCTACGATTATCAGAGTCAATTGAAAAAGGGCGATAACCTTATACTTGCAGCTTTTGGAGGTGGATTTACCTGGGGATCAATGTGGGTTAAGTGGGCATATGATTCTAAATAACATTATTTAAGATATCTATTTAACAATAGTTTATATCTTTGAGAGTTATCTTTAAAAACAAACAAACAAGGAAATATGGCAAAGGTTAATGACGCGGAAAGCACAACAATCAATCTGATCAGTAACGGAACTGAAATTACCGGAGATATTAGATCACAGGGAGATATCAGGATTGATGGAGTTCTTATTGGGAACCTTTCAACAATAGGGAAAGTAGTAGTAGGTAATACCGGGAAAGTAAAAGGTGAGGTTGTTTGTAAAAACTCTGAAGTTTCAGGCGAGATAGAGGGCAAAATAAATGTCAGCCAGCTTCTTACTCTTAAGATTTCATCTGCAATTAATGGTGATATTATTACAAATAAACTGTCGATTGAGCCCGGAGCAAGATTCACAGGTAACTGTAATATGAGTGATGGAAATGAACTCAAACCAACAGCAGCAACACCAGCAGAAAAAAAAGAAGAAATCAAACAAGACTGATGACCCAATAAATAGCTATGCCCGCTATACCGGCATTGCTATACAGATGGTGGTTATTATTGTTGTTATGACATTTGCCGGGGTTAAGCTTGATTCAAGACGGGCTTCCGAGACCCCGGTTTTTACCATAGTGCTGTCCCTCCTTGGCGTCTTCGCAGCGATTTATACAGCTATAAAGGATTTTATTAAAAAATAGATCAAAATGATAATCCTGTATAAAAGACTGCTTAATAATGTCATCCTCTCACTGTCTTTCTTACTGGCCGGATTTGTAATAAATAACCTTATCCCAGGAACCGTTGATAAGTCATCCCTCCTAATACTGGTAATCTCTTTCTTCCTTCTTTCATGCACTGTCCTTGGCATTAATTATGTTGGCTCAAAGAGGAACACCGAGACCCAAACCCTCTTTAACTTTGCAGCCATAGGGGTAAAATTTGTTCTTGCTGCGCTTATCGCCCTGCTCTATTTTGAAGCTTTTAAAAAATCCGGATTGAATAACATCCTATTATTTTTTATATTATATTTGACATTCACGGTTTATCTGATGATTGTGATAGTTAAGTCGCTGAATAACAAGTCAATAAAACAAGGTTAAATTTGAAAGGGAAATCATTTATCAGTATATCTTTTGCCGTTCTGGCGCTTATGTTTATGCAGCCTGTTGCGACTTTCGCCCAGGAGCATGAGCCCGAAGCACAGAATAATCATGGCAGCGATACTCATTCAGAAGAAAAGGAGTTTGATCCGGGTACTTATATCCTGAATCATATTGCCGATTCACATGAATGGCATATTTATACAGATAAACACGGGCAGCATGTAAGTGTCTACCTTCCGGTAATTCTCTATACAAAAGATAAGGGACTTTCCTTTTTCTCTTCCAGGAAACTGGCACACGGTCATACCTATGATGGATATGTAATTATTGAGGAGGGTGATCTAAAGGGGGAGATTGCAGAGGTCGATGATGATGGTCATATTATTGAAGGAAGGCTGCCACTTGATCTTTCAATTACAAAAAATATCACAGCAATGCTGATATCAGCCCTTATCCTCCTGTGGCTCTTTGTTTCTCTTGCAAAATCCTATACCCGGACAGGTATAAGCGAACCCAGGGGTATTCAGGGCTTCCTGGAGCCGGTGGTGATTTTTGTCAGGGATGATATTGCCATACCAAATATAGGGGAGGAAAAGTTTGAGAAATATATGCCCTACCTCCTGACAGCTTTTTTCTTTATTCTTATTAATAACCTGATGGGTCTTGTTCCCCTGCTTCCCGGTGGAGCAAATGTAACGGGCAATATTGCTGTTACAATGGTACTGGCCCTGTTTACTTTCTTTATTACCCAGTTTAGTGGCAGCAGGCAGTACTGGGGCCATATTTTTAATACTCCCGGAGTACCGTTCTGGCTTAAACCTATTATGATTCCCGTTGAACTGATTGGCATTTTATCAAAACCATTTGCACTGATGGTTCGACTTTTTGCCAATATTACAGCGGGTCACATAATTGTGCTGAGCCTGGTTAGCCTTATATTTATTTTTAAATCTCTTGCAGTAGCACCGGTGTCAATACTGTTTGTCCTGTTTATGGATTGTCTTGAGTTACTGGTTGCATTCCTGCAGGCATATGTATTTACTTTATTATCGGCCCTCTTTATCGGGCTTGCAGTACAGGAACATCATTAAACTATATAAATTGTCAAATTAAATTTAATTATTATGACAGGTACATTAGCAGCAGTTGGAGCAGGATTGGCAGTAATAGGTGCCGGTCTTGGTATCGGACGTATCGGAGGTCAGGCAATGGAGGCAATAGCCCGCCAGCCCGAGGCCGGTGGTAAGATACAGACAGCTATGATTATTTCGGCAGCCCTTATCGAAGGGGTAGCCCTTTTCGCAGTTGTTGTGGCTCTTATTGCTAAGTAGAAAATTGAAGGATTGCAGCGGTTGGCTGCAATCCCTTCTTTTAAAGAATAAAAATTTATTATTATGATATTAGCAAATAGTCTGGCAACGCCCGATATAGGAACTATTTTCTGGACGACAATAATCTTCGGATTACTCCTCGTGCTTTTGAGGGTCTTTGCATGGAAACCAATTATGGGCGCAATAAAGGCCCGGGAGGAAAGCATCAAAGGCTCTCTGGAATCAGCCGATGAAGCTCGCAAGGATATGGAAAGACTGCAGGCCGATAATGAGGCTATAATGAAACAGGCCAGGAAAGAAAGAGACGGGCTGATGAAGGAGGCCCGTGACTCAAGGGATAAAATGATTGCCGAAGCAAAGAACCTGGCAAAAACAGAAGCCGACAAGATTGTAGAGAAGGCACGAATTGGTATTGAGAAAGAAAAATCTGCTGCCATATTAGAGATAAGAGACCAGGTTGCAGATTTGTCGGTTGAAATAGCAGAGAAAATACTTAAGCTTAACCTTAAAGACACACCCGAGCAGGATCGTTTGATTAATAAGCTTCTTGATGATATTGATTTGAAAAAGAACTGATAATGAACGAAGGTAAAATATCGGTCAGGTATTCGAAAGCACTCTTTCTTACAGCAAAAGAGAAGGGATCAGTCGAGCAGGTAAGAGATGATATGCTTTACCTTCTTAAGCTTACCTCACTTGAAGAAGTTAAAGATCTTCTGGTAAGCCCTGTAATTCAGAATGCGGTAAAAAGAAGTGCCCTTGCAGCGTTATTAAAAGACAATATAGGGGAGCTTTCGATGAATATGGTTCAGCTTACTGTAAATAATAACAGGGAAGTATTCCTTCCCGGTATAGCAAGAAGCTATATTGACGAGGCTGATAAATTCAACGGCATTACTAAGGCAACCCTTACTACAGCCTATGATATCGGTGATACCTTAAAAACGAATATTATTAGTCTTATAGAAAAAGGCCTTGGTACAAGGGTCGATATGGAAGAGATAGTGGATCCGGAAATTACAGGAGGTTTTATGCTAAAGGTCGAAGATACATTTATCGACGGTAGTGTTAAATCGCAACTGAGAAAAATCAGAAAAGAACTAAAAGAGGATTTATAATGTTTAATCTGGCAGTTATATGACAGCCAGATTAAAAAGATATAGAATAATATATGGCAAGTATTAAACCAGCAGAAGTATCAGAGATACTAAAACAGCAACTCAAAGGCCTCAAAACAGGAGCCTCGTTAGATGAAGTGGGAACAGTACTTCAGGTAGGTGATGGTATCGCACGTTTGTACGGATTATCAAATGTACAGTCAAACGAACTGATAGAATTTGAAAATGGAGTCCAGGCTATAGTACTGAACCTTGAGGAAGATAATGTAGGAGCAGTGCTTCTTGGAGCTTCCGTAGGAATTACCGAAGGCGATATAGCAAAAAGAACAGGCAGGATTGCATCTATTCACGTTGGCGAAGGATTGCTTGGACGGGTGGTTTCGCCCACCGGTCTGCCACTAGATGGGAAAGGACCCATTGAAGGCAAATTGTTTGAAATGCCTTTTGAAAGAAAAGCCCCCGGGGTTATATTTCGCCAGCCGGTAAAAAAACCCTTGCAAACCGGTCTGAAATCAATCGATGCCATGATCCCTATCGGTCGCGGGCAAAGAGAGCTTATTATTGGTGACAGGCAGACAGGAAAAACAGCCATCGCCATAGATACAATTATAAATCAGCGACAGAACTATGAAAATGGTAACCCGGTATATTGTATCTATGTTGCTATCGGACAAAAAGGTTCAACAGTGGCTAATATTGCTGCTACACTCGAGGAGCATGGAGCAATGGATTATACGGTGATAGTAATGTCTACTGCCGCCGACCCTGCTGCTGCACAGTTTTATGCTCCTTTTGCAGGTGCGGCGATAGGTGAATTTTTCAGAGACACCGGCCGTGATGCGCTAATTGTATATGATGACCTGTCAAAACAGGCTGTATCGTACAGGGAAGTGTCGCTCCTGCTTCGCCGTCCTCCCGGAAGGGAAGCTTATCCCGGCGATGTATTTTACCTGCATTCAAGACTTCTCGAAAGAGCTGCAAAAGTTATAGAATCTGACGAGGTAGCTCAAAAAATGAACGACATTCCGGATTCGTTAGAAGGAATGATAAAAGGAGGAGGCTCGCTTACTGCCCTGCCTATTATCGAAACACAGGCCGGTGATGTATCTGCTTATATCCCAACAAACGTAATATCAATTACTGATGGACAGATATTCCTCGAATCCGACCTTTTTAATGCAGGTGTACGACCCGCTATTAATGTGGGTATTTCGGTATCGAGGGTTGGTGGAAACGCCCAGATTAAGGCAATGAAAAAGGTTGCAGGTACACTTAAGGTCGACCAGGCCCAGTACAGGGAACTTGAGGCTTTTGCAAAGTTTGGCTCTGACCTCGACGCAACAACAAAGGCAATGCTCGACAAGGGAGCAAAAAATGTTGAGATATTGAAACAGGGACAGTATTCTCCAATACCCGTGGAAAAGCAGATTGCAATTATTTACTGCGGCACAAAGGGCTTACTTAAGAAGGTCCCGATTCATAAGGTAAAAGAGTTTGAAGAGCTATTTATCGAACACCTTGAATTAAATTACAATGATGTGCTCGAGACCCTTAAGAGCGGAGTACTGGATAATAGCGTTACGGAAGTACTCGATAAAGTAGCAGGCGATATTTCTGCTGGTTTAGAAGAGTAATATTTTTTATTGATTATGGCTAATCTGAAAGAGATACGCACAAGACTTAACTCTGTTAAATCAACAAAGCAGATAACTTCTGCGATGAAGATGGTGGCAGCCTCAAAGTTAAGGAAGGCCCAGGATAAGATACTGCGATTAAGACCTTATGCCGGGAAATTACAGGAGATTCTACTGGGGATTAGTGCCAGGATAGAAGATTCTGATGATGGAGCGTCATATTCAAGACTTTCCGAACCCGAAAAAATACTGCTGATTGTTATTACTTCAAACAAAGGCCTGTGTGGAGCTTTTAATTCAAATGTGATAAAGGAAACCATAAGAATTATTAGGGAGAAATATCCCGAACAGGTGAACAGTGGAAACGTTGATCTTCTTACAATAGGGAAGAAAGGGGCAGACTATTTCAGAAAAAGCAGTTATAATATTGTTGAGGATCATAGCTCTGTTTTTGATGACCTTGGGTTTGAATCGGTCAATATTATTGCCGAAGGCGTTATGGATAGCTTCCTGAAAGGAAAGTACGACAGGATTGAGTTTATATATAACCAGTTTAAGAACGCTGCCGTACAAATACTTACAAACGAGCAGTTTCTCCCCGTTGAAGCAGATGCAGAAGAGGGCGAAACGGAAACTATTACCGATTATATATATGAACCGGGCAAGGAAGAAATAATTGAAGAATTGATACCCAAGACACTGAAGGTGCAGTTTTATAAAAATGTACTTGATTCATACGTTGCTGAACATGGCGCAAGAATGACAGCCATGCATATGGCTACAGACAACGCTACTGATATTATTAAAGATCTGACACTCGAGTATAATAAGGCACGACAGGCATCTATCACAAACCAGATACTTGAAGTAGTAAGTGGAGCCGAAGCATTAAACGGATAATATGTATACCCGCGAAGAGCTAAAAGACATTGTCAACAGGGCAATACTCAATATTACTTATGAGGATGGGGCCGACAGGCTATATGAACCTGTGAAGTACATACTCTCTATGGGGGGAAAGAGGATACGACCCCTTATGACCCTGATGGCCTGTAACCTGTTTAGCGATAGCATCGACAGTGCTATTGTTCCTGCTGTCGGACTGGAGGTGTTTCATAATTTTACTCTTGTGCACGATGATATTATGGACAGGTCTGTGCTCAGAAGAGGATCAGAAACTGTTCATAAGAAATGGAACGAAAACCAGGCCATCCTTTCAGGTGATGTAATGGCCTTTGTGGCAAATGATTGTATTGCCCAGGCTCCTGCCGTATGTATGCCCGAGGTGCTAAAAATATACAATAAAATTGCGCGGGAGGTGTGTATAGGGCAGCAGCTGGATATGGACTTTGAGACCACACCCTATGTATCGCACAATGAATACCTCAGGATGGTAGAGCTTAAAACAGCAGTGCTTATAGCAGGCTCTCTTAAAATAGGTGCCGTTATTGGTGGTGCCAACAAAACAGATTGTGATTTAATATATTCATTCGGTCAAAACCTTGGTCTTGCCTTCCAGGTGCAGGACGATATCCTCGACGCCTTTGGCGATCCACAGGTCTTTGGAAAAAAAATAGGGGGCGACATAGTTGCCAACAAGAAAACCCTCCTTCTGATAAAGGCATATGAGCTTGCTTCAGGGGCGCCTCTTAGCAGACTTAAGGAATTATTTGGCGAAGGTGATGTAGATCCCGCCGAAAAAATAGAGGCCGTTATATCAATCTATAAGGACCTTGAGATACAGGAATGGGCCGAAGACCTGGCCCGTCAATATATCGACCGTGCATATATAGCGCTCGATTCAATACCGGCCACACCGGCAAGGAAAGAAGTCTTACAGATGCTGGTTAGCGACCTTATTGGCAGAAAACGCTAGTATCCGGATTCTCGTCCTTCCTTATTTTTCAGGTATTCCAGATTAAGCAGGATGCCTGCAGTGGCTACTACCTGTACCTGGTTTGCAAGGATAACTTTCGCCTCTGCAAACAGATCAAATTCATCCTTGATCTTCCAGTAAGTACCAACACCGAGGTTTAATCCGGGTTCTGTGGTCGACGATTTATCAGTATAAACTTCCTCGTTCAGGTCTTGAACCAGTTTTTTCCTGGCATAGAGAATATTCAGGCCTGCCAGTCCGTAGATCTCAAAATCATCAAAGTAGTTAAAAACATAATGTCCGTCGATATCAGCAGAAAATCCAATCAGGGAAGTTTTAACAGGCAAACCTGTAACTTCCTCACTGGTACCAATATTTGGAAAGTAGATATTGAATCGTGGTACAATATGAACCGGTAAATTTATCTCATAAACCGCATTGAATGAAAGAATGGGGTTTTTGAGTTTATGTGAAGGACCAGACACCGGATCAGATTCATTATTAAAATAATACCTGTAATTATAACCCAGGGATGCTCCGATTTTCGTAAATTGGGAATAACTTGCCGGAATTAGCAGGACAGTAAACAGGATGGCCAGGAGGAGTTTTTTCATAATTTTTGGATGCTTATTTTTATTCTACTCAAATTTAGTATTTCTCTTAGTTATTCCAAGGATGTGAAGAACTATAATATCTTGTTTTAGTACCTCCACGATTAGTAAAAATTGTTAAATTTGTACACTTATAATAAAAAGAAAAGAATATGTCGAAAAACACAGGAGTTATCAGCCAGGTAATCGGACCTGTAATCGATGTGACATTTGAAGGAGAGGGGTCACAACTTCCAAATATTTACGATGCTCTTGAAATAAAAAGAGATGATGGAACCACACTGGTTGTGGAATGTCAGCAGGATATTGGTGAAAACACTGTTCGTGCCGTTGCTATGGACTCAACAGACGGACTTAGAAGAGGCATGGAGGTTGTTGCAACCGGATCGCCAATAGTTATGCCAATAGGCGAACAGATAAAAGGTCGCCTGATGAATGTTACCGGCGAAGCTATAGACGGAATTGGCAATTTGCCTAAAGATGGTGGTTATGAGATACACCGTAAGCCTCCGAAATTTGAGGATCTATCTACAGAGAAGGAGGTTCTCTATACAGGGATTAAGGTAATTGACCTTATAGAGCCATATTCAAAGGGAGGTAAAATAGGACTCTTTGGTGGTGCCGGTGTTGGTAAAACGGTAGTTATACTTGAACTTATTAATAATATTGCAAAATCATATTCGGGACTGTCGGTGTTTGCCGGAGTAGGCGAGCGTACCCGTGAAGGTAACGACCTTCTTAGAGAGATGCTTGAAGCAGGAGTAATTAACTATGGTAAGGAGTTTTTGAAAGATATGGAGGAGGGAGGATGGGACCTTTCCAAGGTAGATCATGAAGCTCTTAAAGAATCAAAACTTGCCCTGGTATTCGGACAGATGAATGAACCTCCGGGTGCTCGTCTGCGTGTAGCCCTTTCCGGACTTACAGTGGCTGAACATTTCAGGGATGGTGATGGTAAAGGAGAAGGCGAAGGAAGAGATATTTTGTTCTTTATGGATAATGTTTTCCGTTTTACCCAGGCCGGATCAGAGGTGTCTGCACTTCTTGGAAGGATGCCTTCGGCTGTTGGATATCAACCAACACTGGCATCCGAAATGGGCATTATGCAGGAAAGAATAACCTCTACAAGACATGGTTCAATTACATCTGTTCAGGCTGTTTATGTGCCGGCTGACGACCTTACCGACCCGGCCCCCGCAACTACATTTTCTCACCTCGATGCTACAACAGTTTTGAGTAGAAAAATTTCAGAGCTTGGTATTTACCCGGCTGTCGACCCGCTTGATTCTTCTTCGAGGATCTTGTCTCCCGATGTAGTTGGCGATGCTCACTATGATTGCGCCCAGAGAGTTAAAGAAATTCTTCAGAGATATAACGAGCTGCAGGATATTATTGCCATTCTGGGAATGGACGAACTGTCAGAAGTGGATAAGCAGGCCGTTCACAGAGCCAGGAGGGTACAGAGATTCCTTTCACAACCCTTCCATGTGGCCGAACAGTTTACAGGTATCGAAGGGAAACTGGTATCTATCGAGGATACAATTAAAGGCTTCAATATGATAATTGACGGAGAAGTCGACAAATATCCTGAAGCAGCCTTTATGCTTGTCGGGACAATAGAAGAAGCTATTGAAAAAGGAGAGAAGCTCCTCGCAGAATCAGCAGAATAAAACTAAATATTGCTATTGTGTATATCGAAATAATAACACCCGATAAAACCATATTTGATGGGGAGGTAAAAAATGTTCGTATCCCGGGCAAAAAAGGATCTTTCCAGGTTCTGAGCGATCATGCACCAATAGTGTCAACTCTCGATAAAGGACCGATAATTATTACTGGAACGGATAACTCGGAAACAATTTTCGAAGCCGATGGAGGTGTTGTCGAATTGCGTAATAACAAAATCATCCTGCTGGTTGAGAGGATAATCGAAGGCTAGACACAAAATATATATATTAACTATATAGCAGGGTCGATACACGTAACGACCCTCTGTCGTATTATGTATCATCAATTTTGTATAATATGAATCCAAAAGAATTTAAAGAGGAAGGATATAAGATAATCGACTGGATAGCCGGATATATGGAAAACATCGAGGATTATCCTGTTAAATCAAAATCAAAGCCCGGGGAAATATTCAACTCTCTTCCCCAGATGCCACCATTTGGACCCGAAACAATGGATGATATAATGAAAGATTTTCAGGATATTATTATGCCCGGGATAACACACTGGCAAAGTCCCAATTTCTTTGCCTATTTCCCTGCTAATAATTCGGGACCGTCAATATTGGCCGAAATGCTTACCGCAGCTATGGGTACGCAATGCATGATATGGGAAACATCACCTGCTGCTGCAGAGCTTGAGGAGAGGGTGCTTAACTGGCTAAGGGATACGATGGGACTGCCTCAAAACTTTGAAGGAGTAATTCAGGATACAGCATCAGGTGCTACCCTGGCTGCAATAATTACAGCCCGTGAAAAGATTACGGAATTTAGCATAAACAACAAGGGATTTAGTGATAAGGGCAGATTAAGGGTTTATTGCTCTAAACAAACACATTCATCTATCGATAAGGCTGTTAAAATAGCCGGAATAGGAATAGAAAACCTTGTTAAGGTTGAAGTCGATGATAAATTTGCGATGAGCAGCGATCATCTGAGGAAAGCAATTATTCGTGATATTGAGGAAGGATATACACCCTGCTGTGTTATAGCTGCACTTGGAACAACCGGAACAACAGCAATAGACCCCTTAAAGGAAATAGGTGAAATATGCAGTGAATTTGGACTCTGGCTGCATGTCGATGCAGCCCTGGCCGGAACAGCTCTTATTCTGCCCGAGTACAGCTGGATGATAGAGGGTAAGGAATATATTGACAGCTTTGTTTTTAACCCCCATAAATGGATGTTTACAAACTTCGATTGCTCGGTCTATTTTGTAAGGGATGCAGAGATATTGATAAAAACTTTCGAGATATTACCGGAATACCTAAAAACGCGGACAAGGGGTGAGGTAAACGATTACCGCGACTGGGGAATTCCACTGGGCAGGCGATTCAGGGCCCTGAAACTATGGTTTGTTATCAGGTATTACGGACTTGAAAACCTGATGGATAAGGTTAGAGGTCATATATCCTTTGCAGCATCACTGGCAGAGATGATTGAAAAATCGGAAGATTTTGAACTTATGGCTCCCGTTCCCTTAAATACAGTGTCGTTCAGGTTTATTCCCAAAGGACTTGATGATGCTGCATTAAATGCAATTAACGAAAAGCTTAATCATAAACTTAATGATTCAGGACAAATATACCTTACCCATACCAGCCTGAATGGTAAATATGTTCTCAGGATGGTTACCTCGCAGACAAATGTCACAATGAAGCATATACACAGGGCATGGAAGCTTATCCAGGAGTTTGCCGCCGGGTTGATTTAACGATATAAACCGGGCTCTTTGCCTATAACGAAACCAAAGGCATCTATATTTAAAATTAACTTGAAGTAAGGTTCTTTTTGAACTGGCATCCAGGCAGATTGAAGCCCTGCACTAAACCTGAATGGCATTCTTAACATATAAAAATCTGCAAGCAGCTCCATCCCAAATGAAATGAATTTTTCTTCTTCATCTACCCAGCGATTTTCAAGATGATAATAGTTGCCGGTGCCAGTACTGTAATCATAGAAAAATGTGCTCCTTATCCTGTTCAGGTATATAAGGCTTCCCAGGTTAATGTCAGGATATGCAAGAGGCATGGCATAATTTGCAGAAAAAGATTTCATATCCAGTGAAATAATATTGCTATATCCACGCGGGAATGAGATCCTGTTGTAAAATGGATAATCGCCCGTTTCCTGCTTTTCTGCCTGGTACTTTAACATTATACCGTGGTTTCCTAATAAACCAGGGGTATATAAGGTGGTCGCCAGTGTCTTTACATTACCGTATATGTTTTTATCCCAGGGAGCATATGTTCCGGATATATCAATAACCTGGCCCCATCTTGGCCAAATATCCCTGTAGGCCATTCTGTGAAAGTTGGCAAGGTAGATCCTTCCTGTTGTCAGAAACTGACCATAATCAAATACCTCCGTATTCTCTTCATAGATGTAATTATTTTTGTAGGTAAATCTTAAAGAAGGGTAAAATGTCTGGTAATACTTCCCGCTATTGAAACGCAGCGGCAAATAGATCAGGGCAGAGGCACTCAGGCCCGAATTAATATTTGCAGGAGTGTAAAGACTGTCTCTGTCGCGTGCAATTAACGGTGTACCTCCATATCTTGCTTCAAACTCAATTACAGGATACTGTCCCTCCCATATAATGCTGGAATGTAAAAAATGATCATTATTAATATATTCGTAAGCTATTGTTGAAGTAAGAGTGCTTAAGTTATTCTGAGACATCACTGTAAGACCAGGGCTAACTCCGATATTATCGAAGGATAAGTTATTCAGGTCGGCATAAAAAGGCATCCAGCTATGGAAATTAAAAAGATGTTGCCATTTTCTATATGGCTTTACCACATAACTATCTGACGTATAATCAGGGTAATAGGAAAGCTTATCTAAACCATCTATATCTTTAATTAGCAACAGCTGCTTATCGCTAAAAGCCTTAAGCTCATTGTAAACCATTGTGGCAGGGAAGGAGGCAACTCTGTTTCCTGATGAGGTGTAATCGGCAAAGTACATTTCCTGTCCATTAATTGAAATGTCTGAAAGTCCGAACCTGGATGAGGTAAGCTGCTCTGTTTTCTGGGATTGACCCAGGCAATAGACATTATTGATGCCTGAATATGAGGCAATATAAAAAAGAGAATCACCCCTGATGGCAACAGATTGTAAATCATTGTTACCTTCCTCCAGCTTTGTTTCAAAGCGGTTGCTGTCATTATGGTAGACCATAATTCCCTCCCCTTTCTCAGATGAAGATATAAAGGCCACCAGTTTATTGTCGGGTGCCCATTGCGGGTTAACCACCAATACATTGCCAGGTGTGCTTAGCGATTTTAAAGTCGCTCCTGTAAACCTGTCAATTATAATAAGGCTGTTTTTATAATCTTCAGTGCTTTCGGATGCAGCTATATACCTGCCATCGGGTGAAATTGCCGGTGAGAACAGCCTGCTCTTTCTTGAAAGGACTTTCACAAGCCCTGTATTTATATCATATGTTTTTATTATTGAGAAAGACCTGTTATCCCACCTCGGATCGCTTACATTCTCTGCCCAGCTAATAATATTGTCGCTGGCAGTAATTCTATAAGGCCAGATATACCCGGGAGTAAATATTTTCTTTTCAGTCAGTCCTGCATTTGTGAGAAGAACGAAGGATGCCGTATGGGAAAGGGACGCCTTAATGGCTATAATACTATCCTGTCCTATTACCACCGGTGAATGGTAGCTTATATAATCGTCATTATCACGCCTGTCGTGGTATCTAAAATCACTTATAAGATTCAGACTGTCTTCTTTCATCCAGTTTACAGCCAGGTATTCCATGGTAGAATCGAAAATTTCTTTTTTGTTTAAACCGGTATTTTTCCGCAGCGATATATTGAAAGGGTTTAGCGTATAAGGTCTTCTCGCAGTGTAGTTAAGGGCATCAGTGAAAACATCTTTTCCATAATTACTTCTTGAATAGGCTGCCATCTGGTAGCCAAACTGGTAGTGATCGGGGGTGTAGTCTTTATACGAACCGCTTATCAGCTTATCGTATGAGTAGTGACTGTTTTTATCAAGCACAAGGGCTTTAAGCCTTTTTTCAAAATCAGGCTGCCGTCCTCTGCCTGAATACGAAAATATTGATTCGGATATTACTGCTTCTCCTTCCAGAAACCAGAAGGGAGTGAAGATGCTTAGGGCACCCGGGTATTGTTCACCAAAGATATACTCGAGTGGTTTCGACAGCCCCTGCCTGAGAGCCTGCATCTGACTTACATGAATTAGTTCATGGAGGGCCAGCTGAGAGGTATGAAACATGGGGATGCTGTTCTGGCCGGGCAGAGGATAGAGCTCAACCCTTTTCGGCGCCCAGGCTACATAGCCGTTCGACTCAACCGAGTGGTTATGAATAATAACAGGGAATTTATTTACAGGGGCCTCACCATACCTGCCACCGGTAAGCGAATATGATTCATCAAAAATACGGGCCGCCCTCCTTGCCTCCTTCTCATAATCCGCAGGGAAAATAAAATTAAAGTGCTTGCTTTCCAGTTGTTTCCATTTCAGGGATGCAGGATCCTGCCCGGTATTGTAGTATTGGGCTCCCAGCTTACAGGAGAAAAGCAGACTTAATGCAATATAAAGGATATACTTCTTATTCATCGTATAATGTAGAAATCAAAAATAGAAAAGTTTATTCAAATTGATTAAATTCGCCAACAGAATCATTTGTTAAACCCGCTGAAACAAATATTGTTTATGAATTTATACAGGCGTTTAAATATTTCACTTGGCTGGCTTGTCTTTCTTATTGCAGCTATTACTTATGTGTTGACCGTTGAACCCACAATGAGCCTCTGGGATTGCGGAGAATATATTACATCAGGTTATAAGCTCGAGCCCGGTCATCCTCCGGGAGCCCCGACCTTTATGATTCTTGCAAGGGCATTCTCGCTTTTTGCAGGTGATGTAACCCGGGTTGCCCTGATGGTAAATATAATGTCTGCGCTGGCCAGTGCATTCACAATTATGTTTTTATTCTGGACAATAACCCATTTATCAAAAAAAATAATTATTGGAGAGAATAAAGACGAATCTGTTTCAGGGATCATTGCTGTGATGGGAGCCGGGCTGATAGGGGCTCTTGCATATGCCTTCTCCGATTCATTCTGGTTTTCTGCAGTTGAAGGCGAAGTATATGCATCCTCATCTCTATTTACAGCTGTTACCTTCTGGGCGATACTGAAATGGGAAAATGAGGCTGATGAGCCATTTGCAAACAGGTGGCTGATACTGATCGCCTATCTTGTTGGCCTATCAATAGGTGTTCACCTGCTTAACCTGCTTGCCATACCTGCGGTAGTATGCGTATATTATTTTAAGAAATACGATTTTAACTGGAAGGGCTTTATTGCATCAATGCTTTTATCGATAGTTCTGCTTGCATTTATTATGTGGGGACTGGTTTCGGGTTTCTTTACCGTAGCAACAAAAATAGAGCTAATGCTTGTAAATGGGCTGGGACTGCCATATAATAGCGGTATATATCTTCTTGTGGCATTGTTTATGATATTTATCGTGCTTGCAATAAGGGCTACAATGAATAATATTAACCCGGGCAAGACAGCAATATTTTCTGTTGCAGCCCTTCTTTCATCAGGAATATGGCTTCTGTCAGGCAGTTTCTTATTCAATATAATTATACTGGCTGCAATTGCCTATATCTTTTACTATCTTGCCCGTAAGCATGTGGCTGTGCTTAATACTATACTTACTGCTATAGTGGTTATAATGATTGGTTTTTCATCATTTACCTTAATAATGATAAGGTCATCTGCCGGAACCCCAATGAATGAAAATAACCCGGAGACAGCATTCCAGATGCTATACTACCTGAACAGGGAGCAGTATCCTAAGCAGCCACTTGTTCAGGGTCCTTATTATAACGCACCTCTTGAGTCTTATGATGAAGGCAAACCAACATATAGTCCCGTTGACGGAAAGTATAAAATAACCAACAGGGCTATAAAGCCTAATTACGACGACAGGTTTGTTACCCTTTTCCCAAGGATGTATAGCGCACAGAGTGATCATGTAGCTATTTACAAAAGCTGGGTGCCGGTAAAAGGCTCACCAATACAGGTTACCGGCCAGGACGGTCAGCCGCGAATTGAATACAGGCCAACTTTTGGAGAGAACCTGAAATTTATGTTCTCCTACCAGATGGGTTTTATGTATTTCAGGTACTTTATGTGGAATTTCTCGGGCAGGCAAAACGATCTGCAGGGGGCCGGAGGTCCCTTTAAGGGGAACTGGATAACCGGGTTCAAATTCCTCGATGAGCCCCGCTTCGGGCCCAATGATTTAATGCCCGAAAGAATGAAAAACGACCCTTCCAATAATGTATATTTTATGCTGCCGCTTCTGCTTGGCCTGATAGGATTGTACTTTCATATGAATAAAGACCTGAAGGGCCTCTGGGTTGTCTTGCTCCTGTTTGTTATGACGGGTATAGCAATAGTTGTATACCTGAACCAGTATCCCAATCAGCCCAGAGAACGGGATTATGCATATGCGGCTTCTTTTTATGCCTTTGCAATATGGATTGGTATGGGAGTATTATTCCTATACGAGATGCTGTCAAAGCTAATAGGTAAAAAGCTTTCTGCTCCCCTGGCAGGTTTAATTGCACTGGCGATACCCCTGTTAATGGTAACAGAAAACTGGGACGATCACGACAGGTCAGGGAGATATACAGCCTCAGATGTAGCAAAGAACTACTTATTATCGTGTGCCCCTAATTCAATATTGTTTACCAATGGAGATAACGACACCTTCCCCCTGTGGTATGCACAGGAGGTAGAAGAAGTAGGAACAGATATAAGGGTATGTAACCTTATGCTTTTCAATACCGACTGGTTTATTGAGCAAATGAAATATAAGATGAACGATTCCGACCCCATGCCTCTTTCTTTGCCGATAGATAAGTACTATGATGGTGTAAATAACCAGGTATATATTATTGAAAGGATAAAAGAACCTGTATATATTGATCAGCTTATTGATTTTATAAAAAGCGATGATGCAGGAACTAAATACAAATTTGGCGATGGGGTCGACAGGGATTATATTCCATCGCGTACCGTAAGAATACCTGTCGACAAACAAAAAGTTATCGCTTCAGGAGCTGTAAAGCCTGCTGATGCCGATCAGATAGTACCCTATATAGATATCAGGTTAAAAGGCAACTATATTCTAAAGAGCCAGATGATGGTTCTTGACTTTCTCGCTCAAAATAATTGGGAACGGCCGGTGTATTTTGTTACCGGATACCATGATGATGCTTTTGGCCTTGAGGAGTATTTCCAGCTCGAAGGCAATGCCTTCAGGCTGGTGCCAATTAAATCACATAATAATAGCTGGCTCGATTACGGGAGAATAGATACAGACATCCTTTATGATAACCTGATAAATAAGTTTTCATGGGGTCATGCTAAAGACGAGGATGTGTATCTCGACTATTATCATGTCAGAACCATAACTGTGATAAGGGCTCGACTCAATTATGCTAAACTGGCCAAGGAACTGGTTAAAGAAGGTAAAAACGATAAGGCTATAGAGGTTCTCGATCATATTATGACAGAGCTTCCGATTGATAAGCTACCATGGGATATGTTTATGCCCGATATTATCGAAGGATATTTTATGGCAGGAGGAAAAGAACAGGCCCTGCGCCTGGTTGCTGGAATGAGAGAATATTACAGTGATAACCTGGAATATTATATAAGCCTGAGGACTGGATTAATGGAGGCGGCAGATTATGAGATACAAACATCCCTGGGCTACCTTTCAAGGGTGTCTGCACTGTGTGTAACCAATGGCGAAGAGGAGCTTGGCAACGACCTGTCAGATTATTTACAATCGGTATATTCAACCTACATTACTAAAATGCAGGGAGGAGATTAATCGCCGTTAGTCAGTTGATAAAATTTACGGGGCAGGATGTTCGTCAGTCGGCATAAGGTGCAAACTCGCGATGAACAAGGTATTTTTCAAGTAGGGCCAGTACCTTTTCGGGTACTACAGGCTTGAGTACATACTCATTGCTGCCCGCCAGGAATGCCTCCTCCTTCGATTCACGGGTATAATAAGCGGTAATCATTACCAGGGGTATTGTTTTGTCAATCTTACGTATCTGCCTTACACAGTCGATTCCATTAACAAGAGGGATGAGATAATCCAGCAGGACCATATCAACAGATTCAATATTTTTGCTTACATAATCAACCAGTTCAGAGCCGTTCATAAACGAAACAACACTGGCTCCGGTTGTCTTAAGCAGCACTTCAAAATACCTTATAGAGGCGACATCATCGTCAACTATCGCAATAGTTTTATGTGATAAATCGAGCTGGTTGGAGTCGTGATACATCAAATTTGGTTCTATGCATAACAAAAATACGATATGCTAGCGACTATGATTTAGGAAAAGGACGGAGTTTTTAACAAGTTATTCACAATACTTGTGCGAATTTTGTTCGCTTCGCTCAGCATTATTAGTTATTTGTTCGCTGCGCTCACGTTATTGGTTATTTGTTCGCTGCGCTCACGTTAGTGGTTATTTGTTCGCTGCGCTCACGTTAGTGGTTTTTGTTCGCTGCGCTCACGTTATGGCCATTAACCATTAACGCAGCGAAGCATTCGGGGCCACTAACCAGTAACTATTAACGGCAATAACCATTAACGCTGCCCCTAACCATTAACTATTAACGCTGCCGGCAGAGCAAGGGGCCAATAACCAGTAACCAATAACGCCCCGAGCATTCGGGGCCAATAACCAGTAATTATTAACGCCCCGAGCATTCGGGGCCAATAACCAGTAACCATTAACGCCCCGAGCATTCGGGGTCAATAACCGCTACCGCTGCCCCAGGGCAGCAACAGTGCTAAGTTCAGTAAGAATGTATATTCTTTGTATATTAATTTAATTCTGCCGAAATTAGTAGGGCTAACCAAAAAACCTCATCATGAGAAAACTTATCATTTTGGTATTATTGGCCATAGTACCTGCAACTTTGTTTTCGCAGCAAGGATTTGATAACAGGTCGAGAGCTGTTTATATCTTTGATATTGCCAAATTTGTTGATTATGGTGATGCCCTTGATACGATGGCAATTTTCAGGGTCGGAGTACTCTCCAGGGATAATGATCTCTGGCAAAAGATGGGCGACCTGGCCAGAACAAGAACAGAAATACAGGGGAAACCTATTGTAGTTGTTGTATTCAGAGATGAGAGTAAAATAGAATATACGAATGTATTGTTTGTTTCAAGCAATGACGATTTCTCCCTTAATAAGGTTAAAGATGCTATAAGCTGGAAAAAAAACCTCTTAATTACAGAGGGGGCTAAGTTCGGTGAATCAATGTTTAATTTTGTAGTAGTTAATAATTCTCCCAGATTTGAAATTAATGAAGAGGCAATGGAGGAAGCCGGTCTTTCTGTTCCTCGCCCGGTAGTTGCTATGGCTATCAAATCAGCCGAAGACTGGGAGGCTCTATATGAGGTAACAAACGAGGAGCTTGAAAAGCAACTTGAGCTGGTAGAAAAGCAGAAGCTTATTATAGCCGAACAGCTGGCTGAGATTGAAAAACAAAAGGCCCTGCTCGACAGCCTTGATAAGGAGATAGAGCAAAAAGAACTTGTGCTCCTGGCAAAACAGAAAGAGCTGGAGAGACAATCACGGGAGATAAGCGGACAGACAAGGGAAATAGCCAAGCAAAAGCAGATGATAACAGTACAGCAGCAGGAAGTTGCTGCACAGCGAGACACACTATCAAGCCAGCGTGCCGATATAGCTACCAAACTACTGGAAATCAACGATAAGCAGAAGTTAATTAATGAGCAGGAAGACCGTATTAAGGTGCAGCTTGAGTCGATAGAAAAGCAAAAGATCTTTCTCTATGCGGCACTATTTGTACTTATTCTCTTAAGCTTCCTGGCTTACTATATCTACAGGGGATATAAGATTAAGAAGGAGGCTAATATTAAACTGGAGGAGAAGAACAAGACCATAACCGCGCAAAAGGGTGAAATAGAAAAGCAGCGCGACCTTGCCGAAACACAGCGCGACCAGATAGCCTACCAGAAAAAGCATATTACCGATAGTATAATGTATGCTAAAAGAATCCAGACTGCCTTACTTCCTTCATTGGAACTATTCAGCGATGAAATCGATCACTTTGTGCTCTATAAGCCTCTTGATATTGTTTCGGGAGATTTTTACTGGGTGGCAAAGAAAGAAAATCTCCAGATTGTTATTGCAGCCGATTGTACCGGTCATGGCGTGCCGGGTGCATTTATGAGTATGCTTGGGGTAACAATGCTGAATGAGATTGTTAATGGCAAGGGAATAGTAATGCCCGACCAGATTATCAATAACCTGAGGGATGAAATTGTTAAATCACTAAAACAATCAATAGACGAAGACAGGGTGAAAGACGGAATGGATATGACAATTAGTGTTATTGACTATAAAAAGAATAAGCTATGGTTTTCAGGGGCAAATAATCCATTGATATTTATCAGGGATGGTGAGGTTAAATCAATCCGGGGAGATAAGATGCCCGTTGCCATACATTACAGGATGAACCCGTTTACACTTCATGAGATTGATCTTAAGAAAGGAGATTGTATCTATATGTTCTCTGATGGATATGGAGATCAGTTTGGAGGACCCAGGCAGAAGAAATTTATGATAAAGCACCTTAAGGAGAGGTTGCTTGAATTCTCAAAGCTGCCTATGATAGAACAGGGAAAGAAGTTAGACGGGGTATTTGAAGAATGGAGAGGAGATAGTCCCCAGGTTGATGATGTAATTCTTATAGGTATCAGGTATTAGGTATCAGGTATTAGGTATCAGGTATTAGGTATTAGGTATTAGGTGTTAGGTATTAGGTGTTGGGTATTAAAGAGGTAATACTAGCGACATTCCCACTTATAGGTATATGCCCCATCAACCTCGTTTGGAGTTGCCCTGATAACAGCCAGCTCAGCTCCACAGTATTCCGCCTCTGGCCCTGGACTTGAAAGAACGCCGTCTTCATATTGATTTAGCTGACAGATCATACATCCATCAAGTCCCTCACAGGCTGTTAGTAGTGGGGCAAAAGCAAGAATCAGCAAGATACGGTTAAAGAGTTTCCTTCTCATCATATAAATATTACTCGCATTCTGACTTTGCAACAAGATCTCCAATAGCGTAGTCTGGCGCAGCCTTAAAAGCAATAAGTTCATTACCACAGTATTCGCCATCATCAATAGAATACTGGAATACACCACCGGCATCGTATACATTTATTGCACATTGCTGGCATGTTTCCGACAGAAGATCACAGGAATTAAAAAGTGCAGCAGTAATCAGGAAAGCCCCCAGGTAGATCAGTTTCTTTTTCATAATATTTTGATTTATATCAGTATCAAAGTTAATAAAATTGGGTATCGATTTTGCAATTTTTATAAACCTGATACTAACAGGTCACATATATAAGACTAATAATAGTATTATATAGTTGCCTGGGAGCAAAAATAAAAAGCTAGCTCTTGATTGCCGAACATGCAATATGGTAAGCGCCGGCAGGCGAAATCTTTGCCATTCTGAAACCTGAGTCCATTACCAACCTCATTATTTCATCGTGATGCAGTCTGTGCTCAACAGGCGGGCCAAGTGGCATTTCACTTTTTTCCCACTCAATAATAGCAAGCCTGCCTCCTGGTTTTAAGACTCTTTTAGCTTCAGCCAGCATGGCCATCATATCATCTGCCTCATGTAGTACATTTACAAGGAGGGCAAAGGTGCCCTGTGAATCCATGATAGGGAGCGTAATGTTATCAGATAACATCAATTCAATGTTATGACCCTTACCATTGATCTTATTTCTTACCTCATCAAGCATTTCCTCTGAGATATCGACCCCGATTACCCTCCCCGAGGGTCCGGTAATTTCAGATGCTGGCAGAGTGAAATATCCTGTCCCACAGCCAATATCAATCATGATATCATCCTCTTTTAAACACATTATCTTAAGTGTTTTAAAAGGAGGCAGGATCTTATATCGTTCCGGTGATTCCAGCATGGCCTTATTATCCGGATTAAATACCCTGTTTTCCATATCATCGTTCGATTAAGTTTATGCTAAATATTCCTTTCACAGCATAAATATAACCCCCCGGATAAGTGCTTTGTTCAAAATATGCTATTTAAAATATCCTATTTATTAGCTGATATAAGCAGCGTTTGCCTGATTTTCATATCTTTAAGTAAAATAGCAACTATGGAAAGCAAGAGAGACATGAAAAAGCATATTACCTTTGTTGCTGCCCTCCACATTGGGTTTGGAGTACTTAGTATTATCGGTGCTGTATTCATTTTCTTCGTTCTTAATTTTGCTCGGACATTTGTTGAAGACGTTGATATTGCAGATACCGTAATTAAGATGATAATGCTTCTTCTTCCCTTACTCGTCGGACTTGAAGGAGTTCTTGGAATTATAGGGGGTATAGGCCTGATATCATACAGGCAATGGGCCAGGATTCTGATTATTGTTCTTTCGGCTCTCAATTGCTTTAATATCCCCATCGGAACAGCCAAGGGAGTCTATTCTATATGGGCCCTTTTGCAGGACGATACCATCAGTCTTTTTAACGAAAGGGCAGGTGTGGCTCCAATGAATTAATCTCTTTTTCGTAACTTGGTGGTAGTCTCATTAAACTGCCACCATGGAAAACATCGTAAAACTCGACAAAATTGCGATTAATGTTAAGTCGCATCACCTTCTAAAAGAACTCCTTAAGGAAAATCCAATTCTTGAAGAAATAATGCGGAATGCCCGTAATGAGACAGAAGCTCTAGTGGGGGTAAAGCACTGGATATTGGATCTGCTTGTAAAAAGAGAAGATGCTTATAAATTTTATAAGGGAGAAGCAAGCGGGAGAGAGGCATTTGATAAACTTAAGTGGGAAGACTATGCTGCAATACGCCTGCTCGATTATATTGATAATGCGGGCCATAAATATGAAGATCTTAACCTCAGGGGAGAGATTGCAGTGTCTAACCCCATAAAGATGATCTGGCTTGCCGTTACACATGGCACCGGAGGCGCAAAACCTGCATTCTTTGAAGATATGTTATACCTGTTCAGGCAATTATCGGGGACATATATTGCCACAATACCGTCAGAAAAAGAAGTAACAGGCTGGATGGAAAGATTTCCCTCCGGAATTGACCCCCGGATTGAAAAACTTCGCGAAGAGAACAGGGAAAGAATTATAAATATTCTTATCGATAAAATTGATTCGGGAGAAATAACAGACAAGAAGTATAAATTTAAAGAAGGCGATTCGAGGGAGCAGAAGTATATGACAATGCTTGAGTGGTGGAAAGAGCATACATTTCATCTTCGTTTTGCAGTAAGATCACCCAGGCTGGTAAACGAGTTACTTGGCAACTCTCTCGATCCTGATACTATGAGGATATTTTACTCTGCAGAGAAGCAGGGTATACCCTTCTTTATCAATCCTTATTACCTGTCACTCCTTCATGTCAGGGTGCCCTACTTTGCTATAGGGGCCGATCTTGCTATAAGATATTATGTCCTTTACAGTCAGCAGCTGGTAAATGAATTCGGGCATATTGTAGCATGGGAGAAAGAAGATAAGGTTGAGCCGGGAAAGCCTAATGCAGCCGGATGGCTTCTTCCGACACATAATAATGTGCATCGCCGATATCCTGAAGTAGCCATCCTTATTCCCGACACCATGGGGCGTGCCTGTGGTGGATTATGTGCTTCCTGCCAGAGGATGTTCGATTTCCAGAGCGGTCACCTTAACTTTAACCTCGATAAGCTTAAACCGCGCGAAACATGGAATGATAAGCTTAAAAACATTATGGAATACTTTGAAAAAGATAGTCAGCTCAGAGATATTCTTATTACCGGCGGCGATGCCTTAATGAGTACCGATTCTTCTCTTAAGAGAATACTGGATGAAGTTTATGAGATGGCTCTCAGGAAAAGGAAGTCTAATAAGTCGCGGGGTGCTAAAGAAAAATATGCCGAATTGTTACGGGTAAGGCTGGGCTCAAGGCTTCCTGCCTACCTGCCACAGAGAATAACAGATGATTTGATTGTTGTATTGAAAGAATTTAAGGAAAAGGCATCCCGGATCGGGGTACAGCAATTTCTTATTCAGACCCATTTTGAGTCGCCCATGGAAATTACTCCTGAAGCAAGGGAGGGGGTACGTAAGCTTATATCGGCCGGCTGGACTGTTACCAATCAGCTGGTGTTTTCTTCAGCAGCCAGCCGCAGGGGTCATACTGCAAAGCTGCGCGAAGTATTAAATGATATTGGAATCCTGAACTATTATACATTTACAGTAAAGGGTTATATGGAGAATAACTTTAATTTTGCAACCAATGCCAGGGCAGTGCAGGAACAAATCGAAGAAAAGATTCTTGGGCATATCCCTGATAAATACTATTCCAGGATAAAGAACTTTCCCCTTGAAGCTGAAAATATGATTGAAAATATTTCTGCTTTAAGAAAGGAAGCAAAAATACCTTTCCTGGCTACCGACAGAAATGTGCTAAACCTCCCGGGAGTAGGAAAGAGCCTTACCTACCGGGTTGTCGGTATAACTCGATATGGAAGGAGGATACTGGAGTTTGATCATGATACAAACAGGGTACATAGTCCGATAATACATAAAATGGGTAAAGTAATTATTATCGAATCAAAGTCAATCGGCGAATATCTTACCCAGCTCGAGGAAATGGGTGAGAACAGGAGTGAGTATGAAAGTATCTGGGGTTATTCGCTTGGTGAAACCGAACCCCGTATACCGGTTTATGAGTATCCCGAATATGATTTTAAAGTAACCAAAGAAATATCAAATCTGGAGATCTGATAGCTAAGGGCTAAGAGGTAAGAGGCAAGGGCAAAGAGGTAGTGTCATTCCGACACGAAGTGAGGAATCTGCACCATCCTAAAAAAATATTTTCTCCCTTTTAACTTTTTACTTCTCTCCCGGTCTCCGGTCTCCAGGCTCCATGCTCCCTGCCCCCTGCTCTTTCGTCGAAAGCAGTCCGCATGCTGCATAGATATCTTCTCCCCTTGAGGCTCTTATGGTGGTTGTGATGCCTTTACCGGTGAGCCTGTCCCTGAAGTGGATTATTGTTTTATCATCGCTGCTCTGAAGAGGAGAGTCGGGTATTGGGTGAAAGCGGATCAGGTTAATCCTGCAATTTATACCGTCCAGTATCCTGCAAAGTTCTTTAATATGACGGTCGCTGTCATTAATACCTTTAAACATTATATACTCAAACGATATCCTGCGTTGTCGACCCCATTCAAAACTCTTTATCTCTTTAATTACATCTGCCAGGGGATAAACCGACTCTATTGGCATAAGCGATTTTCTCTCATCATCGAAGGGAGTATGCATGCTTACTGCAAGATGGGCTTCAGAGCTATAAAGGAAGTTCTTCATTGCAGGGATTATGCCAATGGTTGATACGGTAATCCTGCGTGGCGACATTGCATAGCCCCAGTCTGAGGTTAATATCTCAAGTGATTTAAGTACATTTTCAATATTATCAAATGGCTCGCCCATTCCCATATAAACAATGTTGGTGAGGCCATCTCTCTCAGGCATGCTGGCATACTGGTTAAGAATATCTCCGGGAGTAAGCTGTCCCTGGAATCCCTGTTTACCTGTCATGCAAAAAAGACAGGCCATTTTACAGCCGACCTGGGAAGACAAACATAGTGTCGCCCTTTCTTTTTCGGGGATATATGCTGCTTCTACAGACTTATGTTGCCCGACCGGGAAGAGATATTTTTTTGTTCCGTCAACAGAGCTTTGTACCTTATTGTGAGCTGTACGGCCAACTTCATAATCTTTTGCAAGCTTTTCCCTGGCGGTTTTTGAAAGATTTGTCATCTCATCAATACTGACGGCGTGCTTCTTGTAAAGCCAGTCGCTTATCTGTCGTGCTGTAAAACCCGGCATCCCGGCAGAGCTGCTTATTTCAACCAGCTCGTTTAGAGTCTTTCCGAATAGTTTTTCCTTCATACTAAAAATATATCTCCGATTCAATCATATTATATGGTATTTTTCTTGATATAAGAATGTCCCTGGCTTCAACAACCATTTCAGCCCTGCCGCAAAGATAATACCGGTAATCCTCAGGCAGCTTATCAGTGCTACGCAAAAAGGAAGTTAACCTGCCACCGAAATACCCTTCCTTTTCCAGGGTAGAGCTACATCTTATATAGTTTCGCCCCAGCCTTTTTGTTAATTCATCACTAAAGTAAAATGATGCTTCGTCACGACCACCATGAATAAAATAACCATTATAAGCGGGTGAAGATCTTATCATCGAAATAAAAGGGGCAATACCGGTTCCGCTTGAAATGCAGAACGACCTCTCTGTTCCTACCGTAAATCTTCCGTAGGGATTCGAAGAGTAGATATAGTCGCCCGGCTTTAAGGCCGAGAGGCGACTGCTTATTTTCCCACCGGGAACAATATTATACAATATGCTTATTACATCTTCACCAGTCCCGCTGCATATGCTATATAAGCGCGGTTCACGATCATTACTGTCAATACCAAGAGCAATTATCTGACCGGGAATAAAATCAAATAGCCGTTCAAATGATAAGAGATATACTCCCGGGGCAATCTCAGGGTTTGCAATTATGCCGCTTTTATTGAGCCTGCTACTGCTATCCATCTTTTTTATATAAATGATACTAATTAGTGTATTAAACACTTAACAAGATCGGCGATCTAAAGTTAATTCAAATCTTAATATAAATAATTTGAAAAATTTGTTTGTGGGTTTATAAAAACCGTATTTTAGAACTCTTATTTTAAAGAGTAAATATGAAAGTCCTACTAACAGGTCCTGACGGAGTACTCGGAAATAACCTGGTACGAAAACTGATAGAAAATAGTTTTGATGTAAGGGTCCTTATCCAGACCGGTAAAACAGCACCCTTACTCGATGGCCTGAATATAGAGAAGGAGTATGGCGATATTCTTGTAAAAGACGATTTAAGAAGAGTGGTTAAGGGCTGCGACGTGATTATTCATGCTGCCGCTATGACCGATACCTGGCCCTGCCGTCATGAAGTATACTGGAAAGTGAATGTCGACGGTACAATTAATATAATTGAGGCAGCGCGCGAGGCAGGAGTAAAAAGATTCCTCCATATTGGAACAGCTAATTCGTTTGGGCCTGGAAATAAACAGCATCCCGGGACCGAACTATCCGGGTATAGCGCCGGGAAATATGGCGTAGACTATATCAGCTCGAAGTATGAAGCTCATAAAATTGTTCTCGAAGAGGTTGAAAGGGGCTTCGATGCTGTTATATTGAATCCCACATTTATGATCGGACCCTATGATGCCAAGCCCAGTTCCGGGGCAATGATTCTTGCTGTTAATAGTGGCAAGGTTCCGGGCTACCCAACGGGAGGGCGAAATTTTGTTTATGTAAAAGACGTTGCCCAGGCAATAGTAAATGCCATTGAGCTTGGCAAAACAGGCGAGTCGTATATCCTCGGAAATGAGAACCTGAATTATAAAGAAATCTTTACAAAGATGGCCAGTGCACTGGGTGTAAAAGCCCCCCGGCGAGCACTTCCCCGCTTTGTCACTCTTTCATATGGGGCCCTGATGAGCTTTGCCGCAACAATATTCAGATTTTCACCAAAAGTCAGCTACCCCCTGGCTCTTATTTCCACGGAAGAACATTTCTACGATCCGTCAAAAGCAAGGACTGAGCTAAAAATGCCACAAACACCCATAGAGGTAGCCCTCGATGATGCTGTTTCCTGGTTCAGACAAAACGGATATATATAGAGAGGCGTAAGGCATAGGGCATCCTCCTTCGCTCTATAAGCTATGTTGGACAAAGTAGGGCATAGGGCTTGAGTTAGAGGCGTGTCGACTAATACCCCGTTCGGGGAAAAAGTAAATCAAATATTTTATTGTCACTTAATAAAGATTTGCATGCTATGCAAAAAAGGCTTATCTTTACAGAGTCTTAAATAAGAATGAATCATTATTAGGTGAGAGATTATTCAGAACATATCAGAACACGTCTGGTTTCCAAGGGTTTAAAGGTAACTCCTCAGAGACTTTTGGTTTTTGAGTCACTCTTAAAATCAGAAAGTCATCCTACAGCAGATGAGATTACGGGCTATATCAGAGATACGAACCCGAATATTTCGAGGGGGACAATCTATAATATTCTCGACACTCTTGTTGAATGTGGACTTATTACCAGGGTTAAGACCGATAAAGACAAGATGAGGTATGATGCTGTTCTGGAGAAGCACCATCATGTATATGATTTAGAATCTGATAAGATTGTTGATTTTTATGATGATGAGCTGGATAAAATTATAGGAGATTATCTTAAAAACAAGCAGATTCCTGAATTTGATATACAGGATTTTAAACTACAGATTTTAGGCAAGTATAAAGACTAACCAATATTAATTTTAATAAACAAATAAGTATTTTATCATGGAAGAAAACGTAGAAAAGCAAGCATTTTCAATGCCAAGAATTGGTGAAAAAGCACCAGATTTTAAAGCAGTTACAACCCAGGGTGATATCAATTTCCCTGCTGATTATAAGGGAGAATGGGTAATTCTGTTCAGTCATCCTGCCGACTTTACCCCTGTTTGTACTTCAGAGTTTATGACTTTTGCAAGTATGCAGGATCAGTTTGCCGAGGTAAACACTAAACTTGTTGGTCTTTCAGTAGACGGATTATACAGTCATATAGCATGGCTCCGTACTATTAAAGAGAAGATTGAGTACAAGGGAATGAAAGATGTGGAAGTTACTTTCCCACTGATCGAGGATATTACTATGGAAGTTGCTAATAAGTATGGCATGATTCAGCCGGGTGAAGCAACAACAAAAGCCGTCAGGGCCGTATTCTTTATCGATCCGGCCGGTATTATCCGGACAATCATTTATTATCCGCTAAGTCTTGGAAGAAACTTCGATGAGCTTTACAGGGTTATTGTTGCCCTTCAGGCTGCAGACGAGTTTGGCGTTGCTATGCCAGCCGACTGGCGTCCAGGTGATGATGTTATTGTTCCTCCTGCAGGTTCATGTGGCACAGCCAAAGAAAGAATGGAAGCCAAGGGTGATATGAAGTGTTACGACTGGTTCTTCTGTACCAAGCCTCTTGCTGAGAAGAAGGTATGGGACGCTATTAAGAAGTAGAAGTAGATGAGTAGATGAGTAGATGAGTAGAGGGTAGATGCGTGCATCCACTCTCTACACCTCCACCCATCCACTTTTATTCTCTAGTTATCTCTATCTTTTTAGAATCAGTTCCTCCATTCCTGGATTTCAGCACAAACTCAAGATTTCCTTTTTTGCCATCCATTGCCACAATGGCTCTGATCACTCTTTTTTCTTCACCTTTCAGTCTGAATTCGGTTTTTTCTCCTCCTGCCATTTGAATTTCCGGTGTGGGAGCAGATCCCCTGAAGCGGGAATTCCCTGATCTTTCTGGCCTCAGGCTTTTACCTGATGTTTCAATTAGCTTTATATTAGATGATGTTTTTATCTCTAAGACATCCTTTATGTATTTATCCAGCTGTACAGACCGGTCTGATGCGGTTGGATAAATCCTGTCATTTTTAACCGTTATATCTACCTGGTAGATATTATCTGTAATTGGTTTTACAGTAGCATCTTCAATTTCTACTTTCGGGAACTGGCTTACGCAATACATAACAAATCTGGCGTTTTTCTCAGCCTCCATCTCAATATACCTCGATGGGGGTGTCCTTTGCATATGCTTTTTAGCACTTCCGCCAATCCATATCTTTCCCAGATCAGGGTGATCGACTTTATGAGGATCGATCCATCCTTCACCTCCAAGATCAAGGTCTATCCATTTCATATATTCTTCATCGGAAACCCGACCGTCATTATCGGTATCGGCAATGGTAGCAGGAGAGCCCCATAATTCTATCAGGTATGAGTATGCGCCCTGCATAAAATAAGTTGCTGCCTGTGCCTGACCTGACAGACCGCTGAACACCGGGGTGTAATTTTTGAGAATATAGGCACCCTCTGTAACTATCTTCGTTTGTACATCCAGGTCATGCTGGGTCTCAGGACTTACCGTTCTTGGGTATAATTGAGCATATTTATTTGTCTTACGCAATTCTTCAAGCCGACGATTGGTCTGTTCTACAAGTTGTGCCTGTTGCTGGGGAGTCGATCTTGTTGCCTGTGGCGCTGAAAACATAACCAGTCTGCCTGTATTATGATAATGGAAGGCCGCAAAAATATTTGGATGATCCAGGTGGAATTCCATTACGTTTCTGGTTTCCGGTTCTGACATAGGATATGGGTCACCAGCACTGAGATTCCATCCGTACGGATAGTTTCTGTTTGGATCGGGACCTCCGATATCATCTTCGTTAATTCTTCCATCTCCGTCATTATCATATCCTTCTGATCCAATGCGGGTAAACCGCAGACCTACAAAACCATCTTCTGCATTAACAAACCTGCGGCCGTCGGCCGATAACCTTAAACTGCCCTTTGTATCTTCACGGTACATATTTGATAACTCTCCGTCGCCATCTACATCCTCAGTCTGATCTTCGTCATATAAACCGTCACCATCATTATCTTCCGGGCGGTAAGGTTCGCGTGGATTATTCGGAGTATTGGGATATTCAACATAACTGTTGTTGGCATCGACATTCAGCCCCGGCAGGATGTAGAAAGTATGATTATCTACCAGCTCATGCACGTATGGATCGTAGTCATACCTTGTTAACAGATGCCAGGCAAGATAAAGAGAACAGGTAATACCATTAACCTCGTTGCCATGAACAGCTCCGTCGACCCACATGGCAGATTTCACCAGGTCGGTTCCGGTTTTTTTATTTGTTATGGTAAGGAGGTACTGATCTCTTCCCATCCGGCTTTTGCCTATTGATTCAATATTGCAGATTTCCGGGTATGCCTTCTGCAGATCGTGCATTATTTTGGTCCATTCATTATAGGTGTAATATCTTTTCCAGTTAATTGCAAAATCAAGCTCCCCGTGTTCACCCCCGGCACTCTTTTGTACTTTATCCTGGGCGATTATTTGCAAAGGGGAAAGGGCAAAGAGCAAAGAGCAAACAAGTAATAAAATTGATTTATGATTTTTCATCTTAGTACCTCCATTATTTTACTGTTACATTATGAACCTTTGTTCCACCCTTAAGAGATGAAACCACTATTTTCAGGTCTGACTTATCTTTTACTGCAATAATCCATTCAACAGTTCTTGACGAGGGAGCATTTTTTACCCCGGCAACTTTCATTTCTCCTCCCAGGCTACCAATATTTATAAAAGAATTGCCTTCAATAAATTCAATTTCACCTTTTTGTCCAATCAGCCATACAACATCTTCCCTGTTACCCGGCAATTCAGCTCCCTTAGCCAGGTTCGTGGCCAGGGCTCCTGTGTTTACAATTGTGGCACTTACTTTCACAATGTGATATTTGCCCCTGGCTTTGCCTGATTTAATAGCAAAACTACCACCGGAACCCTCAACAGTGCCTTCTTTTGTGGAGTTTGCTGTAAAGAGAACTTCACTCTTAACATCTTTTATTGTTATTCTTGGCATTAGACCGGCTCTGAAAATTTCGAATTTGTAGTGTTTCTCACATACATCGAGCAATGGTGCGCCGGGGAATGCATTATTCCTGGCAAATTGGGAAATCCAGCCACCAACTTCCCCCTCTCCAAGATCGGGGTGCTTAAATGGCACCCAGTTTACAAACAACTTTCCGCCATATTCACGATCCTGGTATGCAAGCGTTGCTCTTTCAAGGGCGAGCCTCCGGATACTGTCATTCCCAATTTCAAGCCCCGGGATATCAGCTTCAGGGTTCCATAGCTCGGTTGTTAACGAATATATCCCGTACTGTGCATATAACCAGTCGCTGGCCATTCCATAGCTATATCTCCTGTCGTCATTTTCGTTGTAGCTTACCTTCCACCCCCTGGGAAGCACATATCCCCGCATTTTTGCATATTTATTTACATCACTACTGGCAATATCTTTTTTAAACTGCTCAATTTTATCAGGGTATAGCCAGGCTTCAGGAACTTCTTCACCTATCAATTCAAGGTATCTCTTCCCCATTATAAAGTCAAATACGGCCACGTCGTCTTTTGACATATCAGGGTGAGGAGCCGTACCCATAGGTCTGTATGTAAACCCACCCGATGTATGGAAGAATTGTGCCATCAGGATATTACGGTAAGAGGTAAAAAACTCTGCCAGGGCATGAGTTTCCGGAGCAGAGGTAGGATAGTCTCCTGTTCCGCCGGCAAAACCCTGATCATTCCACCATCCTTCAGGGAAATTGCGATTCAGGTCTATACCCGATTCTGAGTCCTCTCCTCTTTTCCCGTCTTTATCGTTATCAATATCTTCGCTGATAACTGTATACCTTTGTTTATCAGTAGTCTGTCCTCTTTGTAGCCTGACCATTATTCGCGGGTCTACATCATCAATTATATACGATCCCTTTTCATCTTTATATCTGAAAGAGCTCATTTTGCCGTCACCATTTATATCATCCGGACCGTCCTCATTGATTTTACCATCTTCATCGTCATCCTTGAGCATCGAATTAGTTCTCTGGGCGATTCCCTTTTCTACACTATTGAAAACTCCATCAGGATTTATTGTCGGGCATATATAAAAAGCATTGTTATCTACCAGGGATGTTATCTCCTTATCGCTACCGTATCCGGTAAGTAATTTATTGATCATGTAAAGACAAACTTCTGTCCCTGTATATTCGTTACCGTGAGTTGATCCACCCAGGAAGTGTCCGGGTTTTCCCTGGTGACTCTTCATGTCGGGAACATTATCAACGTTTTCCTTTCTTTCGTTGTAAAGCCTGATATGTTTATCAATTGTTGTTCCGTTATTCATGTTTGAAATTACCAGCACATAAACAGGTCTGTTCAGAGTACTTTCGCCGATCTTTATTAATTCCGTGATTTCCGGGTATGCTCGACTTACTTTTTCAAGGTATTCCTTTGAGCCGGTGTACCCGTGATATTCTGTAAAACTGATTGGCACTTTCTGAGCCAGTGTTCCTGCAGGCAGAATCAGGAAGCAGATGACGAAAATTGCCATCAGGCAGGGCAGGGATTTGATTTTTTGGATCATGATAGGATATTATAGATTTAAAATATCATACATATTAAGAAATTATGTTTAGAATATTTATGTACAGAGTCCTGTAAAGATCGATTTTAACGTTTTTTATGGTTGCGAATAACATAATATTATACTGCAAAGCGGCCTGTTCGCAACAAAAAAGGATTATTTGTTGCTGTTTTTATCAGGACTTCCTGTTTGAAAAAATCTCCGCCGAACCTGCCCCGCAACTGATAATTGATTTCATTCCCGTATCAATTGTAGTACTGGTATGCAATACCCTGTCTTCCTGAACATGATAAATATTACCCGACGTAGGATTCGGACCGGTTGGAACAAATACGGTTACATAGCCATCCTGTCGGTCGGTAATAAAACCCGTCATCAGGGTACCTGAATTAAAAATATCGACAAGCACAACCTCTGAGAAAAATGACTTGTTTTTTCCAAAGAACTGCATTACTGTATCGCGGGCAATTTTATATCCGGGAATCTTAAGCAGGTACCTTTCTTCAAGCACATTATTAAAGAATCGTCCGATACGGGTCTGGATAACCAGCCCGATAAAGAAGAAGATGGCAATTATCGCTGCAATAACCATCAGGTAAAGAATAACAACCTGTATTTCTGTTTTTACTTCAATAAGGCTTACAATTGGCTCAAGATATTTCTTTATCAGGTTAAATATCCATCTGAAAAAAAAGAAAATCAGGGCTGTTGGCAGGACCGCTGCCAGTCCCCCCAGCAGTGTGGTGCGGAAAAACTTCCGCAATCTAATCATGAAATGAGGTTTCATATCTGGATTTTTTAAATTGCATTTTAACAATCTAAAGTTAGACAAAAACTAAATTCTATTCTCTACTCACCTTTGGTCATTTGTCTTTCGTCTTTTGTCAGGCTTAATATTTATATCCCAACAAATTTCAAATCCAGACAGAATTACTTATATTTATTCGTCTGTTATACAAAACCAACCATAATGAAAGGCCTGAGCAATTTATTTATACGTCTTTCTGTCTCTATATTTATCACTCTTATCCTGGGGGTATTATTCTTTACAACAGAACAGGAATATGAATTAGAAATAAAGGAGAAGAGACCCTGGGTTTTTGACAGGAACACTACATACTCAGATCTGGATTCTGATGGAAAGACAGAGAGGATTCTCCTTGCTAATGCTAATGGCGGACAGGTAGGTATATTGGTTTATGATAGCGATGATAAACTTATTGACCAGTTTAACTTTACCGGGGATTTTGTAAGAAGGTCGGATATTTATAATGGTGACTATAATAATGATGGCCTGTCTGAGATATATGCATTTACCTTTATTGGAGATTCTTTATTCCTAAATATTTTAGAAGGCTATAATACGCAAGATCCTTTAATACGAAGAAGATATATAGATGGATGCACCGCCCTTCACGGAGAGGCTCAATATATAATAACTGCCCCGGTATTCGAGGATGCAAATGATGATGTTTTTAAGGAATTCTATTTTACCATTGCAGCAGGATTTACCCTGCAGCCCAGGGCCATATATTATTATGATATTGTTAATGATATTATAAAAAAAACCGATCCGGCCGGCGTTGTCCCTATGTATCTCTTAAGTAGTTATGACATAAACGGTGATGGAAAACTTGGAGATCTGGGGTACAGTAATGCCATGGGCAATTATAAAACAAATATCCCATACTCAGATTCAAGCGCATGGTTAATGATTTTTAATCATAAACTTGAGTACGAATTTGAACCTGTTGAATTCAGTGGCTTTGGTACAGTTCTTTCTGCCTCGGCACTTAATACAAAAGATAAGGTAATGCTGGCCACCTTAAGACATAATGAAACCAGTAAGAATGTAATCGATAATGAGCTGGCTATTTATACGCCTGAGGGTGAAATGCTTGCCAGTAAAAATCTGGGAGAATATATGTTGGGATTAAACCTGCAGTTCTATACCTCAGATCAAAAGATATTTCTTAATGATCAGGATGGCAATGTGCTTATTTTTGATCAGAGGCTGAATCTAATTAAGCAGGAGAATAAGAATTCATATTCGGGAAAAATGTACGGGCCATTCAAAGTACCCGGCATAGAAGATGATCTTGTAACGTTTTTCAATGTTGATGGTGAACTAAATGTTTTTACCAGCGGGTTAAAAAAAATGGGATCCATCTATCTGGAAGATCTCTTTGGAAGCTTTTTCAGGCCGGTATTTATTAGTAATATAAATATTAGCAAGGGCTTTCATATCAGAATGGCTAACTACGATTATGGAATAGAGATGGTTCGCAACAAAGCAAGAAACTATGTCTATTTATACTCCCTGGTTATGTTCGCGTCATTTTATTTTCTTATATATTTTATTCAGGTTACTTCAGAAAAAACAGGAAGATAAGAAAAGACAAATCGAGTCAAGAATGCGTACACTGCAGATACAGGCTATAAAAAGCCAGATGAGTCCACACTTTATATTTAACGCCCTGAATTCTATTTCTGCAATGTATATCAAGGGCGACGTAGTAAGGGCAGATGAGTTCCTGACCAGCTTCAGTAAGATGATCAGGGAGGTTGTTGATTCTTCCGATAAATTAGTGGTGACAGTTGCTGAAGAAATTGATTTTGTAAGAAATTATCTTGAGCTGGAACAGGTTCGATACGAGGACAGATTGAGCTTTGGCATAAATTTACCCGATGATTGTAAGTCGGTTAACCTTCCTTCAATGAGCATACATACATTTGTAGAGAATTCAATTAAACATGGTTTCAGGGGGAAAGAAAAAATGCATATCAAGGTAAATGTGCTATGCCATAGTAAAACCCTTAACATAAGCATCAGTGATAATGGGATTGGTTATAATGCTGCAAAGATTAATAGTGTCAGGAAGGGGAAGGGACTGAAGATGGTTAAAGATATCTTTGATACATATTTTGCTATTTCAGGCAAAAAAATTATATATACTATACATGATATTGGGGATAAACAGGCTGGAGGAAACCATGGATCCCTGGTCGAAATAAATGCAGATTTATGAGACAAATAAAGGTATTTATTCTGGATGACGATAAAGATGCTGTCTCGAGAATAGAAATTCTTCTTGCTAAGAACGATAAAATCAGAATATGTGGAAGTGAAACCGATCCGGAGCAAGCAATTCATCTGATAAGAAGCCTCAGACCGGAACTGATGCTCCTGGATATTGAAATGCCGGGGATGGGTGGATTTGACCTTCTTAATGCAGTAAAAGAAGAAAAATACTCTCCGTCGGTAATTTTTATTACCGCTTACGACAAGTATGCAATAAAAGCCATAAAGGCGTCGGCCCTGGATTACCTTCTTAAGCCAGTTGATGCTAAGGAACTGAATCTCGCTATTCAGAAGTATATTGATAAACTGGAAAGACCAAACTACAGGACGAATAATTTGCTTGCTAAACTGACATCAAGAGAGCAGGATGTATTCAGGTATCTGCAGGCCGGGCAAACAAGTAAGCAGATCGCAGTTTCGCTTAATATCTCAAAAAACACCGTTGATACCCACAGGAGAAATATTTTGAAAAAACTGAATATCGATTCAACCACCCAGATTCATTTGAACTATCACTCAGAAAAATAATAACAGCCACTACCTGGGAGGTAATGGCTGTTCTATTTGCCGGTTGGGGTAAGAAAATCCGATCGTGTCAGATCAGACTAGCACCCTTTTGCCAAGAGGTATTTAGCGGTTAGAACTAATTACCTAAGCAGAGGCAATATAAAACAGAAATTTGTTTGCTGAAATACTCACATGTGAGTATAATTATTCTTTGTCTTTTACACACCTGACATAAAATGCGTTACCAATGTCTGAAACCTCATTGTTGCAGATAATTCCACCTTCTTTTGAGTGCTGAATTGCTATTGAGACAGCCATTTGCTTGCTTTCAGATGTATCGCTGGTCCAGTATGTATTACCATCGAAGATGCAAAACTTATTAAACATACGTGCATGCCCGTCAAACAACAGGTTTAGCTTGCTTAAGCCTGGAGAATCGGGTTTCTCGCCGGAGTAAAAGGATAATAAGTCTTTCCATTCTTTCACCGTTGGAAGGCGCCATCCCTCCGGGCAGCTACTCTTAGCCGCCTCCCAGCTGTATAGCACACATTTACATGCTCCGGAGGCAGATTTACAATCAGTGTAGCTTTCTTCTGTGCAATTCCAGACCCATGCCCCGGAATTATATATATCATCGTCCAGGTATTTTAGTTCGTCCGACATCCAGATCTTCTCCCCGTACTCGATGTAGGTGTATTCTTTTTTATCTCTCTGGTCAACAAATACTTTTTCAGACGAGTTATTACATGAGACTACAAATAGAAGCAGCACTATAAAACTTAAAGCTTTCATTGTTATAATACAGGCATTAATAGAGGTCTATAAATTTAATTCCTTTTTACATCATATTTTATACTCAATAATGAGTATAATCTTCAGAATGAATAAAATGCAATCAGCCATTCAATATTATTCTTTATTCATCCTGAAGTAAAAACTATAAGTATTTGTTACTTTTGAAAAAAATAATATCATATAACTCATTTATGGCCGCTAAGGAGAAAGACATAAAAAGCGATTGCGGGGACAATATCCCCCCAATATTCGTAGTTTCGGGCGGTAAGGGAATGGCCGGGAATACTGTTGTAAGTTCTGTTTTAATACAGTTTCCGGATAATCATATTCCCCTGATTGTAATGCCCAATGTAGACTCAATGGAGAAGGTAAATGATATTATTACCAGAGCAAAAGAATCATGCGGTGTAATAGTACATACCATGGTAGATCCATTAATGAGAGAAATAATACTTGCAGTTTGCGACGCAGAAGGGGTAAAACACTTCGACCTGGTAGGTGGCCTCTCTGACTATATTTCAGACCTCCTGCAGATGGAGCCTATCAGTAAACCCGGCCTTTACAGGCTAAGGAATATACAATATTTTTCCAGGGTTGAGGCGATAGAATTTACAATGAAGCACGACGACGGAATGAATACAGAGAAGCTTGCTAAGGCTGATATTGTTCTTACAGGGGTTTCAAGAACCGGGAAAACACCCTTAAGTATCTATATGGGTATGTTTGGCTGGAAGGTAGCTAATGTCCCGCTGGTACAGGGCATTGAACCACCACCTGAATTATTTAAGGTAGATCCGGGTCGTGTATTCGGTCTTATAACATCTCCACATTATTTAATTTCACAGAGAAATAATCGTGTTAAACAGCTTGGTCTCAATCCAGAGGACGATTACATTACCCCCCGTAAGGTAAGGGAGGAGCTCGATTATGCCGCCCGCATCTTCAGGAAGGGCGGGTTCAGGGTATTTAATATCACCAATAAGCCCATTGAATCTACTGCCAACGAGATTCTTACTATTTTAACCGAGACCTACGGCCGTGATGAATGGCGTAAGCTCGGCGAACAATAAGATTTATTTTTTCCAATCCGGAAGCCTTCCCGGTGTTAGGGGGTGCTCCCAGGTCTGTTAATTTTTTATCCATCCTGGCAAATTCCCCCTGAAGTTTCTTCACCTTTTCAAGGACAGGCGCAAATTCTTCTGCTGCTATTTCGTAATTCTGCTTCGAGGTACCGGTAATATTTGTGGTCGACCTCATATTATCAAATGCTGCATTTCTGGCTCTCGAACGTAAAGAATAGTCGCCATCCAGGTCGAGAGATCGTGTCGTACGATCGCCATTAAGAATTTCTTCAATATCTTCTATCTGATTCTCCAGTTCATCAATTTCTACCAGAAGCTTACTTGCTACCGAAGTATTAAACGCCTTGCTTGCAGCCCGGTAGGCAGGTATCTTCTCGCTCATACCTGAGAGAGCACTTCCAACAGCCCTGAGCGCATTGTCAAGAGCAAGAGTCTTCATCTTAAATTCTGCCATCTCTTTCCTGTCGGCAGCCGGAATAGTCCTGTTATCAAGTTCCCTTACCTTAAAAGATACCGGTCCTGCAAGTTTTGTAACAGTTCCATTTAAATTTTTAAACATACTTACCCCATATTCTCCGGGTAACACAAATACATTTGAAGATGGTAAGCCCCTTGTTTGACTTGCATCTCTATCCGTTACTGAAAGTTCGGCAGGATAGGTCATATCCCAGCTTATTTCGTTTAATCCCTTGCGAAGGGGTGATCTTAGTTCCCTTATCTGCAGACCCTCAGCATCTGTTATCATAAAGATCAGGTATGCAGGTTCTTCTTCCTGCTCGGCCTTAAATTCTTCAGGAGCTTGGATAGGGTATGGGATTTCCTTTTTTAAAGGCCTCTTTTTCCCTTTTGGCTCTTTCAGACTTCAGGGTACTTACTTCGTCTTTAATCCAGTATGTAAATATAGCATCCATCTCAGGGTTTGGAACACTGAAATAGTCCTGTCCCTGGAATCCCTTTTCCTTTGTTCCCAGTCCGCCAAGGGGTCTCCATGTTTTATACATCAAAGCATCTTTTACACCGAAGAGATAGCCCTCCTTATTTATTGTCTCTTCTGAAAGCTCACGAAGAGGGGCGTAATTATCAAGTACATAGAATCCCCGTCCGAAAGTTGCCAGCACAAGGTCATTCTCCCTTTCCTGAATAGCCATGTCTCTAACGTTAATTGTCGGCAGACCGGCATTAAGTCGTTTCCAGTTTGTCCCTCCGTTTAGCGTAACAAATACGCCATATTCTGTACCGGCAAATAGAATTTCCTTTTTTACATGATCCTGGCAAAGAGCATATACGGCTCCCTCAGGCAGGTCGCCCGATATGCTTGTCCATGTAGCTCCCTTATCAGAGCTTTTATAAACATAGGGTGTAAAATCACCTGATTTATGATTATTAAATGCGGCATAAACAACATTTACGTCATGCTTGTCGGCTACCAGGTCATAAACATAGGTGTATTCCGGTACTCCGGGGAACCTGTTTACTTTTCTCCAGCTCTTGCCATCATCTTCAGTAGTACTGATCTGTCCGTCGTCCGATCCGGCATAAAGCAATCCGGCCTGGAGGCGCGACTCATCAATAGATACTACTGCTCCATACCTTGAGGTAGATCCGTTCTTGGCCACTGCATCCATTGGCCATACCTTACCCATTATTGGCCAGAGGTTACGGTCAATATTGCGATCAAGATCATCGCTGATAACTGCCCAGGAGTCTCCCCTGTTTGTACTTTTAAAAAGCTTATTGCCGGCAAAATAGATGGTTTTATTATTATGCGGACTAACCATAACCGGTGAGTCCCAGTTAAAGTTGTATTCCTTTTCACCCTTACGGGGCTTGGGTACAATATTTACCAGCTCACCCGAGCGCTTGTCAAATCTCTGTAGGTTACCATTCTGGCTCTGTGCATATATTATATTCGGATCTGTGGGGTCAACGACAGATTCAAAGCCATCGCCGGTAACGGTAACTATCCAGTCGGACGATACTATTCCATGGTCGCTAAGGGTTCGGGAAGGGCCAACAAGGCTATAATTATCCTGGGTCCCACCCATCACATTGTAAAACGGGAAGTCGTTATCTACACTTACCTTATAAAACTGTGTAACGGGCAGGTTGGTAAACATACGCCAGTTTTCGTTATCAAACGATTCATATACACCACCGTCGGTACCTTCTATTACGTGATTATTATCATTTGGATCGATCCAAAGGCAGTGGTTGTCGTAGTGCTTGCTTTTCTCTCCCCTGTCTCTGAATGTCTTACCACCATCATCTGTTACCAGGGTGAATACATTCATTATATAAACCCTGTCTTCGTTTACCGGGTCTGCCACAAGTTCCTGGTAGTAGTTGCCGCTCGAAACGGCATCGCTCATTTTTTCCCATGATGCACCCCTGTTCATGCTCCTGTAGAATCCGCTCTGTCCTCTCTGGGCTTCTACCACGGCATATATTTTTTCGGGATTTACAGGAGAAATAGCCATTCCTATTCTGCCCTTATCGCCCGAAGGAAGACCTTTGTTGATTTTGTTCCATGTCTTCCCGGCATCGGTCGATTTATAAATACCTGATTCAGGTCCGCCCCCAAGGTAGGTCCACTGCCTCCTCCTTCTCTGGTGTGCCGTAGCATAGAGCACATCGGGATTACGCGGATCCATATGAATTTCGTTAAAACCTGTATGTTCGCTTACCTCGAGAATAAGCTCCCACGTCTTGCCTCCGTCTGTTGTTTTATAAATACCGCGGTCACCTCCTGCGCTCCACAGCGGACCGTAGGCTGCAACATAAACGATATCAGAATTTCGGGGGTCTATGGTAACCATCCCAATATGTTCAGAATTTTCGAGTCCTGCCTTATCCCAGCTGTCACCTCCATCGATTGATTTATACAAGCCGTCGCCATAGGATACCGATCTCTGGTTATTGTTTTCGCCTGTTCCCACCCATATCACATTATGGTTATTTGGGTCTATTGCCAGGCATCCTATTGAATAGGACCCCTGCTTATCGAAAATAGGCTTAAAGGTTATACCTCCATTTTCAGTCTTCCAAACACCACCTGCTGCAGCGGCAACATAGAATTCCTTATGATTATCAGGATTAACAGCCAGGTCGGAGATACGTCCCGATGTAAGGGCCGGTCCGATGCTTCTGAACTTAAAGCTATTGAGAGAAACACTGGCCAGCGGGTCTGCTGACGCAGATTTAACAGAATTATTTTTGGTCTTTCTCTGAGCATTTGTAAGTGGCATTGCTATCAGGGCAAGCAGCACTATAAGAAATAATCTTGAGGCAAAGCTTTTCATACTAAAATGGTTTTTTGTTTAAAAAGCTAAGATAGGTAAAGAAACTCAAGTTCCCCCTTTTAAGGGGGTCAGGGGGATGTTAAAAGGGTTAAAAAAGTTTAAAATGGGCTTGAAGGGTTTGAATGAGTTTAGACTGAGTTTAAAATGGGTTTGTTATCCGGGTCAGGTGCTGAGCTTATATTGATAAAATACTTTTATTGGTAGATATACTCTTCAGCACTATTGATTTCTTTTTTTTCCCGGAAGAGCATGACCTAACTTCGATTATACATTAAAGAAGATAGGAGGTGTTAAATAAAGTTTTTTTATAGTTTAAGTTTAGGTTACTTAGGTTAATTATAAGGGTGTCAGTATTATTCTGGCGCTCTTTTTTTATTATAACTGTCAGCTGCACCTGCCCTCTCTCTGTCTGTCGCATTGTCGGGGTTTTGGGGTGAAGGCGGAAGCTCTTATCCCCTGGAAGGCCAGGACGAATTATGATCCTGGGTCAATGGGTGCCACCTATCTGAACATTATGATGGGAGGCATTATTATTTAGAACTGTTCTAAATAACTCGTAAAAAAGTTATTAAACGTGTACGAGCGTTATAAAACTCGCTTAAAAGTTATACATTAGCTTTATGAATAGACTAGCAAAGAGAGAAGAAGAAGTAATGCAGGTGATCTGGGATCTTGAAAAAGCCCTGGTAAATGATATTATCCCTAAACTTCCTGTGAAGGATCTACCATATACAACAATATCTTCAATTGTAAGGAGGCTGGAGAGAAAAGGATTTGTTGGCTATAAGTCATATGGTAAAACACATGAGTACTTTCCACTTATAACAAAGGCGGAGTATAAAAAGTCTCAGATGACAACTTTTGTTAAATCCTACTTTGACTCATCCTACAAGAATTTAGTATCATATTTTGCAGAAAATGATGATATCGGCCTTGAGGATCTTAAGGAGATTATCAAAATAAGAGAATCTGGTAAAACAGGGAAATCATGACTGAACTCTTACTATTATACCTGATAAAAGTTCTTATTGGCACTGGAATAATGTACTTATGTTACTATTTCTTCTTTAAGAATGACACCTTTTATAATAGGAATAGACTTATTCTTATCCTTTCAATATTATTACCAATAGTAATCCCTGCTATCAACTTCAGCAGGCTATTTACTGTACCAACTGAAGGGCCTACCTATGTTGTTCAGGCAGAATCACTTGTTGCAACCTCATATTATATTGAGAATGCGATCTCAGATACCATCCAAAGAATCAGGATCGTTGATATTGTATTCTATATCTACCTGGTGGGTCTGATAGTTTCAATTATTAAAATAGGCAGAGGTGCATTCAAGATTCAAAGCTTACTTAAGAAATGTGACCCGGTGAATGGAGATACGTCTCTATTTACGATAGACGATAAATCCATCCCCCCCTTCTCATATTTTACGAAGATTATTATACCCAAAGGACTCCTGGATAATATGAGAATTCAGATATTATAATTCACGAGAAGGCCCATGTCAGACAACGACCTATATTGATTTATTTCTGTCTGAATTTTTTGTAGCATTCTTCTGGTTTAATCCCTTTGCCTGGCTAATTAGAAAATCTATTAAAGAGAATCACGAATATCTTGCTGATAATGAGGCCTCAAGCGAGTATTCCGACAATAATAGTTACCAGCTATCCCTTCTTAATATTGGTGAGATAGGTCAGGATCTACCTCTTGTTCATAATTTCAATAAACGAATAATTACTAAAAGATTATTTATGATGAATAGAACTAAAACCAAACCCACTGCCAGAACCAAGAATATATTTGTTATACCAACGATTCTAATCCTACTATTCACAATTACGGCTAGTAGCTATACTATTGTATCGAAAAAGAAGGAAAAGTCTCCATTCTCAGAAGTATCTCAGGCTGGTATTATGGAATATATTCAAAGAAATATTAGCTACCCGCAATATGCAGCTTTAGCCAATGTTCAGGGAGAAATATATGTTGAGCTTATTATATCAAAGGGAGAGATCAGGAGTCTTGAGATATTTACTGATCCGGATGATGTAAGCTCGCCAATTATTGATGATGTAGTAATAAATGCCCTGGTCCCAGATAAAGAATCCCTGATAACAGAGAAGAGCATCGAAGAATATCATATGGAGCTGGAAAAGGAAGGGAAAAGAATGGGGGAACAACTTATTGGTCTTGATGTAGCAGAATGGAATAGAAGAAAGATTGAATTTGCTATTAAGCTTGATTTTAGATTAACACAAAATATTGCTTCAATTATAAACGTCAGGCATGCGATTGGATCAAACAATCTTAGACGATATGATATCGAAGCAATCAAAGAAGGAAAGAAGCCAGTATATTTTTTAGATGGAAAGATTGTTACCCTCAATGAATATAAGAAAACCTATTTCGATGGGAATATAGGCTTTAGGTCAAGTTCACAATATGCCAGTCCTATGTTTGGAGAAAAGTCTAAGGATGGATTCTCAATGGGTATTACTAAGGACGCATTGGACTCTAGACCTCTTAAGGAATATATAGAGGAGTATGATAACAATAATTACAACTACCTCTTTGTAACAAATGGAGGTATTGTTACAAGGGAAGAGTTAAATGACTATGACCTGGAAAGCAGATTCAGCAGAGTTCTTATTATTGTAAAAGGAAAAGATGCTATTGATATCTTTGGAGATATAGCAAAGAATGGTGTCGTATTTATTCAAGCAGGACGTCTTCCTGCCAAAAAATAATATAACCTTATTTTACACTGACTCTAACTTACATATAATCTAATCATCATGAAAATTACATTTACCATATTACTGAGCCTACTGATTCTGGTCCCGGGTTGTTCTGTCAAAAATGTTCAGGAAAATTCAACAGAAGTATCTCCCGATACCAGTCATCAAGAAATCTTTGTTGTTGTCGAAGATATGCCCACCTTTAAAGGAGGTGATGTTATTGCTTTCAAGGAATGGGTCCAGGAACGTGTAGTATACCCTGAATCTCTCTTAAAAGAAAAAATAGAAGGAAAAGTGTTTACAATGTTTGTTGTTGAAACTGATGGATCAGTTACAAATGTTCAGATAATGCGGGGTTTACATCCCGAACTGGACAAAGAAACAATTAGAGTGGTTGAAAGCTCTCCCTTATGGAAACCCGGTTTGCAAAGAGGAGTACCGGTAAGAGTCAGATTCTCAATAACAACAGAATTTTTGCTTTTGGACTAAATAGCTTCAGTTTGTAATATTAATACTCAGCCATGTGCTAAAAATGCCACCTGTCTAAGAGTAGATGGGTGGCTTTAACAGAGCATAAAAAAGAATATGTCCTGAAAAATTAAAATCCTTTAATCAGTATATATAAACCTATTATGATCATTAAGTATGAAACAAAATATTTCTTTATATGAACTCCAAAACCCCTTTTGTCACTTTCATCTTTTTCAATAAATAATCTTCTGGCGCTTATAACTCCTATTATTAGCATCCCCGATCCCATGATTATCCTTAATACAATGATTCCAATCTCACCTAACATGAAGTATAATATTTTGAAGTTGAACAACTAATATAATAACTAATATCAATAATGCTATTGATGGAGGATGTATATCTGTGTGGGTTGAAAAAGTATTGTTTGCGAACCCAATAAACTCCGTACACAGAAGCACCTTATAAACTTTATCAACCCTTTCAACTTTATCAACCTTATTACCATATCAACCCAACCTACTGGTTTCCCTGCCGGAGTAGTTGCAGGAAGGAGTTTAGAGTGAGTTTGAGAGCTTATGGAAGAGTAAGCCAAATTACGGGGTTGGGATTAATTGATTAATAGAATTGTTTTCATAACTTGCATATAACCAACATTAAACCTACATGACCAGTGATTCAAATAGACTTTCCAGATTTTGGCAGGAATTAATAAGACGCAGGGTCATACATGTAATCACAATGTATGCTTCAGCTACATTTGTAATAATTGAATTGATCAATAATCTGGCAGAACCTTTGAACCTGCCTGCCAACCTGCTAACAATAGTAATCATAGTCCTTGCTATTGGGTTTCCATTTGCCATTATTTTATCATGGTTGTTTGATTTGACTTCAAAAGGAGTTGAAAAAACCAAACCTATCGAAGAGCTTAAGGAAGAAGATAAAACTGTAGTTCCCAATGCATGGAAAATAGCCACATATGCGAGTTTTGTTGTGATTGTTGGATTGTTAACATTCAACATTATTGGAAGTAGTAAGCTCTTACATGCAGGTGATATTCAGTCATTGTTAATCTTACCTTTTGATAATCTTACTGGTGATGATCAATTGGACTGGGTCACAGCCGGAATGCACTCCTCCCTTATCGGAAATATTGGTAAGGTATCCAGTCTGAGGGTGCTCGGGAAAATTACCTCCAATGCCTATAAAGAAACAGATTTGACGGCCTCTGATATTGCCAGAAAACATAATCTGGATGCTGTGGTAGAACCGACGGTTATGCGTTATGGAGATAGTGTATGTATTCAGATTCGGATTATCACTTTCTTTCCGGAGGAGAGAGTCCTCTGGATGGCTGAATATACTGAGGAAAAAAGCCAGATTGAGAACCTCTATAACCAGGTTACCAAACAGATTGCTGATGAGGTAATGGTACAACTTACCCCGGGAGAAGAGCAATTACTGGCCCAGGCCAGGATAGTCAACAGCGAAGCATACGATTATTATCTTAAAGGCCTTTATAACTGGGAACTATTTACGCCTGAATCGATCCAACTGGCCCTGGAGTATTTTACAAAAGCGATTGAGACAGATCGCGATTGGGCACTCCCCTATGCAGGAGTAGCATATTACTGGATAGCCATCAGGCAGTACGGGTTTGCTCCGCCATCCATCACAATACCAAGAATATACGAGAATCTCGAAAAAGCTTCTAAGCTGGATCCTAATTCTGCATTTGTTCAGTATGTAAGCGCCCTGGCCAGTGTCTGGACAGAATTTGACTGGGCAAAAGGCGAAAAGGAGTTTTTAAATGTACTGGAGATCAATTCGAATGATGCATTAACTCATGTTTATTATGCCCACCTGTTAACGATTTTGAAAAGGGATGAGGAAGCCGGCACACAGGCCAATATTGCTATGGGCCTGGATCCCATGAACCCCATGGTACTGGGTTTATCCTCCATGGCCATGGCATTTACCGGGGAGTACGAAAAAGCCATTGAGGCGGGAGAACATTCTCTGTCGCTTGCTCCGGGCAATGGGGCTGCTCTGTCGGGATTATTCCTGGCATATTTGCTTAAGAAGGATTATGATAAATCGCTTGATGCCTGGACAAGTTCTCTGGGCCTTGATGAACAAACCAGCATGGATATCCTGAGTAATAATGAAAAGAAAGATTTTCACGCTGCTGTAACCATACTTGCAGAAGCATATTTAAATACTGGTCAGGTAAGGCCTTTTGATTTGGCGATGGTTTATGCAGCTGCAGGTAATTCATCCTTTGCCATGGAGTGGATGGAGAAGGCCTATGAGGATCAGGATGCCAATATTCCCTATGTCGGGATAAACTTGTTTTCAAAGGGACCTTTCAAAATAGATGATCCCAGGCTCAATGAACTCCTTCAGAAAATGAATCTACCCCTGTCAATTGACTAAAGGAATATAGGTGTTTGGGTTGCTCTCTTTAAATTGCACTACAGAATATACTTTTATTGCATTATTGTCTGTCATAACTTTAACAAAATAAGCTTATAAGTAGTAACATAAAATTAAATAATATGAAAAAATCTCATTTGTCCCACTTATTAATTCCTGCTATACTATTTATTACCTGTACTCTAAGTGCACAGGAAAAGTATCCTAATGAAGGAATGCCTATCAAAGACCTTGATGGCAATGTTTATAGAACCATCAATACAGAGTCAGGGGTGTGGATGGCTGAAAATCTCAGGACATCTAAACTCAATGATGGCACTCCACTGCCTCTTATCAATGACAACAGTGAGTGGGATAAAACAAAGACTTCAGCATATGGATGGTATAAAAGCACTGCAGAATATACTGAGACTTATGGAGCAATTTATAACTGGTATACAGTAGAAACTGAAAAACTTTGTCCAAAAGGATGGCATGTTCCAACTAAGGAGGAATGGCAGGATCTAATGGAAAATGCCGGAAGCGGCCACCGAGATAGAGATAATGCTGCCATGCTTAAAGAGGCAGGTACTGCTCACTGGAAGGCCCCAAACGAAGGCGCCACAAATGAGATATTCTTTACTGCCCTTCCCGCTGGAGAGGTCTCCTTTGCTTATTCTGATGAAAAAGCCGGAACAAAAACATCGTGGTGGACCTCCAATGAAGACCGTTTTAACCTTAATCCTGGAGAATCTGCTACTAATGCCAATAATGTAGGTTTGACCTATGACTTTCTCAGCAGTTCTGAGGGCTCTTTTAACAAAAAATCAGCATTGCCTGTCCGCTGCAAGATGGATGAAGAATAAAGCTGAAAGATATTTAACCAGGTCAATAGGTGTCCGAATTTCTCTATTTATGGTTGCTCGCCTGCCTGCCTACCGGCAGGTAAACTTCAGCCAATTTTATTCGCCAACCGTGAGTCTGCCTGGTGCAATATCACATGACACATCAAGGCCAACCGTTATCTGCAATTAAAACAATAAATAAATACTTGTCCATTTTATTTTCAGGTTGTAACTTGCAGGTAATTAACCACAAAGCCAAATGACATGAAGAATCTAATTTATTTAGCTGTTCTGTTGCTTTCATTTGGATGCAACCCGACTAAGGAGGATAAATCTTTGAAAGAAGGGGACACTAATAATTTTGATAGGACTCAAAATCAATTTACTAAAGTCCCACTTCTTGATACTATCATTAGGTCAGATGATCCGCACGAATTTAGACCATGGCAGATAAAATCATTTGTGGATGAATCAGGAAACCTGAGCGATGAAAAATATGTTAAATACTATACCACAATTTTTATCAATACTCCTGATTCATCTTTCCAGTATGTTTATGTGAAAGTTATTGTCACTAAGAATACTGCAGGGATTTTTATTCATGATAATGGTTCAAAGCACCCGGCTAAAAAATTAACTGGAACAGTCACTATGACAATGGCATTATCCAGCCATGAAAAATCTGTAATAGAAATAGATACTGAGTGGGATATTAATGGCGGGTTTAGAATTGTAAACAATGTTAATCCAGAAAAGTCATATTTTACTGATTTTTTAAACTGTTTAAAAAATAGCCCATCAGGATTCGTAGTAAGCTTTGAAGATGAATATTTAACTGAATATTCATTTTTTATACCGACAGAAGGATTTTCCGAAGAGTTCACACTCCTATAGGTATTCGAATAAGCCCATTGATCAGGTATCAGCCGGCCCTTGCCTGCTTCTTTAATGCTGCATAATAGGATTCGAACTTATAAATGATCGTTAGATGTAATAGCGATAATGTTTCTGGTAATTTCTTAACTGAATTAATGAGCGCTTGAAAGGGATTCAAGGAGGGAAGTATCATTTGTAGTACTTCCCTTTTATTTGTGTTTGATAAGCAGTTAGTTTAAATTTATATATCCAAACCTAACCTCTATGGCTGATAAACCTGATAATCCATTCAAGTTCTGGGAGGAGCTAAAGCGAAGGAAGGTAGTTCGTGTAATTATTGGATACGCTGCTGCTTCGTTTGTTACTATTGAACTTACTAATAATATTACAGAACCTTTAAGCTTACCTGAATGGGTTCCTACTCTAATTATTGTACTGCTTGCCATTGGATTCCTGATTGCTATTGTAATGTCATGGATATTTGACGTTACTCCACAGGGAATAAAAAAGACAGAGTCAGGCAAAACTGTTAAAGGAAAGACTCCACCAGAACCCGTTGAAAGAAAGTTTAAAGTAAGCGATGCAATTATTGCTGTCCTTCTTGTGGCTGTTATAATTTTAGCTTATCCAAGGATTTTTAACAAGAATAAATACAAGAATATCAGGGATGAGGATGGTAGAATATCAGTTGTTGTGATGCCGTTTCATAATATGACAAATGACACCCTCTGGGATGTCTGGCAGGAAGGGATACAAAATGAATTAATAACAGACCTTTCTAATATCAAAGAAGAACTTTCAGTGCGCCAGTTTCAAAGCGTTTATGATATAATCGAAAGTACAAATTATGCTTCCATTACTCCATCTTTTGCAAGTGATATATCTCGTAAACTTGAAGCACATACTTTTATAATGGGAAGCATTAAGGAATCAGGAGATAGATTTCGGATAAACGCACAATTATTTAACACTGAAACGGTAGAGATTTATAAGACCTTTGAGATAGACGGTGATTCGGAAGACAATGTTTTGCCTATAATAGATTCATTAAAACTACTTATCAGGAATTATCTAATAATTGAGGGTATGATTAAGGACATGGACTATGATATAAAGTCATGGATAAAAACAGATAACCCCGAAGTCTATCGATATATTTTAAATGCAACAAAACTTTTTAACGCACTTGATTGGGAATTCGGAATAGAAGAATGTAATAAGGCATTGAAAATAGATTCAAGTATAATGATGTTGAACAGTTTATTGATTGCGGCTTACTCAAATAGTGGGCAATATGAAAAAGCAAAGCAACTCATAAATAAGATCAGCGTATATAAAGATGACATAAATATCTCCGATTTTGATCAATATATAATAAAGTATTGGGAAGCCCTTTTTGAAAAGGACATAGCAAAATGCATCAAATACGACAAACTTTTCATAGAGATAGACCCGCACAACAGGAAGGTGTGGTATCAGCTAGGATTTGACTATACTAAAATTTGGAAGTACGAAGAAGCAATTGATGCCTTTGAAAAAGTTTTCGAGCTTGACAAGCAATGGGGGGTGCCAGGGATTTGGAAGCCAACCTATCTTGATCTTGGGGGAGCATACCATAAAGTTGGTAATCATAAAAGAGAAAGAGAGGTTTATGAGATGGGGTTAGAATTATTTCCTGAATATGATCGAATAATTCGCCTACAGGCTATATGTGCTCTATCACAGGGTGATACAATAGAAGCCAATAAATATTTAGCAAGGTATATTACTATTAGAGAAAGAGAAAGATTGCAAGAAGCACAAAAACAAAATATTCTTGGTAATATTTACTGGAGTGCGAATATAATGGATAAAGCAGAAGCTTATTATCTTGAAGCTCTCGACCTAAATCCTAATTTTACCGGAGCAATGTATAATCTTGCAAGCCTGTATTTTGAGAAAGATTATAATATTTCACAGGGTATAGAATTAATAAATAAAGTTTTGGAATTTTACCCTGAATCTTCGGATTGTATCGCTACAAAGGGATGGGGATTATTTAGAGAAGGGAAGTATGAAGAATCCCTTGAGCACTTAGAAAAATCATGGGATATGAAAACATACTATAATCATGAACTCTATCTAAATATACAAGAGGTTAAACAAGCCCTTGCCAGGCAGAATAGCGATTAAAATATCATATTTTACCAGATAAGCCACCTATCATTCCGATAGGTGGTTTTTTATTTACTAAAACTTACAACTTTATCAACCCTGCCTGCCGTTCTACCTGCCACAGTCATGGCATCCAGGAGTTTAGAGTGATTTTGAGAGCTTATGGAAGAGTAAGCCTAATTACGGGGTTGGGATTAATTGATTAATAGAATTGTTTTCATAACTTGCATATAACCAACATTTAACCTACATGGCCAGTGATTCAAATAGACTTTCCAGATTCTGGCAGGAATTAAAAAGACGGAGAGTAATACATGTTATCACATTGTATGCTTCAACATCATTCATAATAATAGAACTGATCAATAACCTGGCGGAGCCCCTGAACCTGAAGCCCAATCTTCTTACTATCGTCGTGATAGTGCTGGCTATTGGATTCCCACTGGCCATAATACTATCCTGGCTATATGATCTGACCTCAGAGGGTGTTGAGAAAACCAAATCTATCGAAGAGCTTAAGGAAGGAGAGAAGTCGGTGATCCCCAATGCATGGAAAATCGCAACCTATGTTAGTTTTGTGATGATTTTGGGACTGGCCCTCCTCAATATTGTGGGTGGAGGCAAAAAGTTACGTGCAGGTGACATTCAGTCATTAGTGATCCTGCCTTTCGATAATTTCACAGGTGATGACCAATTGGAATATTTTGTATCAGGCATGCATGCCTCTCTGATTGGGGATATTGGACAGGTGGGCGGATTGCACGTTAAATCCAGGACTTCCTCCAATGCATTCAAAGGGACGGATATGACCATCCCGGAAATTGCGTCAAAGCTAGGAGCTGATGCTGCCCTGGAAACAGCTGTAATGTGCCTGGGCGACACCATATGTATCCAGTTACGGCTCGTAAGCACAACTGGCGATGAGAAGCAGCTCTGGGTGGCAGATTACAGGGAGGAGAAAAGCCAGATACTTAACCTCTATAACCGGATCACAAAGCAAATTGCAAAAGAGGTGATGGTTGAATTATCTACCGATGAGAAACGCCGGCTGGATAAGATGCGAACAGTGGATAAAGAAGCCTATGATGCCTACCTAAGTAGTTATGAGTACTGGGGAGATCTCAGCAAAGAGTCGCTGGATAAGGCCTATGAATATCTTAGTCAGGCCATTGAAAAAGATCCTGAATGGGCTCCCTTATATGCTGGGATGGCACAGGTATGGGTGGGACGATTGCAAATGGGAATGGTGGAAACAACGCTTGGGCGTCAAAGGATTCATGAAAACATAAACAAAGCATTTGAACTGGATCCCGACTTTCCCGATTCACATTTTATCAATGGCATCATCTCCACCTGGACCGACTGGAATTGGGAGCAGGGAGAAAAATCCTTCCTGAAGGCCCTGTCCATCAATCCCAACGATGTGATGTCACGCATTTATTATGCGCATTTACTTTTCATTCTTCATCGACCAGATGAGGCACTTACCCAGGGAAAGCTGGCAGTGGAACTGGACCCTTTAAATCCCCTGGTCCTTGGATTATATTCTGTAGTTTTGAGATCCACAGGCCAATTCCAGAAAGCCCTGGAGTCTGCAGAAAAGGCACTAGTTATCAATCCTGAACATAGCTTTTCCTTGTTTGAATTGAAAAATACTCTTCTTGCCATGGGGGAGTATGATAAGGCTTTTGAATATCGAAAAATAGTCCTGGCCAGATTTTTCGGAGAGGAGCTCATACAATCTTTTGATCTGATTTTTAGAGAGGAGGGGTATGTTGCCGCTGAGAAAGAGATTGTATATCAATTTGAGCTATTGGCTCAGGAAAGGCATGTTTCTACCAATGTAATGGCAAGCAGACACTACTCGAATAGAGAATACAGCAAAGCCCTTGATGATCTTGAGAAAGGGTATGATTTGCATGAGCCCAATATGCCCTATATTGCAGCTGGCTACAACGGTTTTGTCGAGTTGTATGACAGCATCAGGTTTATCGCCATCGTGAAGAAAATGAACTCTGCCCCTTCCTAACAACTAGGTGTTAGTGTTGCTCGACTCGCCAAACTCATCTCGTGAGCTCATCCCGATCATTCGGGATTCGCTTGCTCGCCTGCGAGAGCTTATTTTAAACGATTCTCCCCTTATGTTATGAAATAAAGTTGTATTTTCCATCAAAATATATGATAATTGTCTGGTAACGAAATAATTTACGACCTGTCTATGATGATTAATTAATTTGAGCAATGTGTCGAGGTAAATTTATGTTAGTCTGCATATTAACCTTTATCTGCTTGGTCGGCCATTCACAGACCTATTCAAGCAAAGATAATTACACGGGAGTATGGGATTCTCAAACTACCTGGAATCCCGAATGGCCCGATCCCGTTTACAATATAAGTGGGCTAAACATCAATATTTATGGCAAAATTACTTCAAGGGACTCAATCTCTTTCACTGGAAATGCTAATATCCTTACAATATATGATACTCTGATAGTTAATGGCAGCCTGGATCTAAGCAACAACTGCAGTATAATAGTTAATGATGGTGCTATTTTACTGGTAATAGGAAATCTCCGTCTTGACAATCAAAGCAATATTACAGCAAATGGCCTGATAGTGGTAACAGGGAATATAATAAAGAAAAGTTCCTTGGTACGAATTTTTCAAGTAACGACAATCCGGTTAGAGTATTTGTTCGGGATGGTTTATCCGATAGAGGTAAGTGACAATCTATCTAATTACGAGGTTTTAAATTGTACATCTCCGGTAAATATAGTTTACCCAAATTCAAACTGCACCTATGGGGATTACATGGATTTTCTAAACAGCCAGTATAATAATCTTTTTCAGCAGAGCCTTGCGGAACTAAACACAAGTTATATACTTCCTGTTTGTGTAGGGGACCATAAATCTTTCCTCAACTACAGGGAAAGATTATCAATGGCCCGGGCCGGATAGTTTCTTTAGCAACGAGCAAAGCCCCGTACTCCCTGATGCGGATATAAGCATGGTAGGAGATTACATAATAAATATTACTACAATTGGTGACTTTACTGATACTGATACCATAAGCGTAGAAATTCTGGACTACCCGATTGCTAATCCCGGCCCCGACCAGAGGCTCGTTTTTACTTTTGAACGGATGGAGGCCGGTCTGGAAGATAACGAAACAGGTATCTGGACCGTATTGTCGGGCTCCGGTATTATTGCCGATACCATCCCCCGGCACACTTGTTAGTGATCTGTCTATTGGAGAAAACAGATTTCTATGGACAGTAAGCAATGGTGCCTGTGAAACAAGTGCAGAAATATTGATCATGGTGGAATCTTTATTCGTTCCGTCTGTAATTACCCCGAATGGTGATGGGGTAAATGATCTCTTCATCATTGGAGATGCTCAAATGAAAGTTGAGCTCATCATATTTAACAGGTGGGGAATAGTTGAATATACAAACCCGTGATTATGATAATAATTGGGATGGAAAAAACAACAATGGCAACGATTTGCCAGTCGACACCTATTTTTATGTTCTGAATTTCACCAATAATATTACACTTAAAGGCTCAATACTAATTCAAAGATAAATGGGCAGAATAGGACTCAGTATATTGCTTGTTTTATTTTCCTTAAGTTCTGCAGGCCAGAAAATACCAGTGTCAGGCCAGTATATTCATGATGCTCTTTATATCAATCCTGCTTTTGCAGGGAGTCATAACTCTCTTAGTGCTACATTTCTTTACAGAAGCCAATGGGTCGGGTTGGAGGATGGTCCCCGAAACAAGATATTATCTGTTCACGCACCCTTATTTAATGATCGTGTTGGACTGGGCTTTTTAATTGATCATAGTAGTATTGGCGTATTTAATGAAACCTGTTTTCTGGCTAACTATGCTTACAGGCTTGAAGTATATAATGGTATCCTGGCTTTTGGATTAGGGTTCGGGATTACCATACAGAATATATCCTGGCAGGATCTAATCTCCATTGACCCAAATGATCGCCTACTGTCGTATGAGAATAGTTCTGCTTTAATGCCTGAGTTTAGCCTGGGAACATTCTATTACACGGATAGATATTTTATTGGTTTATCCATTCCATTATTTTTAAGCCACGATTTTGATAAAGACAGCGGTAAATATATCCCTAAAAATAAATTCTCCGAATACAATTACATGCTAATGGCAGGATATAAATTTAACCTGGGAACATCTCTTATTATGTCCCATCTGTTCTGAAGTGCATCATGCTGGCTCCGCCCCTCAGATTGATTATAATTTACTTTTTACACTTAAAAAGAAGGTGACATTTGGTGCCGGTTTCAGAAGTGGAGGGGGAATTACAGGGATGTTCATCTACCAGGTAAATAATCAGTTAAAGATTGTCTATTCATATAATTTGAAATGGGCGATCTGAGAAAGTGTTGCCCTCCTCACATGAAGTAACAATAAACTATACCTTAAATTACTCCAGGCAAGTAGGAAGTCCGAGATAGGCAAAAAGATAAATGTAATATGTCAAAGTCTTTATATATCATCTTAATATACACTTTCCTGGCGGGAATTAGCCTTGATTTATCCGGCCAGCAATATGAAATAAACCCTGTCTCTTTCAATTCAAATCTAAAATCCGAATTTTCGCCCATGGAACCGGACTGGTATATATCTCAAACCAGAGAAGTAATTCTATTGCAGGGTATCTGGACAACGAAAAGAGACTATATAATATTTACTATATCGCCAGGAAAGGCAAGAATAGCTGGGATATCCCCAGAATACTATCACCCTCATTAACAACTGAGTATACGATGGCCCTGTGACTTTTAACAGGGATCAGAGTATAATATACTTTTCAAGGAATAATGATATAAGTAAGGTTTATAAGGATATAGATGATACAACTAATACTCTTTGCATCTATTCTGCTAAATTGGTAGATGGAGTCTGGACTAATCTCTCATATGCTCCATTTAATAATCTGGAGTATAATTATACCACTCCGTCTCTTGAAAGAAATGGGAAAAGGCTATATTTTTCATCAGACATTCCCGGAGGTAAGGGGATTCGATCTATACCTTGCGATATTGATGGAGACAACTGGAGTCGGGCAATAAATCTGGGAGAGAAAATAAATACTCCGGGAGATGAATCTTTTCCACATATTGATGATTTTGGAAGGCTCTATTTTTCCTCAGATTCTCTGCCTGGAAATGGAGGCCTCGATATCTACTACACCAGCGAAATAAATGGAAAGTGGTCAAGCCCTGTACATCTTGATTCAACCATTAATTCACCAGCTGATGATTTTGGAATAGTTATAGATTCAACATATAATATCGGGTATTTCTCATCCAACAGGGGCATCTCTGATGACATTTACAGCTTCCAACCTTTGCAACCGCTGACGTGCATTGGATAATCAAGATTTATGCTATTTTTGACGTGCAAAATTCTACTACCTCGACACGTGAATTGATATATATGGCATTCAACAAGGGATTGATAGAGGGGGTATGAGGTTATACATTGCTTCCCTGGACCTGGAACCTATGAGGTAGGTTTGACAATAATTAACAGAACGGTGGGAGATACAATCGCGAACAACAAACCATTTTATTACTCAATTGAGCAAACAGATGATTTCGGGATTCAGGCCCCTTCAATAGGTCTTGTTGATTCACCTGTTCAGTTCGATTTGCGAAGGCCGGAGCCTGGTATGGTTTCGGTTAGCGAATATTACTGGAATAAAGGTATTGGTTTTATAAAGGCAAATGATAGTTATTCAGCTAGCTTTTTGAATAGCGGAGTCTATAATATTATGCTTGGTGTAACAGGGTATGATTATCGTTCAAATGAAAAAATGAAACTGTGCATTACTAAAAAGATCATGATTTTTGATTCTCTCGAAATAATGACCGCCAGGGTTCCAGAAAGCAATAATTTAAGCAGTGATAGTCTCAAGGCCAATAATAAGAGTATGTTAAAACTTCAGACTCAGGCATTTTTAGCTGATAATCTTACGCCCCATCATAAAGAGCTTATAGAGTATGAATTAAAGTCCTTTATCCCCCATGCAATTAATTTTCGAAGAGGCAGCACAATCTCACATTCGGACCCCATACTAAGTGGAATAACCAGGGTTCTTAGTAAAAACCCGGACCTGGGTATTGAGATTGTAGTTCATGGTAACTATGATAATTCTGAAGTATCCATAGATGAAACCGGAAAATGGGCCAGGGAGATTACTGTATATTTTTTAAAACATGAGATCCCAGTCAAATCCTTTTCCGCAGATCAGGTTCAGTTTCAGAATGATTATAAAACCGAACCAGGCGATGATAGGCCTTTTGATGGTTTATGATTTTATCTTTTTGCAAGGAGAGCAAATAAGATAGAAATGCTCCACAGAATCATTTCTATACGGTCAGCCCCAATAACAGCAAGCTAAAAGCCTGATTTTGCCTGAGGGGAGTCCGGGATCACTCCTCCGAGAACTCGGGGTCATGAGATCGTCCCAAATACCTCGGGACTCGCTGCTGCCTTCGACAGGTCTTTTATTCTCCAACCGTGAGCTTGGGGTCGACATATCTCAGAAATAGCGTATCACTGCTATTTTTAAATAGTAGCCACCAAATTCCCTGGCTGGAGATATTGGATGAAATTCGAAATATAAATTCTATTCTCTTCTAAAGAAATTATCGAAAAATAACACCTGGTATTGTAGGGAATTGAACCAATATTTTACATTGTGTCCCCCAGGCCTTTCAATATAGTCATGTTCGATATTTAAGTATAGCATCTTCTCATGTAGCTTGCGATTTACGTCTATAAAAATATCATCAATACCACAATCTATTATTATTGCCAGCTTATTCGTATTGCACAGATATAATTGAGCCAAAACAGTATTCTTGTCCCAATTTTCTGGATATAGTTCTTTTTTACCAAGGCGTTTTGCTAAATCCCAATTAAGTGGAAATGGTCTTATATCAACACCACCACTCATACTTCCTGCAGCACCAAAGATATCCTGATGACGCATTGACAAATAAAGAGCTCCGTGGCCACCCATACTTAATCCCATAATTGCTCTACCTTCTCTACCCTTTATCGTATTGTACTTTTTATCAATGTAGCTTACCAATTCTTGAGCTACAAAGGTTTCATATCTCATTGTGGAATCGACAGGGCTGTCTAAATACCAGCTTGAAAATTCTGGGTCTGGGCATACGAAAACCATATTAAATTGATCTGCAAAATTCAATAGATGTGGGCTACTTACCGACATGGCATAGGTTCCACCGTAACCTGTCAAAAAATAAATTACAGGATATCCCTCTTCTGTTATAGAATAAGCATCAGGGCTTACAACACATGCCTTAACATACTTCTTCATGGAGTTACTGTAAACATCTACAGTGTCGACCTTTGCTGCCTTTACCAGTATTGTAATACTAATAAAGCAAATTAAGATTAGGATTCGTTTCATAATTCAAATCATTAATTAGTTACAAACTATTTCTTGAGATTATACAAGTTACGAAAATCCTAATATCTAAGACCTTAGCACCCCCGTATCTGTAAGCACGTTGAGTACCTGATCAACTACCCCCTGCCAGCTCGCGCTCGACTATTAGCTAGTCTAAGGTGTTGAGAAACAGTTGTGAATTTGAGGAGGAATAATTAAATTAGTCTTGCAATATAATAATCAGGATGAAAAAACTTCTCCCACCCCTGCTTCTGCTAAGCTTAGTAGTTTTATTCGGATGCAGTGCTACAAAGCCTGCTTCCTCTGGCAATATAGATCGCGACGGCAGCTCTTTTGAGAAAGCAATTATAGTAAACAATATCTCCGAAGAGTATGACTATGCAAGGAAAGCATGTGGCGATTGTAGCTTTATCCAACAAGCCCTTGTCTTTGAAAAAAGAAAACCTTACGATGTTCTGACATTTAAGAAGCCAGATGGTCAAACCGTTGAATATTACTTTGACATGGGGGGGGGGGGGGGGGGAGGGGGGGGGGGGGGGGGGGGGGGGGGATGGCAGCTTTCTATGGTGAAGTGGTGAGTTCAAAGCGAATGCCATTAAAAAATGCAATTTGAATCAGTCTTTGACAATGGGGGGGGGGGATTTTCTGGCACAGAAACATAGTAAACCAACCAAACCTATAAACGATGAAAACTAAAAATTTTACTTATCTGGCCATTACTACAGCCTTTGTAATATTATTTACAATTTCATCATGTAGTAATACAAAGTATGCTGCTCTTGATTGTCCGGATTTCTCCTCAAAACCTTCAATCACTAAAAAATCTCCTCCTAAATTAAAAAGGAGTAAAAAGATTTTTGCATCCAACTCTTATAATAAAAATCGGGCAATATCCCGAAAAAAGAAATCAAAATCCATAAGTTCTGTAAACATTATTAGTGCAAGCGAAAAAGGTGTATCTGTTGAGGCTGAGGAAGATTTAGAGCTAAGTCTGCATCAGGTAGAAACTCCTGATAACTCACCTGTAAATAGTGAAATTGAGACTCCTGATGTATCCCCCAGAGACCCGGGGCCGGTTGAAATATTGATCACAGAAGAAGCTACTTATGTTATCGAAAAAGACAGATATTCTCCAATTGGCAAGATGGGCCCCAGGGTAGATAATTCATATTTCGATGTTGATCGCGACGCAACATCTGTTTCATCTTTACAACAGATGAATTATATCCCCATGGATGGCCTGGCTATTGCCGGGTTTATATCGGGCATTGTTGGATTACTTGTTTTTGGTATTCCTCTTGGGGCAATCGCAATAATTTTTGGGGCATTAAGTCTGTCGAAAATTAATAAGTACCCTGATAAATTTAGAGGGAGGGGCCTTGCGACTGCCAGTCTGGTGCTTGGGATTATAGATGTGGTCGGGGTAATATTGCTCCTCCTGATCATGTAAGCTTCCGTTAGCAGCCTAAAGGATTGGGCTTTTTAATAAAGACCAGGGATGCCGCGGAATACGCGGCGGATCTAATGCATCAACAGCCCAAAGAATTGGGCTGACCGGAGAGTCGATGCGTAGAAAAGGAAAAATAATATCTGAAGAAAAGGTGTAAATTTGTTTAACATCAGACAATGAAAAAAGAATTCTTTATTATGAAAAAATCTTACATTTATTTACCTGTTTTTGTATTAATTATTATTCTTAATGCTTGTGATAATCACTCCAGACCTGAAGCTTCTTACGACCCTGAAGCAAGATTAGAAGAATTGCAAATTACACTGCCAGAACCCCCTCAACCGGTTGCTAATTACGTTAATGGCGTTAGAGCAGGAAATTTAATATTTCTGGCAGGAAAGGGTCCCCGGCGACCAGATGGTACCGAACTAACCGGTAAATTAGGACAGGATATTTCTATTGAAGAAGGTTATGAAGGTGCTCGATTGACAGCAATTAATCAGCTTGCTGTATTAAAGGAAATGCTTGGAAATTTAAATAAAGTAAAGCGGATTGTAAAAGTACATGGAATGGTAAATTCAGACCCTTCATTTGTCGACCAACCAAAAGTAATCAACGGTTTTTCAGATTTGATGGTAGAAGTTTTTGGAGATAGGGGCAGGCATGCACGAGCTGCCGTAGGTATGGCTTCTCTGCCCAGAGGACAAGCGGTAGAAATCGAATTGGTCGTAGAAGTCTATTAAAGCCTTTCAGGCGCTTCGCGCCTTAAGGGCTTATTTCTTTGTTTTGCCAGAGGGGAGTCCAGGATTGAGTCGCCTTTGGCGCCTCGGACCTGCCGCATCAGCAGCCCATGATTAAAGCCTGATTTTGCTCTGGCAGCTCCAGGAATGCCACGCCTATGCGTGGCGGACCTGCCGCAATAACAGCCCATGCTTAAAGCCTTTCAGGTGCTTTGCACCTTAAGGGCTTATTTCTTCGTTGCTCATAAATACCAGTATAATTCGCACAAAAAAATAAGCCCTTCCGCATTTGCGGAAAGGCTTTAATCATGTAGCCCCACCAGACTCGAACCTGAATCTGAAGTTTAGGAAACTTCTGTTCTATCCCTTGAACTATAGGGCCGGGAATATGGCGCAAAAATAAGGTAATTTTCTATTCCGATCAAATTATTGCAAGCATTGTAATAGAACACAATTATTTTTACTTATTATCCACATGATTTTGGATTATCCTTTTAATAAAGTCTGATTCTCTTATGATATTTTTTCTACAATTAATAGGAAATCAACCTTAGCCGTTGCTCCCATGAATTGGAAAGTAGGGCGGACATCCGGAATAACGGAGATAACTTTTTCATTTAGAGT
>CALOBV010000021.1:0-89227 GCA_942491535.1 uncultured Marinilabiliaceae bacterium
TTTTTAAGCTCATCAATCACATCCCAGAATTTATCTTCATCAATAACCGAGTGCAACGAACTCCATCCCTTTTCAGCGAGAGGAAGGATGGTAGGACTTTTTAATACCGGCAGTATGGCTGCCACCTCTTCTATTTTTGAGTCGGGCACATTAAGAAGAATATACTTACTCTTTTTTGCTTTCAGTACCGCCTTGATCCTGAAGAGAAGTCGGTCAAGGATTAATGTCTTTTCCCCGGTCAAGCATCTTACTGCTGGCCAGGACAGCCTCTGAATCGAGTATCCTGAAGCTTTCTTTCAGGCCATTCTTAAAAAGGGTTGATCCTGAACTTACAATATCGCAGACTGCATCTGCAAGTCCGATATTGGGAGCTATTTCTACCGAGCCCGATATAATGTGTATATCTGCTTTAATATTATTCGAGTTCAGGAATTTGTTTAGTGTAACGGGATAAGATGTAGCTATTTTCTTTCCATTAAACCACTCCATGTTATTTGCCTTGGCATTTTTTGGAACGGCCAGCGATACCCTGCACCTGGAAAAACCAAGTTTTTCGACTACCACGATCTCCTTCTCCTTTTCAATAAGAAGGTTTTCTCTCCGATAATAGCAATGTCGGCCACACCATCTTCGAGGTACTGGGGTATGTCTGAATTGCGCAGGTATAGTAGTTCAACGGGGAAATTACTAACACTAACTTTAAGCTGATCTTTTCCATTATTAATGGATATTCCACAGTCTTTAAGCAGTTTCAGGGAATCTTCGTGCAGACGTCCGCTCTTTTGTATTGCAATTTTTAGTTTACTCATTTTTTTAAATAGTGTCTGAGTAAACCGGAGGGATAAAAAAACCCGCCTGATTACTCAGACGGGTTTGGAATATTTTTATGTATTAATTACATATATCACTTCCATATCGCCTGAGGGCAATTATGAACGTGATGATGATGTAATCTTGTCTTATTCATATCTTTTTTAAGAGCTACAAAGATTGTAAGATTATTTAGATTAACAAGCCTGTATATATTTATTTAATGTTTTTATACATTTCATCTCTTTTCTCCTTAATGCTATCGTCACTTATATAATCATCATAATCCATCAACTTATCAATGATTCCATTCGGTGTTAGTTCGATGATCCGGTTGCTGACTGATTGAATGAAGGCATGGTCATGGGATGACATAAAAATATTACCCGGATACTTGATCAGGTTATTATTAAAGGCCTGAATTGATTCCAGGTCGAGATGGTTTGTAGGAGTGTCAAGAACCAGTACTTAGCATCCGTGAGCATCGTCCTTTGATGAGTCCTTGAGCACATCTCATTTTCTCACCACCCGATAATACCTCAACTCTTATGTATACATCCTCTCCTGCAAACAGCATCTTACCAAGGTAGCCCCGGATATAGAACTCGGTGGTGTCGCTTGTAAATTGGCAAAGCCAGTCAAACAGTGTCAGCTCGCTCCTGAAATAATCAGAATTGTCTAATGGCAAATATGCAGAGGTAATCGTTTGTCCCCACTGATAAGTTCCGGTATCGGCTTTCCTGTTCCCGATAATTATCTCAAAAAAGCTTGTCATTGCCGTGGATCTTTTGATAAGAAAACAATCTTATCACCCTTATTGGCATAAAACTCCACATCCTTAAACAAGACAGTTCCATCAATACTTGCACTCAATCCGGTAACATCAAGAATCCGGTTGCCAGCTTCTCTGCTGGGCTTAAAAATAATACCCGGGTATTTCCTTGTTGACGGTTTAATATCCTCAATATTCAACTTCTCAATCCATTTTTTTGCGGCTGGTGGTTTGTTTCGATTTGGCAACGTTGGCGCTGAACCTGGCGATAAATTCCTGCAGCTCCTTTTCCTCTCTTCCGCCTTTTTGTTCTGATTCTGTTGCTGCCTTAATGCCAATTGACTGCTTTCATACCAGAAAGCTGTATTACCGGCAAACATTTGCATATTGCCAAAATCAATATCAACCGTATGTGTACTTACTGCGTCTAGAAAGTGCCTGTCGTGCGAGACAACCAGTACAGTATTTTCATAGTTACAAAGGTAACTCTCAAGCCACCTTACCGTTTCGAGGTCGATGTCATTGGTTGGCTCATCGAGTAACAGATTATCCGGATTTCCAAAAAGAGCCTGGGCCAGCAAAACTCTGACCTTTTGTTTACCACTCATATCTTTCATCAGAGTATAATGGAACTCCTCCTTTATACCTAGTTCGCTCAGCAGGGTGGCTGCATCGCTTTCTGCATTCCAACCATCCATATCTGCAAATTGCTCTTCCAGTTCAGCTGCTCTTATTCCATCCGCTTCTGAAAAATCGGGTTTAGCATATATTGCATCCTTTTCCTGCATAATATTCCAGAGTTTCTGGTGTCCCTTTATCACAGTGTTGAAGAACTGAAAATTCATCAAAGGCAAAGTGATCCTGGCTTAAAACTGACAGTCTTTCGCCGGGGCCCAAGCTAATCAGGCCGGAAGTGGCATCAATTTCTCCTGAAATGGCCTTTAATAAAGTTGATTTCCCGGCACCATTTGCCCCGATGATACCATAGCAGTTCCCAGCAGTGAATTTCAATTTACACTCTGAAAAAGTATTTGTTTGCCAAATTGTATTCTTAAGTCTTCGACTGTAATCATTTGATTCTATTAGTGTTATTCAAAAAGGCTGCAAAGGTAGTGATAAAAAAAGACAAAAAGACCTAAAGACAAAAGGCTAGAAGAGCATACAAGGCGAAGACAAAAGGTAAAAGATAAGATAGAGAAGTGAGAGTGGGTAGAAGGGCGCAGACGGAAGACCAGGGCAGAGAAAAGAAATTACTGCATTCTAAACAGGTCTGCTTCGGCGGCAATGGTTCCAAATGCTGCCCAGATGCCTTTATCAACAAGTGATGTAAATATTTCCTTTGCTTTTTCTATATCCCCGTTATAGTAGTACCAGTTACCAAGGCCATAGACGATTGCATTATTGGCTGTTGACATCTCGCCTGCCTCGCCGATAAGTTCAGCTTCACTTATCTCACCCTTATAGAACAGTAAAAGATTATGGTATGACATATTCTCGAATACATCCATATCTGCTGAAATTGGGTCGAGTATCTTAAGAGCCTCCTCGTCTTTCCCCAAACGCTTAAGTATCATATATACCCAGTGAGACGAAGCGACGAACATATCCGGATTATCAGAAATTTCTCTGCAATTGCTGAACCCGCGCAGGGCCTTATCCATATCATCAACCAGGTAATATGCTAGTCCCAGGTGATACCAGATATTCCTGTGGGTAGTTGATACCGGTGTATTCCTTGCATTAGGTATTCCATCCGGTTCGACCTGGTCTTCTGTCCCGGCAATAAGTTCTGCTGCCTTCTCAAGATCAGTAATAGCCTTATCAAACTGACGAAGGCTTATATACCTGTGCCCCCTGTGCCTGTACATCCTGGCATCACCGGGAAATTTCTTTATTCCTTCGGTAAATATTTCAATAGCAGCTTTGTAATCACCCAGGTAAGCCATTCTGCGACCTTTCCATATAAGCGCGTCAGGATTATCGGGATCTGCAAGATAAGTCTGGTTGGCCCTGATATAATTATTAATCCTGGTAGAATCTTTTTCCTGGTCCGGCTGATTTGAAATAAGTTCAGTACCAAGTAATGATATTCCCTGGACTGTATCGATCAGTATAGTATCCTGAGCTGTTTCTGAATTTTTGTTATTGCATGAGACCATGATGATGAGCAGAAGAATAAGCGGTATAAGATGCTTCATAGGTAGAGATTAATGGTTTAAGCAAACTTATAAAAAATAAGTTCCAATTCTGATATATAGCATTATATATGCTATCCGAGGACCTAAGCTTATTTCAACTTTTTCCCTATTTTGTGCGTTTATATATTATTATGACGAAAGATAAAGGAGTAAATAATAAGGGAATACTTGGATTAATTGAGAGGGGCGGAAATGCACTGCCTCACCCGGCCAGTTTATTTGGGATTCTCGCACTTACGGTTCTTGTATTATCATTGGTAGGCTACCTGCTTCACTGGCACGCAATCCACCCGGCTACCGGCGAAACAGTAAATACCATTAATCTTCTTTCAAAAGAAGGTCTTCACAGGATTCTGCTCGACATGGTAGATAATTATACCGGTTTTGCTCCGCTGGGGATTGTTATGGTAGCACTTCTTGGGATAGGGATTGCTGAGAGCAGTGGTCTTATAAGTGCATCTATAAGGCTGCTTGTAGTAAAAGGCCCCTGCAAGTATGTTAACTTTTGTAATAGTACTTGCGGGTATTTTGTCAAATATTGCCTCAGACCTTGGATATGTTCTTATTATTCCTCTTGGAGGGATAATATTTCACTCAGTAGGACGACATCCAATAGCCGGTCTGGCTGCAGCTTTTGCCGGTGTATCAGGTGGTTTCAGTGCAAACCTTCTGATCGGGACTATTGATCCATTGCTTGCTGGTATATCTACAGAGGCTGCCAGGATACTTGATCCTGATTATTATGTGCTGCCAACAGCCAATTACTTCTTTATGCTTGTTTCAACCTTTATGCTGTCTATTGTCGGAACCTGGGTTACCCACCGCTTTGTTGAACCTAAACTGGGAGAGTATAAGGGTGATGTTCCAAAAGAAGCGCTTGACGGATTGAATACGAAGGAGAAGAAGGGACTTAAATGGGTTACTATATCAACCCTTGGATTTGTTCTCTTCTGGCCGCCGGCCTGATACCTGAAAACGGGTTATTAAGAGGACCGGATGGAACAATATTTACCTCACCGGTACTAAAAGGCTTTATAGGAGTTCTGTTTATTATGGCAGCAGTACTGGGTATTGTTTATGGTAGTATTACAGGCAAATTTAAGAACGATTCGGATGTTGTTAAAGGCATGGTGGAAAGTTTTAAAACCCTTGTCGCCTTCCTGGTTCTTGTTTTTTTTGCCGCTCAGTTCGTTGCTTATTTTAAGTGGAGCAATCTTGGTCTTATCGTTGCTATCCAGGGAGCTGACTTTCTCAGGAACCTCGATATTGGATTAATTCCACTGGTAATTTTGTTTATTTTATTATCAGGACTTATAAATATGTTTATGGGGTCAGCCTCAGCCAAGTGGGCGATACTGGGTCCCGTTTTTATACCTATGTTTATGTTGCTTGGTTATTCACCTGAATTATCGCAGGTTGTATTCAGAATAGGAGATAGTGTTACCAATATGATATCACCAATGATGAGCTTCTTTGCCCTGATAATTGTATACTACGAGAAATATGACAAGAAGGCCGGAATTGGTACTCTGATGTCGACAATGATCCCGTTTACAACAGTGTTTTTTATATCCTGGTCGCTTCTGCTTATAGGGTGGATACTTCTCAACCTGCCACTGGGGCCGGGTGCAGGGCTTTATTATGGGTAAGGGCGAAGAGGTAAGAGGCAAGAGGCAAGAGCAAAGGGGTAAGAGCAAAGGGGTAAGGGCTAAGAATGTCATCCCGAGCGAAGAGAGGGATCTATATTTGAATTGTTAATAGATTTCTCACTACGTTCGAAATGACAAATTCCGAAAACCGAACTTTGAAAAACAGCTCAGGCTTTCTTCTTAAGTATCAGGAGCACTATTATACAGATACGGGCAACGATAAATACAATTGTACCCGTAAGTATAGTTAGAAGGGCAATTTTAAGTCCTCCGGCAAAGAATATTGAGTGCTATATCCTGTGCGGCTGAAATAGCATCAAAACCGGTAATAAGACCGATTGTATGTCCCAGCATACCTCAGGCAGCCGTAAGCCAACCGAATGATTTAAGATATTCAATAGTATCATCATACTTATCCTTTCTTACTAAAGCTATTATAAAAAAGGCGGGGATAACAAAGAGCATAGATCGCCATCGGGTACATAAAAGAAGGGACCTCCTTCGTTTAATTTTGTGATAATTTTTGTGATAATAGCTGACATAATTTTGGGTTTTAATTATTACTGTTTCAAATATAAACCACAAAACAATTGAGGATTTCTTTTTGCGACAGATTGATAATTAATATCTTGTTGTTGCAATTTTAGTGCTTTAAATTGAAAATTTGACAGATTATCTGTTATAAGCGCTTTAATTTGTGTATTTGGTCGACAAAAAACGGACCTGCCTAAGAATTTTATTAGTATTGCCTATTGTTAACCCGGATTTAAGATAAAAGTGAGAGATAAAAAATATAGAAAGTATTTAACAATTCTGCTTCATATCCTTTTATGGGTTTTTGTCTGGTTTTTCTTCAGATACTTTTTCAGTTATAATTCTGACGACAGAGCCTATGTAAATTGGTTTTCAAGCTTCCTTCTTCCTTTAACAATGGGTGCTACCTATATGATGACATACCATCTTATCCCTAAATATCTCTTAAATAAGGATTATAGAAGATTTGCCATCTACAGTTTTTATCTTTTTGTTGTTACCTCATATATTATTGCGCTGATCTTATACGGCTTTCTAATATTCTTTCTTGATCTGAAAATCAGCCAGATGCCACCGATGAGCAAAAATTTTACATTTATTTTAATACTGGTTTTCCTGGTGGTGGGAGCGGTTAGTTCTATTACAATACTGAATCAGAACTTTAAGAATATATCCAGGAATAAAGAACTTCAGAATAAAATTCTTGCAACACAACTCGAGCTGAAAGAACAGGAGCTATACCATCTCAAGAGCCAGATTCATCCTCATTTCTTATTCAATACCCTTAATACCATTTATGGTATGGCGATTAAGCAATCGCAACAAACGCCTGAGCTGATTCTCAGACTCTCAAACCTGCTTGACTATATTTTATACCAGGTGAGTAAGCCAAGAGTTAGCCTGAAGGAAGAGTTGTTGCATATTGAAGAATATATTGAGCTTGAAAAAATTAGATTTAAGGATACTCTGTCTGTTAAGTTTACCTGTGATGATATAGGCGAAAATATTGAAATAGCACCCATGCTTCTAATACCTTTTGTTGAAAATGCCTTCAAGCATGGGAGTATAAGGGATGGATTTCTCAGGATAGATATCGAAGTCAGGCTTATGGGCGATCAACTTGAGCTTGAAATAAGGAATTCTGCAATAGCCAATAACGGTAATAATGAAAAGGGGATAGGACTGAGTAATATCAGGAAGAGACTGGATTTGCATTATACTGATAATTATGAACTGGTGCAGGAATACAAAAACGACTCTTTCAATGTATATTTGAAGATAAAGAACCTTAGAAAAATAATCGATGTCTGAAAAAATTCAATGTATAATAGTTGATGATGAGCCGGTAGCAAGAGATATCCTTGAGAATCTTCTGTCAAGAATTGATTCTATCGTTTTAGTGGGATTATGCAGGAATGCTCTTGAGGCGTTCAATATTATTAGTGAAAGAAAAGTTGACCTGGTATTTCTTGATATTAATATGCCTGATATTTCCGGATTATCATTCGCAAAATCTATTAACAGTGATATTAAGATTATTTTTACTACGGCTTACCGGGAATATGCGGTCGAAGGTTTTGATCTTAAAGCGGTTGACTATCTGCTGAAGCCAATTTCTTTTGAAAGACTGTTTCAATCAATCAATAAGTACAGGGAACAGGTTTTGCCGGATAAAGCAATGGTTAATAATGATGCAGAGTCGGGTAAAAACGATTATTTTTTTGTTAGATCAGACAGGAAAATGATCAGGATATCGTTTGATAATATACTATATATTGAAAGCCTGAGCGATTATATTAAGATAAACCTAAGGGATAAGTCGGTAGTAACAAGGGAGACAATAACCAGCATTGAGGCAAAACTGCCGAAGAATGAATTTATAAGGACTCATAGATCATTTATTGTATCTAAAAAATTTGTTGATTCCTTTACAAATGAATTTGTTGAGATTGGCTCCAGCCAGATTCCGATTAGCAGAACGTATAAGGATGAAGTTCTCAGTAAACTTGACGCGAAAATATGAGATTCAGGAATGCAATTGTAAGGAAGCCGGGTAGAAGTATTGTTGATGGGATCAGCACTGCCGGACTGGGCAGACCGGATTATGAAAAAGCGTGTAAACAACACTCAGAATATGTAAATGCACTTGACCTTTGCGGACTGGATGTTTTGATTCTTGAAGCTAATGAAGAGTTTCCCGATTCTGCTTTTATTGAAGATGTAAGCCTGCTGACTAAGAACTGTGCAATAATTACCAAGCCTGGTGCTCCGTCGCGGAAGGGGGAGACACGATATATGGAAGAGTTGCTCAACGACTACTATTCAGACATATACGAAATTAATGATCCGGGAACAGTCGAAGCCGGAGATATTATGATGGTTGGCGATCATTTTTATATCGGAATTTCAGCGCGCACAAATATTGAGGGAGCAAGGGAGATTATAAAATTGCTCCAGGATCATGGAATGACCGCATCGACAGTGGAGCTTAATAAGGTTCTCCATCTTAAGACCGGTGTCTCCTACCTTGAGAATAATAAACTACTCGCCTGCGGAGAATTTATTACTAAATCGGAATTTCAGGGATTTGATATAATTGAAGTGGATAAAGATGAGGCTTATGCCGCAAACTGTATATGGGTAAATGATAATGTAATTGTTCCAAAATCCTATCCTAAAACAAAGAAGAAAATAGAGGATGCGGGATACAGGGTTCTGGAGCTTGATATGTCAGAGTTCAGAAAACTGGATGGTGGTTTAAGCTGTCTCTCTCTCAGGTTTTAGCCTGGCTCTCCACACTGAACTTTTTTATTAATAATATTTTCCTGTTTCAGGATTTCTCCTGATCTCGTTATATGGTTTAACAATACCATGCATTGCTATATATACCCCGTCGTCAAGAAGATTGGCCGTAGCAATTGCTGATCCCAGGTTTATTGCTGCATCTGAATTACTGAATCTTTCCGGCCTCATAGCTCCGGTAATTACAATAAGTTTGTCAGCTAATTCTTCAGTCAGATATAACTGGCTGTTTCAACCATTGTATCGGTACCATGAGTTATAATAATCTTATTACTCTCAAGATGATTTATCATATCAGCCAGCTTCTGGCGGTCATTATCATCTATTTCAAGGCTGTCTTTCTGAAAACAAGTTAATATTTCATATTCAAATGAAGGGTTTAGTCTTTCCAGTAATCTAATTGTAGCGGGCTCCCCAAATTCAAAAGCCCATCCCTTTGTTGTATGGGGATAGTCTTTATCAATTGTTCCCCCGGTCTGAATAAATGTTATTTTCATGATAATAAGGCATAAGGCTTAGGGCGCAAGGCATAGGGCCTTGACCATAAGCAGTTAAAGTTAGTCCCTGTTGTAAACCGGGTAAATGTCTTTCGGTATATTTTTATATTCTATTGTTGTAAGATCGGCCGGTCCCAGTCCGGGGGCATCGACCTCAAAGATTGCTCCGGCAAGTCCGTTTTCATAGAATCCCCTCCTGAAGTGAACGCGCGACTTAAGAGAGATTATTTCCATATCCTCCATTTTGATATTCAGTGCACTGAAGATACCCGGTGTTGTAACCTGGTTAAGTGTTGGTGTAAGGATCACTCTGTTATTGTTACCAAAGAGTATTACGGCGCACCTGTCGTATCTGCCGTACTTATCGAAATATTCAAGCACTCCTTCCAGGTGTACGGGCCTGCCTGCAAATTCATCGGCATAGCCACCTACATCTATGCTTACCTTATCTTTCCGACATAATCCTGCTTCTACCATTTCCTTTATAGCGATGCTGTCGGCCAGGGTTGCAATACAAAAGTTTGATGCTCCCTGGGCAATAAGTTGTTCAAGAATATGGGTAGAATTTCCGGTTCTGTCGGCATGATCTGCAATTACTACCGGTACCCTGCCCTCCTTTGCTGCGGCAATACTCAGAGCAACACCTTCTTTTGTTTTCGGGAGTTTTTTTCCTGCAAAGGCTTCTCTCATACGCCAGATATAATCATTCATATCGTCTGCAATATCATCGGCCATTTCCTGGTCGTTATTGGTAATAACCATTACTGTTGCTCCTACATCGGGAACGTCGGCATAAGCAAATCCAAAGGCTACCGAAACATATACGCCGGGATACCTTTCTTCGATTCTTCTGGCCCTTTCCATAATCTCCATCGCGGGAGAAACTCCTGTCCCCTGGAATACACTGGGGGTTATAACTCCCGGTTTCCTTGTAGCCATGGTAGGTTTATATTCGCCTTTTAATGTTTGCATTAATACCCTTGCGGCCCTTTCTCCCTGGAGGAAGGAGTCGTAATGAGGATATCTTTTTATTATAAATACTGCATCGGCAGCATCAGATAATTCATGGTCTTCGTTTGCATGCAGATCAAGGCTAACAAATATTGGAATATCGCCGGTAACCTTTCTGAGTCTTCTAACCAGCTCTGCTTCAGGTTTTGGAATTCCGGTAACTGCCATTGCACCATGAAGAGATAGGAATAAGCCATCGAAGGGTCCGTTCTTTTTAATATCTTCCATCATTGCATTTGAATACTTGTCGAAGGCTTCCAGTGTTATCCAGCTTCCCGATGAGCCCCCTTTTGCATCTCTTGGGGAGGTGATTCCAACCAGCTCGGCATCACCCAGTTCGCCTGCCATCTTTACAAACCCACCAATATACTCACCTGCACTCAGTACCTGGTCGCCTACCAGTGGCGGACCGTAATATTCGAATTCTTCTATCCCGGTGGGTACAGGGCAGAAGGTACAGGTCTCGTGAGAGAATGTTGCAATACCGATTTTAAAATCACTTTCCTGAACACCTGAAGGTGTGTTGCAGGAATTAAATATTATTGCGATAAGGAAAATGATGGTGGTTAAAGTTTTATTTTTCATAGCCCCGGATCAATTTTTGTCTTACATTATTGGTAAATTTAGTTACTTATTTTAACTAAAAGCAGATTAGTTATGAAAAAGACAATGACGGTAATTGGTGTATTACTTATAGCTCTTAATATTAGTGCACAGGATGGAAGAGCGAGGGATTATGGAATAAATATCGGTGTTTTATCGACGGGGCAATGGAATGCCATAAGCGATGTAAGTGGAGTAAAGGTAGGGCATACTACCATTATTGAGGGCGACAATGTAAGGACTGGAGTAAGCGCTATTTTACCTCACGACAATAATATTTACCGCTTGAAAGTTCCGGCTGCCATATATATTGGCAATGGGTATGGTAAACTTACAGGGATAAGCCAGGTAAGGGAACTTGGAAATATTGAGACTCCCATTATTCTCACCAATACAATGAGTGTGGCAACGGCTTTTAATGCCCTGATAACTTATACCATAAATCAGCCAGGTAATGAAAATGTAAGGTCTGTAAATTGCGTTGTCGGAGAGACCAACGATGGCACTCTTAATGATATCAGGGGAAGGCATGTTAAGGAGAACCATGTTCTTGAGGCAATCAATAATGCCGGCGGCGGACCTGTGGAAGAGGGTAATGTCGGTGCAGGCACAGGCACAGTATGCTTTGGTTATAAAGGAGGTATTGGTACATCATCGAGGGTTTTGCCTGAGTCTCTGGGTGGATATACCGTCGGAGTGCTTGTACAGTCGAACTTCGGTGGAGTTCTACAGGTAGATGGTGTTCCGGTGGGTGAAGAACTGGGACAGTTTTCTTTTAGCAGGGATGTGCTTAAAAAGGCCGATGGGTCATGCATGATAGTTGTTGCAACAGATGCTCCGGTCGATGCACGCAACCTGGAAAGGATAGCTAAAAGAGCTATAATGGGACTTGCAAAAACCGGTGGAATAGCTTCAAACGGTAGTGGAGATTATGTTATTGCTTTTTCAGTAGCGAAGGAAAATCTTATTGATAGTGGACAGAAGAAACGATTTGTAGAAAATACATTTCTAAGGAACGATGAGATGTCACCAATATTTATGGCAACAATTGAAGCAACGGAGGAAGCTATTATAAATAGCCTCTTTGCAGGTGAGTCAATGAAAGGAACAGGAGGAAGGAAGATTGAAGAGTTACCTGTTAATGAGGTGGTGGAAATTATGAAGAAGTTCGGTAAAATTAAATAATATGAGCAAGACAATAGGGATAGTTGGAGGTATGGGAACATATGCAGGGATAGACCTCCTGAAAAAAATTGCAGATAATACTGATGCTGTTACTGACCAGGAACATCTTTCGGTAATTATGATCTCTGAGCCACACAGGATACTCGACCGTACAGAATATCTCGACGGCGATATAAGCGAAAATCCCGGATATGCAATTGCAGAGATTGTTGGCAAGCTTAAGGATGTTGGTGCCAACCTCATTGGTTTACCCTGTAATACCGCCCATGTACCTGAAATTATTGAAATTGTGTATCAGAAGCTGCCTGAGGGATGCAAGCTGGTTAATATGATAGAAGAGGTGGGGAAGTATATTGTCGGGAATTATGGGAGCATAAAAAATGTTGGTGTGCTGGCAACAAACGGAACTTATAGTGCAAGGGTATATGACCACTACCTTGAGAAGTCAGGAATAAATATTCTTTATCCAGACGAGCCTTCTCAATTTGAGAAGGTTCATCCATCAATATATGATCCTGTATACGGAATAAAGGCACAATCAAATAATATTAGTGAAAAGTCAATTTCTGACCTGCTGGAGGTTATACGAGAGTTGATAGCCATGGGGGCGGAGGCAATAATTTTTGGCTGTACCGAAATACCGCTGGCTATAAGTGCAGACTCTTATGATGGTATTCCCCTAATCGATGTTAACGATGTGCTTGCAAAGGCACTCGTGCGTGAATATCGATATTAATTATTCATTATTTTCCCAGGGCATATTCTACTGTTTTTATAGCATGTATTGTGGTAGTATCGAAAACAGGGACAGAACAATCTTCCTGTTTTATCAGAAGTGGTATTTCAGTACATCCAAGGATAACACCCCGGGCGCCTCTTGAAACCATTTTCTCGATTATCCTGACATACTCTTTTTTTGATTCTTCAAGGATGGATCCCAACACCAGCTCGTTATAGATAATATCATTAACGATATCGATATCGTCGGGTTCAGGTATAAGGACCTCGATTCCGTGTTTTTCTGCCAGCCGCCCCTTATAGAAATCTTTTTCCATGGTAAACCTGGTTCCCAGGAGTAATATTTTTGATATGTTTTTAGCCTTTATTACTTCAGCGGTAGTGTCGGCGATATGAATGACCTTCAGTCCGGTTGCCTGCTCAACATCATCAGCCATCATATGCATGGTATTGGTACATATAGTAATCTGTTCGGCACCTCCATCTTTAAGCCTTAAACCTGCTTCGATCATTATATCAGTGAGTTTATCCCAGTTTCCTTCGAATTGCAGGTCCTTTATCGGCCCGAAGTCGACCGAATACATCAGGCAGTCTGCCGAATGATGTCCTCCAAGTTTCTCTTTAACGGCTTCATTAATAATCCTGTAATATTCGAGGGATGATTCCCAGCTCATACCCCCTATAAGTCCCATTGTTTTCATATCAATATATTTTGAGGCTTAAAGCTACAAAAAAAAACGGGCAGCACCCCTGCTACCCGTTCAAACCAACCAATGGTCGTTCTGACTTAATTGCCAGGATCCCGGGAGGGACCCCGATTGCGGCAGATTAATCTGCCAGAACCTCTTTAATCTCGTGTGTATTACGGATACAAGAAAAACAATTCGTTTTATATTCGCTTCAAAAGATTGTATGTATCATATATATACCAGTCATCGTTTCTTTACATCAACATGAATGCCCGTATCTCCTCCGAATTTATTCAGCCTGTATTTAAATGAGAGCATAAGATATCTTCCGATTATATTCGACTGACTTTCCCTGAGGTAGTTCATGCTTGCCTCCCTTATAATACCTGTATTGCGGTTAAGAAGATCGAAGCCTGAGAGTGTGAGAGCAGCCCTGTTATTTTTCAAAAAGAAGTATGTTATCTGGGCCCCGAGAAGAGGTACAAGCTGCGCCTCATCGAAGCTCTTTGCTGTATAGTTGGTAATGTCAGCAGACACATCCATATCAAGTTTTTTATTTGGAGTGAATCTTATCTCACCAAACCAGCTAACATCATAGTAGATATTACTTAATGATTCCTGTATTGAATATGATGTATTGGTAATTGTTAATCCTGCACCAGTATTTACATCCCACTTTTCTTTCTTACGGTTGTCGAAAGTGAGCGACAGGCGATGACTGTAATTTGTTACCTCGTTTTCGATATCATCAACGATATTAAGTCCGAGATTCATGCTCTCCTGTATACTCAGGTTGGTTTTTATGCCCAGTGGTCTGATGGGAGTAGAGAAATCCATATTTATGCTGGCCATAAAGTCCCTGTCGACATTTACAAGACGTATTTCCTGGCCAAGCTGTTCTGTAATGGTGCGCGAATAGTTAATCTTATTATTAGTCTTCGATGCACGTGCTCCAAGCATAAAACTGGTAAATGAGAACTGGTCGAAGATCCACCAGCTGGCATACAGGGAGTGAGTAAATTCAGGTTCCAGGTTTCTGTTACCATAGAAAAGCGACAGGGAATTGAAATTATTTACAATGGGAAGCAACTGATTTGCAGATGGAGTATTACTCCTGCTGCTGTACTTAAGTGAGATCCTTCGTCCGCTTTGATACTCATGATCCAATCCGAAAACAGGCTGGATAAATCTGTACGATTTTTCTACAGCATTATCATCCCACAGGTTGGTGGTATATGTTCCCAGGTTATAATCAATACCAAAATATATAGTCGATTTCTTTGTGCTTTTTCTCAATGCCAATCCGGGCTTAATCGCCAGCTCTGATTTATTAAAATCGGGACTAAGGGCTTCTATTTCAACTGAAGGTCCAAGAGTTCTGTCCTCCTGCAATCTGACCAGGTCCTGGTCGGTCCTGTTGGCAGATAGCTTAATATCAAGAAAATATGGTCCTTTAACTTTTTGTGTTAGTGAAGCGGATCCTCCGTAAGTGTAAGTAGTTATTTTGTTTTCCTGGTATTGTCGCAAAACTTCACTGGTGCCCACTATAATATCATCAAGATCATTACTGAATTCTGTCTCTGAATTGCTGTTTGAAATTGATCCGTTACCGGATAATTTAATAACAGTTCTTCCTTCACGGATTTTCTTCATGTATGTTCCGCTTATATTTCCTGAGATCCGGTCCGACATATCTGTGCTTGACCGCCGGAGTACACTTACCGGGTTGGCGTTAAGGTAATTTTCTGTAACAGAAGTTAGCGGAATGTATCCGGTATTAAATGAAAATCCTCCATCGACAATGATATTATTTGTTTCCCTGAACAGGTGTCTTATACCAAAATTTATGTTGTGGGCAGTATCCCTTTGCTCCTGGTATGATTCTTCATTTGTTATATAGGAATCAAGTTCCCTGTAATTATTTGTTTTGGAGGTCTCACTCAATTTCCTGCCTGATCCGCTTCCAAGGTAGCTGATATAGTATCTGTTTTTTGGTGACTTTGAGTAAGAATAATTAAATCCCACTGCTCCTGAGGTGGCAAATCCGGGAACAGTTTCACCAAAATTAATTGGGAAGCCCCCTCCTCCAAGTGTTATCCCTTCTCCGTGAGATATTTTGGCAATCCCCCCGGTAAAACTTAGATAATCACCAAAGTCAAATCCATACTTGTTAATATTATTCATCATTCCCAGGGCAGCTACCTGCGATTTTTCTGAGAAGCGGTATACCTTACCGTTAGCCTGGTAGTGATCGCCTGTTCCTCCTCCGGCCATCAGCTCTCCGAAGACCCCGTCTTTTTTATCCTCATCCAGTTGAAGGTTTATTGTCTGGTTTCTCTCTCCATCTTCAATACCTGTGAATTCTGCCTCTTCGCTTTTTTTGTTATATACCTGTACTTTATCAAGGGCATCGGCAGGAATATTTTTTGTTGCCACCTTCGCATCGCCAGTAAAAAATTCTTTTCCGTCGACAAGAACATTATTCACATTTTCACCCAGTGCCTTAATATTACCGGCCCTGTCAACCTCCACCCCGGGTAATTTTCTGAGTAGATCTTCAACAACGGCGTCAGATTTAACTTTAAATGCTTTTGCATCATATTCAAGGGTGTCGTGTTTTATTTTAATCGGAATTCTTTCTCCTGTTACGGTAACCTCATTAAGAGAAACAGTTTTTGGTATCATGGGTATCGGCCCGAGATCTCCTTTGTTTTTATAGGGGACATCTAATGTACTGTAGATTGTTTCATAGCCGATAAATGCAATCTGCATAAGGTATTTACCGCTTTTTATATTTTTAATTTCAAACTGTCCGCTGGTTCCACTTATTCCGAAATACTGCATGGTTGAATCTGCCGGATCAAGCAGAACAACAGTTGATGATGTTAGAGGCTCACCATTCTCATTTAGTATATCTCCCTTAAGGTAATTTGTTTGGGCAAAGACTCCTGCAGATAGTATGAGGAAGGCCAGAAATGATAATATTCGCATCGTTTTAGTGTTTTATTCTGATCATGATCTGAGTACCTTCACCGACTCCATCAGCACCAATCTCCTTCATCTTTTCCTCAACAATTTTGTCGAATTCCTGCCTGGTGACCTTTTTTCCATCCTTTGGCTTCTTCAGGATGGATTTATCAGGAGCATCAAAATTTACAGACTTTGCTATGAACTGCATTTGTCCATTATCTTTATCTACTTCGAGTACCAGGCCTGGCAGATTGAAATATTTAGCCGGACCACTCTGAACAGGTATAGAAGACGTAAACCAGGCTCTTGTTATAATACCTGCTGTGTCAGTTTGTGTAGCTTCCATGCAGGGGAAGTCAAGTATCATCTTCTGCTGGCCTGTAATTTTCCATTCAATATCCGGGATTTCACTGTTTATCAAAAACATCCTGGTCATAAATTCTCTTTGCTCAATCATCTCTTTACTTGCCAGATCGAGAAAAAGAATATTATCAGGCTGACTCATCATTATTCTCATTCCACTTCCTTCATCCATCTGGATATCCTCCTCCTTCTCAATATTTTTATAAACCGATGATTCTGTGTTAAAATACAGGATTTTTTCACTTCGTCTTTCTTTAGGCATATCCTTCATCAGGTGTGCCATTTCACCTTCAAGCTTGATTTCAATCTTTGCTATCTCTTCATAAACTATAGAACCCCGGGTTTTTTCCTGTCCTTTCAAACTGCTTAACAAAAAAACAGAGAGGCAAATAGATATTGATAGAAACTTTTTCATAGTCTTTAGGATTTAATGTTTGCCCAAAAATAGGTAGTTGAATTATATAATAGAGTTAAGCATTCATAAAATTAGGTTAATTAAGGTTAATGAATTGAAATGGATTCCTGGCAGGTAGTATATTTGTACTAGCTAATCATGAAATTACCCGGGAAACATATTCGTATTGGGATACTGATGATCATCAGCCAGTTATTACTTATGGGCTTTGCCTTATACTGGCTCAATACTCAGTATAAGGAAAATAAGAATGGCCTGATAAAAGACCTGGTAATTGAGTATAAGGCATCCTATGAAACTGTTCTTGATTCAATGCTGGTTCAGCATTATATTCAACCAATCCTGGGAGATACTATAAGACGAATTTATGCCGGCAGGGCGAATGGTATTTTTGTAAATGATTCATTCAGGTTAAGCGCAGCAGGAGACTCTCTCCAAAGAGTAAGAACCTCTAATAGTATTGTTCAGATTACTCTTAATTCATCTGACACCTCCGGTGTGTTAGCCAAAAGAAATGATAAAGAGCTGGAGCAGGAGATGTTATTGAGAAGCGTGAAATTAATAGTTCAGCACGTAGGCGACAGCTCTATAAATATCAGCTCCTTTCACGGAGGAGGAATAGTTATGGATTCGGTGTTATTTATATCTGATCTTGAGTCGAGACTCGAAAATGAATCCCTGAATATTGATATTGCATGGATTGGAGATAGTTCCGGGAAGGAAGGATTTTTAACATCAGGTAAGAGTATTATTGTTGGTGACTGGACAGATGATGTACCTTCTTTCTATTTATCGAGGTACAGGCCCTATATCCTTGCAAAAATATTACCACAGATTATTTTTGCTTTTTTACTTGTATTGCTTACCGGTTCTGCTTTTATTATTGCTTACATAAGTCTTCGAAAGCAGACTATGCTTAACGAGATGAGAGATAGTTTTATAAGCAATATGTCGCACGAACTGAAAACACCGGTATCGACTGTTAAGGTGGCAATAGAGGCCTTAAGTAACTTTAATCTGAAACAGGATGCCGCTCTTGCAGATGAATATCTTGCAATGGCTGCGAAAGAAATAAAGCGCCTCGAATTACTTATAGGCAAAGTCCTGGATAATACAATTATAGAACAGGATAAATCTATTCTGAGACTGGAGTTAATTGATGTAGCAGCGATTATTAAGGGTGCAATTGAGTCGATTAAACCCAGGATTATTGAGGCAAATGCCAGGGTAATATTCAAGCCGGGAGAAAGAGTAATGCTTGAGGCAGACCCGATGTATCTACAGGGTGTAATTATTAATTTACTTGATAACAGTCTGAAATATGGGAATGGTAATCCGGAAATAGAGATAAAACTCGAAACCAGGGATAAGAAGATCTATATTGATGTAAGTGATAATGGGCCGGGAATTCCGGAGCAGTATATTAAAAGGATATTTGATAAATTTTTCAGGATTCCAACCAGTAATATTCATAATGTCAAAGGTTATGGCCTCGGCCTGAGTTTTGCTGCTCTGATAATAAAACTGCATAATGGTGACATAGGAGTCAAAAACAATAATACAGGATGTACCTTTACCATTGAAATGCCAGGTAAGATAGAGTAATGACCAGGATATTATATATCGAAGATGAAGAACTATTAGGCAAAATAGTTAAAGACACCCTTCAAAAAAAAGGCTATGATGTGAGGTGGGAAACGGATGGCGCAGCTGTAATGAGGGCCTTCGAATTTTTTATGCCCGATATATGTATTATTGATATTATGCTGCCCAATATTGATGGATATACACTGAGCAGAAATATCAGGGGATTGTATTCAGACCTGCCTATTATATTCCTGACAGCAAAAACCGAGACTGCAGACCTTATAAAAGGCTTCGATTCTGGTGGAACAGACTATATGAAAAAGCCATTCAGCATCGAAGAGCTGATAGCCAGGATTGAAAACCAGATTTTAATACATAAGGGAGGAAAGACCAAAGTGGATTTGCATGAAAGAATTCGCCTTGGGAGCTTTGAGTATTATTCTGCACTGTTTGAGTTACGAGGACCCCATGAAACAATCAAATTGTCGCACCGTGATGCCCAGATATTAAATATCCTCTGTGCCAATCGTAATCATATTACCGACAGAAAGAACCTGCTGCTTTCTGTATGGGGAGATGATTCTTTCTTTAACTCCCGCACCCTGGATGTATATATCAGGAAACTGAGGCAATACCTTAAGGATGATCCCTCTATAAGCCTTAAGACACTCAAGGGGAAAGGATACTTGTTCCTTGTTCCTCCGGAACCGGCGTAGAGCGAAGGGCCAAGCCCTTCTTGATTTATGATGCCCGATTCCAGATTCCAGATTTCAGATTTGAACTTACTTAGATCAAATGAGATTCTGTTTCGCATTCATACAATTGTTCCACCGAGATCAAGAATCAAAAATCGTTAATCTGGAACCGAGCAAAGCGAGCTCGCCGAAGGCAATCTTAAATCGAGGAGCTTTGCTCCATTGCACTCTCTGCCCCATGCTCCCTGCTCCCTGCTCCTCAGTATCGCCAGCTACTCAGATCGGCCCCGGCCGGTGCTGCAGCTTCTATCCTTTTCAGAATCTTTGGAATATACATTTCGTTATACCTGAGTCGGGAAAGGTGATTTGGCAGTTCAGGATCCCCGTTCCAGCAGTGTTCTGCCCTGTCGCCGTATTTTACTTCACCTCCATAATAAGGATCTGTTGTTCCTTCCAGGAATTCTTCCATCAGGTACACTGCATTATTAAGATAATAGTTATCCATATCTCCGCAATAGATATGCAGTTTACCTTCAAGCTTGGGTCCCAGTGTTTCCCAATCACGTTCAAGGATATATCTTAAATCGTAATTTTCTTTCCAGTATTCAGCAACCTCTTTATTAATCTCTCCTGTTATCTTATCCCATATGCGTGCAGGATATCCCATATCTCCCTGGGGCGAAAAAACAGCTTCCCAGATATCCCACTGACCGCCCGATCTGGAATTTGTACCAAGCACAAGTTCGCGGTAGTTCTGATCCTTTATTGTTGAGCTTATATGTCCGAGATAATCGCGGTGACCGGGAAATTCAAGTTTTGAGAATGGCCCAATTTGCCAGTATGCATTTTGATCTTCGTAGATGTTTACCTGTGTGTAAGCCCTGAAATCTATCGGGTCGGGGCAGGCGGCAAAGCATCCGTTATATTCATCCGGATAGAACACCTGTACAGCAAGAGCTTCCCAGCCACCTGTTGACCCACCATAAAGAAACCTGGCCCAACCTTCGCCTATTCCCCTGAATTGTTCCTCAATGGCAGGGATAAGTTCGTAAGTAATAGCATCACCATAGGGACCGAGGTTTGCTGAATTAACAGCATATGAGTCATCATAATAAGGATTCGCATGCTGAACCTCGATTATTATCATTCTTGGAAAATTATCCGAGGTCCATTTTTTATAGAAATCGTAGGCAGCTTTTTGTTGGATATACCGGTAATCAGAAAGACCAAACCTATCGTTATATTCAGGATCTTCAGATTTCTCTGGAGCTTCAGTCCTGAACCCTCCAAAATCATCGGGAAAATGACCGTGAAAGATGCAAATCGGGTAACGGGCCTCAGGGTGTTGTTCAAATCCTTCCGGCAACAATATATGAGCGCCCAGTTGCATGGGCCTGCCCCAGAAATCGCTGAGCATCTTACTCTCTATCTTTATATGCTTAATATATTTTGTGTCTTCCGGTTCAGTAATAGGGGGGTTGACTTCTGTCAATATAAGTTCAAAGTCAGATCCTTTTGCGGGGTCAATCTCAAACTCATATACCTGACTGAACAGGTTACCCGGTGCAGATAGCATCTTCTGTCCCTCGCCTCTGTCCATAGGCAGTTTAACAGTATGTCCTGTAGACAAATTAAAAGTCTCGTACTTATGAAACAGTGCCTGTACATAGTACTTTCCTGCAGGAAGGTCTGACAGACTTTCCAGGGGATAACCAAATTTATCCGCATTAAAGACCTTCGCCGCACCAGGCTCCCAGCCTTCTACATCCAGTCCAAAAACCTGCTGCGAGCGGTATCCGTCCCTTGTCTGGTATCGGGGTTCAGAATCGTTATTATTTGAGATATACAACAATAGCCTTCCGTCGGATATCCCCTCAAACAGAGATTCATCAACATTTATTTTGAAGCTTAGCTTTGACTCCCTGTCTGCATCGCAGGAAGTAATTAACAGGATAATTGAAATAATGATCAGAAGTCTTTTCATATCTGCATTAGTTTTAGGTTTAACGAAAGATATGAAAATCATAATTAATACGGCCTGATATTCATATGTTATTGGGTAGGGTAAAAGCCTGTTGAGACGATATAAAATAGAATCATGATTATTACAAGTTTACTCGGGATAACAATTTGATTTGTTATTTTTAGGGATATTAAAGGAGAGTAATTTGACCAGGGAAGAATTTAAAAGCTTATTTGACCGGAATTTCGATTCTGTCAGGAGTTATATCTACTACAGGTGTGGCGACCAGGACCTGGCAACCGATATAGCCCAGGATGTTTTTATGAAAGTATGGGAGAAAGATTTTGAGATCAGGGATGGAAAGATTGTAGGTCTGCTCTATAAGATGGCGAGTGATCTGTTTGTAAGTTCTTACAGGAGAAAGGAGCTGGATGGCAGGTACCGGAATACTATCGAATTAGAATATTATAGTGAATCACCCGATGAAACAGCAGAGTATAACGAGCTGAAAGAAAAGTACGAAAAAGCACTGGCGGAGATGAACGAAAATCAAAGAATCGTATTTTTAATGAGTAGGGTAGAAGGGCTTAAGTACGGTGAAATATCAGAGAGACTAAATATTGGATTAAAAGCAGTGGAGAAAAGAATGACCCTGGCCTTGAAATATTTAAAGGAAAAACTTGGGGTTTAAAATAGTGGATGATGACCATAAACAGTTTAAATAACGATTATAAAGGGAAGGATCCTGTGAAGGTTTTTGAGGGAGGAAAGATCGCCTGGAGCAAATCGCGCGATGATGTGTGGTCGGATATGCAGGGTAAACTTGATGACAGGGGAAGTGTCTTAAGAATAAACCGGGGTACGGCATTTGGACGTATGGCAATTGCCGCTTCTATAATTATATTATTAGGGATTTCTTCTTTTATGAGATTCTATTCCAAAACTGTTGAGACAGGCAAAGCCGAACATCTTGATTTTGTTCTGCCCGACGGATCATCTCTTGCCCTTAATGCCGAAACATCGGTAAAATATTATCCTATGTGGTGGAGGTTTAAGAGGGACATAAAGCTTGAGGGCGAAGCTTATTTCGAAGTGGTGAAGGGGAAGGACTTTGTAGTAGAATCGAATCTGGCGTCTACAGCTGTTATAGGTACAAGTTTTAATATTCTTTCAAGAGAAGAAAGGTATGAGGTTGTTTGCCTTACAGGTAAGGTTGCCGTTTTTACACCTGGCAATGCGTCTGAAGCATTTCTGAGTCCCAACCAGAAAGCTATGCTCGATAATTCAGGTAAGTTGAAGACTAATTCAGATATTGAGGCAGAACAGTCAATTTTATGGACTAATGATGAATTTTTCTTTACATCAGTGCCTCTTGAACTGGTGTTTGAAGAAATAGAAAGGCAATTTGGAATTATAGTTACTTTCAATACAGCTGACAGGCTGACCTATACAGGAAATTTCTCACGTAATCAGGATATTGATACCATCCTTGATTTGGTATGTAAACCCTTTGGTATTAAATTTGAGCAGTCCAGGGAGAAAACTTACCTCTTATCAAAGGATGAGCCGTATCAATAAATGTAGATTCTTATTTGTAATAATACTTCTGTTCCTGGCGGTGCCGGTGCACTCCCAGGTAATTAAGATTAATGTATCGGCAGCACCATTAAATGAAGTTCTGGTAGATATACGCGACCGATATGATCTTCACCTTTCATTTAACGACAGGCAGTTATCCTTATATAAGGTCACTTTAAATGGAGTTTTTGAAAGCTATGATAAAGCTTTTTCAGAATTAATCAAAGGTCTGCCTCTGGCCTTTGATAACAGGGATGGTATATATATATTTTATCCTGAGATACGGGAAAAGCCTGTTTTGAGCTTTAATGTGTCGGGACAGATTGTCGATTTGGAGACTCTCGAGGCACTCCCGTATTCACATGTACTTATTAATGAACATGGATTTGTTACCGATTTTAAAGGTAATTTTTCATATACTTCTTCGACCGATTCTATTTTCAATATTACGGTATCCTACCTGGGGTATTATGTCCTTGATACTCTGGTTAAAGCAGGTAGCGGAATGAAAATCCCCCTTGTGCCTTCCAGCATAGATATAGAAGAAATAGTAGTAAGGGGCTCGGTGATCGAACACTCGGTACAGGCAGGGAAAAAGCCCGGAGAAACAAGGATAAATCATAAAGTGTCGGGCTACCTTCCCGGTAATGGTGATAATTCAGTGTTTAACCTCTTAAGGCTGCAACCCGGTATTCTTGCGGCGGGAGAACAGTCGAGCGACCTCATAATATGGGGGTCCTATGAAGGTCACAGTAAGGTTATATTTGATGGTTTTACTATTTTCGGATTAAGGAACTACAACGATAATATAAGTGCAGTAAACCCCTACCTTGCAAAGGATATTAAGGTTCTGAAAGGGGGATTCGGAGCTGAATACGGTGAACGCGTTGGTGGAATTGTTGATATTACAGGAGTAGATGGCAGTACACTGGATCCGCATGTTAATTTTAATATTAACAACATGACCCTTAATGGGATGGCCAGCATCCCTTTATTCAATCAGTCGGCCGTAGTTCTCGCTTTCAGGCAAACCTACTATGACCTGAATGATGCTGTGAACCTGAATTTTCTGACAAGCAGGAACCAGGGTAACAGTAGCACAGATGTTGATCTGAACGTTTTTCCGGACTACCTTTTCAGGGATCTTAATTTTAAGTATTCGGGCAGATTTAATAATGGCGACAACTATTTTGTAAGTATATATTCTGGTGGTGATAACTTTTCTTATTCCACAAAGGAGGAATCTGACAATCTTATTATATATGATGAAGCAGAGGAGGTAAATCTGCAAAAAGGTATTTCGGCTTATTATGGCAAGAAGTGGAAGAGGGGTGCCGTTAGTAATTTAACATTTGCATATTCGGGTCTTGATACTCAACTCGACGAGTACAGGGAAGTGATACAGGAGAGAATGATGAGGCCCGATACAGTTAGGTTTAGCAGGGATGTCAGTACAGAGTCATCGATTAGTGAGATGGATATTCACCTGGATAATAATTTCACGGTAACCGGGAGGCATAAAGTTAAATTTGGACTGGGGGTGATTAAAGATAATCTCAGCTTCAGAGAAGATACCTTTGATGTTGAATCCGTTAGCAATGTGTCGGATTTACTGATATTTAATTCTTACCTGAGTGATGTCATATCTATTGGAGATAATCTATCCCTGGAGCTCGGTATCAGGGCTGATTATGCCAGCGAACTGAAAGAGATTTTTGTTCAGCCCAGGGTGTCTGCAAATCTGAAAATGGGAGAGAGAGTTAATATTAACGGTGCCTGGGGCAGATATAATCAGTTTATTGCCCTTAGTTCGGTTGTCGATGAGGGCGGAAACTTCAGATACCAGTGGACAGTATGTGATGACGAATCAATACCGGTACTTGGTGCAGAGCATTTTGTGGGAGGTATAAGTTATTCGAAAGACGATTTCCTGGTAAGTATTGAGGGCTTTTATAAAACCACAGACGGACTCACCAGGTTTGTCAGAACAAGGTTCGTTACGACAATCTTTACTGGTGATAGCCGAAGCAAGGGAATAGATTTCTTTATTAAAAAACAGTTTGCAGGGCATACAGCATGGCTGGCTTACACCCTCAGTAAAACGGAAGAATTTTTCCCCTATACAGTCTTTAGCGACTACATGCCTGCACTACACGACCAAAGACATGAAATAAAGCTCGCAACAATATTTGACTTCGACCCTGTATATGTATCTGGGAATTATGTTTATGGCTCCGGATTTCCGGAAAGAGCCCTTTTTGTCACCGAGGATATGTCGGAATCTGCCTATAGCAGGTTTGATGCTTCTGTTGTTTACAAATTTAAAAAGAAAAATTATCTGTTTGATGCAGGTATATCAGTGCTGAATATTCTTAATACAGAGAATATAAAATACTCAAATTTTGTAATGATACCTGCCAACCAGACCTCATCAATCAACCTGCACGCCGAAGCTGTTCCACGAACACTTACTATCTTCCTGAACTTATCATTCTGAGAAAGAGCGAAGGGCAAAGAGCAAAAGCCAGCAAAGAGCAAAGAGCAAAGAGCTAAGAGCAAAGGGCTAAGAGTATGGGGCAGGGAGTAAAAGGTAAAAGATAAAAGATAAAAGGAAAAAGATAAAAGATAAAAGATAAAAGGAAAAAGACAAAAGACAAAAGACGCAAGATGCAAGTGGAAAAAGATGTGAGTCAATAGTCGATAGTCGATAGTCAACAGGCAGGCAAAACTAAACCCCCAAACTCATTCTAAACTCATTCTCAACTTTTTCAACTTTTTCAACCCAGTTTCAACCCATTAATCTTAAGATTCCTGCACCCTGCTATTTCAAAAGTAGGGTATAGTATATTTCCAGCGGTATTACTTTAAGCAATCAGGTTATTTAAAAATATGATCTCCATACTCTTTACAGATTGAGGTGTTGTTGCCTGTCTACTCTCCAAATATCTTTTGATTATGGATTTATATAGGTAATTATTCATGGTTCCTGACAGGCGACTTCAATAATGGAGATTTTAAAACCGGGAGACTAATTCTCTCCCGGTTTCTTTTTCCAGGATAAAAAATGCAAGCCGAGGTAGGGTAATTAATTTATGATGCGGTTTACATATGAAACAGGCTGAAAACAGAAATTTAACTTAAAATTATATCTTATGAAGAATTTACTATTGTTTACATTTAGCGTGATCCTGGCAGGACTTATTACAAGCTGTCAGAATGAAACTCCTGTTGATACCGGAATTACAATTGCGGAAGACGAAGTTTCATATATTATTACAGAAGATGCGCTGGGCAGCGAGATTACTGCTGCTACCTTTGGCGGACATATGGCTCCCACTACTAAATCAAATATAGTGCGCTATTTCCCCTGTGTTAATTTCCCCGAATGTGCAGAAGTAACTGTTAGTGGAACAGAGTTTCCAAAGGAGATTACAATTGATTTTGGAGATGAATGCCTGACAGCTAACGGAATACTTCGTTCCGGTATAATATATATTACTATTACTGATCAAATGACCAATGCCGGAGCCGAATACACCGTAGTATATGAGGATGTGGTTTTTGGAAACAGGGCGATTGATAAAGTAGCCACCTATGTCAACGAAGGACAGAATGAAGATGGTAACTGGGTTGTATCCTATCAGACTGAATGTACTGTGACCTATAATGATACTCTTTCCGTTACCAGGGAATTCAGCGGGTCGAATGAATGGATTGATGGATTCCTGACACCTGAATATACAGACAATAAATTTTATAAGACAGGCGGTGGTACAATAACAGTTAATGATGATATTGTTTTTGAACGAAATATTATTGAACCCTTATATATCGACCGTGCATGCAGGTTTATACTTGGAGGTATTGTTGAAATAAGCAGGAATGGTGAGACAATGACTATTGATTTTGGAGATGGAGTTACCTGTGATAATATTGCGGTTGTAACAAAGGACGGAGTATCGGAGGAGATAGAATTAAGAACAGGTAAATTCAGGAACGGGTTCGAAAGACACCAGAGAAATATGCATAGAGTAAATGGATGGTGGTAGGTTAGACAGGTTTTTTTAAAATATAGGTTAATCAACTTAAGGGTTTGTCTCGAGGAGGCAAGCCTTTTTGTATAAGAATCAGATAATATGGAGATTAAGAGATATTACTTAAAGTATGCAAAATACTTTAAGTAATTCTTTGTTATAAGTTAGTAATCAAGAATATGAATAAACTTGTCTATATATTTCTGTTTATCTTTCGATTTATATTGCATTATATACCTGGGATGTTCAAGAGGGATGATTTCCTGGAAATATTTCTGTTCAGAATTAATCTCAGATAAGTATTTATAATTCTTACCTGTTCCCAGGCAGTAAGCAATATCCCTATCCAGGCCCAGGGCAATTTGTTTATTAATTGAATCGATCATAAAGGGTCTTACCAGGGTATAGAGTATTCTGTCGTCATAATAATTATAGTTTATTTCCCGGCCCTTGCTATTAAGTTTAACAAAGCCCAGTGGGCATCCGGAATTTATGTAATAGAGCTTATAGAATCGATCGGGACCTCCAAAGGCATCAATAAGATCATAGACAAATACCGAGGACAACTCATGGGATTTAAACCCGCGAACACTAATTCCACAATGAGATTCCATTCTCTTGGTATCGGTAAAGGGTACCCCGGTGATACCGGCACCATGCCTTCCCGGGTTAATGCCTATAATAAATCGCCGGGACTTATTGTCATCGTAATATTTATTATAGAATTGCTCGGAGATAATCTGGGCCTCAGCAGATTCTTTAAAAGGGTTCATGATCTTTATCCCCGAAGGTAGTTCTCCGGTATATTCAAGGCTTTTATTGAAATTGATTATTTCTTGTGCAACTGTCATAATCTTTTCTCTTTTAGCCCTTCTTTTCTTTGTTTTAGAAGAATATTACTGTGTTTCCTCCTCTTTTTGTAAACCTGGGGTTGACCACGTTATTATATATTGATCCAAAGGTATATGATATGCTGACATAGACATCGTAGGAATATGTTGTAGCCATCTCTTTCCTGCTTAGTAATACGTCTGATGTACTTGCGGTGCCTTTTCTGAGATTTATCTGATCGTGGATAAATGAATAAGATCCTGACATGCTAATCCTCAGTCCTTTTACGACTCTCAGGCTTATAGAGCTTGAGAACGACAACCTGTTAAGATCCCAGTCGTGCAGGTAATTTTCCCACGAGGTAGAAATATTGAAGTCGCCCCATTTCTTAATGTTTTTATATGCTGCATACAAACCTTGTTGAGCCACAACCTCATTCTCTTTGAAATACTTTGTTGAATCGCAATAATTATTATATACCGGTCCGATTGTATACATAAATCTAAATTGCTTGCTTGTAGACTGTGAGAAGGGATATATATTATATTCCAGTCCGGGTTGGAACATGAAGTGAGTTATATAATTATGAAATATTGAACTTGATATGCTTGATATTATTCCCGCCGACCAGTGCTCGTTAATGCTCTTTACGGCAAGACCCCCGATGTATGAGTTAACATTGCGGTTAGTTTCAGATTCTTCAAGATCTGTATCGGAGTTGGTCCATCTCATTTCCCTTACGGTTACGCTATAACCTCCATCCAGCTCAAGTTTCAGATCCTTTGTCACCCTTGAAGAACTTACAGAGCTTGATAGGTCAAAATAATCGCTTGATTCGCTTGCAAAGGCAAATCCGTAGAGTGAGGCGCTGAAAACCCAGCTATTCCATTTATCTGTTGACACTTCTTCCGTCATTGGCTCTGTAAAGCTGATCTTTATAAATTCATGTAATGGAGTTTTACTTACATATCTTATTAGGCCCAGTTTCATCATCTTTATCCTTTTGGCCCTTATCATTTCATAGGTGTCGTCCGGGCTTGAAGAGAAATCCAGGGTATCTTTCATATTGGAATATTTTCCCTGCCCTTCCAGAAAGTAAGTATATCTGGTTCCTCCTGCTCCTGTTGCCTGTGATGTTGAGATAATTATCAAATCAGCAAATTTCCTGTCCCTAACATAATTTATAAATGGGATTTCCTCTTTTAAATGGCTTGATGCGTCGGGAAAATATACATTCAGAGCGTCTTTTCTAAGGGTATCGGCTCTGTTATTCAGGCCTTCCTGGCCAAAGAATGAAGCGCTTATAAGAATTGTAATGACAAGCAGGATCAGTTTCTTCATGATAAGGTAGGTTGGATATTGGTCTGGTATGATAGATTGATATTTATAGCATTAATAGCATAAAGTTAGTTATTCAAGGAGAAATTTACTTTAAAAGAAAGTATAAAATTCACAATGAGAGATAGCTTAACCTAAGAATAACATTGCGTTAACAAAAAAAAAAAGGAACACATGGCTGATGAATTCCATGTGCCCCTAATATTAACCGGTCAGGTATATAAAACAGGTATTATTTTAATTCTGCGAGTCCGTCTTCAGTCATTTTCCAGGTCTTACCTCCCAGTTCGTATGAATATATTCCATTACCCTGGTAATCTTCGAAGAGATCTTCAAGTTCTTCATCAATATATATTTCATATCCTTCGGGCAGGTAGAACCTGATCTTTATTTTGACCCCCGGCCACATTGTTCCACCCGGGATTGTATAATAGTCGTCGAGTAAATATGTGTTTTCTTCAATCTTAAAGTTGTAGATAAGATCATCGGCCTGCTGGCGTGCATGTCCGCTTGTTCTACCGGAAGAATATTTTACAAGCTGTACATGAGCTTCATCTTCAGTATGATAAATTTGTAATTCGGGAGTGCTGAATATACGGTTTTGGTCCTGATCAAGATAGAATTTAATATGGTCGCCAGGAAGAGACAGAGTCTTGTTATAATATTCTCCACTTATCTGATCATTAATATACAGATTAACACGTCCTGATTCTTCAAGGGTAATATCATCTGAAACTCTGCCCGTATGAGAGAAGCTTATTCCTTCGCTGAAAAGAATCAGCGAAAGAGCTGTGCAACTTACAATCCAGATGATGAACATTGAAATATTCAGTACAAGATCTTTGGCCCTGAACTGGAAAACCATCCTGATACCCCAGTATATCATACCCAGCAATGGCAGGATTATTACAAGACTTGAGAGTATAATAAGCCAGGGTGTAAGAGCCGGACCGGCAAGTATTGTAAGAAAGTCGTTTATGTTAAACAGACCGGTATCGAAGAAAGACCCCATAATTATCGGACTCTGGAAGAAAGCAATAATAATGTAGCTGAGCAGGGTAGAAAATCCTGCAACTATAAATGCCACACCAATTATGGCAATTATTACCCTGAAGAGTATAATAAGGAATTTTCCGAATGCCCTGAATATTTCATTAAAAACCCCACCTACTTTTTCAGCTCCCTCGCTGGCTGTTGTTTTTACATTTTCGGCAGCAATATTCACCTCCTTTTTAAATTTTTTCCCAAGGTCTCTTTCCGGTATTTCACCACCATAAAGCTCTCTTTTTTGAAAGATTGTTATTGCCCTTGGCAGGGCAATCCACAACACAATATATACTATCAGTCCGGAAAGGTAGAAGACGGTAAACAGCACGAATAATATCCTGATCCATACTGGATCTATTCTCAGATATGCCCCCAGTCCATTACATACTCCTCCAATTATTGCTCCATCGGTGTCTCTGTAAAGTCGCTTTGATCCGGTTTTCTTTTCATCTTTGAATTCAGCTCCCGCTTCTTCTGCAATTTCTTCGGGCTTACCCATGGTTGAGATTACTTCCTCAACATCTTCTTTTGAGATTATTCCTGTTTTCCATGATGGGCTTGATTGAAATAATTCAGCTATCCTTGCTTCTATATCTTCAATCATTTCATTTCCCCCGACAGCATTTTTGAGGTGTTTATTTATTTCATTCAGGTAGCTGCGAAGAAGTTCAAAGGCTTCGTCCTCAATCTGGAATATTGCTCCAGCTATATTTATTTTTAAAGTTTTTTCCATCAGATATAGTCTTTTATTTCTTACGGATAATTTTAACTGAATCAACTAATTCTTCCCATGACTTGTCCAGTTCGGCAAGATAATCCCTGCCTTCATCTGTGAGCTCGTAATATTTCCTGGGCGGTCCCTGCAGTGATTCCTCCCACCTGTAGCTTAACAGACCTGCATTTTTCTGTCTTGTAAGTAAGGGGTATAGGGTTCCCTCTACCACAATCACTTTTGCTTCCTTCAGGCGCTTGATAATATCGCTGGCATAGCATGAGTTTACTGAAATAACTGAGAGGATGCAGTATTCCAGAATACCCTTCCTCATCTGTGCTTTATTATTTTCAACGTTCATAGTATCTAATGTTTTACTGTTTCAAAATATGATAGTCAGGTTCAGGTGTATTACAGATTCATATTTTGTTTTACATTTTTGAATTCATCCTTCACAGAATCTTTTATGTTGTGAATGTTTACAGGCTCTCCCTTCATTTCTATTTTTTGCGCAGTTGTTTTAGCTTCAGGCAGAACTATCCAGAGAACTATGTAGACCAGGGCTCCGAGACCACCGGGAAGCGTGGCGACAATAAATATTACCCTTACTATCCATGGGTCTATTCTCCAGTAAGCACCCATTCCTGAACACACACCGGCAATAATCTTGTTGTCGGGATCGCGGTACATCCTGTGATATCCGGGCCTGGAGATCCTGGTATATGTAGTACCACTGTCCTCACTGTCTATATCTTCTGGTGTCCCAAGAATATTTATTACATCGAGCACATCCTGTAGTGTAACAACCTGCTTAAAATCGCTTATTCTTTCCTTAAGTAACTCTGCTATACGAGATTCAATATCAGACATAATCTCCCTGGAGCTTTCCTCCCTGGCAAAATGCCTGTCGAGGCTGCGCAGGTAAATCTTAAGTTCTGTATACGCATCTTCATCAATATGAAAGGCAATTCCGCCAATATTAATGCTAATTGTAATTTTCATAATGTTGTTTTATATAGTACATTCTTTTACATGCAACTTGTTTATGCAAAGATATATAAAAATATAGGTACCATGCAATACATAGTACTAAAATATATTTAATTAATTATATAATATTCAGATAAACAGACAGATGGCTATGATATATTTTTTGATAATTTTTTGGGAAATCAAATAAACCATGGCTTATAGCCTCTGGAATAGGCAGATTTTTACTTTTTCAAACAGGTAATCTCTACCTTGTTCCCGGACAGAATTCTTTATATTTTAGTACTTTTAGATACTTATATAGCAGGTATGAAAAAATCTTATAATTGGGGAATACTTGGACCAGGTAAAATTTCACATCGTTTTTCTGAGGGCTTGAAACTACTTGATAATGCAGTTTTATATGCTGTGGGATCAAGGGATATTGGGCGGGCCCGACAATTTTCAGATTTACATGGGTTTAAAAAGTATTATGGTAGCTATAAAGAGCTGGCAGCCGATCCGGATGTTGATATTGTTTATGTTGCCTCACCCCATTCTCATCATATGGAACACACCATATTATGTCTTGAAGCCGGAAAGTCTGTTTTATGCGAAAAGGCATTTGCCCTGAATAGCCGCGAAGTAATGAAGATGATCGATCTTGCGAAAGACAGGGGGCTTTTCCTGATGGAGGCTTTATGGCCACCCTTCCAGCCCTCCTACATTAAATGCAGTGACTTATTGTCAGGATCGGATGTGGGAGATATAATTTCAATAAGATCTTTCTTTGCTTTCAAGCCACCATATGAACCTGAGAATAGAGTATATAACCTAAAACTTGGAGGAGGAGCACTTCTTGATATTGGTATTTACCCGGTAATTGATGCTCTTACTTTTTTAGGAGTACCGGAAAGCATACAGACTCTTGCAACTTTTGACAGGACCGGTGCTGATAATAATATTGACATTCTATTTGCTTATAAAGACGGCAGAAGTGCATCCCTTTTTGCCTCGCTCAAATCAGACACCGGAGCGGGATGCGACTTAATATGCGAAAGAGGGATAATTTCAATCAGAAGACTCCCTGATGGGTCGCAGATGACATCCCTGAGGAGATTGGGGGAAGAACCGGAAAGCTATAGATTCGATCCTCCTTCAAGGGGCTTTCACCTGGAAGCTATAGAGGTAATGGAAAGGCTTGATAGGGGTGAAACAGAAAGCAGGGTTGTTCCTCTCTCCTTCAGTATTGAATTAATAAATACTCTTGACAGGATAAGAAGTGAAGCCGGGATAGTGTATCCGGGCAGGGATTAATTATAATAAACATGGATTACAGGGGTAACTTACTAAAAATGAGATCAGAGTACCTGGCTGATGCCAGCGAGTCAAATATTAAGTATAGGCTTCCTGTAGGAGGTAGTGAGATAGAGCTTAATGATATAATAGGAAGGGAGCTTAAAATAGAATACCAGGGGAAGATTAATTGTATACACTGTGGCAGAGAAACAAAAAAATCATTTTCCCAGGGATATTGTTATCCTTGTTTTATGAGCCTTCCTCAGACCGATCAGTGTGTTTTGCATCCCGAAAAATGCCAGGCACATCTTGGAATTTCAAGGGATATGACCTGGTCTGAAAATAATTGTCTGACAGATCATTTTGTATACCTGGCTCTTACACCTGCTCTTAAGGTTGGTGTAACAAGGTCATCTCAGATTCCAACCAGATGGATCGACCAGGGGGCAAGCATGGCTATAATCCTGGCCCGTACACCAAATCGTTATCTAGCCGGGTCAATAGAAGTATTCCTAAAAAATCACCTGTCTGATAAGACCAACTGGAGAAGAATGTTATCTGGAGAAGAACCAGGGGATATTGACCTCAGGCAGGAGAAAGAATTAATTTCAGAAATGCTGCCTGACAATCTTGCTATTTACCGATATGAGGACAACAGCATAATTCAATTAACATATCCCGTTCTTAAGTATCCTGAAAAAATTAAATCATTGAACCTTGATAAAGATCCAATTGTTATGGGATTACTTTCTGGTATAAAAGGGCAATATCTGATATTTGAATCGGGAGAAGTATTTAATATCAGGAAGCATGGCGGATATTTTGTTTCAATAACATATTGATAATGGATAACACTCTTGAAGATAAAACAGTTGAGTTATTAAGAAGGAGGTTATTCTTAAGCATGGTACTCCCGATTATATTTATTCTGTTTCTCTGGCTAATCAGGTTTGTGGAATATGAATTCGGAATCTCTTTACATACCCTGGGACTATTGCCACTGTCAATCAAGGGTATCCCGGGAATATTTCTTTCACCATTAATACATGAAGATGCAAGGCACCTTTTTAATAACTCCTTGCCTCTGTTAATGCTGGGTTCGGCACTTTTTTATTTTTATTCAGATGTTGCAATCCGGGTTATACTGGTTTCATGGATTGGGACAGGTATACTTGTATGGTTCTTTGGAAGAGAAGCATGGCATATCGGAGCCAGCGGCCTGGTATACAGCCTGGCAGCATTCTTATTTGTTAGTGGTATAATAAGAAGTTATTTGAGACTGCTGGCTCTTTCTCTCCTTGTTGCTTATCTTTATGGATCAATGGTTTGGGGCATGTTCCCCTTTGTTGATATTCATATTTCGTGGGAGGCCCATATGATGGGTGCTTTCTGTGGAATGGTTCTGGCATTCTGGTACAGGAGGGAAGGACCGCAAAAGCCTGAACCTCACTGGTTAAACGAAGACGATGATGAAATAGAATTCTTTGATGCAGATGATAATATATTATCAGATAAAAAGACAGAAAATGAAAAATAGAAATTTTATTGTATTTGCATTTTTATTACTGAACCTGCTTTTTTCTGACAGGTCAGTAGCACAAGACACTGATGGTAAAGGGTTTTATCTTTTTGGAAGCGAAGAAGTTCTGGAGGTAAGCTTAAAATTTGATATAACGACTTACATGAGAAAAAAGCCTGCTGAGGAATATATGGATGCTGAAATAGTATATCATATCGGGCCCCAGGATTCTCTGGTTAATAAGATAAGGCTTAGAAGCAGGGGGCATTCACGAAATGAAATTTGCATACTTCCCCCCATCAGGCTCAATTTCAAGGACTGTGAAAACAGACCCCTCGACCTCACAGGTGTTTCGAACGTGAAACTGGTTACCCATTGCAAGGATAATAAAAATTTTGAGGACTATATTTGGAGGGAATATCTTGCATATAAATTATACAATGTCGTTACAGATACCAGTTTTCGTGTAAGGCTATTAAAAATAAGGTACATTGATACAGGGTCGAAGGGATTTCATCAGAATAGATGCGGGATAGTTATAGAACCGATTGATGTTCTTGCTGCCAGGCTAAATGCCAATGAAAAAGAGGATGTTATAGTTAGAACAGCTTATGTTAATCCTGAAAATTACGATAAATTATGTCTTTTTCAGTATATGATAGGAAATGACGATTGGCACCTTGCAAATCTTCATAATTTGAAACTGATTGAACCTGAAGAAGGAAATAAATCTGTTCTTGCTGTCGTTCCATACGATTTTGATTATTCAGGCCTGGTTAATTCTTATTATGCCATCCCGAATAAACTGTATGCCCTGGAGAATATTCTTGACAGAGTTTATATTGGACCCTGCAGGACAGATGAGGACATTCGCCGGTTAATGCAGTTTTTTATAGACCATAAATCAGAATTTTACGATGAGGTTGAAAAGATTGATTTTTTAAACGAAAAGTCGAAAAAGAAGATTCTGGATTACATCGACAGTTTCTATGATGAATACAAGCGTGACAGATTATTTTACAGTATTAAGAAGACATGTTTCAAATTGTAAGATTTCTAAGATACTATCTTATAGCCCCAGCTCTGTTTTTTACACTGGGTGTATTTAACCTTTGGTCACAAACTGACTCAGTCAATAGAGACAATAGTTACCAGATTCCTGAGGTAGTAATAAATACTTTTAATCTTTTTGAAAAGAGTGAAATTCTTGAAGTAGCATTAAGATTTGATATTACAGCTTATAAAGAGAATAAACCCGATGAAGAATACCTGGATGCTCTGCTTACCTGTAAGTATAACGGGCAAGATTCAATAAATAAGAAAATAAGGCTTCGTGCAAGAGGTAATTACAGGTACAATAACTGTGAGTTCCCTCCTTTAAGACTGAATTTTAAGGATACAAAATTTGGCTTTTCTGATCTCGATTCGCTTAATAATGTTAAGATGGTTACTCATTGTTTCGATAATGAGACCTATCAGACTTACGTATTAAAAGAATACCTGATCTATCGTTTATATACTATGTTAACAGATTATAGCTTTCGGGTGAGGTTATTAAGGGTACAATATATCGATATCGGTGAAGGAGGTCTTGTATTTGAACAATATGGCTTTCTAATCGAGCCACTCGACAGGTTATTATTCAGGGTCAATGCAATTGAAATTGAAAATGAGAATGCAAAGCTTAATTCCTGGGATGTTGAACCTGCTGAGATGGACAGGGTCTCTACTTTCCAGTATTTGATTGGGAATGCAGATTGGTTTATTGACCTGGGGCACAATATTAAGTTTATACAACAATCAGTCGATAATAGTACCAGGTTGATACCCATTCCTTATGATTTCGATTATTCGGGATTTGTAAATACTCATTATGCTGAACCTCGTGAAGATCTCAATCTTAAAAAAGTAACCGACAGAGCTTATATGGGACCGTGCCGAAGCGAAGAGGAGTTTAGAAAAATGCTGGATGAATTTAAGTCCCGGGAGGAATATTTTTTAGATGAGGTAAGAAATTTTGAGTACCTTGACAGGACGGTGAGAAAGGAATTAATTGATTATATAGAAAGTTTCTTCGATCTGTATAAAAAAGATAAAATCCTGAACCTACTTATGAGAAAGTGTGTAAAACAGGAAATAATAGATAAAAATTAATTTTTATGTCAGCAATTATTAATTCACTTAACCTGGGAGATACTGCCTGGTTCTTAATCAGGTTCGTTTTAAACCTGCTAACTCTTTTTATCCTTGTAAGACTTTTATACTATGGGTATAGAAAAGAAGGAGTACCCGAGTATATGTTTGCCTTCTTTTTGCTTGGCATAGTAGTATTCCTTATTTGTACTGCACTCGAAATGGTAAGTATACAGCTTGGATTTGCACTGGGATTATTTGCCCTTTTTGGCATCCTGCGATTCAGGACAGAAAGTATTCCTGTAAGGGAGATGACCTACCTCTTCCTTGTTATCGGAGTAGCTTTGATAAACTCTCTGGTGAACTTTGCAGACATTCTTAATGGTATAGTTCTTTCCAATACCCTTGTTATTATTCCGGCATGGTTACTTGAAGCTTTTTTGTGTAAGCATTCCTATAAGAAAAAGGATATAGTATACGATAAGGTTGAAGATATATACGACAGCGATGAGGTACTGAAGGAGAAATTAACGAAGATTACCGGTTACGAGATACGGAAACTGAGAGTAAACAAAATAGATATGACAAGGGGGGTTGCATTAATTACAATCTATTACAAGGGCTGAGGCTTATCTCCAGTTTAAGTAATAAATAAGCCCCAGGATCAGCCTTATCGTCCTGTCGTAATTTCCTACATTAAATTTCATAGAATGGTTTGTCTTATATTTATAAGATATAAAACAGATTCTAATACCGCTTATTCAATCCGGTAAGTTTTTAAGAAGCTCCCTCACCATATCCACAGATTCAATATAGAGAGAGGCTTTAGTCGTTTTGGTCCCAACTTTAATCGTATAAGCTTTTACAGGCATTGCCTCGAAAGTATATTCGTCCGTCCAGTCGTCTCCGACAGCCAGGATAAAATCATATGTTTTATTTCCGATTTTAGTTTTTGCAGCCCTGCCCTTATTAATGCCTGAATACTTAATTTCTATTACCTTATCACCATCCATTATTTCCAGGTTAAGATTGGCTGTCAGGTTTCTGAGCTGTTCCTTTAATTCCCACGACCTCTGTATTCCGAGGTCGGGGTCTGCCTTCCTGTAATGCCATACCAGGGAGAAGTTCTTTTCCTCAATAAAGGTATTGGGTGTCTGATCAACATAATAATCCAGGATCGGGGATATAGAGTTTTTCCAGTCGTTATTAATCTGCTCCATCATGTACCAGTCGGCATCGGGATTTTTAAGCCATACGCCATGCTCTGCAATAAAATGTATTTTAGGATTGTTTTTAAACCAGCGACCCAGGGTTCCCTTATCCCGCCCACTGATTATTACAATTGTGTTTAGTGGATCGTCGGTAAGTTTATTAATTATTGAATATAATGCTTTGTCGGGTCTGGCATCTTCAGGATCTTTTTTGAATCCCGACAGGGTTCCATCATAATCCAGGAACAGTATTCTGTTTTTTGAATTCCTGTAATCTGAGACTATCCTGGCTATTCTTTCATCATTTATTTTTCGTGTAAGATTTGTTTCCTGGATATGCTTTACATTATCGAGGCTTTTAATAAATTCATTTGCCCACTTTTCAACAGAATATCTTCTTATTCTCTCGGTCATTACATCGTTACGACGTATTTGCTCACCGATGGGCATTTCAATTGCTTCTTTTATTGCTTCTGCAATTTCCCCAAGATTATTTGGATTAACAATAATTGCTTCATGCAGTTCTTTGCTGGCTCCTGCCAGTTCGCTTAGTATAAGAACTCCTTTGCCGTCGAGACGAGATGCCACAAATTCCTTGGCTACCATATTCATCCCGTCTCTCAAAGGAAGAATTAAGGCAATATCGGAATATGCATAGATATCAATAAGTTCATTTTCTGAGAATTTTTGATTCAGGTATACAATGGGGGACCAGCTAATAGTACCATAAAGCCCGTTTATTCTTCCAACAAGCTCATCAACGCGTTTCTTAATCGAATTATATGAGCTTGATGACTCACCCGTTGGCAGGGCCAGCAGAACCAGCGTGATTTCTTCCATGTAGTTGGGATATAACTGCAGGAATAGTTCAAAAGCCAGCAGGCGGTGAGGAATACCCTTTGTATAATCGAGTGGATCTATTGAGAGGATTACTTTCTTATCCTTGTTCCTTGTAAAGTTATTAATTATCTCTCCCTGGGTTTCCGATCCTTCACTTGCATGTAAATCATGAAGCCTCCTTACCTCTGATGTAAACTTATCAAAGTGGATTCCTTTAGGGAATACATCAACAAGCATCGTTCTTTCGCCAATTGATATACGGTTAAAGATTGTATCATATCCCTTAATTCGCCTGACACAGCTGAGGAAGTGCCTGACATAATCAAATACGTTAAATCCTACCAGGTCGGCCGATACCATTGCATCAAGAATCTCTTCCCGCCATGGAATAAGCCTGAATACTTCAAATGACGGAAAGGGTATATGGATAAATATACCAATCGATACATTGGGCTTGCATCTTCTGATCATCTGGGGAAGGAGTAAGAGATGATAGTCGTGGATCCATACAATGTCATCATCACGTAAACATTCACAGATCATATCTGAATACATCTGGTTGACTTTTTTATATGCCTTCCAGTAGTTATCATCATAAGTGGCATTCTGAGGGAAGTAGTGGAATAATGGCCAGAGAGTATTTTTTGCGAAACCGTGTATGGCTGACTGGTATAGATCAGGGTCAGGGAAAAGAGGCATGGATCTGTAATCCTGAAGACGGAGAGAAAGTTGCTTCTTCTCCTGAGAGGTAAACCTGTGATCGTCTATTCCGGTTAAACCAATCCACCTGGTTTCAAAGTGTTCATTAAAATCTGGCAGGTCATATATTGTAGATTTACCTGCAGGTGAAATATCAAAATTTTCACCCTGTTTGTGGATTGTTACCGGGATTCTATTTGATGCAATGAATAGTCTCCTCATACTCTAGATTCCTAATTTAATTATAAATTTAGCCCTAAAAAGACTAACTTCAATAAGTTTTTTAGATTAATAGCTTAGTTCTATAGAATTAAACTGCTAACAGGCTTATATAAGGAAAAAATTTGAATTATGAGGGAATTTTCTGCTGTAATATTTGATTTGGACGGGGTTATTACCAGGACCGCACTTGTTCACGGAGAAGCATGGAAAAGAATGTTCGACGATTACCTGAGAACAAGAGAAGCTCGTTTCGGTGAAATGTTTAAGGAATTTACTCATAGTAGCGATTACCTTCCCTACGTTGATGGTAAACCAAGGTATAAGGGTGTTTTATCATTTCTTGAGTCAAGAGGTATTGAGATTCCTTTTGGAGATCCATCTGATCCAGACGACAGGGAAACAGTCTGCGGCCTCGGTAACAAGAAAAATACAATGTTTAACCTGGTACTTGAAGATAAGGGAGTGGAGACTTATGAGTCAACAGTAAGCCTATTGCATGAACTAAAGAAAGAAGGTATAAGGATAGGTGTGGCATCATCAAGTAAAAATTGTAAATCTGTACTTGAAAGGGCTGGTTTAATAGATCTGTTTGAAACGAGGGTTGATGGGGTTGTGTCGGCTGAGCTGGGCCTTAATGGGAAACCGGAAGCAGATATTTTTACTACTGCGTGTGATAACCTGGGGGTTAGCTATAATAAGTCGGTAGTTGTTGAAGATGCTGTTTCGGGAGTTCAGGCGGGCCAGAATGGGAATTTCGGATTGGTTATTGGAGTTGCCAGGGAGGATAATACCAATGATCTTCTGGCTAATGGTGCAGATATAGTTGTTGAAGACCTGGAAGAGATTTCTATTGAAAGGATTAATGACTGGTTTAATAAAGGAATCCACGAAGATGGCTGGAACCTTACTTATTATGATTACGATAAGGAAAAAGAGAGGTCGAGGGAAACTTTGCTTACAAGCGGTAACGGATATTTTGGCACAAGGGGAGCAATGAATGAGAGCAGGGCTAACAAGGTAAACTATCCCGGTACATATATCGCAGGATTATATAATCGTTTAACATCAAAGGTTGGCGACAGGGAGGTTGATAATGAGGATTTTGTTAATATTCCGAATTATCTGCCGATTAAATTTAAGATAGGCGACGGCGAATGGTTCGAGTTTAAGCCCGACCCCACATTTAAGATAAACAGGATAAAAAGGCGACTTGATTTTCGAAAAGGAGAGCTGGTAAGAGAGATGGAGGTCGAGGATGACAGAGGAAGAAAGACCCTGCTGCTTACTTCGCGATTTGCAGGTATGCATTATCACCACCTGGCAGGTATTAAATACAATATTACACCCCTGAATTATTCCGATAAAATAATAATAAGGTCTGAGCTTGATGGTAATCACATTAATGCAGGAGTAGAGCGCTATAGCCAATTAAACCAGGATCACATCTACCATCTTTCAGAAAAAACGGATGGAAATAAATTCTTTATTGAGGTTATAACAAAGCATTCCAATGTTACTGTTGCCCTGGGTGCCAAACATATATTAAACGGGAGCGAGGACCTTGAAGAACTTATTGATTGTAAATGTTCAAAAGGGCGGGCCTGCCAGGATTATACTATTGAGGCCAGGGAAGGTGTTGAGCTTTCTTTTGAGAAACTGGTATCTTTATATACCTCCAAGGATACAAAGGTTATTACTCCTTCAATACATACGGTTAAGGCAATAAAAAAAATGGAGGATTACAATGCCGAACTGGCTCTGTCTGCTAAGTCCTGGAAGAAGATATGGAAACGCATCGATATTGAACTGAAAGGAGATCGCCTGGCCCAGAAGCTAATCCGCCTCCACCTTTATCATATGATTGTAACAGCTTCACCTAATCATGTTAAGATCGATGCCGGAATACCACCGAGGGGATTGCATGGGGAAGCATACCGGGGGCATATATTCTGGGATGAACTATACATCTTACCCCTTTATAATATTTCTTTTCCGAAGATTACTAAGTCGGTATTGATGTACAGGTACAGACGCCTTGATAAAGCAAGGGATAATGCGCGTGAATTCGGATATAAGGGAGCAATGTTCCCCTGGCAAAGCGGTAGTGATGGCAGGGAGGAGACACAGGTTGTTCACCTGAACCCGGTTTCGGGAGAGTGGGGTGATGATTATAGCTCACTCCAAAGACATATCTCACTCGCGATTGCTTTTAATGTCTGGAATTATTACTGGTCGACTATGAATACGGAGTTTATGTTAAATCATGGTGCTGAGATCATGTTCGAGATATCCAGGTTCTGGGCCGGTAAATGTGAGTATGACAAGAAACTGGAGAGATATCATATAGCCGGAGTAATGGGCCCGGATGAATTTCACGAGAAACTCCCCGGGGCAAAAGTTGGTGGCCTTACCGATAATGCTTATACCAATATTATGGTAGGCTGGATGTTATCCCGTTGTGTATTTTTTATCGATAATCTAAAAAACGATCAAAGGGAGGCTCTTTTAAACAGATTGAAATTATCTGATAGTGAGATTGAAGCCTGGAATGATATAAGAACCAAATTGAATATTAATATAAATACTGATGGAATAATTGAACAGTTCCAGGGCTATTTTGATCTCAGCGAACTGGATTGGGAAGGATACAGAAAAAAGTATGGAGATATACACAGGCTGGACAGGATTCTGAAGGCCGAAGGGAAATCACCCGATGAATATAAACTTTCGAAACAGGCCGACCTGATAATGGCTTTTTATAACCTGGGGATTGACGGAGTAAGCGATATCCTGAATACAATGGGATATAAGCTAGACAGGGATTATTTCAGTAAGAATTTCGATTACTATATTGAAAGAACATCCCATGGGTCAACACTCTCGAGGCTGGTTCATTCGTCGCTTGAATATTTGTATAAAAACAGGCAGGAAGGTTGGCTGATGTATATGGATGCCCTTAAATCAGACCTGGTTGATATCCAGGGAGGTACAACAGGCGAGGGAATCCACGCCGGGGTAATGGGAGGGACGGTTTACAAAGCTCTGTGTATTTTTGGCGGATTGGATATCTCTGGAGATATTCCGAGTATCTGTCCCATACTTCCAGATCACTGGGATGATATGAAGTATGGATTTAAGTTCAGAGATTCCAGGTTCAAAGTGATGATAGCAAAAGATGAAGTTGAATTATTTGCTGAGAACAGTAATAATAAAAAAATAAAAGTTCATATTTACGGCGAGCTTTTTGAGATGGAAAGCAAAGAAATTTTAAAGGTAAAATACAGAAAGGAGTATAGATGTTAGGTGATATTCTACTGATAAATGATATGCATAAAGAGGCAGCTGCCTCAATCAATGATTATCTAAGGGAGGATCTTAAGAAAAGAGAAGAAAGATACAGGTATATTGTTGGTATCTCGGGAGAATCGGGTTCCGGGAAATCGGAGCTTTCACATGCCCTCGGAAAACTTTTAAAAGAAGATAATGTCAGGGTTAAGATTATACATACTGATAATTATTACAAGATACAGCCATTATTAAGAGAAGAGTGGAGACGAAATAAGGGCTTTGACAAGATTGGGCTCGATGAATATGACTGGGTCAAGATCAGAAAAACAATAAGGGATTTTAAAGAGGAACAGGAATGCGTTATTCCATGCATAGACCTTATACCCGAACAGGTCGATAAGTTAATTACAGACTTTAGCAAGATAGACCTTCTTATAGTTGATGGATTGTATGCTATTGAAGCATCCGATATTGATTTAAGGGTTTTTATAGATCTGACCTACCAGGAGACTAAAATTAACCAGATAATGAGGATGAAAGAGGAGATGAGCGATTTCAGGCTTAATATACTCGAAAGAGAGCATCAAGCGGTACTGACCTTGAAGCCAAAGGCCGACCTGATTGTAAATAAATCTTACAGGGTTGTGAAACCAAATCAAATTCATGCCGTAGAATAGTAGCATGTTTTATAGATTTTATTAAATTTGACTCATATTAAAATATAAACCGCAAAAAAATTACTCTATGTTTACGAAAAGAATTTTTACAGTACTCTGTTTACTCTTATTCATGGGGGGACTGACCTTCTCTCAAAGCTTCAAGTATATTGGAGCGGCCAAGTGTAAGATGTGTCATAATAAACCCACAAAGGGCGAGCAGTATAATAAATGGATGGAAGGACCTCATGCAAACGCCATGAAGTCACTGAGTGCAGACGAGGCAAAAGATCCCAAGTGCCTTAAGTGTCATTCAACAGCAGCGGCTATAGATCCTAAACTTAAAGGAGGAATAAACCCGACTGAAGGCGTATCATGCGAATCTTGTCATGGACCTGGAAGTATGTACAAGGCCCCGGCAATAATGAAAAACCAAAAGGTGGCCCTTACCAAGGGATTAATTGTTCCCGATGAGGAGCTGTGTAAAACATGTCATAATTCTGAGAGCCCAACTTTCAAGGGATTTAATTACAAAGAATATCTGGCAAAGATCGCCCATCCAGACCCAACACTGCAATAGAATTATCTTATAATAATTAAGAACCCGGCCATTGAGCCGGGTTTTTTTTGCCTCCAAAAGAGCCTCCCTCTTTTCTGTTCCATGACTTTGTTAATTATCATCCAATTTATGGGGATTAAAAAACCCTGCCCTAAAAGGCTCTGTTAAGGATGACAAAAATCATGAAAAAAGATTTGTATAATGAACATATGTGCATTATATTTGTAGAAAATATTTATATTATGCCCAGGCCCAAGAGCAATAGAGTAGTACATGAGCCTCCATTATATACAGAATTTAAACCTGTCGGGCTAAGAGGTCCTTCCCTTCAGCAGGTCGAGCTTACCCTCGATGAGTTTGAAGCCTTCAGATTGGCTGATCAAATGAATTTAAGCCATGCTGAAGCAGCTGAAGAGATGGAAATATCGAGGTCGACCTTTTCAAGATTAATAGATCAGGCCAGGGGTAAGGTAGCTGACTTTTTGATAAATGGTAAATTCTTAACTATTAATGGCGGCAATATTCATTTCAGGACAAATACAATAAAATGTAAGAGTTGTGGGCATATGTTTAAAACAGATTTTTCAAAGGCCGTAACCGAGTGTCCGGCCTGTCATTCAACAAATTTATTGAACCTGGCAGGTGGTTTTGGGCATGGGAGATGTTGCGGCTATGGTCGAAATAAATAAAAAGGAGGTTATTATGCCAGGAGGTGACAGAAAAGGTCCAATGGGCGAAGGCCCAATGACAGGCAGAGGCCTGGGTTTATGTGCCGGTAACGACACTCCAGGTTCTGTAACAGATGCTAATCAGATGCGCGGTATGGGACGCGGCATGGGACGCGGTTTTGGGCGCGGCATGGGGAGAGGATTCCGCCATGGCCAGGCCCGGGGATGGAGATTCTGGTTTGGCGGGAGAGATAATATATCTGATCAGACAGCCAATCCGGAAAATTTAAAGTCTAATAAAGTTAAAAAGAAGAAAAAAAAGTAAAGTAATGAAATTTGCTATTCCTACATTTAACAGGGAACTGACTGCCCATTTCGGGCATTGTGAGAGTTTCGCAATTGTTAATACCGATAACGAATCTATTGTTAGCGAAGAGTATCTTGATCCACCAGTACATCAACCGGGTGTTTATCCTCGTTTTTTGGCTGAGCACGGTGTTGATGTAATAATCGCAGGCGGAATGGGTCAAAAAGCACAGGATCTTTTTGCTGAAAATAATATTAAGGTATTTATGGGTGTGCAGAATGGGAGCCCTGCTGATCTTGTAAAAGCTTATTTTAAGAGCCAGCTACAGACAGGGGAGAACCTATGCACTCATTAGAAACGGAGGATTTTGTGTGAAGATAGCGATAGCCAGCGGAAAAGGAGGAACCGGCAAAACAACCATTTCAACTAACCTTGCAGCCTATCTGGCAGAAACTGCTGATGTGCTTATTGCCGATCTGGATGTGGAAGAGCCTAATACAGGATTATTCCTTTCGGGCGATCCAATTATAGGAGAGGCCAAATACAAGGAGAGGCCGCAATGGGATGAGAGCAATTGCCTGCTCTGCGGTAATTGTCAGCAGGTATGTAACTTTAATGCCGTAATCCAGCTGGCATCACAGATACTTGTTTTTCCCGAACTATGCCATAGTTGCTTTGCCTGTACTGAATTATGCCCTACGGGTTCACTACCAATGGTTCAGGAGAGGATAGGTGAGGTGAAGGGATATAAAAATGGTCACCTTATATTAATTGAAAGCAGGCTGGATATCGGACAGGAACAATCTGTTCCCTTAATAGCCCAGACAAAAAAGCTGGTTGATGAAAGATTCGGCAACAGCGATATAATGATATTTGATTCACCCCCGGGGACTTCATGCCCGGTAATTGAAGCTACCCGCGATGCAGACCTGGTTCTGCTTGTTACCGAGCCCACTCCATTTGGAATGAACGACCTGATCCTGGCGGTGGAGACAATGAGAGAGTTAAAGAAACCATTTGCAGTAATAGTTAACAGGTTCGGCATAGGCGATGATAAGGTTATCAAATATTGCGAAAAGGAAAATATTGATGTAATAGCAAGGATCCCTGATAGCAGGGAAATAGCTTCGCTTTACTCCTTTGGGAAGCTTATTTATTCAGAAGTAGAGGAGTTTAAAGACGAACTGATAAAAATAGACCAGTATATAAAGTCGAAATATAAAACTGAATTATAGATGAAGGAGGTAGTGGTCATATCGGGGAAGGGCGGGACAGGTAAAACTTCAATTACCGCTTCCCTCGCTTACCTGGCAGGGAAGAAAGCAGTTATTGCTGACTGTGATGTGGATGCGGCTGATATGCATCTTTTGCTAAATCCGGATTATTCAGTTGATAACGATTTTTTTAGCGGTGAGCTGGCGGTGATTGATCAATCAAAGTGTACCGGATGTAATATATGTTATGATACATGCAGGTTTTCGGCAATTATAAAAGGTGAGGATACATGTTCTGTAGATAGAATAGGATGTGAAGGTTGTGGGTACTGCGCCCGTGTTTGTCCTGAAGGAGCCATTAAAATGGTTGAACAAAATGTTGGTAAACTATTTGTTTCCACGACAAGATTTGGCATGATGATGGTACATGCAAAACTGGGGATAGGAGCTGATAACTCCGGGAAGCTAGTGGCAGAAGTGAAAAAGGAAGCCAGAAGAATTGCCACTGAGGAGGGTGCTGATTATATTATCGTAGACGGATCTCCCGGAATAGGATGCCCCGTGGTATCATCTCTTTCAGGAGCAGATTTTGTTCTCCTTGTAACAGAACCAACAGTATCAGGATTACACGATTTGAAAAGGGTATATAAGCTGGTAGATAAATTTGGAATAAGGGCAGGCTGTATAATAAATAAGGCAGATTTAAATCATGATGTTGCCAGGGAGATAGTTGAATTCGTTAATAAGGAGAATATCGCTCATATTGGAAATATACCTTATGATAATTCTTTTACCAGGGCTTTAACAGAGGGAAAAACCGTTTCTGAAGGTCAGGACTCACTGCCTGGCAAAATAATATCTGAAAGTTGGATTAAGATTAATGAAATAATAAAGAAAGAGAAATAATGAAAATTGCATTTACATCTAAAGGAGCCGAAAGGGATTCAGATATGGATCCAAGATTCGGGAGAAGTGAGTATTTACTTGTTCTCGACACTAAAGATAATTCCCTGATGGCTTATGATAACAGGGCAATAAGCAAGGAAGCACATGGTGCAGGTCCAAAAACAGCGCAAAAACTATTTGATTTCGGAGCCGAGGTATTGATTACCGGAAACGGACCGGGAGGAAACGCCCTCTCAGTTCTTGAAAAGGCAGGCATAGAAATTTTTGTTGGTGCAGGAGGTATGACAGTTAATGAGGCTTATGAAGCCTTTAATAATAAACAATTGAAAACATTTTAAATATTATGAAAAAGACAGATGTGCTGGTGATAGGAAGCAGTGCAGCCGGATTGGTTGCAGCTACTACAGGGAAGAGGGTTTATAGAGATAAAAGTTTTACTGTTATAACAAAGATGGCAAAGACTCTTATCCCATGTGGAATACCCTATGTGTTTGGTTCGGTAGGCTCAACCGACAAAGATCTTTTACCTGCTGAGAAGATGTTTGAAGCAAGTGGTATAGATATAATTTATGATGAAGCGGTGAAGATAAAGCGTGAAGAGAAAATCGTTGAACTAAAAAATGGCGATTCTATTCAATACGACAAACTGGTTCTGGGAACAGGCTCTGTCCCTAACATCCCATCCTGGCTTGAAGGAACAGGACTGAAGAATGTATTTACAGTTCCTAAGGATAAGGTCTACCTTGATGAGATGCAAAAGAAACTGGTTGACTGTAAAAAGATAGTAACAATTGGAGCTGGCTTTATAGGTGTGGAAATTTCGGACGAACTTAATAAACTGGGTAAGGAAGTTACTCTTATTGAAAAGCTTCCGCACGTTCTTGGGCTTGCTTTTGATGAGGATATCTCAAGCGTGGCAGAAACACTGCTTAAAACCAGGGGAATTAATATTTTGACAGATTCAGGCGTAACAAAGATTAATGGCAAGGATAAGGCGGAATCTGTTTCACTTGAAGACGGAAGAATTATTGAAGCGGATGCTATTATTCTTTCACTGGGATATCATCCACAGACTGAGTTAGCCTCAAAAGCGGGTCTTGGCATTACAAACAATGGATTTATAAGGGTTGATGAATATATGAGGACTGAGGATAAAGATATATTTGCTATTGGTGATTGTGCAGAGAAACGTGACTTTGTAACAAGGAAACAAAGCCCTGTTATGCTTGCATCAACTGCATGTGCTGAGGCAAGGATTGCCGGCATGAACCTGTATAAGTTATCTGCGATAAAAACTTTTAGCGGAACAATATCTATTTTTTCAACAGCACTGGGGGATACCGGATTTGGCGTAGCAGGTCTTACTGAGACCATCGCCAGGGAAGAGGGTTTTGACATCGTTGTTGGTAAGTTCGAAGGAATTGATCGTCACCCGGGTTCTCTGGATGATACTCATAAGCAGTTTGTAAAACTGATAGTTGGCAGAGAGGCCGGCGTAATACTGGGAGGTGAAGTTATGGGTGGTTTGTCAGTAGGTGAGCTAACAAATACAATAGGTATTATAATTGAAAACAGGATGCCAATCAATGCATTGCTTACAGCACAGATTGGAACACATCCTCTTCTGACAGCTTCTCCTGCCGGATATCCTCTGATAAAGGCTGCTGAAGATGCTTCTACCCAGATTCTTCATAATGGGAATAAATAATTTTGTCTTTCCATAGTTAGTTTTGAAAATCTCTTCTGGCAGCTTTATAAGCAGGGAGAGATTTTCTTTTTTGACCAGATTAGAGCAGATTGATATGTTATGTAAAACATTTTCACTATAACTGTAATCTGAGGAAATTATTAAATTTATAAGATAATTCCTAAACCATATACTATGCGTCCCATTACCAGATTAAACAGCTTTGCACTAACTCTATCTGTATTGTTATTTGCATTCAATGCGAATAATCTCAATGCACAGGGTTTTAAGGGCTATTATCAATATCCGACGATCTCCGGAGAGACAATATATTTTTCGGCTGAAGGAGATATCTGGAAGGTTCCACTTGTTGGAGGTCTGGCACAAAGACTTACATCACATGCAGGAGAGGAATCTTATCCACACATTTCGCCAGATGGCAAAACCCTTGCTTTTTCGGCAAGCTATGAGGGCCCAACAGAGGTATATACAATGCCTGTAACGGGCGGGTTGCCAACAAGATGGACCTATGAGGCAGATGCTTCAATTGTAGCCGGCTGGACTCCAGGGGGAGAGATTGTTTATACTACAAATGCATATTCAACCTTACCTGACGCACAGACAGTAAAAATAAATCCTAAAACCAGGGTTTATACCCGAGTTCCCTTAAGTCAGGCAAGTGAGTCATGTTTTAATGAGCAGGGAAACGAGATGTATTTTGTAAGACCTGCCTATCATGGTAATGTTACAAAACGTTATATGGGCGGTACCGCAAGAAAGATATGGAAGTATTCAGAGGGAGCCAAGGAAGCAAGTCAGCTATCGGATGATTATAAGGGCGGAAGCCATCATCCAATGTGGTGGAACAATAGAGTATATTTTATTACCGACAGGGATGGTACAATGAATATCTGGTCGATGAATGATGCTGGTAAAGACTACATTCAGCATACAAATCAAACAGATTTTGATGTAAGATATGCCTCCCTCGATAATGGAAGGATAGTATATCATGTGGGTGCTGATATCTTCTTATATGATATCTCTGCAGATACTGAGAAAAAAATTGATATTACCCTTAACTCTGATATGGATCAGATGAGAGAAAAATGGGTTACCAATCCTGAACAATATATTACATCGGTTCATGCTCATCCCCAGGGAGAGAAGATAGTGATAACTGCCAGGGGAAGAGTATTTGTTGCGCCGGCCAAATCAGGACGACTGGTGCAGCTCTCAAGAAAGGAAGGAGTAAGGTACAGGGATGCATTATTTTCTTCCGATGGTAAGGATATACTGACATTATCGGACGAATCGGGTGAATTTGAATTTATGCAGATACCCGCTACAGGTATTGGGAGCCATAAAGCTCTTACTTCAGAAGGTGAGATTTTAAGATTTAGGGGAATCCCTTCTCCCGATGGGTCCTTTTTAGCTTATACCGATCTGAACAATGATCTCTGGTTGCTGAATATGGAGACTTATAAACAGAAACTTATTTCAACCAACAGGGAAGGTATAGGAGATGTGTCCTGGTCGCCCGACAGTAAATGGATTGCATACCTGCAAATAGCAACAAATACCTTTGCCCAGATCTACGCATATGGAGTAGAGAAAGGTGAATATATTGCTTTAACTACCGACAGGGCAAATAGTACTAACCCGGTATGGAGTCCCGACGGGAAGTGGATATATTTTATTTCAGACAGGAATTTCCAGTCGCTGGTCGGAAGTCCCTGGGGTACACGACAACCCGAACCATATTTTGACAGACAGGAGAAGATATACCATATCTCATTGCAAAAAGGCTTACGATCACCGTTCAAACCTGATGATGAGCTTTATAAGGAAGAGAAGAAATCAGATAATAAAAATATTGTAGTAAGGATAGACCCTGATAATATCCAGTCAAGGATTATGGAGGTGCCCCTGGCTCCCGGTAACTATAGGTCGCTTTCTGTAAACAGTGATGCTATTTACTTTCTCTCAAGTACAGGTAGCGGAAGAGACTCAAAAACTAACCTGGTTCTTTTTAAAACAGGGAATCAGGAAAAAAAAGAAACAGTATTTATCGAGGGTGTGAGATCTGCTGAGATGACAGCTGACGGGAAAATGTTCCTGGTAAGTAAGGATAACTCCTACTATATGGTTAAGGCAGGAACATCGCCTGTAAGCAAGCTGTCGGAAGCCAAAGTTGATTTATCTGCCTGGGCATTCAGGATGGATACCCGCGAAGACTGGAAGCAACTGTTTACCGATGCCTGGAGAATGGAAAGGGATTATTTCTACGACCCCAATATGCATAATATTGATTGGGATGCCATGTACCAGAAATACCTTCCCCTTGTTGATCGTATTACAACAAGATCTGAATTGAACGACCTGATAGGAAGGTATGTTGGTGAATTATCGGTTCTTCATACGAGTGTAAGAGGAGGCGACACAAGAAGAGGTAATGATAATGTGAGCGTGGCCGGACTGGGAGCAAGATTTACAAGGGATGATAAGGGAGGTGGTTTCAGAATAGACTATATCTATAAAGCTGATCCTGATTACCCTGACGAGATTTGTCCCCTGGCAGAGCCGGGTCTGAATATTAATGAAGGTGATATATTAACTCATATCAATGGCGACCCGACACTTGATGTAATTCACCCCGGAGCACTCTTGCGTAATCAATCCGGGAAGCAGGTTCGGCTAAGGCTGATCTCTGCAAGTACAAAAATGCCTTTTGAAGTGATAGTTACTGCCATGGATAGAGAATCAGGGCTTAGATATAGCGACTGGGAATATTCAAGGAGATTAGAAGTGGAAAAAAGCAGTGAAGGGAAAATAGGATATCTGCACCTGAAGGCAATGGGAAGCACTGATATTGCTCAGTGGTACAGAGAGTTTTACCCTGTATTTAACAGGCAGGGTCTTATTATCGACGTACGTCATAACAGGGGAGGTAATATCGATAGTTTTATTCTTGAAAAATTATTGAGAAAAGCCTGGTTTTACTGGGCTAACAGGCCAGGACAAGCATCATGGAATATGCAGTATGCTTTCCGTGGTCATATTGTGGTTTTATGTGATCAGAATACTGCTTCAGACGGGGAAGCCTTCTGTGATGGATTCAGGCGCCTTGGCCTGGGTAAGGTAATAGGAATGAGAACATGGGGTGGTGAGGTATGGCTGGGCAGCCAGAACCTCTTAAGTGATAAAGGACTGGCAAGGGCTCCTATGATGGGTGTTTATGGACCTGAGGGAGAATGGCTGATTGAAGGTATTGGCTTTATCCCCGATATTGAGGTTGATAATCTTCCTCATTCAACTTTTAATGGTGTTGATTCACAGCTTGATGCTGCTATCAATCATCTTAAGAAACTAATCGAAGAAGATCCAAGAGAAATACCTCCCCATCCACCATATCCTGATAAATCATTTAAAAAATAATTGATAATTTATTTAAGCTAAGTAATATGAAAAATGTAACCAAAATAGGAATTATTATCTGTGATCGTTATCGTAGTTGTGCAGGAGGTAAGTGCCTTAGATCGCTTAAAAACAGGGAGGGTGCCTTTGATATATACGGCAAGGATGAGGATGTTGAACTTGTAGGCTATACATCATGTGGAGGATGTCCGGGAGGTAATATTGAGTACGCCCCTGAAGAAATGATAAACAATGGGGCAGAGGTAATTCACCTTGCGACAGGACTGGTTGTGGGTTATCCCCCCTGTCCATACATAAAGGAGTTTAAGGATTTTCTTGAGAAGAGGTACAATGTTAAGGTTGTTATTGGTACTCACCCAATACCTGAAAAATACCTTATTAATCATACCTCTCTGGGTACCTGGAATGCCGATGAGTGGAAGGAGATTGTCGCCCCGACAATGTCAGATCCGGGTCTAAGACTGGCATATAACTAAAATATCTAGTAACTCATGCCTGCTCCATGCCCTCTGAAATGGCACCTTAGAAGGCAGTAGCCGTGATTATCGCCGGTGTCAACAAAGCGGATACCTGAACCACTGGCTGTAACAATGGTAGCATCAAAATTAATAAGGTGGCTATTGTTAGTGGCAGTACCCTGTGCGCTGCTTATTCCGTGCGGGTCGTGGCATGCATTGCATGGAGAATCTTTTTCAACGATATGAAGGTAATGGTAAGTGAAAGATTCGTTTGCCAGGATTGATTCTCTGTAGTGGCAGGAATAACATAAAGCATAGGTGTCGGGCGTCTCAACTGTTAAATCAGCTGTCTCATACCTTAGTTTTAATATATGAGGATAGGAAGATCCATGGGGCCCGGCGGGCGCTCCTGCGCCATCGCTAGAATGGCAGTCTGAACAATAGATCATCGAACTCTCTGTATAAGGCAGGATCAAACTGGGAGAGTCGGTATTTTTACCCACGGCAGCAACAGGGTGGTATGATGGGTTAAGAGGATCAAACTCTAACCTGGTATTGTTTTGCTCAATAACCCTTACGGTAGCACTGCCTGGTTTGCCCGGGCTATCTGCATGGCACCTGAAGCACACTTCATACTGGTTAAGTGCCTGGTTAAGCTCTCCTCCGCTAATGTCAACCCCCTTAGCTCCGAAAATACTGCCCGACACAGCAGGAGCCGAAGCAGTACTGCTATTTGCAGCATGTGGATTATGGCAATCTTCGCATTCAACATGCATCGTTGTTACAAGAGGATTTTCAGATGGGAGATGAGTCATGTTGTAAGCATAAACATTATGAGTATATGTCTTGGTTAGCTGTGAGGATATATCAGCAGTAGCAACATTGCTATTGTGGCAGACAAGGCAATTGTTTTCTTCTGCAATATAATTTAGCAGGACGGGTTTACCCTCGGCACCATGAGGATTATGGCAATTTTCACATGCATTATCAGACACCCTGGTATATTCTGTATGAAACCATGGATTATTTCCTGAACCATTCCAGGTCGCCGTCGATGTATTATGGCTTGATGACGACCAGTAAGTGCGGTCATGGCATTTATAACACAGTTCAGAGAATTGATTCGAAAGGACAAGGAAATTATTGTAAATGTCTGAGTGAGGATCATGACATGAAGTACATTCCAGGTTCCCGTTTTCGATCGATACAGGCGGGGTAATAAGTGTTGGGTCTATTAATTGACCATCAGCCGCCGCCAGAGCTGAATTGTATTGAAAGGATACAGGGTGATCGTCTGACAGATCAGTTGACAGATTTGAACTTCCCGGAGGCATCATGGTTACACCTCCTGAGAAATCTATATCTGAGGCCCTGCTTAAGACATTTCCCAGTGCTATTGTCCCGTCATGACAAGAAAGGCATAGAATTGAAGAGTTTGTTGGCTGATTTGGAACAGACTGTATTGTAGAAGATGTGTAGAGATTATAAAATACACCCGGATCATTCTTATTCCAGAGCGGACTGTCTGGTTTTGCAGAATGAGGAGTATGACAGAAGATACATATTTCCTGTTCTGATGTTGCCCTTATCGATCCCGGACCCGAAGATGATAGATTATGCAGGGAGTTAACAACCGATTGTGAATACAGTGCGGGGCTAATTACAGATAAAAAAATAAGTAGGTGCCAGATTCTCTTTGTCATCTAATTATAACTGGTTAGTTTAAGTACCTGTATCCTGTTATTATAACTATCGGATACGTAAATATAGCCATTATCATCAATTTGTAAGCCGGAAGGCATTACGAACTCTCCCTTACCCGATCCTTTCCTGCCGAAATAGTAAAGGAAAATACCCTCTTTGTTAAATATTTGTATGGTGTTAAACAGGGCATCAGCAACATAAATATTACCCTCCCTGTCGACAGCTATACCTTTTGGCCGTGCAAATTTACCCGATGCATCTCCATGTTCACCGAAGGAGGAAAGACAGACTCCTTTATGATCAAAAATTTGTATACGGAAATTCATGGCATCAACAATAAAAACACGGCCTTCATCATCTATGTCGATGTGTGTGGGGAAATTAAACTGTCCCGGTTTCGTTCCTCTTTCTCCAATTATTTTTAAGAGCCTGCCTTCTTTATTGAAAATACTTATGCGATGCCCTCCTGATTCCACTACCCATATCTCCTGGCTTTTCTTATTAAAGGCTATTCCGGTGGGCCTGAGCAATATCCCTTCTTTACAGAAAAAGCTGAGATTGCCCTCCTTATCCAGGAGGTAAACCATATCATCAGCAGAGTCGGAAAATAACAATCCCATATCTTTGATATATTCTCCCGAAACAAGAGATTTATATAGCTTGTGCTTATCATTTTTGATTTTCACCCTCGACAAATTTGATCCCTTATACTTAATTATTTCACCCGTTCCCTGGCTCAGGATCCAGCCCTCATCAGATGATAAGGTAATAATATCAACCGGCTTAGAGATATTTAAGCGCTCGCGACCGAAAATAATGCCTTCAATAATTTTTAAGGGAGTCTTTTTTTCTTTTACATTGGGATCAGGGATATTTTTAATCCAGTCAATCTTAAATTTTGTAGCAGGAGCCTGAGCTCTTGAAAAACTTAAGGCAGAGAATATTATGGCAGCTGTAATAATAATTCTGGTATGCAGCATATTAATATAAAGAAAGGATAATTATATATTGAACGAAATTATGAATTTATGTTCTGAATCCAAATAGTCTCATATTTTGCTGTATATCACAAAAAAATATCTTTGGCAGCAGGTTTAGGGTTTTTGTCTTAAAATAATATCATTATATGGTTTGTTTCATGTAATATTGTGTTGATTCATTGAATCAGAGTCGGGACAAAAATGTTCGGACCAACCAATAAAATAAAAACCATCGATCATAAAAACTCTTCTGTATGCTATTACAGAAGAGTTTTTTATTATTTTGCGCCAAAATATTTAGTTATGATAAAAAGAGTATTTGTTTTAGCTGCAATAGTAATGATGGCAGCATGTAAGGGAGGAAATAAAGGACCGGTTATGGCCACCCAGGCTGAGGAGATTGATTATAACCAGGATGCAACCGAGCATGTTGCAAATATTTCAAGCGATAAGAAGGACGTAGATATTGAGCTTGAAGAAGGATTATTGACGATAGCTGAAATATTAAAGGACAGGGAGAGCCTGGCAGGTAAGAGTATCTCCTTTAAGGGGGAGGTAGTCAAATATAACCCGGCCATTATGGGAAGAAACTGGGTTCATATCCAGGATGGTACCGATTACTCAGGCGAGTACGACCTTACTATTACAACTTCTGATGTAGTAAGTGTTGGCGACCAGGTTGTATTTACGGGAATACTTGCCCTGGACCGTGATTTTGGCTACGGATATAAGTATAGCACAATAGTCGAAGGCGCCGTGTTAAAGAAGTAATTATTCGATTACCCTGCTGTATTTTAGCTTCTTATGACATCCTGTAGCGCAGGAACCGCCTGTTTCGTTTAGTTCCAGTTTCATAGGCATTTCCCATCTTCCGAAAAGAACGGTTTCCTCCAGAATATGTTCGCGTGGGGCGCCATGTGCATTATGACACAGGTTGCAATTTCTTCCCCTGTTTCCATTTATATGGAGGTAATGAAGGTTGGTTGTTCCATTCCTGAAGTTGGTGGCATAATCTGTATTTTGCTGGGTAAGCATGTCAATATCGTGACACATAAAGCAGAGATCAAAATTTTCAGCTGTAGCATCGGCATATTGTTCTACAGGGTATTCGCTTACAAGCAGGTATGGAAAATTACCTGAGTGAGGCAGATGACAGCTGGTGCAGTCTCCATTATCCACCGGACCGTGTATTACGTTTCCTTCGACTAAGAGGGGTGATATTGCATCCAGCGTTCTGTCTGCAGACTCAATTTCCTTGTCGTGGCAGGTAAGGCACATATCTTTTAGCTCCTTCTTCAGGTTATAAGGATTGTCTGAATGGTGAGGATCATGGCAACTCTGGCAATCACCTTTCATTACCGGTCCGTGTACAGTCTTAATATCTTCTGTTTCGATATAGTGACAATCAAGGCATGTGTTTTCAGAGAAATCATTCAGTATTAATGACCTGTTATCGGTGCTGTGCGGGGAATGACAATCAGAACAATTACCATCTTTAACGGGAGTATGAACCTGTTCTTTTGTTGTTTTGGGGTCGTGACACATATAGCACAGGTCGGGATATGGTTCAGTTAGTTTAAATCCTATTTCTTTCCCTGGATGTTTCTTGCCTGTTGAGCTGTGGCACAGGTCGCATCCTTCTTCTGTAATGGGATGCACCACTGAGCCTTCAATAAGGTCACCATGGCAATCAATGCATTTGTCCTTACCTTCTGCGTTGCCGATATTTCCAGGTCTCTCTATTGATATAAGAGCGAATATTCCAATAATTAAGGTTAATAATGTTTTCATGATAGATAATATTTAAAATTTTCTGATAATCTCTAAATGGGTTCCTGTATAAAGAAAATCACTCTGAGCATAACTTCTTTTGTATATATTAAAGCTGCCTCTGAGTGTCAGTTTTCTTAAGTTTGCCACCAGTTCTGTTTTACCGGTAAGCAAATCCAATTCAATGGTTCTACCGTTTTGCCTGAGGTATGATCCTTCAATATTAAGCCGGCTCCAGCTATTTAGTGAGTATGTAAACCGGGTTGACAGATTCGAATATACATAGTTGAGGTCCTGGTCGAGAATATGATGATCCCTGAGAGTTCCGTTTACAGAAAGCAACATTCGTGATTTTATTTTCAGGTTCATATTCAGGTAATAATTCATCCTCTTATAAGGTATCAGGTCTGAATTATAGTAGTCATATTCTATCCCTGCCGTAGCTATCTTATAGTGTATTCTAAGTCCGGCTATATTCTGATAAAACCTGTTCAGGCTTAGATATTCTGTTTGCTGCACCCTCGGGTATTCCTGTGCTGTGCCCCTGTAATATATCTCTACCACCCTGTCAAAAAACAGCACGCTCGATGTTAGTGTATTATTTATTGCAAGGTAGTTATAAGATCCTGGCTGGATGGCCGAATAGCTTACTAATACAGATTGGTCCTGGGCTATTTGACCGCCGGGAATTCTGAGTATCTCGGTAAAATTATTAATTGAATTTACCAGGTAATCCAGTCCTTCCTGGTAAATAATAGTCGAAGTAAGATCGGTAACAATAATGCCCGACGGATCAACATATGGCTTATTAAGAATAGTGATATCTATATCGCTTAAGCGGTGTTCTTCTCTTGTTATTTCTATATTGTTTGATTCTCCTTCAACGCTATTTTTATGCGAAAAGATATGGTAGGCCAGGTTTATCCTTCCGAAGCGAGTTTTTTTTGTATAGTTAATCCCGGCACCTGAGATAAAACTAAGCTCATTATAATAAGTGTGTGATGTCCTGGTATAATCTATATAAGCCTGGCTGACAAGGCTTTTGTATAATTTATGTTTTATTTCTCCCCTGGCTTTATTTACCAGTATTGACTGGTTTGGATCATCCATTTTGTAGAACCTGTAATTTGCCGTAAGGTCTAAATCATATGGGAAGTGAAGGGTGGTTCTTTCATTTACTTCGAATCTCGAAAAAGTATAGGTTCCCTCCTGCTTAAAGTAAGATATATTAGAATTAAGCCCGTATTTCCTGTCTGCATCGATAAATAACTGGCTTATAAAATCAATATGCGATACCCTGTTATCGACATCCCTCAGTTCGTCATATCTGTACTTATAGTCTCTTATTGAATACCTTAATTCATGATTGTCGTTGCCATAGAATGATTTATCTGTACTTGCTTCAATACTTCTTTGTCCCATCGAAAAATATCTGCCTGACTCAGTCTCTGTCTGGTCCCACTTCAGATCCCTGTAGCTTAACCTGAGAGGTAAAATTTTATTCGAAACCGAAAGCATTGTCCCCAGCTGCCTGTTATCAGACCTTACATTGGTGAGGTTTTCGCGGTTGAAATATGAGTTGTTGAGGTTATAGAAGGTATTCAGGCTAACAGCTTTATTATTAAACACAGATGCCTGAAGATTAAGTTTTGATAAGGTCCTGACTTCTGTTCTGTCGGGTATTACCAGATACCTGTCGTCTCTGAATTCAGGGTTATATTCACCACTTGCATTAAAGGCAATAATATCCGGGTTCCACATGTAGCTTGTTGAGTTGAGTTTTATTCCACCCTGGAAGTGTTTTGAATTAAGATCTTCGTTTAGTTCATTGAACTGCGAAGAAAGGGTGCGGTAGCTACCCAGCATGCTTATTTCGCCTGATACAGGCTTGAAGTACCAGAAACCCAGGGAATATGGTGAGTCCTGTGAATAAACTGTTGCAGCAATCAGTAAAAAGAATAATATGCTATGTATTCTTTTGCGCTTCATTCAATAAACATTAAGGTACTTTCTCCACCATGTGGATTGTGACAATCTGTACACAGGAAGTCGTCTCCTTCCCTGTGCATATCAAACTCTGAAAGTTCTCCAATATTATGACAGTAAAAGCACAGGTTGTTAACCTTATCATTGAGCAGATTATTCTCTTTGCTTGAATGGGGATTATGACATTCTGTACAGAACCCCCCTTCTACAGGCCCGTGAGTAAAGGAGTATAAATCGCTGAAGTCTTCATGGCACTGATAACATAGATCCGGCTCGTCAATTATCATTCTTCCTACGGAGTTTATGTCGTGGCAGAATTCACATCCCTTTGATTGATAGGGTTCATGATAGGTAATGGTCCTGATTATTATATCCGTTGAATCGGTCGACCCTGAAATGGTGTCAGTTGTAATCCCGGGATTCTCATAATATGTTGAACCGACTATATCATCAGGATTGGGTACTCCATCAAAGAACAGGGATAGTGTATTATAATTCTTTCGTGCTGAGCATGAGAGTAGTATCCCGCAAAGACACAGAACAAAAAGATATATAGAACAATTAATCTTCACAGCATGCACTATTATTCTGTAAGCCCGACAAACCCGTATATGCTTAATTTATCCTTACCATACTGGTTGCTTACGTAGATAAGGTATTCAAGTTTAAAAGCCGGGTCGACATATTTATTAAAATAATCGAGGTTGCCATAGTCAATTGTTACGTCTGCCGGGAGCCACATTCCGCCCGGCCCGGTGTATGTGCCACCAAAATACAGCAAAAGATCTCCGCTACGGTTAAAGATCTGAACATTTTCAAAGGCTGCATCAACAACATAAATATTTCCCTCTTTATCGGCAGATATTCCTTTTGGCCTGGTAAATTGTCCGAGTCCATTACCCGGACTGCCAAAACTATTAGAAAGTTTAAACTTCTTGTCGAATACCTTTACAGAGCAATTTCCAATATCTGAGACATATATATAGTCTTCATCAAGTTCAATATTTAAAGGCTGGTACAGATATTCTTTTTCATTAATACCGGCTTTCGGGAAAACGGTTTTGAGGCTTAGATCATTCCTGTTATATACCTCAATCCTATGATTGTCGGATGCACTTACATAGATTAATGTACTATCAACTTTTACGTCGGTAGGTTTTGCGTTATCGACAAGGCTCAGCTCGTTCAGGTAGTTAAGGTCTTTATCAAATATTACCAGCTGTCTTCGGTTTCCATCGGCTATATATAGATTGCCCTCATAATCGAGGTCGCAATTAAAGGGCATCTGTAACTGCCCTCTGCCTCCCGGGGTAAATACCTTAAAGCTTTGATCATCAGTGTTGAGTATAATCAATCCCTTAATGCCTGTATCACAAATATATATTTTAGATCCGCTTACACTTACTCCATAAGGTTTCACAATTGAAACAGGCGTCTTCTCACCAATCAGAAATTTATTTATTTTGCTTTGCTCTCCTTCAAAATCTGATGAGGTACTGAAAGATGTCAGGTACTGAATCCTGGTAAGGCCTGGTGGCTGAGGGTAAATAACAAGCTCATCCGGATCTCCAGGCCTTGAAGGCTGGTCCATGCAGGATATCAATAATAGTAAAGGAAGGATGAGTAGGAACTTCCTTAATATAAGAGGTTTCTTCATAAGAATATTAGAATTATAAGGGTGTGTATCAAAAGCCAACTCTGATACATTCCCTTAAAAGGCCTATTCGAATTATCAAATATTACTTATCGTGACAGGTTAAGCAAAGTTGGCTGTTGGTATTACTGAGCTTAAGCAGCGATGGTACATTATATTTATTATGAACATCATGGCAGGATGCACATTCCATCTTATTAGCAAAAAGCATTGTATTTGAAATTGATCCACCAAGTGCTGGTACATTGGTCGTTGCCGGATCGTGAAGGCCTCCGTCTAAACCAGCAAGGGCAGTTGTGTAGTCAAATGAAATAGGGTGCTCTTTTGACATATCACCACCTGAAGCTCCTCCAATACGGTTGGCAACGCTAATAAAGTTTGTCCCTCCTGTTACACCGCCAAAGTTTTCCAGGGCTACTGTACCGTCGTGACAGCTGAGGCATAGTTTTGAACTTGCACCAGGGTCGCCTATTGTTGTCCCTCCGTGAGGATCAAATGTAGCTGATGAATATGTTGTATAGCCACTGACAGCTGTAACTTCATGGTCCCAAAGCGGAGCTGTAGCAACCGAAGTGGCATTATGTGTGGTATGACAGACCGCACAAATCTTATTCTCTGCCGGGGCCCATGTCTCTGAAGAAAAGTCGTGAGCAGTTCCGGTAATTTGAGCCTGAATAAGGTTAAATCCACCAGCAAAAACAGCCAGGCATAATACAAATAATACACGTTTCATAAGAAGAATCAGGTTGGTTAGTTCGTCTAATATATCAAAAAGTGTTTAATTAGAGATGCTTACAGCTAATTTTAATGCGGATTGAATAAAAATAAGACATTCTTGTGAGAGTATTAATGAATTATAAACCGGTCTTTCCCTTAGGGTAAAAGACCGGAGCACAGGTCCGGATCTCTTATAAGGCCTGCTTAGGTTGCAGTCTTAACTCTTAATAACCAGCCTGCTACGATAAAAAGATAAATCATACAAACAAGCAGAACTGACATTCCGAGGATATTGTTGCTAATATCTGTTATCCAGCCCATAATGGGCGGAAAGATCGCTCCACCTGAGATAGCCATCATCATAAGACCCGATATTTCATTGCTTCGCTCGGGTAATTTTTCAACTGTAATTGAGAAAACAAGAGGGAAAATATTGGCCACTGCCAGCCCGACGATAACAATAAGAGAATCGATTAGCCAGACACTCCGGTTATCCGACAGATAGGGGAAGGCGAGGATAAGGATAAATGATATTATCCCAAGAATGGTAGACCAAAGGAAGAACTTCCTGGATGAGAATTTAGTTAACAGCAGTGCTCCGCCAAATGTTCCTACCATACGGCCAAAGAAATAGAAACTTCTTCCCGACTCAGCAGCTGTTTGTTCAAATCCGAAACTATTAATCAGGAACTGGCCCGAATTTGAGTTAAATCCTACATCAATGCCCACCACAACAAATATTGAAATAACCATTAAGAGGACAAACCTGTTTTCAAGTAGTTTGAAAGTTGATTTTAACGAAGCTTTACTTTCTATATTTTTCGATTCTTCTACCCTGGTTGCCCCCAACCATATTACCGAAAGTATTGAAACAATTCCAAATGCAAGGAAGAGTAATTTCCAGTCTCCCAGCCTGGCAGCAAACATAGCTGCAAGAGGTGGTGCCAGCATTGAACCAATTGCTTTAATAAATTGAGAAAAGCTCAAAAAACTCGAAGATCTGTTTCCCGGTACAACATCCACAAGCAGGGGGTTTGCAGAAACCTGTACTATGGTATTTCCTATCCCCAGGAGTGCAAAACCCGCCAGTACCATTGCAAAATTGTATATAAAAAATGGCACAAGCATGCCCAGGGCTGTAACCAGCATACCAATATTTAACATAAACTTTTTTCCGAGGCGGGATTGCATTATGCCAACGGGAACTGAAAGTAAGAGAAACCAGAGGAAGGCAGCCGATGGGATTAGTTGAGCCAGGCCTGCACTGAGATCAAGGTCAGAACTTACACGATCTACTCCTATTCCTACCAGGTCTACAAAACTCATTACAAGAAAGGCCATCAAAACAGGAAGCACTTTTGAGATATTAACTTTTTCAGGCATTGTTATTTTAACTTTTAGTCAGCATTATATATTACATAAATTGAAGAAGGTCCTTTACTGAAAGCCAGAAGTCATCATCAAAGAGGTAAGCACTGCCCATCAGGGCTGCATCTTCTTTTAATTCAGATATTGCTACTTCGGTTTTGCAGTTATTATCGTCAAGTCCAGACCTTAGCGATTCCCCGAAGAGATCATATGCCCTTGAGATATTTCCTCCTATAACCAGTATTTCTGCTCCAAATTTATTAAGCCAGGGGGCAAGGAATGAACCAAGAGAATAGCCAAATTCTTTGAATAAATCTCTTACAGAATCATTACTCCGGGCAGCCTCTGCTACATCCTTTACGCCTGCGGCCCCGGTGTCACACAGCTTCTCATATTTAGATGTAAACCACCTGGTTGAGAAAAAATCGTCTGCTATACCATCAAGGTATTTTATATGATAAACACAGCCCATATCAGGAACATCTTCTCCTGAGACAACCGGTACCCTGTCTGAAATAAATGCCGATCCGAAACCGGTACCAAGTGTTATAGCCATCGATCGATTTGCTCCGGAAGCCCTTCCCGCCCAGGCCTCACCTACAGCAAAAGAAGATGCATCATTCATAAACCTGAAAAAGACCTTATCTCCAAGATTTAATTCCTTCCTGACAGATATCCCGATATTGACACCGTATAATTTTTCATATTTGGGAACACCCTTAATCAGGCATATGCCTTGCGGGTAATCAAAAGGACCGGGCATTGCAAATCCTACTCCTTTGATATTATTTTTACCTACCATGGAAATTGACTTCCCAATGGCCTTACTCCATTGTGATATAATAATATTTCCTTCAGCTTTATTATCTACCGGAATTTCAACTATGGTATCTCTTAAAATTTTACCCTCATTAAGATCTATCACTGCAGAGGTAATATGAGATCCTCCAATATCAACACCTATCGAATATTTTTTGTCCATCTGCTGCTATGCTACTAATATGAGTGAAATAGAATCAGGATTTGAAAGTATTCAAATTAGTGTTCACTGCCAAATTATTATAAGCAAGCTACCCCGGGGTTTACCTTTCTGGCCATTTGCCGGAGTGCTGGAAATGAATTTGATGCTGAGAAACAGTTTGGGTATTGTCGACTATTAATTAAATTGCATCTCTGGCCGTCAGTAATTCCGGAAATGGCTTAGAATATGACACTTGGATAAGGAGTAATATTAAAATCAGCACATGGTAAAATGAGAAATATTGTATTATTTATTTTCGCTTTGACAGTTTTTGTTTCCTGTGATACTGACAGGTCAGATAAAACTATAGCGCACGATTCAATAACAAACTACACGCAGTATGTTAATCCCTTTATCGGAACGAGTAAGATGGGACATGTTTACCCGGGTGCAACAGCTCCTTTTGGGATGGTTCAATTGAGCCCGCAAACCAATTTTGAGGTAATGTACAATTCCGACGGAAGCTACAATACCGAAACCTATGAATATTGTGCAGGCTATCAATATCGTGACTCCACAATAATTGGTTTTGCACACACCAATTTTAGTGGTACCGGCCATTCCGATCTGGGCGATTTTCTTATAATGCCAACAAGGGGAAAATTAGTGCTCGACCCTTTTATTACCGAGGAAGGGGGGAAGGGATACTATTCGACATTTTCCCATAACGATGAAGATGCTTCGCCAGGATATTATAAGGCAGACCTCTACAGCTACAATATTAAGGCAGAATTGACAGCAAGCGAGCGTGTAGGCTTTCATCAGTACACCTTTCCTGAATCTGATGATGCACATATCATTTTAGATCTTATCTACAATGTATACCATCACGACAACAAGAATGTATGGACTTTTATCAGGGTGGAAAACGATTCCCTGGTTACCGGTTACAGGCAAACCAAAGGTTGGGCAAGGACTAAGAAAGTGTTTTTTGCCATGCAATTCTCAAAACCTTTTAAGAGCTACGGACATAAAAAGTATGATGAGATAATATATGATGGGTTTTATAAACGTTTTAGTCAGGAAGAAAATTTTCCTGAGATGGCCGGGAAAAATATTCGTGCCTGGTTCAATTTTGATACTTATGAAGGAGAAAGGATAAATATCAAGTTTGCCCTGTCTTCGGTAAGTACAGCAGGAGCAATAAAGAACCTGAAAGCAGAAATTCCGCATTGGGATTTTAATAAAACGCGCGAAGAAACCCTGGCAAAATGGAATAGCGAACTTTCTAAAATCGAAGTAACAACTTTAACAGAAGAAGACAGGATAACATTTTATACAGCCTTATATCATACCAACCTATCTCCAATTCTATACGAAGATGTTGATGGCCGGTATCGTGGCTTAGACCAGAATATTCATATTTCGGAAGGTTTTACAAATTATACAATTTTTTCACTCTGGGATACCTACAGGGCACTGCATCCCCTGTTTAATATTACTCAGCCGGATCGTAATAACGATATGATAAAATCCATGCTGGCACACCACGACCAGAGCGTGCATAATATGCTGCCAGTCTGGAGCCATTATGCTAACGAAAACTGGTGTATGATAGGCTACCATGCTACATCAGTTATTGCAGATGCTATGTCGAAGAACGTTGGTGATTTTGATTATAAGAGGGCCTTACAGGCTTCTGTAAATACTGCCAGCGTACGATACTTTGAGGGACTGGGTGATTATATCGATTATAAATATGTGCCAGACGACATGAGTCATTCTTCCGTCTCAAAAACACTCGAATATGCCTACGATGACTGGTGTATAGCTCAGATGGCCAAGCGTGTTGGCAATCCTTCTGTTGAAGAAGAATTTATGGAGCGTTCTGAGTATTATAACAATGTGTACGACCCTGTTATTGGATATATGCGACCCAGGCTGGCCGATGGTACTTTCAGAAAAGACTTCGATCCAATGGACACTCACGGACAGGGTTTTATTGAAGGTAATGCATGGAATTATGGTTTATATGTTCCTCAGGACATTGATAAGATGGTTGAATTGATGGGTGGGAAAGAAAGATTTACCCAACATTTGGATTCCTTATTCACAATGCAGATTGATGATAAATATATTGCAGAAACTGAAGATATAACGCGCGATGGTATTATTGGTAATTACGTGCATGGTAATGAACCGGGTCATCATATTCCCTATCTATATAACTGGACAGGTTATCCGGAAAAAACACAGGCGCGTGTACGAATGATAATGGAAAGCATGTACGGGCCAAATGTTGACGGCCTGTGTGGAAATGACGACGCAGGGCAAATGAGTGCATGGTATATCTTTAGCAGTTTAGGCTTTTATCCCGTAACGCCCGGCTCACCTTACTATGCCCTGGGTAGCCCATTGGTTCAAAAAGCTATTATTCATCTGGAGAATGGTAACACCCTTACTATAACAGCAAATAATCAGAGCAGGGAAAATGTATATGTGAAGAGTGTTTCTGTAAATGGAAATATACTCGAAGGAAACCTGCTGTCTCACCAGGATATTATAAGGGGAGGCGAAATTGTTTTTGAAATGTCAGATAAGGCTAAATAAGAGAATAATGAAATATAGAGTTTTATTCATATTTGTAAGCTTAATACTGGTCCTTTCATGTCAGAATCGGGAGAAGAGGTCTTATGAAAAAGAGGCATGGAAGAGTAATGATCTTACAGACTTATGTAAACCCCTTGATGGGAACAGACTCCAAATACAGTTTGTCGAATGGAAATACATACCCGGCAATCGCAACTCCCTGGGGAATGAATTTCTGGACACCTATGACCTCAAGGATGGGAGATGGCTGGACCTATAAGTATAATGAGAACAAGATCAGGGGGATCAAGCAAACTCATCAACCCAGTCCGTGGATAAACGATTATGCGGCATTTTCTTTAATGGCAGTAACGGGTAACTTGAAATTTAATGAAGAAGAAAGGCAATCGTGGTTTTCGCATAAGGCAGAAACGGTTAAGCCATATCATTATAAAGTGTATTTAGCCGACTATGATGTTACCGCCGAAGTTACTCCAACAGAGAGGGCTGCACAATTTAAATTTACCTTTCCTGAAGCCGACTCATCATATATTATCCTCGATGCTTTCTTTAAGGGCTCCATGGTGAAAATACTTCCGGAAGAACGTAAAATTATTGGATATTGCAGAAATAATTCAGGGGGTGTTCCTGATAATTTTCACAATTATTTTGTTGCCGAATTTGATAAGGACTTCGAAATTTATCATACATGGTACGACAGCTGGGCTCTTGCAAAAAACTCACTATTTAGTGAGGGGAAACATGTTGGTGCCATTATCGGCTTTAGCTCAAAAAAAGGCGAAGTAGTGAATGTAAAAGTTGCCTCTTCGTTTATTAGTCCCGAGCAGGCACAACTAAACCTCGACAGGGAAGTGGGAGACGATTCGTTTGAATCTACAATGCAAAAAGCAAAGCAGTTATGGGAGGATGAACTTAGTAAGATCAGGGTAGAAGACGATAATATTGATAATATAAGAACCTTCTACTCCTGCCTCTATCGTGTTTTGCTGTTCCCAAGAAAATTCTATGAGATCGACTCTGACAATAATATTGTTCATTACAGTCCTTACAATGGCCAGGTACTGCCGGGTTATATGTTTACCGACAATGGTTTCTGGGATACCTTCAGGGCAGTCTATCCCTTCTTTAATATGATGTATCCCGAATTAAACAGTCAGATTATGGAAGGACTGGCTAATACCTATAAAGAATCGGGTTGGCTTCCTGAATGGGCCAGCCCGGGACATCGTGATTGCATGATCGGATCGAATTCCGCACCTATAATTGTGGATGCCTTTTTAAAAGGAAATATAGCTGATAAAGATGCTTCTGTTCTGTTCGAAGCAATAATTAAAAATGCTGAAGTTGCTGAAGGCAGACCTGTTAGCTCGGTCGGCAGGGAGGGGCTCAAATACTATAATAGCAAGGGGTATATTCCATATAATGTCGGGATTAATGAAAATGTGGCCAGGACATTAGAGTATGCCTATGCTGATTTTACTATCGCCAGGATGGCTGAAAGAATGGGCAAAGAGGAAGTGGCAAATCAATATTATAAGAAATCGCTTAACTATAAGAATGTTTTCGACACTACCACTAATTTGATGCGGGGCAGGAATGAAAATGGTACTTTTCAATCACCTTTTAACCCTTTAAAATGGGGTGATGCCTTTACCGAAGGAAATAGCCTTCACTATACCTGGTCTGTTTTTCATGATGTGCAGGGACTTATTGATTTAATGGGTGGGAAAGAGAATTTTATTAAACAGCTCGACAATGTTTTTGAAATGCCTCCTGATTTTGATGATTCTTACTATGGGATAACCATTCATGAAATTCGCGAAATGCAAATTGTCAATATGGGTAATTATGCCCATGGCAACCAGCCAATTCAGCATATGATTTATTTGTATAACCATGCAGGTGTTCCCTGGAAAACGCAGGAGAAGGTCAGAACGGTTTTGAATAATTTATATAGTGCTGCCCCGGATGGTTATTGTGGAGATGAGGATAATGGTCAGACATCAGCCTGGTATGTGTTCAGTGCAATGGGATTCTACCCTGTAACACCGGCAACAGATCAATATATTATAGGTAGCCCCCTGTTTAAAAAAGTAAGAATGAAACTTGAGAATGGTAATAATTTTATTATCCAGGCTAATAATAATTCTGGAAGCAATTTTTATATCCGATCAACACAGTTGGATGGTAAGCCATATACTCACAGCTATCTTACTTTTGATGCGATACAGAAGGGAGGCAAGTTTATATTTAATATGAGCGATAGCCCTGATAAGTCATGGGGAAGTAATAATAAAGATCTGCCATATTCATTAAGCAAATAAAAGCCCCGGGCATTGCTGCCAGGGGCCTTCTTTACCTCGCTCCTCAGGAAGGACTCGAACCTTCGACCTACGGATTAACAGTCCGCCGCTCTAACCAACTGAGCTACTGAGGAATAATATTGCAAAAATCTGAGTCTATTTGAAATTTGCTCGGCAAAAGTAAAGGCTTTTAGTGAATTAAGCAATATATTTGCCAAATATTTTGATTTGCTTATTCTAAACGAAGCCTGTTTATGAAAAATGTACTTGGCATAGGGAATGCTCTTGTGGATGTAATGAAGTTATTACCTGATGATGAAATAATATCCGACCTGGGATTTTCACCCGGAAGCATGACTCTTGTTGATGCCGAGACATCGAAGAATATAAAGAATAGTACTATCGATATTAAGACAAGTCTTGCATCCGGAGGATCGGCAGCCAATACCATGCATGGACTGGCTAAAATGGGTATGGAATCAGGCTTTATTGGGTCTGTAGGAAGTGATGAGACGGGCGATTTCTTTGAGGCTGATATGAGAGAGGCCGGCGTAAACACCTATCTTTTGAGAAAAAATACGGATACCGGAACAGCTGTGGCTCTTGTTACACCAGACAGTGAAAGAACATTTGCAACACATCTGGGAGCCGCCCTGGAGCTGAATAAAAAGGACCTCAATGGCAACCTGTTTACGGGTTATGATTTTTTATATCTGGAGGGATATCTTATTACCGATATTGAGCTTGTAAAAACTGCATGTAAGAATGCAAGGGAAAAAGGAATTAAGGTTGTTATAGACCTTGCCAGTTATAATGTTGTTGAATCATTCCTGAATGAGTTTACAGAGATTGTATCCGACTATGTTGATATAATTTTTGCAAACGAGGAGGAAGCTAAAGCATTTACCGGTAAGGAGCCGATGGAAGCACTGTATGAGCTTGCAGAGATGTGCGAAATTGCGGTTATTAAAGTTGGTAAAGAAGGATCTATTATTAAAAGAGGAGATGAAATAATTAAAGTAGATACAATCAAGGTAAAAAGCAAGGATACAACGGGTGCCGGCGACTTATATGCTGCAGGGTTTTTATATGGCCTTTGCAGGGATGAGTCGCTCGACAGGTGTGGTGCTTATGGGTCTGTACTTGCAGGTAATGTAATCGAGGTGGTTGGGCCAAAGATGAATACCGCCAGGTGGAATAAAATAAACAGGATGATATCGGAAATCCAGAGGGAGAATTAATTATGATTTTTAAAGACAGATTTATTGTACTTGTGATGCTATTAATTGCTGTAGCACTGGGCTCATGCAATAATTATAGCCCGACCACAGAAGTTAGCATAAGGGGTAATAAATTCTATGTTAACGGTTCTCCAACTTACCAGGACAAGAGCTGGAACGACTACACTATTGAGGGACTTCTTTTTAATTCCAGGATGGTTCAGGGGGTGTTTGATGACAGTAACCCTGCAACTGTTGATTCCTGGAAATATCCTGATACAGGTAGCTGGGACCCCGACAGGAATACAAATGAATTTATTAAGGCTATGGAAAGCTGGTACAGGTCGGGCATGATATCATTCACACTTAACCTCCAGGGTGGGAGTCCAACCGGCTATGGGAATGGAAAATGGGTTAACAGTGCTTATAACGAGGATGGTAGTCTGAAGAAGAAGTATTTTATTAGATTGTACAGGATCTTAAAAAGATCTGATCAGCTTGGCATGGTTCCTATACTGGGCCTGTTTTACTTTGATCAGGACCAGGTGCTAAACGATGAGCCGGCGGTTATTAATGCTGTCGACAATACTATTAACTGGCTGTTTGATGCCGGCTTCAAAAATGTACTTATTGAGATTAATAATGAATGTAATGTTGATTACGATCACGAGATTTTAATGGCTGACAGGGTGCATGAGCTTATTAACAGGGTAAAGGCTACTACAAGGGAAGGAGAAGGTTTTCTTGTTGGTACCAGTTATGGTGGAGGAACAATACCAGGGAAAAATGTTATTCTTTCATCAGATTTTATCCTATTGCATGCAAATGGGATTGATGACCCTGAAGAGCTGAGGGAACTGATCAGGAAGACCAAGGTAATGCCTGAGTATAATGCTCAGCCTGTACTGATAAATGAGGACGATCATTATGCTTTTGATGAGGAGGACTATAATCTGAAAGCGGCAATCGAGTCTTATGCCTCATGGGGTTATTTCGATTATCGCAGAGAGGGAGACAGCATTAGCGATGGCTTTCAGTCGGTCCCTGTAGACTGGCGTATTAATTCCGACCGGAAAAGAGCTTTTTTCGATAAACTTAAAGAGATAACAGGGAAATAGGGAATATTCTCCTAAGTCTTTTCATAATTAGCAAGGTTTAAAATTTACAGCATAAATAATATTAAAATAGACCGTGCAGCTCTGCGTTAATTTTATCAATAATCTGGTTCAGGTGATCGGTGTTATCGGGAAAATCATATGCATCGGCTTCTATAATCAGTAGTTTTCCGAGTTTATAAGATTCAATCCACGCCTCGTATCTTTCGTTAAGTCTTTTCAGGTAATCTATCCTTATTGAACTTTCGTAATCCCGACCTCTTTTCTGTATCTGGTTGACAAGGGTAGGTACAGATGCCCTGAGGTAGAGCAGAAGGTCAGGTGGCTCTACAAGGGATGTCATAAGGTTAAAGAGGGTGAAGTAATTCTCGAAGTCGCGTGTCGACATAAGCCCCATTGCATGAAGGTTGGGTGCAAAAATATATGCATCCTCATAAATAGTTCTGTCCTGAACGATAGTCTTGCCGGAGCTTTTAATTTCCAGAACCTGGTTAAACCTGGAATTCAGAAAATAGACCTGGAGGTTAAACGACCATCGTTGCATATCTTCGTAGAAATCATTTAGATATGGATTGTCATCTACATCTTCATAATGAGGCTCCCATCCAAAATGCTTGGATAGCAGACCTGCCAGGGTTGTTTTTCCTGATCCAATATTTCCAGCAATTGCAATATGCATAAAATCCCTTTTTTAATTACTCTTAAAATTAAAAATTAATTTGAATCTAAACCTAAAATTTGACGTATTTCATCTATGTATTTTCGATCGTTTGAAAGACGGGGAACTTTATTTTGCCCACCAAGCTTATTCTTTTTTTCCATCCATTTATAAAAAGTGCCGGCCGGGACACTTATTACTTTTGGCTTGACAAGGGTAAGGTCTTTATATCTTTTTGCCTCGTAGTCTGAATTAAGCGATTTAAGTGAGGTGTCAAGAAGATCGGTGAAGTGTTCAAAGTCATCCGGTTCTTTTTCGAATTCAATAAGCCATTCGTGTGATCCCTTGGTGGAGGTACTCATAAAACACGGCCCTGCAGTATAGTCTGTTATCATTGCTCCTGTTCTTGAGCAAGCCATCTCAAGTGCCTTTTCAGCATTTTCAATAATTACCTCTTCGCCAAATGCATTAATATAGTGGCGGGTACGCCCCGATATTTTAAACTTATGAGGATAGAGGCTGGTAAACACAATGGTATCTCCAATCATATACCTCCACAGTCCCCCATTGGTAGATATTACTATAGCGTAGTTCACACCTTTTTCTACTTCGGCAACAGTCAGAACTTTCGGATTGTCGTCTCCCACATGGTCGGCCTCAATAAACTCATAAAACACACCATAATCGAGCATTAGCAGCATATCATCGGTAGCAAGATCATCCTGAATACCAAAATAGCCTTCAGATGCATTATAAGACTCCAGGTATCTCATCGAATTGGTTGGGATTAATTTTTTATACTGCTCGCGATATGGTTTGAAACTAATTCCCCCATGGCAAAAAAGTTCGAGGTCGGGCCAAACCTCGAGCAGGTTTTCTTTCCCCGTATATTTAAGCATATATTTTATCAGCACAAGAAACCAGGATGGCACACCAACAAGGTATTTTATATTCTGGTTAACCGTTGCTTTCGCTATCTTCTCCATTTTTTCCTCAAAATCTTCAAGCAGGGCAATTTTTGCTCTGGGTGATCTTAGTAGTTCGGCCCACAGTGGCATATTTTCGATCAGAATGGCAGAAAGATCTCCATAAAGTGATTTATTCTCAAATTTGTTTATTCTATGACTGCCACCCAGTGTCAATCCCTTTCCATTCAGAACTTTTGAGTCGGGGAACATCCTGGTATAAATAGCGAGCACATCCTTACCCCCCCTGTAATGGCAATCTTCAAGAGAGTCTTTGGTAACGGGGATAAACTTACTTTTTGAAGTTGTGGTGCCGGATGATTTTGCAAACCACTTTACATCGCCCGGCCAGAAAAGATCCTTTTCTCCCTTTCTCAATCTTTCCATATAGGGTTCAAAATCTTCATAGGTCTGTATTGGCATAGATTCCTGAAAATCCTTTATTGAGCCAAGAGATGAGAATTTATATTTCCTGCCCCAGGTTGTCTCAGAAGCTTTTTCAAGCAAACTGTATAGTGTCTCCTGTTGAACCTCAAAGGGATATTTCTTAAAGAGCTCAATATTGTATATCCTCTTGGTATTAAGCCAGTTGGCAATAGAATTAAGTATTGGCATTTGCAACAAATTAGGAGAGACTAAGATAGAAAATTATACGGTTAATGAATGAATCTTACTGCTTAAATATTTCTTTCAGGACCTCGAAGGACTTTATTTTGTTTAATCCCTGCAGGTGCATTGAATAGTAAGAAATAAGATTATCAATAAATATGGATCTTATTTTTCCGCTCAGAGGGATACTGCTGCATTCTTCAATTGAACTGAGAGAAAAACGATATAATAGTTGTGAGAAATATTTATCTAAATAATATCCATGCAGGGGAGGACTGCTTGTATATAAACCGTTTTGCATATCGAAGTAGCAGTTCTGTTCGCTGTATTCGTGTGTTGGAGATATTCCCAGGTATTTCATCAGACCAACAAGAAATCCTATATGGAAATTCAGGATGTTTTCGGCCGAGTCGAGATGGATGATACTATCCTTAATATAGCTGTATAGGATTTTGTTGGGTTCACCTTCATTAAGGGTCTTCTTCAGGACTTCTCCTATAAAAAAGGCAATACTGTTTTTTTCAAAATTAAAGTGTAGGCTTTTAAGAGGAGGATCTGACGATACTTCTTTGAGCGATTGTAAATTTCGCGAAGACTTGTAATCCATTTCAAGTTTCAGTATCTGCAGGGGTTGAAAATATGCACTCCTTGTATTACTCTTCTTGCTATGCGTGCCCCTGACGATAAATGGAATAAGACCATACTCTTCGGTAAGTATTTGGCAAATAATACCTGAATCAGAGTGTTTGATCGTTTGTAATACTATTCCTCCGGTTTTGCTTAACATAATTCTTGCTGCTAACCAAAAGTACGAAATTGGAATTCTGTCACAAGCCTTGAGATGAAAATTTAAAATTCGTATATTCAAATGTTTATTTGAATTGCATTATGGTTACTGAATCACACCAAAACCTTGTTAAAAGGATTGCCAGGCTGGCAAAGCAGAATAGGGAGCTTGAAGAAAAGTTAAAGAAGCTCCTGAAAGAGAATGAAAAGCTGACAAGGAGAGACGAGAAGAACAGGGCTCTGCTTGAGCAGTTTACGCCTGAGCAGATTAAGGAAAAAGCAGGCGATCGCCAGGAGAGTAAGTCTCTTAAATTTAAGATGGCGACAGTCCTGTTTGCCGATATTCATGGTTTTTCGAGGCTTATGTCCGACAAGGAATCGGTAGATTATATGGATGAACTTGACGAGGTCCTTTATTCTTTTGATGAGATTGTTAAGAAATATAATATTGAAAAAATAAAAACTATCGGCGACACCTATATGTGTGCGGGTGGTATCCCAACAAAGAATATAACCAACCCCATTGATGTGGTGATGGCTGCAATGGAAATGAGAAATTTTCTGCATGATTTTGAAAATAAAAGAAGGCAGGGAAAGAACAGGATATGGGAGTTAAAGATTGGAGTTCACACCGGACCGGTTACAGCGGCAATAAGCGGGAAGAAGAAAATATCGTACGACATTAAGGGTGATACGGTAAATACAGCCAGCAGGGTTGAAACAGTATCGGTTAAAGGACATATACTGATCTCTGTTATGACCTATGAGCTTGTCAAGGAATTTTTTCATTGTGAGTATTATGGGAAAATGCCTGTTAAATATAAGGGCGATCTGGATATCTATGAGGTTATTGGTTTAAAACCAGAATTTTCTGTTGACGGACTGGGAAAAGAGCCCAACGATGCTTTCAGGATAAAGTTTGGTCTTATTCAGTTTACTGATATCCAGGAAATAATTCTTGATAAGCTGGAAAGGGAATTGCCGAATTATCTTTTCTATCACAATGTTAAGCATACCGTAGATGTGGTAACCGAGGTTGAGCTGATGGGATGGGCTGAAGGATGTTCGGATGAGGAGATATTATTATTGAAGATGGCGGGCTTATTTCATGATGCAGGCCATACAATATCATACGATGAGCATGAGTTTTACGGGACAGAAATGGTAAAAAAATACCTGCCCGGCTACAATTATTCAGAAGAGCAGATTATCACTATCTGTGAAACAATAATGGCAACCAAGTTGCCTCCGAAGCCAAAGACCCTGCTGCAAAAGATCATCTGTGATGCCGATCTTGATTATCTTGGTCGAAGTGACTTTATCCCTGTTTCTAATACTCTTTATGATGAACTTAAGGCCCAAAACAAGATAGGGTCATTAAATGATTGGAATAAGTTACAGGTAAAGTTTATTTCCGGGCATCATTATTTTACTAAAACAGCTCAGAGTCTGAGGGAAGTTAATAAACAAAAGCAAATAGACAGGATTCAATCACTTATTACCTGACAATCAGTATCTTTATTACTTCCGCCTTCTCGCCATCTTCGCTTGTGCATAAAGCAAGGTATACACCTGTTGATGCTCTTTGCCCCCTGTAATTCATCAGGTCCCAGGTAGCCTGTCCTCCGGTTGAAGTTGTTTCATAAACGAGATTGCCAGATACATCGGTAATTTTAACATTTGTATTCCTTGCCAGTCCGGTAATGGTTAACAGGCCACTATATTCGGGTCTGACAGGATTAGGGAATGCATATACTTTCTTTAGTCCGTCGTCGCCAAGAGTGGCCTTTTCCCTGACAGATATTACACCCTTTGAAGTGCCGATCCATACCTCACCGCTTATATCATTTATATCGATCGATGTGATGGTGTCTGAAAGGAGTGGGCTGTTAGATTCAGAATATGATTTAATTAAGGTCTTACCATCTTCACTTACCAGGAACACCCCTGAATTATTGGTTCCCAACCATTTTCTGTTTCCACCATCTATACTTATGCTTTTGATTTTTTCGGTGGCGAGCAGGTAGTCTGCCAGTCCCGAACCATCATCCCTTGGTATCTTGATCCTGTGACAATAGATCTCTTCCGAAAATACCCTTTCCGGGTTATAATATAAGGCCGGACCCTGGTCTGTTCCTATCCATATATTCCCATCAAGATCTTCAGCAATAGAATAGATAGTATTCAGTTTCTGCCCGAACTGATCCTGAACGTCTAATAGTAATGAATTATCATCTCCAAAATTCTCAGGAGTACCATTATCATCGAGCACAAAGAGGCCCTTGCCTCCTGGCAGAACTATCCATTTTTTACCCGAGCGACTTATTATTATATCACCAATAATTGGAGCATTTATCGTATATGGCATAACTATCCAGCTATTATCTGGCTTAAGGATTTTAATGCTGTTTTGAACACCTGAATGCGTAAGCCACAGGTAGTTATTCTTATCGAATGCCATTCCACACACTCGCACATAGTCACTTCCCGGAACAGCCGATTCGAGTGGTGAGTTACTGTCGTCGAAATGTTCTGATATCCCTTGCTCATTAATAATATAGAGTCCGGAGCCCCATGTTGAGACATAAATAGTTGATTGATTTTGTGGAGAGGGCCTGACTCTTATTGCATCCCATGAATCGTCGTATTTTATAGATTTCCACGATCGGTCTTTGAATATACTTGCCTGGAAAATATTCCATGTATTGTCCCATCCATCCGTTATTTTACCGCCGGCAATGTAAATATTTCCGTCTTCAGAGTAAATACTTTCAGAATAGCTGGACTGTGGTCCTGGAATTACAACAGATTCAAATGATGAAGAATTATGCTCTATTACTATGCCGTTAATATTATCTGCAATATATAGAACTCCATTCTCAGTTACTGCATCCCTGCTGTCGGGTTCTCCCCACAGGTAATCCTGTATCTCTCTGATAAGATCGCCCTGGTTATTGTATACTTCAAGCTTACGACCATATGAGACCATAATCTGGTTTTCGGAAGTACTTATAGAATGTATTACCTGTTCTTCATCTGCTGATAAAGTTGATATGCTTCCCTGCTTAAGAAGGAGCAGGGAATCACCTTCAAGACCTGAAGCCTGTCTCGAAAGAAATAAATTATTATCGGCAATCTCAATATTAGTATATATGGCGCTTTGATCAGTCCCTGCCACAGGGCTCCAGTTTCCAAAATAAGCCAGACCGGGATTATTGATATTAGCCGAGAGGGTGCCATTGTCGGTACAGGCATAGATAATGTTACCGGAGATTGCTATATCAAATACTTCAGAAACATCGCCTGTAAGTGATGGATTCCATGTATCATTTATTTCAAGTTTTTCGAGATCCAGGACAACAATACCAAAGCTACTGCCGATATATGCATATTCCCCACTTGCTATTATATTGTTTATTATCTTTTTCCCGGGAATATATTTATCGTGGATATCGGGTATATTGGTTACAATATTATCCTTATAAAGGTCTATATTGGAAGAGTTGTAAGCAATCACAAGTGTATTTTGATCTTCTGAATATCCAATGGTTCTTATACCACATTCACTTAATCCCTGGACGGTTGAGAATTTTTGAATCTCGCTAAATTGCAGATCATATATAGCCAGAGCATAATCTGTAGCTGCAAAAATCTTATCTTCTCCTGCAATTATCTTTTTTATTGAGTTATAAGGCAGGTGATCTTCCCACGACCCAACCGCACCCTGTCCTATTACCAGGGAGGGTATAAAAACCAGCACAAAAAATACAAAAGACCTCATGTTAGCTTAACTGCTAATTGGATAAATTATTGTTATCAAGACTATTCAGAAAATCCGTAAGTTTTTTCACCGCTCTGGCCCTGTGAGAGATCCTGTTCTTCTCATTAAGGTCCATCTGGGCAAAGGTCTTATCATAACCGTTTGGCCTAAAAACAGGATCATATCCAAACCCTTTTTCACCCTTTCTGAATTCAATTATTTCACCCTTTACTTCTCCTTCAAAAAGGTACTCATTTCCCTCCAGAATTAAAGCAATTATTGTTCTGAACCTTGCCTTTCGGTTTGTCTCAGCCTTAAGTTTAAGTAATAATTTGTCAATATTATCGCTTGAGTTTTTCTGATCACCTGCATATCTGGCCGATAATACACCGGGCTCATTATTAAGTGCTTCAACCTCCAGACCGGTATCATCGGCAAAAACGTTTTTCCCGGTTATCTTATATACATATCTGGCTTTTGCCAGCGCGTTTCCTTCGAGTGTGTTCTCATTCTCCGGTATGTCCTCAAATATTCCTGATTCGGCAAGGCCGGTTAATTTGAATTTAGAGTCTATGACATTGCTTATTTCGTTGATTTTATGAACGTTATTGGTAGCAAAAATAATTTTCATCTTACTCAGTTATTTGTTTCAAATGTAGTATATTTTGACTAACCTTTTTGTACGCACATTTTTAATAAGTACATTTGATAGCAGACCTTAATCATATTATCCGCTGTGAATATTGTAATTGTAAAAGGCTACCCGGGTTTTTTATTTCACGTAGTGATCATTCTTTTGTTGTCTGTCGGCAATACAATGGGACAGGATGAAAAGTCTCTTCTGGAGACTGTCACAATAAATTATGATACAATTTTATCTAATACTGATCTGATCCAGGCCGGATCAGGTACTATTGTACTTCCCCACAGTCAGAATAATCTGCTGTTCGGTTTCAGGAAGGAACCCGATATTTACTATTCATTTTTTTTGGAAGGATATGATAAAGACTGGAGTTTCTGGACTCCTTATCCTGTAAAGGAATATACAAATCTCAGATCGGGGAAATATCACTTAAAAGTAAAAACCGGAAGTCAGGGTATGGTTTTTTCAGAAGATACCCTTTTTAGCTTCCAGATAAAGAAACCCATCTGGTTATATCCCTACTTCCTTATCCTGTATTTAACAGTAATTATAATTTTTATCTGGTTCTTATATCGGGTTTTAATTAAGAGGCATATACGGAGGCAGATAATGCTCGAACAGCTTGTTCAGAGTCGTACCGAAGAGTTAAAGGATGAAAAAGAGAGAACAGAGTCGCTACTGGCTAATGTATTACCAAAAGGAACTGCCGACGAAATAATGGCCAAGGGAAAAGCAACCAAGAAGAAATTTAATTTTGCCACTGTATTGTTTTCAGATATTCAGGGATTTACAAGGATAGCTGAAGAGACAAACCCCGAGGTACTGATTGATGAACTGGATAGGTTTTTCTTTTACTTCGATAGTGTTGTGGAGAAATATAATATTGAAAAGATAAAGACAATTGGTGATGCCTATATGTGCGCAGGGGGCATCCCAAAAAAGAATAGAACAAACCCAATAGAAGTGATCCTGGCTGCAATTGAGATGCAGCTGTTTATGGAAAATCTTAAACAAGAGCAAAAGGAGAAAGGACAGATCTTCTGGGATATTCGGATCGGGCTGCACACCGGGACTGTTATAGCCGGCGTTGTAGGTCAAAAAAAGCTCTCCTATGATATATGGGGGGATACTGTAAATACAGCAAGCAGGATGGAGTCGTCGGGTGAGGCGGGGAAAATAAATATATCGGGCACTACTTATGAATATGCTAAGGACTTTTTTATATGTGAATACAGGGGTAAGATGCCTGTTAAGTATAAAGGAGAGCTCGATATGTATTTTGTAAATGGCATCAGGCCCGAACTCAGGCTCGAGGGTAAAAATGAGCCTAACAATCTTTTTAAGAATAAGCTATTGGTGATAAGATTGCTTGATCTCGAAGATGAGGTATTCGGAATTTATGAAAACAATGGAAGTAAGGATCTTATTTTCCATGATATAAGGTACATGAAGAATATAAGTACCCAGGCCGAATTAATTGGCAGGGCCGAGATGCTTGATGATGAAAAATTGCTAATTCTCCGACTTGCATCGGTTTTTGTAAAGAGTGGCTACCTGAGAGATTATCAGGATTTTAAAAAAGAATCACTGAAACTTCTCAGAGAAATGGCTCCCGTATTTGAATTTTCTGAAGACCATATTGAAAAAGCGGCAAATATTATTATTGATTCTCTTTCTGCAAAGCCGGAAACACAGGAGGGCCAGATATTATTTGATTCAATTAATGATTATTTGGGTCGGGTAGATTATATAATCAGGCTGGAACTTCTTTTCTCTGAACAGAAAGCAATGCTGGGTCTTGATAATAAAAAGTCATGGTTTGTGAAGCAACTGGAAATACTGTCTTCATTTAATTTTATTACCAGTACGGCTAAGTTGTTACGTACTAATTCTGTAGAAAAACAAATGGAGGTTTTGAAAGATTACATTGACAAATTGTAAGGAACATGTTTCAAAACTCATTTGTCGTTTTCTTTTAAAAGCTTACTTTTGAGAGTATATCACAAACTAATTTTCTAAATCAATGGAATCACTCGATTGGAGCAATTTAACCTTTGGTTATATAAAGACAGACTATAATATCCGCTGCCATTACAAAAATGGCAAATGGGGCGAACTTGAAGTAAGCACATCAGAACAACTCAGTGTACATATGGCAGCAACAGGCTTGCATTATGGACAGGAAGCTTTTGAAGGCATGAAGGCTTTTATGGGTAAGGATGGAAAAATCAGGTTATTTAGGTGGGAAGAAAATGCCAGGAGACTCATTAATTCGGCACGGGGAATACTGATGGCAGAGGTGCCTGTCGAATTATTTAAAGAAGCAATTTTCAAGGTGGTTGAAATGAATAAGAAATTTGTGCCACCCTATGGCTCAGGCGCCTCTCTCTATATTCGTCCTCTCCTTTTTGGTAATGGTCCGATGGTAGGAGTTAGTCCGGCAAATGAATATACATTTATGGTTTTTGTTACTCCGGTTGGACCATATTTTAAAGGAGGAGTTAAGCCTGTAGATATGATATTAAGTCGTGAATACGACAGGGCAGCACCTAAGGGTACGGGAACATTTAAGGTAGGAGGCAACTATGCAGCAAGTCTTAAGGCAATTGTTGAGGCTCGCAAAGCAGGATATGCGAATGTTCTTTTCCTTGATGCGAAAGAAAAAAAGTATATTGACGAATGCGGCCCTGCAAATTTTTTCGGAATAAAAAACAACACATATATTACTCCGAAATCAGAATCAATACTACCATCTATAACTAATAAGAGCCTGATAGACATCGCTCAGTCTATGGGAATGAAGACCGAGAGAAGAAAGGTGCCTCTCGAAGAACTGGCAGAATTTGATGAAGCTGGCGCATGTGGCACCGCTGCGGTAATAAGTCCGATTGCGAGAATATTAGATCCTGAAACGGGGAAAGTCTATGAATACTGCAAAGGCTGTGACCCGGGTAAGATACAAATGAAACTTTATAATAAGCTTATAGCAATTCAGAACGGCGACGAGCCCGATGAGTTTGGTTGGGTTACAATACTCGATTAAGTAAATCAATATCTTTCATAAGATAATTCTGCCTGTGTACTTTTTTAACACGTAGAATGTATAATTGGTTTATCTTGTGTATTTTTGAGCACAAATTGTAATTGTAGTGGCTAATAACAGATCTATTTCTAAAACCAGGCTCAGAAGTTCCTACCTTACTCTTATAGTAAGTATATCGCTGGTTCTTTTTTTGCTGGGCTTGCTTGGAATGCTGATAATAAATGCCAGAGAACTTTCAGACTACTTCAAAGAAAGTCTGAGTTTCTCGGTAATGCTTAAAGAAGAGGCAAAGGAGGCTGATATCAGGATGTTGCAGAAAGACCTTGCAGCGAAAGAATATGTTAAAGACAGCCAGTATATATCAAAAGAAAAAGCCGCAGAAAACCTGAAGGAAGAACTGGGTGAGGATTTTATTTCATTTATGGGCTATAACCCCCTTCTTCCATCTCTTGATGTATTTCTGATTGCAGATTATACTCATCCCGATAGTGTACTTAATATAGAGAGATATATCCTTGAATACCCCCTGGTTGAAGAGGTCTATTTCCAGGAATCGTTTCTTCATCTCCTGAATGAGAATGTTAGAAAGATCAGCCTGCTTTTATTAATTTTTAGCTTGCTTTTACTCTTTATTTCACTTACTATAATTAATAATACAATAAGACTGAGTGTCTACTCCAAACGATTTATTATTAATACGATGCAGCTGGTGGGTGCAACAAGATCGTTTATCAGAAGACCATTTTTACTGAGAAGTGCCCTTCATGGTGTAATAGCAGCTCTGGTTTCTATCTTATTGTTAATGGTAATATTATATTTTATAGAGCAGGAGTTCTATCTCCTGTTTTCACTTCAGGATATGGGATTAATTTTAATTCTGTTCGGAAGTATTATCGTTATTGGTATATTAATAAATTATTTTTCTACATATTTTTCAGTTAATAAATACCTGGGTATTTCTGAAGACAAACTTTATTTTTAAGTATGGCACAAAAGAATGAGAAAAAACAGGATACTGGATTTGCTCTTGGCAAACATAATTATAAACTGCTGGCAATAGGATTTGGGATTATTATTGTAGGTTTCCTACTTATGCTCGGAGGTAAAACAGATGACCCCAGCGTATTTAACGAAAAGATTTTTAGCTTCAGGAGAATTACCCTTGCACCTATAGTAGTTCTTTTTGGATTTATATTTGAAATATGGGCCATAATGAAGAAGCCCGACAAATCTGAATAATTACTTTTTCTCATATGGATTTTATTGAAGCAATAATTCTTGGAATTATCCAGGGTTTAAGCGAATTTTTGCCGGTAAGCAGTAGTGGTCATCTTGAAATTTCAAAATATCTCTTTGGAATTGATGCAGATGCCAGCTTTAGCTTCTCCGTAGCAGTACATGGTGCTACTGTATTAAGTACTATTGTGGTGTTCTGGTATGAAATAGTTAAGCTTATCAGGGGAACATTGAAATTCAGATATAATGAAGAAACCAGGTATGTTCTTAAGATATTTATTTCCCTTGTACCGGTAATGGTAGTAGGGATTTTCTTTAAAGATTATGTTGAGAGTTATTTTGATGGTAATATTGTTTTTGTGGGTGTGATGTTGCTGATCACTTCAGGCTTACTGATTATTAGCGGATTAATTAAGGGCTCAAATCGTTCAATAAATTTCCTTGATGCATTTATTATCGGAGTAGCACAGGCCTTTGCTGTTCTCCCAGGTATTTCAAGATCGGGGGCAACAATATCAACAGGATTACTCCTGGGAAACAATAGAAATGAGCTCGCAAAATTTTCATTTTTAATGGTCCTGATACCCGTTCTCGGGGCCAATTTTCTTGAACTGATAGGGGGTGACTTCAGTAATGAAAATTCAGTTGGTGGAGGAATCATTATTGCAGGATTTATCTCCGCCTTTATTACCGGGTATATTGCATGCAGATGGATGATAAATATTGTTAGAAATGGGAATTTATACTGGTTTGGAATATATTGTATTGTTATAGGGCTTATTTCAATTTTTATTTTTTAATGACAACAGATTATAATACAAATTTTGTAGAAGGAGAGGTGCTGATTTTTGATAAACCTCTCTACTGGACATCCTTTGACCTGGTAAAAAAGGTAAAGAATCTTATTCGGATTAAATTCGGATATAAGAAACTAAAGGTTGGTCATGCCGGAACGCTCGATCCGCTGGCAAGCGGATTGCTTATAATATGTACAGGAAAGAAAACTAAAACAATTGCTTCTTTACAGGATCTCGACAAGGTCTATGTTGGAACATTTAAGCTGGGTGAAACCACTCCAAGTTTTGATCTTGAAACAAGAGTCGATAAAAAGTTTGATACGGCCCATATTACTGAGAATAAAATAGTATCTGTATTAGAGTCCTTTGTTGGGGAACAGGATCAGATTCCCCCATTGTTTTCAGCAAAGAATATAGATGGTAAAAGAGCTTATGAATATGCAAGGAAGGGGATTGAGAAAGAGCTTCCCCCCAGAAAAATTATTATTCATGAATTAGAACTCTTGCACTTCGAGATGCCCTATATTAAGATCAGGGCAAAGTGTACTAAAGGTACATATATAAGATCCCTGGCCCGTGATATTGGCCTGGCTCTTGAAAGCGGAGCACACCTGACTGAGCTAAGGCGCACACATATAGGCAAATATGCGGTTTCGGAAGCAATGTCGGTAATTGATTTTGAAGAAAAACTAAAAACAATGTAACAATATATAATCTCCTGCGTATAAGGGGGGATAAAAATTATCGTAGTATTATTCAAAAAATGAATTATAGAATCTTATGAAGTTATCTCAGTTCAAGTACAAATTACCACAGGAATTAATAGCGCTTTATCCGTCTCAAAACAGAGATGAATCCAGGTTGATGGTTGTTGACAGGGCAAGCGGGAAGATTGAGCATAAAGTTTTTAAAGATATAATTGAGTATTTTTCTGAGGACGATCTGCTTGTATTTAATAATACTAAAGTGTTTCCTGCCAGGTTATTTGGGAACAAGGAAAAAACCGGAGCTGAAATTGAGGTTTTCCTCCTGCGTGAACTGAATCGTGACCAGAGACTATGGGATGTTCTGGTAGACCCTGCCAGGAAGATAAGGATTGGTAATAAGCTCTATTTTGGAGAGGATGATGTACTTGTTGCTGAAGTAATTGATAATACAACTTCAAGAGGAAGAACATTAAGATTTCTATACGATGGTTCCTACGAAGAGTTTAAGAAAACTTTATATGAGCTTGGCGAGACACCTCTCCCAAAATTTATTGACAGGCCGGTTGAACCTGAAGATGATGACAGGTATCAGACAATATTTGCCAAGCATGAGGGTGCTGTTGCTGCACCTACAGCCGGACTGCATTTTAGCAGGGAGTTGCTTAAACGATTTGAGATACTCGGGGTAGATTTTGCAGAGATTACTCTTCACGTTGGGCTCGGTAATTTCAGAAGTGTGGATGTTGAAGACCTTACTAAGCACAAGATGGATTCGGAGAGAATATTGATTACGGAGGCCGCAGCCGATAGGGTGAACCTGGCAAAAAGGGAAAAACAAAAAATTTGTGCCGTCGGAACAACAGTTGTAAGAACACTCGAGAGCTCCGTATCTACAGAAGGAATGCTAAAAGAATTCGATGGATGGACTAATAAATTTCTGTTTCCTCCATATGAGTTTAAGGTACCCGATATGATGGTTAGTAACTTCCATCTTCCATATTCAACACTATTAATGATGGTAGCTGCCTTTGGCGGTTATAAGCAGGTATTTGAAGCATATAATCAGGCTGTGAAAGAAAAGTACAGATTTGGCACCTACGGAGATGCTATGATGATAATATAAAGTATACATTTTGATACTATTAAGCACTGCCAATAAAGGGCAGTGCTTTTTTTTATAATCACTTTTGAAAGGTTTACTTATTCTACTCTTTCGTTCATCAAAGAGTACTTTCAGGAACAAAAAAAGTTATTATCTTTAAATTTCATCTTCATAGGTTGATGCAATGCAACCTTGAGGAAGAAAATCTTGTCTAGAAAAAGATAAAATAGTCCGCATTTTTTTACTTGCGGACAGATTAAAATATAGTGATTCTGTTTTGACTAAAAAAAAAATTAAACTGGTCGAAATTGTAATTTTTTTCGTTTTTGTGAAAGGCTATAAACCCATATTAAGAAAACTCTTACCCTATCCATCCAGGCGGATAAAATGGATACTTGTGTCCTTAGCATGCCTGTTTTTCTTCACTAATTCATATTATGCCTCGGGACAGAGCAATGGCGATTATCAGACAATAGGTGATGTTAATTTCTCAAGCAATACTAACTGGGAAATTTTTAGCGGCGGATGGGTTGCTGCAGCCACTCCGCCGGACTTTAACTGATGGTCTTATCACAATCCAATCAGGACATACGGCAACACTTACTTCCATCTGAAACTCTTGATCAGGTAATAATTCAAAATGGAGGCAATTTTGAATATTAATTCCTTTCGTACTCTTACACTTGAATGATGGCTCGGGAACTGATCTCAGAGTATTTGGTACTGTAAATAATAGCGGAACCATAAATGTCTTAGCAGGTGCCTATTGCTATTTACAAACCCGGGTGTGTATAATCATACCCGGAATGGTGGTACCATACCCACTGCCAACTGGAACTCAGATTCAGATTGTAATATTACCGGTGTAACAAATAGTATGCCTTCGGATTTAACCAGTCATTTGGAAACTTTACCTGGAACTGTGCACCGGGCATGCCGGGAACCTCTATATGCAGTCAAGTATGACGTGTTACCGGAGATATGACTGTTTCGAATACCGGCCCGGTTTATGATCCGAATACCAGGGCTCTGAGAATGTCAAATACCGCAAGCGGGTATACAATAACAGTATTTGGGGATTTTATTGTTGATAATTTCTCAACATTTAAAATGAATAATGGTACCGGATCATGCACTGTGAATGTATTCGGCGATTTTTTACTTAACAGCGGTTGTTACTGTATTGTTACTGGAGGTGCCAGTTCTACACTTAATGTAGCAGGTAATGTTAGTGTTGTGGGTGGAGATTTTATTATTAATGAAGACGGTTCTTTTTCCACAGCATCATTTAATATCGATGGTAACTTTGATTTCTCAGGTGGGATTATTCGGGATAGTGGTACTGGACCATGCGAGATTAATTTTACCGGTACAGGTGTTCAGACATATATAAAGACTGGAGGTTCTTTCCAGAATGATATCGATTTCGATGTGGCTGCAGGCTCAATACTGGATATGGGCACCTATGTTATTGATGGAGGCTCAGGGGATTTTACTCTTAATCTGGGTGCCGGAATAATAACAGCTCATCTACAGGGGCTCTCAAATACGCCGGGAATCGGATCAGTACAGCTAGGTGGCACAAAGACATTTTCGTCTGCTGCAGATTATACCTATAACGGATCTTCTGCCCAGGTCACAGGGAATGCAATTAATACAACTAACGACCTTACATTAAATAATGCCAGCGGAATAAGCCTTACAAACGGGATCACAGTTAACGGCGATCTAAATCTTGTATCAGGGAAAGTAACATCGGGAGGTAATGTGCTATACCTGGCAAATGGAGCACCAGGGTCGCTAAGCTATGGCGCCGGATCTTTTATTGATGGTTTCTTCGAAAGAGCGATTACCGGCATCAGCCACAGATTACTATTTTCCTCTTGGTGTTTCTCAGAGACAGATGGCCTTATTTAACTTTACAAATCTTACATCTGGAAGCCTCAGGACAAGGTACATAGAAGCAGATCCCAATGGAAGCGGACTGCCTGTTTTTGATCTCGATGCTCAGCAAATTGCATTTGAATATAATGATGGATACTGGACTGCCCTGGCCCTGAATGGTTTGATTAGCACTGATTATGATTTGAACCTTGATGCCAGTGGCTTCAGTGACCCCGACCCACTTAACTCTGATGCAAGAATAATAAAACGAACAGGTACCGGTGACTGGACTATTGACGGTTCTAATGGTACTTTTTCCGGCACTGTGCTTGAAAGGTTGGGCTGCAGCGGAATTGATAATTCTTCAGGTTCACATTTTGGAATCGGAACGGGTAACTGTTTTACAATATCTTCCAATCCATCATCACTTGTAAGATGTGCCGGATCGAGTGCCATATTTTCTGTTGCAATTACAGGAGGATATGGGACGGTAAATTACCAGTGGTTAAAAGATGGTGACATTATTTCAGATGGCGGAGATATATCAGGTGCTACAACTAACAGCCTCACAATAAATAATCTGGACAGAGATGATGCGGCAGCTTACTCTTGCATGATAACAGATAATTGCAGCACCCAGGAAACGCAGGCTGCATGCTTAAGTATTCCTGATCCTGAACCAACACTATTCTATGCCTACCAGAAATCATTAACGCATTGATGGCAGTAAGGTTAGCGGGACTCATTATAATTTCCCGGTGCTGTTCAGTTTCACTGATACAGACCTGAGAGATAAGGTAACAATGCCAATGGTTACGATATAATATTTACAGATAACAATTATAACAGGCTTGATCACCAGGTTGAGAGCTATGTATCTGCTACAGGAGAATTGGTCGCCTGGGTAAAGATCCCGGTTCTTGCAGAATCGACCAATACTGTCGTAAGAATGTTCTACGGTAATCCTCAGATTACTACGGACCAGTCCAGCACTGATACCTGGAGTGCAAACTATGTCCAGGTAATGCATCTCGACGGCGATTTTCTTGATGCAACACAATATAATAATGACGGTACTGATTCCGGGACGTCACCCTCGGCAGGTAAGATATTAGCAGCAAGAAGCTTTGATGGTCTTAATGATATAATTACAGTATCCGATTCGCCAAGCCTTGATGCAACAAATGATATAGGAACATTTTCTATGTGGATCAACTATGTTGATGCAGATGATGGAGCTTACCAGAGAATAATGGTGTCAAGTAATAGGGTGGGTCCTCCAAATAATGGCTATGAATGGGCTTCCCAGGGAGATGGCGACCACTTTTTCTATCCAAGGGTTGATGATGCCTGGGAAAATTATAACCTGGGACTGAATCCATTTACAAACGGTACCTGGCAGCACCTGGCTGTAACCTTTAACTACAATACAAAATCAGTAAAGATTTTTGTTAATGGAATCCCAATGGTCTTCAATACTAATCAGGTTCCAACCTACTGGAACTCGCTGGCAGATATTGACGATTGGATATGGGGGAGAACCTGTAGATCCTTC
>CALOBV010000022.1:0-8698 GCA_942491535.1 uncultured Marinilabiliaceae bacterium
AAGCTGGGTCAGACAATCCAGGCAGGAGTACTGGCTAATCTTTCAGAATTTAACCTCGGACTGGGTATGACTCCATCTGTTTCAGCGGTTACCAAGATATCGCATAATGCAGGGGAAAAGGCCATAGCTGGCTTTGAGCCCAGTTTTGATATACTTCAGCGAATAACTCCTGATGTTACTGCCCAGATTACTGTTAATACTGATTTTGCAGAAACTGAAGTTGATTTCGCGACAGACAAATCTTACACGCTTTCCCGTATTATATCCTGAGAAAAGACAATTTTTCCTTGAGGGAGCTGATATATATGACTTTGGATTGGGCCTGGGAAGAGATTTTATGCCGTTTTTTAGTCGTAGGATCGGAATGAACGAGGGTAGCGAGATTCCTGTAAGGTGGGGAGCTAAACTAAATGGGAAACTAAATAATACACAATTTGGCGTTCTGGTAAACGAAACTGCAGAGATTGATGGTGTAAATCCTCAAAGCACTATGGGTGTTGCCCGGATAAGACAAAATATTCTGAAGGAGTCATACTTTGGAATTATATCAACAATCGGCGATCCCTCAGGGCTTGAGGGAAGCTGGATGACGGGTGTTGATCTAACTTACCAGACATCTGAATTTAAGGGAAACAAGAATTTAATGGCTGGTGTTTGGGGACTGTATAACGATAGAGAGAATCTTTCGGGTGATAAGACTGCTTTGGGTCTGAAAATAGATTATCCGAACGATTTGTGGGATATATCCCTGCAATACAGGAGGGTAGGAGACGCTTTTAATCCTTCTCTCGGTTTCGTTCCGCGGAATAATTTCAACTACTATTACATTGGGGCAAGCTATATGCCCAGACCTGATAATAAGTATATACGTCAGCACCTTCTTCAATCCAGGTTATCACTATATACCGATCTGGATGGTGGCTGGGAGAGCTACGATATATTTACTGCTCCAGTTCATTTTTTGCTTGAGAGCGGAGACAGGTTTGAATTTAACATCAGGCCCCAGGGTGAGTATTTGAGCAGTGAATTTGAAATATCAGAAGGGGTAGTTATTGCTGAAGGACCATATCAATGGTTCAGATACAGGCTCGAAGTTCAAACAGCCAGTAAGAGACAGATTAATGGACAGGCAACGTGGTGGTTCGGTGGATTCTATGGTGGAACTCTCGATCAGATACAATTAAAGCTGGCCTGGCGTCCAATCTCTTCGCTGATCCTGGAAATGAACTATGAACGTAATATTGGTAGTTTGCCAGTTGGTGACTTTACCCAGGATCTTATTTCTTCAAGAATCCAGGTTAATATGACTTCAAACCTTAACTTAAGTACATATATTCAATACGATAACGAATCCCGTTCAATGGGATCCTATTCGAGATTCAGATGGACATTTGCTCCGCGTGGAGACCTGTTCGTTGTCTATAAGCAGAATATGACTAACGATATTACTAACAGGTGGGACTACGATTCGAGCCAGTTTATCTTTAAGCTTACATATGGTTTGTGGCTTTAACGGAGGCTAAGGGCGAAGATCAAAGGGCTAAGGGCGAAGAGCAAAGGGCTAAGAGCGAAGAGCAAAGAGCAAAGAGTGAAGGAGGGTGTTGGAGTTATGGAGTTATTGGGTGTTGGGGTTAACGAGATGCTAAATTTGAGATTTTTACGTTATTATACAAGGTATCATCCTATTTAAAGTCATATAGAAACATGAGATCAGTAATAATTGCCACCATTATTTTGCTTTGCCTGGGATACAGGATGCTAATTCCCAGGATAGCATAAAAACATTATTCGGAGAGAATGATAAAGTTAAGCTTCTATGGACAGGCGGAAATTGGCATATCCGACTTTGAAGGTAATAAGCTCTTGATTAGCTCAATAGAAGGAGGTACAATGCTTAATGGCGTACTCGGACTGGGCCTGGGTGTTAAGGCTAATATAAATAATCCCAGTTATGCCGACCTTGGAGAGGAGTATGATGAGGGCATATTTAAGACAGTGTACGGTGGTATTGTTGTTACACCGGTATTCTATCATAATAATATCGTGCATTTCTCTACACCCCTTTTAATAGGTGGAGGGATGGCCGGTTATCTTACAACAAGTAAGTATACTACCATAACATCGGGCGGCGACACTAAGATGAGGAGACAGGTGATTGATTCTCAGGGCTTTTTTATTATTGAGCCATCTGTGCTTGGAGAGCTTAATATATCTAAGAGACTCAGATTCGTAGTAGGTGCTTCATACAGGATCGTTCCTGGAATGGATATGATTTATACAACCGGTGGTGAATTTAACGGTGTTTTACTTAAAACCGGATTTATTATCGGTAAGAGGTAAGGTAGTGTTGGGGTGTTGGGTGTTGGGGTGATTAAGTGAAATAAGAAATTCGAAATTTTAAACCTTTTCAACCCAGTTTCAACCCAGTTTCAACTCAGTTTCACCCCAGTTTTCAACCTTTGTCCTCCATAGCTCGAGAGCGTCAAGGAGGCTCATTCTTCACCCCAGTTTAAACTCAGTTTATACTTATTCTGATTGAAGTGCGTCGACCGGGTTCTGGATGGCTGCTCTATATGTTTTAGCTGATATCGTTATTAGAGTTACAGCGAACATAATTATTGCTGCTGTCAGCATCATCCAGATAGTGATATCTGTGAAGTAATCCCATATACTGTCAAGGAGCATTGCGGAAATGTAATAGCCTCCTGCACAGCCAATTAGTGATGCTATAAATAAAATAATAATGAATTTGCGATTAAGCAGGGCCATTATTTTTATCAGTGGTGCCCCAACAACATTCCTGATGCCAATTTCTTTAGTCCTGTGTAGTATACTCAGGGAAACCAGTGAATAGATTCCGATTAGCGAAAGAATAGTTGCAACGACAGCCAGGAACATATTAAGTTTAGTAATACTTTCATTAAGGTACTTTTCTTCTTCCATGGTTTCCTCCTGGAACATACCTTCAAATACATAAGAAGGAAAGAGCGTCTGCCATTTCTCTTTCAGGTATTCTTTTACTTCAACCATATTTTCAGGAGATGTACGGACAACGAGGTTGAAATAGTCTTCGCTTCTTGCAAGTCTTAATATAGCTGGTTCAACAGCTCTCCATACTGCAGCCACCAGGTAATCCTCAACAACTCCAATAATGGTGAAGGTAGTAGTGTCGTACATAGTAAGAGTCTGTCCTACAGGATTATCTATGCCGAAATCCTTTACAAATTGCTCATTAACGATTACAGATCCCTCGCGGTCAGCATCTACCCTGAGCGGGTCGAACAGCCTGCCATCCTTGAGCCTTAATCCGACTGCTTCTGTCCATTCCGGACCAACATCCATTACGTCAACCTCTACCTGGAGATCCCTGTATTTTAGTGGTCTGCGGTAAATACCGAAACCAATATGTTGCTGGGTACCAGCTGCAACTGATATCAGGGGGTTATCCTTTACTGCTTCATGGTACTGGTCGAAATGTTCACTGATAATTGGGACAACGATAAGTTTATCTTTTTCATAACCCATATCCATGCTTTGTTGAAAATCAGAATTTTTTATAAATACAATACCCATTACAAGAGCCATAATTGAAATGGAGAACTGCAATGTAAGTAGTATATGTGATATAAGTCCTGTTTTACCAAAGCGGGTCTGTGATCGAAGTATGTTAACCGGGTTGAGCCTGCTTATATAAAGAGCAGGGTATACCCCCGACATAAATCCTGTCAATAGCAACAGTCCGAGAAGAAAAAGAATAAAGTTCCAGTGCCCTGCCATCGACATTGAAAGGGTCATATATTCCCATAAGCTGCTATAGGCGGGTACAAGAAATCTTGCGATTGCTATACCTACAAGTGTTGCCAGTGTGCAGATAACAAGCGACTCCAGGAAGAACTGGACAATTAATTGAATCCTGAATCCCCCAAAGGTTTTTCTGAGGCCGATTTCTTTAAGTCTGCGACCCATGGTGGCAATAGTGGTATTTGCAAAGTTGAAGCAGGCGATCAGCAATATGAAAAAGGCCATTATAGGTGGCGCCAGTGTGGCAGCCGGGTGTAAACCTGGGAAGAGGCTGCTTACCCATAGTTCTCTTGAGTTATCGCCAACATCATCCAGAGCAATCAGGTTGAAACCTGTAATAACAAAGTCTTCCCTTGCATTGTTTTGCTGAGGAAGGTAGCTGTTTAATGATTCTATTATTGCGTCTTTCGAAGCTTCAGGATTTAATTGTAAAAACAACACATTCGTCCATACTCTCCAATCTGTGTCGTTAATTTGCCACATGCTTAAGAAATTATCTGAATGAGTAAGCACATCGTACCTGAAGCTTGAGTTGTCCTGGCAATCCTCAAACACTCCACTGATTGTATATGTAAATTCCCGGTTAGCGTCGTTAATAATTGAGACCGATTTACCCAGAGGACTATTATCGCCAAAAAGAGTATTTCCGAAACTCTCGCTGATAAATATATTATTTCTTTCCTGCAGACTCTCAGGATTTCCTTCCTTCATTCTAACGGTGAAAATATCAAAGAACTCCGGGTCTACATAAGTTATTCTGCGACTGAAAAGCTCTTTATCATATTTAATTGGTGAGTAGGAATTGAATAATCTTGTCAGGTCCTTCACTCCCGGAATCTCGTCTTTAATCTCCAGTGAAAGGGCAGCCGGTATCAGTCCGTACTCCTGGCTTCTTCCTTCCATATCGCGGGTTGAAGTAAGCCTGTATATTTCATCAAAGTTCTCATGTTGCCTGTCGAAAGTATAGTCAAAAGCATAATTGAAATATGCTACAATACAAACTGCAAGGGCAATGACCATACCAAGGATATTGATTGCTGCATAAACCCTGTTTTTATATAGGTTGCGCAGGCTGATAAGAAGGTAGTTTTTGATCATGCCAGGTTACTGTATATTTTAAATACGAGACAATTTACAAAAAATTGCTTTTGAGGACTTAGGACTGTGTCAAATTTTTGAAGCTCTCAACTTATTCTCAACCTTCTTTGATTATAGACTCAATCCTGCTAAGTACTAACTAATTAATTTTTCGTAACTTGAAGATTGGACAGATTTAGATTATAAATTACAATTTACAGTCATGAAAAGAGCAGCAATGTATATTCTGGTTGTTGTCCTGTTTATTGCCAATGAAAGTTGCAAAAAAGATAAGCCTGATCCTTATGTATATAGTGTGCCGGAACTGGCAGATGAGGGATGGGGTATAGCCTCGGCAGAGGATGCCGGGCTCAGCACAGATGTATTAAGCGAAATGATGAACCTGGTTGGGAGGTCTGATGGTCATAATATTCATAATATCCTGATCTTTGTAGACAGCCTGCTGGTGTTCGAAGAGTACTTTGAGGGTTACCTCTATTCAAGTGATCCGCCGGGATCAAATGGCGATTATATCCAGTACGACAGAGAAACAGACCATTTTCTTGCCTCTGTTAGTAAAACAGTTACTTCCGCAGTTTTCGGTGTTGCCGTTAGGATGGGGATTTATTACTGACCTGGATGAGAAGTTAATTGATATCTTTCCTCAGTATAGTGATATTCTGACCGGAGGCAAAGCAGATATTACAGTTGAGCACCTGCTGACGATGACTGCAGGATTATCGTGGGATGAATCCTCTTTGCCTTACGGTAATCCGGCAAATGACGTTACTGCGCTATTTCTATCTGATGATCCCCTGGAGAGTATCCTGGATAATACTTTCCTTTCAACACCTGGGACACAATTTCTTTATAACAGTGGTGCGACGAATATCCTTGGGGCAATAGTGGAAGAAAAAACCGGTATGAGCCTTCTGGATTTTGCTAACCAGTATTTTTTTGATCCACTCAATATAAGTGGTGGACTCTGGCAGAGAATGGGTGGTGGCCTATTCTTTGCCTCCGGAGGAATATTTCTCAGACCCAGAGAGCTGGCCAAGATAGGATATGTATACCTTAATAATGGTTACTGGCGTGATGAGTTAATTATAAGTGATGACTGGATAGAAGCTTCAACAAGCAGACATATAAGCACCCAGGGCCGAACCCTGCCATGGGCTACTCATTACGGCTATCAGTGGTGGATAAAGGACTTTAATGCTAATGGAACCATATATCCATGCCACCTCGCTGCCGGATGGGGAGATCAGTATATGTTTGTATTTCCCACGACAGATATGATAGTCGTGGTTAATGGTGGTAATTATAACACCGGCGGTAGCCTTAACCAGTTTGACCTGGTTGAGGATTATATCCTGGAAGCTCTTTTTTAGACAGTAATCTAGATCAGTAATTTCCTGGATAAATGCATATTTAATGAATTTTGTTTTGATTATTGGTATTTTGTATATTACATCCTTAATACTAATAGCAGACTAATTCATTTTTCTTATGAACGCCTATATACCTGAAAAAAAAGAGTTAGCAAAGTTTAATAAATCTTTAAAGGGACATTTCCCTGCCCTGGAGAAAGAGCTGGACAGGTTGGTAAATATTGAGGATGATATTGGGATACTGGTATCAACACGAAAGAGGAGTCTTGAAGTAATAGTGTCTGATTTCTGTGAGAGAAAGAACTTAAGAGACCCAGGGGGACAGAACCACTGAAAGGGATTATCGATAAACTGAACAAGGATAAATCTATTCCTTCGTATGTCTATACGTCCATGATTAACCTTAACAGTTTATCAACCTATGGAGCCCATCCAAAAACCTTCAATCCACGCCAGGTAAAAACGGTATTAATAGAGTTACTGACAATTGTCGAGTGGTATTTAAAATACCTGGGTCTGGAGGTTGAGGGTTCGGTAAAAGATAAAGAGGAGCCAGAGAAAAGGAAAAAAGAAGAGTCGGTAAAGGAATCTTCAGGTGATCAATTAGCAGATAAAAACATAGGCCAGAAGATAGACAATTATAAAATTCTGGAGTCAATTGGCGAAGGAGGTATGGGGATGGTATACCTGGCCGAACAGACTAAACCTGTTAAGAGGAAGGTTGCCCTGAAGATAATTAAGCTTGGGATGGACACCAAGGAGGTTGTTGCCAGATTCAGGGCAGAACAGCAGGCTCTGGCCGTTATGGATCACCCTAATATTGCTAAAGTATATGACGCCGGTGCAACAGATACAGGCCGTCCCTACTTTGTGATGGAGCTGATTCGTGGTATCCCGATAACAAGCTATTGTGATAGTCATAAGTTAACAACAAAAGAAAGACTTGAGATATTTATCCCAATATGTAAGGCAGTTCAGCATGCTCACCAGAAAGGGATAATTCATCGTGATTTAAAACCGTCGAATATACTTGTAGCAGAGGAGAATGATAAACCTGTAGTTAAGATTATTGACTTTGGGATAGCCAAGGCAGTTGATAATCGACTGACCGAACAGACTCTTCATACCAGGCAGGGCCAGTTAATAGGTACACCTGAATACATGAGCCCGGAGCAGGCCGAGAGGTCTGGACTGGATATAGATACCAGGGCAGATATATTCTCACTGGGAGTAATATTATATGAGCTACTGGCCGGTGTGCTTCCATTTGACCCAAAGACATTCCAGGATACCGGTCTTGATGAAATACAACAGATTATTCGCGAGGTTGAGCCCCCAAAAGTAAGTACCAGGATAAGTAAACTGGGAGATACCCAAACATCGATTGCAGATCAGAGGAAGACTGACTTCAAAACACTCCATAACCAGCTTAAGGGTGATCTTGACTGGATAACAATGAAGGCAATGGCCAAGGACAGGTCTCAGCGTTACGGTACCGCCACAGAACTTGCAGCCGATATTGAACGTCACCTGAAAAGTGAGCCCATCCTTGCTTGTCCGCCAAGCAGAGGGTACCTGCTTGTAAGTATATCGCAAGACACAAGATAGAGGTGGGGGCTGCAATAATTGTAATTATAGCTGTGATAATCGGGCTTACGGGTACAACTATTAGTATGATAAGGGCAACGAAGGCAGAAGCGATTGCCCTTGAAGAGGCAGCAAATACTGACAGACACGTTTCTGACTTTATGATTGGTCTGTTTGAGGTGTCAGACCCAAATGCGACAAAAGGCGATACCATTACTGCCAGGGAAATATTGGATAAGGGAGCTGAGAGGGTAAATACGGAGTTATCAGATCAACCGCTTATTCAGACTCGCCTGATGTCGACTATAGGTCTGGTTTATTATAACCTGAGTCTTTTTGAGCAGGCTGAAAAAGTTCTTGAAGAAGCCCTTGCAATAAAAAAGGAGGAATTTGGAGAGGAAGGATTGAAGTGGCTCAAGGGATCAATGAACTGGCAGCTGTTTTTATATACCTGGATAAGTACAAAGAACTGGTTCCTTTATGCAGGAAGGCTATTGATATTATGAAATCAAATCCGGATACAGATCGTAATGAACTTGCCAGAACTTATTGCAATATAGGGTGGGCTCTTACTGACCTGAATGAATATGAAGAAGCACAGTCATTTTTAGAGAAATCAATTCTGCTAATTGAAGAAGAAGAAGAAGTCGATGGCAGTCTTTTAACTCAATCTCTTTACTGCCTTGGCTGGCTTTTTAGTGAGATAGGAGAATATGAAAGGGCAATACCAATATATGAGCGATCCCTTAAATTATGTGAGGAAGAGTATGGTTACGAATCAAAAGATGTGGCTCTGCGTCTTAATGACCTGGGATTAGTAAACCAGAATTTGAAGAACTTCG